>NZ_VNJI01000014.1 GCF_007786445.1 Paenibacillus cremeus | reverse complement strand
CCCTCTCGAGAAACGCTATTCGGTACTCTACCTGGATGGACTGTACATTAAACTCAGAAGAAACACCGTAGATAGCGAAGTCATCTATCTGGTGATGGGCATCAACGAGCAAGGGCACCGAGAGATTCTTGGTTTTTACATCGGCGGCCAAGAAAGCTCTAACGGCTGGAGAGAGATCCTCCAAGACTTGTATCGCCGCGGTCTACAGGAAGTATTGCTGGGTGTGTTTGACGGGCTTCCAGGGCTAGAGGATGCTTTTCGGGATGTGTACTCCAAAGCGGATGTACAGCATTGTGTAGTGCATAAAGTCCGTAGCACCATGCCCAAAATTCGCGCACAAGATAAAACCGAGTTTTTGGATGACCTGAAAACCGTCTATACCGCGTTAGATGGAGACTTAGCTAGGGCAGCATTCGATACGGTAAAAGAGAAGTGGAGAAAACGGTACCCCAAGGAGCTTAAATCTTGGGAAGACCAGCTTCCTACACTACTGACGTACTACAAGTATCCTCCATTGATTCGACCTGCCATTTACACATCAAATGCAATTGAACGAACCAACAAGGAGTTACGAAAACGTCTGCGGCCCATGAACAGCCTACCTAACATTGAAGCGGCAGAAAAGATTGTTTATCTCGAAGCACTGGATTACAACGAAACGTGGAGCTGCCGCTCGATCAGAGGGTTCAGCGACCCTGAAACCAAGGAAAAGTTGAAGCAGATGTTTTTGAAGCGATACGGAACTTCTGAGCCGGCTTGACATGGAGCCTCTGTGGGCATGATGACTTGCGAAGGGGCGATACCTCGTAAACTCGTATCGCCAAGGCACCTTAGCCTATCATGCCCACCCCTCCATATAAAGCCTTTGGAGGACCTCTGAGGGAAGTCACCATCTCATGTTTGAATATTCTAAAATTAGACTTTGAACACTCTACTTTGTATTTACCAAAGACTGCTTACACAAACTTCTTGACGCTACTGGCGCCGGCAGACGTAGCGGAACTACGTTCCGTTATTTGGGTCGAAATCCCGTAAGGGGAGAAAAACCATGAGAATAACGGAATACAGTTCCGCTAAATCGTGAAATCAGCCGATTTGAGGTCAAATAGCGGAATCTAGTTCCGCTATTTGGCAATGCGATGGCCGTGCGACAACGGCGGGATCTCGGCGTATTTGTCCACGACTCCCCGATGCCACCGCCCCACCACCACCACAAAAAAACAGGCAGCCCCTCGACTCAAGCGAGGGACCGCCGGCTTCCACACCTGCCCGCCTAACTCCCGGCAGGCAGCTCAATTCGCACCGAGATGCGCCCGTCCTCTGTCGGCCCCATCTCGGTTACCGCCCAAAACCGGGACAGCACGCGCCGCAGCCGCGACAGATCCTCCGGGCTCAGCGCGAGCCCTTCGAGACGCTCGCCCTCACGTTCAGCCTCCTGACCGAACATAAAACCTACGAGCAGCTTGATCCCATTGATCGTGTTGAACTTGATCTCGTAGCCCTGGCGAATCGCCTGCTTCAGCAGCTCTCCGTGCGTTTTCGCGAACTCGACCAGCTCGTTAAAATCAAAATGCCCGCCGCCCAGCTGCTGGTACGCCTCAATCTCGCCGCTGCGAGCACTCGCCAAGATTTGATCGTCCGCGACCCCCTCGCCCCGGAGCAGCTCAATCAGCAGCGCCTCGCGCTGTGAGAGCTTCACCACCTGATCCTCCATACTGCCTCTCCTCCCAAACAGGTACTCATTCTCGATGTATGCCTGACCTATCCTATTCATCGTACAAATGACAAGCCACAAAGTGTCCCGGGCTGATCTCCTGCAGCTCCGGCTCCTCCGCAGCGCAGCGCTCCATCGCATGCGGACAGCGAGTACGGAAGCGACAGCCGTTAATGTCCGCCGTCGCGCTCGGCAGATCCCCTTCGAGCCGAATGCGCTGCGTCGCCGCCTTCGGATCGGGGATCAGAATCGAAGACAGCAGCGCCTTCGAATACGGATGCGCCGGATGCTCGTACAGCTCCTCGCTGTCCGCGATCTCCACGAGCTTGCCGAGATACATCACGCCGATCCGGTCGGAAATATGCCTCACCATGGACAAGTCATGGGCGATAAACAAATACGTCAGCCCCAGCTCCTGCTGCAAATCCTCCAGCATATTCACGACCTGAGCCTGCACGGACACATCCAGCGCGGAGATCGGCTCGTCGCAGACGATGAACTCCGGCTTCACCGACAGCGCCCGGGCAATGCTGATCCGCTGCCGCTGGCCGCCGCTGAATTCATGCGGGTAGCGCGTCAGGTGCTCTCTCTTGAGCCCCACCTTCTCGAGCAGCTCGCCAATCCGCTCCCTGCGCTCCCTCTCGGGCAGGCTTCCGTGAATGTTCATCGGCTCGCTGATCAGCTCGAACACGGTCATCCCCGGATTGAGGGAGGAATACGGATCCTGAAAAATCGTCTGCATCCGCTTGCGGTACGGCTTCAGCTCCCGCTCCTTCATCGGCGCCAAATCCTGCCCATCAAAGTACACGCTGCCCGACGTAACATCATACAGCCGCACGATGCTGCGTCCCGTCGTCGATTTGCCGCTCCCCGATTCGCCCACCAGACCGAAGGTCTCCCCCCGATGTATCTGAAAGCTGATGTTATCTACCGCCTTCAGCACCTTCCCGCCCCTGCCGAACCAGCCGGTATTCATCGAAAAATATTTTTTCAACTGGCGCACATCCACCAGCACCTCACGTTTGCTCATCCGTCACTCCCCCTATTGCAACTGTTACATCGGTTCCATGATGTCAGTTGTCAACGTTCTCTCCGCTTTCACTTTCGGATCGTTCAACCAGCACATGGACCGGTGACGCTCACCCAGCTCGAAGTACGGCGGACGCTCCAGGCAAATATCCATCGCATGCGGACACCGATCGTGAAACGGACAGCCCTTCGGCGGGTCCAGCAAGCTCGGCGTCGTCCCCTCAATCGGAACCAGCCGCTCCTTATGGCCGGCACCTGGCTTCGGAATCGAGCGGAGCAGCCCCTGCGTGTACGGATGCTGGGCGCGGTAAAAAATGTCCTCCACCGTGCCTTCCTCCATAATGAGGCCGCCGTACATGACGATTACATGTGAGCACACCTGCGCGACCACGCCCATATCATGAGTGATCAGCAAAATAGCCGTCGAAGTCTTCTCCTTAAGCTCCTTCATCAAATCCAAAATTTGCGCCTGAATCGTCGCATCCAGCGCCGTCGTCGGCTCGTCGGCAATGAGCAGCTCCGGCTCACAGGACAGCGCCATGGCGATCATCACCCGCTGGCGCATCCCCCCGCTGAATTCGTGCGGATACTGATCCAGCCGCTGCGCCGGGGAAGGGATCCCGACGAGCGCCAGCATATCGATCGCCCGGGCCCGCGCCTCGCCCTTGCCAAGCCTCCGGTGCCGGATGAGCACCTCCGTCATCTGCTGCCCAATCGTCAGCACCGGATTGAGCGACGTCATCGGGTCCTGAAAAATCATCGCCAGCCGATTCCCCCGCAGCGCCCGAAACTCGTTGGCCGACAGCTTCAACAAATCCCGCCCTTGAAACCGGATTTCCCCGGACTTGATCTTACCTGGCGGCTGGATCAGCGACATGATCGATTTGGCCGTCACGCTTTTGCCGCTGCCCGACTCGCCGACGATGCCGAGCACCTCCCCCTGCCCCACCACAAAACTGACGCCGCGCACCGACTGCACTTCGCCGTCGCGTGTGTAGAAGGACGTTTTCAAATCGTCCACCCGTAATAATGGTTCCTGCTGCATCTCACTTCACCCCGGTTCCTCTATCGCTGGTTGACCTTCGGCTCGAACGCGACGCGGAAAATGTCCCCCAGCACATTAAAGCTCAGCACGGTCAATAAAATGAACAACCCCGGAAACAGCGCCAAGTAAGGCGCCTCACTGATATAGCCCTGCGCGTTGTTCAGCATGCTCCCCCAGGACGAATTAGGCTGCTGAATGCCCAGACCCAAGAAGCTGAGCGAGGATTCCATCAGGATCGCCGAAGCGATGTTGATCGTCGCCGCCACAATGATCGTGGACAGTACGCTGGGAATGACATGCATCGTAATCATGCGGAAGGTGCTCTGCCCGGAAACCTTGGCATACAGCACATATTCCCGTTCCTTTACCGACAGCGTCTCCGCCCGCACGATTCGAGCAATATTCATCCACGTTAAAAGTCCGATGATAATGATGACATTTTGAATGCCGGGCTTTAAATAGACACTAAGAATCAGCATCACCAGGAACGGAGGGACCGACATCAGAATATCGACCACCCGCATGATCAAGCTGTCTACCTTCCCGCCAAAATACCCGCTGATCGCGCCGACCGCCGTCCCGAAGCCGGTCGCGATAATCATCGCCAAAAAGCCCACCGCCAGCGAGATGCGTCCGCCGTACAACGCCCGGGAAAAGTAATCGCGGCCGTAATCGTCCGTCCCGAAGTAATGCGACCCACTCGGCGGCTTAAGACGATCCTGCACGATAATTTGGTTTGGATCATGGGGTGCCAAGAAGGCCAGCACCGCCGCCACCACAAAAACGAATAAGATCGCCAAGGCCGCCAGCCCGAATTTATTGTCCAGCAGCTCGTGTTTCAAATTGCGCCATCTGCTTTTGTTCATATCGTCACTTCGCCACCTTAATCCGGGGATCCACTACGCTGTACAGCACATCGGCCAGCAGGTTGCCAACAATCAGCAGCAGCGAGCTGAAGAGTGTAATACCCATAATGATGGGATAATCGAATCCGAACACCGCCGTAATGCCCAGCGAGCCCATGCCCGGCCATGAGAATACCGTCTCGGTAATGATCGCCCCGGCGATTAGGTCCGGCAGCGACAGCCCGAGCAGCGTAATGATCGGCAGCAGCACGTTTTTCAGCACATGACGGAATAAAATCTGCCGCTTCGTCGACCCGAAGGCGTACTGAATTTGCACATAATCTTCTTTGAGCTGGCCGATTGTGTTGGAACGAATATAACGGATATAAATCGAAATGTGCGAGAAGCTCAGCACGATGCAAGGCAGAATCCCATGCTTCAAAATATCCCAGGTCGAGCTCATGCCGATCGTTCGCATCCCCATGCTCGGCAGCAAGTGCAGCTCAATGGCAAAAATGTAGATCAGCAGCATCGCAAACCAGAAGCTCGGAATCGAGATGCCGATGTAGGAGATCATGTTGAGCAGCTTATCCACCCAGCGGTTGCGATTCGCCGCAGCCAGCATCCCCAGCGGGATGGCGAGCAGCAGCGCCACAACAATCGAGGAGCCCATGAGGCCGGCCGTAGCTGGAATCCGCTCGACGATTTGCGCCAGCACCGGGCGGTGATTGATGAGCGAAAAGCCGAAGTTACCGATGACCACGTTTTTCAGCCATATCAAATACTGCACATAGCCGGGCAAGTCCAGCCCCAAGCTGTGCCGCATCCGCTCGACATCCTCCGGATTCATATTCGGCGTCACGAACGCCTGCACCGGGTCCCCGGGAGCGAATTTGATCAAAGCAAAACAAACAACCGATATAAACAGCAGCATCGGTACGGATTGGAGCAGCCTTCTCCCGATGACACGAACCATGCTTTCCTTTGCTCCCCTCTAGCAGCTTAGCGGACAGTAACGAAAATAAGCTGAAACGCGTCAGCTTATTTTCGGAAGGTTTTATTTTACATACAGCTTGGACAAATCCTCGAACATGACTACCGGCTTCGTAACGGCTTCCTGCAGTCCAGCATACTTCTTATCGATAGCGATAATCGATTTGGTGTAAGCGATCGGATAAACCGTCATTTCGTCGGCTACCGTTTGTTGAATCTTTTTATACAGGTCTCCGCGCTTCGTCTTGTCCATTTCCACAGCCGCTTGATCCCACAGCGCGTCAAAATCCTTATTCGAATAGTGGGAATAATTGTACGCTTCATTGCTCATATAGAGCGACTTGTAAGCGTCCGGCTCGAAGCCCATGATGTACCCGCCGAGCGAAAGATCGAAGTCGGTGTTTTTCTTGTTCAGCGTTTTATTGGAGTAGGCTGCCGGATCCAGCGCTTGAATCTCCACCTCGATGCCGACATCCTTTAGCTTCTGTTGAATGTACAGCGCTTGGCTCGTTTGCTGCTTGTTCGAGTTCACGTGCGCCAGACGCAGCTTCAGCTTGTCCACTCCGGCCGTTTTGAGCAGATCCTTTGCTTTATTCACGTCCGTGTTATACGCGTTGACGTCCTTGGCCTGGTACAGCGTGTCCGGTGTAAAAATGGACGGAGCCGGCTCAGCATAATCCAGCGAAGTATACGATGCGGTGATCAATTCCTTCTTATCCAGCGCGTAGGCGATGGCTTGTCTGACTTCCTTCTTCTTCATCACATCGATGTTCAGGTTGAACACCATATACGCCAAACGGCCTTCGTTATAAGCGATGGTGGTGAATTTTTGCGTATCGGTAATCTTCTTGACGTCCTGCGGGTCGATCAGCTTCAGGTTGATCTCGCCGTTCTGCAGAGCCAGGTTCGCTGCATTCGTGTCCTTGGCAATGCGGTAGGTAACCGAATCCAAATGCGGCTTGCCGCCGAAGTAGCCGTCAAAACGATCCAAAGTCACGTATTCGCCCGACTTGTACTCCTTGAACTTGAACGGACCGGAGCCGACCGGCTTGTTGTTCTTATCGCTCTTCTCGAGATCCGCTTCCCCTTGGAAAATATGCTTCGGAATCGGAGACACCTGCACCAGCGCCCCTTCAAAAGCAGCCGTCACCTGCGGCAGCGTGAAATCGACCGTCAGATCGTCGACCTTCTTCACCGTCACCGGCTTCCCGCCTAGCACGAACATGCTGCGCAAGAAGCTGTGCTGCTTCTCGTCGACAATCGACTCGATCGTGAACACGACGTCGTCTGCGGTCAGCTTCTGGCCGTCATGCCAGGTGAGGTTAGGCTTCAGCTTCAGCGTATATTTCAAGAAATCCGCCGAAGGCGTTAAGCTCTCCGCCAGATAAAAGGTCTTCTTCCCGTCATTGATCTGGAAAAAGGGTGCGTACAGGGACTGGTCAATCGTAAGTGTAACGCGGTCCCCGGCATACAGCGGATTCATCGCCCTCGGATCGTCACTAACACCCATGACTAAGCTTCCTCCATCCTTCGGCTGTGTGCTGCCGCTCGGCGCCGGCGACGCCGCATTGTTCGGCGGAGCCTCTTGATTTTTGGCGCAGCCGCTGATCACAAGTGCAAGGCTGATCAGGACGGCTGCCATGATGTTGCTGCTTTTGCGCATAATTATTCCCCCGTCCACGAATGGTGTCTGATCTTGTCTGTTTTAGTATAAAGTGGCAGGCGAAAAAATATGCGCGAAAAAAGCCGATCACCGCACGAACACGGTAATCGGCTATATGCGAAAGGAGTCGGGGTTGGCCCCTCACCTTATCTGCGGCGATAAAGGCTGACCAGTCTGGCCGCGGTGCTGCTCCAGCTGAACCTGCGCAGCACTGTCCTTCGGCCTTCGGCTCCCAGCCGTTTGGCCAACGCTCGGCTTCTGGCGATCTTCACAATGTAATGGGCGAAGGTATCGGAGCTTCGGTACTGGTTCACCAGATAGCCGTTACGCGCATGCCGGACGATCTCCCGAATGCCGCCGATGTTCGAGGCTACGACCGGTACCCCCGATGCCATCGCCTCCACGTTGACGAGTCCGAACGCCTCGTGCTTCTGCGATGGGCAGACGAAGCAGTCGGCCATACGGTACAGCCGATGAATCCGGCTATGCGGAATTCGGCCCACGTATTTCATCGGCACACCGTATCTACGCGCTTGTGCCCTCAACTGGCCGAGATAGCCCGGCTTCGCGCTGCCGGCGACAACCAGCTTCGCCCCGGGAATGTGCCGTCGTACCTTGCTGACCGCCCGGATCAGCACTGGCACGCCTTTGCGGGGAATGACCCGGCCTGCGAACAGGACCGTGAACGACTTCCCCAGCCCATACCTGCGTTTGCCAGCCGCACGATAGCTCCCAGAAGCCGGCTTGAATCGGGAAGCGTCAACCCCAAGATGCACCATGCGGATTTTGTGTGCAACACCTGGGAACATCCCTCTCAGGTTGCTTTTCAAAGAAGAGCTGTTGGCGATGATCAGATTGGCGCTTTTCAGGCTTGACGCGATCGATCTCGATCGGGGGACAAAGGTTAAGGAATGCAAGAACAACGAAACGGGTGTATGCGGAAACAGCCGCTTGACCTTCGCCATATAGTACGGTCGGTTATCGACTTGTATAGCATCGTAATGCCTGCCGCGAATATAAGAGAGAACCGAGGCGATATAGGTTTTATGGCTGCCCGTTCCTACCCGGACAATCGTTAAATTGCCAAACCGGCTCTTGCGGGGGAGCCGGCCGGACACACGGCTAACAATCGTAACCCGATGCCGCCGGGCAAGCCGTTTGGCGATCGCTAGCATACAAATTTCAACAGAGCCTCCACCCGGAACAGGGATTTGCTCCGGCGCAATCATCAGGATATGCAAGATGCCACCTCTTTTTGCAGAGTTCATCATTCTACTCTACTTTATGCCGGAGCTGCTCCCGCTGATTGGGGATTTGCTTATCCGCACATCGCTATCCATGCCAGCAGCCAAAAAAATTAATCAATATTTAACCTGCGAATCGGTTGCAAAGGGGTATACACCGCATCATAGTTATAACTGATGGAAAATCCAGTATTCGGGGGGATTAGTAGCAATGGCCAAAAACTTTTTGAGAATTGCAGCGGTCTACTTCTGTATCGGGGTCATCATCGGGATTACGATGGGTATTGTGCAGGACTTCCGCTTGGCCTCAGTCCACGCGCACTTCAACCTGCTAGGCTGGGTGTCCATGGCGCTGTTCGGCCTCATCTACCACTTCTACCCGCAAGCGGCGGACACGAAGCTCGCCAAGACGCACTTCTGGCTGCACAACATCTGCCTGCCTTTAATGCAAGGCGGTCTTGCGGTCATGCTCCTGACGAACGATGAAAAAACACTTCTGCCTTTGGTCATCGTGAGCTCGCTGCTGCTGGTGATCGGGGTGCTGCTGTTCACCGTCAATTTGTTCCGCGCGCTGGCTTCCTCCTCGGCCAAGAAAGAACAGAACAACAGCATCGGCGCTTAAGTCTACATAAACTTATATAACGTAGCGCATAGCCAAGGGGTGCTTCGATGGATAACGCAAGCCATCGGGCACCCCCTTTTTTTATCTAACGAAAAGAAAAAGAACCCCTTGCGGGGTTCTTTCCTGACGGTGAATTGATTTTCGGCTATTACCATGAATCTTAAAGCTCGGTTCTTACCTAAGATACACTATGCAGTACGGATACTACATTAACGTTTCTGCGGCACAACCCCTCACTTCATTAGAGATTCAAAAACAACCTATTTGGAGTATTCGTTGTTTGGTTCAACGGAACGACACCTCTCTTTTCACCGTCGAAATATAGCATGTCCGGGAATGAAGAGGTCTATACCTGCATCTCCAAAAAAATTACTTCAGCGCTTTGTTGACCGCCTCGAGCACACGATCGCCTTGGAACGGCTTGACAACAAAGTCGCGCGCCCCCGCCTGAATCGCTTGGACAACCATCGCCTGCTGCCCCATCGCGGAGCACATGACGATCTTGGCCGAGGAATCCTGCTTCTTGATCGCCTTAACCGCTTCTACCCCTTCCATCTCGGGCATGGTGATGTCCATCGTAACGATATCTGGGCGCAGCTCCTGATATTTCTGAACGGCCACACGACCGTTCTCCGCTTCTCCAATGACTTCGTGTCCGCCTTTTTGCAAAATGTCCTTCAGCATCATCCGCATGAAGCCCGCATCATCCACTACTAAAATTTTAGCCATCGGTTATCCTCTCCCTTGCACACTTGAAATGCAAATTCCTAATACTTAAAACGATCGACCGAGCTGCTCAATCTCTCCGCGAGGTTGGACAGCTCTTGCGTAGCCGCGGCCGTCTCTTCCGCCGCTGCGGCCGCCTGTTCGCTGACGGAGGCGACGGATTCGATCGTATGCAGCACCTCGGACGCTTTGGACGCTTGCTCCACGCTGGAGGAAGCGATCTCCTCCACCTTCTGCGACGTCTCGTTGACCTTCGTCACGATGCTGTCAAACGATTGCCGCGTTTGCGCAAACTGCGACACGCCTTCGCCGACTGCCTGCACGCAGTTGGTCGTGCTCACCTGCATGCCGCCTATGATCGCCGCGATCTGCTTGGTCGCTTCCCCGCTTCGCTCCGCCAGCTTGCGCACCTCGTCGGCTACGACCGCAAACCCGCGGCCTTGCTCTCCCGCCCGTGCCGCTTCGATCGCCGCGTTGAGCGCAAGCAGATTGGTCTGCTCGGCGATGTCGTTGATCACTTCAATGATATTGCCGATCTGCTTCGAATCGCTCTCCAGCGAGGTCATTTGGCGATTCACCTGCTCCATCTTGTCAATGGAGAGCGTGATGATGCTCGTGCCTTCCTTGGCGATATGCACCGCTTCTTGAGACAATCCCTGGGCTTGCCCTGCGATCTGCGCGACCTGTTTAATCGAGCCCTCCAGGCTCTCGAACAGGTCCGCCATACTTCGGGCACGGTCCGCCTGATCGACGCTGCCCTTGGCCACTTCATCCGTGCTGGCCGTAATTTGCTGCGAGGACGAAGCCACACTGATCGAGGCGGCAGACACCTGCTCAATGGTGGCGGTTAACGACTCCAGCATTTCGTTCATATGCCGGGCCAGCGCGCCAAGCTCATCTTTGGATTGAACCTGCAGCCGAGGCCGGAAGTCGCCGTCGGACAGTTCCTTGACTACGTCCGTGATGTATACGATCGGGCGTGCAATGCTTCTGGCAAACACATAAGTCACCGCGAGCGACACAAGGATGACGATCAATGCCGTAATCAGCGTGGTTTGTTGCATCTTGGTAATCGGTTCTAGGATTTCCGCCTCCGGTACGGACATTTGAATGACAAACCCGTTTTTCGTTGTGCTGGCATAGCCGATTTTCTTTACACCTTGATATATGTAGGAATAGCTTGAGCTTTCGCCTTTTTTAGCGGATTCGAACGCACGGATGACTTCGGGAATCCCAAGATCGTATATGGTTTTCTTCATAACTAAGGAAGTATCCGGATGGCTGACAATCATCCCCTTGCTGTCCAGCAGGATGGCGTAGCCCGATTGGCCGATTTTGGCTGTGCTGACACTTTTGGTTGCGGCACTGATCTCGTAGCCCGCCGCGTAGAAGCCGAACGGCTTACCGTCCTTCATCAAAGGGGCTGCCAGCGAAATGATCAGCTTCGACGGATCCGACGGCGACGGATTCGGATCGCCAATCGCGGATTTGCCCTCTGCAATCAGCTTCAGGTAAGGCCGGGTGGAGATATCAATTCTTGCGCTGGATGCGCTGGAGAATGCATTCTTCCCGATCAAATCCAGTGAGAACGCCATGCCGCTGAATTCGGAATTGGCTTTTGCAAAAGCGATGGCCAGCTCCTTATGCTTCTCTTCATCCGCTCCGTAATTCTGCCCCAAATTAGCAGCGGTTTCCAGCTTCGCCAGCTTTTTCTGCAGCTCCTCGTCCATCTTTGAAACAATCGTTTCCGTCTTTAGCGCCAACTCTTTATCAATCTGTTGATGAAACAGTGCGGAGTTCGGAATAAACAATGCAAGCGACATCGAGACTACGATCACGAGCGAGATCACTAACGTCCTTATCATGAGGCGGGTAGCTAATTTTCGAAATGTAACCCTTTGAAACCACTGTACCATCGTTCCCAACATGGACCTCTCCTTTGGTTCTTCTTATCGACCGTTAATAAATGCCAGAAATCATAACCGAGTTATGCTCGGCCAGAGACAACACTTCTTGCGTATCCTCATATCGGATGACGGGACGCTGCATGTGGGTAGTGATGCTCATCACAACGGCTGAACGCCCGTCCTGCATCCTGATCCGCGTCCCAGGCATATAAGCGGGTACAGCTACGCTGAACGCTTGTACGACCTCGTGGACATACCGCGAGCCCGACAGCGACATGAGCCATTCCAGCACTTCATGCGGCGGGATCGTCATCTCGCTGAGCTTATTCTCGAACTGATTGGCGATGGAGCAGATTTGCGCCATCTCCAGATAGGCCGCACCTTGAATCCCCCTCGGGAAGCCGGAGCCGTCTACCGCTTCATGATGCTGAAACGCGATATGCGCCGACATGAGGTTAAATTCCCGATGCTTCTTGATCAGCTGAAAGCCTGCTTCGGGGTGCTCCGAATCGCTCGTTGCCAGCGCTTTGCCGATATCGTGGAGCAAACAGCCGACCGCAAGATCCCGAAGCTGCAATGCCGTATAGCCCCGCATGCGCCCGACGAGCAGCGACCAGATGGTAACATTGACGGCATGGGCGGATGGCGCGAGCTCCTCTGTGGCAGAGGCAACAGGCACCGGCAGCAGCACCGGCCGATGCTGAAGCTCGCTTAGCAGCTTGCCGGCCAAGTCGAACACCTGCTTGGGCACGATGGTGTTCTTGTCTTTGGCCTGCCGGTAGCAGCTTTGCAGCCCTTGCACCAAATCCATCCAGGACGGCATGTCCAGCAAATCATTAAGCGTAATGCCGGAGGATACTTCGTCTTCTACGATAAGCATGTGGATCCCCATCGCGTTCAGCCGGCTCACGATCGTCGGGTGAATCGTTCGACCCTCGGTCAGCAGCACTCGTCCCCTGCTGTCGTACACCGGCTGGGCCAGCGTCATGAGCCGCTCATCATACTCACTGATATGAATAATGCGTATGGAAATCGCCCTCTTTCTCCCGTCTAAACTTCAACCGCAGCCTTCAGCTGCGCTCAGCTGTACACCGTAAAATCAATGATATCCAGCAGATCCCCGCGAGCCCGGAACAAAAAGCCCCCGACACTCTCATTCAAGTTATTGCACGAGACGCCGATCGACAGCAGCAGCTTCTCCCGATAGAGCGAAATTGACATTTCATATCGGCTGTTGTACTGCTTCGCCACATCGAAGATGTTTGTTTTCTTAAAGTCCTCCGAGAGCGTCATGGTATACATCAGGTAGGGGTACGACTCTCCGATTTCAACGATGCGAAACGACTCCTGATAGCTGTTTACCCGTCGATTCCATTGATATCCGAATTCATACAGCACCGTCGCCTCCCATTCGCGCTCGAACTCCTGGAACAAGAGCATAATCTGGTCCCGGTAAAATTCACTTAATGTCAATTATTATCACCGCACTTCGAATAGTAGATTATTGGAAAAATGGTCGATTAATCAGGACTATCATATCGTATAGATATTAGATATTTGTTCTTAAATCTGTTAGATTTTGATATCACGCAGCCTAATAATTTGCTAACAAATCGGAAAAATTCGAGAAAAAGCATCGTTCATCCCGCTATACTTTGTTGAAATTGTGAGCAGCAAAAAAGCCGGACCGCCCCATGGCAGAACCCGGCTTCACGAGCCTTATTCCGATGGCAAAGGGACCCCGATGCCCGCGCGCACCGCTTCTCTCCAATAATAGGCGGCTACGCTGATATCGAAGACGGCCAGCCCCATCGGGCTGAAAAACACCGGCTCGCTCGCCTCATAATCGGCTAATGCATTTCGGAGCAGCACATCGGCGATCGTGCGCGTATTCTCCGCGAGTAAGCCGCGCTGAAGATGCAGTTCTTCGATATCCGTTCCCTCCCGGCATACCTCCTGCCAATCGTCGACGATGATGGCCCGGATGCCCTTGACGCTGCCGGGCTTATAATCCCGCAGTGAGACGTTCAGCAGCAGGGTGCCCGATGCCGGCGCCTCGTCGATATACCGCGCTTCCGACACCGTACAGGTGGCGAAAATATTCGATTCGCGGTACACCGTACGCCAATCTTGCCTTATCGTTGTGATCGCGCGCAAGGGCTGCGGTACAGTCTCGGGATCGATCCCCTTGATGTCGTACAAGGAGATCCGTTCGATTCGCTCGCCGACTAGGGCCGCGAGCATCTCCAGGTGCAGCCGGCCGATCGGCCCCCAGCCGATTATGCCGATGCGCAGCGGCACCTCTGGCCGGCGGGCTAGATAGGCGCGCACCAGCACCCCGCTGACGGCGGCCGTCCGCAGGCCGTTCAGCAGATTGCTGTGAAGGTACGCGAGCGGCCGGCCCGTGTCCGTCTCATTCAGCACGATGGTGTTATGCGCCCTCGGCAGCCCCTTCCGCCAATTGCGCGGATAGCTGGCAATCCACTTGATGCCGCACAAGTCCACCTCTCCGCCGACGAAGGCCGGCATGGCAATGATCCGGTTAACCGGCTCGCGGAACCGCAGGTAAGGCTTGATCGGCTGGGCATAATCTCCCCGGTCTACGGTGGCCACCGCCGACTCAATGATGCCGACCAGCGTAGGCCAGTCGATGCCGAGCTTCCGAATATGGCCGTCATTAAGGTACATCATGCTTCACTGCCTCCTCCACTACGTGCCGTGGGAAGGAAGCCCAGCTGGGCCTTCACCCACTCATCGTTGTACACCGTATTCATATAGCGCTCCCCCCGGTCAGGCAAAATGGCAACGCAGACCGCCCCCTTCGCGATCTCGGGACGGAGCTTCTCAATTGCCGCTAGGACGCCGCCGGAGGAGGCTCCCGCCAGGATCGACTCGCAGCGGACCAGATCGCGGCAGCCCTGCACGCAGTCCCGGTCGGACACATACACAATCCGATCGGCCACATCCGGGTGGTATAAGCCGGGCACGATGCCCGCTCCCAGACCGGGGAACTTCCTCGGCCCCTTCTCCCCGCCAAAAATGACACTGCCCGCTGCATCCACCGCCACCACGGTCGTAGCCCACCCACGGCTGCGGATATATTCCCGGCAGCCCCGGATCGTCCCGGTGGTGCTGACGCCGCAGAATAAGTAATCGACCCGGCCCAGCGCCTCGGCAATCTCCCGCATCGTCGTCTGGGCATGCGCCATGTAGTTGTCCGGGTTGGCATATTGATTCGTCCAGTAGCTGTTCGGAATCGTCCGCAGCAGCTCGCCGACCCGCCGGATGCGCGCCGGTAGAAACTCTCCTGTCGCCGGGTCCGGCTCGCTCACCAGGTCAATCTCCGCATGATAGCTGCGGATGATTTGCTTGTGCTGCTCGGTCGTTCGCGGGTCCACGACGCAGATGAAGCGAATCCCCAAGTAGCAGCAGATTTGCGCCAAGCTGATCGCGAGGTTGCCCGAGCTGGATTCGATGACGACCGAGCCACTCGTGACCTCGCCCCTGCGAATCGCCTCGCGCAGCATGACCAAGGCCGGCCTGTCTTTGGCGCTGCCCCCCGGATTCATCCCCTCCAGCTTGCCGTAAACCGCAAAGTCGTCCTGCCCGAACAAGCGCTCCAGCCGAACCAGCGGAGTCTGGCCGATAGCCCCAAAGATCCCGCGTTCAAGATTCATGGCGATGACGGCCCCCTTGTTTCATAAAAAATTTTTTTATTTTTTACGGTGCTCCGATGAGACGAATCATCAAACGTGCCGCCAATCAAGCGAATCTCGCCCAGCATGCGGCCGCGAATCATTTCGCCGATCTCAGGGATCCGGTCCGTCAGGTCCCGCTGGATCGCTTGAAGCAGTGCATCCGTCAGCTTGGGGCTGTAGACATACACCGTCAGCGCGTTGCCCGCCACCTTCACGCGCACGCTCGCCTCGCTCAGATGACGGAAGACGACGTCTTCAATATCGTAGAGACTGATTTTCTCCCCATGCTTCAGCTCCGAACCGATCCGCTTCACGATGCTTTGGAAGCTTTGCCGCAGCACGCCGTCCACCACGATTGGCCGCAAATCGCGCACGACGTCGTACGTCACAAAGCGCAGCGAGGGGAACAAATCCCGTACCAGCGACGTCAGCACCAGTACCCGCTCGTCCTCCGCCAGCGGTTCGATGCCTTCCTCCAGCGCCTCCGCCGCCACGCCCTCGGCGAGTACCCCGTCCGCCAGCAAGTACCTGCCGTGCGCATGCGAATAATAGGCGATCGTGCCGATCTCGATCGAGCCGTACGTATCGGTGATATGCTCCGCACCGATGCCAAGCCGCTCGGCCGCTCGCTGCCTCCACGCCGGGGAAGCGATTTCGCCGACCAGGATGACGTCGCGAATGCCGTACCCCGCCGGGTCGGGCGACGCAAGCAGGATGCGGTCCAGGATCGACGGCATCGTGTAAAGCAGGTGCGGCCTGCACTCCGCCAGCCGCTCCAAATGATGCTCGATCGGCAGCTGGAACGAGACCGCTTCCGCCTTCAGCCCTAGCTGCCGGAATACGGCCAGCGACGTGGCTGCGGCATGGCCGGTGCCCATGTCCGCCAAGGCGGTGCTCGCTCCGGAGCGCTTCACCAGCTCGGCGAACACCCTGGTCTTCACCTGCAGGTACCTCGCTTCGTCTTTCTCCGAGTAATAGATCGTTTTTCGCCGGCCCGAGCTTGTTCCGGACGTCTGGTAGCGGTACAGCTCCGGCCGATGCTCGAAGGGCGGCACCGCGGTGTAGTAAAATGTCTCCAGCACCCCGGCCGTGATGAGCGGGAAGCTCTCCAAAGCGCCGCCTGTCCTCTCATCCCCATTTCCGCTGCCCGCTGCTTGGCTCGCTCGCCATTCCGAATACCAAGGGAAATGCTCCTCCATCTGCCGCACTTTAAGCTGAAGCACCTCTGATTCCGACACCGGTATCCCTCCCGTTGGCTACCCGGTCCATGCCATGAGTCGTTCGCCGTCCGCTGCCAATCTCGTTTTAATAACAAAATATGTCATCCGCCAAGATTTGCATGGAGTATTCACCTAGTCGGGGGAAAATTCGTAGGTTATAGCAGGGATCTTGCAACTGATGACAGGGGGGACGCGCATTGGGGTGTGATTGTAAACGATGTAAACGTATCTCAAGCAAGCTGAAAAAACACGTCGTGCTGCTGCGCGATCGGCAGCTTTCGGACTACGTACCATCTACGCTCAGGCTGACTCGCGGGAGCTTCAGGAGCATGCTGAATCGCTATGGCATGGTCTATATTAAGCCGGTCACCGGCTCGCTGGGAATCGGGGTCATGAGGGTGGAGAAAAAGGGGCGGACGTACCGTTACAAAAGCGGTCTGCGTACCCGTGCCTTCCGCTCCTTCACGCGGATGTACCGCTCCGTCGAACCGAGCATTCGGCGCAAGCGCTATCTGGTGCAAAAGGGCATTCATGTGCTGAAGTATCAGGGGCGCCCCTTTGACTTTCGCGTGGTGATGCAAAAAAATCCGAATCGGCAGTGGGAATGGACCGGGACGGCGGCCCGCGTCGCTCATCCGGGCAAGGTCGTCACGAACGGGAGCCAAGGCGGAACGATCTATCCCGCCCAGCGGCTGCTCCGGTCGTTGGCCGGGAAACGCAAGGCTAGTACGCTGATGCACCACATGACCCGTTTAGGGAGGCTGACCGCCAGACAGTTCGGCCAAGCTTTCCCGGCGATGAATGAGCTCGGACTCGACATCGCCATCGATCGCCGTTTTAAGCCGTGGATTCTGGAGGTCAATACGAGCCCCGATCCTTGCCCGTTCACCAAGCTGGATGACCGCTCGATGCTCCGGCGCATGGTCCGCTACGCCAAGGCGTACGGCAAGGTCTATAACTTGACCTGCAACAAAGCGAAAAAAGCGCCCGGCCCGCGAAAATAACATACAAAGAGCCCAAGCGGCACGGTATCCGTGACCCCTTGGGCTCTTGTATGTTTTAGGCTTTGCGGTAATCGCTGGCGCGCGTAATCTCGGATCCCGGAACCGGTTCTAGCCGATCACGGCGTACCAATGACAGCTACGGCGTTTGGACGAGGACATTCCTACTACACCTCTTAGACCGGGCTGCAGGGCTGCCCCTTCATTTGAAATTGGTTGATCTCCCGAAGGACGGCCCGCAGCTTCTGATCCGTCTCGATCAATAACGGCTCCAGCTGCTGATGATCGTTTTGTATCGCGTACTGCAGCTCTTCCGCCGTCTCCGAGAGCCGATACGCTCCGATATTCGCTGCGACGCCTTTGAGCGTGTGCGCCAGCCTCACCGCTTGGTCCAGGTCGCCGCAGAATAGCGCCTCCCGCACCTCGCTTACGATTTCGGAATGCAGCTTCTCGAAGGTGTT
Source organism: Paenibacillus cremeus (assembly GCF_007786445.1). Classification (GTDB taxonomy): domain Bacteria; phylum Bacillota; class Bacilli; order Paenibacillales; family NBRC-103111; genus Paenibacillus_G; species Paenibacillus_G cremeus. The sequence continues at coordinate 139,647 of NZ_VNJI01000014.1, read as the reverse complement.
TAAAATTTGCTCGTACAGCTTCAGATTGCCGCCAATGCGCCGAACCGCGTCCTCCACCTGCAGCGCCGGCTCCGAAACTTCCGGCTGTTCGGGCTGCTCGGCCGACGGCTCGCTCGGAGCTGCGGTGAGGGAGGACGAGGTCTGAATTAAGCGCTGCAGGACGCTCAATAATTGGATGGGGTCAAACGGCTTCGTTATATAAGCATTCATCCCCGCAGCCAGCACCTGCTCCTCCACTCCCTTCATCGCGTCGGCCGTCATGGCGATGATCGGAATCTCTTTTCCGTAGGGGAGCGTTCGAATGATTCTTGTCGCCTCGTACCCGTCCATATGCGGCATCTGCAAATCCATCAAAATGGCGTCATACGGCCGACGCTCAACGCATTCCACCGCCTCCATGCCATTGTCCGCCACATCGACATGCATCGCCGCCTCCTTCAGCAGCTCCTTGGCCACCAGCTGATTGATCTCGTTATCCTCAACCAGCAGGATGGACGCATCGTGGAGCATCGCGAACTTATCCAGCTGCTCGCGATCTTGTCCGCCGCTCACGCCGGAGGACGCCGGCGTATGCAGCAGGTCCACCACTTTGTCGTACAGCTGCGACTGGCTGATCGGGTAGTGCAGCACATGCTCGATGCCATGAGACTGCGTTTGCGCTTGCAGCTCGGGCTCATGATAGGCGCTGATCAGCACCATCGCCTGCGAGATCGCCGCACCGAACTCCGAGCGGATCTGCTCGGCCAGGCCGATCGCATCGGCCGCTTGCAGCTTCCAATCGAGCAGAATCAGATCATACCGGCCGTACCGGGTCAACTGCTCGATGGCTCTGAGGCCGGAATCGGCCACGCTGACGATGAACTGCAGCTGCTCCAGCTGCCCCTTGAGCACCTGCTGCATTTCGTCATTGTCGCAGACGAGCAGCACGCGCAGAAACTTGGCTGAAGACGGCTTGTGGACGCTGGTCAGGATGCTGTACGTGTAGCCAAACGACGCGGTGAAGGAGAAGCAGCTGCCCTCGCCTTCGGTGCTTTCCGCTTGAATCGATCCGCCCATCAGCCGCACCAGTTTTTTGCTAATGACCAGTCCCAGACCCGTCCCGCCGTACTTGCGCGTCGTCGACATATCCGCTTGGGAGAAGCCGCGAAACAGCAGCTTATGCTGCTCCGGCGACATTCCGATTCCCGTATCCCTCACTTCAAAGCGCAGCAGCACACCCTGCTCGTTCTTGGAGACCACCTCGACGGCGATGGACACCATGCCCTCCTGCGTAAATTTCACCGCATTGTTCGATAAGTTGAGCAGCACCTGATTCAAGCGAAACGGATCGCCCTTCAGCATTTGCGGCACGTCCGGTTGAATGGAGAAATGCAGCTTAAGTCCTTTATCGTACGCTTTGAACCCAATCATATTGGAGATGTTGTCGAGCACCTCATACAAGTCAAAGTCGATTTGCTCCATGACGATTTTGTTGGCCTCGATTTTGGAGAAGTCGAGAATGTCGTTGATGATGGTCATTAAGCTTTTGGCGGAAGAAATCGTCTTGTCTACGTATTCCCTTTGCTGCGGATTCAGCTCTGTTTGCTGCAGCAAATAATTCAACCCGATGACCGCATTCATAGGCGTGCGAATTTCGTGACTCATATTGGCCAAAAACTCGCTCTTCGCACGGTTGGCCGCTTCCGCCGCTTCCTTCGCCTCCGCTAGCAGGGCATTGTTGGTCTCCAGCTGAATCGTGCGCTGCTCCACCAGCTCCTCCAGATGCGCCTTGTAGTGGTAAAGGGCTTGCTCCGCCTGCTTCTGTTCGGTCACATCGATTCCGGTGCAGATCGCTCCCGTAACCACACCCTCTGCGTTAACCAAGAGCGTATTGCTCCAATCGATACTGCGAATGTCCCCGGTACGGGTCACAATCTGGTTCGCCGATTTCTCATGGCCGCCAAGCGGCATGCCTCCCATCACCGCCAAAAAGGTGCGGCAGCATTCGCTTTGGAGCCCGCCCACGACGAAATTCTCATACCAATGCTTACCGATCAGCTCCGCTTCCTCATAGCCGAGCAGGCTGCATCCCCGGTCGTTGAGCATATTGATCCGGCCCTGCGAATCAAGCACGACGATCAGCACTTCTACAACGTCCAAATATTGCTGTACCTTCTCTTTTTCCAGCAGCAGCTCGCGGTTGACGAATTCCATCCGTTCTTTGGCCGCTGCCAGCTCCCGAGCTTGAAGCACATGGCTGTACATCTCGGTCATGCGCAGATACATCTGGTTCAATTCGAACAGCAGCGCCGCCAGCAGAATGCTCGCGCACATAAAGCTATTCAGCTTCGACATGTACCAGCCGATGCTGAAGCGTTGGCTGGTAATATAGACGGACAGCAAAATGTCCAGCAGGGAGGCCAGCAGGGTAACGATCAGCCAGAGGTTGACCACCGTGCTGCCGCGCGTCATCCGGAGCAGTCCCACCAGGGCGACGATGTTGAACAAGACGGAGACCAGCCCCGGGCCATAAGCAAACAAGGACGTGGCATGGTTGGCCTGTACAATCTCAGGCAGCAGCCCGCTGAAGTAGCTGGTATAAAAGGTGAGGACGCTTACAAGCCCTAACGTGAACAGCAGCATATAGATGGTCCAAACCCGCGTCTGCCGCTGGCTCAGCTGAGCATCTCTCCATCGAGAGCGGGTGGAAAGCAGCAGATAGATACAGATGTGCAGCGCGAAGCCCCCGTGCCAAATGCAATACAGCCATGGCGATGTCTGCGCCCCGGCATGCAGCAGCAAGCCCTCCGAGAACAGCTTGGGGAAGGTCAAGACGTAGGCGCTTGCCGTAAACGCAGCAAACAAATACGCCGAGGCCAGGACAAGCAGGGCCGGAGAGCGGTTAATCCGAAATTGATTCATCAAAATGAACGACGTAATGAGCTGAAAGCTGATGATGATGAAGAGCACGGTCGGCAGAAAAGCCGGGGCCTCCGCGATCACCTGACCTGCAAACGGTATGGTGAACATGAACACGAGAATCAGAAAGGTACTTACGAGAATCGCATATTTTCGCTGGGTAGGCGTCGCCTGGTACGTCATCAGTGTAAGCGGTTCGCCAAAGCGGCTATCCTGCATAGACAAGGTGCTTCCTTCCTCTCACAAATCAAGATCAATAGGTTGTTAGTAACAATATTCGATATTGTTCTACTTTTTTCCTGTTTTTGTACAAAAAACAGGCCGTACATCGCTAAGATGCACGGCCTGTTCGAAATAATCTGTTACTTCAACGGGCTCTTCTGCTCTTCCCAGAAAACGTCCCATTTGCTGAGGGTTTCTTGCACGGTGGCTCGCCCAAGCAGCATAGCTTGTCCCGTGTCCATGGACTCCTTGGCCCATTGTGCCAGGCCTTGATACTGAAACGGCGGCTTGAAATGGAGGAACGTATCCGTCTTTTGGGTCATCTCGAGCAGCGTCTTGTAGGGCCCCGATTGAAAATAGGGATCGTAAGCCGCCGAGGTATGAATCGGAATCAAGCCATAGTTTTTGGAAAACGAGATGTTCTGCTCCGGGCTGGAAAGAAATGTGATGAGTTTCCAGGCTGCCGCTTTGTTCTTGGACGCCGCGGCAATGCCCCATCCCGCGCCTCCGGCGGTAATGAGCGATTTGCCGGTTGGACCCAGCGGCATCGGGGCGGTGGCCCAAGTGTCCGGCTTCATCTTGTCTTGAATCGTCTGGATGACGTCCGGATCCTGCAGCAGCATTCCGGTTACGCCGGAGATGAACGCCTGCACCTGCTCTTGAAAGCCCCAATAGACGGAATCCGGCGGAGAGGCGTCCTGATACAGCTTCAAATATAATTCTGCCGCTCTCTGCGCTTCCGGAGACGAATAGATCGTGGTGCCGTCCTTGAGAAACTGTCCATCCTCCAGATTGACCTTCTCCCCGTTAAAGGCGAGCACCATCGAATCGATCACGGCAATCGAGCCGGGGCCCCCGCGGAAGGAGAAGCCGTACCGGTTCTGCGCGGCGTCCGTCAGCTTCTTCCCCGTTTCGTACAGCTCCTGCCACGTGGTGGGCGGCTGCAAGCCCTTGGCCTCCAGCCAGTCCTTGCGGTAAAACAGCTGCCGTTGATACAGGCCGTTGGCGATAAAATACAGCTGCCCGCCTGCTGAGCCGATCGATTCTGCAACCGGTCCGACCGTGGCATAGTCCGGCCAATGCGCTGCGAACGCATTCAAAGGCTCCAAATACCCGCTGTACGAGAGGCTCGCAATGTTGTTGTCCCTCACCTCCAGCACGTCGAGATCCTGCTTCGCAGAGAGCATGGCCCGGATCGTACTGTCCGCCTGATCGAACGGGGGCGAGATGAGCACGACCTTAATGCCCGGATTCCGGCTCTCGAATTTGGCAATCATTTCGCTTAGGAGCGCCGTTCGCTTCGGATTGGTCAAGCTCTCCATCATTTGCAGCGTAATCTTCTTGTCCGAGTCGATACCCGAAGCTGGTGGCGCCTCCGGCGCCTTCTCATAGCCGTCTTGGCTGCTGCAGCCCGCATCCACCGCCAGCGCCATGAGCGCTGCGATGGATAAAGACCACAACCATCTCCCCTTCAGTCTCCTCATGCCTCTCCCCTTCCTCCGCCAACGGCTTTGCCGGACCAATAATACACTTTGCGCTTCTCTAACAGCTCGGCAAACGCCCGAGCAGGTAGCGGCTGGCTGAAGATATACCCCTGCACATCGTCACACCGATACCCGTTCAAAATATGCACCTGCTCCAACGACTCCGCTCCCTCTGCGGTCACCTGCAAGCCCAAGCTATGCGCCATCACAATAATCGCCGCGACGATCTCGCGCTCTTTGGCGTTCGACACCATATCATCCAGGAACGACTTATCGATTTTAAGCCGGTGAATCGGGAAGTGCTTCAAATAATTTAACGAAGAATACCCGGTGCCAAAATCATCGATTGAGATGTTCACGCCCATATCCCATAACGCTTGCAGCGTCCGAATGACCTGCTCCACATCGTGCATGGCGATTGATTCCGTGATCTCCAGCTCCAGATACTGTGGGCTCAGCCCTGTTTCACGTAAGATGCGGGCTATGGTATCGACGATCTCAGCGTGCTGAAACTGATGGATCGACAGGTTGACGGCTACCTGAACCTTCGGCAGGCCGGCGTCCTGCCAAGCCTTGTTCTGCTTGCAGGCGGTATATAAGACCCATTCGCCAATGGGCACAATGAGCCGCGATTCTTCAGCTACCGGGATGAATACCTCAGGCGACACGAGTCCCCGCTCCGGGTGGCGCCAGCGAAGAAGCGCTTCGATCCCGCCTACCATCCCCGTCTCCAGCCCGATCTGCGGCTGATAATGCAGCAGAAATTCCTTGCGCTCCAGCGCCAGGCGCAAATCCCGCTCCAGGGCCAGCCTCTCATAAGTCTTCTTGGCCATCGCGGTATTGTAGAACTGGTAGCTGCTCCGGCCGTTTTCCTTCACGCTGTACATGGCCGTATCGGCGTTCTTGATTAAAGTCGGGACATCCAGCCCATCCTCCGGAAATCGGCTGATGCCGATGCTGACGTTGACGCTGAGCTCTTTCTCGTGATACAGGACGGGCTGCTGAATCCACGCCATAATTTGTTCGACGATCGGCCTGAGCTCCTCTTTCCTGCCTACGCAATCAGGGATTAGAATGAGAAACTCGTCCCCGTCAAACCGGGCGATCGTGCAGCTGCTGCCGAGGCCCAGCTTTAATCGGCGCGCCACTTCCTTGAGCATCTGATCTCCGGCCGCATGTCCGAACGTATCGTTGATCAGCTTAAAGCGGTCCAAATCCATGAACAGCACGGCAAACGGCTGCGTCGGCTGCGCCCCGCTAATCTCACGCTCCATGGCTTCGTAAAACAGCTTGCGATTCGCCAGATCGGTCAGGTGATCATGATATGCCATATAGCGGATGTTCAGCTCATTGCGCCGCCGCTGCATGAAATAGTTGAACAGCATAATGACAACCGTGATGCCGGCCAGGCTGATCAGCATCGTATTGCGGATCCGCGTCGTGTCCTTCGCCACCTCCGTGACCGGTATTACCGCTTCGACCAGCCATCCGGTCGTCGCCATTCGTCCCGCCACCACCAGCTGCTTGCTGCCATTCCAGCTGACCATGCCGCTCTCCGCCGTATTGTCGCGAGCCGTCCCATGCGCAGTGAGTCCAGGCATCAGCGCAATGTGGTACTCGTCCTCCTCAGCCTCCCGCTTCGCCGTACTCAGCAGCCGATTCGCCGCTGTCAGCATGACCATTTCTCCGCTGTCTCCGAGCTTAATCTCGGCGAGCGTATCATTCAGCACACTCGTATTGATCTCCGCGAGCAGCATGTACTTGATACCGGAGTCCAGCTTCATGAGCCGGCTGACGGCAAAGGAGGACTGGCCTGACCGGGAATAGCCGGCCTTTCTCGTTTCCAGCCAGACGCACTCGCCATCCGCTGCAATGACCTTCTGGAACCAGGCCTCGGTTCGGTAATTCTTGGATTCAGGGCTAAAGGCGCTCGTCGATATTTCATTCGATGCGGGATCTAGGGGGATGATATGAACATTGCGAATATCGCCGTTGCTAAAAAACCGGATGGACAAGCTTTCAGCAATTTTGCGGGAGGCTGTAAATCTCTCCAGGGGGCTGCTCTCTTTCTCTCCGTAGGTTTGCAGCTGATCGAGGATCGTCCGGTCGGTAATTACCGTGTAGGTCAGGTTCTGGTAATTGCGGATCATCCGATCCAAGCTGTCCACCGTCTGAACCACCGTCTGCTTCGTCGTCAGGTCCACCTTGTCCGACAGCATTTGATTGGAGTGGGAATACAGCAGCAGACTTGCTCCGATCACCAATACGCCTGAGCAAATCACATATACTATTAAGAGCCTCCATCCGCCTGATGGGATCCACCGATCTATGCGAACGTTTCCGCGAGCCGAGCTCCACTTCGCTGTCTGCTCATGAAAGAAGACTCGTAACCGTTTCAAACTGTATCGCCGCCTTTATCTATTAAGTTGAACGCTAGTCCATTAGCCTCATCTCTACTATGAGCATACAAAAAATGTATTAGGTAACTTTTAGCATAAGTGTTTGGTTTGAAAAAAATAATTTTAGCGTCCCTTGCTTCAGCAGCGGACAATGCAAAAAGTCCTGCCGAAGGATTTCGACAGGGCTACTTTCGCACTATTCCCTTAGTCTTTGCGGATAAAGCGCTGCAGCATGCTGTATAGCTCGATCGGATCGAACGGCTTCGTGATGTATCCGTTCATCCCTGCGGCCAGCACCTGCTCCTTGACGCCCTTCATCGCATCGGCGGTCATCGCGATAATCGGGACACTGCCGCCTGCGGCTAATGTTCGGATCGCCCGCTTGTCCAGCTTAAAGGTAAACCCCGGCTGCATGCGAAGCATATGGAGCATCTCTTGCTCGACTTGGGCGATTTTATGTTTATAATGCTTATTGCGAATTAAATAGTAGAGGAGACTTGCGATCAATACCGCATAGCAGGCTTGATAAATAATATAGGTCGTGACCGCTTCAAGCGTGATCTGACCGACTAACCATAAGCAAAGGTAATAATAGATGAGGAGAAAGGAAGCTCCTGCCGCCCATTGGGTCCATTACCCTCGGCAATACCGATAAAAAAGGCCGGTGCCCAGCGCTGCGGTAATGCCAATCGCCATCTGCACGTAGCCGATCGCCCCTTCCTTCAGAAAGCGCCCGATATATACAACCGCCAGCTCGGCTAATGCCGAGACAGGCCCGCCAAAGTAAGCGGCCAGCATCAAAGCAATGCCTCTGAGATTAAACGGTGCGTTTGTGGTTTACGTTGATGCTGAGAAACAGCAGTCCGACCCCTAAGACCCCGAACAGTGCGCCGATATAGATTTTTTGGGCAATGGACGGCTCCGGTCCCTGCTGCTCGCGAATGACAAACGGAGAAACGAAAAAAAGAAACACACCTATGATTACAAAATTAAGGATTAAGTCCTTGAGCAGAGCGATCACCATCCGAAAGACAATATACTCTTCCATACTAACACCCCTTCCGGTGTATTGTAAGAGGGTTGTCTGGAAATGAGGCATTTTGTCGAAAAATAGTATAATGTGGGATAAAAAAAGCACCCGGACGGGTGCTCTCTCCTGTATTTGTTTGACTTGCGGTCCGACCGGCTCTACACCCGATAGGTGTCGCCTCGCCATTGCTTGATCGCCTTTTTGATGTCCTCCGGGCTTAAATTTTGCTCGGCCGCCCGCTTACTCAGCTCCGGCAGCTCCGCGTCGCCGGCAAAGCGCAGCGCGGTAATCTGGCCCATGGACAGCTTGGAATCCAGCAGCTTGCCGGACAGGACGTAGTGCCGCAAATTTTCCTCCGCGCGAATCGCTCGGTCCTGCGCCTTCAATGGATACGATCTCAGCAGGATGAAGGTGACCAGCATAAAGAGGACGATGAACAGAAATAAAACGGAGGTTAAGCCGAACCCTTCCTTCACGATGTAAACCACCACGCTGACCAGGCTAAGCAGTACCATCAAGCTTAAGAAGTAATGATACACCGGATGCATTCGACGATGATTCGCAAGATTTTGTTCCACGATAGAACCTCCAATTGGGATATAATGGGGATAATTACCTGCCTAGCTTAACCATAATGATAATAAAATCCGAAGTCAAGCGGACCAAATTCACTACAACAAAGGAGCATAACTCATGTGCCGTAATATCAAAACGTTATTCAACTTCGATCCGCCGGCGACCGACGCCGAAATCTGGGCCGCCTCGCTCCAATTCGTGAGAAAAATTTCAGGCTACACCGCGCCTTCGAAGGCCAACGAAGAAGCCTTTAATCAGGCGGTCAAGGAAGTGGCCGTGGCGGCGCGTCAGCTGCTCGACTCGCTGGTGACGCAGGCGGAGCCGCGCAATCGCGAGATCGAGATCGAACGCGCCCGCGTCCGTTCAGCCAAACGGTTCGGCACAGGCCAGGAGTAACGAGAGGCTGGCCCCACCCGGGCGCCCGTTTACTCTGCCCTGGACTTGAGCGCCTCCGTCATCGGGATCCGCGCAAGCTTTTTCTTATTCAGCAGCTTGGATAGCTCGTAGGTCAAGTAGATGATGACAAACCCTATGATCACATAGCGGTAGTCCATGGTGACCGGCAAGGTCAAATTCATGCTGGAGGTGGCCGATTGATAGAGCGCCCCAAGCGATAGCCGCAGCAAAGGCACTCCTAGCACATAGCCGGCCACGACCATCCAGCTGGAGCCGCCGAGGATCAGGGCGTACATTTCTTTGTTCCGGTACCCCAGCACCTTCATCAGGGCGATGTTGTCCTTGTTCTCCTCGATAATGAGCGAGGTGACGACGTAGATTACGATCAGCCCGATGAGGAACGACAGGAATGCAATCGTCCCCATGGAAGCTTGCAGCGGCTTCAGCATGGAGTCCAGCGCCTGCTTGATCTCGTCGGTGGTCGTTGTGCTAAGCAGCTGCGAATCCGGAATGCGAATCGGCGCTTCGCTCCATAGTCCGAAGTAGCTGTCTGCCGGGAACCCTACTTTCTCGTTCAGCAAGGACAAAGGCATATAAAGATACGCTCCGACATGCGTATCCGCAATGCTGTCGATGACGAAGGTGTACGGTTTCGAGTCCAGCTTGCCGATGACCTCGATGGTGTCCTTATCCTTCAGGTGCAATTTGTCCGCCAGCGCTTTCGTGACGACGACTTGATTCATGCTTAAGGGATTGCCCTTCATGTCCTTAAAAGAGAGATATCGGGTGGAGGGACTCACGCCGAATACCGTGATGCCTTGTTTGGCATCCGATTTCAAGGTGAACAGCAGCTCGGAGAACGCCTCGCCTTGGGCCGGCTTCCCCTGCTGCAGCGCTCGATACATATATTGGTACTTGTATTTATACGCTTGATCGAAGGACTGCTTCAGCAGGAAGTCGATCGAGCTCTTCATCGTGAAGCCGAGCAGCAGCAGCATCGTCGCCAGCGCCACTCCGAGCAGCAGAAATACACTTCGTGGGATGCTTCGCAGCTGATCTCTGATTTTAAACTTTGTCGTAAACTTCAAACCATCCAGCTTCACGCGCCGCTCCAGAAAGCCGATTCGGCGCTCTTCCCCTCCCCCTCGCATCAGCTCCACGGGCGAACGCCTCAGCGCTTTTCGGATCACGAAGTATCCGCTGATGCCTAGAAAAACGACCGGCAGCAGCACGCTAATCGCCAGATGTCCGCCAAGGAAGCTCGCCGTATCCAACGGCATATTGAAATACGTCAGCATAAACGCGAGCATCGGCCGGAACGCCAGCGCTCCTAGCAGGGTCCCCGCGACGCCTCCCGCCACAGCGATCGCAAACGGATATTTTAAATAGTGGCGCACGATTTCGCTTCTTCGGTATCCTAGCGCATACAGTGTGCCGACAATAACGAATTCCCGCCGCAGCATCCGCCACAGGACGATCCCCGTCAAAATACACGTTAACAGCAAGATTGCCACCGGCAGAGAGGAGCTCATCTGCTTCATGCTCGCGATCTTGGCGTTCACAAATGTCACCCGCAGGTTATCCTCCGTCGAAGTCCAGCGCACGATCAGCACATTCTGCTTCCGGACTTCCTCCCTGAACGCCGCCAGAACGCTCTGTACGCTGCCACGATCCGCCGCCTCTGTATTGCCCCGAACCTTCACACTGTAAAAGCTGCCGCCCTTGTGGAGCAGATCAAAGTCGCTCCGGCTCATGACCGCAATCCCGAAGTGGGCGGGATCGTTCACGATATCCCCGTCGGATTGCAGCGGATAAATGTAGTTCGGCAGCGACATGCTGCCCGACACCTTGAACGCCTTGCCCCCCACGCTCAGGCTATCGCCAATCTGAATGTGGTTCGCTTTGGCATACGCCGGATCCAGCAGTAGATCGCCTCCGGACAGCCGGCTTCCTTCAATTACGGCATACCGGTTCACCTTGCGGGTTTTTGCAAAAATTCTCAGCGTGTTCCCCTGGCCAGGCGCATAGTCGAAGGAGCCTCCCTCCTCCAGGCTTACATTGAACTGGGCTTCCAGCTCCGGGATCCGGGTCAGCTTCTTATCCGTGACGAAGCTCGCATCCTCCTGAACGTACTTGCTTTCGAACGAGGCCTTGGTCCCCTCCAGATTGACCAGGAGCAAGTTCAGCATCGTATAGAGCAGGCAGCTAATCACGATCAGCGCAAAAGATCCGAAATACAGCGACTTGTTTTCCAGCATGGTTCGGCGGATTTTGTTGTTCAGGACCATTACCACTCCATCCTCTCCGCGGGAAGAACAGTGTCATTGATTCTCGTCTCCACGATCTCACCGCTTCGGACCCGATAGACCTTATTGGCCATGGCGCTGATCGCCGCATTGTGCGTAATCATCAAGATCGTCGTCCCGTAATCTTTATGGATATGCTCCAGCAGCTGCAAAATATCCCTCGCGGTGCTGTAGTCCAGCGCTCCCGTCGGTTCGTCGCACAGGAGCAGCGCCGGATTTTTGACGACGGCTCGTGCAATGGACACCCGCTGCTGCTCCCCTCCGCTTAGCTCCTTGGGAAACCGGCGCTTTTTATCCAGCATCCCAACGGCCTTCAGCACCTGATCGATGCCCAGCGGCGATTGGCTGATCTGAGCGACAACTTCAATGTTCTCGCCCACCGTCAGGGTAGGAATCAAATTGTAAAATTGAAAAATAAACCCGATCCGCTCCCTGCGATAATCGGTCAGCTGGCTGTCGCTCAAGCCGGATATGTCTACTCCGCCAACGGTGACTTTTCCTTCATCGCCCCGGTCAATGCCTCCTATAATATTGAGCAGCGTCGATTTGCCGGAGCCGGACGGTCCTAGTATGACGCCCAGCTCGCCGTGCGCCAGCTCCATCCCGACGCCCTTGAGCACCTCGGTGGTCACCTCGCCGGAGGTATAGCTTTTCCTTAAGCCTTCGACCTGGAGAAACATAATTGACACCCCCGTTCGATATGAAGTACCTATTTTTTGCCTATTACTAAATTTTACCCTATTTGCCAAGCTCGCAGAACCACCCCTATTGGTATGTTTTCCCTTTAACCGGGGCAAGCTAAGCCGAATGGTAAAGCCTGGAGATTGGAGGATCGGGCATGCTCGAACAAATTCGCGCCGAATTGCAGCATCCCTCTGATTTGTACTCCGTCACCTTAGACAACGGATACTACGAGATGGAGCTGTGTTACTTCCCCGCGCTTTGCGATCAAGCCTTAATCCATAACGGGCTGATCGTGCCCTTCTCCTATAAGTTCGACCCGGATGAATTCGACCGGATGCTGGAGGCGAACCCTAACTTCGGCTTGGCGGATGAACCGGAGCATTGGACCCGGCTGCTGCTGAAAGGCGTTCTGCTGTTCCAGATTCGCGATATGGTGTTCCGCTACGATGTGATGCGGAAGCTGCAGGACGAGCCGGACACCGTTCAGATTGAAGCCTCCCTTCAAGGGCCGCAAACCGCCTTCAACGAGGATTTGGACCTTAACATCAGTCTGGTGAGGCTGCGCTATAATCTGCCTTCACTTTGTGTAGAGCAGCATATCGTCGGGGAAAAGTCGCTGTCCCGGGTCACGGTGCTGTATGACAAGCATTTGGTGAACAACGATGTACTCATGCTGCTGAACGAACGTCTCAAGAACGTTCAGCTCAAGACGCTGCGCGCATCCGGTGAGCTCGTGCAAGAGCTGTCGGAGCACAAGCATCGGCTCTTCCCCACCATGCTTCAGACGGAACGCCCGGATCGGGTAGCCACGATGATCGAACGGGGAAAAGTTGCCATTTTGCAGGATGGAAGCCGATTTGCGCTGCTGCTGCCTGTTCGCATGGTCGATTTTCTGCACGCGATGGACGATGACTATGAATCGTTTTGGATGAGCAAAACGCTCTTAATTCTCAGATATATCGCTACGTTTCTAACGATTACACTTCCTGCGCTGTATATCGCGATCGTGTCGTTAAATCCGGAGGTGCTCCGCTTTCAGCTAACGCTGACCATCGCCGGAAGCCGTGTCGTCGTTCCTTATCCCTCCTTTGTCGAGGTCTTTATTATGCTCTTCATGATCGAAGCGCTGATCGAAGCGAGCCTTCGGCTTCCGCGCTCCATCGGTTCGACGGCTGCTACCGTAGGCGGCTTGATTCTCGGCCAATCTATCCAGCAGGCGGGTCTTGTGAGCAGCATTATGATCATCGTCACCTCGGTTGTCGCCATTTCCAACTTTGTCATCCCGAACAACGGCTTTGGGTACTCCATTCGATTTATTAAATATATTTTCGTCGTCGTCTCCATTTTCTACGGGGTGCTGGGCGTTGCCGTAACCTTTTTCGCGCTGATCGTTTATTGGTGCAACCTTCGCAGCTTTGGCCAGCCCTACTTGGCCTTCTACATTCCGAAGCAGGAAGCGAAGGCCCATCATCGCAAAAGCAGAGGGGAATAAGCGATGTACCGCTACACTTACTATCACGTTCTGTATGTGGGAATGATCAACATCATGATGTTCGTCCCTTACTTGCTCATTCGGGACCGCTTTGACGGCGCCGTCTCGGGGATGGTCATCGCTTCCGTCATCGGCGGCATCTTATCGCTGGGGACGATGAGCTGCTTCGAACGATTTCCAGGTTGGGGCTTCCCGGAGCTGTGCGATCGCTATTTTCCCAGATGGCTCACGGTGGCCATTAATTTATATGCCGGGCTGCTGATCTGGCTGCCCGCCGGCATTATTGTGATCAACGGATACTCCGAGACGGTCCGATTGTTCTTTTATCCGGATATGAATCCTTCGGTGAACTTGTTTCTGATGACTTGCGCCGCCGTCTGGGCGAGCAGCCGGTCCACCCGCACGGTTCAGTTTATTCACGAAATCATGCTTTTCTTATGTACGCCTATGCTGATCATGTTTCTGATTAAAGCGATTTTCAACAAAAATATGGACTGGGACGCCGTCCGCTATGTAGCCGGTTACATCCGAAAGCCTCCGTCGTTCATGTCGATTGCCGCTTCGACCTTCGTGTTTTCCGGCTTCACCACCCTGATCACAGTCAATCGACTGCATACGGAGGGGTTTACCTTCAAGCATCGCTGGATTGTCCCGCTATTCGGTATCTTCTTCCTAGCTGTGACCTTCTTCATACCCATCGGGTTTCATGGCACGGTCACCGTCCAAGAATACGTTTATTTGTGGAGCATGACGGCAGATTCGATGGTGACGGAATACGGGTTTATTAATCGGGTGCTGTTCGTTTTCCTGATCCTCTTCACCGGTTTGTCGCTGCTGTTTGTCATGAACACTTGGAATACGACCATCATGCTGATCCGTCACTCCTTGAGCCGATTCACCGCCGTGGAGGAAACACCGGTAGCACGGATCAATCTTTGGATTGCCTTGGCAGCCGGTCTCCTTTCGTTCGTGTACATGCACTTGTCGAACCCGGAGCGCAATCAACTGATCTCCGAAATCTGGCTCGTAGGCCGATTTATCACGGAAGTGATGTTCCTTGGAATCATGCTTTATTTTGTATGGAGGCGAAAAAAGGTGAAGGCTACTTCATGAACAAAGTCGTGATGACGCTGCTGCTCCTCCTATGCTGTATCTTCCTTGCGAGCTGCAGCTTTAAAGATATCGACAAGCGATTTTTCGTCATCGCCATGGGCATTGATTGGACCGGGAAAAAGGACAAGCCCTACCTCGTCACCCTTAGGCTGGCTATTCCGGCGTCCAAGGTGGGAGAAGGGCTGGCGGAGAGCCAAATCGAGGCGACCGAATCGACCAGCATCGCGGAAGCGGTCCGCAGTCTCAAGTCGCACGTGGACAAGGAGCTGGATTTCGGGCATTGCCGGGTCTTTCTTTTCGGAGACCAGCTGGTGAAGACCTCCTTGGATGAGTCGCTCAACTGGCTTAGCCGGCGGAGAGATGTTCAATTGATCTCTTATCTGGCGGTGGCAGAGCCAGACGCGAATCAGCTGCTGAAAGCCAATCCGACGACGGAACGGCTCGCCGGCAATGCCTTTTTTCTCACTTTCGGCAAAGAAGGGACGGTATCCCCCTTCATCGTGACGGAGTATTTGTTCGACAGCTTCCGTCGCTTCAAGGAGACCGGGCTGGATCCCTATTTGCCCGTCATTGCCTTTGACGGCGACTCTTATGTCGTGGAGCGGCTCGCGCTATTGAATAAACAGAAGGAACGCCTGGTGCTCAGTCCCCCGGAAACCTCGCTCTATAATCTGAGCGCCAATGCCTTCAAGCGATCCGGGATCGCTATCAACTACAAGGGCGAACGCCTCGCCTTCTATGTCTCGAGAGCTTCCAGGAGCGTCACCATCAGTAGGGAAACGATCCCTACGGTGAAGCTGGAGCTGAATGTCGGGGGGATGGTCGAGCAAAGTCCGATCACGGTGAGGGGCAAGAACCTGGCCGAGATTCAAAAGCTGCTCGAAGCCGATGTGAATCAATCGACCTTGAAGCTGCTCTACAAAATCCGCGACGCCGGCGTCGATCCTTATGGCTTCGGGCTGCATTACTTAGCCCAATATTTCGGCAGCGAGGAGGACTGGAAGCACTGGAAATCCGTCTATCCGAGCGTGAAGTTCGAGGTGAACACGCACGTGAAGATTGAGAGCACGGGGCTAGTGCGGTGACGGTTCTATTAACGTAAAAAAATGACCGGAGCTGCTCGCTGCCCCGGTCATTCTTACTTGTCGCCTTACCCTTCCACAATCAGCTTCGACTTCATATTGATATGTCCCGCGCCGCATGGAACCGTGCAAATAATATCATATGTGCCCGCTTTATCGGCTTTGAAGGAGGCTGTTTTCGTATTGTTGTCGAGCTTCACGTTCAGGCCCTTGATTTCAACGCCATGCAGGCCTTCTTTGTTTTCCAAGGCGACATTGACGGTTTGCCCCTTCTTCACCTTGTATTCCTTCTGGTCGAACTCGAAGTTTTTCGCTTGCAGCTTCAGCTCGGCCGTGCCTGCAGCGTCGCCGGCCCCGGCTGCTGTGCTTGCCGCCTGGGAGGCCTTCGGAGCTTCGCTCTTTCCGCACGCGGACAAAGCAATCACCAAGCAGATCAGAAACGCGATTACGATACCCTTTTTCATCGTTCATTTCCCCTTTCGATCCCCGATCGTTCCTTACATTACCAATCATACACAACTCGGAGCTGTTTCGCGGTGAACGGCATGTGACACCATTATGAAGTAATGATGAACAAATCCGTGGGCTGTGATTGGAGTCATAGACAATGCCGGTGTGACAATTATCACAGATGAGCGTGCCTCGTCCTGTTATCCTTTTCATGGAAACAAGATGATAGAGAAATGGGGTACGCGAGAATGAGAAACAAAACCCGGTTTGGCATTATTAAAAAAATGGTGCTTGGCATTGCCGTCGTCTCGACCATCACATACTTTACGAGTGCGGTGTTTATTTTTTCGCTGCAGGACGTGTTTAGGCCTTATCTCCCGCAGTGGCTGTTTATTCCGCTCGTGCTGTCCCTGGGGATTTTCTGGACCACCTTTCTGGGCTGGCTCGCCGCCAAATGGCTCGTCAAACCGCTGCTGCAGCTGACCGACGCCGCTAACCAGGCCTCCTCTGGCCACCTGAATGTAGAGATCATTCCTAGCAAATCCGATGATGAATTACACGCGCTGGGCACCTCCTTCCATACCATGCTCGAAAACATTCGCGGCATGATCGCTGGCATCTCCACCAATTTTGTCGGCACCGACACGCATGTCGAGGAATTGCGGCTTGCCATTGGACAAGCTGCATCCCATATCGAACGGATCACCACGACGATCGACGATATCGCCCAGGGCGCGGAGCAGCAGTCGGAGCTTTCGGAGGCGATGTTCCAATCGGTGGAGCACATTACAAGAGCGACCCAAGACATCCATGGGCAAGCCGATACGGCCCGCCAGTTCACTATCATGATGATCCAGGTCATTGAAGAAAGCACGAAGGTGATCCAATCCTTGGTCAGCGGCGTGCAAAAGCTGGCGGACGCGCATCAAGAGACCCTGCACGTGGTCCAGCAGCTGGAAGGCAACGCGAAGGAAATCGAGGTCATCTCGGGTGTGGTCGGCGAGCTGTCGAACCAGACGCATTTGCTGGCCTTGAATGCTTCGATTGAAGCGGCCCGAGCCGGCGAGCACGGCAAGGGCTTTGCAGTCGTCGCCGGTGAAGTGAAGAAGCTGGCCGAGCAAAGCTCGCATGCCGTCCACGACATCAATCAGCTGCTCGGGCAAATTCAATCCGAGGTTCGCCATGCCGTCGTTCAGATGACTGACCAGTTCGAGCTGGCTAGTCACGAGTCGGTCAAGGGCGAATCCGCCGCCGCGGCGCTGCAGAGCATCATCGGCGAAGCCGATAAAGTGTCCCAAGCGGTCGCTCATATCGCGTCCATGGTCGCCACCCAAACGGATCAAGTGCAGATCACGTTGGTTAAGGCTCGAGACGTTGCCGATATTGCCGTGGGCATCCTGTCCGGCGCCCGAGGCGCGCTGTCCTCGACGCAAGAGCAGACCGCCGTCATGGAGGAGATCGCCGCCTCCTCCCACGTGTTGAGGGAACAGTCGACGAATCTGAAGAAGCAAATCGGATTTTTTACGGTGTAATCTGGAATCCACCCTGGTTGTGATAAATATCACATATTTTCAGAGCAGGCTGTTTTACACTTGAACTATAGCAGCAAGCAACCTAACGAAAAGGGGTATGAAGAATGAAAACCACTACTAGAAATTATGAGCCAAGCTTTAAAGGTCTGGGTCTGATCGTCATTCTGTTCTGCGCCGCGACCGCTTCGCCCTTATTGTATTTCCTCATTAACCTGATGCTGGGCAATGAGCATTTGTTTAACGGGATTATTATGAATTAATTCTAAGAAAAGGACCTGACGGATGGCCGTCAGGTCCTTTTCTGTGCGTATGCATATTTTGTGCCAGCCGCTGCCCTACCCCGTACGCATATCCTCATGGATCTACTGCGATTACTCTTCTACTTTCTTCTTTCCTAACCAATCTTCGATGCGGTATTCGTCCATGGGCGGCAGTAGTGCGGATTTTCCGCTTTGGACTCGCCACGTGTAGTCCACTGCAGCGCGGATTTTCCGCGTTGGACTGACCCGTGCGGCCCACGGGCGGCTGCAGCGCGGATTTTCCGCTTTGGACTGGCCCCGTACGGCCCACGGGTGGCTGCAGCGCGGATTTTCCGCGTTGGGCTCCCCCCGAGCGATCCACGGGTGGCTGCAGCGCGGATTTTCCGCTTTGGACTGGCCCCGTGCGGCCCACGGGTGGCTGCAGCGCGGATTTTCCGCGTTGGACTCGCCCTGTGCGATCCACGGGCGGCTGCAGCGCGGATTTTCCGCTTTGGACTGGCCCCGTGCGATCCACGGGTGGCTTGTAGCGGATTTTCCGCTTTGGACTGGCCCCCGTGCGGCCCACGGGCGGCTGCAGCGCGGATTTTCCGCTTTGGACTCGCCAAGTGCGATCCGGGGTCGGCTGCAGCGCGGATTTTCCGCTTTGGACTGGCCCCGTACGGCCCACGGGTGGCTGCAGCGCGGATTTTCCGCGTTGGACTCGCCAAGTGCGATCCGGGGTCGGCTGCAGCGCGGATTTTCCGCTTTGGACTGGCCCCGTACGGCCCACGGGTGGCTGCAGCGCGGATTTTCCGCGTTGGGCTCCCCCCGTGCGATCCACGGGTGGCTGCAGCGCGGATTTTCCGCTTTGGACTGGCCCCGTACGGCCCACGGGTGGCTGCAGCGCGGATTTTCCGCGTTGGGCTAGCCTCGTGCGATCCATGGGCGGCTGCAGCGCGGATTCTCCGCGTTGGACTGGCCCCGTGCGGCCCACGGGCGGCTGCAGCGCGGATTCTCCGCGTTAGACTCGTCCCGTGCGGTCCACGGGTGGCTGCAGCGCGGATTTTCCGCGTTGGGCTAGCCTCGTGCGGCTCACGGGCGGCTGCAGCGCGGATTTTCCGCGTTGGACTGGCCCCGTGCGGCCCGCGGGCGGCAGTAGCGCGGATTTTCCGCGTTGGACTGGCCCCGTGCGGTCCACGGGCGGCTGCAGCGCGGATTTTCCGCGTTGACTAGCCCCCGTGCGGTCCACGGGCGGCTGCAGCGCGGATTTTCCGCGTTGGGCTAGACTCGTGCGGTCCACGGGCGGCTGCAGCGCGGATTTTCCGCGTTGGGCTAGCCCCGTGCGGCCCACGGGCAGCTGCAGCGCGGATTTTCCGCGTTGGACTCGCCCTGTGCGATCCACGGGCGGCTGCAGCGCGACTTTTCCGCTTTGGACTGGCCCCGTGCGATCCACGGGTGGCTGCAGCATGGTCTTATGCTTCGTTACAAAACGATCCCCTGTGCCTTTTCCCCAAAAAGCAAAAAAGCTAAGCACATGAAAGTGGCTTAGCTCCTTTGCTGTTTCTGAGCTCCCGCTCCCTACCAAGTCACATAGCCTGGCGAGCCCGGATTCATCGGACCGATCATCTGCAGCACCGGCACTGTATACGCGAACAGGATGAGCACGACCGTGATCGCGATCCAGAGCTTCCACCGCTCCAAATACCGCGGCGTCGCTTCCTCCGGCTCCATCGATTCGCCGATCGGATACTCCGTCACGCCTTTCGGCGAGCGCAGCAGCGAAATAACAATCCAAACGATGTGCAGCACCGCAATGAACAAAATCATACCGCCAATCGCCATCGCCACATGGTACGGCATCCAGAGTACCGCATCCGGATGATCCCCGTAGGTCGTGTAGGCGGTGCGGCGAGGGGAGCCGAATAGCCCCACCGTGTGCATCGACCCGGACATGAAGAGCATGCCTACGCACCAGAGAAGTGTTTGAATGATGCCCTGCTTATTCATCGCCGGCGTCAGCACCCGGTTCGTAACCACAGGAATGAGCCAGTACGTCATTCCGAAAAAGGTCAGCGCCACACTGGTCGCCACCGTCAGGTGGAAGTGCCCCGTCACCCAAAGCGTGTTGTGTACAACCGCGTTCATCTGGTTACTGGCATTTACAATCCCGCCTGCGCCGGCCGGGATGAAGACGAGCATCCCCATGAACGGTGCGAAGAAGCGGACATCACTCCAAGGCAGCACCTTGAGCCAGCCGAACAAGCCAGTGGCGCCTTTTCTTCTGCCGTTCAGCTCAAACGTTGCAAACAAGGAGAAAGCGGTCATGAGGGAAGGAACGACGACCATGAACGTCAGGACGACCTGCAGAAACTTCCAGAACGGACTAATGCCGGGCTCCATCAGCTGATGGTGAAAGCCGACGGGAATCGAGAACAGCAGCAGAAGCACAAACGACATGCGGGCCAGCGCGTCACTGTAGATTTTGCCTCCGATAATCTTCGGAATGATGACGTACCAGCAGATGTATGCCGGAAGGAGCCAGAAGTACACCAGCGGGTGGCCGAAGTACCAGAACAGCGTGCGGCTCAGCATAATGTTGATGGTTTCCGTCCAGCCGAACGACCACGGAATCAGCTGCACCACCACTTCAATAGCAACGCCGATGGTGGCGATTTGCCACAGCAGCATCGTCATGACAGCCATGAACCCGAACAGCGGCGACAGCTTGCCTTGATGCGTCTTTTTCCAATAGATGTACTGCGAAAAAATACCGAAGCCGCTAATCCAGCTGCCCACGACAACGAGCGCCAAGCCGATGTAAAAATACGGCGAAGCCTTCAGCGGCGCATAGAACGTATAGAGCACGCTCGCTTTATTCAGCAGGATCATGACCAGGACGAGCAGTCCTCCGATCGTCATCAGCGTGTAGCCAGTCCAGCCCATGCGCCGTACCGACGGAATCAGCCTTCCGCCCATAGTGGACGAAACGCCGGAATACAGGAACCCGATGATAAAATACGTCGTAAACACCAGCGCCATCAAAACGCCATGCGCCGTCAGCAGCTGATAATAGCCGATGCCGCCCGGCAGCGTGTACAGCCCGCCCCGCACTACGCTCTGCAGCAGTCCCGCAATCCCGCCGAGCAGCAGTGCGAAGAAGGCGAACAAAATATGGGCCAGAACGAGCGCGCCGTCCTTCTTATCAAAGCCTTGTTCGATTTGGGTGATCTCCATTGCCGTCTCTTCCTTTCAGCTTCCGTAATGATTACATTTCACTATTTCACGATGATCGTCGTTTTCATCATTTCGTGGGCGCTCCCGCAATACTCGTTGCACAGGATCAAATACTCGCCCGGCTTCGTGAAGGTGTGGGAGACCTGGCTGATTTCGCCCGGCACGATCATCATGTTGACGTTCGTTCCCGGGATCTCGAAGCCGTGAATGACGTCGGAGCTGGTGACGGTAAAATGGACCGTAGAACCGACCGGAACCTCCATCTTCTCCGGGGCATACCCGAAAGCAAACGCAGTCATGACCGCTTCGTACTCCTTATCTGCCACCTGCTTGATGCCCGGCTGATCGAATGGTGCCGTCTGATTCACCTTGGTCGGATCGATCGTATGGTGATGCATACTCGGCGTAGCCGCCCCCATCGCAAAGGCCGATACCCCCAAGACGCCTAAAAAGACGAACAGCGTGCCGAGCCCTAAGCCCAGCCAAATTTTTTCCAATCGATGAATGTGCATATCGCCTCTACCCCCTATCTGTTATTGACGAGCCAGAAACAAAACGAAAACCGCGACCCAAGTCACGACCACAAACGCGCCGAGCAGCAGCACGCTGGCAAACGTCCCTTTCAGTGCCGGCTCCTGCTCGGATTTCGCCTGCGGCTCCTTCGACTGTCGAGCTTTGTTTAGATGATGAAATACCGTATTGTTCATCATGCCCCTCCTTGTTGCAACTGGTATAGATGTTTCAGCTGCTGTTGCTCTCATTGTAAAAAAACAAAGAGGCCGCAAGCTGTGATAATACTCACAACCTGCAGCCCCTCGGATTGAACGATTTGTGAACCTGACTCCGCACCTAAGCTAGCGAATAAAATCCTTGGCAGCGGATGAGGCATGGTAGACAAACTGACTGGGAATGACGCCATAATACTGCTTAAATACTTTGACAAAATACCCTTTATTCTCATAGCCCAGCATGCGCGAGATTGTCTCCAGCGTTTTGTCCGACCCGTTGAGCAGCTCCTTGGCCTCCTCCATCTTGACTCGCGTCACATACTCGATGAAGGTTTCCCCGGTTTCCTTTTTGAACAGACGGCTAAAATAGCTCGGATTCAAGTGCAGATGATCCGCCACTTCCTCCAGCGTAATTTTATGGTCCACGTGAAGCCGAACATATTTTTGCGCTTCGACAATCTCAACCTTCTTGCTTTGCTGCGAGATTTGCTCCATAAGCGTAACCGCATCCCGAACAAAACCCACAAGCCACCTCTCCAGCTCGGTGATGCTGGTCAGTTGATCCAGATCCCGCTGCAGCTTTTCGTTAGTGTATTGCGGATTGAATTTCAGCTTTAGCATCATATCGAGCACCAGCTTGAAAACGAACTGCTTGACCGCTTTGGGCGAGAATCGGCGCTCGGAGATGAACCCAATAAAAGGCCGCACAGCCGTTGACGCATCCGAGTTCCCCTCCAGAATAAACCGATGCAGCCGATCGGCATATTCGTAGTAATAGACCAGGGGCTCTTCCGTGGCACCCACCGTTCGGACTAATTCGCTTAACTTAACGACTTTAGGCTCCCAAGCATAAAACAGCCATTCGGCTTCCTTGAGCAGCTGGGCAACCTGCCGTTTCATCGAAGGCAGATCCGGAGCCATCTCACCGAGCAGCATGGAAACAGGCAGCTTGAGCACCTGTGACAGCTTTTGCTGAACATTCCGGCATACATCGGCTATCCGCTCGTAAGGATTCATCTTCAATTCTTTCCGGCAGTTAAAAAGGAAGCAAAATTCCTTGGAGGAATAACTAAACAACAGCACATCCGGCTCATTCTTCAGGAGCTCCTCCACTGCGTTTTCCACAATGAATTTCACGGTGTCCTTTTTTTCGTACCGGCTTAATGCTTCTCTTAGGCAATGCAATCGGCAGACGACAGGGATGAACATCGGCAGCAGCGGTTGAAATCCGAAGCCCTCCAGCTGACGCATCCAGGACGGGTTCCCAGAAACTGGTGTTGCGAGCAGATCCCGGAGCCATTTTTCCTTCAAAGAAGCTTTGCTATTGTAGGCTTGCAGGTGAAGCTTCTGCACTTCGGAGTGGAACTCATCTTCCTTGTTCATCTTCTCCTTGATCCGGGTTAGAAGCTCGACCATCGACTGCGGCTCCAGCGTTTCTTTCAAAATGTAATCCTCCACGCCCATCTGAACCGCTTGCTGCGCATAGCGGAATTCGTCATGACAGGATAAAATCACGAACCTTGGGCGCGGACTGAGTTCCTTCACGGCTTTAATGAGCTCGATCCCATCCATTCCCGGCATCCCGATATCGGTGACAATTAAATCCGGCATCGACTCCCGGCAATGCTCCAGCGCATCGTAGGCATTCGTGCAGGTACCGGAAAGCTGCAGTCCGTGCTCCTCCCAACAGATCATTTTCCCTAAAAACTGCACTACCGCCACATCGTCATCTATCAGTAAAACCCTATGCATGTCCAGCTTCCTCCTTCCGGAATGTGATCGGGATACGCAATGTCAGCTTCAGCCCGTTTCCAGGCGAGCTCTCCATCTCAAAGAGGTAGGCATCCCCATAGATCATGCGCAAGCGCTCATTCACATTTTTCAACCCGATCCCATTGATTTGCGATGACCGTTCCTTCGCCGACTTTATCCGCTGATCAGCCTCCATAAGCTTCGCTCTCACAGCCGCGAGCTCCTCCACCGTCATGCCGATGCCATCATCTTGGACCGTAACGTACAGATACTGCCCCTGCATGCGCGAGCTGACCGTGATATGGCCGTGCTTCTGCCTGAGCCCGTGAAGATACGCGTTCTCAATGAGCGGCTGCAGTGTAAATCGGGGGATCATGGCTAGCAGCGTGTCTGAGGCCAGATGGGTGGCCAGCTGAACATTCTCCAGGTGCCGAAAATTCATAAGCTTCATATACTGCTCGATAGTGCCAGCTTCCTCATGTAGAGTCAGATATTCGTTATTCCGATTGATGGTCATGCGCAGAAGCGTGGATAAGGAACCGATCATCTCTGCGATTTCCACCTCGCCCTTCATCCTGACCTGTAGCCGGATCGAGTTGAGCGTATTGAATAAAAAATGGGGATTAATCTGGGCCTGCAGCAGCTCCAATTCCGCCATGCGCTTACGTCCCTGCTCCCATTCGACCTGCTGAATCATTTCCTTGATCCGGTCCAGCATGCGGTCGAACGAGGAACCTAGCCGGCCGATTTCGTCCTGCCCTGTCACCAGCGAGCGTTCATCCAGGTTGCCGAGCTCTACTCGCGTAGCCGTCTTGACCAATTGGACGATCGGCTTGGTCAGCTGCCGCAGCAAGTAGAACAAGACGAACGAAAATACGACGAAAAACAACGCTTGGAAGACGAAGATATCGTTCAGGAAATTCCCGATCCTGCCCGTAATGATTCGGTAAGGGGTAAGGCACTGCAGGCTCCAGCCCGCGAAGGAAAGCGGATGATTCAAGGCAATGTACTCCTGGCCCTCCCACATCAAATTCTGCAGTTCCCCCGGGTATAGCATGGACGAGGGAACCTGGCTCCCGATTCGAGCAGGGTCGGACTGGGATAGCACCGTCCCTTGCTCATCCAACAGCATGATCGTTTGATCCTCCGCATATTTGCTAAAAATTTCGTTAAACTGCTCCTGCGGCTTGCTTATGATCATATAAGCATTCGGCGAGCTGGCAAATAAACGGAAGCTCCGGACCACCGTGATCAGCTTCGGATAGCGGTCGGCTGTGGAGCGGATATAATTGTTCTGGGCGCCGATCCAATTGGTCGTATTGACGGGGTCCCCATCCATCTGCTTGATCCATGGCTCCGAATACAAGAAGGATAGGTCATTCTGATACGTCGAATAATTCGAGAAGATCAGCCCGTCCGGCAGCAAAATGGTGACGTAGGTTTGACCGCCAAAGAACGTGAGCTGTTCGAGCTTCTCAGAGACCGGCTTGAAGGCGAAAAAATCGACTTGGCTGCCGCCATTCTTATTGTAGCTGCTCCAGGCGGCTCTCAGGTTGGTTATGAATTCACTATCATATTGCAACGTATTGAAGGCATTGAGCATGTCCCTGACGATGTTGGAAATGTAGAGATCGGCTACTTCCAGCGACTGCTCCGATTTGATGGATGCTTTATTCGTCAGCTCGTTCTTCGTATATAGCCCGGTAAGGGCCAGGGTAACGATGGAGGGGATCATCAAGCACAACAGCGAGATCGTAATCAGCTTCTGCCGCCAGCTGAAGGAGGGCTTTCTTCTCATAAGGGACTTCCTCTTTCATTTTCGGTCATATCTAAGTAGTAATCTGAGTGTACCACACCTAACCTGCAGCTTGGTGCGCTTTTATGCAAAAAGGGATGCCGCAATTGGCATCCTCTTTTTCCCAACTTATTTCTTGTTGGTATCGATAATTTTTTGAAGATTGGCCTTAATGCTCTTCATCGTCGTGTCGATATCAGCGTTGCCGAGCAAATACTTCTCCGATTCGGCAATAAACCCTTTCTCCAAATCAGCCGAGTACGAAACCGCGATCGGCGGATTCGGAAGCTTCGATACGCTGAGCGTGTTGATCAGCGAGGCCTTGTCGATTTTGTCCGGCGTCTTCGTAGCCGAAACGATCTGATCCAATTCCTTGTTCAGATCTGCCTTCTTCCAAGCGGACAGCTGCTTCGTCAGCCCCATCCCTTCTGTCGACAGGAAGCGGATGAATTGGTAGGCTTCTTGCTTATGCTTCGAATTCGAGGAGATAACCAAGGAGTCGGCTCCGCCGAACGAATAAGGCTCATCCCCTTTGTTGTTCGTCGGCCATGGAGCGAAGGCAGAGACGAAGGTCGCCGGCAGCTTGTCTGTTCCGCCCGCTTCCGAAATCATCCAAGGGCCAGTTGGCAGCATGCTGGCTTTGCCCTGGAAATATTCATCACGGTAAGGAATCTTCTGAGAGACGACATCCTGATAAGGACGGATGCTCTTATCTGTATGCTCCATCGCATAGCGTAGCTCGAGTGACGACTTCATCAATGGATTGTCCGCGTTCAGCTTCGTGCCATCGTCCGCCATGATGCCTTGATCTTTCTGCGAGCTGTACTGACGGAGCAGGAAATAGTCTTTCCAGGTATAAAAAAACGCTCCGTATTGCTTGCTTGGACCGTCCCCTTTCGTCAGCTTCTTCGCATAATCACGGAACTCGTCCCATGTCCAGCTCTTCGGTACGGCTAGTCCTGCGGCATCCAGCTGCGTCTTATTCAGCAGGATGAGCCACGGCCCGAACTTGCCTGGCAGCGAGTAGCGTTTTCCGTTCACCTTCATCTGCTCCGCTTTATATTCATCCTCGTATTTCACGTTTTCTTTGCTTAAATAGCTATCTAAGGGCTCCAGCATGCCGTTCGATGCCCGCTTGCTAAAGTCGGGGGTGGAGTTCAATGAGAAGACGTCGAAGCTCTCACCGGACGCGTACATGATATCGATTTTTTTCTGCGTTTCATTTGAATCATTCTCTACCAATGGCATGTACTGGACCTTGATATTCGGATAATTCTTCTCAAAGGCGTCGATCGCCGGCTGGTATACCGACGCTTTCTCCCAGTTGAGGAACTTAATCGTTACCGGAGCGCTGGAGCCGGCGCCTGCGGCGGAATCGGTTCCTTTGCTTGGGCCTGTGGAGCTTCCACCACCTCCACTAGCACATCCTGTCAGCAATGCCGCAATGACAAGAGATGATGCAACTGCAGATCCTGCTTTTCTCTTCATGATCGTTTTGACCTCCCCGAATGGACACACGTTAATGCGTTACATCATTACCTTATCACCTTAATAAATTGTTTCAAAGCTTGTATTTTTACCCCTTTTTAAAATTTTTCACCCTTTCACCCCTCCGAGCGCAATGCCCTCGATGACCTGTTTTTGCCCCACAATAAAAATAATCAGCAGCGGGATGATCGCCGAAACGGTGCCCGCCATAATCAAGGAGAAGTAAGCTCCGCTCTGCGAAGCGAACTTCTGAATGCCGATCTGAACCGTGACCAGCTCGTCGCTCCGTAGAAAAATCAGCGGATTCGCATAGTCGTTCCACGTCCAGATAAACCGCAAAATCGCGTAGGTCGCCAGCGCCGGTCTAATGAGCGGCAGTGCGATGCTGGTGAACATCGTGAATTGTCCCGCACCGTCCAAACGCGCCGCCTCCATATATTCCTTATGAATACCGAGAAAAAACTGCCTCAGCATGAAGGTGCCTAACGCGCTGAAGGAGCCGATCAGAATGAGCCCTAGATGTGTATCGAACAAATTCAACCATTTAAAAATCATAAACTGCGGAACCATGATGGAGGAGCTGGGGATCATAAACGTCATCAGCACGACCATGAACAGCGCATTTTTTCCCCGAAACTCCACATGGGAGAAGGCGTACGAAGCCATGCTGGACACCACCAGCGAGACCAGTGTCGTCAGAACGCTGACCTTAATCGAGTTCCAATAATATAACTCAAAAGGATGCTCGCCAAACCACACATCGTAATAATTTTGATAGGCCTGCCAATGCTTGGGGATCCATTCGATCGGGTACTTGAACACGTCAATCTCCGGCTTCATGGACGCCGATACCATCCAAAAGAAGGGCAGCAAAAACGCAATGCCCACTATTAGCATTAGGACGGTGGCTGCTGCCCGCCTTATCGTTCCCTTTGTTAGCATGAATCTTCCTCCAACCTAGTAATTAACCCATTTCTTCTGTCCGTACAATTGTACCAGCGTGATCATCAAGACGCAGCCGAACAGGATCCACGCCATCGACGAGGCATAGCCGGTTTTCAAATTTTCAAAGGCCGTTGTGTACAAATAGTAAGTAATAACCGAAGTCGAATACGATGGACCGCCGTTCGTCAGCACCTTAATAATATCAAACGATTTAAAGGAGCTGATGAGTCCTGTAACCAGCAGGAAGAACGTGGTCGGAGATACCAAAGGGATCGTGATTTTTCGAAATCTCGTCCAGGAGCCCGCCCCATCGATATCGGCCGATTCGTACAGCTCACGAGGGATCGCCTGCAGTGCAGCCATATATACGATCAAGCAGAAGCCGATGCCGATCCAGATCATGATGAGCATAACGGAGGGCAGTGCAAAATGGATATCGCCCAGCCACTTCGGGGGATTGGTGACGCCAAGCGATTGGAGCGCCTGATTAATAGGGCCGTACGACGGATGGAACAGCAGCTGAAATACGATCGCCACCGCCACCACGCTGGAAATATAGGGCATGAAAAAGATCACCTTAAACAAGTTCTTGAGATACACATACTTATCAATGACAACGGCAAGCATTAGGGCCAGAATCAGCTGGACCGGCACGACCAACAGAAGGAGCAGATTATTTTTGAATGAGGTCAAAAACACCTGATCATCAAACAGCTGGCCATAATTCGCAAGACCGTTGAACTTGATTTTGTCCACGCCGGCAATAAAGCTCCAATTCGTAAAGCTGAGCATGAGCGACAGCAGTGAAGGGATGATGGTGAAAATCGTCAAACCCACGAACATCGGCGCCACCAAGATGTAGCCTGCCAGGTTCTCCTTCTTCTCTCCCTTAATTTTACGAAGCGACGCAGTGCGTCCCTTTTCCATTCTCGGCACGGGTTGTACCCTTAAATTCTCTGCCACCTTCAAAAGCGAACACCTCTTTGCGCAATCTTATTTTCTGCTATTCCTATTTAACCGTTTTAAAGCACCCAAAAAAAGCAACAGATTTGACCATTCTCGAAAATATTTGACCATAGTAAAAAGCCATAATACGAGGATTGCTCGCATTATGGCTTGGGCATGGGATTGTTACTGCTCTAGAAGCTGGAACCAGTTGAGGTTATAATGATTGCCGTTCGAATAAATCCGGAACGTATGTGTGCCCGCGGTTAGCTGGATGCTGCCGGACGATTGGGTAATCCATTTCTGCGTACCCCCTGTGTTGGGAACGCTTTGTGAATCGAGCACCGTTGACCCTTCCATGAGCTGGAACGCCCCCGTCGTATTCGCGCTTGCGACACGGTATTCGACCTTGTAGGTTGCCGTTCTTGGCAGCGTCACCGTGTAGTCCATCCAATCACCGGGATCGATGTAGGCCACATTCAGCCCTCCGCCGGTGTCGGTCGTCGTCTGGGTTTGTACGCCGTTCATGGTCGTATACGCTTCCGCTTCGATTTTGATCGGATCGACTTTGGTGAATTGAATCCAATTGATGTTGAAGGAGCTTCCTACTGCGTACAATCGAATGACCTGGGAGCCGGCACTCAGCGAAATATAGTCGGTCATCGTCTGCCACACCTGCGAGCCTCCGGTAGGGCTCACCCCGTGCGAATCCAGTACCGCGCTCCCGCTTCGCAGCTCAAAGCCGCTGCTGCCGTTCGCCGAGGCCACCCGGTACTCTACCTTATAGGCGCCGGTCTGCGCCACGTTCACGTTATAATCGAGCCAGTCGCCGGTATTGATGTAGCCGATATTTTGCCCGCCACCGACGTCCTGTGTGTCCTCTTTCTTCACTCCGCTCATTGCGCCATAGCTCTCGGCCTCAACCACACCCGGAATGGCGCTTGTAATGACCGGAGGCACCGCTTTCGGCTCCGGCGTCGAGGTTGGAGAACCGGAGTACACAATCAGGTTGTCAAAATACAGCGTCCCCGCTCCTGCCGTCAGCATCTGGATGTGGACACCATTCAAGTCTTTGCGATCCAGGCCGTCATTCGGTGCCCCGCTTGGCTGCGTCGACGCGCGAACAAAGCTCGAGAACGGCATGACGACGCTGTTCCATCCCGTAAAATTATCGACGAAATCATAATCGTACCGCTCGCCTTCCGCATCCTCCAGCTCCACTCGTACGGTACGTCCGCTGCTCTGACCCAAGACATCCAGCTTCATCCCCATGTGATACGACCAGTTCTGGTAGAACTTACTGTACCACTCCAGAGCCCCGCCTGACGCTTGATTATAATCCACTTTCAAAGCGTAATTGCCTTGGGTTTTGCTAGCCGTGTCCTTGGATAGCGTAATGGTCGAGCTACCGCTGGTCGAACTGCCGAACAAGGCGTTGTTATCCCAGTTTTCAAAATCCTCCGCGATCACCGTGTTCAACTTCACTGCTTGAAGCCAGTTTAGCCGGAAGTCCCCTGAAGCTCCGCTGACTTGCAGCGTATGGTTGCCCGCATTCAAGGTGACGGCTTGCGTCAAGGTTGTCCATTGCTGGTTCCCGCCCGTCGGAGGCACGGTTACTGTGGTTCCTTGCTGTACGCCGTCCACTAGCAGATTGAAGCTGGCATTGGAAGTCCCGCCATTCGCAACGCGATATTCCATTGTGTAGCTGCCCGTCGTTTTTACTGCTGCATTGTAGGTTAACGTATCACTCGTCTGAATGCTTGCGACATTTTTACCATTCCCCGTATCTGTTGTGGCTTCTACGCTGACGCCGCTCATACTTGCGTAGCTCTCCGCTTCAATTTTTCCCGGCAAGGGCTTCGTCCATGTGCCAGGTCTTTCGTAAACACGCACATAATCCACTTCCATCTGCTGCGGGAAAACCGTGGATGCATCCGGTGTCCCCGGCCAAGTGCCGCCTACCGCCAGATTCAACAGAAGGTGAAAGCGCTGGTCGAACGGACCCGGCTTGGGGCTATTGGAGCTGTACCAATCATCCACTTTCTTCGTGGAAAATAGGACGTCATCGACGTACCAGCGAATTTCTTCTTCGTCCCACTCTACCGCATACTCATGGAATCCGTTATTCGGTAAGGTGTAATCCCCTCCGGTGTGTAGCCACGGGTTGCCGTAATGGATCGTTCCATAAACCTTGAGCGGCTCCGCCCCGACCATTTCCATCATGTCAATTTCCCCGCTCCGCGGCCAATTGCCATACACCTTGTCGGACGGCAGCATCCAGATGGCCGGCCAGATTCCTAGGCCGCCAGTTGGAAGCTTCGCCATCACTTCGACCCTTCCGTATTTCCAGTCTCCCTTAGACTTCGTGACCATCCGGCAGGACGTATAATTGCGCTGCTGTGAGCCTGAGCCATAGGTTTCTTGAAGCGCTTTTAAAATAAGCTTGCCGTTCCCGTCCAAGAAGCAATTCGCGGTCCGATCGGTATAATATTCTTTCTCTTGATTGCCCCACCCGTCATTATTGGCTCCCGTGCCAATATCGTAGCTCCACTTCGTCGTATCCGGAGCAGCCCCGCTTGTGCCGTCAAACTCATCACTCCAAACCGGTACCCAAGTGTCTGTGGGTGCTGCATGGGCTTGCTGTGAGGATACGAAGCTGCTTGCTGCAAACAGGGAAAGTACTAGAAACATCCATAAGCTGATTTTTTTAATCATCCGTTTCATCCCTTCTCAATTTTAAGTTGTAACCGTTTACAAAATCCCAAAAAAATAATAAGCTCCTTCGGCCTCACCTCCCCTCATCCATTTATGACATAAAAAAGAGGAGCAGCTCACTTAGTAAAGGATTGATTTTACCAAGATGAACTGCCCCTGTTGGATGATCTTAAAGTGCCTGAATAGCGGCTAAGAGATTATAGAGAACTTGAACGGCCTCGGCACGTGTGGAGATGCCTTGCGGATCGAACTTGTCCGCTGTACGTCCTTGAATCAGATGCAGCGCCGCCGCGGTTTGCACAAACTCTGTCGCCCATGGAGACATTTGAGCTTCATCTGCGAAAGCATGGGTGCCTTGGCTCGCGACCTTGCCCTTCTTGTACTTGTAAGCTCGGAGCAGCATGGTCACCATTTCCTCGCGGGTAATCGATGCATTCGGATCGAACAATCCCGCCTGCTTGCCTTGCAGAACGCCGGCCTTCACTGCGGCGGATACCGCATCGGCATACCAGTCGCCGGACTTCACGTCGGTAAAGGCTGTTTCGCCTTTGTCCGTCAGCTTCAATGCTCTTGCAAGCAGCACCGTAAATTCGGCACGCGTTACGCTGCGCTCAGGCTCAAAGGTCGTCGCGCTCGTTCCATCTACGAATTGCTTCGCTGCAAGCTCACGGATCACATTGGAAGCCCAGTGGCCGGACGGCACATCTGTGAAGGTCTTCGTCACTTCAAGTACTGCGTATTTGCTAAAATGGCTGATTTCAGCGGTAATAACATCATTTTTCACTTTACCGCCGACATACTCCAATGTTCCATCATTTGCAATGTAATAGATACCTGCCAATTTCGGATTCATGGAAGCTGCAAGCTTCAGTTCAATGATCATAGGCTTATCAAATTTCGTAAGCTCGGTCGTTTTTCCATCCGCAGTCTGAATGGACAGATGGAATTCGTACACGTCGCCTGCCAGTTTAGTATCTGGTTTACTGATTAACTTCTTCGCATCGGCTTCGGTGATCCGGTCAACCTTCAGCGAGATCGTGCTGTTCTTCACATCATCCGCGGAAAGCTTGCCTGTTACTTGCTTTAACACATCGGATGGAATTGTAATGGTTAAGGCATCGGTCTTGATCTCCAAGCGGTTCGATTTAACCAACTCGGACGCATTCCCCGGAAGCTTGATCTCCGAAGTGTTAGCTGGAACCGAGATCGTTGCTTTGCCGTTTTGGCCGTTCGTTAATTGATCGGCTGTAGCCGTGACCGTTCCATTGTTCACCGTGGATGGCTGGCTCGAAGAGCTGGAGCCTCCACTGCTGGAAGTCGCCGGTGCCAGTGGCGTTGCGCTAAGCTCATTGGACGCTGCGCTGAGTCCACCTGGATTTACTGCCTTGACGACAAAGTAATAGGTCGTGCCATTGGTCAGATTGATCGCATCGTAGCTGTACACCGCGCCGTTTACTGTCGCCAGTGGCGTGCTGCTGTACACTCCGGTTGCCGTGCTGCTGTACACTTGGTAGCCCGTTGCGCCTGCTACCTGGCTCCAGCCAAGGCTGACGTGGCCGCTGCCTGCTACCGCTGTTTGCAGCGACGGTGCTCCTGGCGCCGGAACTTGCGGCGTCGCGCTAAGCTCATTGGACGCTGCGCTGAGTCCACCTGGATTTATTGCCTTGATGACAAAGTAATAGGTCGTGCCATTGGTCAGATTGATCGCATCGTAGCTGTACACCGCGCCGCTTACTGTCGCCAGTGGCGTGCTGCTGTACACTCCGGTTGCCGTGCTGCTGTACACTTGGTAGCCCGTTGCGCCTGCTACCTGGCTCCAGCCGAGGCTGACGTGGCCATTGCCTGCTACCGCTGTTTGCAGCGATGGTGCTCCTGGCGCCGGAACTTGCGGCGTCGCGTTAAGCTCATTGGACGCTGCGCTGAGTCCACCTGGATTTACTGCCTTGATGACAAAGTAATAGGTCGTGCCATTGGTCAGATTGATCGCATCGTAGCTGTACACCGCGCCGCTTACTGTCGCCAGTGACGTGCTGCTGTACACTCCGGTTGCCGTGCTGCTGTACACTTGGTAGTCCGTTGCGCCTGCTACCTGGCTCCAGCCGAGGCTGACGTGGCCATTGCCTGCTACAGCCGTTTGCAGCGACGGTGCTCCTGGTGCCGCTACTTGCGGAGTGGCGCTGACTTCATTGGAAGCATCGCTCACTTTGCCAGGGTACTGCGCAGTTACCACATAAGAATAAGTTATCCCGTTCGTTAAGCCCGTCGCGGTGTAGCCGTATACATTGCCGCTTACGGTGGTCAGAGCATCAGCATACGTACCGTTTGCCGTTTTCTGATACACGGAATACGTAACCGCCCCGTTCATTGGGCTCCATCCGAGAGTGACCTGTCCATCTCCCGAAGACAGAACGCCAATGGTCGGTGGAGTAAGCACTTGCCCCGAGATGGTGATGATCGTGCTTGCGACTGCACCTGAGCCGTCGTAAGCCGTAGCCACAACCTTCACTGGCCCGTTCTTGACCGCGGTTAATACCCCGCTCGAGCTGATCGTTGCCTTGTCGGTAGGGCTGTTGTCTGCGTTAAACACAGACCAAAGGACTGCATTCGAACTCGCATTCGCAGGCAGAACCTGCGCGGACATTTGCAATGTGCCGTTATCCGTAGTAATCGCCGACGCACCGCCAGCTCCCGCCAAACTTACAGAGCTAACAGGAGCCCAGTACGGAATCACCGTTCCGCCGAGTTTAAAGTCCGTATATTCCGCTGTTTTGACAGGAATACTCGTATTCAGCTTCCGGTCAAAAATCCCGATCTTAGGGTTCGTCAACGTCAGCGTGAAGGTATCCGTAACTTGAGTCCAGTTAGTACCGTCCGCACTATAATAGCCCTTGTATGTCGTTCCCGTCTTATCAATTCTTAAATAGATATCTCCCGGAGCCACCGGATCGGTATAGTTTTTATCCGTTTGTGTTCCGGTCTTGACTTGCGAGAATCGGATTTGTTTGGCAGCCGGACTGCCGTTGGCTTGGCGTCCCAAGGAGATCAAGTTGCTGTCATCTTGATAAACGATTAAGCCAGCCCATTCAAAGCTTGCTGAAGCATCGAACTTTAACTTTGTAGAAATCGAGAAATCGGTGGTTCCAGGATCTCGAAGCAAAATATTGCTCGGCTTAGACCCGCCCCAGCTTCCTTCGATTGTCGTTAATCGCATGACATTCGGATTCGCTGGAGTGATCGCCCAATTATCCCGGTTCTCTCTGACCCAGCTCCATCCGTTGCCCAAGACCAAGGCTTGCCCGCTAATCGTGATCGTCTGTTTACCGGTGACCCCGGAGCCGTCTTTGGCCGTCGCAACAACGCTCACGGTTCCGTCTGTCAGCGCTTTTAGCATGCCTGTAGTAGCATCGATCGAAGCGGTGCCCGTGCCGTTCACAACTGACCACGTCAGTGACCGGTCATTGGCATTTAGAGGTTGGACATCGGCCAGCATCTGCAGCGTGCCGTTTTTGTAGGTAATCGCGGTTACACTGTTCTGTCCGGTAACGGTTATGCTGGTCACCTTCAAAATCTGACCGCTGATCGCGATCAGCTGACTTGCCGAAGCGCCAGTCCCGTCATTGGCTGTAGCGATCACCTTCACCATGCTATCGTTCATATCCTGAACGGCGGATAGCAAGCCTCCGCTGCTAATCGTCGCCTTATTCGTTGCCGTGCCGTCCGGGTTGACAACCGTCCAGGCAACCGATGCGTCGGTAGCATTAGAGGGAGCTACAACCGCATTCATTTGCAGCGTGCCGCCCTTGGCTGTGATCGCTGTCGCGTTGCCCTCCGAGGTTAAGGTAATGCCAGTCACCGGTACAGCTTTTGCTGGATTCACCGTGACATTGGCCTGTGCTTTAACCGGGGTATTCAAAGCACCTAGGGCCGCTTGAACCGATCCCTGGACCGTAAAGCTTCCCGGGGTCGCATATTGGGACGGATCGATGCTGTCCCAGCTTACAAGCGCCTGCTTCGTCGACGAATCGGTGAAATTCTGTACGGCATAAGCCGGCAGCAGCGGAGCTCGTCCCGTAATCGTAGCCGCGTTCACCGGTGTGAAGCCTGCCGTTACTCTTGGCACGTAATCGCCCATCGTAGTTCGCATCGTGCCTTTTTTCACGGGAGTTCCGGTGTTATTGGCAATATGCGTAATCTCACCGAAGCCGCTTAAGTACACGGTCGTTGCATTGTGGATTTTGACGCCTGGTGTGTCAGGAATTTCAATCGCGTGGTCCAGCTTCACATCCGCATCTCTAAAGAAGGAATATAAACCCAGTCCATACGCTTCATGCGAGGTCACGGAATCCGCAACTTTATAAGAAGCATAACCGTTGACGGTGCCATTGCTGCTCATCCAGCTATTTTGGTTTGGCACATCATAAGGGATCTCCGTTTGATAAAAAAACATTTTGCCGCGTTCGCCATTCCATACGGTCTGATATTGATGGAAATGCTCGACGAAAAGGCCGTACATCGTGACGTCATTTCCGTTGACAATCATGCCATTGGTCGTGAGGTTAGAATTCCACGCCGCCCCTGTGCCATGATCCGCGCGCCATACCCAGAAGTGGTCGCCGATGACATTGCTGCTGTTGATCTCGATACAAACGTCCGCTTTGGCAAGCGCATCCCCGCCGACCCGGAAAAACAGATCGTGAAGCGAACTTGGGTTGCCGGCATGATTCGCGGAGCTGCCTTTAGGGCCGACCTGCAGAAGGACAGGCGAGCTCACACTGCCTGCTTCGAACAGAAGCCCGGCAATTTTCACGCCATCTACATCGTCCACCGAAAGGGCTACAATGCCATTGTCCGAATGCAGCGTAGCGAGTCCAAGACCCAGCACCACTGTGTCCGGCCGTGTGACTCGAATCGTATCTGTGAGATGGTAGACGCCAGGTGTTAGCAGTAGGTGCTTGCCTTGAGCGAGCGCCGCATTAATTGCCGCCGCTGTAGTTGCCGGATTAGCTATAAAGAAGTTTTCGATCGGAATCGACGTACCGGCCGCAGGCCCGCCTGCCCAGCTAGTTCCATTCGTGTTCGAAGCCGTATTTGGTACAAACACGTTATATTGATTCGCAGCCGTATCGAAAGTCAGGAACGGCTTCTCCCGAATGACAGGCGTCGAATTGACCACCGTAAAGGCCGTGGTTGGCCAATTTTCCACCGGAGCATTGACGGAGCCGACTATCGTCGTGTTCCAGACAGCCCCATTCCACGTTCCCCACTTACTGTTTCGGGAAAACCACTGCTGCTGGGAACCGGATGTTACCGTCCCATCCACCAACGTATCGGCCAAAAAGCCGCCGCTTGCCCACC
This sequence comes from Paenibacillus cremeus, assembly GCF_007786445.1. Lineage (GTDB taxonomy): Bacteria > Bacillota > Bacilli > Paenibacillales > NBRC-103111 > Paenibacillus_G > Paenibacillus_G cremeus. Next base: position 102,787 of record NZ_VNJI01000014.1, on the reverse strand, counting down.
CGCCTTGATCGTGCAAGGTCAGGCCGCCTTTCACGTGCAAACGTCGCATAGGCGCCGCCTGAGAAACGGCAAACTTCATATCGCCGCTGGATGGCGCTACGGCCAAGTTTTCGACGGATCGCCAGAAGTTCTGCGTCGCATTGTGACTTCCCGCCCAATCTGCATCTACCGTGATCCCGCCGTTAATGGTGACGTCATCCGGCAATTGCCCCAGACCGGACACTTGCGTGTAGAAGCCCATGCGGATATTCGCGCTGTACGTCCCGGGCTTGAAGAGCATCGCATAGCGGTCGCTGCCGAATTGGTTTGTTTCCTGCTTCGTGAATACACTCGTGCTGATCGATTGAATGTCTGCCGCCGGTGTGGACGGATCAAACACATACACGTTAGGTCCGAAGTCCGGCTGCGTTAATCCGGAAGCATCTGTAGACAAGGCGGATTCTGTGCCGCCGCTTACCGCTGCAACCTTGTAGTAATATCTGGTGTTCGATGACAAGCTTGTGTCAGCATAGCTGTTCGAAGCAATAGCCGACGTGTTCGCCTTGAGGAAGGGACCGCTACTGCTCAGGGAACGGTACACATTATAACTGTCGGCACCTGATACAGCGGGCCAGGACAAGCTGACCGAATTGGCGGTCGTTGTCGTCACACCCGGCTGACTTGGCGCTGCCGCAAGGGAAACACCGGCTGCCACATTAAACAGACTGATCAAAATAGTAATGGCGAGAATGGCAGATAAACTTCGTTTTAACAAGTTGACACCCCCAAGTAAACTATGCACTATATGCAGCTTGACCGTTTGGACAGGCTGTTTTCATTATAGCTACACGGATTTACGCGGATAAGTAAACATCTTGACTACTTTTATACTTTTTTGACTTTTTTCGAACTGGGGCAACGAAAAAAAAGAACCCCTCGCGGGGTTCATTGCAGCTTCTGCTAAATGGTTATTTGTTTTCAATCTGCCCATTCGTAGCGCCTTGTTCGGCCGATTTGTTTCGAGCCTTTTTCGATATGCTGTCATTCGCCGGCTCCTGCTCGCCCATCTTGCAGTCCCCGCAAATCCAGCTTGTTCCCACTTCGCCGTGCCCGTTGATTTTACCGCATTGTTCGCAAGTCAGCATGCCATGTCTCTCCTTTTTTAGTTGAGGAAATCCATCCATGCTACCATTAAACCATGCAGCTGCGCGATCAGCGCTGTGATTTTTGTCACAGTGATCCCAAGCTAAAACGTGCCGGTCACGTCCATCGCGCTAACTTCCTTCACTTCCTTGCTCCCCTTCGAGGCACGAATCCGCTCCTGAAGCTTCTCGTAATACAGATCCTCGTCAAGCGGCAGATCCACCCAATCATCCAGCCAGGACGATAAATGGATCGCATTGGAGATCGTCAGCCCTTTGATGCCCTCTTCGCCGGGAGCCAGCAGCGCGGTGCCCTTCAGGATCGCGTCGACGAAGTTTTGGGTAATGCCCGCATGCTTCGCTCCGCTCGACTTCACCGGAATGTCGATCTTCCAGCACTCCGGCTTGCCGAAGCCGCCCTTATAGTTCCGGTTGAATTCCGGTTCCGATACGGTCAGCCGGTGGAACGTCATTTTGCCGTCCTCGATCAAAATTTTGCCCCGATCCCCCGACACCTCAAAGCGGTCCGTTCCTGGCGCTTCACCCGTTGTTGTGACGAAAAGACCGGTGGCGCCGTTCTCATACTCGACGTACGCCGTAACATCGTCTTCGACTTCAATGTCGCGGTACTTGCCGAAGTGGCAAAATGCGCGAACGCGCTTCGGCATCAGGCCAGTCGTCCACTGCCACAGGTCGAGCTGATGCGGGTCCTGATTGATCAGGACCCCTCCGCCTTCTCCGGCCCAAGTCGCACGCCAGCCGCCGGAATCGTAGTAGCTCTGCGGGCGGTACCAGGACGTAATAATCCAATTGGTACGGCGAATTTCGCCCAGCTCTCCCGAGGAGATCAGCTCGCGCAGCTTCTGATACATCGGATTCGTGCGCTGGTTGTACATGATGCCGAACACCTTGCCGGAAGCGGCGGCGGCTTCGTTCATCTCGCGCACCTTCTTCGTGTAGACGCCGGCCGGCTTCTCCACCAGCACATGGTAGCCATGGTCAAACGCCTCAATCGCGAGCGTCGGATGGTCGTAATGCGGCGTGGCAATGATCACGGCGTCGAAGGCCCGGGACTCGAAAAATTGCGCCGTATTGTCAAACAGCTGAATGCGGTCCCCATAATTCGACTTCACCCAACCGAAGCGCGCGGGATCCTTATCGCAGATCGCCGTCAGGACGCCCCCTTTAATCTCCTTGTCCATGAGATACTTGGTATGGTTTTTCCCCATATTGCCGATACCGATCAGACCGATTCTGACTTGCTCCATAGGTATGGTCACCAGCCCTTCTTAGATTTGGAATACAGATAATCGTTCGGCAAAGTGCTCCCAGGCGTCATCTGGCAGCGAGATCAAATCGTTTGTATCCTGCATATGCCCGCGTAATCGATCCAATAATTCCGCCACAAGCGGACTCGCATCCTCGCGAACGGCGAGATTGTCCATCTCCTGCGGATCGCGGATAACGTTGTACAGCTCCAAGTACAGCTCATCCTTATAAAAGTCCACGATCAGCTTGTGCTCCTGATGAACGACACACCGTTGAAAATGCCCTCTCGCCTGATTCCCGTCGTACTGGATATAGACGCTGTCACGCTCCAGCCGCGTTCCATGCTGGATGCTCGGCAGCAGCGACACGCCGGACAGCCGCTCAGGCGGCTCTATCCCAAGTATGCCGCACAGCGTAGGAAGGACGTCCACCGCGCTGACCAGCTCGCTCACCGTCCCGGCAGGAATGATATCCTGCATTGAACTCGGCAATTTGAAGGTCAGCGGGATCCGCGTCGCTTCCTCGTACATGCAGTTTTTTTGCCACAGGCAGTGTGAGCCCAGCATTTCCCCGTGATCGCTGGTAAACACAATCAGCGTGTCGTCGTACAGGCCTTGCGTCTTCAGCTCCTCCACGATCAGGCCGACGCAATGGTCGAGCATTCCCACCAGCCCTAGATAGACCGGCCAGATGTGCTGCCAATCGTCCCGGCTGTACCGCGTTCCGATCGCACCCGGCAAATGATGCAGCTGCAGCGGGGATTGATGCTTGCACCACACCCCAACGTTCTCAGGCAGCTCCACCTCCGCGTCCTTCACCATGGAAAACCACGGCTCGGGCACATCGAACGGGGGATGAGGCGCGATAAACATCGCGTTCAGCAGGAACGGCTTGCCCTGATCCCGCGAGCGAATCGCCTCCACGGCGGCATTTGCGATATAGCCGTCGAAGCTGAATTCGAAGCCTTCCTCATAGCAGCCCGTGGCAGGGATGGAATACGGCTTCATCCGGGTGTACTTGCCTGCCACCAGCTCCGGCGTCATGCCCCGGAACGCACTCCCGCCGGGACTGCGTTTGCCATGCTGTTGCAAAAAACGCTTATAATCGGCGTCCGTATTCCATTTCGTCGGCGATTCTGGGTCTTGATCCAGCGGCTCTGCTAGCTTCAGATGCTGCTTGCCAACGTGCCAGCTATCCCACTCCCGCTCGAGCAGCTGATACAAATTCGCAATGCCCGGCTGCATGAACCCGTGCTCCCGATCCGGCGTCTTGCCGGGATTCATCAAGCTGCCGTTGCAGTTCGGGTACGTGCCGGTAAAAAAAGCGCCGCGCGCCGGCACACAAAGCGGAGAGGCGCAGTAGGCCCGCTCCATGCTCACGCTTTGCTGCTGCAGGGCATATAGATGCGGCGTATACCGCTCAGTGATGACATCCTTGCGCAGCTGATCGGCCATCAGGATGACGACATTCGGCTTCCTCGACATCGCTCTGTGGTCACCTACTTCTTTTTCGCGGCTTCGATCTGCTTGTTTATCGCTTCCTCGGCTTCCCGCGTCATCGTATTGATGTCCTTGCCTTTCTTTACTTCCTCAAACTTGTCGCTCATCACCTTGTCGGCCAAGTTGTCATAGTCGGTCCCATCCACGTATGGGCTGTGCTGGCTTTTGAAGGCGCTGCTGATCTTCTTGTCGCTAAGGCCGGGCACACTGGTGGCAAAAACCTTTTGAATCTCAGGGTTCTTCAAGGTGGTCAATCCTGCCATTTTGGAATACTCTATTTGAATCTCGTCGGTCGTCAGGAAGTCGAACAGCTTAATTACGTCATCCTTGTGTTTGCTGTTGGAACCGATCGAGAGCAAAGGCCGGATACCGCCTTCCGGATTGCTGATATTCGGCTTTTCCGGATAGCTCGGATATTGCGCCACATCCCAGTTCAGGTCTTTTATGGGCGTCACTTCTTTAATAAAGGTCAATAGACTCGGCGAGGCGAACATGGCAATGGTTTTGTCTTTCATAAACCGTTCCCGCGTCTTGGCCGCATTGACCACCGGAAGGTCGTTGCCGGGAATGTCGTTAATTATTTTGCCGAGGGCGAGCACCTTTTGCCAATCCGCGGTGTTGACGGATGCTTTTTCCGTTTTCGGATCGACAGACGCTACGCCGAGCCCCGCGCCCAAGCTCTGAATATTTTGGTAGTCCAGGCCTTTATACTGCACGCCGTTATCGTTGCGAGTCAGCTTCTTGGCCAGCTCGTAAACGTCATCCCACAGCATGCCGTCCTTCGGGTAAGGAATGCCGAACTTGTCGAAAATATCCTTGTTGTAAATGAGCGCCCACGGCGTGCTGCCTCCGGCTCCGAACGGAATGCCCCACAGCTTATCCTTCGTTCTGCCGCGTGAAATATCGATATACTGAGGCTTGAATTTGTCCAGGCTGATGTTGTTTTTGCTGAGCAGCGGCGTCACGTCGTCGATCAGGTTATAGGTCGTAAAATCAATGATTTGGCCGCTCTGAATCGCGTAGATGTCCAGATCCGTGCCGGAAGCAGCGAGCTGTTCAGGACCGGTCTTGGAATCTCGGACGATCATGTCCAGCGTCACGTTCGGATATTTCTTTTTTAACGGCTCGACAATCAGCTTCTGGTATTCCTCATCGCTGAAGACGCCCCAGTTGTACACCTTTAAAGTAATCGGCTTGCCGCCGTTAATCTGATCGTCCTTAGGCGGTGCTTGCTTCGCCGGTGCTGCGGAAGGCTGCTGTGTTTGCTGTGGCTGCTGCGAATGTGTCTTGCCGTCGCCTTGGCTGCAGCCAGCGGAAGTAAGGGCTAATGCCGTTAAACTGACTAGAGAAATCCAGGCCGTACGCTTCATATTCGTTCCTCCCTAATAGAGATTCACCCTTGCAGAACATCCTTGATCCGAATGGGACATCGCTCCTTCACAGAACGCCAAACCGCTTCGCCCGTAGCAACCGAATAAGCCCCGGCCTTCGCGCCGGACAAAATTTCGTAGGATCGCTTCGGATCCGGGTCGAGGAACAGGTCCTCCTGCATGATCGGATCGGCGCCGCCGTGGGAGCCGCCGTTTTGGACCACATGGATCGTTTCCTTGGAGCCAAATAACGGGAAATAGTCCACCGTCTGCACCGGCGTCGGAAAAGGGGTCCGGTTATGGTTGTACTCCTGCGATTCGATGCGTCCCTTCGTGCCGTTGATGGCTAGCCGATACCCTTCGTAGGGCAGCGAGAAATTGACCGACGGCCTCAATTCCCCCTATGTGTAAGATGGCTGCGACTGTGACGCCTGACTGACAACGTAGGGACCGTATTGCGCAGTCGTCACCGGAATGTAGCGAACAAAGCAGTTGTCCTCGGCGCTGAAGGCATGCTCCCACATCCTGGTGTACATTTCCTTCACAATCCCCTCCATGCCCGGATGATCAGCGATATTGACCAGCTCATGCGGATCCGCCTGCAAATCATACAGCTCATCGAGATCCGAAGGGTTGTACACGAATTTGTACCGCTTCGTCTTGACCATGCGGTTGATATAGTACAGCTCGGTACCGTTGCATTGCGTGAACAGCGAATCGCGCCAACGCTCCGGCTGGGTGCCCCGCAGGAATGGAACCAGGCTGAGACCGCTGCACTTGCCCAAAGGCTGGGCTCCGGCCAGCTCCAGAATCGTCGGCGCCGCATCCATTAAGCTGACGAACTCGTCCATGGCACGTCCACCATGCTCCGCCAGCTGAGGCGCCCGAATGATGAACGGTACCCGGTAACCCTCATCGAAGGTGCTGATGCCTTTGCAATATAAGCCATGCGCTCCCGCGTGCTCCCCGTGATCGGAAACGAACATTACGATCGTGTTGTCGAGCTGGCCGTTGCGCTCCAGCGCCTCCAGCACCTCGCCGAACAGATCGTCCACCATCGTGCAGAAGCCCCAGTAGTGGGCGATCGATTCCTTGACCTCGTCCTCCGTCAGCTGGCTGAACACGCTCTTCATCCGGCGGTAAATGCCCGGCTTATCCTTCATATCATCATGAAAGTTCGGCGGCAGCTGCACCTTGCTCGGGTCATACATCTTGGCGTACTTTTCCGGTACGATAAAAGGATCATGCGGTGCCGTCGGACCGACAAACATGCACCACGGATCGCTGCTATCCTTCAAGCGGTCCAGCTGCTCGATCGCCGCCTGCACCGTCCGGTAATCCTTCGTATCCTCGTAGCGCTCGTCGGATGTCCCATACAACCGGTATGAGCCCCAGCCCGGCCGGGCAATCTCTCCCCGCTCCCGGTCCGCCTCGGCTTTGTCCGCTTTGAGCTTCCTGAACGCCTCCCGGCGCGAGCCGTGATCGAGCTTCTGCTCCCGCATATGCAGCTCGGCCCAGCCCCGATCCCGGGGCATCTCCGTGGCGGACACGTGCCATTTGCCGCTGTAAAACAGCTGGTAGCCCACATCCTGCAGCTTTTCCGAAAACATCTCTACGCCGTCATTTAAAGTCGTCCGAAGAGCTTGGTCATTGGATACGTTGTTGAATACGCCGTGCTGCGTCGGGTAAAGCCCTGTCATGAAGGATGCCCTCGCCGGACAGCAATGCGCCATCGGCGGATAAGCGTACGTAAAGGAAACTCCTTCTGACGCCAAGCGGTTCACATTCGGCATATGACAAAGGTGCCCCGGTAAAGTGACCTGCGCCTGCATTTGATCGGGCATGAAAATTAAGATGTTCGGCTGATTGTTCAACGCGGACGCGGATGACATCGGCGATTCCTCCTTCTATACTGCATGACCTTGCTTCTGAATGCGGTCCGCCAGCCGGTTCAAGTTGTCCAGACTGATCTGCATGCTGTCCATCGGATGGCCCGGGCATTTGTCCTGCTCCACCGCGTACCACTCGATGCCGCTTTGCTCGCCCCAGCGAAGGATCGGCTCGAAATCAATCGTCCCCGTGCCAATTTCGGCAAACGTCTGCGCCTCGTCATTCGTCATGTCCTTCAAGTGAATGATCGGCATCCGATGGGCGTACGGCTTGAGGAACTCCACCGTGTCGCGCCCCCCTTTTTTCACCCAATACACGTCGATTTCAGCCAGCAGCAGGTTGTCTTCCGTCGGCTCTAGCAAAAACTCCAGCGCGGACTTCCCCTCAATATTCGTCTGCAATTCAAAATCATGATTGTGATAGCTGATCCGATACCCTTGCGGGGCCAGCTTCCGTGCAAGCTCGTTCAGAAGAAAGCGCGCTGAAACAAAATCGCTTGGATTGTGCGTCTTCCCCGGCAGGCCTTTCAGCACGATATCTTTCGTATTGAACAGAACCGCTTCCTCTAGGACCTTGTCCAATTCGTCTATCAAACGATCCAAGGCCACGTGCATGCCTGCTACCTGCAATCCGGTTTCCTGCAGTACGGCAGCAATCTCTCTCGCATCCCAGCCCCACAGCCTTGAAATTTGAACGGCAGGCCAGCCCATCGCTTTCAGCTCACGCAGCGTTCCCGGAAAATCCTGTTTAACCAGCTCTCGAACCGTCGTCAATTGGGCGGCAAATTTGTGTTTCATCGGTGCGGCTCCCCTTCCCTTGGATGTGATTTTAATAAAACCGGCGGCCGAACAAGTAATGACGCTTGGGCAGCGGCAGGTCCTCCAGCTTCTCCACGCGCAGCAAGTCGCCATGCTCCAGCATGTTATGATCCTCGTTGCTGATAATCCACTTCAGCAGCTCGACACGCATTTGCTCCTTCAAGTCCTGAACGCCGGAATCGGTCGAATGGGCCAAGTTATGCAGCTCCTGCGGATCCTCCACCTCGTTGTAGAGCTCCTCAACTCCGCCGTAGACGTGGTACATGTAGCGCCACGTTTTGTTCGTGATCATATAGCTCATCTTCATCCCGCTCGTCTCGCTCTGGGAGACGTAATACTCCCGCACCGGCTTCTGCTCCAAGAGCACCGGCGACAAATCTTTACCGTCCACCGCCTGCTCCAGCGGCTCGCCGATGAGCGACATGAGCGTCGGCATCAGATCCTCCAGACCGACCAGCTCATCCGACGTCGTGCCCGCTGGAATGTGGCCGGGCCAGCTGATCATGAGCGGCACTTTGACGGAGCCATTGTAGAAGCAGCGCTTGAAATAGAGCCCGAAGTCGCCCATCAGATCGCCGTGATCCGAGGTAAAGATGACGATCGTATTGTCACGCAGCCCCTGCTCGTCGAGAAAACGCAGCATATTCCCGATCAATTTGTCCTGCAGCGAAATAAGGCCGTAATAGTACGCTTTGATCACTTTCTTGGCTTCCGGCGACAGCAGATCCCAGATGTAGTTGATATGCTCACTGTAGAGCAGATCGAGTCCACGCTCGCGGATCATCCCGATATCGCCGACCGGATCCGGCATCTCCCGGGGATCGTACAAGGCATCGTAAGGCCTCGGTGGATCGTAGACGGAGTGCGGCTTGGGAAACGAGGCCCACATGAAGAACGGCTTATCCGGCTGCTCCTGTACATGCTTCTTCATGTAGGAAATTGCGCCGTTCGCTACCCAGCTATCGACATAATGCTCCTCGGGAATCGGACTGCTGGCCGGATAAATATCGTTGTTGCCTAGCCCGTGACCGCGGGTATAGCCACCCCAGCCGACCGTTTTCAAATAATCATGGTAGTCCTCGACGCCTTCCAGCTGCCCCAGCTTGTCGTACTTCCCGAGAATCCGGCCGGATTCAGCGAGCTCCACATGCTGCAAGCCATGCACCGTTCGCGGCTCTCCCGGCTTTCGGTAAGGCAAGTAGTGCAGCTTGCCGACGGAGTAGGTTTCGTAGCCGCGTTTGACCAGCTCCTCACCCAGCTTGGGGAATCCCGGCTGAATGACGCCTTTGTTCCCCTTCTCCCCAGCCGCCGCCTTATGCGCGTAGCAGCCGGTTGTAAAGCTGATTCGTGCCGGCACACAGACCGGATTCGGCGTAAACGAGTGGCTGAAATTCACCCCGCTGGCCGCGAGCGCATTCATATTCAGTGTCTTGATCACCGGATTTCCGTTGCATTCCACGGCATCGTGGCGAAACTGATCGCTCATGATGACCAAAATATTCGGCTTCATGCGGTCTCTCCTCTATCCCATGATTACTTACCTGACGATTGAATCAGCTTGTTGATGCCCTCTTCCGCTTCCCGCATGAACGTATTGACGTCCTTCCCCTTCTTAAGATCCTCGTACTTGGTGCTCAAGTAGTTTTGGGCGTTATCAGTAAACTCCGTGGCGACCACATAAGGGGCGGGCTTGCTTTTGAAAATGCCGGCGACATTTTTCCCTTTCAGATGAGCAAGGTCGGCAGCGAACTGCTTTTTCATTTCCGGGTTTTTCAGCGATGATTTGCCGCCCACCCTCGCATAGGCCAGCTGTACCTCGTCTGAGGTGACCAGATCGATGACCTTCATCGCCTCTTCCTTGTTTTTACCGGTAGTTCCTAGCGAAACCACCGGATTTGGATTAATCATGCCGTACACATTCGGCTTTTCCTTGAAGCTTGGGTACTGCACGATGTCCCAATTGAGATCCTTGACCGCTTGCGATTCGTTGGCAAAAGCAAACACGTCAGGCGAGGCGAATATCGCCACATTTTTATCCTTCAGGAACCGCTCCCGTGTCTTTGCCGCTGTTACGATCGGCAGGTCGTTGCCGGGGATGTCGCTGATTCGCTTCGCAAGATCAAAGATATTAGCCCAGCCTGGAGAGTTGACGGCCGCTTTCATCGTCGTCGGATCGACCGTAACGAGCTGCAGAGGGCTGGCTAAGGAGTGCAAGGTTTGGAAGTCCAGCCCCTTGTACTGCACCCCGCCTTCGTTCTTCGTTAATTTCTTCGCAAGCTCATAAACCTCATCCCACGTCATGCCGTCCTTCGGATACGGAACGCCGAATCGGTCGAATATATCTTTGTTATAAAAGGTAGCCCACAGCGAAGCCCCGAAAGGCAGCCCCAGCAAGCCGTTATCGGACTCCTTGCGGATCGCATCCATAAACTCCGGCTCAAATCGATCCAGATTGACGTTGTTCTTTTTGATATATGGGGTCATATCCTCAAGCAGCTTAACCGACTTGAACTGGCCCATGACAGGACCGCTCTGAATAAACAAAATATCGATATCGGCACCGCTCGCGGCCAGCCCTTCGGCTTTGGTGTTTTTATCCCGGTTGGTCACCTGAAAGCTGATGTGCGGATATTTCTTCTTCGTCGGCTCCACCACCAGCTTCTGGAACAGATTATCATCCAGTCCCCCCCAGTTGAACACCTTCAAGGTAACCGGTGCGGCCGGTGTCGTCGGTGCCGGTGCAGCAGTGGCCGCCGGCTCAGTTGATTTGGCGGCAGGGCTTGGAGCGCTTCCAGCAGGCGCATTGGCCGCTGGGGTCCCTCCACCTCCACATCCTGCAACGGATACTGAAACGGCAAGCAAACTCACGAATAACCCAAGCTTTCGATTACAAACCATACTTTTGCTCCCCCTTTTTAGTCCTGCCTAAAATGTAACCGCTATCATTCTTGATTATATTTTAACATCGGCTCTCTAAGGAAGTCTTACTCGCTGTTGCTGTATAATGGGCGCCGATTTAACTGTGAGTAAACAAAAAATAAAAAACCATCCCCCAGGGCAAGGGGACAGCTGTAATCAAATTCCTTTTATTGGCGTTGATTGGCCGCCTTTCGGAATTGCTCCGGCGTGCTTCCGACATGCTCCTTAAAGATGCGGCTGAAATGGGCCAAATGCTTAAACCCGACTTGAAAGCACGTATCCGTGACGGACCGGTTCTCCAGCAGGAACAACACCTTCGCTTGATTGATGCGGCGCTGATATACATATTTGAACAGCGTGAGCCCGGTGACTTCCTTAAAGATTTTAGATAAGTACGTTTTGCTCAGATGAAGGCTCTTCTCCATTTGCTCCAGGGTCATCTCCTCGCGGTAATGCTGCTCCACGTAGGCGATAATGTTCTGCACATGCCGCTCTTTGTCCGACCCGAATTCGCTCTTTTGCTCCAGGGGCTGCTCGCATAACCGGTATACCAGATGCAGTAAGTCGAGAAACGCCAGCAGGAAGCGGCTGTCCATGATCGGATCATTTTGCCGGTAAAAGGTGTGCAGTCGCAGCAGCATTTGCTCGAACTCGTATCGATCCCCCGGACCCAAATGCAGTCTCAGGTTGCCCAGCTCGACAAACGGCTTCAGCACATCTACGGCCTGGAGAGACGTAATGAGCTCGCGGGTATAGTAAGGGTCAAAATGAAGCGTCGTGCGAAAGTGGTTATAATGTGGATCAATATTGGCGCAATGAAGACTCATGCCGTTCATGACGATCAGGTCGCCCGGCTGCAGCGCATAAATCTTGTCCCCGATCAAATAGTTGCCTTTGCCTTCGTGGAAGTAATACAGCTCGTACAGCTCATGTGAATGAAACGGCGCCGGCTTACTCGGCGACTTCCTGCGATACCGGAACCTGACACTCTCCACTGGATGAACCCCTCCGTCTTAAAACAGATTCCCCTTCAGTTCAAGCCACCCTATCTTATTCCCTACTGTATCATGACAAGCTCAAATAGAATAGAGAAAGCCACGATTTCCACTGGGAAACCGCGGCCGCTCGCTTACTTCTCCGCCAAGATGGCGATTTGCCTGTGAATCGGCGTGAAATCCGTCATATAAACCGTAAATTTCTCTTTACTCTGCGGCTCCGATCCCCTCATGGCGGTGGTGTAGGCGTGCTCGCCGAATCCGCCCTGCAGGCGTAGGCTCTCCCCGTCCCGCCGGTAGACGGCTCCGCCGCTTTTTAAGATAACGCCTCGCCCTGCATCGCCGGGAATGATGCTGTCGCCGGTTTCCAGCGCACCGCCGGACTCAAACATCAGCTCCAGCTTGCAAGGCACCTGCTCCACGCCCTGAGAGTCGACCTCCACGATAATGCCTTGAGGCTCTACGATGATCTGCATGGTGATGTCGTAGGTCTGCATCTGTACCTTTTCCCGCTGGTCATGCGCCATATCCTTCCACACGTTCGTGGACGACCCGCCAGCCAGCGGTCTAACATATCCCCATTCGCGCCGGTAATTCATGCTGTAGCCCCGTTCGGTCTTGCGCAGGCCGCTCCCCTTGAATTGCCCCTTGCTGAAGAAGGAGCCCGCAAATTTCAAATACACTTTATTGCTCCCATATTGAAGCTTAGCAAACGTGCTGTTGTTTTCCAGCAGCGTTAACGTGACATCCCCTTCTCTTCTCCGCACCACACCGGACTGCTGAAACCAATGCTCATATTCCAGCTCCGGCGGCTTTGTATCTGATTCGAACTCAGCCAACCGTTCGTCCAGCATGCATTTCGTCAGCTCGCGGGGGATCGGAACCGCTGTCACCAGCTCCACCAGGGAGTCCGCCTTGCTCAACAACCGATCGGTGAGTCGAAGCAAAAAGTCGGCGGTGTGGGCGTAAATCGGATTGTTCGTCTTATAAGCCATCAAGAGGTAGTTCTCCATATAGGCGACTGGATACGCTTCCTTGCCGTTATCCTGTCTCGAGGAGTTTAAGGTGAACAGGGTATGATCCGGTTCGATGTATTGCAGCACCATGTTCAGATTCCTCTGCACATGCTGCAGCAGCTCCGGCATCGCCAATTCATCCGCCATAATGAGCAAGGAGCGGTTGTTCACGACGTTGTAAATGCCGACGGACCTTTCGGTATACTCGCCTTCTTCATCGCAGTCAATGCCCTCATTTAAGTACAGCTGAATTTCTTCCCTCAGCCTCTCCTCGCCCAAAATGTTATACAGCAGTGACAAAGCCGACGCCATTACCCACCTGTGGTTCGGAGTATGAAACCCGCCGGTTACCATCCCCTCAGCCGCCTGGCTCAGAAACTGCAAAAGCATGCTGCGGACTTCCTGCTCCTCCGCCGATTGCTGCGAAACCTTCTCCAGCAGTCTATACGTATAGCCCAGCACCTGAACGGCAAAAGCGGCCGTCGTCGCATCGTGAAAGTTCGTCTCTTTGAGATCGATCGTCCCGTCCTCATGCTGCTCGCGCAGCAGGCTTACCAGGTAAAGCCGGGCACTCGTCAGTAGCTCCGGATTCAGGTAATAGCGTGAATCCGCATTGTAGTACAGGCTGATGACAACGTCCAAGCAGTAGGCCGAAACACACGGCTCACTGAATGCCTTAGGCGGGGCCACGCTGCCGCCATAATCGCGCGAGTGTTCGTCCAGACACTGATACTTCAATATAAAAGGCACAAAGCGCTCCGTAATCTCCACGATTCTCGAATAATGATGTTTCAACATCGGATGGATTCCGCTCCTCTCGTCAAGAAAAAAGAGATGATGCCCTGTACAAGCACCATCTCCGCTCGCTTTATTTATTGTAGGTTTTGTTATACAGCGCTGTGCGATCCTTAATAATTTGGTCGATGCCCCGATCCTTGAGCTCTTTTTGGAACTGGCTGTACGTGCTTTCGAAATCTGCTGCCGTCACCATTTTGATCCAATACTCCTGCTCGATCTTGACGATTTGCGGGTTGTTCTTCACCTCGGAGTCGATCGGCTCGTTATATAAGACGTCCGGTACGGCATCCTTCGCCGCAATTTGGTTCGACTGCACCGCGAAATCGCCATACGGCTGCGCCGTCAATTTGAGCAGCGCATCCGCTTGAGGCTTCGGCATTGGAGGCACGCCGCTATAGATCAGCCTCAAGTCACCCAAAATCCAGTTCATCGTTTTGTTGTTCTCATCCGCATTGATCGGCGCCGGTACGCCGTTATCCATCTTAAAGTTCTTGCCCTCGAACCCGAAGCCCAAGGTTTGCGTCACATCTGGCTTCGCCATCCAGTTCATATACTTGATGACTGCATCCACATGCTTGGATGTTTTCGGTGTGAACATGTAGAAGCCGAGCGGCGGATAGTTCGTTTTGTAATATTTTCCGTCCGCATTTTTGAACGGCTCGATTGGCGTCAGCTTCGCGGTCGATACGCTCTTCTGGAGAGCGGAATACGGGCTTGGCACGCCGCTGTACGGCACCCACGCGCCTTCGGTAAAGAAGCCCGTGACGCCTTTATTAACATTGGCCAGCTGCGCCTTATTGTCGGTCGTGGCGAATTCCCGGTTCACCAGACCGTTTTTATACATCGTATTCATAAACTGCATGAACTCTTTGAAGCCTTCCCGGGCCGGCTCAGGGGTCGTAAACCGCGTCTTCAACGAATTATCCTTGAAGAAGGAAGCCTCCAGGTCATACAGCAAAAATTCGGTGCCGAATTTGTTCGGATCCTGCGGAACGCGTTCCCACGGGATCACATTGTTAGCCCCCAAGCCTCCGGGGTCCTTCTCTTTAAACGCTTTCAGCACTTCTACCAATTCATCTCTTGTCGTTGGTGCTTTGAGTCCCAATTTATCCAGCCAATCCTGACGAATGAACGAACCATAGTGATTCGTATTGCTTCGGATTGCCGGGATCGCATACTGCTTTCCGTTAATAACCCCGTCCGCCAGCACTTCGGTGCCCAGCACTTTTTTCAGATCACCGCCATATTTGTTGAGCGCATCCGTCAGATCGGCCAGCCCGTCGCTCAGTGCATACTTGGTAAACAGCAGCCGGTCATACGTGTAGATGATGTCCGGTGCATTGCCGGCGGCCAGCATGACATTGAGCTTATCCACTTCCTGGCTTCTCGGAACGGGAACGAAGGTCACCCGCACCCCTTGCTTGAGCATTTCCTGCTGAATCCATTTGGTCCACTGGTTATCCAGCAGCGTGCCTTGCCCTTCGGGGACATTGTTTCGGTCGAACAGCTCGACGGTCAGATCGACGACTTCCTGCTTCGCGTTGGAACCCGGAGCTGGGCTCGCTCCTCCGCTTCCGCTGCTTCCACTGCCTCCGCTGTTACAGCCTGCCAAAACAACCAGCGTGAAGGCCAATAGCCCTGCGATGCGCTTCTTGCTCATGGTACCGACTCCCTTCAATATTTTTATCGCTAATATGGGTTCGCCTTGCTCTTGCTTACGCTTTGAGCGAGCCGATTAAGGCCCCTTTCACAAAATACTTCTGCAGCCAAGGATAGACGATCAAGATGGGAACGGTGGCGTAAATAATGGATGCGTACTTTAGCGATTCTTTAGGGACAACTTGCTGAGAGCTGCCCTCCGTCATTTGGGGCACCTGCCCCTGCAATACCAGCTCCCTCAACTTTAATTGCAGCGTAAACTTGCTGCTGTCACTGTTATAGAGCAGGGCATGGTAAAATTCGTTCCAGCGGTCCACAGCGTAAAACAGCGTCAGCGTCGCAATGATCGGGAGCGATAGCGGCAGGATAATGCGGAACAGAATGCCGATATCCATCGCGCCGTCCAGCTTCGCGGATTCCTCAAGCTCGGAGGGAATGCCCTGGAAGAAGGTTTTCATAATAATCAGATTAAAGGTATTGACCGCCACGGGGAAAATCAGCGCCCACATCGTGTTAAGCAAGCCCAGCGACTTCACCACCAAGTACGTCGGCACAATGCCTCCGCCGAAAAACATCGTAAACAAAATGAAGATCCATATGCCCCGGCCGCCGATCAAATCCCGCTTCGACAGCGGATACGCCCCGAATACGGTAAGCAGCAGGTTGATCAAGGTGCCTGCAACGGTCAGATAGACCGTAAACAGAAAGGCTTGGTTCATCCCGGAATTATGAATGACGGCGTTGTAGGCGGCCCATGTCATGCCGATCGGAACCACGACGACCTTGCCGGCCATTATTGCCGCTTCATCGCTGAGCGACCGGGCAAGCACATGAACGAAAGGAAAGAGCGCCGAGGCGGCCAGGAGCGTCAGAATCAATCCGTTGAATGCCTGGAAAATGTACCTTCCGGTTGTTGTTTTGCCCATGTTCTCCCCCCTCCAAGGTTAATAGATGCCATCGCCGGAAATCTTTTTGGACAGCAGGTTGGCCCCGATCAGCAAAATGAAGTTGACAAGCGCCTGAAACAATCCCACCGCCGTGGAATGAGCCACATCCGCACTGAGCAGCCCCAGACGGTAGACATATGTGCTGAGCACGTCGCTGACCTGAATAACGGCCCCGTTGCCGAGCAGGAAGGGCTGGTCGAAGCCGACCGACATCATATGCCCAATGTTCAAAATCAGCAGCACGATAATCGTAGGCCGGATGCCCGGCAGCGTCACGTACCAGGTTTGCTTCCATTTTCCCGCACCGTCGATGACGGCAGCCTCGTACAGCGTCGGATCGATGCTCGTCAGCGCAGCCAAGTAAATAATCGCTCCCCAGCCGATGCCCTTCCAGATCCCGGAGAGGACGTACACGATAATCCACCAGGTCGCATCCCCCATGAAGTAGATCGATTTGCCTCCCAGCGCGGTAATCAAGGCATTTACAATCCCGTCGCGAGGCGAAAGCATGGGAATGATTAAGCTGGCCACCACCACCCACGAGATAAAATGGGGCAAGTAGATGATCGTCTGAATCGTGCGTTTGAACTTCATGCTCGTAAGCTCGTTTAGCAGTAAAGCCAGAATGATCGGTCCCGGAAAACCGAAAATGAGCGTTAAAAAGTTGAGCAGCAGCGTATTTCGTAACACCACATAAAAATCGCTGTTCGAAAAAATATCGTGAAAGTTGGCCAAGCCGATCCACTTGCTCCCGAAGACGCCTTTAAACATGTTGTAATCCTGAAATGAAATAATGACCCCGTACATCGGAGCGTAATGAAAGATCAGATAAAATGCGACCACCGGCAGCAGCAGCAAATACAGATACCGATCGCGCCACATTTTTTTGGCCTTCAGGTACCGGTTGGCACGGATGACAGGACCATGCTCGATGCCGGTTGCAGCAGCGCCTACACGAATTCGATTTCCTTCCAAACGCAGCCTCCTCCTTCCGTCTGTGTACTCTATCGCAGCCATTGCAGCCATCACTGATGTCATTGTTACACGATACCTTCGGGGCCCTCAATAATGAATCCTGCAAAATCAATGAGGTGGCGGGAAAGATACTTTCGTCATTTCGCCGTTTCGGCCCGAAAATAGGAAATGACTAAAGCAAGCGCTTCCAGGATTATGGTATAATGGATGCACCTGACTTGTAGGTTGTCGACTAAGGGGGTACTCAAGCTTGTCTTCCCGAAAAATCCGAAGCATATTGATGATTTTTCTGATTTCTGTTGTCAGCACCTCCCTCTTGAGCTTGCTGCTCTACAATATTTCTACGGAGATCATCAAGCATCAAATTGAAAAGCAAACCGAATCCTCCCTCATCAATCTCAGCAACCAAGTGTCCCATTTCCAGGAGCGGATCAGCCAGGCGGTCATTGATTTGCAAAACACCGAAGACTACCAGCAGTTCATCCAATCGCTCCCCTTTGAGAATTACGAAAGCTCCGCCCATTTCATCTTCAAATTCGTCAATCAACTGAATGCGATCAGCGCATCCTTGGATTACGTGGACAATATCACCTTTTACAACGTCGAGAACGGCCAGGAATATGCTACCAATGGCGTGATGAATAAGGAATTCAACGAATTTCAAGAAGAGATTGCAAAATTTCAAAGCCTTAGGGCTCCCCAAGCGCTGCTCGACAGCAGCCACAACGGCTCTCGTTCGGTCGTCTACATCCAGTCCCTCCCTTTGCTTCAATTGAAGCCTTTAGGGTATTTGATCTTTCATTTTAATAAGCATTTTCTGAACCGGCTGCTCCAAAATGAGCGTGGCGACAGTACGTACATGATCGTCAACGAAGATCACCAGGTGCTGGACAGCTACAGTCTGGACGGCAAGCAAGATCCTGCGGTGCAGCCCCCAAGCATGCTGTGGAGTCCCTCTGCCCTCGCCGAGGATCAGCGTGTACAGTCGATTAGCGACCAAGGGTACTTCTTCATCTTACATAAGCCCGTCAATCAAAAATGGAGCTACATCTATTCCATCAAAGAATCGCAGGCGCTCGCCCCCATTATCAAGCTTCGAAACGTCGTGCTTCAGTCCACTGCGGCCCTGCTGCTGCTTTCCTTGCTGCTGTATGCGTTGTCCATCCATTTCTCCTGGCGAGGATGGAATCGTCTTACGGAACTGATTGCGGATTCCCAGGGTGCCCGGTCGAGCGATGATTTTGAGCTGCTGTTCCAAAAAATTCAGGGTCTGACCCAGAACCATAATCAGCTGAAAGACCGAATGGACGTGATTCTTCCCGAGGCCAAGGACGCCTTTGTTAAGAGCCTCCTGGACAAAGGCTGCAGCAAGCGAGATTACGCCAAGCTGAAGCAGTATAACATTGCGCTGGGCCAATCGCCCTACCGGTGCTTTGGTTTGGAAGCCGATGAGTACAAAACCTTGAAGGAGCGTTATAGCCCGGCAGATATCAGCCAGTTTGAATATGGGGTGGCCTGCGTCATTCGGGAAGTGATGAACGAGGCAAATATTACGGGGCTGGTCACGGTCGACCATCCGGCGCGGCTCGTAGGAATCTATGAAACGGCCTCGAAGGCCGAGGAGCTCGCGCTCGATCTGGCACTGACCAAGATTAAAAGCTTCATTAACGAATATTTCCCGTTTACCGTCAGTATCGGAGTCAGCCAAACGAGAAGCGAACTAGCGCAGCTGAACGTGTCTTACCATGAATCCTTAGAAAGCCTGAAGCAAAAATGGATCGTAGGCATCAATCAAGTGATTTACTATAGTGATGTGGTCCGGAAGGATGCCTTATTCTCCCCCGACCTTTATGCGATTGAGAACCAGATCGTGCAGCACATCCGGGATAAAAACCGCGAGCTCGCCCACGGCGCCTTGAGTCGACTGGTGGACATCAAAAAAGCGGAAAACATCGATTCCCGCAGCCTGCAAAACTATTTGGTCAATATGATCCTGTTCCTATTCCGCGAATTTGCGGAGGATCACCGCTTTATCAGCCAAATTTCCGTCAGAGACATCGTGAATTTATCGACGCTGGAGGCATGGACCGAATGGATCGGCACCCAATGCATCGATCGCCTGATCGATGACCTAATCCAGCGCGAGAGGCAGCAGCATGAGGACGCCGCCGCCCAATTGGTGCGATACATAGACACCCGGCTGGAGGAGGACCTGCGGCTCCACGAGGTGTGCAAGCAGCTAGGGCTTCCCGTCAATCTGGCGACCAGCGCGCTAAAAGACATCTATGGGATGACGTTCACGGAATACCTGTTCCAGTCCCGCATGGAATTAAGCAAGAAGTGGCTCCGGGAAACCTCCATGAGCCTGGATGAAATCTCCACCCGCTTGTTCTACAGCAATGCGCAGAACTTCTCCCGCGCCTTCAAAAAAATCGTCGGCCTGCCCCCCGGCGTTTACCGTAAGCAGCCTCAGGGCATTGAGTATGTATCGACATAAGAAAAACCGTCCGGAAATCTCTCCGGACGGTTCTTTGCTGTGCGGGCCCTGCTTCGCGCTCTCTTCTACTTATTCTCAAGTGGCATCACGAGTGCCAGGAGTCAGCGACGGCGCGCAAGGCGGATATCGCGCTACGCGGAAGCTAGCACAGGCTCTTGGGGGACGCGGCGCCCTGCAACGCGGAAAACCCGCGCTAGCACAGGCCCTTGAGGGCACGCGGCCCCGAAACGCGGAAAACCCGCGCTAGCGTAAGGCCTAGGGGCCCGTGGCGGCGCGCTTTTCTGCTTACCTTGCCTTCTGCATCGGCTTCTGTTCTTTGTACTGCAGCTCGTACAGCCGGTAATAGTAGCCGCGCTGAGCCAGCAGCTGATAATGGTTGCCGATCTCCCGCACCCGGCCTTTGTGCATAACGATGATCTGGTCGGCGTGCTGGATCGTGGACAACCGGTGCGCGACGATCAGCGTCGTCCGTCCCGCAGAGATGTTGTGCAGCGCATCCTGCACGACCAGCTCCGTCTCCGTATCGATATTGGACGTCGCTTCATCCAAAATCAATATCTGCGGCCGGAACGCGATCGCCCGAGCGAAGGAAAGCAGCTGTCGCTGACCGAGCGATAAGTTGATGCCGCGCTCTCCGAGCAGCGTTTGGTAGCCTTGCGGCAGGGAGCGGATATACTCGTCGATATGCACCATTTTAGCGGCTTCGATGACTTGTTCGTCCGTAATGTGCTCATTCTTCAAGCGAATGTTCGAAGCGATGTCCCCGGTAAACAGGAACACATCCTGCTGCACGATGCTGATATAATGACGCAGGTCGTCCATCGCTACCTCGCGAATATCGACGCCATCCAGCTTGATGCTGCCCTTCTGAATATCATAGAACCGATTGATCAGCTGAATAATGGAGCTTTTGCCTGCCCCGGTGGCGCCTACGAAAGCGACAGTCTGACCCGGCTTGATGGTGAAGCTGACGTCCCTCAGCACCCACTCTTCGTCCTTGTAAGCGAACCAGACGTTCTCGAACACAATCTCTCCGCGCACATGCGCCGGAAGCTTCTTCGGCCGCTCCGCATCCACGATGCTCGGTTCCTCGTCCAGCATGTCAAAAATCCGTTCCGCACCAACCATTGCAGTTTGAATCTGGTTATATTTCTCCGCCAAGCTCATGAGCGGCTGGAAGAATTGACGCACGTAATGCGTAAAGGCGTACACGATACCGAAGGTAATACCGCCCTCGATGACGCTCGCTCCGCCGTACCACAGCAAGAGCGCGATCGCCAAGTTGCCCATAAAGCCGATCGCCGGCTGAAAAATCGAGTTGATCACCGTACCCCGCATCCCTGCGCGATAGTAGCCATTATTGTGATCGTCAAACTGCTCCTGCTGCCGCTCTTCACGGATGAACAGCTGCGTAATGCGGATGCCGGACAGATTTTCCGCCAAGAAGGCATTTAACCGCGACAAAATGATCCGCGATGCCCGCTGCGCCTCCCGGATTTCGGAACGATACCAGAAGGTCAGCGCGGCGAGAAACGGCAAAACGGCAAAGGACAGCAGCGCCAGCTTCAAGCTCATTTGCAGCATGACCACGATAATCCCGACGAGCACGATCATATCCTTGATCAGATTCACAACCACCTGCGAATACAGCTGGTTAAGCGACTCCGTATCCTGCGTGACCCGCACCACAAGCCGGCCGACCGGATTGCGGTCGAAGTAGGACATCGACATCAGGCTTAAGTGATCGAACAGCTTTTGGCGAATGTTAAAAATGATCGTCTGCCCGGTATACTGCAGCAGATTGCTCTGCAAGTAGCTGAGGATCGCCGCCGCGATAACCGTGAGCAGGAACACCACGCCCAGCTTGAAAAATCCAACGTAATCCTGCTTGCGAAACACCTCTAGCCCCGCCTGATCGAGCCGTTCCGCGTTGATCGTCTGACCGGTAGTTTGAAGCACAGCCTTGCCATCGTTCGCAGAGACGGTCGTTTTGTCCTGCTCCGCCGCCGGAATCCAGCCTGCAGCCAGCCAATCCTTGCCCTGCAAGCGGACAATCTGCGTTTTCTCCAGCCCCGCGGGAATCGGCTCCAGCTTCTTGGCTGCGGCTTCGTTGTCGAGCCGGACGTAGGCTTTTCCGTTCCACTCGGTGACATCACCGTAAGCCTTCAACTGCTCCGCCTGCGCCGAGGACGCCGCCAGCATCGGCTTATTGATGCCGTTAATGTGCCCGTCAATGGCTACCTTAATGAGATATGGTCTTGCCAAATCGGAAACAACGATAATAAAGGCCAAGGTGATGCAGAGGAGAACCATTTTCCAATAAGGCTTGGTATAAGAAAGCAGCCTGGATAAAAGCTGTGAATCCGTATATTTGCTTACCTCTCGCTCATTATGAATATCGTGCTTATCACTCATACGCCGCTTTTCCCCCTTGAAGCAGCCTGGACACCATCGGCCCAAGCTCTTGTCCATCCTGACGCTCCGCTTCCTGATCAAGCATCTGCTTATGATGCATGTCGGCATACATGCCGTTCTTCGCGAGCAGTTGCTGATGGGTGCCCCGCTCCACGATGCGTCCTTCGTCCATCACGATGATTTGATCGGCATTTTGTACGGACGATATTCGGTGACCGATAATGATCGTCGTCCGCTTGTTCATGACCGATTTGAGCCCCTCCAGGATGAGGTCCTCCGTGATCGTATCGACGGCCGATAAGCTGTCGTCAAAGATCAACACCGACGGCTTCTTGATAATTGCCCGGGCAATGCTGACCCGCTGGCGCTGACCGCCGGAGAGCGAGATGCCGCGTTCGCCAAGCGCCGTCTCGAACTGGTTCGGGAACTCGACGATGTTGTCGTATACTTGGGCAACCTTAGCCGCTTCCACCACCTGAGCGTCGCTGTAAGGATTCGGATCGAAGCCAATATTGTCGCGGATCGTGGACGAGAACAGGAACTGGTCCTGCGGTACGATCCCGATCTGGCCGCGCAGCGTTCGCAGCGGAATCTCGTGGATGTCATGCCCGTCGACAAAAACCGTGTTCTTCGGCGGGTTGTACAGCCTGACGAGCAAATGCACCAGCGTACTCTTGCCGCTGCCGACCCGGCCGACGATAGCGAGGCTGGAGCCCTTGGGCACCTTGAGCGAAATGTTGCGCAGCGTCGGGTGCTTTGCTTCCGGGTAGGAGAACGTAAGATTACGAATCTCGATCTCGCCGGTCAAGTCTTGAATGTCTGGCTTGGCCACTACATCATCGACAATATCCGGCGCCGTGTTAAAAATTTCAAGCAGCCGAAGCTCCGACGCTTTCCCGCGCTGCAGCAAATTGACGACCTTGCCCAAGTTCTCGATCGGTCCCATAAGAAGGGATAAATACGTGTTAAAAGCAACGAACTCGCCCAGCGTAATGACGTCCTTAAGTACCAGAATGCCCCCCAGCACCACCGACACCAAAAAGCTGAAGCCCACAATCCCGGAGCTTAACGCGCCGAACAAGGAGTTGGAGCGGACGAACCGGCGGTTCATATCGACAGCGTGCTGATTATCTTTTGTGAAGAGCATGCGCTCCGCTTTTTCTTGTATGAACGCTTTAACAACACGAATACCGGCCGTAAATTCCTGCACCCGGCTCGTGAGATCGGAGATCGCGGCTTGCATGTCGGCGGATTGCTGCATGATCCGTTTGTTGAAACGGTAAGCCAGAAGGCTTAACAGCGGCAGCGGCAGCATAGTGATCAGCGTCAGCCATGGATTGACAGTGGTGACCATCGCAATCACGGATACGACGATCAGGAAGCATGCCTCCATCACGTTAAAATATCCCTGCATCGTGACCTCGCGAATGACCCCGACATCGCTGATCGCGTGCGACATCAAGTCGCCGATCCGCTGGTTGTTGAAGTATTGCGCCGACAGCTTTTCCCAGTGAGTAAACAGCTCTCCCCGTACCCGCGTTTCCAGCTGGCGCGATAGCCGGAACAAGTAGATGCGCGAGACCGAGCGGAATAAGGCGATGCCAAGCCCCGCCACGATCATCCATACCGCTAGGCGCACCGCCTGGTCGTATGTAAGTGCACCGAGCTGCAATTGATCGGTAAACTGGCCGAGGAGTCTTGGGATGAACAGCTGAAGTACGGATGATATGGACAATAATGCAAAACCCATAACATAGGACCAGGCATGGGATTTGATATGGGACATGAAGATGTCTTTCCTGTGCATCCTTATTTCCTCCTGCGCGAATTATGATGACTATTGTAAGGTTACCGCGATTGCAAGGAAGAAACCATGGATTTCTTTACCGCATATAATGGACTATTTTACTTTTCGAAATTGCCAAATATGGATCTTTTCGCGCCCTCCGGGCACCCAATTTTGGAGCTGCATCGCCCTTTCCCAAAGGAAGGATACAGGTCCGTCCCCTCGCCGCGCGGCCAACATGTCTTCGTACCCCGCATCGCTTAACCCGCTCCAAATTTCCACAAACAGCCCGGGCTGCTCCGTCCCTTCATACCATTCCACCTCAGTATGGGCGGAACGCATCTCCTCCATCCAGGCTTGAAATGCTCCCTTGTGCTCAGTGCCAATCCGATATTCCACGAAAACAATACACACTTTTTTTCACGTCCTTTGCTTTATTTTGATGAAGAAAATGATACACTAAACCTAATGGGCTGCAATACACTATGGAAAAAAAGAGTTGCTGGAGGTTAGTCCATGGATACTGGAACACACCTAGTCATCGGACTTGGATTGGCGGGTCTCGCCTATATCGATCCGGTTGTAGCCGCAGGCGGTGCGGTGTCTACAGCTGTTCTCATCGGAACGGTAATCGGCTCGCAGGCTCCGGACCTCGATACTTTGCTACGGCTCAAAGGCAACGCCGTCTACATTAAGAATCATCGGGGCTTATCCCATTCGCTTCCGGCCTTGGCGATTTGGACCGCGCTCATCTCCGGCATGCTGTGGCTGTTTTTTGATCACCTGCCCATGCTGCACGTTACGATGTGGGTTTTTATCGCGGTCGCTTTTCACGTGTTTACCGATTTGTTCAATACGTACGGCACCCAGGCGCTGCGGCCGATCTCAGAAAGGTGGGTCTCGTGGAACATCATCCACATTTTCGATCCCATTATTTTCTCGGCCCATATGCTGGCGATCTTTATCTGGTCTTTCCATGTGATGCGTCCGCAGGTGCTGTTTCCTATTTTGTACGCTTTTATCGCCGTTTACTATCTATGGCGGTCGTGGTATCATCATGCTTTGGAGTCTCAATTGTACAAGCAGGATAAGGACTATGAGCCAGGCGATAAATTTATTTTGATTCCCACCGTTCACCAATATCAATGGCAGGTGCTGAAGAAGAAGGCCGACGGTTCCTTCATGCTCGGCGAATACCGGAATCATAAGCTCCGCTGGGTGGATCATGTCACCTGTGATGAGCATCCGGCCGTGGAAGCATCGAAGTCGCATCCGAATATCGCTTCCTTCCTTTACTTCTCACAATATGCCTGCGCCCATGTGAAAGATCACGCGTGGGGCTATGAGGTGCGCTGGGCCGATGTTCGATATCGTCACCGGAAGCAGTATCCGTTCGTCGCCGTGCTCTTGATGGATATGGATTACCAGCCCATCGACTCGTATGTCGGCTGGCTCAGCCATTCCCGTCTGGAAAAGCGGCTGCGCGTGGATTTGTACTAATATGCTGTGCTGGGTACAGAAGCGGATGACCGGGCTTGTCCCGGTTTTTTGCTTGCGCCCGGGCACTTGTCCCAATGCAAAAAAAGCCCAAGGATTGCTCCTTGAGCTTTGCGGCTAAACAATCGGCTGGGACCTCAGCGAGCTCCGCCCGATAGAGTCTGCTCGGCAATTTGCACCAAGCGCTTCGTGATGCCGCCACCGATCGAGCCCGTATCACGAGCTGTCGAATGACCCCAGTACCCATCTTGCGGTACTTGAACACCCAATTCTTGTGCAACTTCATACTTCATTTGATTCAAAGCTGC
Organism: Paenibacillus cremeus; assembly: GCF_007786445.1. GTDB lineage: Bacteria > Bacillota > Bacilli > Paenibacillales > NBRC-103111 > Paenibacillus_G > Paenibacillus_G cremeus. The sequence goes on along the minus strand of NZ_VNJI01000014.1, from coordinate 77,008 downwards.
TGTAGCTTGTGGAACAACAAGTTGGTTGCTGCTGCGGGATTGTCCTGCCATATTCAGCGCTCCTTTTCATTTGAAAGAAATGTCTTGATGTTTTTGCAAGCTTGCAAGCTTAGTATGTGACGTGCGCCTAAAAGTATACGCATCTTTCGAAAAATCGTTCGAAGATTCAGATGTTCGGTGAAAGGCAGGTGGGAAGGATGAATAAAGGGTTAGCATTGCTTTACGCCATTGCAGGCAGTGTGCTGCTGGCATGCATTGGCTACTTTATGGCCGTAGGCCGTCCATGGCTGGCGGTGCTGTTCAGCGTACTCTCGCTGTTTTTTATCGGCTCCGGCTTTATCGTCAAAGCGAAGCAGCGAAGAAAGAGATCATAGCCGGCCCGTCGCAGGATGGACAAGCTCGCAAGCCTTGGCTGCGGGCTTGTTTGTGCTGCGCTGTAGCGCGGGTTTTCCGCTTTGCTTGTTTTTTGTCTATGTTAAAACAACGTGTCCCTTACATTTTCCCCCAGTATGTACTCATGATGGCGCTGTTTTCCCGTACCGAGTCGCTGAATCAGCTTTTTCTCCACCAGATTACGCAGCACCCTGCGGCTGGCTTCGGATCCCAACTGCAAGCAGCTGCACACATCACTCAAGCGAATCGATCGATGGAGGCGCAGCGCGTATCGGAGTAACTCCCGTTCGTAGACGCTTAGCGGGTTATTTTCTGTGTCCGGCGTCGCTGAAAATCGCCCCAGCAGTGCATACATGGTACGGCGGCACGCCTCCGGTTTCTTACTCAGCTCGTCCCATGTGAAAGGGATATATTTATACCCGTACATCGCCATCGTGCGCATCCGCATCCGCTCAAAATCAAACCGATCCCGTGTCACGTTTCCAGCATGCACAGCGAACCCCTCACTTTCCAGAGCAAGCCCGAGCGGCTCGTAAAATACGTCTACGTAGATTTTGATCCCCGTTAAACTCACGATCTCGTGCTACAAGATTATACCTTTAAAGGAATTTAGAGTTGGCCAAATGACTGTGCTGAGCAGTTTTTTCTCTCCTGTCAGCTCTTTCTGTAGCTGCTCCAGCCTCATTCCACTCGCCGTGCGACGCTGTTCTACCAAAAACCTCTCAAACTCTTGTTCAAACATCATAATTACCTCCTATAAAAACAGTTTATAAAAACAAAAAACGCCGCCTGCCCCTAAATTGGGAACAAACGGCGTGTGCTTCACGCAACTTTATTTTATTATAGCTCAAGACTGCCTCTCACGCCAACGCGGCTACACCCACCGCTTTGCGCTCCGCCTCGGGCCCACAGCGCTCGCGCTAACGCGGCTTTCCCGCTTGGCGCGCCGCCTCGGGCCACGTGCCTCGCGCTAACGCGGCTACGCCGCTTTGCAGCGCCGCTCCGGGCCCCCGGCACTTCCCGCCTCCTGCATCTTACAAAATAACGAAGCCCATCTTCTCCTTCACGATGCGCACCATCTTGTCGGCTTGCGCTTCCGCACGCTCCTGGCCTTGGCGGAGCACGTCGTACAGCTCGCCGGACTGGCGAATCTCATGATAGCGTGTCTGGATCGGCTCGAGCGTCGCAACGACGGCTTCGGCCAGATCCTTCTTGAACGGTCCGTAGCCTTGGCCTTCATACTGCGCTTCGATGTCCGCAATCGACTTATCCGCACACTGCGAATAGATGCTCATCAAATTGCTGACCTCCGGCTTATTTTGCGGGTCAAACTTCACTTCCCGACCGGAGTCGGTGACGGCACGGCTAATTTTTTTGCGGATTACATCCGGCGTGTCGAGCATGGCAATGTAGCTGCCGGCGTTCGGGCTGCTCTTGCTCATTTTCTTAGATGCGTCGTCCAGCGACATGATCCGCGCCCCAACCTCCGGAATGTACCCTTGCGGAATCTTGAACGTATCACCAAGGCGTTGGTTAAACCGGTGCGCCAAATCGCGCGTCAGCTCCAAATGCTGCTTTTGGTCATCGCCCACTGGCACCAAATCCGCGTTGTACAGCAAAATATCCGCTGCCATCAGCGATGGGTACGTGAACAGCCCTGCTCCGACGGAATCCTTGCCCGCCGACTTATCCTTGAACTGCGTCATCCGCTCCAGCTCGCCCATATAGGTGAGCGTCGTCATCAACCAGCCGAGCTCCGCATGCGCGCGGACCGTCGACTGCAGGAACACGGTTGCCGCCTGCGAATCCAGTCCTGCAGCCAAATACAGCGCAGTTACCGCCTCCGATTGCTCCTTCAGCGCGGCCGGCTCCTGCGGCACGGTCACCGCGTGCAAATCCACCACCATAAAATAGCAGTCGTGCGTATGCTGCAGCTTCACGTAATTTTTCAAGGCGCCGATATAATTGCCGAGCGTCAATTGCCCGCTGGGCTGCATTCCGGATAATACTCTTAGTTTAGTCATGGCTTAAACACCCTCCTATGGTTTACTGTTCTGATGATTTTTCTACCCGGCTTTCTCCGAAAAAACAAAAAAGGCCCCCCCGTCCGCAAAGGGACGTGAGACCGTGGTGCCACCCTAATTCGCTCAGCTGCCAAACAAACCGCGTGCAGTCTAAGCCTTTATCTCCTATAACGGGGAGTCAACCGGATCAGCCTACCGGCATGCAGTCCATTGCTGCCGCACACGTTCAGCCTTCAGCTCAAGGGCCCATTCGGCCGGACGCTTCTCACCGGTTCACACCAACCACCGGCTCTCTTCAGAGCAGCACTTCCGCCTACTTGTTCCTGTCATCGCTCGATATGAGGAATCATACTAACATTAAAAGACATCTTACCCGAGCCACACACCGATGTCAACTGGTGAAGCTGCCCAGAGCCCGCAAAATCTTGTCCTATATACGATTTTTAACGCATACGCTATAATCATTATTACGAAAATAAGGGAGATATGCCCATTGCAAAACATCATCTACCGTTGGAGCACCAACATTCTGGCCGTTCTTTGCATCGTCATGCTCTTTCTTATTTATACGCAAAAGCAGCCGCCGGATCTGTCCTTTATTAAGATTGACAGCCTCCAGAATTTTAAAACGCTGTTCATCAGCATAATTCTCGAGGCGTTCCCGTTTGTCCTGCTGGGGGTGCTCGTGTCGGCGCTGCTGCAAATTTTTGTCTCGGAGCAAACGATCCGTCGTCTCATTCCCCGCAATCCGGTGCTTGGCATTTTGTTTGCGTGCGTGATGGGGCTTATTTTCCCCTTATGTGAATGCGGCATGATCCCGGTCATCCGGCGCTTGCTGCACAAAGGCATGCCGGTGTATGTCGCCGTTGTCTTTATTTTGGTTGGGCCAATCATCAACCCGGTGGTATACGCATCGACCTTCATGGCGTTCCGCAGCCGTCCGGAAATCGCAAATTCGCGGATGGCGATTGCTTTTATAGTGGCACTCGTTATCGGACTTCTCATCTACCGTTTTGTCAAAACCGCCCCGCTTCGCGGCATCGCAGAGCATCACCACAGCGACGGGCATACACATACGCATCACCATCATCACGACCACCATGCGCATCATCATCACGAGCACGACCATACCCATGACCACCATCATCATGCTGCTCCGGGCAAGCCAAACCGGGTGTTTGCGCTGCTTGGGCACGCTTCGGACGAGTTTTTCGACATGGGTAAATATTTGATTTTCGGCGCGTTTCTTACCGCACTGATCCAAACCTTCATGGACCGCGAAAGTCTCGTCTCCATCGGCCAGGGTGCCTTCAGCTCCCACCTTTTTATGATGGGGCTCGCTTATATCCTGTCGCTTTGCTCTACGTCTGACGCCTTCGTGGCTTCATCATTTACGACGACCTTCTCCACCGGCTCCCTGCTGACCTTTCTCGTGTTCGGCCCCATGCTCGATATCAAAAGCACTCTTATGCTGCTATCCTCGTTCCGCGCTAAGTTCGTGCTGCAGCTGTCCCTGCTGGTCATTGTGGTCGTCCTTTCCGCTTCCCTGCTGTTTGAGCGGGTGTTTTTCACTTAACCGACAAGGAGTGAGCTCGTCTTGAAATCGAATTCACGGGTGCTTGGCCTGCATCATGCGATCAAATCCGTCATTTTGCTGGGCTTTGCCGTTTATATCGCGTATTTGGTGAAAACGGATAACATTCTGCTGTACATTGCGCCGCGGATGGTCGTTTACGTCAAATGGTCGGCGATCGCGCTGTATGCCGTTGCCGTGTACCAGGTGTATCAAACGATTCTTGCCTTTCGCGGGAGCGATGCCGCGGCGTGCGACTGTGACCATGATCATACGCCGTCTCCTTCCGTGCTGAAAAATACCGTAATTTACGGTCTCTTTTTTCTCCCGCTCGTGCTGGGGATTGTGCTCCCGGATACGTCGATGGGCAGCAGCTTGGCCGCCAAAAAAGGCATGAACCTCAACAGCGCCAGCGCCGTAAAAAAAGACAGCTCAGCCGCACCGGCAGGCAGCGTTAATGGGAATACTGCCCCCACCGCGCCTCAGCAGCCAGCGGACGGCAAAGCCGCCTCAGCCGCAGACAGCGAGCTTTTTCCGGCGGATAAATTTACGCAGCATTATGCCAAGTATGCCAAACAGCTGTACCAGAGCAATCTAATTACAGTGAGGGAAGAGCTGTATATGGAGACGCTGACGACCGTGGATTTGTACCTCGACCGCTTCGTCGGCAAAAAGCTGGAGCTCACCGGCTTCGTCTACCGCCAGGATGAAATGAAGGATAACCAGTTTGTCGTGGGACGCTTCTCCATCCAATGCTGCTCAGCGGATGCCGCCCCCTTCGGAGTGCTCGTAGAGTATGACCGCGCCAAAACGCTGGCCAGCGACAGCTGGGTGACCGTCACCGGAACGATCCAGAAAACCAAGTACAACGATATGGACATCATGGTGCTGAAAGTCGACAAAGTGGCCAAGGCCGAACCGGCCAAAACGCCTTATGTGTATCCGAATTATGAGTTCGGCACATAAGTATACAATTCACATTTCATAGCAGAAGGAGACGCACTTTTTATGATCAAGCAAATCGATTGGCAAGGTACCCCTGCATACACGCTCGAAAATGACACGCTCATCGTCAGCATCTGTCCAGCCATTGGCAACAACGCCTACAGCATTTGGGACAAAAAGCTCGACAGGGAAACGCTGCGCGTTCCCGCCTCTCCTGCTGAGCTGATCGAGCAGCCGATTCAGTACGGCACACCGATCTTAATGCCTCCGAATAGGATCTCAAAGGGCAAATTCCATTTTGACGGGCGCGACTACCAATTTGACATCAACCATGCCACAGGCAATCACATTCACGGGATGAATCGAAGCCAACCATGGAGCGTCACCGCTTCGGGAGAACGGGAAGGCAAGCTGTTCCTTACCTCCGTCCTGCGATTGGCCGAGGATGCGAACGTTCAGCGTCAATACCCGCATGCCTTGGAGCTGGAGGTCACCTATGAGCTAGAGGGCGGCACGCTGCGTCAGCTGCTTAAAGCGACCAACCACGGCGAGACGAGCGCCCCGTTTGGCTACGGGCTGCATACATGGTTCTTGCTCGACGGCGAACCCGATAAGTGGACGCTGCAGGTGCCGACCGAAGGCATTTGGGAGCTGAACGAGCTGAACGTCCCTACCGGGCAGATTGACAAGCTCAGCGGCCGCTTCGAGCAGCTGGTTCAGGGCGACCGGCTGGGCGGATACAACCTGGATACCGTATTCCAGATCGGGGACTACCCTTGCCTGGCGATTTTGTCCAAGGACACCATGGAAATTCGCTACAGCGGCTCAAAGGAATTTAAGCAGTGGGTCATTTTCACCAAGGGCGAAGCGAACGAATTCATTTGCCTCGAGCCTTACACGTGGGTGACCGACGCGCCGAACCTCGATCTTCCCGCTGACGTGACCGGCCTGCGCGGCATCGCCCCCGGCGACACGCTGGAGCTGGAAGTCAAGCTCGAAGTGCTGCATAAATAAAGAATGACTAGAACCCTTCAGTTAGCTGCTGGAGGGTTTTGTGCTTTAAGTGGCTCCACCCCTCCCGTTTTAATAATTTAAACGTTTCAATTTAAGCGTTTAAATGATATAGTAGAGCTACGAGAATTCAAAACTACTCAATGATGACCCATTGAAGGAGGAAGATCAGAATGGATCAAGCTTATATTGCGAAGGTGCTTGAACGCCTGCAGCCCAAGGTAGACCGCATGATCGAGCAAATTGGAAACAAGTCCCCTCATGTGGCGAAGGCGGATGGAAAGTACGACGACATGTCGAGCGACTGGTGGACGTCCGGTTTTTGGCCGGGGCTGCTTTGGGTGATGCACGATGTGACGGGCAAAGACCATTACAAAGAGGCGGCCTGGCGCTGGGACGAGGAAATCGAGCAGTGGTTCATCAAGGCAACAGAGGAACTGCATCATGACGTTGGCTTTCAATTCCTGCCTACGGCTGTCATCAAATACAAGCTAACCGGCGATACCGACGGACGCCGCCGCGGAATGGAAGCGGCCAATTTCTTGACCGGCCGCTTTAACCTCGCGGGCCAATTCATCCGCGCCTGGAACCATAACCACATCGGCTGGGCGATCATCGACTGCATGATGAACCTCTCCCTGCTGTTCTGGGCCAGCGAAGAATCCGGCGACCCGCGCTTCAAGCATATTGCCATCGCTCACGCGAATACCGCGCTGAAGCAATTTGTCCGCCCGGACGGATCGGTCAATCATATCGTCAGCTTCAACCCGGAGACCGGCGAAGCGATCGAATCGCTCGGCGGCCAAGGCTACGGCCCGAAATCGGCCTGGAGCCGCGGTACATCCTGGGCCGTATACGGCTTTGCCAATACGTACAAATATACCGGCGACAAAAAGTATCTGGAAGCAGCTCAGCGCATCGCGCATTTCTTCCTCGCTTCGCTGCCGGAAGATCATGTCCCGCATTGGGACTTCCGCGTGGAGCAGCTGGAAGGCGAGCCTCGCGACAGCTCGGCTGCGGCGATCACCGCCTCCGGCCTGCTCGAGATCGCACGCCACGTGCCGGCTGCAGAAGCCCGCTTCTATACCGACGCGGCGAAGCGCATCTTGAAGTCGCTGACCGAGAACTACGCAACGTGGGATCAGCCGGAGCATGAAGCGATATTGCTGCACGGCACAGGCCATAAGCCGGCGAATTCCAACATCGACGTATCGCTCATTTATGGCGATTACTACTATGTCGAAGCGATCGCCAAGCTGAGCGGTTGGAAAAACAGCATCTTCTAAATTAGCCAAAAGACTCCGTGAGGACTAAATCCTCACGGAGTCTTTTTTTTCACACCATTACAGCAGCTGTTCGGCCATCCAAGCATACGCCCGACGCCCCGAAACCTCATGCTTGCCTTCAAAGATATCCGCTTGAAAATGCGACGGAACCCACATCGCAGTATAATGCCGCTTGAGCTGGTCCATCGCTTTGCGTGCGCCGTCAATCGGGAAGACGGCATCCTCCGTACCCGACTCCACAAACAGCTTCCGCGGCGCGATCAATCGCAGCGTATCCGGCATTTCTCCGAGCTCCAGCATGCCGGGCACGTAATTGTCCAAGCAATGCGGCCGGCTCAGGATGCTGTCGGCGAACGTACATGCATATCCGCTAAGCACCGTAGCGATGATGCGCTTGTCCACCGCCGCGCTTAGCGCTGCGATCATGCCGCCGCCCGACATTCCCATACAGCCGATCCGGCTGCCTTCGATCTCAGGGCGAGTCATAGCGTAATCCACGGTCCGCATCACCTCGAACACGCGAATTCCCGCTAGGCTCTGCCCCATCTGCAGCAGCGACGTAGCCATATGCAGGCAGGAGCTCATCTTCAGCTCCTTCTCCTGATCCTCCTGCAGCCTGCGGTCTCCAAAACCGAGCAGCTCCGGAGCGATCACGACGAAGCCCTTCTCCACCAACGAAACGGCGAAGTTGCGGTGTAGGGTCGGCGCCTCAGCGTTATCTCGCCCATCCGGCGTCAGCCCGACGATTTCCCGGCTGCCATAGCCGTGCCCATGCAAAGCGATGACGGCCGCACGAGGCTTGCTCGGTCCCTTGGGCAAGAGAACATAGGCGGTCATCGTAAGGCCGAAGCCCGTATTAAAGGTAACCCGCTCACGGGTGTAACTGCCGCAATTGTGCTGCTCGAGAAGCCCGGGGGCGAGAGGCTCGGTTGCCGCCTGCGCTTCCGGAAGACGGAGCAGCTCCGAGAGCTTTTGACGCTGACGGCTTAAGTACACCTCCCAGCCATCCGGGTGGTCCATTACCGGGGCGCTGCTTCCCCGCCTGCCGAGGGTGTTGTCATACATACGCTGCATAAACGCATCGATCGGATTGCTTTGAAGTGCCACCTCATTGCCCACGCCGTTCAGCCCCCGTTTCTCCGTTGTTAGCCTTTAACCGAACCTAACATAACACCTTTGGCAAAATGCTTTTGCAAGAACGGATAAACAAGCAAAATTGGAATAGTAGCGAACACGATGGCAGCCATCTTGATGGTCAGCGGCTGGATTTCCGATTCATCAAATCCGGTATCTCCGATCCGGCTCTGCGCATTAATAACGATCTCGCGGAGCAAGACTTGAACCGGCCATTTCGTATTGTCGTTGATATACATAATCGCGTTAAAATATTGGTTCCAGTGGCCGACCGCATAGAACAAGCCGAAGGTCGCCAGCGCCGGCATCGACAGTGGAAGCACGATTTTGAACAGCACGCCTACGTCGTTACAGCCGTCGATCTTAGCGGAATCTTCGAGGCCGTCAGGAATTTGCTGAAAGAAGTTTTTCAGGACAATCAAGTTAAACGCACTGATTGCACTTGGAATCATCAAGGACCACAGGGAGTTGGTCAGGTGAAGCGCTTTGACTACGAAATACGTAGGAATCAAGCCGCCGCTGAACAGCATCGTAAACACAACCCCCAGCAGAATGACGTTGCGGCCGCGGAAGGTGGTTTTAGCCAGCGGATAGGCCATCAGAGAAGTGAGAAGCAAGTTAATTGCCGTACCGAGCACGGTAATATAAATCGAAACCCCCATACTATGTGTCAGTGCGCTGGTCGATAAAATATATTTGTATGCAGCCAGTGAGAATTCCTTCGGATAAAGAATGAAGCCCCCTTGCGCCACGATATGCGGAGCGGTAAACGACACCGCAAGAATATAGATAAACGGAACGACCGTAATGACCCCAATGAGCGTCAGCAGCACATAATTCAATCCGTCGATGATTTTATTGCCAAGTGTATTATCTTGTTGCACGGCCCTTCGACCTCCTCCATGGAATTAATAAACGCCTTCTTGACCAAAACGTTTTGCCAGCCAGTTCGAACCGAGTACGAGCACCAGACCAACGACGGATTTGAACATCCCTACCGCGGCGCTGTAGCTGTACTGCGCTTGAGTCAAGCCTTTGACATACACGTACGTATCGAACACTTCGCCTACCTCACGGTTCGTCGGAGCAAGCATCAGGTAGATGTGCTCGAAGCCGGAATCCAAGAAGGTACCCAAACGGAGAATAAGCAAAATAACAATCGTGCTTCGAATCGCCGGCAGCGTAATGTGCCACAGCTGTCTCCAGCGGTTAGCTCCATCCATCCGCGCCGCTTCGTATAATTGAAGATCCACACCGGACAAGGCCGCGAGGAAAATAACCGTACCCCAGCCTACCTCTTTCCAGATCGACTGCGAGATGATCATTGTCCGGAACCAGCCCGGCTCAAGCAAGAATTGAACTTTATTTCCTGTAAGCGCAAACAAAAGCTCGTTGACTGCGCCGCCTTCGGTCGTGAACAGCATGTAGAAGATACCGACAACGACAACCCAGGAAACAAAGTGCGGTATATAAACCAGTGTCTGTACAAACCGTTTGAATCGCTCACGTCGCACCTCGTTCATCATCAGCGCCAGCACGATCGGCAGTGGAAAGAAGAAAACCATGTTATACACAGCGAGAAGCGCGGTGTTCCGCAGCAGCTGCCAGAATTGATCCTCACCGAAGAACCGCTGGAAGTGCTTGAGACCTACCCAAGGGCTGTCCATCATCCCGATATGCGGTTTATAGTCCTGGAAGGCCATCGTCAGCCCGTACATCGGAACATATTTGAAAATTAGAAAATATAGCACACCCGGAAGCACCATCAAGTACAGCCACCGGTCACGGATCATGTCTCTGACAAGACCTTCCCGCTTCAAAATTCCAGCCTTTGGCTTCGCTTTACTCAAGTTCATTTCCACATTGGAATGCGTTCTCATAAGCTGTCACAACCCTCTCTTCTTTCATGGGACGGCGGCCACTTGATCGAAGTGTGCGAGCCGTTAACCAACTTTGTTAACTTTATTATTCATCAAAGAGCTGTAACATGCTATAACCCGAATTCAACTTATTGCGGTTATCCTCGGCTAGGAATGCGGAACTACAGCGATAATAAGCGCTTTTTAACCTAAATCGTAGCATGTTAAAAAAAGCAGACCGCCTCCAGAAGCCATTGTCGAAAAATGGGTTCTGGTGGGGTCTGCTCGAATAAGTCTGATTTAATCTTTATTATGCTCCTCCCGATATTGACCGGGGGTCGTGCCGACGATTTTCCGAAAGGTGCGGATGAACGCCGTCGTATTCGTGTAGCTAAGCTTCTCCGCAATTTCGGAGATTTTCCAATTCGTGCTCTCCAGCCACGTCTTGGCCATCGTCATCCGGTAGTCCGCCAAATACTCGCTGAAGTTGATGCCCATCTCCTTCTTGAACACCCGGCTCAAATAAACCGGATGGAAGCTCAAAGCCTGCGCACAAGACTCCAGTGAGAAGTCTTGATCAAAGCGCTCGTGAATCAGCTTGACCATTTGGCCGGCAATGTCGATATATTGCGACTCCGCTTGGCTGTTCAGGAACTTATGCACCGGCTCGAACAAATCCGCCCGGAACCACGCGACGATATCCTCCATCGTACCGAGCTTGAGAAAATGATCGATCGTCGCTCGTCCGCCAAGCACGGTCTTGACCCGTCCGCCCTGCTCCTGCACCAGCTGCAGAATTTTGGAGATCAGCTGAATCATCAGCACCGGATAATCGCCCGTATGCACTTCTTTCTGGACGATCGCCGCGATGTACTTATCAAAATGCTCATTCACCCGGTCCATATCGCCCAGCTTCATCGCATTGACCAGCTGATCCTCATGCATCTTCAGCTGTGTATAGACAGCGGCTTCCAGCCCCTTCTTGCCTGTCTCGATATCCTCGTAATGGAGAATGATCTCGTTGCCAAGGCTGATCCGGTTCTTCAACGCCTCAAGCCCTTCGCCATATGCGCGCATCGCGTCGCCGAGCTTCTCAAACGGCCGGCTGATGCCAATACTGACCGACAGCTTCAGGTACTCCTGCACCTTGAAGCGGATGCTCTCCGCAGCTTCATAAAACTCCTGCTTAAGCTCGGTCTCGTTCTCCAAGTCGCTTGTGAGCAGCGTGACTTGGCATTGATCCAGCAGCACGGGACTGAAGCGCCGCTGCGGCGGAATCAGCTCGCCCACCATATTGTGAATCGCAAACAGCAGCAGCTCGCGGTCATGCTCCCGGAAGCGTGTGCCCTGCAGCGTATCGATGTTCAGCGTCAGCACGCCAAGCCGTTTCCAGCTGGTCGGGAAGCCCAGCATTTCCGCCCGTTTGGCGAAGTCGCTGCCCGAGACTTGCCCGGTGAACAGCTTGAGCATAAAAAACTCCTTCAGCTGCGCAAAATGCCCCTGCACCTGCTGCTGAAGCTGCTTTTCCGTACTAAACAGCGCCCGGAAACGCTCCTCAATGGAGACAAACTCATCCTGCCCAGGCTTGTCCAGCCCTTCGACCTGGATTTCCTTCGTAAACTCGAACAGCCGCTTAATCGGCGAATACATTTTCCGGCTGCCGTAGAATGCGCCCAATCCGACCAGTATAAATAGAAACGTACAGAGCAAGAACGTAATCCATGCGATTTTTCTCGACTGCGACGTAATGTCTTTGATCGAAACGACGGAAACATAAATCCAACCGTTGTATGGAGATTGTCTGTAGGTGACCCCCATCTCCCGATCGCCTGCATACGCGTTAAAAAAGCCCGACGTCGGCTCCGAAGCATCGATCAGCCTCTGCGTAACCATCCGGTTAATTTCAGCATATTTGCTTCCCGCGGTATCGGAGAGAAAGTTGCTGCCGCCCTTGTCCAGCACGTAGCTCTCGCCAAGCTGGTTGCTTTGGGACAGCAAATTCGTGATTTGATCATTCTGGATTTCAACGACCAGCATCCCTTTCGGCTGGGTGGTCATGGGCACGACAGGGATCTTATACACCATGCGGGTCGTATCCTTCGGCGCTGAAGCCACAATGTCGCCGGTCTCGTCCGGATTGGCCTCACCTGCGTCCGATTTGACCCCCGACGTCACCCAAAATAAGCTGTTGGGGTGCTTGGCATACGTCTTAAACGTCTCCGCCTGCGGCATCGACGACAGCGGACTGAACTTTTTGAAGCTGACCAGCCAATCCTTATCGAAGCTGACTAAGTAGGCCTCATTAATCCCCGCGAAGGTTTGCAGGTTGTACAAGCCTTTGGATAAATCGCGAATCACCGAAAAGTCGTCTACTGTCAGCTTTTCCTGAATCGTGGACGTGACCAGCGCTGAGTTGACATACTGAATGGACGTCAGCTCCAGCGTCTTCATCACCTGCTCGACCCGCATTTGGGTTTGGAGCAAGACCTGCATATTGGCTTCCTTAACTTTATTCTCAATGTCTCCGGTCGATATGTAATAAGAAATAATTCCGATCGCAATCACGGGAATCGCCCCGAGCAGCAAACTAAACAGTACTAGGCGCTGTAAATACTTAGGCATCCGAGCGACCCCCTTTCTGCAACAAAAAGTGACATCTTACATCATACCATACGTAAAGACTCATTTCATTATTTGCCAAAAACAGAAAAAGAAAAAGAACGATAGCACCTTTTCAGGTCTATCGTTCATCGTCCGATTCCACGATCCCTATTTATGCGCCGCGAGTCAGAGTTCCCGACTGGGTTGGCGCGGCCTTTTTTCGTTCCCCCAACAAAAAGAATCCGAAGAACGAGGCGAGCATCTGCTGAAACAGCATCCCGATAATGACAGGCATCGCAACCGCCGGCGGGAAGTATGCAATCGCAAGAACCGCCCCGGCGCTAATATTCCGCATGCCGGTGTTGAAGGTCATCGTTACGGCGAGATCACGCCCCCACCCGAACGCTTTCGATAAATAATAGCCTGCGAAGTAACCGAGCGATGCCATCAGGACGATCACCACCGCAGTCCACACGAATTTCATATTGATGCCTGTGAAGTATGGCGCAACGAAGGCGCTGTTAATCATGATGACCACAGCCAGTGACAGCTTGGAGAACGGCGCCAGGCGCGGGCCCCATACCGTCTTTACTTTGCCGGCCGTCCATTGATTCAGCACCATGCCGAGCACAGACGGGAATACGACCATGATTAATAGCCCTTTCATCATGCCCCAAACATCCATATCCACATCCGCCCCAACCAGAACCGACATGATACCCGGCACGATAAATGGCGACAGCAGCGTATCGATCAAAATGACCGACAGCGTCAAAGCAATGTTCCCCTTATAGAGGGATACCCACATGAAGCTGACGATTCCCGTTGGCACAGCCATAAACAGCACGAGTCCCGTCACCAGGTGGGGGTCGCCGGGAAACAGAATATGCCCGATGCCCCAAGCCGCGGCCGGCATAATCACATGCAGCATGAGCAGCGAGACGAAGATCGGCAGCGGATGCGTCAGCACCCGTTTCAAATCTTTAAAGTTCAGGCTAAGACTGCCGGAAAACGTAATGAATGCAAAAATCCATGGAACGATGTTGGAATAAGATCGAAGATACACGGTCAGCAGCATCCCGAGAACGACACTGGTCGGGGTTAAGAGAGGCATCCATTTTTCCAACGTTTTATTAAGCTTGTTCAGCATTTCCAGTCCCTCCGCTTCTCTTGCTGCGAATTGTTCACGTTAACATTATCTCACAAAAAGAAAGGAAGTAAAGAGTACACGTGTACCCTTACTCCCATTCTTTCGATTATTTTTTGTTCAGCTTGGCATACGCGTCTTCATATTCTTTGATGACTTTGTCGCCGCCAGCTTTACGCCATTTGTCGATTTCAGCTTGGTAGCCCGCCTCGTCGATTTTGCCCATAATGAACTTGGTTTGAGCGTCGTTGATCATGGTATCCAGCTCTTTACCGCGCTCGGAGTAGGTTGCCGAAGGCAGAGTGAGGGCAGGATTCGCCACGATATACTTCGCGCCGTCTCTGGCCAGCATCGTCCCTTTTTCGCCGATTGGCACGTCTTTCAGCGGAGCTACGTTGTAGCCTTCGATGTTGAGCAGATTGTCGCGGTAAGGCTTCACCAGACGTTGGAAGTCGTTGAAGTCTTTGTACTCGGTTTTGTTGCCGTCCACTTTCACGAAGTGCTTGCCTTCAATACCGCGCATTTGCAGCGTGGACATCGGCTCGTCCATCATTTTGTCGAGGAACGTCAGCACTTTCTTCAGCTCAGCTTCGGTTTTAACCGACGATTTAGGAATCGCTAAGAAGCCATTGTTCCCCGCTTCACTTGCAATACGAATGCCAGTAGGACCGGTCATGCTCATGACGTCAAACTCGCCAGTCGGTGTAATTTTCGCCAGACGCTCTTGCATACTCTTAGCGTTCTGAGCTACCGCGATCCGCAGACCTGCACGGCTGGAGTCGTACGCTTTTTCTACTTCCGCATCGTCAAATACAGCGAAATCCTGGTTGATCAGCTTCTCATCGTAAGCACGCTTCAGAAGCTTCAAGACGTCGTTATATTCTTTGGTCAAAAATTCAGGGATGAACTTGCCGTTATCGACAGCCCACTTGTTAGGCCCGCCCAGAGTAACCGCCATCCGCGTAGTCATGGAAGCAGCGCCTTGATTGTACGTTTTGGACACGATCATGCCGTACGTATCGTTCTTGCCGTTTTTATCCGGATCGTTTTGCGTCATCGCCTTCATCACGTTGTACCACTCGTCGGTCGTCGTAGGCGCCTTCATGCCGAGGTTTTTCAGCCAGTCTGCACGGTAAACGACAGCCGCGCGGCCGATATCCCGGTACGTCGGAATCCCATACAGCTTGCCGCCCACGGAAATGTTATCGTAGTACAGCTTGTTTTGTGCGGACAGGTTTTTGTAATCCTTCAGGTAAGGCCCGATTTCCCAGAACAGACCGGATTCTACGGCGCTGATGATCGTTGGGATATACTTCACCTTCACGATTTTTGGCAGCTCGTTGGAGGCGATCATGACGTTGATCTTCTCATCGTAGGCTGCGCTCGGGATCCATTGGATGTCCAGCTTTGTATTCGTATATTTCTCAATCGCTTGCTCGACTTCATTGCCCTTCGCAGGAATATCGCCTACTTGGGTAACTGCGATCGAGATCGGGTATGGCGTGTTGTCTACAGGTGCATCCTTAGCAGGAGCTGCTGCATTTTTTCCACCGTCTGCTGCGCCGCCGCATCCTGCGATAGCTCCAGCTGCAACAATCGTTGCACCGAAGAGCGCCAATCGGTTTGTCTTTTTCATCTTTGAAACGGACCCCCTTAAAATGGTAAATCATGGTTTAAGCCATTCGTGTTTCGGTTTGAATTCGGTTTGAATTCGCTTTCAGTTCAGCGAATCAAAGTCTCTATCGAACTCTCGACTTGATTATGGAACAAAGCGGCGTGATAAGCTATCGTTAGTATTTAACTTCATGGCCGAAAATCGTACCGAACTAGGCCTGGTAAGGCTTTGTGCCGATTTCATTGATGATATTTAACCTCTATTATGCTGCATTTAACCACCAAAAATGTCCATATCGTTCGGCAAGATTCGCCACTGTTCGGCAAAATCGGATACAAACAACCCTTAAGCTCTGGGATACAATGGAAAAAGCAAAATGCAGATGAGGTGATCTACGTTGTCACAGTTAACGATTTACAAAGCGCTATGGGGAATGCAGGGCTCCTTGGAGGAGCAATTCGCAGCGATTGCCGCAGCCGGTTGTTACCAGGGCATCGAAGCTGGACTTCCTCGCAAGGAAGAGGCTTCGCAATTCCGCGAGCTGCTTGACCGATACGGCTTCCAGTACATCGCCATGGTCTTTACGGGCGAAGACGATCACGCGGCCTCGTTCGAAAAGCAAGCCACCGCCGCAGCCGAGTTCAACCCGGTGCTTATCAACTCGCACAGCGCCAAAGATTCGATGCCGTATGACCAACAGCAGCCATTTTTTGAGCATGCGCTCCGTGTAGAGCGTGCCATCGGCATTCCGGTCGCCCACGAGACGCATCGGGGACGTGCAATGTTTACGCCTTGGACTACGGCGGCGCTGCTGCGCGATTTTCCGGAGCTGAAAATAACCGCTGACTTCAGCCATTGGTGCTGCGTCTGCGAATCGCTGCTGGCGGATCAGCTCGATAACCTCAAGCTCGCCTTCGAGCGCGCGTATCACATTCATGCGCGGGTCGGCTACGCGGAGGGACCACAGGTTCCGCATCCGGCGGCGCCTGAATATGCGGAGGAGCTGAGCGCACATGAGGCTTGGTGGCAGGAGATTTTCAAAGCACGCGCAGCGGCCGGGCAAACCGAGTTCACGCTAACGCCGGAGTTCGGGCCTCCAGGCTACCTGCACACGCTGCCGTTCACGAATCAGCCCGTTGCCAATCTATGGGACGTGTGCCTGTGGATGGCGAAACGTGCGCAGTCGTATTTGAAATAAGAAAAACCTGAGACTAGGTGGTCTTTTTACCACCTAGTCTCAGGTTTTTCTTAGTTTTGCAGCCCCGCAGGCCCGGGGACGGGTTCCAAAGCGGCTTTTCCGCTTTGCACGGGTCATCCAGGCCCGGAGGCACGATCCAAAGCGGCTTTTCCGCTTTGCACGGGTCATCCAGGCCCCGAGCCACGACCCAAAGCGGATTTTCTGCTTTGCACGGGTCGCTCTGGCCCGGAGGCACGACCCAAAGCGGATTTTCCACTTTGCACGGGTCGCTCTGGCCAGGAGGCACGACCCAAAGCGGATTTTCCGCTTTGCACGGGTTGCTCTGGCCTGGAGCCACGACCCAAAGCGGATTTTCCGCTTTGCACGGGTCGCTCTGGCCCGGAGCCACGACCCAAAGCGAATTTTCCGCTTTGTACGGGTCATCCAGGCCAGGTGGGCGTTAATCCAGCTCGGCCAACAGCCTCTTCACGGTGCTAACCGTATCTTTATAGTAGGGACGATAATCCAGCCCCTCCACAAATTCGAGAAAGGTCTCCCCGATCGCTTTCACCTGACGGGCGTAATTCGCTTGGGACACCTCATATTTTCCGAGCCCGCGCGGCGGCTGATCTTGCTTCTCTTCCACCTCGATCAACTCCATTCGATCTCCCGACTCCTGATGCTGTGCGATAAACGAGAAAGCTCTGCACTCCGGATCCCCGCAGCCGCAGACGAAGAAGGGCATCCGGTGCCACGCGTCCGCAGCCGCCCACCGGTTCGGGGACACATTCTCCCGCACGCTGAGCAAGAGCGCCGGCAAGCCAACATCGACGCATAGCGGTTCATCGATCAAGACTTCGCCTTCCGCTTCCATATAAACATCTGCATGCACAATCTGCAAATCCGCATCGTGCGACCAGCCGCGGCAGGTTAATGTAAATGACATGGGGCACCTCCCAAAAATAGTCTGGACAAAATTACCAATTTTTCCTCGCGTATAATTTTAGTTTTGGTACATACTACCTAGTGAACGGAGGTGATATCGATGGCAGCAGGACAATCCCGCAGCAGCAACACTTTGTTGGTTCCACAAGCTACAGCAGCTTTGGATCAGCTGAAGTATGAAGTTGCTCAAGAATTGGGCATCCAAATTCCGCAAGACGGTTACATGGGCTTTATGGCCACCCGTGATGCTGGTGCAATTGGAGGCAACATCACTCGTCGTCTGGTTCAAATTGCCGAGCAGCAATTGGCAGGCAAATTCACTACAAGATAATGCTTTACCCCGAATACTTAAGATTAGGGTGGCTCCGTGGGAGTCACCTTTCCATTTGTCCATTATATCGAATTTTGTCGGGGAGAAAAATAGGGCACTTGCTTTGACAATATCATGCTTTGAGGGTAAACTTCCAAACACCACGTTAACGTCACGTTTAGGAGGTGTGAGGATTGGATAACCGTATGAGGATCGGGGAATTGGCAAGACGAGCTCAAGTAACCATACGCACGGTTCGATATTACGAAAGCATTGGGCTGCTGCCACAAGGGATGCGCGAAGGTAGCGGGCAGCACTACTACACAGAGGATACTCTTGTACGCCTGCGGAAAATTGACCAGTTAAAAAAGCTTGGACTCAGCCTAGACGAAATCCGTGAAGTGGTTGACTTTTATTTTATTGACCCTAGCGGAGTACAATCCAAACAGAAAGTACTGTCCCTATTACGCCAATATCTTGCTCAAACAGATCAGAAAATCAACGAATTGCAGCAATTTAGTGCGGAGTTACGAACCCATATCGACTATTTCGAGCGCTGTTTTACATAGAAACAAGGCCATTAGTTTTTTTTGCCACAAACATGAAGTTAACGTAACGTTCATCACACGTAACTTATTATACTTAGGAGGATGTTACTATGGAAAATAACATGTTGAAACGATCCAAGCTTGGACTTGGCTGCGGTCGTTTGTCTAATGCTGCTAGGAGAATTGCTTAAAGGCTGCAGCCGGGAGAAGTATTTTTTATCGGTAAAGTTTGGGGCACTAGTACCCCCTAGCGGAGCGATGTATGGACTGGATTGTCAGACCTTAACATATTAAGAACAATCTCGCGTATTAGCTTAAACGTATAGATGGCGATTGACTTAGCCATTCCTATTGAAGAGACCATAGGAGCGATCTCGGATCTGGTGCAGGACGGGTACGTAAAACATATTGGGGTCACTCAGGTTGACGCTGACACGTTAAGACATTCCGACGGCAAAAGAATTAGGAATCGGAGTTGTAGCGTTTGGCGCATTAGCTCATGGCTTGCTCGGGGAACCTGGACCAAGGAGAAAGAGGATTCGAATCATGCTTATATCCCCCTATTTTTTAAAGAAAATATCGACAAGAACCTTTCTCTCGTTGAAGCAGTACGTGAAATAGCTGCCGAGAAGCAAATTACCCTGTCACAGCTCGCAATGGCTTGGATGTTATCCAAAGGTGAAGATATCATTCCCCTCGATCCCAGAGCAAGAGATCGCCAGCGGCCGATTCCCGAATATGACCGTCATACGAATAAAAAAAGCGCACGAATTAGGATGCTAATTCACACGCTTCTGGATTTTGTATTAACCAAAGAATAATAATGAATAATGCCAAAATCATCGTAAAAGCATCAATTAATCCTTGAACGAATCTTTCAGCACGCTCGCCATGTTGTAGTTGGACTCAAAAGTTACACTGGTGCAAAGCGTGTTCTGGCGCATGGCGAAATCGAATTGGATTTCCCCATGTGTCCAGCGTTTCAGCTTAAGCGACTCCATCGCCGTCTGAAAAAACGAATTCTGGTGCGTCTCCGTCAGTCCAGTCTCGATCTTCTTCAGCTCCGTCCCCTTGCTTTCCAAAGGAAAATGCCGGATGCCGAACTTGCCCACCACATTGTTGCGGATTTGAACAAAGACGGTCCCCGAAGTCAGCAGCGCAAGCTCTTCTTTCAATTCGCGAAACACAAGTTCCAGCTGTCTGGCTAATGACGGTTGCTCCAGGATCATCACAAAACCCCCTTTCTTTTTGAAATAATGTCATATTATGTAATTTAGTTCTGCAGACCTATTATAGTTTAATAAAAGTAAACTTTCAACAAAATTTTACATTTTTTACACAAAATAAAAAGACAGGGGTTCACCCCCTGCCTTTCTTCGCTCTACTCCAAATCGCAAACCTCTGCATTCAATTCCACGACGTTCCGATCCGGGTCGATCACGTAAATTTGCGGAAATCCCGCTCTCGCCTTCGGCCTCGCGTCATACTGGATCCCGTGCTGGTCCAGCCATGCGATCGATTCCTTGTAGCTTCGCACCCGGAGGGCGAAGTGACCGTCGCGCGAGTCAATGCCGCCTTCCCGCAGCGTTTCCCCGTCATAGACGATCAGGTGAAGCTGCTGACCGCCCTCTCCAATCCCAAACCAAGCACCCGGAAAATCAAACGGCGGCCGTTCGATCTCCTTAAGGCCAATAATCGTGCTGTAGAACGCCTTCGAGCGCTCTAAATCCTTCACATTCAAGCTGATATGGTGGATCGATTCAACCGGTATCATCGCGTCCCTCCGTTCTTTTCGTCCCTACACCGATAACTATAATGGACAGATCGGTGCGCGGCAACGTTTTCTTTCCTCCTCCGGCGGAACCATGACTAAAGACTCTTCCTCACTCAAAACTATAGACCGTTTTACAGCTCTAGTGGTATAATTACCCACATGTTATGGTCAAATTTTACAATTATTTGTCGAAGGGGTCGTTATAATGTACTGGTTCACAGGTCTTTCTTTTAAAAGAAAGCTTCAAACCGGATGCTATGCCGTCATCATTGCATACTCCGCCGTACTGCTGTTTTTATCATTACAAACCGGTTACCTGGGCATTGGCTTAGGCTGTATCGTCGCTTTGGCGCTGCTTAGCATCTTATTTTTCCGCTGGCTGGAGAGAGCGCTTACAGAACCGATCGCAGACATTACCCGCGCAGCTTTAAACATTTCCAAAGGCGACTTCACCCAAAAGATCGAAATGCAATCCGACGATGCGCTGGGCGAGCTGGCATCTGCCTTTAACCGAATGACCGGGAAGCTGCGGGAGCTGCTTCAGGATACCGGCCGCACCTCCAAGCATGTGTTTGAGTCAAGCCGGGATATTTTTTACAAGAATGAGAAAATGAAAGCCGTCATGGAGGAAGTCTCCATCGCTTCGTACGAGCTGGCGGCCGGCGCAGGCCAAATCTCGGAGGAGATTGGCGGCGTGTCCGCAGCGACCAAGGATATCGAGCAGATGGTAACCGGCTATACCGGCTCCACCCGGGAGATGAATAACCGTTCCGGGCAGCTGATGGCCGTTGTCGAACGCGGGAAGCAATCCGGCGAGCAGCTGGAGGTCGGCATGCGCAAAAACGTCGAAGCCACCGCCAACGTCTCACAGACGATCGACCAGTTGGCCAAGCAGGCGAACGGCATTTCGCAAATTACGCGGACCATCTCGGAGCTGGCGGAGCAGACGAACCTGCTGTCGCTGAACGCTTCGATCGAAGCCGCCAGAGCCGGCGAGCATGGCAGAGGCTTTGCCGTTGTCGCGCAAGAGGTGCGCAAGCTGGCCGAGGAATCGACCACCTCGACGAAGGAGGTGTTCAACCTCGTCCGCGCCATCGAGCACGGCATTGAGCAGGCCCTCGCATCCATGGCGGAGAACGAGCTGATTGTAAAAGAACAATCCCAGCTGATCGCCGAAACGGAGCGCGTGTTCTCCGAGATCGTCGGCAGCGTGAGCTTCATTACCGAGAAGATCGCCTCCTTCGCTGAAGAAAGCGAGCACATGCTGTCGAGCGCGCAGCATATCTCTAGGACGATGGAAAACATCTCCGCTATCACCCAGCAATCCGCGGCCGGTACGCAGCAGGTATCCGCCTCGATGAAGGAGCAGATCTCTTCCGCCCAAGCGATCGTCGCCCAATCGGAGGAAATGACCAAGCTGGTGTCGCAGCTGCAGCAGACGATGACGGTGTTTAAGCTCTAGGCTGACCCAAAGCGGATTTCCCCCGCACTACGCAATAAGCCCCGCCCACCTGCAAAGGTTGGACGGGGCTTTTCATATCGCGCACTGCTTATGGTTTCACCACAGGGATCCATACCTCGCAGCGATAATCCGCCGCCGACACATCTCCTGCAGGGTACAGCTCCAGCTCCGGTCCGCCGGCGTGTTTATAGCCGGAAGTCGGCAGCCACGTTTGGAAAATGTGCTCCCACACCTTCTGAATGGCGCCGGGCATCGGACCAACCGACGTGAACACGGCCCAGGTCGCCGCAGGGATGCTTGCCGTCACTAGTCCCGCATCCCCGCCTGCGTCTCCTTCACCGACCTCCGCAGCAATGAGATACGTGAACTGGCCCGCGGCGCAGTCCATGTTCATGCAGATGCCCAGCAGCTCCGGCTTCATTCCGATCGCCTGCAGCTTCGCCACCGTCCCATCACTTGCGTACGTATCCCAGAATGCCGGGATGACCCGGACATTTTCCCCTGCCTGCGTGGATACTTGAATGCCTTTACCTGCGACGGTAAACGAAGCTTTTTCTACGATTTGGTAGTCCATGTCCTTGTCCCTGTCCCCTTCCCTCTGCCTACTCTGTCAGCCGCAGAAACTCCTGAACATCAACAATCGACAGGTCCATCGCCTGCTGCCAAAAGTCCGGCTTGCGCAGATCGACGCCCAGATGCTTTTGCGCCAAGTCTTCCACGGTCATTCGCCCCGTATCCCGCAGCAGCGCGACATACTGCTCCTCGAAGGCCTCGCCGCGACGCAGCGCCTCCGCATACAAGCCGGTGCTGAACATGTACCCGAACGTGTACGGGAAGTTATAGAACGGCACCTCGGTGATGTAAAAATGCAGCTTTGACGCCCAGAAATGCGGATGGTACTCCGCCAGCGCGTTGCGGTACGCTTCCTTCTGCGCCGATTCCATCAGCTCGTTCAAGCGCTCGACGCTGACCAAGCCGCGGCGACGCTCCTCATAGAAGGCGGTCTCGAAAATAAAGCGCGCATGAATGTTCATGTAGAATGCAACCGAGCGTTGGATTTTGTCTTCCAGCAGCGTCAAGCGCTCTTCATCCGAGGTCGCGCTCTTGACCGCCGCATCGGCGACGACCATCTCGGCGAAGGTGGAGGCCGTCTCGGCGACGTTCATCGCATAGTCCTGCGCAAGCGCCGGAAGGTCGTTCATCACATGCTGATGATACCCGTGTCCGAGCTCATGCGCCAGCGTGGCGACGTTGGAGGCCGTCCCGCCGAACGTCATGAAGATGCGCGTCTCCTCCGTCAGCGGGAACGACGTGCAGAAGCCGCCGGGCCGCTTGCCTGGACGATCCTCCGCCTCAATCCAGCGGTTCTCGAACGCCATCACCGAGAAGTCCGCCAGCTTCGGGCTGAAGCGCCGGAACTGCTCGACGATCAGCTGCGCGCCTTCGTCATAGCTGAAGTGCTTGCTCCCTTCGCCGACCGGCGCATCCACGTCGTGCCAGCTGAGCTGGCTGAGCCCCAGCAGCTTCGCCTTACGCTCCAGGTACTGCACGAACACGTCCTTGCCCCGTTCGATCACGCCCCACATCGCATCCAGCGTCTCTTTGGACATCCGGTTGATCGCTAGCGGCTCCTTATGGATCGTCTCCCAGCCCCGACGCTCGTACAGCTTCAAGCGGAAGCCGCCCAGATGATTGAGCGCGTCAGCGCAATAATCCGCATGCTCCGCCCATTGCTCCTCCCAGGCGCGGAACAACGTTTCCCGAACGCTGCGATCGGGGCTGTGCATTTTGTTCGCGGCTTGCCCGGCGGACAGCTGCTTGACCGTGCCGTTCTCCTCGAACGGGACGCGGAACTTGCTCACCGTCGTGTTGTACAGCTCGCCCCAGCCGTGATAGCCGTCAACGGCCAGATCGTTGATCAGCGCTTCCTGCTCCGGTGGCAGCTTCTCGGAAGCCAATGCCCTACGCTCTTCCAGCGGGTATGTAATTTCCTTCAGCTCGGGGCAGGCCAGCAGCGCCGTCCAAGCTTCACCTTCGATCCGCGTGAGAAAATCATCGAACCGCGTCAGCGCGGAGCTGTAGTCAGCGCCGATGCTTTTGACCTGACCGCCCAAAATGACGGCTTGTTTATCGTTCTGATTTTCCGCAGCCAAGCAGCCCGTAAACGAGTCGGCTTCCCGAATCTGCAGCGACGCTTTTTGCAGCAGCTCAATCACAGGCAGCAGCGTGGCCGCCGCTTCGGCTGTTTTCGGGACCTCCAGGTCACTCAGCATGCGGTTTAAGTTAGCAATATTAGTCCGAAGCTCCTCCAGAAAACCGGCAAATGCAGAAGACCCGCTGCCGCCCGGGAAAAAACGTTCCAAGTTCCATGTTTGTGGCAAAGGAGATTGCATAAGCATCGCACCTTCCTAGTCAAATGGGGATCATTACCTGTTCCCCTTCCATTAAACCATATTTTTGATGGAAGCGAAAATACATCGGGTGGCGCGATTAGGGGTTGTATTTGAAGCGTAGAGTGTGTTTAAATGAAGCTAAAATCTAACGCGATGGAGTGAAGCGAGCATGAGACCGCTGCAAATTTCGCCCGAGACGGCGCAAAAGCTGGCCAAGGAGCTGAAGGTGCCGCTGGAGCACTTGATGCACATGCCGCAGCATATTCTGCTGCAAAAGCTCGCCGAGATGTCCGCCAAGCAGACGGCAGAAACAACCGAGACGGCTCCCGGACAAGCCGGGGACACCGAGACGGATAAGCCCGGACAGGAGTAAGGAGTAGGTCGATCGATGATTCCTTTTGAAAATACATGGCCCTACGAACGCATCGGGACCGACCTGTATGTGCAGAGCTGCCCCTTCTGCCAACGCGAGCATGTCATCCTGCCGCTCAAGCCGAGAGACATGGAAGACCTCCGCGATGGGGTGAAAAAGCTGCTCGTGTTCCCCTGCTGCCATAGCAGGCTGACGCTCGTCGGCGCCGATCAGGATTACCTGCTCGCAGGCCGGTCGATGCGCCAATACCGCTAGCTAGCGCCTGCGAAAGAAAGAAAAAACGCTTAGCCCTACGCCATTGTAATGCTGGCACAAGGTCTAAGCGCTTTTTTATGTACAAATTATGATTCCTTCAGCAGCCTCGCTTCTTCATCCAGCTCGAACTGCTCGGCCTGCATGTCCTCGCGGGTCACCTGCCACTGCTCCCGGCAAGCACGAATAATCCCGGCATCCATGATCCGGCGATCGTTGATCACGCGGGCAAACCATCGTACCGCTTGGTTGTAGTTCTTCAGCCTGCGGTTCAATTCCCCGAGCAAGTACATGAGCCTGGCGTTGTTCACCTCATTTTGCTCCGTCTCGAATACTCTCGTATACTCGTCCAGCGCATATTGCAAGAAGCGGTTCTCCTGCCCCCGGTCGCCCTTTTCCCGGTACAGCCACGCGATATGATGCAGCAGTCCTGCGATGACGCGATTTTTCTCCCCGATAATTTGACAGCTTAACAAGCCCAGCTTATAGGTATAGAGCGCATCGTCCCAATTCCGTTCGCCGCCGTAGTCTCTAGGCACCCATTGCTCGGCTACCTTTTCGCTGAACAGCTTCTTCTGGACCGCCGTCAAATGCTCCGCCGAGCTCTCGGTGCAAGCGAAGCCGCAGAAAGGGCACACGCGTACGACATAAAAATCCGGATTAATCGCTTTGTAATACAGGCAAAAATCCGTATCAGAGCCGCTCGACTTCTTGAAGCTGGGACGGACGCGGGAGGTTTTGTACTCAAAATCGCAATGCGGACACGTGACTTTAACTAGGTATAACGGTTCAACCATGGACAGACACTTCCTTTGTTTAACGGTTAGCTATTGATAAAATGATACGCCGGCCCCTTCAGCCTCTCCAGCACGGCGGCGCGAAGCTCCGGATCGCTCACCGTCTCGGCCAGCGCCCGGCTCATGCAGCCAAGCCACGCTTCAGCCCGCTCCACCGTTACCGGGAACGGCATGTGTCTGGCGCGCATCATCGGATGACCGTACTGCTCCGAATAGAGCGGCGGCCCCCCGAAAAACTGGCTCAAAAACAAATACTGCTTCTCGATCACCGGGGTAATATCTTCAGGGAACAACGGGCCAAGCAGCGGCTCCTGCTGCACCTTCGGGTAGAAGGCTTCCACCAGGCTGCGGATCCCTTCCGGCCCGCCCAATGCCTCGTAGATGGTCTTCCCCCGCAGCGAATCCAGATCGGACATTCCATTCATCTCCTATGATAAAAAAGATGCTAATGCGCACGCTCCGCCTTAGCATCCTAAATTGAGCTGCCTTTCGTTCTATAGAAGCGATCCGCGTTATGCATCCTCTTCTCCGGCTGTCATCAAGGTTTCCCTAATCACATAGACAAAAGCGCATACGAGAATTCCAGCAATAACACTCATCATAAGCATCACTCCCATTCTCCTATTGGTACTATTGTACCATAATCGGGGTTTGAATACAGCAATTTCGTCGACACATCCGTTCGCTCGCAAAAAGATAATCGACATGACAGGGGCATGTCTCACACCGGTGGTTCATATATCAGAATGACAGGCTTTTTGGAGGGGGTCATTCGCATATGCGAACCAAACATTCACTGCTTATCGCTGCAGCGCTCTTCGCTCTGATCTTGGCGGGCCTGATGGTCATGTTCCCTGCGGAATCCTTCCGGGCTTCGCTGAAAGGGATGTCGATCTGGTGGGACGTGCTGTTTCCGGCGCTCTTCCCGTTCTTCGTCATCTCCGAGATGATGCTCGGGGTCGGGATCGTACACTTCTTCGGAACGCTGCTCGATCCGCTCATGCGTCCGCTGTTTCGCATCCCCGGAATCGGCGGCTTCGTCGTGGCGATGGGCTTTGCTTCCGGGTACCCTGTCGGTGCCCGGCTCACGTCGCAGCTCTGGTCTCAAGGGCTGGTAAACCGCGAGGAGGGCGAGCGGCTGGTCGCCTTCACGACGTCGTCGGACCCGATCTTTCTGGTCGGCGTCGTATCCGTCGGCTTTTTCCAGGATCCGGCTCTGGCAGGCATACTGGCGGTGGCACACTATGGCTCCGCCATGCTGATCGGCCTCTTGATGCGGTTCCATGGCCGGAAGCAGCCGGCCTCAGTCTCCAGCGGCCTTCCTGCCGCTAAGGATGGCCGCGGGATCTGGCCGCGCGCCTTCGACGCGATGCATGTCGCCCGGCTGGCCGACGGACGCTCGCTCGGCGTCATGTTCCAGCAGGCGCTCAGCTCCGGGCTCCAGCTCGTACTCGTCATCGGCGGGCTGGTCGTATTCTTCTCTGTGGTCATGGAGGTGATGACCGCCTCCGGCATCATGTCCTTCTTCTATGCGTCGATCGATTCGGTGCTGGGTCTGTTCGGAGTGCCACTGGTGCTTTCGCAAGCGGTGGTGAACGGCTTCTTCGAGGTGACGCTCGGTGCCAAGGCAGCCGGGGCTGCTGCCGGCATTCCGCTGATGTACAAAGCGGCGATCGCTGCCTGGGTGCTTTCTTGGGCGGGACTGTCGGTTCACGGACAAATCGTCAGTCTGCTCCATCACACGAATTTGCGCTATTTTCCGTTTTTGGCGGCGCGATTTCTTCATGGTCTGCTGGCGGCAGGCTTGGTTTTGGTTCTATGGGCACCGCTTGCGCCATATCATGAAACCCTCAGGACCTTCATGCCTGAGCTGGACGTAACCCGTCCCTTGACCAACCTGTTAGGCTATACTCTGCCGTCGGCTGGCGTCGTGTTCACTGCGATGCTGGGCAGTCTGCTGCTGCTCTCCGTGCTCTTTTTCATCGGAAAACGCTGGATGAACGCCATGCGGACTTAAGGTAAACACGTAAAAACCACACCGGTACAACGGTTGCAAAATACCGGCTGACTACCGACGTCGAGGTCCGACGGAACGGCTGCAGCAATAGGAGTGATTGAAATGCAAACCCCCGCTTATCCGAAAATGACGACGGCTATTCCATCGTCCCTCGCACGATTGCCGGAGCTGGCCTACAACCTGTGGTACAGCTGGAATCCCAGCGCTCAAGCGCTCTTTTCCCGCATCCATCCGCAGCTGTGGGAGCAGCTGCAGCACAATCCGGTACGCCTGCTGCAAGAGGTGACGTCGGAAGCGCTGGAAGCGTTCGCAAAGGATACGGCGTTCCTTCGCCAGTATGAACAGGTGCTGCAGCAATGGGATGCCTACCGTGAGGCCGGCACCTGGTTCGGCGACACCTACCCGCAGCATACGCAGCAGGCTATCGCTTATTTTTGCGCGGAGTTCGGGTTTCATGAGTCGCTTCCCATCTATTCCGGCGGGCTGGGTATCCTCGCAGGGGATCACTGCAAATCGGCCAGCGACCTGGGCATTCCGTTCATTGGCATCGGTCTGTTATATAAAAAAGGCTACTTCAAGCAGCGCATCGATGCAGAAGGCGGGCAGCAGGCGGAATATGTCACCTATGATTTCACCAAGCTGCCGATTCTCCCTGTCTATGCTCCGCGGACGAAGGCGGCGAACGAAGAAGCCGAGCAGCTGACGGTAGCTCTTCAAGTGTCCGACCGGACCGTGAAGCTTAAGGTGTGGGCCGCTGAGGTCGGCCGAATTCGCGTCTATCTGCTGGATGCAGATGTCGAGGGCAACAGCCCTTGGGACCGCGAGCTGACCGCTCAGCTGTACGGGGGCACCCAGGACACGCGGATTGCGCAGGAGATCGTGCTCGGCATCGGGGGCATCAAGGCGCTGCGGGCGCTGGACATTCCGGTCGGCGCATATCATATCAATGAAGGCCACGCCGCCTTCCTCACGTTCGAGCGCCTGCGCGAGCAGCTGGATCAAGGGCTGCCGTTTCATGTCGCGCTGGAGCTGGTGCGTGCCAGCACGGTGTTCACGACGCATACCCCGGTACCCGCCGGGCATGATGCGTTTCCAATGCCGATGTACGAGTATTACTTTCGCGGCTTTTTTCCAGGGTATGAAGCACAACGGGACACGTTCACGCAGCTTGGCTATGACCCGGATAAAAATCTGTTCAATATGACCCATCTTGCGCTGAATACGTCGGCCATCCGAGGCGGAGTCAGCAAGCTGCACGGGCAGGTTTCGCGTGACATGTTCCGTAAATTTCACGGCAATATCGATGCCAATGAGGTGCCGATCGGACACATCACCAACGGCATCCATCTGAGCACCTGGCTTGCCCCTGAGCTTAAGGAGCTGTACGGCCGTTTTCTGCCCGGCCATTGGCAGTCTCAGCAAGCGGACCCGGAGCAGTGGAGCGCGATCGAGCACCTTCCTGCGGAATGGCTCTGGTCCGCCCATCGGCAGCTCAAAGAGAAGCTGATCCGCCACGCCCGCGAGAACTTAGCCGAGCAGTGCCGGCGCACCGGCCAATCCGCAGGGCGCATCGAGGAAGCGCAGCGAAGTCTATCCCCTGATGCGCTCACCATCGGGTTCGCCCGCCGGTTTGCGACCTATAAGCGCGCTAATCTGATCTTTAGCGACTTGAGCCGCTTGGACCGGCTGGTGAATCATCCGGAGCGGCCGATTCAGTTTCTTTTTGCCGGCAAAGCGCATCCCGCCGATCACCCTGGGCAGGAGCTGATCCGGGAGATTCACCGGGTCTCTCAGCTGGCTCCGTTTCGCGGTAAAGTCGTCGTGCTCGAAAATTATGACACCAGCCTCGCGCGTTACTTGGTTCAGGGTGTCGACGTCTGGCTCAACAATCCGCGCCGCCCCTATGAAGCCAGCGGTACCAGCGGGCAAAAGGCCGCCATGAACGGCGTCATCAACTTCAGTGTGCTCGACGGCTGGTGGGAGGAAGGCTACGACGGCACCAACGGCTGGAGCATCTATGCGAATAACGAGGCGGACTGGGAGACGCAGGAACGGGAAAATAAAGAATCCATCTATCAGCTGCTGGAGCACGAAATTGCCCCGCTGTATTATCAGGAATCTCCGGTGCCGACACCGTGGGTGAGCCGGATGAAGCGTTCGATTCAGACGCTTGCTCCGAAGTACAACACGGATCGGATGGTGATGGATTATACGAACGACACCTACCTCCCTTCCTTGCGGCGAACGGAACATCTGTCTGCCGACGCCTTTGCGGAAGCCACGAAGGTAGCCGATTACAAGCGGTTCATTCAGCAGCACTGGCATAAGGTGCGGATTATTGAGGTAAACGACGGCACCTCTGCCCGACAGCCGGCACTACCGGTCGATCGGCTCAAGGACGTAACAGCCACGGTCAAATTCGGTCCGGTCTGGTTCAAGGATACCGCTGTCGAGCTGCTGTATTATGAAGAGCATCCGGATGCCTGGCGGCAGGTGATCGTCACCATGGAGCCGGCTCGCCAGCTCGACGACAGCTCTGTCATTTATCATGCGATGATTCCCGCGCATCTGAAGCACGGCCCGCATTTCAGCGTCCGCGTCCTTCCGATCAGCGAAAACTTCGCGCGCCGCTTCGAGCTGCCGCTCGTCACCACGTTCTAAAGCCATGCCGCCTCGTTTCTTCGGGGCGGCATTGTTTTATTTTCCAATATTGATTAATATGAAGATAGCGGATTTTGTCAGATTTGCAAATCTAGACGAGCGGTGATACGGATGTTGTGGAATGAAGCTTTAGCAAGTGAGCAGGTTGTGCCCCGCATGAGCTGCCACCTGATCCTTGTCGGCGAAACGAAGGAAGCCCAGCCGTTTTGCTTCGAGGATGACTTCACGGTCCTCAAAGTGGACGAAACGGGGATGGCGGTTTCACTCGAGTACTCGTCCGTCAACCCCTTGGAGAAGCTGCACCATGTGAGCTTTATTGAATTTTCTTTTCGCAAGCGGGGTATTCTGTATTATGCTTTTGTCGACTTGCTGAATTTGGAAGTGAAGCGCAGCGTATGCACCTTAACCCTCTCCTCTCCGTTCGAGCTGAACATGAAAGAGGATCGGGTATTTACCCGCACTACGCTCCCGGCTCGAACCCCCGTGACCTGCCGGATTACCGGTGCCCGCGGCAGCTTGAGTCAGCAGAGCGTCGCTTTTTCCGGACAAATTTTGGATATCGCAGGCGGCGGACTTTCGTTTATTACGAACACTCGCGTTTTATGCGCCTTGTATTTGGAATTATCCTTCGTACTCCCTAGCGTGAATCATACCTTTACGGTTTATGGCGAGGTGCTGCGGGTCACGCACTTCAGCTGCGATTCCTATCGGGTAGCGGTTCAGTTTCGCCATTTGCCCGAAAGCCTGTTTCACCAGATCGATGCATATTGCTCATCCGCCTCTGAGACTTCTCGGGGCTAACGATAGTATTGCTTATCCGGCATCGGCTGCACGACTGCACCGCTGCCACTCTACTCTTAGGAGGATAACCGTTGAAATATAATGTGGTTCACCGCGGCGACGAGACTTCCATTCAATTGATGAATACATTTCATCAGCTTATCGGGCAGCACGGGCTGATTCTCGATGAAGCCTCCCCCGACATTGTGCTTTCTATCGGCGGCGATGGGACGCTGCTGCACGCTTTTCACCAATATAAAACTCAGCTGGAGCATATCGCGTTCGTCGGGATTCATACGGGGCGGCTCGGTTTCTTTGCCGACTGGAAGCCGGATGAAGTGGAGCTGCTGGCGGAATTGATGGGCGAGAGCGCTAAGCAGAACGACCTTCGCGTGGTCAAGTACCCGCTGGTCGAGATTCAAATTACGACGGCGCAAGGGATCGAAACGGAGCTGGCGCTCAACGAATTCACGCTCAAGGGCGTAGATGCAACGCTGGTGGCGAAGCTGCACATCAACGACGAGCTGTTCGAAACGTTCCGCGGCGACGGCATCTGTATTTCAACGCCTTCCGGCAGTACGGCTTATAACAAGAGCTTGGGCGGAGCCATGGTGCACCCGTCCCTGGATGCCATCCAGATTGCCGAGATCGCGTCGATCAATAACCGTGTGTACCGTACGCTAGGTTCGCCGATTTTACTGCCGAAGCATCATCACTGCGACATTTATCCGCGCGCGAACCAGAACATTTTGCTGTCGCTCGACCACCTGTACATGCAGCGCAACGACATCATCTCGATTCGCAGCCTGGTCGCCGCCGGTAAAAAGGTGAAGTTCGCCCGCTTCCGTCCGTTCCCGTTCTGGAGCCGCGTGCGCGAGGCGTTCATCGGGTACGAGAACGATTTGAAGTAGTTGTGGATTGACCGTTCGTCCTGGGATTCGCTCGGGGCGGACGGCTTTCTTCGTTGAGGCAGCAGCGGCGTGGGGGCGCGCGGCGGCAGGGTGCTAGCGGAACTGTGTTCCGCTATTTGGGGGTTTTGGCGGAGCCGGGGCGGCTTAGCGGAACTATGGACCGCTATTTGGGCTGAAAGTCGCGCGAGGCGAGCGGGTTTGATGTTTTAACGGAACTCAGTTCCGTTAGGGGCTGGTTTTGGTGGGTTTGGGGCGAAATAGCGGAATCCAGTTCCGCTAGGGGTGCTGGGCGGTCGGAGGCGAGGCTAATCCCCAAGAGCGATGGCGGGCAGCGCAAAAAAGCAAGAGCCCCTGCGGGCTCTTGCTGCGTAGACCTCCTGCCACTATGCAGAAGGAGACGAATGCTTCGGCTTGGACGAGCCTTGGCCTTGGCTCTGGTTCTGACCTTGACCTTGGCCTTGATTCTGGTGCGGCTTATGGTGCCGGCCGCCGGACGAGCCGCCTTGATGCGGCTTCTGCGACTGACCCTGGTGCGAGCGATGGTGCGTCTTGTGGCCGGAGCCCCGGTGACCGCCCCCACCCCCGCCCTCGCCTCTGCCTCCCTGCTGCGCATGCGACTGCTGGCCATGTCGTTCATGCCGCTCGCCGCCCTGGGACTTCTGCTGCCCTGACGAGGCACCTCCGCCATGCGATGCTTGTCCTCCAGCGTGCCTGCCCTCGTGACTTCTTGCTGGAACCGCGGAAGCATGTACCGCCGCCGGCTGCTCCTGCGGGAGCTCGACATCCAGCATCAAGTCGTCCTCGGAGATTGGCAGCAGTTCACCGTGCTCCCCTTGCTTGTTCGGCACCTTCTCAATGATGAAGTAAGCACAGCCAAAATTGCAGTATTCATTCAAATAATCCTGCAGCGTCGAGAACATCGAATCCTTCGTCGCCTTCGGATGGGTATCCTTAAAAAATCCGCGCAGCCGCAGCTGGCTGTATCCCCAGTCCCCTACGATGTAATCGTAGCGATCCAATACTTCACTGTACCGGTCACGGAAGGCTTCAGGGCGCCAGCCGTTTTTATGATCGATCAGCACTTCGTAGGTTCTGCCCGCAATATGAATCAATGTAACTGCCCCCCCCCATGATTACGACTGCTGCGCTGATTGCACCTGATCATGCGCATGATATGAGCTGCGTACCAAAGGCCCGGACTCGACGTGTCGGAACCCTCGTTTCTGGCCTTCTTCCTTCAGCTCCGCAAATTGCTCCGGCGTGTAATACTTCGTCACCGGCAAATGATTCACGCTGGGCTGCAAATACTGGCCAATGGTCATGATATTGCAGTCCACCGCCCGCAAGTCGTCCATCGTCTGCAAAATCTCGTCCCACTCTTCCCCCACGCCCAGCATAATGCTGGATTTGGTCGGGATTGAAGGCGCGATGCGCTTGGAGCGCTCCAGCAGCTCCAGCGAGCGGCCGTATTTGGCTTTGGCCCGCACCTTGTCGGACATCCGCTCCACCGTTTCCACGTTGTGGTTCAAAATATCCGGCTTCGCCGCCAGCACCACCCGAAGCGATTCCTCGCTGCCTTGAAAATCCGGAATCAGCACCTCTACCCCGGTGAACGGGTTGCGGCGTCGGACCGCGCGGATCGTCTCGGCAAAAATCATCGCCCCGCCGTCCTGCAAATCATCCCTCGCCACCGACGTGACGACCGCATGGCGAAGTCCCATTTGCTCGACGGCCTCTGCCACGCGTTCCGGCTCCTGAAGATCCAGCTCGGTCGGCAGTCCCGTGTTCACAGCGCAAAACCGGCAAGCCCGCGTACAAATATCGCCGAGTATCATGAACGTCGCCGTCCGATTCGTCCAGCACTCATGTATGTTCGGGCATTTGGCCTCCTCACAGACGGTGTGGAGTGTTTTGCCGCGCATCATATTTTTTAACTCTTTATAGTTGTCCCCTGTGGTTAGTTTGATCTTCAGCCAATCGGGTTTTCGTTCGATAGGTCGAGTAGCCATAGATGCTTCCCCGCTTTCTTCTTATTGCTTTTAAATACTACGCATAGCGTTATTATATCATGAATGCGCGAACAATCCAGCCGGAGAAAAAGACTCCGCCTCTGCTTCTCGTCTGCCATCATAAAATGTGGTAAACTATCTTTGGACAACGTTCCCAGTTATTCCACTTACATTTGTTATTCAAAATCCGCATCTTTCAGAAACCGGAGGAATGGGCTGTATGCAATTAGAGCATATTTTGAAGCTGGTATCATCCGGCGATTTGGATATTTCAGAGGCGAAGAAGCTGCTGGAGGAAACCGCCAAGACGGAGGCGCCTGCTGGTCAAGCCATCGACGATTCATTAGGGTACGCGCAGCTCGATACACAGCGGGCGAAGCGCACGGGCTTTCCGGAGGTCATTTTTGGCGAGGGGAAAACGGCAGAGCAAATTGCGGCGATTTTTGAACGCCTGATGGCACAAACGGACCGCGTGCTGGCTACACGGGTAAGCGCTGACAAAGCCGCCTACGTGCTGGACAAGGTGCCGGGAGCGACCTACCGGGCGGATGCCCGGGCGCTGATCTGGCTTCGTGAGGATGTGAAGCCTGCAATGAGCGGCGACTATATCGCAGTCGTCTGCGCAGGCACATCGGACGTGCCGATCGCCGAAGAAGCGGCTGTGACCGCTGAAGTGATGGGCTGCCGCGTGGAGCGTATCTTCGACGTGGGCGTGGCGGGTATTCATCGGCTGTTCCGGCGTCTGCCGGTCATTCGCGGAGCGAGCGCCATCGTTGTCGCGGCTGGCATGGAAGGCGCGCTGGCCAGCGTGATGGGCGGGCTAGTTTCCGTACCCGTCATCGCGGTTCCGACCAGCATCGGCTACGGCGCCAGCTTTAACGGCATCGCGGCGCTGCTCTCGATGCTTAACTCCTGCTCTCCCGGCATTTCGGTCGTCAATATCGACAACGGCTTCGGGGCCGGCTATAACGCTGCACTTATCCTTAAAAATCAATTAAAGAGGGATGAACAAGCATGAAGGTACTATACTTGGACTGTTTCTCCGGGATTAGCGGCGATATGACGCTGGCAGCCTTGGTGGATGCCGGTGCGGACCGCACTTATATTGAAGACGAGCTGAGCAAAATCCGAATCGAGCCGTTCTCCCTCGAGTGGAAGCGCGTGAACAAACGCGGCATTTCCTCGATGAAAATGGATGTCGTGCTCGACCCGAATTCGCCGCCCAAGCATCACCGTCATTACTCGGAAATTGTGGAGCTCATCCACCATGCCGGCTTTAACGAGCGGGTGGTGAAGCTAAGCCTGGCGATTTTTGAAAAAATCGCCGTTGCGGAAGCGAAAATCCACAACACGCCGATTGACCGTGTGCACTTCCATGAAGTCGGCGCGATCGACTCCATCGTCGACGTGATCGGTGTTGCCCTGGCGATCGACTCGCTGGGTGTGGAGAAGATCATTAGCTCCCCAGTGCCGCTGGGCTCCGGTACGGTCCGCTGCGACCATGGCATCTATCCCGTTCCCGCTCCGGCCACGCTGGAGATGATGCGCGGGCTGCCTGTCGCACCGACGCCTTACACGATGGAAATGACAACGCCGACCGGTGCGGGCATCGTGTCCGGGCTGGCGGACGAATTCGCTAAAGGCCTGCCGCCGATGATCGTCGAGACGATCGGGTATGGCGCCGGCACCCGGGATTTGCCGAATCAGCCGAACGTGCTGCGTGCCGTGGTTGGACAGCTGGATCCATTTTTGAATAAATGGCAGGTGCCGCCGCAGGATTTCCAGCACAGCCATGATCATGCACACCACCATGCGCCGGATCACCATCACCATCATGAACACGATCATGGGCATCATCACGATCATGACCACCATCATGAGCATGGACATCATCACGACCATAACCACCACCATGAGCATGGACATCATCACGACCATGACCACCACCATGAGCATGGACACCACCACGACCATGACCATGACCATGAGCACGGACATCACCATCACGAGCATGAGCACGACCATAAGCACCATGATCATGACCACAATCACGATCATGCGCACAACCATAAGAACGAACGGTTCAAGATGATTCATCCGAAATCAGGCGACGGGCCGGATCATCACCATCCGACGATCCGGCAATAAGCCCGACGCACAGCAAAAAAAGCGGTCCCCCTCGGGTGTACTGACCCCTGTTTATTAGACAGGATCAGTCCACCCAGCGGAACCGCTTTTTCTTTTTCCCTACCCTTCGTTCACTCGCTCCTCCAAAAACTTGCGCCGCACCTCGTCATACACCTGCTTCAGCGGAACGCCATGCGTTTTGGCTGCCTGCTCGCACTCCTTGAATTCCGGCGCAAACTGCACCAGCTTCCCTTGGTGGAAGCCGGCTTTGACGTGAATCGTCCCCCACGCCGTCTCTACCTCGTAAAACTCCCGGCCGAGCCGGTGGACTGAAGCCCGCAGATAGCGAAGCCCCAGCGTCGTCGTCTCCCGAAAAATAATGTCCTCCATCCGCCCCGAAGCCGCTTCATCCACGAGTACGTTGAGCATGACGCCTGGACGGCCTTTTTTCATAATAATCGGCACCCAGTACACATCATTCGCTCCCTCAGCAAAGAGCAAATCGGACACGTAAGAGCAATATTCCGGGTTCATATCGTCAATATTGGCCTGCAGCAGCAGCATTCCATCATCTATATGTTCGTCGCGGTGTTCGAACGCCATGGACATCCCCTCCACCTGCATCATATCAAAATCAAGCCGGGATAAAAAGGGAATCCGCAGTACATGCTATCCGTATCAGACAATCGTTGGGACACTCATCAAGGAGGAACCAGTTCATGGCTGCATTCCCACCACGAATGCTCGTCGCTGCGCTGAGCGGTCTACTGCTAGCGTGCGGCGTCTGTTCTCCATTTTGCACTCAGGCAACGGCGGCGGAAGCTGACCTTCAGGCCCCTGCCTCAAAGCAAGCGAAAGCCAAAGCGCCTACACCTGCGCCCGCTAAACCAAAAGACCCGAGCGGAATCAAAGCGGTGTTTGCGGAGCGAAAAGATTTGTTCGATAAGGTCAGCGCGCTGACCGGCCTGCCGTGGTACTATCTAGCGGCGATCGACCAATATGAGCGAACCATCAATCTGGCCAAAAAACGTCCGGCGCCGGAAGGGATTGTGGCCATTTATTTTACCGAGCTGCGCTGGTGCGGCATGATGAATCCGGATCACGAGGACCAAAACATCCAAAGCATCGCCTTATTCGGCGGCATCGGACGCGACGGCTCGGGGGACGGGCTCGCGGATCGCAGCAACGATCTGGACCGGCTGTACACGATGGCGATGTATTTGCTCAAACGGGGCAGCGCGGAGGAAGATTTGCGCATCGGCTTGTGGGAGTATTATCAAAACACCCGCAGTGTGGAACGGATTCAGGAATTTGCCCAAATCTACGCAAAATTCGATACGCTGGATCTGCACGAGCACTGCTTCGTCATGCCGCTCACCTCAGACTACACGTACCGCAGCACTTGGGGAGCAAGCCGGGGCTGGGGAGGCTACCGCATTCACGAGGGCACGGATTTGTTCGCCAGCCACGGCATCCCCGTGCGCAGCGCGACCTACGGCATCATTGAAGTGATGGGCTGGAATCCGTACGGCGGCTGGCGCGTCGGCATTCGAGATTTAAACAATGTGTACCACTATTACGCGCATTTGTCCGGTTTCAATAAAAAGGAGGTCAAGCAAGGTGACATCGTCAAGCCCGGCCAAGTGATCGGCTGGGTCGGCAGCTCGGGCTACGGCAAGCCGGGAACCTCCGGCAAATTCCCGCCGCACCTGCATTACGGGCTGTACCGCGACAACGGCTTAACCGACTGGTCATTCGATCCGTACCCGCATTTGCGCAAGTGGGAGCGCGAGGAACGGATGCGCCGCAGCAAAAAATAAACGCCAAGGCAATGAAGTGGTAGCCGATAAACAGGAAAACCCCGCCGGCGCTGTACAGCGCCGAAACGGGGTTTATTTTTTTTCCGCAGCGTTCGGGGTGGTGCTGGTGCTAGGAGCCGGCGTGACATGCGGCAGCGCGATGCCTGGAGGCGGGGTGTTCTGCCCGACCGAATTGCCTTTTCCGTCAAAATAGTACGACGGCACATCCCCCACCACGAGAGAATACGAGATCGGCAGCTCCGTCTCGACCATCTCGGTTTCGGAGTCGAAAGGGATAATGACGCTAACCTCCACCGTAATGCGGACGTACACCTCGACCATGATCATGTTGATTCCGGCATTCTGGTACCTCGTGTTCAAGTCGACCTTCGCCGCGCCGGCCGGTACGAGACGGATCGGGATATCCGGCCCGAAGGACGCCAGCAGCGGGCTGTTCATGGCCTGACCGAGCGGAATATGCTCTGGGACCTGCTCGAGCTTTTGCAGCTGATTTTTGACAATCTGGATCGTGTCAGCCGTAATTTTCATATGCTCCGCATAGTTGAGCGAAAAGCCGTTGATTTTGCCGTTGCGGTCCAGGCGCCAATCGATCAGCTTCTCGAAATTCGTCGTCTCCGCGATGCGTTCGGAGATGGCCGTGTTGATGGAGTCCGTAGCGATCTGCTTCAGCCGGATGCGGGCCAAGTTCGTGAGCGGCTCTTTCAGGTTTTTATCGATGTAAATGTACCCCTGCATAAAAAACAGCAGCAGGATGACCAGCGCGATGAGGATATTCCGTCTCACCCGGTTTTTGCCCGTCGGGCCGCTTCTCCATCGGCGTTTTTTCAGCACGTGCGCGCCTCCCTCCACTGGTGCATGGCCATGCCATCGTTACAGCATATGCGGCTTGGCCGGACATCATCACCCCTTTTGGGTGGAGGAGGCTGGATAGCATACCGAGCAAAAAGGCGACCCTTGGTGCAGGCCGCCTTGCACTATTTTATACTAGCGAGATTTTCTGGCCTTTCTTCGCGCTCTCGATCGCCCCGAACACCATCGCCATGCTCTTGATGTTGTCCGTGCACACCGTTTCGGCCGGCCGGCTTTCTTCGAGTGAAGCGAACATTTCGTCGAGGCAGCCCTTGTGCCCCTCTTGTCCGCTCCACGTGACGGGCACCTCAATTCGCTTGTACGGCAGGTGAAACGCAGGCTCCGCCGCCTCATCCACTACCTCGCAGACCGGATCCGTGCCGCCTGCCCACATCGCCGTCCCTTTCGTCCCGATCACGCGCCAATCCGCCTCCCACGGCGTTCGGAAGCCTTCAGCGCACCAAGAGCCGCGGTAGCAGAAGACCGAGCCGTCGCTCATCTCATAGATGCAGATCGCCGACGCGTTGCCTTTGTACCAGGAGCCCGGCGGGTTGAACTCGTGGCAGTACACCGAGACCGGATCCGCCCCGGTAATAAACCGTGCCTGATCAAACGTATGGATGGCCATATCCAGGATCAGCGGACTGTCCATCAGGTCGCGGAAGCCGCCGAAATGCGCCCCGATAAAAAAGTCCGCATGCACGGTGCCCACCGTTCCAATCGTACCCGCCTTGATCGTCTCCCGCAGGGCGCGGATCCGCGGCAGATAGCGGCGATTCTGCATCACGGCAAACTGCTTGCCGGTCTGCTGTGCGAGCGCCACCAGCTCCCTGGCCTCGTCCATGTTCGCGGCCATCGGCTTTTCGCCGAATACGTTGCAGCCGTGCCGCAGCGCCGTCGTGACGACCTGCTTATGACTCTCGGGAATCGTGATGTCGAAGACGAGGGTCGCCCCCGTGCTTTCCAGCGCCTGTCCCAGGTCGGTAAACACGGGAACATCCAGGCTGTACCGTTCCGCCATAGCCCGGGCGCTCTCCTCCCGAATATCCACGAGACCGACGATTCGGGTGTCCTCTCGCTTCGTGGCGTACTCCACCCAGGTTCTAGCCATACTGCCGCAACCCGCTACAACGACGTTATGCTTGCTCAATGGGCTCATTGTTTTACGCCCCACCTTCCAAGATATTGTTGATCTATTCCTATCTTAGCTGCTTTTCCACACGAATTCATTATTCGATTTGGCCGAAAATGGATTCGATTGTGCTCTTTACAAAACAAATAGCCCGGCTAACGCCGAGCGCACGTTTTTTCCATTTGGGTGCCATACGATTACGCGTTCAGCCTCGGCTGGACGTCCACCTTGGACACGCCTAGAGCGAGGTGATCCCACAGCAGCTTTTCCAGCACTTCGCACTGCTCCACTGGGCACTGGATGAGCAGCACGGTTTCGGAGGTGATCGGTTTGTTTTCAAGATGCTTCCGTTTCAGCCATAACCACTTGCCGAAGTAACCAATGAGGCAGCCGCTTAATGCACCGATAATGCCCCAAATAATCGGCCCCCACGCCAGCACGAAACCATAAATCGCCCCGAGCAGCATCCCCACGGTACCGAGAATCGCGCCCAAATCGACCATACTGAACCCATCCGCATGATGCAGCGAATCGGATATGACGCGGGGCTCGCTCCGTTTATTTAGGGGAACCGCCAAAATGTGCTGCTTCGTAATGCCTCTTTTTTCTACTTCCGCGATCACGAGTTCCAGAAAAATGGTCTGCTCAAAGGTGGCCACGATATACACAGCTTCCACTCCATACTAGATTGGCATTTGAAACTGAGGCGATTGATACTGCTGCTTCAGATGCTGGACTTGCTCCAGCTCAAACAGCTTGTTGGATTCTACCGTCGACACATAGGCATCGTAAAACACGAAGCATAGAATGGAGGGCAGGTACAGCAGCCACTGCATATCCACCGCCGCTTTGGCCCCGGCAAAATCCCCGATCATGCTCAGATTGATAGCCTCCGGGATATGTGAAAAATACATAATGGCGATCGTCCAGCCGAATAAGAAAAACCCGGTGATCATGTGGTGAATATACAAATGGCCGAGCCCCGGCACGAGCAGCGACCAGGCGAGGGCGACGAACGGAGCCTTTTTATCCAAAAAATTGATATCCCACGCGCTCATCACGCTCGGGGTCAGCTTTGCATTCTCATGATCCGCCAGCAAAAATTGCTTGTTGATATCCATCGTGGATCGATAGCCGTCCCAGATCGAGTACATATAGATGCCCACATAAATGATCAGCCAGCGCGGGTCCAGCACCTCCTTCGCCTTAGCGAAGTGGCCGGTCATCGAATACAGGATGCCGAGATTGACCTTGGCATGGGTATTGATAAACACCTCCCAGCTGATGAGAGTAAATGCCTTCGCATAGCGGTGCAGCAGCAGGTTGCCGAAGCCGGGGA
Source organism: Paenibacillus cremeus (assembly GCF_007786445.1). GTDB lineage: Bacteria > Bacillota > Bacilli > Paenibacillales > NBRC-103111 > Paenibacillus_G > Paenibacillus_G cremeus. The sequence goes on along the minus strand of NZ_VNJI01000014.1, from coordinate 35,744 downwards.
AGGAAAACGCAAAAAACGTCACGACCCACGGATTGCGCAGGTGGATCTGGGTCGTAGTGAACGCGGAAATGTACGCTCGAGTTCGGCGGGGGGACACGTTGTTCTTCATGCGGTGTATACCTCGTGAGAGTGGGAACTGGTTTACGTTTCCATGGTATTTTTAAATTTCGCATTTTGGGCGGCTTTTATACGCTGAAAAATAAAACCTAGCGGCGAGTTTCTCCGCTAGGTTTTTGGGGCTGTGTTGGGTGCCGAGGCGGCAAGGTCAGGCCTACCCGTTCACCACGTTCACGGGCTGCCCGGACAAAAACGCGCGCGCGTTGTCCACCGCCGTCGCCATCAAGCGGCTGCGGGCTTCCTTCGTCGCCCAGGCGATGTGCGGCGTGATCACGCAGTTCCGCGCCGTGAGGAGCGGATTGTCCGGCGTAGGCGGTTCGACGGACAGCACATCGAGCGCTGCGCCGGCCAGCCGCCCGGCATTCAGGGCGTCGGCCAAGTCCTGCTCGTGGATCAAGGCGCCGCGCGACGTGTTGATCAGCAGCGCCGACGGCTTCATGCGCGCGATCCGCTCCGCTTGGATCAGCTTCTCGGTCGCCGGAGTGAGCGGGCAGTGGAGGCTGACGACGTCGGAGCGCGCCAGCAGCTCGTCCAGCTCCACCCACTCCACGCCCTCCACCGGCTGAGGCTTGCTGCGCCCGCTGCCCACGGCGACGACCCGCATCCCGAAGGCGCCGGCGATCTTCGCCGTCTGCAGGCCGATGCGGCCCAGGCCGATCAGGCCGAGCGTCTTGCCGGCCAGCTCGATTTGCGGCGCGCGCGTGAAGCAAAAATCGGGGCTGCGCGTCCAATCGCCGGCATGCACCGCATCGCTGTGCAGCTGCACCCGGTGGCACAGCTCCAGCAGCAGGGCGAATACCGCCTGCGCGACGGAGGTCGTGCCGTACGTCGGCACGTTGGCCACCGGAATGCCGCGTGCCGCAGCGGCAGCCGTGTCGACCACGTTGTAGCCGGTAGCCAGCACGCCAATATACTTCAGCCTCGGCAGCTCGCCGATGGTGGCTGCTGTCAACGGCGTTTTGTTCGTGAGCACGAGGTCAGCGGCTGCAGCCCGTTCCACGATCAGCTCCGGCGCGGTGCGGTCGTAAACGGCCAGCTCCCCGAGCTGACGAAGCCCATCCCAATCCAAGTCACCGGGATTGAGCGTGTACCCATCCAAAACGACAATGTTCATCGCGGCTCGCCTCCACACGAGCGTTGCGACGCAACGCCGATTAACCGGACCACACTGCGCGTACATTCGAATAAATTAAACTCCGCTTCCTCCATACAAGCCTGCAGCGAAGCCGGTCCCCGCACGATCGAGAAGCAGCCGGCAAAATGCGCATTCAGCGCCTCGCTCCCATCCCCTAAGCCGCCGGAGATAAGAATCGCGCCTTTGCCCGCTTCCTTCGCGACTTGCGCCACATGGAAGGGCAGCTTCCCGAACAAGGTTTGGCCGTCGCTTCGGCCTTCCCCGGTCAGCACCCAATCGGCTTCAGCAATCTGCTGCTTCAGGCCGGTCATTTGCTCCACCACCTCGGCTCCGGGCACGAGCTTCGCTCCGAGAGCCAGCAACGCAAAGCCAAGCCCTCCGGCAGCTCCCGCGCCCGGGTGCTCACGCAGGCTGAGGGACAGCTGCCCCTCCACCAGATCGGCATAAGCGCCAAGCGCCTGATCCAAGTGCTGGACCAGCTCGGGTGTCGCGCCTTTTTGCGGTCCGAAGATGTGTGATGCGCCTTGCGGTCCCAGCAGCGGGTTCGTCACATCGCAGGCGACGGTCAAGCGGCATTCGCCGAGGCGCGGGTCAAGGCCGGACAAATCCGCCTTGGCCAGCGTGGCCAGCTCCCGCCCGAAGCCCTCTGCAAGCGTACCGTCCCGGTCCGTGAATCTCGCACCGAGCGCGCTGAGCATGCCCAGCCCGCCATCGTTGGTGGAGCTGCCGCCAAGACCGATAACAAACTGCCGGTACCCTTGATCGAGCGCCGCTCGAATCACATCCCCCATCCCTCGGGAGGTCGTATACAGCGGATTCCGCTGCTCCGGCGCCACCATCGGCAGGCCAAAAATATTCGCCGCCTCCAGCACCACTACCGGCGCATGGCCTTCACCCATCGGGAGTACGCCGAAATACGTATCGACCGGCTCTCCCATCGGCCCAACAGCCTGTACGGCAACCGTGCTTCCATGCGTCGCTCCTACCAAAGCGTCGACCGTGCCTTCGCCTCCGTCAGCCATCGGGATGACCCGCACCTCCGCCAACGGCAGCTCTGCAAGCACGGCACGAGCCATCGTTTCGCCAACCTCTACTGCGCTCAAGCTTCCTTTATACGAATCCGGGGCGATGACGAATTTCATGATTGCCGCCCTCTCCTCTCCAGTGGGAATAGCGCTTACAAACCTAGCAGCGATTTATTGACTTTAATAACGACCTTCTTGAGCACCGTTCCGCCATCAGGACTGCAATTCGGGCGGTGCAGATCATTCGGAAATAAAATAACGAACATCCCAGGCTTCAAATAAATTTCGTTCTCATGACGTACGTCCTTGAAGAAAGCGATATCATTCTCCGCCAGCTGATTATCGATGGAAGCATGGCTCGCATCTTGACGGCCGACCACCATGAGCTCTTCACCTTGGATCAAATATTGAACATCCAAGTAAACCGCATGATGCTCCGACAGCCGCTCGGATCGAACCACTGTGTCCGGCGCCTGAACCATAGCGAACATATCGCTGCCCTGAATGTCGTAGCGTCCCAAAGCCATCGTTTCGAGATCATTCGTGCGAAGCCATTCGACCGCCTGCTGCAGTGCCGGATGGAACGCGCCTTTTTCCTGCTCCCAGTGCTGTAAATCTCCCCAAATCATCGAAGTTCACCCTTTCATTCCTAGTTGGACTTGTTCCCTTGTTTAGCATCTCGCTTTCTTGGCATTTTGTCAAAATATTCTTCAAAAAAAATAAGCTGTCGGATCGCCTAGGCGATCCGACAGCAGCATTTGAACCGTACCTCGCTCAATCGCTGGACTCACTCGAATCCGCCGCTTGGCTCGATTGCCGCGCTCTTTTTTCGAAGCATTCCAGTTCGTGGCAGTCGGAGTAGTACGTAGTGACTTTTTCCGAATCGATCGTATCGATGACCGTCATGCAGTGCTTGCAGAGAATAACACCCAGATTTAAACGACGAGCGGTGCTTTCCATGGTTTCCCCACCCTTTCCATCATCAGCTGTCCAAGCTCCACTACACGGCTGGCGTAGGCCCATTCGTTGTCGTACCACGCCAGCACTTTAATTTCACTCCCCATGACCATCATGGAAATTCCATCCACTACCGCCGATTGCGCACACCCGATATAGTCGGCCGACACCAGCGGCTCCTCCGTATAGCCCACATATGCCCCCATGCTTCCTTCCGCTGCGCTCCGGAACATCGTCCGCACTTCCTCCACGGTCGTTTCGCGGGAAACCTTCACCGTCAGGTCAGCGAGCGAGACATCCTGCGTCGGCACGCGCAATGACAGTCCCTGCACATGCGGCGCAAGATGCGGAAGCACATCCGTAAGCGCTTTCCCGAAGCCGGTCGTTGTAGGTACAATCGATTCCGTACAGGCGCGCGCTCGGCGTAAATCTTTGTGCGGATTGTCTAAGTGATTTTGATCCGACGTGTAGGAATGCACCGTGGTGATCCATCCACTTTGCACCTGGAAGGCGCGATCCAACAGATGCAGCACTGGGGCGACACAGTTCGTCGTACAGGAGGCAGCCGAGACCAAACGATGCTGCGCCGGATCGTAGGCATGGTCATTCACCCCCATCACGACGGTGAGGTCCATCGCTTGGCCCGGTGCCGTGATCAACACGCGAGCAGCCCCCGCTTGGATATGCCTCAATGCGCCCTGCCGATCGTTGAACTGCCCCGTGGCATCGATCACCAGCTCTACGCCGAGCTCGCTCCAGGGAATGCGCTCCGGCTGACGCTCGAACGTCACTTGAATGCAATGGCCGTTCAGTATCAGCTGCCCGTCGCGAACCGCAATGTCCGCGTCCCATCTGCCGTGGACCGTGTCATATTTCAGCAAATGCGCCACCGTTTCTACCGGGTAAATACAATTGATCGCCTTGAGCGGAAGCAGCGGCTCCTGCTTTGAAAAGATCGCTCGAACCAGAAGACGGCCAATCCTCCCCATCCCACTGATGCCTACACCACCTTGTACCATGCCGCGTTCTGCCTCCTTTATCGTCCTCGTCATGATTAAGATACAACATTCATAATATATTGTATACTATTATTTTATATATGACACACTATTTAATAATTTTCCATGCTTGTCACAATATTTGGTGTACTGTGTAGCATTTGTGGCGGGCGGAGTGCACTGGTGGATGGGTCGTAGGCAATGAGGCTCCAGTGGGACACACTATGGACTTCAACTACGGGGCACTATTAACCGCCCCTTATCGGAACTCAGTTCCGTTATATCGGTATTTGTGCCCCGTCGGACTCTTCTAGCGGAACTCGTTTCCGCTATTTAAGCCAAAAGACGCGCAGGGCATGCAATTTCGCTGATTTAACGGAACGTAGTTCCGCTTTATCAGTATTTTCGCCGATTGGGGCTACGTAGCGGAGCTCAGTTCCGCTACGTCCAGAAGGATCGCCATACGGCGGGGGCGGCGGGTCGGTTTGCACGGTTTGCACGGTTTGCACGGTTTGCACGGATTCCCCACTTCGCCAGGTTTGCCCAGTTTTCGCCGGCTTCCGCAGTCCGCGTGGCTTGCACAACTCCTCCGACTCCTCCGGTTCCCCGGCTTCACACGATATCGCCACTTTCCCTCGTATACCCCCCCCCTTACAAAGAACAAGCAAAAAAGAGCACTCACGGACCTTCGTCCATAAATGCTCTCTCGCCGAATCTACCGCTTACTGAACGTACGACTCGTTCTTCTGCCACGCTCCGCCTTCGTCGGTGCTGCGGTAATACAGCGTCGCGGACTGCAGCGCGCCCTTGGCCGCTTCCTCCACGGAAGCGTAGCGATTCTCCATCGAGCTGAACCGGTCGGTGCGATCGGCCCCGCGGTACGCATGGCTGAGCTCGTAAAAGTAGGAGCCCGCACTATTTTTCAAAATATGAATGCCGACGTCCTTGCCGTCAATGCTCGCCTTGAGCGTCAGCACAATTTCGTGGATCGCCTCAATGTCCGCATGCAGCTTCTCCAATTCCAATAAATTCACATCCAACCTCATGCGCCTCCTTTTCGCTTTTTTCTACAATGCCCCGCAGCGCCATTTTTATCCATGCTAATGCCCTCTCCAGCCCCTCGGTTTCCGCAAAAATTAGATATATTATCGCCTGCGACTTCGGTATAATAGAGCTATCAATGGGAACGTTGAAGTACTGCCTAATGAGGTGGAGGTCATGTCGCGAAGACAGTTTATTAAAATGCTGCTTTCCTTTGTCGGCGTCATCGCTGCGTCGCTGCTAGGGCTTTGGAAATGGCTCGGAAGAGACATCGAAGCGGCGGTCGAGCCGCCGAAGCCGATTCCTCCTGCCACTACAACACCTAACCTTGCTTCCGCCCCGGCAGCTGCTACGACGGCCACAGCTTCGACGACCGAGCCGCTGTTTTCTTTTATGATCCTCAGCGATACGCACGTCAACAGCTATGCGGCGGAGCAGAGCGACAAGCTGCGCAAAGCGCTCGATGACATTACCAGCTTCGAATCCAAGGTCGAAACGGTGCTCATCACCGGCGACATTACCGACTCCGGGACGGAATCCGACTACCGCGAGTATAACAAAATCATCAAAGACTACAGCAAAAAGCTTCCCCCGCTGCACGCCAATATGGGGAATCACGACTATTACAGCATTTGGATCGACAAGCATGGACAGTGGGACAAAGACGCGATGCCAAACGGAAAATCCGACGCACAATCCCGTAAGGCCTTCATATCTCAGTTTAAAATGGACCAAATCTACCATGATTTTTATGTGAACGGCTATCACATCATCATGCTTTCGCAAGAAGCGTACGTGCAGGAGAAGCCTGAGGTCGGCGAAGGCGCTTGGTATTCGGATGCCCAGATGGCCTGGTTTAAGCAAAAAATGGAGCCGCACAAAGACGGAAGCCCGGTGTTCGTCATGATCCACCAGCCGCTGCCGTCGATCGGTCAGGACGGTGCCACGCACCAGCTCATTCGCGCTAAAGAGTTTCGCAGCATCTTGAAGCCGTACTCGAACGTGTTCGTGTTCTCCGGCCACCGGCACGAAAATTTCCGCGCCGGACAGCATTATACCCCGGAATCGTTCCACTGGTTCCATAATGCCTCGGTAGGTCGGACCCGCAGCTTGTCGCAGAACAGTCCGCTAACCTCCCAGGGGCTCTACGTCCAAGTGTACTCGGATAGGGTTACCCTGCGTGCCCGCGAATTCATGGACCGGACCTGGATCAAAGAAGGAAACTGGAGCATTCCGCTGAAGCGCGCATAACTTGCGCACACACCAAATCGAAAAAGCTTGCCGCCTCAATCTTCATTGAGCGGCAAGCTTTTTTTAAGTACACTTTTCCAACACGCCCATCTCGAGGCACGTCTCTAGCGACAGCACCTTGACGCCCGCCCCGAACCGAATCTCGAGCCGTTCCTCGCCAACGCTCACAATCTCTCCTGGCCCAAACACGCGGTGCTGGATCTGAGCACCGACATTCAGCTCACTCCGGCTCCGAACGGCGTTGGGATTGCGGGGGGCATCCTTGCGGCGGCTTTGGCTTGCGGGCGATGTCGCTCGTGCCTTGGAAGCCTTGACAGGCTTGCCATCTGCCCCCGGCTGCCCCAGCTTCGGCTTCGCCGGAGTCGGATTCATCAAGCTGCGCACATGCGCCACGAACCGCGACTCGGCCACCTTCTCGCCATCCCGCTGCTTGTAGGTAAGCAGCTCCAGCTCCTGCTTCGCCCGCGTCATGCCGACGTAGAACAACCGGACCGCCTCTTCCATGAGCGGCTCCTCCGCCTTGTCCGCATCCTCCTTCGAGGGAATAACCCCTTCGATCAGGTCAATCATGTACACCCGCTGGAACTCCAGCCCCTTCGCGCTGTGCAGCGTAGACAAGGTCACGGCGTTCTGCGATTTCCGCTGCTTGGCGCTTTTCATCACCGACTCCAGGTACTGCAGCCGCTTGGCGAAGTCCTCCATCGTCTCGAGCGTAGTGGCTATCTCCTCGAGCGTGTTCAAAATGCCGATCAAATATTCCTTGCGGAAGCCGAGCCGCTCGCTCATCCGTTCGATCGCTTTTTCATACCCCAGCTTGCTGCGGAAGATGCGAATCGCCTCCAGCGGCGGCGCTCCTCTAAGACGCTGGAACGTCTCTTTGCACTCAAGCAGCGGCTTGCGCTGATACTCCTGCAGGTTCACCTGCTCCAGCAGCGTGTCAAATACCGAGCCCGTGCCCAGGTGAAGCTCCTTCACGGCCGCCAGCTGCTGCTTCGTAATGTAGCCGTTCAGCTTCATGTAAATTTCCTCGAGCAGGTCGACCCTTTTATCCGTATAGGTCATCCGCATGAAGTTCAGCATGTCCTTCACCACCCAGTGGGAGAAAAAGCGCACATCCGCATCCTTCATATAAAAGGGGACCCCAGCCCGATCCAGCTCGTTCATAAGCGGGATCGAGGAGGAGTTGTTGCGGTACAGCACCGCCACCTCGCGAAGATTTTCCACCTGCTGAATGTCCTGAACCAGATATTTCACCTGAAACGCATAGTCGGAAAAATCCTTGATCCGAATCGGCTTATGCGCCGGATTGCGGGTGAACATGTTTTTGTCGTAGCGATGCTTGTTGCGCTTAATGAACTGATTAGCCGTCTGCACGATCTCCTTCGAGGACCGGTAGTTCTGCTCCATGAACAAGATCACAGCCTTCGGATACGCCTCCCTGAAATTGAGCAAATACGACGGCTCCGCGCCCCGCCAAGCGTAGATCGACTGGTCGTCGTCCGCGACCACGCACAGCTTCCCATGCTCCCGCACCAACTGCTCGATGATCGCATGCTGCACCATCGATGTGTCCTGGCTCTCATCGGTCAACAAATAATCGTACCGCTCCTGATACCGGCGAAGCAGCTCCCGGTCCCGCTCCAGAATCTCTCGCCCTGCGGTGAGCATATCGTCGTAATCAAGCAGCAGCTTTCCCGTGCCTGCCCCTGCGCGCTTGAACGCTTCATATTCAGTTAAAATGCGCTCTGCCTGCTTCACCTCGCACTTGATCTCCGACCATTGCTCAGGGGGTATCAGCTTGTTTTTGATTAAGCTGATGTAGGTGGTGAGCTCGTCCATCTGGTCCTCGGTGAGGTTATCGCCAACGAGGCGTTGGTACAAGTGCCGGAGAATCAGCTTCTTCTGCAGCGGCGGCCGATCGGTCCCGGGCTCTCCTTGAGCCTCCAGCTCGAAATCGATATCCCCTTCAATGATCTGAAAGGCAGTTCTCGTCTTGCGGTAATGCTCCCGAACGACTTCGAAGGCGAGAGAGTGAATGGTGGAGAAGTCCACAGGCGGCACGTCCGGGAAAAAGCGCTTGAACCGCTCCTTCATATCCGCAGCCGACGCCCGGCTGAAGGTGACCGCCTTGATCCGCGACGGCGCCACGCCCTTCTCCTCGATGAGGTAGCCGATGCGCATAATGATCGTCGTCGTCTTCCCCGAGCCCGGAGAAGCCAAAAGAAGCAGCGCCCCCTCCGTTTGGAGCACGGCCTGCTTCTGGACTTCGTTTAGCGAAACGCCTGTTTTCTGGTGCATACGTGTGAAAAATGCTTCATTGGCTTTCATAGGTCCGTTCCTTTTCCTAGCTTTTCCGAGCAATCTACTACTTGAACTGACTCATGATAGACCTTTTTGTTCCGGTTGTCAAAAGGAATTGTCCGCCAGTGTCCCCTGCTGCGAGCTACTACGGCTGCTGCAGCATAAACCGGTACCCGATCCCCGGCTCCGTCTCGATGAACCTGGGCCTTGTCGGATCCGGCTCCAGCTTCTTGCGTAAATGGCCGATATAGATGCGCAAATAATGGCTGTCGGACTCATGGTGATGGCCGCCCCAGACCTGCTGCAGCAGCTGCCGCTGAGTAATCACCTTGCCCGCGTTCGAGGCGAGAATTTTCAGCAGCTCATACTCTGTGGGCGTGAGCTTCACCCGGTGGCCGTCCAGCTCAACGAGCCGCTGTGCCAAATCAATGACCAGCGAGCCGAAATGGAGAATCGGTTCGTCCACGGCTTTGGCCACGTGCCGCAGCGCGACACGGATCCGGGCCACCAGCTCGCCCATGCCGAATGGCTTGGTGACATAATCGTCCGCGCCGCAGTCCAGCGCCGTAATTTTATCCTCCTCACGGTCCTTGGCCGTGAGCACAATAATCGGCATCCGCGACCATTCGCGGATGCGGTGCAGCACCTCCATGCCGGGGATATCCGGCAGGCCGAGATCGAGCACGATCAGATCGGGATGGATCGTGCTGGCTTGGTACAGGCCATCTTCTCCGGTGCCTGCTTCATGAATTTCAAAGTGGTGAGCCTTCAAGCTCACCTTCAGCAGCTTCCGAATCTGCGGCTCGTCATCGATGATTAAGATGCGCGCACCGTTAGGGGTTGTCATGAGGTTCTCGCTCTCCTTCCGGAATCCAGGGATACGGCACCTGCGGCTGCTCCCCTGCCGGGAGCGTGATCGTGATGATGGTGCCCCGCTCCTGGTTCGGCTCCGCGGTGATCGTGCCGCCGTGCGCTTCCACGATGCCTTTGCAGATGGCCAGTCCGAGCCCGGTTCCCGGCACGTGACGGGTCGATTCCGCGCGATAAAATTTATCAAAAATTCGCTCCCGCTCCGAGGCGGTCACTCCTAGCCCCGAATCCGCCACCGTCATCGTAACATGCTGCGTATCCTGCTTCACCTCAATCACGATGTCGCTGTAATCGGGCGAATACTTGATGGCGTTGCTGACCACATTGACCAGCACCTGCTCCAGCAGCACCTCATCGCCCGGCAGGAATGGAACGGGCTCCGGCAGGCGGACACGAAGCTCGCGATGCTGCTGAAAATCCTTCACCTGCGACAAAACCACGCCGATCATGTCTTCTACGTCACACCATTTTTTATGCAGGGTCAGCATGCCGCTTTCCAGCTTGACCATCCCTAGCAGATTCGTGACCAGCCGATTCATCCGCAGCGCGCCGTCTCGTATGGTCGAGGCCAGCTCCAGACGGTCTTCGGAGGAGAACAGCGGCTCGCCTTCGATGAGGCCGGTCGCGGAGCCGATGATGGTAGCCAGCGGCGTGCGTAATTCGTGGGACACCGAGTCAAGCAGCGCCGTGCGGATTCGCTCAGACTCCGCGGTCAGATGCGCAAGCCTCGCTTCCTCCCCCAGCTTCACACGAGCAATGGCGCTGGCGGCCAGCCCTCCGATCGCCTCCAGCAGCCGCAGCGTATCCTGCGCTTCTCCGCCTCCCGGCTCCGGCTGGACCTCGAGATTCACAGCCAGCACGCCGTAGACGCGGCCCTCCGCCCGCAGTGGAACATAGAGCCCCGGCGATTCCCGGAGTGTGTTCGAGCCTCTTCCAGCGATCTCGCCATGGCGATAGACCCATTTGGCGATCCCCATCTCCGATTCCCCGCTTCCCCAACCGGCTTGACTGGAGGGAGCGGTTGTGACCTTCAATTCATCCGCCTCATCCGGCAAGTAAAAGATCACCTGCGCATGGATCGTTCCGGACACTTGATGGGATACGTTTTCCAGCAAAGCATGCAGGTCCGTGATCGCTGACATTTGCCGGCTGAGCGCATAGAGGGTTGCCGTAGTAGCCTCCCGCTGCTTCGATACATGGAGCTGCTGCTTCAATCGCGCTGCAAGACTTGCCGTAGATACGGCCACAGCCAGATACACGGCAAAGGAGATCAAGTACCTCAGATCGGCCACCGAAAAGCTAAGAAAGGGCGGGACAAAGAAAAAGTCAAACGCCATCACGCCCAAGCTCGCTGCATAGATCGATGGCCCCAAGCCTCCAAACACCGCGGCAAACAGAACGGGAAATAAATAGATCAGTGCGATATTCACCGTATCCAAATATACCTCAAGGCTGTGCAGAAGCAGCGTTAGTACGGCAATCGCCAGCGTCCCCCAAGCATAAGGCTTCCAATCCAAGGACTGTACCGAGCGAATCGTCTTTTCATTTTCAAGCATTTTGCCGGTTGAGCTCATTCAAGTTTCACATCCTGCTTCCATTCACTTCTACTTCTATTATAATGCGAGATTGGGGTCAAAATCAGCTACGATGAGCACATCCATATGACGGGATTGCCGGATCAATTGTTTCACGACCGAGCCATGCAGCAATTCCTCCCACAAGGTTTGCTTTGACTGCCCGATCACCAGCTGTGTCGCCCCGGCTTCAATCGCTTTGGCCGATAGGACGGCAGCGATATCCTTGGGCGTTGGACAATCATGAACGACGAATTTTCCGCCCAATCGGACCGTCAGCCGCTCCAACGCTTCCAGCCTGGTTTTCAGCTCATCGGAAAGGACCGTCCACGCAGTTCCAGTATGGACATAATTAACATACCAAGCCGCCTTGAGCCGATAAGCCGTTCGGAAGCCGCGTCGGATTAACCGCTCGGCATGCGGTGTGCTATTCACGCAGACGAAGATCACTTCCTTTCTCCGCCACGGCCCGCGCAGCGAGTTTTTGCGCTCCAGCGACTCCAGCCGCTCGTCTACATCGTCAGCAATCTCCCGTAGGGCCAGCTCACGCAGTGCGATCAGGTTACCCGTCTTGAAAAAATGATTCAGTGCTTGGTCGACCTTGGCCATCGCGTAAATTTTCCCTTCACGCATGCGCTGCTGCAACGCTTCCGGGGCGACGTCAATGAGCTGGACCTCGTCCGCCAGCCGAAGGATGCTATCCGGCACCGTCTCCCTGACCCGGATACCCGTAATTTGCTCCACTGCATCATTCAAGCTCTCTAAATGCTGCACGTTCACGGTCGTAATCACGGAAATGCCTGCATCGAGAATCTTCAGCACATCCTCATAGCGCTTTTTATATTGGCTTCCGGGCACATTCGTATGCGCAAGCTCATCGACCAGCACCACCTCCGGGCAGCGCCGGATAATCGCATCCGTATCCATTTCCTCCAGTGTGACATTCTGATACTTCACCTGCTGACGGGGGATGATCTCCAGGCTGCCGACCTGGGCGATCGTTTCCTTCCGGTTATGCGTTTCCAAAAGCCCGATCTGCACATCGATGCCCTTCTTGAGGTGGTCATTCCCCTCGCGAAGCATCATGTAGGTTTTGCCGACGCCCGGCGCCGCGCCGATATATACTTTGAATTTCCCGCGCTTGATTTTGCCGATCTTTTCGGCAACCTCCTGCTCGCTAAGGCGACGGTATTTGTGATTCTCCTTTTTTGACGAGAGATTCGCCGGCAGCACCCGCTCGCCCTCATGCTCGGCCCGGTCCGCGACCAGAAACAAATCAATATTTTTCGTTGCCTTGAGCAAATCGTTTACAATCGAGCCCTGCCAAAATTCCTGCCATCTCGTATGCTTGGTATGCCCCATGACGATGCGCGTCACATGATGCCGGGTCGCATATTGGACCAAGGTGTTTGAAATGCACCGGCGGTTCTGAAAGGGCAGCTCTTCGAATTCGCCTTGGACCTTCTCCACCAGCTTAATCATACTCCTGCGGAAGGTGGCCTCTTCTTTCGTTAACGTTTTCTTAAAATTGCAAAACGTAACCACCATCAGCTCGCCATTGAGCCGTTTGGCAATCTGCTGCCCTCTGCGAACATAAATGGAGCCGTTCCAGTGGTACTGCGTGGATACAAGAATGCGCTCCGCTGCTCCAGACGGGCCGACAAGCCCCATTTCTTCCCGATGCTCCATCAACGACTCGTTGACATCCTCCGCCACCAAACGGAGCGCCAGCTCACGAAGCACGCCCAGATTGCCTCTTTTAAACACCGAAGCGTCTTTATTCACTTTCAGATGTCCCTCGGCTAACCGGTTTAAAACCGTTTCCGGAGTGACGTCAATCAGTCTCACCTCATCGGCAATTTCGAGCGTATCCGCCGGAACCGTGTGCTCTACCTCGATGCCGGTCAATTTATGAGCGATCTCGGTATACCCCTCCAATTCGTACACATTGACGGTCGTGATCACACTTATATCATGGGAAAGCAAAAATTTGATGTCCTCCAGACGCGTAGAAAAACGGGCTTCCGGCCGGTTATGGTGAGCCAGTCCGTCGACAAGAACGACTTCGGGATTGCGCTCCAATAATGCATCGAGATTTAAATCCTTCATTTCGACGCCATGATTAAACCAATGAATGCTGGGCACCCGCTCCAAATCGCCCAATTGCTCTACCGTCTCGGGTCTTTGCAGAGTGGAGACAGCGCAAATGACCACATCGATCCCTTGCTGCTTCAAGGTATTCCCTTCCCGCAGCATATGGTAGGTTTTGCCCGAGCCGCTGACTGGACCGATATAAATCTTTAACCTGCCGCGATGCAGCTTGGAGATGGAATGTAAAATTTCTTCCGGTGTTTTTCGTTTAAAGCCTTCCAATGCGATGTCCCCTTTGTATGAGAAGGATGAATGAAAGCTCAGAAAGCCACCCCCGGTAAACCGGGAGCGGCTGTGCGCTGCGCTTTAGCGCTTCACTTGCTTGATCAGCTCCAAATTCAATTCCGTCACATTCACGCGCGGCTCTCCAAAAATCCCCATCTGCCTTCCTTTCGTATGCGCATCCACCAGCTGAGCCAGCTGCTGCTCACTGATCCCCGTCTCACGGCTGATTCTTGGCATTTGCGCCTTGGCCGCTTCCGGGGACAGGTCCGGATCAAAGCCGGAGCCGGAGACCGTGACCAAATCGGCCGGGATGTCTGTCAGCTTCGGATTATCCTTCTTCAGCTCGTCGATTTGATCGGCAATCCCTTGCACATAATCATCGGAGGCGATCGCCATATTGGAGCCAGCTGAGGCAGTCGGGTCATATTTGGCATTTGAGACTCTCGGATGAAAGAGCTTAGGCGAGTCTACGCCTTGGGCAAGCAGCTCCGACCCGACAATCTGACCGCCCGATTCAATCAAGCTGCCGTCAGCCTGCTTAGGAAAAAGGGCTTGGGCCACCCCGGTGGTTACCAGGGGATATATCAGTCCGCAGAGCAGCATGAGCACTACGGACGAACGAATCGCTGTCATTATCATATTCATATCTCCTCACCTAAAGCTTCTTTTTATCTGTTTATGCGATATTCAATACCTGAAGCACAAGATCGATGGCTTTGATGCCGACGAAGGGTACGATCACTCCGCCTACGCCGTAGATGAGCACATTGCGCGTGAGCAGCCTGTCGGCGCTCATGGCACGGTATTTGACACCCTTCATGGCGATCGGAATCAGCAGCGGAATAATGACGGCATTGAAAATGAGCGCCGATAGAATGGCCGATGTCGGCGAAGCTAAATGCATGATATTCAGCGCCTCCAGCTGAGGCATCGCGAGAATGAACATCGCAGGAATGATCGCGAAATATTTGGCGATATCATTGGCGATGGAGAAGGTCGTTAACGCCCCGCGGGTAATCAGCAGCTGCTTCCCGATCGCGACAACCGACAGCAGCTTCGTCGGATCGGAGTCGAGGTCGATCATATTGGCGGCCTCTTTGGCGGCCATCGTCCCCGAATTCATCGCAAGACCCACATCCGCCTGCGCCAGCGCCGGCGCGTCGTTCGTCCCATCCCCGGTCATGGCGACCAGCTTGCCATCCTGCTGCTCTTTCTTAATCGCCGCGATTTTATCCTCCGGCTTCGCTTCGGCAATGAAATCGTCCACGCCTGCTTCCAGCGCAATCGTAGCCGCGGTGAGCGGGTTATCACCGGTACACATGATCGTCTTGATCCCCATCCCTCGAAGCTCGGCGAATCGTTCCTTGAGCCCGGGCTTCACCGTATCCTTCAAGTAGATGACACCATAGATGCGATCGCCTGCGGCTACAGCCAGCGGAGTGCCTCCCGCTCTTGCAATGCGGTTCGCAATGTCGTCCAGGTCGCTTGGAATCCTGCCGCCTTTGGCCGAAATATGCTTCTTAATAGCATCCACCGCACCCTTGCGGATTTGCGCCCCGCTCGCCAGATTCAGGCCGGACATCCGCGTTTCCGCCGTAAACTCGATGGCCTCGGCGTCTTTATATTCCTTCTCGGCCCAGCTCTCGCCAAGCTTATTTGCAAGCTCCACGATGGAACGGCCTTCCGGTGTTTCATCCTTCACCGACGCCATCAACGCGGATAAAATCATCTCTTTGGACGAAACGCCCTTCACAGGAAGGATCTCCGATGCCATCCGGTTGCCGTACGTAATCGTTCCTGTTTTATCCAGGATGAGCGTATCGATGTCGCCTGCAGCCTCCACAGCTTTCCCGGACATAGCCAGCACGTTGAATTGCGTTACCCGGTCCATCCCTGCGATCCCGATGGCCGATAGCAGCCCGCCGATCGTGGTCGGGATTAAACAAACGAGCAAAGCGATCAAGGTGGCGACATCGAGCTTCACGCTCAGATATTGCGCCATGGGAACCATGGTCATGATGACGATCAGGAAGATCAGGGTTAAAACCGCAAGCAACGTCGTTAAAGCGATCTCGTTCGGCGTTTTTTGCCGTTTAGCGCCTTCGACAAGCGCAATCATCCGATCCAGGAACGACTCGCCGGGATCCGTCATGACCTTCACGATAATGTAGTCCGAGGCCACGCGGGTTCCCCCGGTAACCGATGAGAAATCACCACCCGCTTCTTTAATGACCGGCGCGGATTCGCCCGTGATCGCCGATTCGTCGATCGATGCCAGCCCTTCAATAATTTCCCCGTCCGTCGGAATGATTTCACCAGTGTCCACTCGGACGACATCTCCTTTTTTCAATTGGGTTGAGGAGACCTGCTTGTAGGACCCGTCTTTTTGCACCAGCTTTGCCATCGTTTCGGATTTGGTTTTTCTGAGCGTATCGGCTTGAGCTTTGCCTCGGCCCTCGGCCAGTGCTTCAGCGAAGTTGGCGAACAATACGGTAAACAGCAGGATGAGAAAAACTGCGATATTATAGCCCCGTCCTACCGTTGAAGCCACAAACAGATCCGGCCAGATCGACAACAATAATGTTATGACAGTACCAACCTCAACTACGAACATCACCGGGTTTTTAATCATGACCGCGGGATTCAGCTTTTTAAAGGCATCAATGATCGCCTGTGAAACGATTTCTTTCGTTAACGTATTTTTCCTAGCTGTAGTCATATGGATTGAACCTCCTAGTTTGTTGCAACTTTAACGCGGCATAGCCAAATGTTCAGCGATCGGTCCCAGGGCCAGCGCCGGGAAGAACGTGAGCGCCCCGATGACGAGAATAATGACCACCAGAATTCCCGCAAACAATGGGGTATTCGTCCGCAGTGTCCCTGTTGTCACTGGAACAACGCGCTTCGTTGCGAGCGAACCGGCAATCGCGAGCATTGCAATAATCGAAACATACCGCCCAAACAGCATCACAAGTCCAATGCCGACATTATAAAAATTCGTATTGGCATTCAGGCCGGCAAACGCGGAGCCGTTATTGGCTGCTCCTGATGTAAAAGCATAGAGCACCTCAGACAAGCCGTGCATGCCTTGATTGGAGATCGATGCGATCGATTCCGGACGCAGGAGTGCCAAAGCCGTCGGAGCAAGAATGATCAGCGGGTGAGTCAAAATGGCGATCGATGCCAGCTTAACTTCTTTGCCCTCAATTTTTTTGCCCAGAAATTCCGGCGTACGTCCAACCATCAGTCCGCAAATAAAGATCGATAAGATCAGATACAACAAGCCGTTCAGAAGCCCTACGCCTTTTCCGCCGAACACGTTATTGAGCATCATTTCGGCAAGAGGCACGAACCCGCCCATCGGCGTTAACGATTCATGCATAGTATTGACGGAGCCCGTTGTTGCGGCTGTCGTTACTGCGGTGAAAAGGGCCGATTCGGATATGCCAAAGCGAACCTCTTTGCCCTCCATATTGCCGTGTACGCCCAAAGCGTCCAAAGCGGGCACACCGCGATACTCCGATACGAAGACGGTTGCGAGCATCACCAGGAAAATGAACCCCATTGCCGCAAACACGGTCCAGCCCTGCTTTTTGTTTTTAATCATAAGTCCAAACGCATACACCAACGACGTCGGCAGCAGCATCATGCATAGGATGTGCACCAGGTTCGTGAGCGGCGTTGGATTCTCAAACGGATGCGCAGCATTGGTTCCAAACCATCCGCCACCGTTGGTTCCAATATGTTTGATGGATTCCAGCGACGCCACCATCCCTCGGGTAATGGTTTGCTTCGCTCCTTCCAGCGTAGCAGCATCCACTGCGCCTTGCAGTGTTTGCGGTATTCCCTGGAACACCAGGAACAAGGCAATCAGGATGCTCAGCGGCAAAAAGATCCGTGTAATCGAACGCGTAATATCCACATAAAAGTTACCCAGGTTGTCCTGCCGTCCGATCAGTCCGCGAATAAAGGCAATCGCCACAGCGAAGCCGGTAGCGGCCGAAGTGAACATCGGGAACGTGATCGCAAGAAGCTGCGATAAATAGGAGAGCCCATTTTCTCCGCTATAGGACTGCCAGTTCGTATTGGTGATAAATGATGCCGCCGTATTAAACGCCTGCGCCACGGGCATATTGTCGATCCCATCCGGGTTGAGCGGCAAATATTTTTGCAATCTTAGGACAAGATACATTAGAACCAGCATCACGAAGTTGGATAGGAACATGGCGCCCAAATAAGCCTTCCATCCCATTGAATCCCCTTCGCGAACACCCATCAGCTTGTAAAGCAATCGTTCGAACGGCCCGAATACGCGATCCAGACCCGTTGTTTCAGAACCAAATACCTTAACCATATAGCTGCCTACCGGCTTAACCAATAGCATGATGATGATTAAGGTAACGGCCACTTGCACAAATCCCATACTCATTTAAAATTATCCTCCTCGTTGCAGACGGTTGTAACGATCCGACGCTATTAAAATTTCTCCGGCTTGATGAGCACAAACCCGAGATACAAAATTAGAGCAACCGCAATCATTCCGACGACGATCATGAAGCACCCTCCCTAGGCTTTTTCACAAAACTTAAGAAACCCCCAGAATACTAAGAAAGATAAGACGAACAATACAATCATGGTAAAATCGTTAAACATCCTTCGGATGACCTCCTTAACTTAATAGATACGAAACATCCCCTGTCCTCGAAGGGATGACATAATCAGCTCCTAGTCCCTTGTAGATCTTCCTCGGGTGGTCACGTAACGTGATCACATAGACGGCATCGGATGTCCATTGGCGCGTGATTTGCAGGTAGCGGCAGCTAAGCGGTAAACTGCTCTCAAACAAAAAGACTTTACCGATCGGATACTGGGGAACAACCCAGGTCTCAGGCTCCGTTGTATCCAGCAGGATGATGTGCCCCACACCCGCTTCCATGAAACGCCGCTGCTCTTGCTTGTTATTAGTGACAACAGCGAACGGCATCCCTCTTGCTTTTAATTGATGAATGAACTGTTCCCCCGCTTTCGTCGGCGCCGAAACCAGTATGACCTCCGATTCACTCATTCCTTTTTCCCTCCATGTCTTCGACCACCGGTACAAGTGAAATCTTAATACGGATCGCTGTAAAAAGGGGGTAAAGAAATCTAATGCGGGGTGTAAAAAAAATATAAAAATGGTTCACCGGTTTCAGCATTTTGCGAGAATCACAGCAAACCGCAGCATTAGCACAGATAATGAATGCCACCTTGCTTTAAATCCGCTTCCAATCGCAGAAATCCTCTGCCTGATTTGAACGATCAGAGTCTAGCAAGCTATCGCATTGGTTCGATGGAAGTTTTCCTTTTTGACTGCAAGCTCATCTTTTTAAACCAGGAGCTCTTCTATCTTCAGCATGTGAATTAGGTGAACTAATTCGCATGCTTTTTTATTTGCGCCAAACCAGCCATACAGTTATCACGGAGGTAGAAACGTCAAGGATATCTATTAGTTGAAATTGGTAGAAATAGAGAACAGTCTAGTACATGCCAGTGGCTCGGGGCGTATAAATATTGTAAGCACCAGAACATCGAAGACACCTGTCAAGGAGGGGTACATGCCATGGATGGGTATCTTTTGGTATCGAAAGCTAGCAAGAATTACTAGACTGAAAGAAAGAGAGGGACTAGAAATGCACATGCACGATTTAATGGTGCCAATTACCATTCTTAGCTTTTTATGTACCATCACATTTATCTTCTGGCGGTCGCATGTGAATGAAGCCATCCCTGCAACGGTCGGCGCGCTGTTCGTGCTGCTTAGCGGCAGCGTTTCCTTAGCCGATTTGGGCGTCATCACTGAGACGATCGGCGGAGCGGCCATCACCATCATTGCTACGATCGTCATGGCGATCGTGCTCGAAAGCTTCGGCTTCTTCCAATGGGCGGCCGAGAAGCTGCTCGAAAAATCCCGAGGTTCGGGAATCCGCTTATTCTGGTTTACGAACCTGTTCTGCTTTCTCATGACGCTGTTCGTCAATAATGACGGCAGTATTTTGATCACGACACCGATCCTCATGATGCTCTTGCGCAATTTAGGGTTGAAAAACCATCAAAAAATTCCATACTTACTTTCCGGAGCCCTGATTGCCACCGCATCCAGTGCCCCCATCGGCGTCAGCAACATCGTTAACCTGATCGCGCTCCAAATCGTTCATATGGACCTATACATGTTTACAGCTATGATGTTCGTTCCGGCCATACTGGGACTTGCACTCCTCTCGGGGCTGCTGTTTCTCAACTTCCGCAGCGTCCTGCCCGCTAAGCTTCCCCCAGTTAAACCCTGGAACGTGTCGCCGCGCAATGAACAGCATCCGTTAAAAGAAGTGGCCATGCCGATCTCGCCAGAGAAACGCGGCTCTCTTATGCGCAACATCCTCATTTTCGTCTTCGCCGTCCGTATCAGCCTGTTCGTCGCTTCCTACTTTCACTTTCCGGTCCCACTGATGGCGGTCATCGGCTCGGTGTTCCTCCTGCTCTGGCGCTGGTACTATTTGAAAATCACACCCGCGGATATGCTGCGGAAAACGCCTTGGTACATCCTCATTTTTGCCTTCGGTATGTATGTAATTATTTATGGGCTGCACAATATCGGCTTAACGCAACTGCTGATTCACTCTGTTCAGCCGCTTGTCACAAGCAATCTGCTTCAAGCGAGCGTCGTCATGGGCACACTGATTTCCATCTTGTCGAACCTGTTCAATAACCATCCGGCTCTAATGGTCGGCACGTTAACCTTGACCAATATGGGACTCGATCCCTTAACGCTCAAAATTTCGTACCTGGCCAGCGTCATTGGCAGCGATGTCGGCTCGCTGTTTTTACCCATTGGGACTTTGGCTACGCTGATGTGGATGCACATTCTGAAGAAAGGGAAAGTCAAAATTACATGGGGCGACTACTTAAAAGTAACCTCGACGGTCATCCCGATTACGGTTATTTTCACCTTAGCTATTCTGGCCTATTGGGTGTCCTGGCTTTTTTAAACACAAAAAAACGACCTTAGAGTTAAGGCCGTTCAAAATAGAAATGCACATCACAATTTATGTAGGGTTACTATGAAACGGTTGGATGTTTGTCCAGCCGTTTCTTTTTTCCTCCTCATTAGGAGTGGCTGACGTCTAATTTGTAAATTTTGACGCGCCCGCCCTCATTTTTATCTCCTTGATTATCCTGTACATAGACTCCGGCTTTAAAGTAGAAATTTAATGTCTTCCAATTTGGGTCCTGCTCTACAAAATTCACCGTTTTCGTGACGCCGTTGAACGTCATGCTTAGCACGCCGTCCACCACTTTCAGCTGTCCATCGTAGGCCTTATTCAGATCATAGCCGTTAAACGTGTAATGGATATCCTTGTCGCCGGTTTTGGACGAGCTTTTCACCAGACAATCAATGGCTTTCTTCTTATCGTCATATTCCACTTTCACCAGAGGCGCCGCGTCCCCGCCGGCAGTGGTGATTCCGTGAATTTGCATCACCACTACCCGCCCCGAAGAAGGTACTTGGGTTACCATTTCTCTGGCATTCTCAATGTGTGTCCCCTGCCAAGTCCAGTTGACTTTACTGCTAGACGGGTTCATCATCTCCCGAAGCTCCGATCGGGGATACTCCGTATTCGCCGTCTTTCCGCCCACTACCGGGGACCAAAATGTCATCGCCCCGTCCTGCGGATCCGTATAGAAATAGTCGGAGGAATACCCTTTGACTAAATCAGCCGTGGAAATATCCGTCGCTTTCTCGAGCGGCAGCGTTAATTTCCAGTGTGATAAATCGATGTTGCTTCCGGGAGGCTTGCTCCGATCCAGACTGCTTGGCGGATTTGCTGGTGCCGGGGTGGCCGTCGGTGCAGCCGGTGCAGGAGTGCTTGCTGCCACGCTTTTGTCGCTTGGGGTGGTTGTAGCGGCCGGTTTGGCGGAAGCCGGCTGCTGCGAGGCCGAGCAGCCGGCCGTTAAGAGCAGGGTCAC
The DNA here is from genome assembly GCF_007786445.1 of Paenibacillus cremeus. GTDB lineage: Bacteria > Bacillota > Bacilli > Paenibacillales > NBRC-103111 > Paenibacillus_G > Paenibacillus_G cremeus. Next base: position 14,098 of record NZ_VNJI01000014.1, on the reverse strand, counting down.
TGCCAATGCTGCCATAAGGCTTGATCTTTTGCGCTGAACAGAATGAGTCATCATATCCTCCTCGGTGGTAAAAAATCCTGCTAAGCGTGAGCATAGCAGGATTTCATGACTTTATTTTTACGGAATCACTACCGCATCACTGCTGCCATCCGTATACCGTGTGTGGCTGAAGGACGAGGAGGCCGATTGGACATCCAGCCAGAACCAATCCTGCTTCGATACGTCGGTCCAACTGTCCTTATCCAGCATTGGGGTCGGACGCTTGAGCAGCGTATTGATCACCTTCACCGCTTCCGCGCGTGTCACCGGTTGATCCGGCCGGAACGAACCATCCTCGTAGCCCGACATCAATTCGGCTGCCTTCACAGCCTGGATCGCACCCTCGGCCCAATGGCCTTGCGTGTCCGTAAATGCCCGACCGCTGCTGTCATCCGTGCTGAGCTTCTTCAAGCGCGCGATAATCGCTGCAAGCTCCGCTCTTGTGATCGCTGCATCCGGCTTAAACGAACCGTCCGGATAGCCGCTCAGCAAGCCGGCGCTTTGCACCTGGCGAATCACCGCTTCCGCCCAGTGGCCTTCCGAGACGTCACTGAACTTTTCTACCTCCGTCGTCGGCTGTGGCAGCTCTAACGCCTTCACAAAAATGGCTGCCGCTTCCGCCCGCGTAATCGATTGATTCGGCTTAAACGTCCCATTCGGATACCCGTCGATCCAACGTTTATACGTCAAGGTATCGATCGGCTTCTTCTGAATCTCGACGATACTGAAGGTACTGAATTTGGTCACAACAATCTCAATGCTGACCGGCTGATCCTGAGCATCGTATCGGATCGCACCCTTGACCAATTCCTTCTCTCCATCGCTATGCTCTACATAGACGCGAAGCGAGGACAAGAACTTCGCCCGCTCCTTCGGATCCGATGGAAGCTTCATGTCTTTGAGCGAGAAGTTCAGCTTCGTCTCCTGATTCTTGACGTTCGTTTCAATCGTCATAGGCCTTCCCAGAACCGTGACTTCTCCGCCTGCCGCCGCCTTGGTAACGAGCTGCGCAGTCAAGACCCGCTTCTCGGTTTCCTTCCATGCCGCATCCGTTTGAATCGGGGCAAATCGGAAATACACTTCATCATGGGCGGCCAGCGCCTTCGTGATCGCATCTTTGGCAAGTGAAATTTGAACATCGTCGGTGGCGATCCGAAGGGTCAAGCCATTGTCAGCTAACACCTGCAGCGTATTCATAGGGACGTTGACGTTAAACTCCGTGCTTTCCGCCGGCAATTTCGGAATGACCAGCGTCCATGCATTTGGCTCGCTGCCTGCTCCACCGCTTTGCGGTTTGACAATGTCCGGTGTAATGACCATTTTATCGATCACTCTACCGTCCGGGGTAAGCGTTCGCTGCACGTCCACCTGCAGGGTTTTTCCATTCCCATCCACCGTCAACAGGACTGAAGTGGAACCGCCGCCAGCGCCGCCGCCCGAACTCGAGCTTGGCTGAGGTTGGCGGGTCAAAACAATCGTGTACGGCTGCGATGGAGCACCATACGCCGGAGTCACGACAACCTGAATCGTGTTCAGGCCTACGGTCAAATTCATCGGCGAGCTAGGTACGCCGCCCCTCACCGCCACGCCATTGATCAGCAGCGAAGCGTTAGGATCATATACGGAGCCCGTGACCGTCACAGAACTGACGCCGTAGGGGACCGTCCCGGTATAGCTCAGTGTTCCCGCATTAAACGATGGCGATAAATTGACTCCGCCCACCGCAAGTCCGGTCAGCGAGGCACTACTGTAGCGCGTAATCGTGATTGCATAATCCTGCACGCTGATTTGGTCTTGAGCCAGCACCTTAACCGTGATCTTATTCGGTCCGTCTTGCAAAAGAATCGTTTGGCTTTGTCCGCTCAGAACGTCGATGTTGTTAATTTTGATTCTTGACGCCGGATCGTACACGCTCGCGGTCACCGATACGCTATACACCGTGTTCGTGACGCTCGTTGTGTAATCCAGGACGCCCGGTGCAAAGCCCGGAACGCTCGTCCCGTTCAGCAGCAAGCCGCTTAAGGCTACGTTGCTGCTGCCGGCCCGAACCACGTTAACCGTGTAGGTCAGCACCGTGGCATCCTGCGCGGTCACCGTCACCGTGGCCGTATTGCTGCCGACCACAAGATTGCTGCCGCCGTTGACGACTAGGCTGGCTGTTACATCCGCTGCCGTGCCCGTCACCACGACGGAGGTCGTGGCATTCGGCACGTACACCGTATACCCGAGCGTCCCTGGCGCAAAGCCAGTCACGCTGATCCCATCCACCTTCAAGCCGCTTAAGCTGGCGTTGTTGCTGGCCGCTCGCACGACCGTGACGGTGTAGGCTTTCACTGTGGTCGTATCCTCCGCTGTCACGGTGGCCGTGACCGTATTGCTGCCGACCACGAGATTGCTGCCGCCTGTCACGCTAAGGCTGGCGTTCGCATCCGCTGTTGTGCCCGTTACCACGACGGAGGTCGTGGCATTCGGCACGTACACCGCATAGCTGACTGTGCCTGGTGTAAACCCTGCGACGCTAGTGCCGCTTACCTTTAAGTCGCTTAAATTTGCATTGGCGGAAATGCGGTGCACCTTAAGGGTATACGTCTGGGTAATGGACGGATCTTCGGCCGTCACCTTCACCGTCACTGTGTTATCGCCTACGGTTAGATTGCTGCCGCCGGTCACACTTACCGCAGCATTGGCATCTGCTGCCGTCCCTACAGCTGTGATCGCGGTGGTAGCATTCGGCACGCTCACTGTGTAGCTCAGCGTGCCTGGTGCAAAGCCCGCTACACCGGTTCCGTTCACCGTCAGTGCATTTAAGGTCGGATCCGCGGCCTGTCTGCGGACCGTAATTGTGTAGCTCAGCGTGGTTGTGCTGTCTTCAGCCGTGACCGTGACGGTGACCGTGTTGTTGCCGACGGCCAGATTACTGCCGCCCGTCACCACCACATTCGCCGTCGCATCCGCTTGGAGTCCCGTCACCACGACGGAGGTTGTCGCATTCGGCACATATACCGAGTAGCTGACCGTGTTTGAAGCAAAGCCCGCGATGCTCGTCCCGTCGACCTTCAGGTCGCTCAAGAACGCATTGCTGCTTGGCGCTCGGACGATCGTCACGGTGTAGTTGACGACCGTAGTCGTATCCTCGGCTGTCACTTTGACAGTAACCGTATTTTGGCCGACGGCCAAGCTGCTTCCACCGGTCACCGCTACATTTGCTGTCGCATCCGCCTTCAGTCCCGTTACGACGACGGAAGTCGTCGCATTCGGCACATACACCGAATAGCTAACCGTGCCAGGCGTGAAGCCGGCTATGCTTGTCCCGTCGACCTGCAAGTCGCTCAATAGCGCATTGCTGCTTGGCGCTCGCACGACGGTCACGGTATACACCTTCACCGTCGTCGTATCCTGTGCGGTCACAGTGACCGTGACCGTATTCTCGCCAACGGCTAAATTGCTGCCGCCGTTCACTGCCACAGTCGCTGTCGCGTCCTCTTTCGTGCTAGTCACCGCGACGGAGGTCGTCGCATTCGGCACATTTACCGTGTAATCCAATGTGCCGGAGGCAAAACCCGACACGCTTGTACCGTTAAGCTTCAAATCGCTCAGGTTCGCATTGCTGCTTGGTGCTCGCACCACCGTCACGGTGTAGGTTTTCACGACCGTCGCATCCTCAGCCGTCACCGTGACAGTGATCGTGTTGGTGCCGACCGCCAGGCTGCCGTCACCCGCCACAACCACAGTCGCCGTCGCATCCGCCTTCGTACCCGTCACCGCCATCGTTGTCTTCGAGTTCGGTACATTCAGGGTATACGATGTCGTGTTAGGCGCAAAGCCTCCGATGCTCACCCCGTCGACCTTCAAGTCGCTCAAATTCGCATTCGTCGATTTGGGCGCTCGGGTCACCGTGATGGTATAATTCATCGTCGTGGTACCGTCTTCCGCCGTCGCCACCACGCTAATGACATTCGTACTGCCAACCGCCAGATTGATGGCCCCGCTCGCTTGACCGCTATTCACATTGCTGGTGTTCACTTTCACCGTAGCATGAGACTCATTAACCGTCGGTGTGACCGTAATGGAGCTCACGGCATACAGCACATTCGCCGTATAATCCAATGTCCCTGCTGCAAACGGTTCGTTTAGCGTCACACTCGAAGCAGCTAGCCCCTTTAACGTAGCATCATTGCTTAGAACCGTCGTAGTATGCGTTCCGGTATCGTTGCTGAAATCGAGCTCATTGCCCCCAGATACCTGAGCGGTGCTCGTCACCGTGCGAGATGTACCCGGCGCAACGTTGACCGTCACATCAATAACAGGAAAATCGCTCTGTCCATTCCGGACGTCCGAACTTGTACAAGTCAAACTCGCTACTGTACAGCTCCATCCGGTTCCCGTCATATTCGTAGCGGTGAGCCCCGCCGGCAGCGTCACCGTGGCCGTGACCGTGCCGCTCGTCTTGAGGGTGCCATTATTTCGCACGGTCACCGAGTAGTGCGCTCCTGTCTTGCCTTGCGCGAACGTCCCGTTCGGAGCAGCCGCTGGAGCAATCGTAACCTTCAGATCCGAGCTCTCCGGATTGGCCGCCACATCGCCGCCCGTATTTCCAGAGAATGAAGTAGTGCCCGTGATGCTCGGCGCCTTATTCGCATTAACGAACAGCCCACCGCCTCGCGCAGCCGTGTTACCTGTCACCGTAACATTCGTTAATCCCACCGTGCCGGCAAAATAGTCGAGCACCAAGCCGCCCCCGTCCCCATCTGCGGTATTGCCAGTGAAGTCGGTGCCCGTAATGACCGCAGGCGAGCCCAAGTACAATCCCCCAGCGCGCCCCTCTGGCCCCTTATTAGGGGTGCTTCCCGAACTATAAGCATGGTTGCCGGTAAAAGAGCTGGAGCTGATTGCAACCGAACGCGATGATGCCGTAGCGGATACAATCGCCATTCCTCCGCCTTGCCCGTAGGAAGCGTTGTTCGTCACGTTTAGCTGCGTCATGCTCAAGGTCATGTCCCCTTCCAGGTAAATGCCCCCGCCTCGGGCGCCGTAGCTGGACATCCCCGACTGTCCTGCTTTGTTATTGCTAACCGTCACATTCGACAGGACCACACTTCCCGCAGACGTACCTGAAACATACAGTCCGCCGCCGTAGCCTTCTCCTGAAGCGACGTTATTGTCAATAATCGAATCTCTGATGGTCAGCGTTTTGTTCCCGACATCAGCGCCGATGCCTCCGCCGCCAAAGCCGTTCGCGTCCGCGGACACCTTACCGTAACGAATCGTTAGCCCCTGGATCGTAACATCGAATCCCGCGCCCAGTGTCGAATTAATATTAAACACTCGGGACGCGGCCGTATCCGGTGTGCTTGCCGCTTGGATAATCGTATTCGACTGGTTGGTACCTAACAGTCTGACTGGGTTCGTAATCTGCAATTCGCCCGCTGTTAAAGTATATGTACCTGAAGGAATGCTAATATCGTCTGAGCTCGCTGCCGCATTCGCCTCCATTACAGCCGCTCGAAGCGAACACTTCCCTGAACTGTCAGCACAAATCCCGTCGCCGGGACTGCTATCCACCGTATCTGCGTTCGTATTTACAGAGAATGCTGCCGCATGTACCGAACCTACAAACCCAAAACAAACGCCGGCTACGATGAACAGCCCTAACAAAATAAATCTTGCTTCCCAACGCCTGTACTTCCAAAACGACTGTCCCCAACTATCCCGCCAGCCACTCACATCTCAGGCTCCTCTCCGACTCATCGAAAACCGCTTCTAACTCATGCTTTAACCGCGCGGTGGAAAAATCCCTTGCAGCGCGATACAAAAATTCAGCGTCAAGTAAGGCTGCATGTTGTTATGCGGCTGTCCGCCGCCTGCCGGTGCAATAGCTTGTGCCCCCATAACCACATTATTCGGCAAACTCGAATAGGCGAAGCCGCTGCGACGTCCGGGTGTATCCTTCCAAATTTGACCTGCGGGCGACTCTTGCGAGCCTGCAGCTTGTCCGTATTGAAGCGTGTGATTGTGAGCAGGAATCTCTGTAGGAAGCAAGGTGACGTAATCCGAGCCGCCTTCCTGACCAAGGTCGTACTGGGACAGCCCCGGACCTTGTCCGGCTTGCAGCGGCACTTTGCCATTCAAATTGGGAAGAGCAAATGTGCTTCGGCCATCCCCTCCGTAATAAGTCCCCAGCAGGGAGAACAACGCCGTGTTCTGCGCAATAGGGAGAAGCTGTCCGTCACAAGTAGCCCACCCTCTGGGCGCAAAATAAAATGGAAATAGGCAAATCTCCCCAACAAACGGTTCGCTAGACATCGTATCTCTCCTTAATTCTGACTTGGGAATACTCCCACCAAAGCAATAATAGCGTTCAGACATAAATAAGGCTGCATGTTCAAATGCGCTTGATTGCCACCGACATTAGTGGTCACGGTATCCGATGCGTTATCCGGTACGAAAGCATACGAGCTGGTAGCGGTCACCCCAAAGGTGTTGTTTACGGCCGCATTGGAGCCGGCCACACTGTTACTGGCGCCAAGGGAGTGCGTATGCGCCGGCAGCTCACTAATACTTAGCGTGTGCCCTTGCTCTCCGCCTCTTTCCCCCAAGGTATGTCCATTACCTTGATGAATCGGTACTCTGCCTCTTAAATCCGGGAGGGCAAAATTCACCCGGCCATCTCCCCCATAAGTGGTGCCGAGCAGCGAGAATAAAGCTTGATTTTGGGCAATCGGCAACAGCTGTCCATTGCAAAACGCATTTCCACCTGGGGCAAAATTAAAGGCAATCCAGCGAACCTCCGAAATAAACGGATTGGTTGGATCACCGCCGGATTGTGAAGGAAATATCCCATACAAACTAATAATGTAGTTAATCGTCAAATAAGGCTGCATATTATCATGCGGCTGGCTCCCACCCGAGGAACCTACAAAAGTGGTCGCTCCCATGGCACTTTTCGTCACGGACCCATCCGTGAACTGATTCAGGGTCGACCGCGCCATCACCGTGCTGTCAGGACTGTTCGTACTGCCGAATTTGGAGGATACGCCCGCAGCATGCGCATGGGCAGGGATTTGACTCACCGTCAGCGTGACACTTTCTGCTCCGCCCGTCTCTGCTAAAGTAAATCCGTTTCCTTGATGCAATGGAATCCGGCTCTGCAAATTAGGCAATGCAAACGTCTCCTGACCATCACCACCATAAGTCGTACCAATTAAGTTAAACAACGTATCATTTTCACTAATAGGCATGATCTGACCATTGCAAAGCGCCCATCCTGCCGGAGGAAAATTACCCGCAAACATCCGAACTTCGCCTATAAAAGGTGTACCCATCACGTTACCTCCAAGGAATTCTAGTTACCTACAATTCTAGCAAAATTATTTGTAAACCGCATTCAAATCTTCGAAATATATGGTATCTTTAGTAGCATAGTGTCTAACTTTCGGAGGAGAACGTGAGATGGAATTGAATAAACATGTGTCGCGTCGACATTTCTTGAAATACCTGGGAACCGGCTTCGCTTCCCTGGCTGCTGCGTACTCCGGCCTAGGCTCTCTTAGCTCCCGGGCAAGCGAGGCCACCGAGCTCAATACATACGATCAACTGCCCGAGACCTTCAACCCGACCAAGCACACCGCGGACGATGCGGATCAATTGCTTTTGGCTGGCGGATTGGCTTATTCCGTTCTGGCCGCGTATGGCGACACGATCAATGCATCGGGCGATACGCTGGGGATGAACAGCAGCTACACGTCCTTTTTCCCGATTCCGGGGTCTGACTCTGAAGCTCTGCTCTGGGTCAACCACGAATTCGCCCAATATTCTTGGATGGTAGACCGGTCGGAAGCCGTGGCATGGGAGCAGCAAAAGCAGCTGCTTTACGAGCAAGGCGGCTCGGTGCTTCATCTGAAGAAGGATGCGTTCGGCCAGTGGAAGCTCGCGACCGACTCTACCCTCGCTTATCGCGTCTCCGGATTAACACCAATCGAGCTGTCTGGTCCGGTTCGCGGCACCTCGGCTGTAAACGGCGCAACCCTGGTCCAAGGTACATTAGCGAATCGAGGCGGGGCTAAAACCTTATGGAACACCCAGCTAACCGGCGAAAATCAGTTCGAGGCCGCCAGCCGCGACGCTGGTCTCGCATTGTCCCATTATGGGTGGATCGTCGAGGTGGATCCGTTCAATAAGCGCCGCAAGCCGGTTAAGCATACCGCGCTCGGACGATTCCATCACGGCAGCGCAGCCATGACCCTGAGCAGCGACAATCGGGTCGTTGTCTATATGGGAGAAGATTCGCCGGAGGGCTTCATTTACAAGTACGTCAGCGCAGGCAAGTGGACGGAAGCTGGCGATACTCAGACGAGTGAGCTTTTGAGCGAGGGCACGCTGTACGCCGCTGACTTTATCCAAGGCCGCTGGATCGAGCTATCCTTGGACAATGTGCGGAATCAGCTGAAGCGCATCACCTACCAAGCGCCGGAGAGCCTGTATAAATCCAAAGAAACGCTGCTGGAGCAGTTTCAATCCCAAAGCGATGTTCTGGCGTCCGCCAGTGAAGCGGCACTGATTGTCGGAGCCACGCCGTGTGATCGTCCAGCTGAGCTTACTGTTCATCCGAGGGATCGCAGCGTGTTCGTCGCTTGTACCCAAAACGATAATCGCGGCAATCTTCACGGCCAAATCATCCGCTTGAAGGAAAGCTCCGGGGATACTTTCACGTCGGAAACGTTCATTGCGGGCGGGCGCCAAAGCGGCTTCAGCTCGCCAGGCAGCCTGACCATCGACAATAACGGCAACCTCTGGGTCGGCTCGGATATTTCTCCTGAACGGTTGAACACAGGCGCTTGGTCGGAATTCAAGAACAACGGACTTTATCTCATCCATCCTACGGGCTCCGCCCAAAAAACCAAGCAATACGCATCAGCACCAACGGAAGCGGCGTTATGCGGACTTTCCTTTACGGATTATCAAGCGACCGTCTTCATGGCCGTCAACCACCCGGGCGCTTCCGGCGTTGGAACAGCTAGCCCAACCAGCAGCTGGCAGCACCGTTTCGGGAAGAGGGACCCGCGCTCCGCGGTAGTTGTGATTACGCAGTCGTTGCTATAATGATGGGCGCTTCATAGGCAAAATAGGGTGATAGAGGAACCAGCTGTTCCTTTATCACCCTATTTTTACTAAGCCGCTTTTCTTATCCTGCTTCGGCTTTGTGCTCTTAAGGTTTGGATCGATAAGGCAATGCCTGAAACGGTCAGAATGATTAAGCCAACGTTGAAGCAGGTAGCCATGATCCTGTTGGACAATGCCATCAAATATTCGAATCCGAAGGGCTCGATCCAGCTGGTGCTCAAGAGGCAGCATCACCATATCCAGCTGTCGGTAAGCAATACGGGCCCGGGGATCCGGAGGAACATCTCGATAAAATCTTCGACCGCTTCTACCGGATCGATTCCTCGCGCTCGCGCCAGAACGGCGGCTATGGTCTGGGGCTCGCCATTGCGAAGTCGATTGTGTAACAGCACCAAGGGAAAATCTACGCAAAGAGCGTACCCGATGAAAAAACGACCTTTACCATGCAGCTGAACGAACGATAAAAAATAGCGGCAAAGCTAGGATATTCTTTCATCCCTGCTTGCCGCTTTTTGTTATTATGTCTGCTGCCTTCGGTTTCATTCCTTCTCCTGCTGATCATCCTCCGTTGAGGAAGATGGATCGGGATCCGCTTCTTTGGCAAACTTGTCGGCATCCGACGCAAGAAATTCGTTCAGCTGAGTTTGAAACGAGACCATCAAGTCTTGGAACCTCTCCGCCTTTGCCCCGGTCTTGTCCTCCTGCGCCCCTCTTGCCGCCGAAGCCATCAGAGAAATAACTCCAGACCACTCCTTCATGAGCTCCCGCAGTTCGTGCTTCCCCTGCTTCTCGAACAGCTTGTATCGGCCGCCGCGCCGGTCCCAAAGCTTCTCGGGCTGTTTCTGGTCCGTCTTGCCGCTCTGGCGAAGATATTGGATGCCCTGTTCAGTAATATGGTACAGCTTCTTCCCATCGGCTTCAGACGAGCCTATATAGCTCATATCCTCCAGCAGCTGCAGATTAGGATAAATCGAACCGGCGCTAGGCGTATACAAGCCTCCCGTTCTCTCCTCCATTGCTTTGATCAGCTGATATCCGTGCATCGGTGCAGTGGCAAGAAGCTCCAGAAGTGCGAATTTAAATTCCCCGCGCTCAAAAAAACGGCGTCTCCCTTCCCCTCTTCCGCCGGGGCCGTGCGGTCCCCCTCCACGGTGGTGCCTCGAGAATCGTTCCTCCAAGTCCCCTGCCCTGCTAAAGCCCCGCCAGCCTTGATGGCTCTTCCAATGGTGATCAAATTTCATATGCTCGCCTCCAATACGATATATCGTTATTGTTGCATCTTCATTCTAATACGATATATCGTATTGTGTAAATAGTCTTTTTTCATTTTTTTAGAAATCGCTGCTATGTGGATAAACAGTATCCAGGTACTGCACTTCAATATGAAAAAGACGCGGGCTCCCCTATATGGGGGCCACGCGTCTCCGGCGAGGTCTGGTCAACTCCACAATCCGATTAGCATCGGCTTACTGAGGTGGGTGTGTCAAACGTTCCTTTCTGCCTTCAGCCTCTCAAGCTCACTGAATGCGGCTTGACTCACTAAACCAATACCAAGTCCATCAGGCCTCGCTAGCCGTGATACCTCTCTACTCGCTTGCGCTCCAGTTTCCATACGCCAAACCTTTTCCTCCATTCGCGCAAAGCCTCTCAGAATCGACTCCGAATTGTACGTATTTTGCACTCTAACTGTTCTTTGTATGGCTTCGGCAGCGTTCGTTCGAGATAGTAGAAACTGCCTTCTGGTTTGCAGCTCATTGCAGATATCCGTCAGCTTGTTCAATTCCTCACTCAGCGCCGCCGTTTGCTGCTTCACGGTCGCCAGCTGCTCGAGGTACACCTGCAGTTTTTCCTCATGAATAATTTTTTCTTGAAGAGCTAGGAGTGCGATCTCCTCTTCCCCGCGATCCACAGCCAGATTGGCTTGGCGAGTCCGTTTTCCGATCACCTCCTTCGTTTGCTCGACGAGCACCTCGTAGCTTTTTTCCACAACGAGCCGGCCCGCCAGCGCCGCCTTGGCTTTGTCCAGCTGCTCCTCGATTTCCCGCATATACTGGTTAACCATGCTGATGGGATCCTCAAAGCTATCCAAATATTTGTTCAGGTCCGCTGCCGCAATTTGCTTAATTCGTTTTAGAATGCCCATGGTTAACTTCCTCCCGCTGTACTTGTTTTTCCCATTCATCTAGATAATCCACTCGACGTGTCACTGTTGATGTATATGGTGCTTCCATAACTACGGCCTCGTAGCTTGGCTTCCGATGACTTCTATATTTAATGTATACATAGCCGGCTATCACAATGGCTGCCAGAAGGAACAAACCCGGCATCCATGCAAAGCCGTGATGAAACTCGCCAGGTCCGCCACCGCGTCCCCATTGCCCGTGGAGTGCCCGTACAGGCTCCAACCTTCTTCCTGGGAATTCAGGATGATGGATGGAAGAGGTGATTCTAAACACCGTGGATGCGAGAATTCCTGCTCCCACAAGGGCTATTGCGCTCTTCCAAAAGCTGCGCTGTTTCATAGTGCATGCCCCTTTCCGACTTAGTTCGCTGAAGTATCGCTGGAGTTGGTCGCAGCTGCTTTATCTTTAGTTTCTTTTTTATCGATGAAATTGGTTAACTTGTCTGTCAGGCTGTCCTTGATTTTGGCGATCAGCTCGTCTTTGGCAATGCCTTTGGCTTCAGCAACCTCGGCCAGGGATTTGCCTGCTTGTAGCTCGGTATTCAGCTCCGCCTGCGTCATCCCAAGGATTTGGGCCATGGCCTCCGGATCGGCAAAGGTACCGAAACGTCCGCGCTCCATCTTGCCGTGTCCCTGGCCTTCGTTATGGCCAAACCCCTGTCCTTCCACTTGCTGCTTCAAGCGATCCGCCAAACCGGATGTTTGTTGGTCGGCTTGAGTCTGTGTCAGAGAGCCGGCTGTTACAGCTGCATTAATTGTGTCGGTTGCGGCAGTAGTCAGCTCTTGCAGGAGCACGTCTTCCGTTACTCCTTTGTCCTGCGCGATTTGAACCAGCGTTTGGCCTTGCTTCTGCTGATCGCGAAGGGTCGTTTCATCGATTCCCAGAATGGATGCCGTCTCCTTCTCGACGTTGAGGACTCGGAAACCATCGTGGCCGCCGCCGCGTTGGCCGCGTTGGCCATGGTGGCCTTGTCCGTCCCCCGGTGCAGCTGTGTCAGCCGCTGTCGTTACAGCAGCCGATGAGCTTGTCCCATCCGTCGCTGCAAAAGCTTTATTATAAAGGGCTCCAGTTAGCCCACTTCCAAGCAATACGCTTGCTGCCAATGTACCCGTCAAAATTTTCTTGTTCATCATTTTCATTTTCATATTCTTCTCTCCATTCCTGTTCTCTGTATTTGTCCTACACCTAGTACTTTACAGCACGTTTCTGAAACCTCCGTGACGGATATCTGAAGAGAGGATTAAGTTTCCATTAAAATGAACTGAAAGCAAGCAGGACAGCATGAAAAAAGCCTTAGCACCATACCGTCCACTGAACGGTGATGCTAAGGCTTGGAATTTTCTTTTATTACGTACCCTGAGAGATGCGGTCTGACGACCGACTGCGATGCAATCCTTCCGAAGCTTATGCTCCGACGAACTCTACCGTGCAAATCTAGCTCAGTTCACTTGGTAATTCGAAGATGTCTTAATGGCGTGCCCTGAGAGATTCGAACTCCCGACCTTTTGATTCGTAGTCAAACGCTCTATCCGGCTGAGCTAAGGGCACAAAAAATATGGAGCGGAAGACGGGAATCGAACCCGCGACCCTCGCCTTGGCAAGGCGATGCTCTACCGCTGAGCCACTTCCGCTTAACGCTATGCGCTCGAGAGGACTCGAACCTCCACGGCTGTTACCCCACTAGAACCTGAATCTAGCGCGTCTGCCAATTCCGCCACGAACGCATATAAAACATGTGAGCCATGTAGGACTCGAACCTACGACACCCTGATTAAAAGTCAGGTGCTCTACCAACTGAGCTAATGGCTCATGCAAGAAAACTGGGGATCTAGGATTCGAACCTAGGCATGACGGAGTCAAAGTCCGTTGCCTTACCGCTTGGCTAATCCCCAACGGATTGTGTAATGGGGCGATCGATGGGACTTGAACCCACGAATGCTGGAGCCACAGACCAGTGCGTTAACCCCTTCGCCACGACCGCCGAGCAGGGGCAGCAGGAATCGAACCCACACCAAAGGTTTTGGAGACCTTTGTTCTACCTTTAAACTATGCCCCTATAGAAAAGTGGTGGAGGCTGACGGGATCGAACCGCCGACCCTCTGCTTGTAAGGCAGATGCTCTCCCAGCTGAGCTAAGCCTCCATGGGAAATGGTGACCCGTAGGGGTACTCTTCGTTTCACTTCGAGACTGCGAGGCGTACCCTATCGAAGCTTAGCTCCGACGAACCCTTCAGTTTCTCATCCCCTACTTACCATATATGACCCGTAGGGGATTCGAACCCCTGTTACCTCCGTGAAAGGGAGGTGTCTTAACCCCTTGACCAACGGGCCTTGTTATTAAACTGGGCCTTAGTGGACTCGAACCACCGACCTCACCCTTATCAGGGGTGCGCTCTAACCAGCTGAGCTAAAGGCCCTTGATGATTTGAAAAAAATAAAAAGCCCACCCCAGGTGGGCTCCTCAGTTGCTTGGCGACGTTCTACTCTCCCAGGACCCTGCGGTCCAAGTACCATCGACGCTGGAAGGCTTAACGGTCGTGTTCGGGATGGGTACGCGTGGTTCCCTTCCGCCATCATCACCAAACGGATTGTTCAGGATTTGCACCCTGAAAACTGGATTCGAAACAAAGCTCACTGAATCGTTTTGGATAAGCCCTCGACCGATTAGTATTCGTCAGCTCCACACGTTGCCGCGCTTCCACCCCGAACCTATCTACCTCGTCGTCTACAAGGGGTCTTACATACTGGGAAATCTCA
>NZ_VNJI01000139.1 GCF_007786445.1 Paenibacillus cremeus | reverse complement strand
TTAGTTACCCCTGAAAAAATCGGGGGATTTTATAGGAAATAAAAAAGGAATTCGCAACCTCCAGATGGAAGTTGTTGTTGTCGAGGCAACAAAAACCATCAAAACGAGGGGCGGAATTCCTATGCTCATGAATTCGACGGGGCCCCTCATAATCCTTTTTTGAGGTGAGCTTTTATGTTGAAACTACGTGAAGAACAACTGACCGTTTGGGATTCGATCATCCCGGAATTCGTTTGGACGTTACCCGAAGAGTTGGCTAAAGTCGATGCTCTCTTGGATGACGAGCGTTTCATGCAGCCATTTCTGGAAAAACATCTAACTCGAAGAGGCCGCCCAACGAAGGCGATTGAAACATTCCTGCGATTGATGTATCTCAAACGTCGCTATCATTTGGGCTATGAAACGCTTGTGCAAGAAGTTGGCGACAGCCTTACGTGGCGACGGTTTTGTCGTATCTCCATTGACGAACGTATGCCTGACTCTACGACGCTGATCAAAGCTCGTCAGCGCTATGGAGAAGAATGGGTCGAGCAATTAAACGAACTGTTACTTCAGAAATTGGATGAAGACAAGGTTCTCACACGACGCAAATTTCGTACGGACACCACTGTTGTGGAATCCGACGTCCATCATCCAACCGATGCGACCTTATTGCAAGATGGCATCAAGGTCATTACCAGGTGGGTCGGGAAAATCCGTAAAGTCGCATCCCATGCAACCAGACAGTTTGAGGACAAAACCAAAGAAGTGAAGGATCACGTCCTCTCCATTGCCAAACTGCTCCGCCGTCGTACGCAAGAATCTTGGGATGAGCTCAATGCGATCACAGAACAAGTCGCTGTTCTTGCCGAAGACGTATGCGAGAAGGCTTCTATGGTCATGAACGAAGCAAAAGATAAAGGTAAAGCGTCCATCAAAGCCACGAAAGAAAAACTCGGAGATGCTATTACGTTAACGAGAAAGCTGATTGAACAAGCCAAGCAAGTCGTCTCTGGCAACCGAATCATTCCGGACCGGATTGTGAGCTTCTTTGATCCTGAAGCCCGGCCGATCAAGAAGGGAAAGCTCTCCAAGACCGCAGAGTTTGGCTATAAAGCTCGAATCGACGAAACGGAAAGTGGTTTCGTTACCGGCTACGAGCTTTATAAAGGCAATCCGGCGGACGATGAATTACTTGTGACCGCAGTAGAGCAGCATAAAGAGCGGTTCGG
>NZ_VNJI01000138.1 GCF_007786445.1 Paenibacillus cremeus | reverse complement strand
GGGCGGAGATCAATTGACCCGGTTCTACTCATGAAGATGTTACTCATTGGATACTTGTTCGGAATCCCTTCAGAAAGAAAATTAGAGCAAGAAATCACTGTAAATTTAGCTTATCGTTGGTTTCTAGGTTTAGATCTGGGTGAAGCTGTGCCTGACCACTCCACGTTAAGTCAGAACCGTCGCAGAAGATTTAAAGACAGTGAAGTATTCCAAGAGATCTTCGATCACATTGTTTCGGAGTGTATAGCGAAAGGCATCGTGACGGGAGAAGTTGTCGTTGTTGATTCCACTCACATTAAGGCGAACGCTTCGACTTACAAAACAGAAAAGATAGTTGTTGAGAAGAAACCATCAGAATATTTCGAAGAACTAGAGCAAGAAGCTCGTCGAATCGAAAGTGATCATGAGGATGATCCGAATAAGAAAAAACGTGGGAGAAAACGGAAAGAGAAACTTCCAGAGAAAGAGGTAACACAGAGTAAAACCGACCGTGAGGCAGGGCTGTTAAACAGAGAGAATAAACCGAAAGGCTTTTACTACCTGGCTCATACCACTATTGACGTGAACCATGGAATTATTACAGACGTACATGTTACTCCAGCAAATATGAATGACCACGAACCATTTACAGCTCGCTTAAGAGAGCAAAAAGACAAGTTTCGTCTACAAATTCAAAAGGTTGGAGCAGACAAAGGTTACGATCGCTCTGCGGTTCACCATGCTCTTGAAAAACTTGAGATTGAAGGGTACATAACACCTATAGATTCTGACGAAGCGCACATGCAAAAATTAGGATTTATTTACAACAAAAAGCATGATGCATATAAGTGTCCGGAAGGGAGATCACTCCATTTTTCGCATATTAGTTGGAGCACGAGAAAGCAGACTTACACAAAGGTTTACACCTCACATAGCAAAGATTGTAAAGTATGTCCAGTACGTTCGACCTGCTTCGGTAAGACAGGTACACGGAAGACGATTCAACGCCCATTATTTCAAGAAGCAAAAGAACGAAATGTAGCACGTTCCAAAACAAGCATATACAAGAGAATTCAAGAAGCAAGGCGGGTGTGGTGTGAAGGTAGCTTTGGAACCATGAAAAGATGTCATAACCTCACACAGACCTACAAGAAGGGCATTCGGAACGCCACCGAACATTGCCTTTTTTCCGCATTGGCTTTAAACATAAAACGTATGATAAGAGCGGTATAAGGGGGAAGTTA
>NZ_VNJI01000137.1 GCF_007786445.1 Paenibacillus cremeus | reverse complement strand
GGAGGCCATACAACATATGAAAAAACAAGTATCTTCCATTCTCTCTCTTGCATTGGCATTCTCGATGTTTTCGTCTGTAGCAATGGCTGCCACAGCTCCTAAATCCGCAGATGATTTCACTGACTTGAAAGATTTGGACGCTGCAACAAAAGCGAAATTCAACGCAATGATCTCTGCCGGCGTTTATGACGGTGTAAAGGATAATGTGTTCGGCTTGAAGGATGAAATGAATCGTGCGCAATTCGCGAAAGTAGCGGCATTGATCTTCGGTCTGAAGGTAGACACTACACTGAAGACTTCCAGCTTCAAGGACGTTAAAGCAGATGATCCTGCGAACGGCTACGCACTGCCTTATATCGAAGCGATTAAAGCAGCTGGCATTACGGACGGCGTGGCTGAAGGTCAATTCGACCCGGCTGGTAAAGTAACGAAAGAGCAATTGGCTGCTTTCTTGCTCCGCGGCTTGGGTAAAGATGTGAAAGGTACTACGGGCGTTACTGATGCTACCGTATCCGATTGGGCAAAAGGTTATGTAGCCCTGGCGCTTCAATTGAAATTGATGGACAATGGCGCTGACGGTAAGTTCGGCGGAACTACAAATGCTCTTCGCGAATTGCTCGTAGTGAGCTCCTACAATGCGAAACAATTGTTCCAACCGGCAAAAGCTTCGGTTACAGAGGCTAAAGCTGTTGGTTACCAAACTGTTCAAGTAACTTTGGATCGTGACGTAGATACAACAAAAGCTGTATTGTCCCTGAAAAAAGGTACAACAGATGTAGCTACTTCGGTTAAATGGTCCGACGACAAAAAATCGGCCATCTTGACGCTGACAGATTCCCGTGTGTTTGCAGGTGACTATACTGTAACGCTGAGCGGTTTGGATGCAGCGGCCGTTGATAAAACAACTGCTAAGTTCACAGCTGAAAATGAAGTTCTGAAAAGCATTAATTTCGTAAACGCACAAGACACCGTAGCTTACTCTTCGAGCGTTGTTGTGAAGATGCAAGCAAAGAACCAATATGGTGAGAATGCCTCTTTCTCCGCTGGTTCATACAGTGTAACTACTTCCAGCGCGAACTTCGTCAAAATGGAGAAGCAAACGGACGGTACGCTGCTGATGACTTTGGATACCCTGATGGATGGCAAGACGAACACGCCAGGCGTTTCTATGGTCTCCGTGAATGTAGTTAACAATGATCAGCATGTTACTGCTCAGAAGAACTTCAAGCTGGGTCAAACACCGTTCCTGTC
>NZ_VNJI01000136.1 GCF_007786445.1 Paenibacillus cremeus | reverse complement strand
TGCAGCTAGAATAAAAAGTGGACACCTCTTATTCGCAAACAGATAATGGACTTACAAACACATAACGAGGTGTCAATCATGGGCGAAAAAAGACAGAGTTACAACGAGACATTTAAGCGAGAAGCCGTAAAGTATGTTCAAGAGCAAAGTAAGTCTCTTCCTCAAATTGCGGAGGAATTAAATCTTAGTCCAGACACTCTGCGCCAATGGGTGGGGAAATATCGGGAATTTGAGCATGAACCAGTGAATCACGGCGATACGCTCCGTCAGCAATCGCAAGTTATTCACGAACAGCAACGTGAGATCGAAGACCTGAAAGAAGAGATTGCAATCTTAAAAAAGGCCATGCACATCTTCAGCAAAGAAAGGAACTAAGGTTCCTATTCATCGAAAACCATCGCTCCGAGTTTCGCTTGGAGAAGATGTGCAGCGTCTTGCAGGTTTCCAGGAGCGGTTTCTACAAATGGTTGTCGGCAAAACCCTCTGAGCAGCATAAGCGTAAGGAGGCGCTGACGGCGCGAATTGAGTGGCATTATAGGGATTCGAATCGGACGTATGGAAGCCCTCGGATCTATAACGAGCTACTGAAAGAAGGCTACCGCGTATCGGAGCGCACTGTCGGCCTGATCATGCGTGAAAAAGGCTTGCGCTCGTGCATGTCACGAAAATTTAGAGTACAAACCACGGATTCTAACCACGACTTGCCCATTGCACCAAACCTGCTGGGCCAGAACTTTAAAGCAACAAGACCGAAACAAAAATGGGTTGCCGATATTACGTACATCCCTTGCCGCCAAGGCAGGCTTTATTTGGCGAGCATTTTAGACTTATACACGAAAGAAATCGTAGGCTGGAAGCTGAGCGACCGAATGACAACCGACTTAGTTATGGCTGCGCTCGATCAAGCGTATGCAGCCAAGAAGCCGAAGAAGGGACTTATTCACCACTCTGACCGCGGCTCACAGTATGCATCAAAAGAGTATCGTAACCAACTGAAGAAATACGGCATGGAAGCCAGTATGAGCCGCAAAGGAAACTGTTATGATAATGCCTGTATTGAAGCTTTCCACAGCATCCTAAAGAGAGAGCTTATTTACTGCAACCCAAAATTTAAAACGAAGCAAGAAGCGTTTGAAAAGTTGTATCGCTACATCGAGTTTTTTTATAACCGAAAGCGCTCCAACAGCACGATTGGCTACATGTCACCGGCGCGGTTCGAGGAGCAGTACTACAGGCGTGAGGCCTGAGTTACGGGTGTCCACTTTCTTGACAGAAGAGCA
>NZ_VNJI01000135.1 GCF_007786445.1 Paenibacillus cremeus | reverse complement strand
GTTTGACGAAAAAAGCGCTCGTGATCATTGTTTGTACGAGGGACGTGAGGCGCGTCATAGCAGGTGAAGAGCCCTTTCCAAAATCCTCGCGTGTAAGCCTGAACGTTTTTCACAAGTTCCTCGTCACCTGCCTGGTTGTAGTTCACTTCAAGCCACCGGAGCAAGTGCTCCATGTGAAAGCGGACGGATTCGCTCGTTTGATCAGGACTGGGCTCGAGAAGCTTCGCGATATTCGTAATAACAGCCTGCCAGCGGCATACTGCGTCGTAGGCTGGTTTGAACTCATCGATTTTGCTGAAAATTCTGACTACCTTTTTCAGGAGCATGAGCCCCTTTTTTAGCCATGCTGTTCTCGAGTGATTGCTGCACAGCCTGCGCGTTTTCAAATATTCGAATACCCGGTAGATCAAGTGGTGGATTCCCGTCTTCGAGCAAAATGGAGCGGACCGCCGCTAAGTAGTCCTTCGCAATATCTGCTTCTGCTGATGTCTCTTTTTCGATTTGCTTCTCGATCTCTCGAATGCCGCGAAGCGATTTCTTAATGCCGGTTTTCAGCTTGCGATCTATATCCACCACAGGCTTTGCAATGTCTTTCAGATAGTGATACTGACAGTATTGGTAGGGAGCTTCCGGCCACATGGCTTCCATAGCTAGACGAATGGAATGCTGACCGTCGCTTACCAAGCCGATTACGGGAAAACCAAGCTCTTTTACCGGTTGAAGAAGCGTTTGAAGTTCATGTGCCGATCCGCTTTTTAGATTTTTAGCGGATAGAATAAGCCCGCTAAAAACCTCGCGAACCACATAGAGCGTTTCATTTCCCTTTTCAGGTTGAACGCCATCCATAGACAGCATAATCCCTTTATTCTCCTGAACAACTTGCTCCAGTTCCAATCGCACCTGGTCCGTAACGGAGGCTCGCAGCAGGGTTAAGTAACGCTCATACAGTCGCATGGAATTACGCTCAGAAGTTGCCACGCCACGCTCGTTCAGCTCTTTTGTAATTTCACCGATGGTGAGGTGATGCTTAAATCGCAGTTCCCCGACCAATGCCAAAACGTCGAAGCCATAGGAAGTATGTTTCATGCAAAGAGCACCGGCCTGAGCGGAGTTGAAGTAACGTTTCAAATTTCCGCATGACTCATCCGGACAGTGATAGGCCATGTTCCAGACCTGAATGACACCTTGAAGCGTAGCAACATTTTTCTTCCATGCAGTGTGATGGCGTTTCAGCTTTCGTCCGCAATCTGGACAATTTTCGATTTCCGCACGATAGTAGATTTTTTTCTCAGG
>NZ_VNJI01000134.1 GCF_007786445.1 Paenibacillus cremeus | reverse complement strand
CAACTGTCCCGGTCGAAGGGGTCGAATCGGCAAAATGTTTTTGCGAATCAGCGCTTCAACATCGGACGGGGATCCATCGCCTCGAGAGCTCAGGAAATGTCTACAAACGTGAACGGCAACCGTGAAATTGACTTGGTAGGGGTGCCGTTTATCCATTTGCGAAATGACGACGTGCGAGGTCATCATTTCAGCGAAATTGTAGAGGATCATTCTTGCGAAAATCTCTTGGGCGATGGACTCTTGTCTTTTCGCGTGGAAATTCGTTAGTCCAACCGTGTATTTTAGTGCCCTGAATGAGGTTTCAATGCCCCAGCGCATGTGATAGATGGACTTGATTTCATCGGGCGGGAAATCCGCGGCAGAAAGATTCGTAATGGCGGTTTCATAAGCGCCGTCAGGCAGGACGAAACGAACAACCCGAAAAGATAGCGGGTAAAGCATGTTTTCATGTGAATCCAAAAAATCAAATGTAGAATTGGACGGGAGAAACTTGTACCCGGGATAAGCCTTGGCCTCTTTGGTTTGTTTTCTGGTAAGTGTCAGATGAACGTCCCGATCAAATTCTCCGCTAGAGGGCAAACGTAAGCTAGACAGAATACCACTGGAATCCAAATCCTTTACCCTTATGACGTAGTTCCACCCTTTGCGTTCAATATGCGCGAAGTTGTTGTAACTTTCATAACCGCGATCGGCAATAACAATGGTTTTGCCTTGGATGGGAGAGCGTTCAACCATAGCCGCAAGCGCTCTGCCCTCGTTGCATAACCTTCGCGGTTGAATAAGGACGTCTAAGTAAAGTCGGTTGCATAAGTCATAGGCTGCATTCAAATGTAGCAAGTTGAAGCCCTTCGTGTTCGGTTGACTTTGAAAGTAGGTGTTCGTATCTTCAGGGTCCGTTGCAATATGCAGATCTGAGCCGTCAATGGCAAGTAATCGATATCCGCGGTAATCCTTTATATTCGTATACGACTGCGTAAATTTGTGAAACAGGGATTCCACAGCAGAAGGCAGGATTTTATTGCGCTGTTGGACAAAAGCAGAGGTGCTTGCAGTATTTACGTCATATCCCTGCGATTCCAGAAGCTCTTTGTAAATGCTGTTACCGCCCATGGAGATCAGGAGTTGCATGACTGCTTCAAAGGGTAGCTTTTTCTTGCGGGTAAAGTCTTTACCAGGATTTTTAACATAAAGTTCGGGTGCCACTGACATCTCTCGAATAAGGGATGTCAGCGTTTCTTTTAAAGAGCTCGCGTACAATTCCAATGACAAAACCTCCTCGTTTTTCAAGGGGCTTCGCCACATTT
>NZ_VNJI01000133.1 GCF_007786445.1 Paenibacillus cremeus | reverse complement strand
GCTGCTTTCTTTAGCAAATTGTGGGCAAGCGAAAGCCATCCGACCTCTAGACTTACTTTGGGTAAGCCTCGAAGCAGAAACCTTTTGAAGCCTCGGTTGTTTTTCATATCGCCAAACACGGGCTCCGGCTCGATCATGCGCCGGACGGCCAGCGCATATCCTTCTTCACTGCGGAGTCTTGGTCTTGCCTGGTTCTTTAGCCGTAAATACTTCAGGCTGACCTTGACCTCGCGGTCACCCTGGGCTTTCGTGCATTGCGCTTTTAGCGGACAGCCCTCACAACCGGTACTTCGGTAATGACGGTATTCAATCTTGTAACCACTCTCCGTTTTCTCTTTACTAGCTCTGCGAAAATGGAGGGTTTGCCCTGCCGCACATGTCCACGTATCTTCTTCGGCATCATAGGTCCAGTTGTCGATTTTACTAATATCCTTTTGCCATGCTTTACTTTTTTCACGGTGGTAGGTGCTGTATTTAACAATGGCTTCAACTTTGTTCTGTTCCAAATAGTCGTAATTTTCTTCGCCGCCATTGCCTGCGTCAGCGATGACCACACTTGGCAGCTTGCCGAGCTCGGACTTCACCTTTTCCAGATGAGGAATGAGGCAGCGCGTGTCGGTTGGCCTTTGGTGCACACTGTATC
The DNA here is from genome assembly GCF_007786445.1 of Paenibacillus cremeus. GTDB lineage: Bacteria > Bacillota > Bacilli > Paenibacillales > NBRC-103111 > Paenibacillus_G > Paenibacillus_G cremeus. The sequence continues at coordinate 664 of NZ_VNJI01000133.1, read as the reverse complement.
CGAGAATGAATTGATTTTCGGTGCCGATTTGCACATAGTAGCCTGGCTTGAGCTGACCGTTTCGCATATGGTCCTCTTTCATTCGCATGAAGGTTGCGTCAGGGTCCGTTTTGCTGTAGCTGTTCCGTGTGCCTAGAATCGCTTCATGGGTCTCGTACTTTTGAAGACGAGGAAGAAAGTCCTTGTGGAGCGCACGTACCGCCTTTTTCAGCGGCTTGTCCTTTGGCTTCTCCAGCAGGCGCTGTTCTAAGTTTTGGACGGCATGCTCCAGCTTGGCACTAGTAAGAGTAGAGGAATCGCCCAGCTCTCGAAGATCTTGGCCATGATGGGCTCCTTCTTCTTGCTTCTCGGCTTCCTCAATGGCGGCGAACAAGGTCTGCACTTTCTCCTGAAGCTTGGCCTTCTGTTTTACGACAGCCTTTCCCCAAACAAACGTATACCGGTTGGCATTAGCCTCGATCTTCGTACCATCGACGAAGTAATTCTCCAGTTGGACGTAGTTCTCTTCAGCCAAAAATTGAAGAACTGAGGTAACCACGGTCTCCAGCACCGTTTTCATCCGCTCCGAGCGGAACCTATTAATGGTGCGGAAATCCGGTCGTTGCCTGCCCGCGATCCACATAAACATGATGTTTTCGCGAACAGCTTTGGCAATCTGTCGGGA
>NZ_VNJI01000132.1 GCF_007786445.1 Paenibacillus cremeus | reverse complement strand
TTTTTTAGGGGGAGAATGCAAATGAATAGGAACAGCAGTCTGTTTTTCCGGAAGTCTGCCGTCGTTGGATTGGCTTCGATGTTTCTCTTGTCTGCTTGCAGCGGGGGACAATCAGGTACGGGATCGGCGCCGGGGGCAGCTCCGAGTGCGGATAGCGGCAAGGCCGCAAATGAACCGCCGACCGAGATTTCTATGTTGAATCAGTTCTTCTCTTTGGAACCGCCCGCCAAAGATCATGTGATCGTGAAGGAAATCGAGAAAAGAACCAACACCAAATTGAACCTCACCTGGATATCGCCTAATAACTACCAGGATCGGGTCAACGTCGTACTCGCTTCCGGAGATATTCCCGATCTTCTGTTTGTTCCCGATCCGTGGCAAACCCAGGTAAGGGATATGGCGAAGCAGGGGGCATTTTGGGATGTAACTGATATGATTAAGGATTATCCGAACCTGATGAAGGAGGCCAAGGAAGCGTTAGTCCTCACGAAGATGGAGGACGGCCGAAATTACGGCATTCCGAGACCGCAAGCCGCAGAAGGTTCCAGCTTCCCGAGCGTGCGCAAAGATTGGTTAGATAAGCTTGGGTTGCCGGTGCCGAAAACCATGGATGACATGTATGCCGTCATGAAAGCGTTTAAAGAGCATGATATGGCAGGCAATGGGAAAACAATACCAGCGATAGGGAACGTAATCAAGGATGGAATGGAATATCTCTCTTGGCCGGAAGAGGTCTATAATAAAGCATTCGGCAACTGGAAGCTGGTCGACGGCAAATTGGTCAATATCAACCTTCTTCCCGGTACCAAAAAAGCGTTGGAATTTTTGCGGAAAGCGTATGCCGATAAGCTGATCCCCGAGGATTTTGCGGTGCTGCAGCGCAGTCAGCTGAAAGATATTCAATATTCAGGTGTCAACGGGATTATGAAGGATCAAGGAACCAGCGCCTGGAGGGCGATGGAGCAGATGAAATCAACGGTTCCGAACGCCTACATCCAGGTGCTGGTAGATCTCGAAGGATATGCTCCCAAAGATAACCCTTTATTTGGGATGTTTGTGATCCCCAAGAAAGTGCCGGAGGCAAAGGTCAAAAAAATATTGAAGTTTTTGGATTACGGCTTGACGAAGGAAGGAAACGATCTGGCCAATTACGGGATCGAGGGAGTTCATTATAAGATGGATAACGGGGTTATCAGTACTACGGAGCAAGCGGTGAAGGATAATATATCGCCGCAATCGACGGGACAAATCTACCTTGCTCTGGACCCTTATATTCGCGCTTACGCCCCCGGAATTCCGCGCGATTTCTATGAGTTCAACAAGAAAATCATTGATGAAAAAGCGAAAAT
>NZ_VNJI01000131.1 GCF_007786445.1 Paenibacillus cremeus | reverse complement strand
CCTTTAACGATTCTGGATAATGTTTAAATTTTTGTCCTTTAATCGCCATAAAAATGCACCCCTTAGAATTTATCGGATTAACCAAGGGGTTTTTCCAATGTCTATTCTAAGGGGTGCACTCTATAGATCTGAGGGAGGTATTTTTCTACTCCAATACCGTCATCCAATTTCAGAAAACGAATGCAGATCAAGAAATGGTCGAACTAATTTAGCGATTCTACAGCATAATTACAAGAAATTACATTTTTGTCCTAAATTTGCTGATTATTTACGAAATCTATTAGTGACAATCCTTCTTATGACCGATAACCGTCCAATAGAATACTAAAGGAGGTCAAACGGATAAAATGAAGAAAACATTGAAATCATTAATACTCAGCAACATGATTGTCTGCACTGTAACTTTCTTCGGTACGGTTGAATCCGCTTACGCCATATCGATTAAAGTTGAAAGCCAAAGTGAACATGTACTCGATCTGCAACAACGATTGAGTGCACTTGGATACTTTAAAGCCGGACTAACCGGATATTACGGTCCAGCTACTGCAGAAGCAGTGCGGAGATTTCAGAAGGCCTACCGTCTCCCGGTCGATGGGGAAGTGGATTCCACAACCTTTTCAAAAATTCAAGGTGCTGTCTCACCTAAAAATTCAGCATTGGAGCAGTTGGCCCGCATCATCTATTCCGAGGCGCGAGGCGAATCATTTGAAGGTCAAGTTGCTGTTGGAGCAGTAGTGTTGAATCGAGTGCAATCGCCGCTATTTCCAGATTCGATAACAGAAGTGATCTTTCAGAAAGGTCAATTTTCGGCGGTTGATGACGGCCAGTATTGGCTTACTCCAAATCAGACTGCATATCAAGCTGCCAAGGCAGCCTTGAATGGATGGGATCCTGCTCGCGGTACGTTGTATTATCATAATCCGAAGATAACGACCTCAACTTGGAGCTTATCGCGGCCTAAAGTTGTGACAATCGGCAAACATGTATTCACGAGATGACGTATTCAAAGGTCAACAATTTTACCCGTCTTATTATGAGTTCAGCCAGTATTTACTGGTTGAACTTTTTTCGTTTAAGAGGCTTAATACGGGCAGTTGTTAAGCTGATTGGGACGATGATCCCGCATAACAAGCGATGTTGTGGAACTGTAAAACGGAGGCGACTTTCAGAAAGAAGCAAAGTGAATTACGAAATAGACTGTTGAAGGGCCGGACAAAAGCTACGTGCGTCACTTGCGGCGGTGTATGCCAGTTTGGCGGAGCTAAGCATAACAAAGTCGATAGGAGCAAAGCTAAAACCGTCGGACCAGCCTAGTGTGAGCATGTTGTACCCGCGGACAAAACGTCCTGTTGTGTGATCGTGCACACGT
>NZ_VNJI01000130.1 GCF_007786445.1 Paenibacillus cremeus | reverse complement strand
TCGGAATTGCTAGTAATCGCGGATCAGCATGCCGCGGTGAATACGTTCCCGGGTCTTGTACACACCGCCCGTCACACCACGAGAGTTTACAACACCCGAAGTCGGTGGGGTAACCCGCAAGGGAGCCAGCCGCCGAAGGTGGGGTAGATGATTGGGGTGAAGTCGTAACAAGGTAGCCGTATCGGAAGGTGCGGCTGGATCACCTCCTTTCTATGGAGTCCATGTTGTCTGCAGGACAACGGACATTTTAAGAAGCACTCACTCGTGTTCAGTTTTGAAAGGCGCAATGCCTTTCAATTGGTTTGGTGATGATGGCGGAAGGGAACCACGCGTACCCATCCCGAACACGACCGTTAAGCCTTCCAGCGTCGATGGTACTTGGACCGCAGGGTCCTGGGAGAGTAGAACGTCGCCAAGCAAGCCCACCAAGGGTGGGCTTTTCTTATGAACCATTATAGGCATACGTGCATATAATGAACTCGTTGTTACAAGGGCCCTTAGCTCAGCTGGTTAGAGCGCACCCCTGATAAGGGTGAGGTCGGTGGTTCGAGTCCACTAGGGCCCACCAGTTAAACTTCATAACAGTATGGGGCCATAGCTCAGCTGGGAGAGCGCCTGCCTTGCAAGCAGGAGGTCAGCGGTTCGATCCCGCTTGGCTCCACCATAATTTACTACTTGAAATCATTAAGTAGTTGTGGTAAGATTTTTCTACTGTCTTCGCGGCAGTGGTAAGTTTGTTCCTTGAAAACTGGATATCGAAACAAGCAACAAAGCTGAATCATCCTTTATTTTAAAGGTTTTAACCATTTGGTTAAGCTAATAAGAGCACACGGAGGATGCCTAGGCACCAGGAGCCGAAGAAGGACGTGGCGAACGACGAAATGCCTCGGGGAGCCGTAAGCAGGCTTTGATCCGGGGATGTCCGAATGGGGAAACCCGCATGCGGTAATTCGCATGTACTCATTACTGAATACATAGGTAATGTAGAGGCAGACGAGGGGAACTGAAACATCTAAGTACCCTCAGGAAAAGAAAACAAAAGTGATTCCGTCAGTAGCGGCGAGCGAAAGCGGATTAGCCCAAACCAGGGGGCTTGCCCCCTGGGGTTGTGGGACGTCAATATGGGTTTAGCAGCGTAGGTGAAGCGGTCTGGAAAGGCCGGCCAAAGAAGGTAACAGCCCTGTAGCTGAAATGCTGCGAAAACCCTAGACGGATCCCGAGTACCGCGAGACACGTGAAACCTCGTGGGAATCCGGCAGGACCATCTGCCAAGGCTAAATACTCCCTGGTGACCGATAGTGAAGCAGTACCGTGAGGGAAAGGTGAAAAGAACCGCGGGAGCGGAGTGAAATAGAACCTGAAACCGTGTGCTTACAAGAAGTCAGAGC
>NZ_VNJI01000013.1 GCF_007786445.1 Paenibacillus cremeus | reverse complement strand
TCAAAGAACTCGGATTCCTATTCTTTTCTGATTATTACCGACAAGTCACAACGTAAACTTAGGAACCGCCGTATACCGAACGGTACGTACGGTGGTGTGGGAGGTCGGCTGCTCAATTAATGAGCAGCCTCCTACCCGATTACGCAAAAATAGGACTCTCCTGCTGCTCCTCACGCCATTTCTATACCCGACACGGCTGCACTCGTGTATAATAAAAAGACAACCTTAGATACAAAAAGGGGAGCGTCTATGAAGCTATATAAATATAAAAGTAATCGGATTCCCAAAGCCATCCTCATCTCCGCAGTTTGCGCTGGCTTGTTCCTAGGGGCTGTTGGATCTCACCCTGGCAAGGCGTACGCCGATGCGATCTGGGATCATTGGCAGGCAGCGGATGCCGCAGTGGCGAAGGGGACACCGGAAGCGGCCGTTCCGCACTGGAAGTTTCTGGTCGATCATTACGCATCCATCGGAGATTGGGAGAATGCGGCGTTGTTTTGCGGCCGGCTCGACGAATATTACGATAATGCGAAGGCGTATGATCAAGCGATTCGGTACTACGAGCTGGAGAACGAGTATTGGCTCAAAGCCGGCAAAGACTGGGGAGCCGTAGACCTGCAGCGCGCCGAGCAAATCCGCACGACCATCGAGTTGTACATGAATGTTTCCGATCCCGAAGTACTAAAGGCGCGTTCAGCGCCGACAAGCGGGAAGCTGTCCAAATTCGAACCGGAATACGGGACGTACATAGGCATGTATACCGAGCGAGATCCGCAAATGCTCAATTTTTACGACCGTTCGGAGCAATTTTACGGCAAAAAGCACGCGCTCTACCTCGCCTATACCCAGGTCGGCAAGCCGTTTCCGAAGCAGTATGTGACACGAGCCAAGCAGGCGGGAGCAGCGATGCAAATTGCCTGGGAGCCTTCAAACGGACTGGATGCCGTGACGGAAGCGGTCGTTCGGGATTGGGCGCGGGAAGCGAAAGCAGCCGGAATACCGATTTTTCTCCGGTATGCCAGTGAAATGAACGGGAACTGGGTCGTATGGCATGGCGATCCGCAGAAATACATTCAGAATTTCCGAATGGTGCACGACATCATGGCGCAGGAAGCGCCGAATGTAGCGATGGTCTGGAGTCCCGGCGATGTGCCGATGTACTCGATGGATGCGTATTATCCCGGGGATGACTATGTAGATTGGGTTGGTGTCAGCTTGTATACCGAGCCGTACGAGAACGGCGACCCGAAGCAGGCCAATATGCAGGCAACGAGTCCGATTGAGCGTCTAGATTATTTGTACAAAACATACGCTGCCCGCAAACCGCTCATGCTCAGCGAAACCGCCGTATCCCACCGGGCGAATTTGCCTCAGGAGACGTTTACTGACTATGCGCTTTTGAATCTGCAGCGGTTATATGAGGTAATGCCGGCCAAATACCCGCGCCTCAAATCGATCACGTATTTCAACGTCAACCTGGGCATGACCGAGTCGATGAACGATTATTTGCTTCGCGATAACGACGCCGTTATGAAGCTGTATAGTAAAATGATTGCCTCGCCGTACTACTTAACCAAAGTGGAAAATGGGGCGAAGCCGTCCAATCTTCAAGGAACCGTTCCGCTGGGCGGAGACCGGTATTTTACGAAGAGCACCAAGCTAACTCCATTTGTGAAAATTCCGGATATTTATATCGGCAAGCTGGAGTATTATTTAAACGGCAAGCTGCTGGAGACGCAAACGAGTCCGCCATTCGGCCTAGAGCTCCAAGCGGGTGATGTACCCGATGGCTCTGTTATTGAACTCGCAGTCTACAATCGGGCTGGGGAAAAGACAGCCTCCAAGTCGTTCCCTCTGAACTCCGGCATCTCGGTGGCCGTGGATGGAAAAGATCTTGCTTTCGAACAACCGCCGGTGATCCGGGACGGGAACACCTTGACGCCGCTTCGCGCCATTTTCGAGTCGATGGGCGCTGCGGTCAAGTGGGATCAGTCCACCCAAACGGCGACCGCGACAAAAGGGGCTACCACCTTAGCCATCCAAATCGGAAGCAGTACGGCGCTGAAGAACAACGTGCCGGTCAAGCTGGAAATGCCCGCTCAGCTGGTCAACGGCTATACCATGGTGCCTGCCCGCTTTGTCGGGGAAGCCTTTGGCGGTACGGTGAACTGGGACGGGGCTTCCCGCACCGTGCAAATTCGCAACAGCGGGAAATCATCGATCAACCAGCAGGCCGAACCTAATGTGACAACCATAACCGGAGCTCTTACCAACACTGCCACCCAAACGAAGGCAACCTTCAAAAGCTGGCTCAAGGTACAATATACCAAGGTAGTCCAATTATGGAACAAATTAGCTTGAAGAATACTCTAGTCCTATAAACACCAAAAAAGCTCAATTCGCTGAAAATTACAGCCGAATTGAGCTTTTTTCATCTGTCTATAAATAATTGCGCATAGCTTTCCCTTACACCCGAGCCGGAACCTTCAAATCCTCCATAATCGCTTTCGCCGCCTGGCGCGCGCTGGAGAAGGCGCGTTCCGCGAGCTCGCCTTTGCCCGTACAACCGTCGCCGCAAAAGTAGAACGGCACATTTTCGATCCGATTTGGCAAGAGCTCGTTGCCGACGATATTTTTCACGCTGGCTACCATCGCCTTCTTGGACACGCGCTTCACTTCCGTCGCATCGCGCCAGCCTGGATAGTACTGGTCGAACAACGCTTCCATCTGCTTCGTTTTATCGTCCAGGTACGCCTTGCGTTCGGCTTCATCGGCAAAGTTGTCGCTCAGGTACGCGATCCCCTGCAGCAGCTGACCGCCTTCTGGAACCAGCGTATGGTCGGTAGCCGAGACGTCGCTAATGAACAGCTTATTGTCCATGTCGCTGATATAGCTGAACGGACGCGCCACTACGTGCTTGAGGCCGATATCGTAAACCATGACCTCCGTAGGCGTGTTATCTTCGTAAGGGGCCAGGAACGGCTCCCATGGCGTGCCTTTGAGCAGCTTGCAAACCTGCTGAACCGGCATCGCGAAAATGACGCGGTCAAAGCTTTCTTCCCGATTTTTCGTTTTCAGTACGAATCGCTTATCTTCATAGCGAATGCTTTCTACGCCTTCTTGCAGCGCTAAGTCCCAGCGGCCGGAAATTTCGATTTTCTGGCGAAGCTGATTGGTAATGACCGCCCAGCTTCCCAGCACATAGTTGACCGGACGGCTGGACAGAAAGAGGTTGTGGTAATATTCGCTGATGACGGAACCAGATACCTTGCGGGCTTCTTCCGGCGTGATGAAGAAATTGGAGCATACCAGATGCTCCCACAGCTCTTTCACATCTTCGTCCGCATCGGATTGCGCCAAGTAGTCGCCTAGCGTGTTGTAATTGCGAACGTTATGGATATTGGCGATGATCGCCGTAATTTCACCGACGAACCGCATTTTTTGCAGCGGGTTCAGCAGCTCGGTCCGCATCAAATTGATAAAATCGAGCGGAGCAGGTGTCAGCTGATCGTTTTTCGCATACATAACTCTTCGTTTGTCTACCTGCTTCGAGCTGAAAGACAGCCCAAGCTCCCGTTCCATAACGGAAATTTGATGGCGATCTATTCCATAAATGGCATGCGCTCCATAATTCAGCGTAAACCCAGATTTTTCGTAAGTAAATGCCCGGCCTCCGAGCTGTGGACTGCGTTCAAACAGCACCCCCTCAGTCATAGGGTGTTCCGATAAATAAGCGGCTGCAGTCAGTCCCGCAAGTCCGCCGCCAATGACGGCTACTCTCATGATGTTTTCTCCCTTCCGTTCCGGCTCCGCGAGCACCGGTTCCGCGGCTAGATTCGTGCGGATTCCCGACCATACCCATGACAGCTGACCGCGCATCAGCTCGGTAAGGTCGCCTTCTTCTTTCGTACACCATAGGATTAGCGTTCCCATGTAGGATGAGACAAGTGTCTTTGCTTTATCCGGATGCGGCAGCCAGCGCAGCACGCTGTCAAACAAACACCGGTTCAGCTCCTCTTGCGCTTGCTTCAACCCTTCGTTTTGCAGGGACAAAGCCAAATAGCTTTTCATAAGCTTAGGGGAGTGTCCGACGGCTTCCGTCAATTCCAGCATGAGCCGGTTAATGTGATGCTCAAGCGAAGTTACCTGGGACGGCTTGCGCCTCGACCAGGCCACAATCAGATCAATCTGCTTCTTGGGAATTTCTCTTAGAATTTCGTCTTTGCCTGCGAAGTAATGATAAAACGTTCCTTTGGAGGTATGCGTCGCGGCTATGATATCATCGACCGAAACCTGGTCGTAGCCTTGTTCGATAAAGAGCTTGAGAGCGACCTCCATCATATAGTCCCGTTTCTTACGGGTTGCGGCACGCATGAATTTGTTCATGGCATCCCCCTGGAATATGCTGCAGCGTCAGCTGCAGCCGAATGTGCTAATCCCAAACGATTATTCATTATATGCAAAATTAGACTCGGAGTCTACTATAAACTTTGGGACGAGAGGCATTGGATTTTTATCGGCCGATTCAGTATGATAGAGGATAGAATTTCCATGAGGGAGGTGGACAAAGATGGATTGTATTTTCTGCAAAATTGTTGAGGGGACTATCCCTTCCAAGAAGGTATTCGAGAATGAGCATGTCATAGCTTTCCATGACATTCAACCCGCTGCAAATGTACATACTTTAATTATTCCGAAAAAACATATTGCAGACATGAACGGCGTCGAGGAAGCGGATCTGTTTCTGATCGGCGAGATTCATCGGGCTGCGCAGCAGATCGCCCGGGAGCAGGGCGTTTCGGAATCGGGGTACCGGCTTGTCAACAATTGCGGCAAAGACAGTGGACAAGTGGTGTTTCACCTCCATTATCACCTATTGGGCGGAGAAAAACTGGGTGCTTTAAATTCCAAATAACGGCAAGTCCAAAGAATTTTAAAAGAGTTGCGTATTTGGGTTGACACCCAGTTTCAGTTTCACCTATAATGGGGTTTGATGAATGTCTTTTTTTTCGTCTTGGACGGTCTGTTCGGAGGGAGGGAAAACTGGTGTCAGAAACTCGAGTTCGCAAGAACGAAACTATAGATGCTGCACTTCGTCGCTTTAAGCGCTCCATCGCGAAAGATGGCGTATTGGCGGAGGTTAAGAAACGCAAGCATTATGAGAAGCCTAGCGTGAAACGCAAGAAGAAGTCAGAGGCTGCTCGCAAGAGAAAGTTCTAGGAGGCTTAATCGATGAGCTTAAGCGAGAAATTAAACGATGATATGAAGCTCGCGATGAAGAGCCAAGACAAGTTCAAACTCTCCGTAATCCGTATGGTTCGTGCCGCTATCAAGAATATCGAGATTGATCAGCGTAAAACCTTAGATGACCAAGAAGTACTTGACGTTCTTAATCGTGAGATCAAACAGCGGAAAGATTCCCTCCAAGAATTTGAAAAGGCCGGTCGTGAGGATTTAGCGGAAAACCTGAAGGCTGAACTTGTAATATTGATGGAATACATGCCGCAACAGCTATCGGAAGAAGAAGTAAAAGCCATTGTACAGCAGACCATCCAAGAAGTGGGCGCTTCTTCCAAAGCGGATATGGGGAAAGTCATGACTGCATTAATGCCGAAGGTGAAGGGGCGGGCAGACGGCAAAACCGTCAATACGTTCGTTCAACAGTTACTGTCCTAACAACGATGAGAAACACTCCGATTATTCCGGGGTGTTTCTTTTTTTAACATTAGAATTGAATCCAAAAAATGCAAGCTGCGTAATACCTTATGAACGTAGGTTGATTCGACAATCGAGAAGGAGGTGATCTGGATGCGATTGCAGGTAAGACGAATGCTTCGGGCTCGAGCGATTTTGCTGACGCTTGGCTTTGCGCTCCTCCTGCCGCTTATCATGCTCAAGAGCTCGGAGGGGCTAGCAGCGGCGGCAGAGCCCAGTAAACCGGCTCAAGCGGCGCCTGTCGTCGTAATCCCCGTGCACTCTACGATAGAAACGGGGCTGCAGCGGTTTTTGGAGCGGGCCTTTCAGGAAGCGCAGGAGGCGCGTGCGGTTTCCATAGTGCTTGATATTGATACGCTGGGCGGCAGAGTCGATTCAGCCGAGGAGATCGGGCAGCTCGTACGGAGCAGCTCGATTCCAACGGTTGCTTTTGTCCATGGCAAAGCCGTATCGGCCGGCAGCTATATTGCGCTGAATGCCAATCAGATCGTCATGCAGCCGGGCAGCTCGATCGGAGCCGCGTCCGTTGTGGATGCGGGCGGTAATGAGGTGGAGAGCGCAAAGGTAGTGGCGCATTGGGCGAGCGAGATGAAAGCGGCAGCGGAGCTGCGCGGACGGAATCCGCAAATTGCGGAAGCGATGGTCGACAAGAACACCGGCGTGACGATGTCACAGATCAATCGTACGGTGCAGAAGGGACAAATTGTTTCCCTTACGGCTGAAGAAGCGGTCAAAGTAGGCTATGCCGAGAAGCTGGCGGGGAATTTGCAGGAGGTCGTCCAATTTATTGGAGGCGAAGGGCATCCGGTCGTCACGATTGATTTAAGCGGTGCAGAGCAGTTTGCCCGTTTCATTACGCAGCCTTGGGTATCCATGCTGCTGCTGTTCCTCGGCATTGCAGGCGTGGCGATCGAATTGTTCGTCCCCGGGTTCGGGCTGCCTGGAATCATGGGCTTGCTGGGTTTCGGGCTGTATTTCTTCGGCCATTACATTGCAGGGTTTGCCGGAGTCGAGGATCTGGTGCTGTTCGCGATCGGGATTTTGCTGCTCATTATTGAAGTATTCGTGTCCAGCTTCGGTATCATCGGCATTCTCGGAGCGGCGTGCTTGATCGGCAGTGTCATTATGGCGGCGTACAATACGAAGCGGGCTGCTTTGAACCTGGGGCTGGCTTTTGTCCTGGCGATCATAGTGGTTGCGATTGTCATTCGAGTGTTCAAGCACCGCGGCGTATGGAATCGCTTTATTCTACGCGAGCAGCTGACAACGGAAAAAGGCTACACCGCCGCACCTACGAGATTGGATCTGATTGGGCAAACAGGCCGATCGATCACGCCGCTGCGTCCAGCCGGTACGGCCATGTTTGGTGAGGAACGGGTGGATGTCGTTACCGCAGGGGATTTCATTGCAGCGGGACGCGAGATTGTTGTGCTTCAGGTAGAAGGGGTTCGAGTCATTGTGCGGGAGAAGCCGCAAGGCCCCGTTTAACCCATGAGGCTTGCTGGATTACTGATCCAAAGCCTATTGTGAGACCAGAGGAGGAAATGAGGAAATGGATTCTATCGTTTACATCTTTTTGCTGGTGGCCGTAATTATTATTGCGCTGTCCGTATTTTTTAGCTTCGTACCAGTGATGCTGTGGATTTCGGCGCTGGCTTCCGGCGTACGGATCGGTATTATTACGCTGGTAGCGATGCGTTTGCGCCGCGTCATTCCAAGTCGCATCGTTAATCCGATGATCAAGGCGACGAAAGCGGGCATTGATCTGACGATTAACCAGCTGGAGAGCCATTTTCTGGCCGGCGGTAACGTAGACCGGGTGGTCAATGCTTTGATTGCCGCTCATCGAGCTGACATTCACTTGGAATTTGAACGCGCGGCAGCGATTGATTTGGCTGGACGCGATGTTTTGCAGGCGGTGCAGATGAGCGTAAACCCGCGAGTGATCGAGACTCCGACCGTATCCGCTGTGGCCAAGAACGGGATCGAAGTAAAGGTTATTGCGCGTGTGACGGTCCGAGCTAATATCGACCGACTCGTCGGTGGTGCAGGAGAAGAAACGATTATCGCGCGGGTTGGCGAAGGGATCGTCACGACCGTCGGGTCCAGCGATTCGCACAAAGATGTGCTTGAGAATCCGGATAAAATTTCGCGCACGGTGCTCGGCAAAGGGCTTGATGCCGGAACGGCGTTTGAGATTTTGTCGATCGATATTGCGGACGTAGACGTAGGCAAAAACATTGGTGCCCACTTGCAGACAGAGCAGGCGGAAGCGGATAAGCGTATTGCACAAGCGAAAGCGGAGGAGCGCCGCGCAATGGCGGTGGCTCAAGAGCAGGAAATGAAGGCGCGCGTCATCGAGATGAAGGCGAAGGTCGTAGAGGCCGAATCCGAAGTGCCTCTGGCCATGGCCGAAGCGCTGCGTGACGGAAAGCTTGGCGTCATGGATTATATGAACCTGAAAAACATTGATGCCGATACCCAAATGAGGTCTTCCTTAGGCAAGATGAATGGAAATGGAAAAGACGGCGACGAAGCGTAAGCCTCCCATCGGCATAAAGGAAAGGCGGTATTTAATCGATGTGGATCCTTCAGTTTCTGTTCAAAAATTGGTTTATTCTTATCGTACTCTTCATAATCGTCGGCCGAATATTTGGCCGGATTCGAGGTGCGACAGGCGCCGCTCCGCAGCAGGGGAGGCCGTCGAAGGGGATGCCTTCGTTCGGCGGAGGTCCAGGTACGGGCCCGACCTCCGGCAGAGAAGAGGGCCGCGCTCGCAGGATGCCGGCGACAGTGCAGGCACAGCCAACCTACAAGGCGTCTACGGCTCCGGTCATGACGCGAGGTGCTGACGCTCCAGAGCGGGCATCGGAGGCTGTGCCGGCCGCTACACGCACGCCACAGCCGATCCACAAGGCGCCAGCGGAGGCGGCAGCCGACACCGCTTCACCTGCCGGCGGCCTAGGGCCTTTAACGGCACAAGACGCGGCCCGCGGCGTGCTGTGGGCGGAGATTCTTGGACCGCCCCGGGCGAAACGGCCTTATAGACGTTAGCCTTGCACGCTACAAAAAAGCATTCATTTCCAGGCGGTTGATTCACATCCGTTTGGGGAATGGATGCTTTTTTCGTTTTCATCATATTTTCGCTTTCCAGGCATATGGTGTAAATAGCCCATGGTATACGTATGAAGCCGATCATGCTTCCAACCCGAAGGAGGTAACGTATGCGCAGTCTTTCCCGTAGGTTTAATCAGTTCACCGCCAAGCTGCTCGACCTGCCTCAGGACGTGGTCATGGACCTGCCGCGCATAACGATGATTGGCAATATGCAGCTGTACATCGAAAATCATCGCGGCGTATTGCATTTTTCAAACGAGCTGCTGAGGCTGGCTTTAGGGAAAGGGAAGCTCGAGGTCCATGGACAGCAGTTAGTGATTCGCGCCATTTTGTCGGAGGAAGTGTTCATCGAGGGCGTCATCCACGACATTAAATATGTCCCATAGCCGGAAAGGGGAAATATTGGATGAAATCATCGTTTTTGAATCGGGCTCGCGGCTTTGTTGTCATTGAAGTTCGGGGGACGCGGCTGGAGGTTTTGGTTAACCGGATGACGGAGAAGCGGATGTCCATATGGGACATTCGCCATACTGCGGAGAGCAAGGCGGAGCTGAGCATCGGCATTGGCGATTTTTTTCGGCTTCGTCCGCTCTTAAAAGAGACAGGCTCCAGAACCCGAATCAAGGAGCGGCACGGGTTCCCGTTTTGGCTGGGGAAAATTGAAAAACGGAAATTTTTTGCCGTCGGGCTGTTAGGCTTTATTATCGGCTTATATTTGCTGTCCTCGGTCGTTTGGCAGATCCGTGTAGAAGGCAACGAGACGCTGCAATCGGCGCAAATTTTAGAAGCGGCGAAGCGCGAGGGCATTTATAAATATCAGTGGAAATTTCGTCTCAAAGATCCGGACGAGCTGTCTAGACAGCTGCAGAGCCAATTGCCTCAAACCGCGTGGATCGGAGTGGAAATCCGGGGTACGAATGTGATTATTAAGGTCGTTGAGGCGACCATCCCCGAGAAGCCGCCTCTCATGAGCCCGCGTAACATGGTCGCGTCCAAAAATGCGATGGTAACTGAAATTTTTGCGGAAAAAGGCCGCCCGGTCGTAAAGCCGAATACCTACGTGCGAAAGGGCGATGTTCTGATCTCCGGCATTCTCGGCGACGAAGTGAACCGTCAAACGGTGGTTGCTTCGGGCAAGGTCAAAGGGCTGGTTTGGTACAAGCCGACGGTGGAGGTGCCGCTGACGCGCCAATATAAAACCTATACGGGAGAAATGAAGAAGCGCTTCTACCTCGTCATTGGAAGCCGGGCGCTTATGCTCTACGGTTATGGCAAGATCGGGTTTGAGCAATACGAGTCGATCCCGGAACGCAAAACGCTGCAATGGCGTAACTTTGTCCTTCCAATCGGTTGGCTTAGCGAAAAAGTGATGGAGGTTCAGGTCGCCGAGCAGGCGATTGATCCGAAAGAGGCTTCGGCTACCGGTTTAGCACAGGCAAAATCCGAGATTTTAGCCGCAGCAGGCAGCGATTCGCGTGTCGTTTCGGAAAAAATTTTGCATGAAAAGACGGAGAATGGTAAAGTTTATATGGAAGTGTACCTAGAAGTGGAAGAACCTATCGCTGTAGAACAACCGATCGTACCATAACCTCCGGAGGAGAGACTGCCTGTTGATTGAACAAGCGACTACTGTCAAAGTGGCATTAAAAAACACCGCCGAAGGCTTGTCCTTATTCGGACCCCAAGACAAGTTCCTGCACTTGATTGAGCAGGAGACTGAGGCGACGATTTTTACTCGCGAAGAAGAAATTGTCATTCAAGGCTCTGCAACCGACACAGCACGGCTGGAGCAGCTGTTTACCGTCTTGCTGGAGCTTGTGCGCAACCAATATGTGCTCACTGAGCGCGATGTGAATTATGCGCTGGAGCTATCCAAGCAGATGAAGACCGACCAACTGCTCGAATTGTTCAAGGGCGAGATTGCGGTCACCCATAAAGGCAAACCGATTCGTGTGAAGACGATCGGTCAGAAGCAGTACGTGAACGAGATCAAGAAGAAAGACATCGTCTTTGGCATTGGGCCGGCCGGAACAGGCAAAACGTACATAGCCGTAGTGCTGGCGGTCGCTGCACTCAAGGAAGGCAAGGTCAAACGGATCGTCCTAACCCGCCCTGCGGTGGAAGCGGGAGAGAGCCTCGGCTTCTTACCCGGCGATCTGCAGGAAAAGGTTGACCCTTATTTGAGGCCATTGTATGATGCTCTTAATGACGTTCTCGGGCCGGAACAGGTTATTAAAGCGCTCGAACGCGGGTTGATTGAGATTGCTCCGCTGGCTTATATGCGCGGACGCACGCTTGATGACTCGTTTATTATTTTAGATGAAGCTCAGAATACGACACCGGAGCAGATGAAGATGTTTTTGACGCGGCTTGGCTTCGGTTCCAAAATGGTGATTACAGGCGACGTGACGCAAATTGATTTGCCGCGAGGCAAGTCGTCCGGTTTAGTCGAAGCTAGACGCATCTTGAATAAGATTGAGGAAATCGGATTCATTGTATTCGCAGATCAGGATGTCGTAAGGCATTCGCTTGTGCAGAAAATCATCGTGGCCTACAACGAGGAAAAAGAAGGCTGAGGAAGGGTTGACCTTTCGAATGAACCGCGTTTCCATTCAAGGCAAATTTCATTACCGGCTTACCGGCTGGAGATACAGCGCCATCGTGCGTTTTCTTCTGTTTTTGGTCGTGGCGCTCATATTTTACTTCGCGCTATTCCATCGGATCGTACCGCAAACCTACGATATCCAGGTCGGAGCCATTGCCGAGAAGGATATATTGGCCCCGCGAGCCATACCCAATGAGGTGGCGACGGAGAAGGCCAAGGAAGAGGCTGCACAGCGCGTTGGACCCGTGTATAAGATCGTATCGCTCAAGAACGAAATGGCCATTGAAGAAGTGCTGGAGAAGCTTCTGGCGATCAACAGCGATCCGGAAGTTACCGCAACCGATAAAGTAAACATATACAAAACCGTCATTCCTACGCTCATTCAAGATCATTTGGAACGCCAATTGAAAACCTTCACAGACAGCGCGCAGTACAGTGACAATCTTCTTCTGGAGATGCGCAAGAACTTTCGCGATCAGCAATACAGGGTGCCGGAGGAGACGTATTATAAAATTCCGCGCTTAACCAAGGAAGATTTAACCGCTATGGTGCCGGTGGCTAAAGAAATCGTCTCCAAGCTGATGAATGATCAGATTTTGGATGCGCAGACGGCCAGGGTGAAGGTGCCGGAATTAGTCAATGCGTCTACGCTGACCAAGAGCAACGCCCGCGAGATTGTCCAGGAGCTGGTACGCGCGGCACTGACGCCGAACAAGTTTTACGATCAGAAGGGCACGGACGAAGCGAAAGGCCATGCAAGGGATAACGTTAAGCAGGTTATGATCAACAAGAACGACGTCTTAATCGCCAAGGGCGAGCGGATTACAGACGATGTGTATCAGCGGCTGGGCAGCTTGGACTTGCTCAAAGACAATACCAGCTATTGGCCTCATCTTGGACTCATCCTATTCGTTACTCTTCTTAGTTTAGTGCTCTATATGTTCGTCAGGCAGAGCCCGCATCCGATCAATCATAACAACGTTCAGCTGATCATGCTGGTGCTGATTCTTCTCATGACCATCGTCGGAATGAAGGTGTTCTCGATGATGCAAAATCTTGATTACCCTTACATTGCCTTTTTGGCGCCGACAGCCTTGGGGGCGATGCTGCTTACAATTCTGCTGGATGCCCAGCTGGCGTTCGTTGCGGCCGTCGTATTCAGCATCATTGCAAGCGTAGTGTTCAACTCTGATCATTTGCAGCTGTTTGATTTCAATTACGGCTTGCTGACACTAACGAGCTCGTTTGCGGCAACTTTTTCGATTCAACGCGCCAGCCAGCGCTCCTCCATCCTGAAAGCTGGCATGATGGCATCGCTCTTCGCAGTCATGCTTTCCGCTGCCTTCATCTTGCTGGGTGATCACGAGTCAAAGCGGGATGCGTTGTTCGCTGCCTGCTTTGCGCTTGGGAGTGGCTTGCTGACGGCGATCTTCGTTATTGGTGTGCTGCCGTTTCTGGAGGTCGCCTTTGGGATCTTATCTCCGCTGAAGCTGGTGGAGCTGTCGAACCCGAACCACCCGCTGCTGCGCAAGCTGCTCACGGAGACGCCTGGGACGTATCACCACAGTGTGATGGTCGGCAATTTGTCTGAGGCAGCGGCGGAAGCTATTGGCGCGGACGGCTTGCTCTGCCGTGTGGGGGCCTATTACCATGATATCGGGAAGACGAAGCGGCCGAGCTACTTTATCGAGAACCAGACGAATATTGAAAATCCCCACGACCGGATCGATCCGGCCCTAAGCAAGTCAATTATCGTTGCGCATGCGCGCGATGGGGTGGAGATGCTCAAGGAGTTCAACATTCCGAAGCCGATCCGCGATATTGCGGAGCAGCATCACGGGACGACGCTGCTGCAGTTTTTCTTCCACAAAGCGAAGAAGCAGGCGGAAGAGAAGGGTGAGAAGCTACCGGAGGAGATCGAATACCGGTACCCGGGCCCGAATGCCCAAACAAAGGAAGCGGCGATCGTTGGGATTGCCGATTGTGTCGAGGCGGCGGTTCGCTCGCTGCGCAATCCGACCGTGGAGCAGATTGACTCCATGGTCCGCAAGATCATTAAAAGCCGGCTGGATGACGGCCAGTTCAACGATTGCGACTTAACGATCAAGGAGCTGGACCAAATCGCCAAGACGCTGAACGAAACGCTGTTAGGTATATTCCACTCGAGAATTGAGTACCCGACGGAGCTGCCTGGACAGAAGGCCGAGCCGCCTGCGGCGGATTCTACGAAAGAGGTGAAGCCATGAGCTTACAGCTGTCATGGAACAACGAACAAGACCAATTTGATATTTCTCCGGCTTTGATTGAAAAATTAAGGGAGCTGCTGAAGCTGGCCGGCGAGCATGAAACCGTGACGGACGGAGAGGTCGCGCTGACCTTTGTGGACGATGCGGCGATTCAGGAGCTCAATAAGCAGTACCGCGGCTTGGATAAGCCGACGGATGTGCTGTCGTTTGCGATGCAGGAAATGGGCGACGAAGAGCTGGAAATCATCTATGATGAGGACGATTTCGCGGACGAAGACGATTTGCGGGACGGCGAGCGTCTGGACGATCCGGAAGCGTCGGACGGCGAAGAGGAAGACACCTTCGAGGAGCCGCTTGGCGATATCGTGATCTCGGTGCCAAGGGCGATCGCCCAAGCTGAAGATTACGGCCACTCGGTGGAGCGGGAGCTGGGTTTTTTATTCGTCCATGGCTTCCTGCATTTGATCGGCTATGATCATCAAGACGAGGAAGAAGAAAAAGAAATGTTCGGCAAGCAAGAACTCATTTTGCAAAAGGCGGGTCTTGTTCGTTGAAACAGCCGGTGAAATGGCAGCGCAGCTTCCGGTATGCCTATGAGGGAGTCAAGTACGCACTGGCGACGCAGCGGAATATGAAATTTCATTTTTTCGCAGCGCTCATCGTGCTGCTGCTCGCCTTGTTCCTTGGCTTAACGAAGGTGGACCTGTTGTTCATCCTGCTCTCCGTGACTTTAATGATTGTGACGGAGCTAATTAACACCGCAGTGGAAAAAGCGGTGGATCTAGCGATGCCGGATATTCATCCGCTCGCCAAAATTGCCAAAGATGTAGCTGCAGCCTCCGTGTTGGTGTCTGCAGCTTTTGCCGCTGTTACGGGGATGATCGTGTTCTACGATCCGATCGACCGGCTGTTTGAGTCCGCACGAACCGCTCAGGGCCATTCGTTTACGGCCGGCGCCGTGTGGGTACTGCTCTCTCTAGTCGCGTTATCCGTCATTGTCGTGGAGACCCGCTTTTCGGCCAAGGGCCGATGGGTGAAGCCAAGCTTGCTCACCGCCGTAGCGTTCGCCGTTGCAACGCTGATCACGTGCACGGTGAAAGAAACACTTCCAGCATTGCTGGGGTTTTTCCTGGCAGGGCTGCTAATGCTCGTCCTGTACGACAAACGGACCCGGGGCTTCGGCTCCTTGTGGCTCGGGGCGCTGCTGGGAAGCTTTATTACGATTTTGGCATACTATTTATATCACACGTACATCTAACTTTACCCTTGAAAGGGGTGCCTCGGTTGAACAAAGATGAACTGGTCGCCAAAGCGCGGGAAGCGCGAGAACGTGCTTACACGCCGTATTCCAAGTTCAAAGTAGGCTGCGCGCTGCTGGATTCCAAAGGCAACGTCCACCTGGGCTGCAACGTGGAGAATGCGGCTTACAGTCCAACCAACTGTGCGGAGCGGACGGCGTTATTCCGGGCGATTGCCGACGGCGAGGCGGCCCGTTCGTTTCAAGCGCTCGCGGTCATCGCGGATACGGCGCAGCCGGTCAGTCCTTGCGGCGTTTGCCGCCAAGTGCTGGTGGAGCTGTGCACTCCGGATATGCCGGTATATTTAGCCAATATGCGCGGAGAGGTGAGCGAGACAACCGTTTCGGCTTTACTCCCAGGCGCATTTACATCGAATGATTTGGAAGAAGGGCAGGCAAATTAATGTCTTCAAAACAACAAGCCAGCGGCGGAAAGAAAGCCTTTAAATCCGGATTTGTGGCCATCATCGGCCGTCCGAACGTAGGTAAATCCACGCTGATGAATCAAGTCATCGGGCAAAAGATCGCGATCATGTCCGATAAGCCGCAAACCACTCGGAATAAAATCCATGGTGTGTATACAACCGCTGATTCTCAAATTGTGTTCCTTGATACCCCGGGTATCCATAAGCCACAGTCCAAGCTGGGTGATTATATGATGAAAGCCGCGGAGGGAGCGCTCTCGGAAGTCGATGCGATTCTTTTTCTGGTCGACGTGGTTGAGGGCATCGGCGGCGGTGACCGCTATATCATTGAGAACCTCAAGAAGGTAAACACACCGGTCATTCTCGTCATGAACAAAATCGACCAAGTGCATCCGGAGGCGCTTTTGCCCGTCATTGTGGCGTACAAAGATTTGTATCCGTTCGCTGAGATCGTTCCAATTTCCGCCATGCACGGCAATAACGTGAATACGCTGCTCGAGCAGATCGCCAAGTACTTGCCGGAGGGGCCGCAATATTACCCGGCTGACCAGGTGACTGACCATCCGGAGCAGTTTGTTTGCGCCGAAATGATCCGGGAGAAAATTTTGCACCAGACGCGCGAAGAAATTCCTCATTCCATCGCGGTAGCCATCGAGGATATGAAGGTGCAGGAAAACGGTGTAGTACATATTTCTGCGGTGATCTATGTGGAGCGGGATTCCCAGAAAGGCATCATCATCGGGAAAAAGGGCGCGCTGCTGAAAGAGGTCGGACGCTTGGCCCGCAAAGATATCGAAGCGCTGCTAGGCTCCAAAACGTTCCTGGAGCTGTGGGTCAAGGTAAAGAAGGACTGGCGCAACCAAGAGCGCGTGCTCAAGGATCTCGGTTTCCGCCACGAGTAACAATGCCAGTATTTGTGAAGCATACTTCTGATCGAATCGTACCATCCTAATCCTAGAAACAGGTAATAGTCATGTCACCAACGCTGCGCTTCTTCACGATAATGTCGCGGATAGATGCAGCAATAGGGAGGATGTACCATGAGAGATTTTTCGTGGAAGTATTTTTCGATGACTGGAGATGTGGATGCTTACCTGCTTTATAAAGAAGTTGTGAACCGGGATCGTAGCGATGAATCGGACGAGGAAGAAGAGCCGGGGGCGGCGGAATCGGCGGAGTAACGCTTTATGCCCCATGGCCTCGAATTAGGGAGAGCTGAGTGTGCAGTACAGAGTGCAGGGGATCGTTATTCGGAGCATGGATTATGGGGAAGGCAACAAAATTATTAGCCTTTTCACGCGGGAATATGGAAAAATGAGCGTCGTCGCCCGCGGCGCCAAAAAAGTGAAAAGCCGGTACGGGTCCTCTGCGCAGCTATTTACTTTCGGCGACTATTTATTTTATAAAAACGGGCAGCTCGGAACGCTGAATCATGCGGAAATCATTGAGCCTTATCATAAAATCAGAGAGGATCTGCATCGGGCCGCCCACGCCTCCTATTTGGCCGAAATGACAGAACGAATGATGGGGGACCAAGAGGGGCAGCCTTTTTTGTTTGATCAGCTGAAAGCTAGCATGACGGCCATTCAAGAGGATAAGGATTACGAGATTATTGATCATTTCTATGAAATGAAAATGCTCACGTACGCTGGGTATACACCGGAGCTGGATCAATGTATGGTGTGCCGGGAAAGCTCAGAAGCGGTTGCCTTGAGTATCGGACTGGGCGGCATCCTGTGTGAAAAATGCATTTTGCGCGATCCGCAGGCGATTCGGATCTCTTCCGGCGTGTTTAAGCTGCTAAGGGTGTTTGTACAAACGGATGTTAGGCGGCTCGGCCAGATTGATGTTAAACCACAGACGAAGGCGCTGCTGAAGCACATTATGAGGTCCTATTTCGATACGCATGTAGGGCTGCGGCTGAAATCGCGTGACTTTTTAGATCAAATGGATAAATATGGTGTTTAATGGATAGAAAATTGACATGTTTTGGGCTTAATGATATTATAATATGATACATCCCTGAGGATACTTCTCGTTACTAGGTCTGGATCAGGCTATAGCGGCGGGATTTTTTGTTTGTGTAGGGAGAGATGAGCGGAAGGTTTTTAGAACGTGCGAAATAGCGTGGTCGCTCAGAGCCAACTGCCTGCGGCGCTGTTTTAAATCGTGTTCTACTTACTGAAACCTTTTCCGTCATCTTTTCGTAGATTTGGTAGGTGGAAAACCTGTGACCTTTAAGTGCTGGTCACAGCATAGTATTACATAGCGAGCGTTCACGAGAACTTGAGAAGGTGGGGGCGCATGGAACAGCAGAAAAAACCGGTTATTTTCGTAGCGTCGGACTCGGCAGGGGAGACAGGGGAAGCGGTGGTACGCGCGGCGGCGGTACAGTTTTATCCGCAGCAGGTTGAGATCCGCCGGGTTCCATTTCTACAGGATGTATCCGACGTCGACCGTTTGATTCAGAATGTGCTGGATCGCAACGGGATGATCTTGTTTACACTGGTGATTCCGAAGCTGCGTGATTATTTGATTGAGCAAGCCGGCAAGCATCGGATCAAATATATCGATTTGCTGGGCCCAATCATAGAGACGCTTGAACGTACGCTGCATCAAGAGGCTAGACATCAGCCGGGTATGATTCATAAGCTCGACGAGGACTACTTCAAGAAGGTCGAGGCCGTGGAGTTTGCGGTGAAATATGATGACGGCCGAGATTTTACCGGCATTCTGCAGGCGGACATTGTCTTGGTCGGCGTTTCCCGTACGTCCAAAACCCCTCTTTCCATGTATCTGGCACATAAAAAGTTCAAAGTCGCTAACGTCCCGTTAGTTCCTGAGATCGCGCCGCCGGAGCAGCTGTTTACGGTTTCCAAGAATAAAGTCATCGGCCTGCGCATTGATCCCGAGAAGCTGAATATGATTCGGACTGAACGGCTTAAAACGCTGGGGCTTCCCTCCAATGCAGCTTATGCCAATTTTGAACGGATTCATACCGAGCTCGATTATGCAGACTCCATTATGAAGCGGATCGGCTGTGACATTATCGATGTCTCGAATAAAGCAGTGGAGGAAACGGCCAGCGTAATCATCGAGATGTTGCGTACGAGGTAAGCAGGATTTTTTGTAATTCCATCGTATATAATATTACGGTAGCACGTTAGATGCGCAGACACTTGGATACGGAAGTCCATGCGCTGCAATAGATACGGTGGTAGAACATGACGCTAAAAATTGTGGTGGATGCCGATGCATGCCCGGTGAAGCAAGAAATTATTCGAACGGCAGCGGACTTCAAAGTTCGGGTGCTCATGGTCGCCTCCTATGATCACCGGCTTCAGCCTGCAGAGGGCGTGGACATTGTTCAGGTGGATCGTTCAGATCAGTCGGTTGATTTATACATCGCGAACCACATTCAAGCCGGCGATTTGCTGGTTACGCAGGATTTCGGACTGGCTGCGCTCGCTCTTGGCAAGAAGGCGCTGGCCATTGGGAATCGTGGGCAAATGTACAATGACCGAACGATTGATTTCTTGCTCGAACGTAGGCACGATCAGGCTAAGCAACGGCGCGGAGGCAAGCATTCCAAGGGCCCGCGGGCTTTTACGGAAGAGGATCGGCAGTTTTTTCTACATTCTTTGACAAAAGTTTTGACTCGCTTGCAGGAGAATTCCACCTAATAGCGAATATTATTACGTGTTAATTTGAATGAAGGTGGATAGGATGAGTAACGGACGCATTCCCGAACAAGTGATCGACGCAGTCCTGAAAGCTCACGACATTGTAGAAGTGGTCGGCAGACACGTTCATTTGACGAAGCAGGGACACTATCTTAAAGGCCTCTGTCCGTTTCATTCGGAGAAAACACCATCGTTCACAGTGACGCCGGAGAAACAAATTTATCACTGCTTCGGGTGCGGAGCAGGGGGAAATGCGATCCGGTTCGTTTCGGAGGTCGAGGGCTTGTCTTTCGGTCAAGCGCTTCGAAAGCTGGCTTCGGAGGCCAACCTGGATGTAGGGCTTCAATCGCCGCAGAACGGACCTGCTGAAACGAAGGATCATGCGGAACGCAACCGGCTGATCGAGGCATATGAGCTTGCCGGGAAGCTGTACAGATACATTTTGCTCAGCACAAAGGAAGGGAAGCCAGCGCTCGAATATTTGCGTTCGCGCGGCCTAACCGACAAGCTGATTGAACTGTATGGCATTGGGTACGCGCCTGCAGGTTGGGACACGTTGGCTAAGCTGCTGGAGAAACGGGAGTTTGCTTTACCTTTAATGGAACAGGGAGGGCTTATTTCCTCCAGGCAAGATGGTACTGGGTATTTCGATAAGTTCCGCGATCGCATCATCTTTCCGATCTCCGATTGGAAGGGCAACATTATTGCTTTTGCCGGACGCGCGATGGGCGAAGCCCAGCCGAAATATTTGAACAGTCCGGAGTCCATGCTATTTCATAAAAGCCGGACGCTCTACAATCTGCATCATGCCAGACCGCACATTCGCAAGTCACAGGAGCTGGTCCTGTTCGAAGGCTACATGGATGTCATTAAATCATGGGAGGCCGGCGTTACGAACGGCGTCGCGACCATGGGAACGGCTCTGACACAGGAGCATGCGGAAGCCATTCGGCGCTTAGCCGAGCGGGTCATCGTGGCGTATGACGGCGACAATGCCGGACAGACGGCTGCTTACAAGAGCATCCCCATCCTGGAGAATGCGGGCTGTCAAGTACGGATTGCCCTGCTGCCAAGCGGGAATGACCCGGATGAGTATATTACAAAATATGGTTCTGAACGATTCGTACGGGAGGTCATCGGAACCGCCGTACCATCGATCAAATACAAGCTTTTGCATTTCCGCAAAAACTTCAAACTGCAGGAGGATGGAGAAAAGCTCCGCTATATTGGGCAAGCCTTGAAGCTCTTAGCAGGACTTTCCTCGCCCATTGAACGAGAGCATTACGTTAGAGAGCTTTCCTCCGAGTTTCATTATTCCTACGAGGCTTTGCAGCAAAACCTGAATGAAATCAGGCTCCAGTCGGAAAAAAACGAAAGATTTGGGGATAATAAAGACAAACCGTGGAATAATGTTATGAATGACGGGAAGCCCCGTGAACACCGTGAAAAGACCCCTGCGATCTACCCGGCTTATCAATTTGCCGAGCGGCAGTTGATCTCCGTTATGATGTCGGACCGGGACGTATCGGGCTATGTTCAACGGCAGCTCGGTGAACAGTTCAATGTGGAAGCTCATGCGGCGCTTGCCGCATACTTGTATGCTTACTACGCTCAAGGCCATGAGCCGAGCGCCAGCACGTTTATAGGTATGCTGCAGGATGATAAGTTGGAGAGTTTGGCAAGCTCGCTGACTTTAATAGACAATCGCAATGGGATCAATGACGCTGTCATTGACGATTACATCCGCGAGATCAAGAAGTACCCGCTGCTGCAGATATTAGAGAGTAAGCGGGAAGAAATCAAGAAAGCAGAACGAGTAGGGGATATTTCCAAGGCCCTGCAGCTAGGCAGTGAGATTATAACCCTAGAAAAGCAGTTAAAATCATCCTGATGGCACTAGCGGGATGAATTCTAGGGAGGAGGGAGCCCGTATTATGGCGAACGATCAACGTACGGAAATAGAGACAGAGCTTACGTTGGAGCAAGTGAAGGATCAACTGATTGAACAAGGTAAGAAACGGTCCTCTTTGACCTACAAAGATATCATGGAGAAGCTGGCCCCATTTGACCAGGATCCGGAGCAAATTGATGAATTTTTCGAACAGCTTCAGGAGATGGGGATTGATGTAGGCAACGAATCCGACGAAGACCATGATATGAACCCAATGGGAGAGAACGATCAAGACGAGTTTCATTTCGATGATGATTTGTCGCTTCCCCCAGGGATCAAGATCAATGATCCAGTTCGGATGTATTTGAAAGAAATCGGCCGGGTTCCGCTGCTTTCTGCAGAGGATGAAGTGGATTTGGCTAAGCGGATCGAGCTTGGCGACGAAGAGGCGAAGCGCCGTCTGGCAGAAGCCAACCTCCGTCTCGTAGTTAGTATTGCTAAGCGCTATGTCGGACGCGGCATGCTGTTCTTGGACTTGATCCAGGAAGGCAATATGGGCTTGATCAAAGCGGTAGAGAAATTCGACCATACCAAGGGCTATAAATTCAGTACGTATGCAACCTGGTGGATTCGTCAGGCCATTACTA
Organism: Paenibacillus cremeus; assembly: GCF_007786445.1. Taxonomy (GTDB): domain Bacteria; phylum Bacillota; class Bacilli; order Paenibacillales; family NBRC-103111; genus Paenibacillus_G; species Paenibacillus_G cremeus. The sequence continues at coordinate 137,092 of NZ_VNJI01000013.1, read as the reverse complement.
GAGCGATTGCGGATCAAGCAAGAACGATCCGGATTCCTGTACATATGGTCGAAACCATCAATAAGCTGATTCGGGTATCGCGGCAGCTGCTGCAAGAGCTCGGACGCGAACCGATGCCGGAAGAAATCGCCAAAGAGATGGATTTAAGCACGGATAAAGTACGTGAGATCATGAAGATTGCCCAGGAGCCGGTTTCGCTCGAAACACCAATCGGGGAAGAAGATGACTCTCACTTAGGGGATTTTATCGAGGATCAAGAAGCGCTGGCGCCTGCGGATGCAGCAGCTTATGAGCTCTTGAAGGAGCAGTTGGAAGATGTGCTCGATACGCTGACGGAACGGGAAGAGAATGTCCTTCGTCTTCGCTTTGGTCTGGATGACGGACGGACTCGGACGCTTGAGGAAGTGGGCAAAGTCTTTGGCGTAACCCGTGAGCGGATTCGTCAGATCGAAGCCAAGGCGCTGCGGAAGCTTCGTCACCCTAGCCGAAGCAAGCGGCTGAAAGATTTTCTGGAGTAGTTGTGCTTATACGTTATGCTGCTGCCAGACTCATGTTGGAGCCTACAGACCTTTCTGCGATTTCGCGGTAAGGTCTAATTTTTTGTGCGCCCTTAGCCGATAAGTAAATTTATAGAAGAAATGCTGCTGCGGGCCGGGGGTAACCTATCCATGGATGACAAGAAAAAGATCATCGTTCGTGAAATCGAACATTGGCGCAGAAGTAAGCTGCTGCCCGAGCAATACTGCGACTTTCTGTTGAACATTTATCTCGAAGATGGAGCCGAGAAACCGGAACCGGCGAACGGGGTATTCGGTCTGACACCTTCCAAAATAAGAAACAGTAATTGGAAAATATGGGTGCTGATCTTTGGTGTTGCAGGCGCTCTAACCTTAACTGCTCTTAATTTTAACGCTTTTGAATTACCAATGCAAATCGGGGTCTCTCTTGCGATTTTGGCCAGTTTGTATGGCTGGGGTGGATCGAAGCGGGAGAAAGAGCCGATGGCTGCACAAATTTTGATTGGGATGGCGTCATTGTTTTTACTCTTTATTGGAGTTTATATGCTTCGAATTCACGCGGTGAATGCTCCGATGCCAGTGGTCGGCTATGTCGCGGCCGTCAGTGTGGTTTGGATTATAACCGGGCTGCTCAGTCGATTGATTCTGTTCCAATTTTGCGGCTGGGTTAGCTTGGTCTTTTGTTATGGCTGGCTGCTGCACCATCAGCTCGATTCGATCAACTGGATTACGCTGGAGCTCAGCTGGGTGCCGCTGGCCGTGTTGTTTTGCTGGATGGCCTGGATGATTCATGAGAAGAGCCGTTCGACCGGATTGGTCTTTTTTATGGTCAGTCTGATCGTTTGGTATATGCCGGAATTGTATGGTATGCTTTACGCGGAGCAGTATGGGGAGTTAACGGTGCAGTGGCTGCTTCTGGGCAAAATGGTGCTGGAAGCCGTGCTATTATTCTCGCTGCGAAAAAAATGGACAGAGTGGGTTGCTTAAATGTTGCGTTTGTCAAAACGGTTGGAAATGATTGCGAAGGAAGTGCCGGCAGGCAGCCGGCTTGCAGATATCGGCTCGGATCATGCACTGCTGCCGTCGTTTTTGGCGGAGCGGGGGACGATTGTGTCCGGTGTGGCCGGGGAAGTGAATCAGGGCCCGTTCGAGGCGGCGTTCAAACAAGTGCGTGCTTCGGGGCTGCAGGCGATCATTGAAGTTAGGAAAGGCGACGGCTTGGAAGTGATCTCGGCAGAAGAAGTGGATGTGATCACGATTGCCGGTATGGGTGGGACACTCATCGCATCGATTCTGGAAGCAGGCAAAGAGAAGCTGGCAGGCGTTCAAAGGCTTGTTTTACAGCCCAACGTCGGGGAGTCAGGGGTTCGCCGATGGTTAATCGATAACGGGTGGCAGTTGATCCGGGAGCTTATTTTAGAAGAAGACGATAAAATATATGAAATTCTGGTTGCCGTTCCTAAAACAAGCACAGAGCTTACGAACGAGCAATTGTACATGCCGATGGAGCTTGCGGAAGGCATTGTAGCCGATCAGGAGCTGCTGCTTCAAATGGGACCTTTCCTGACCCAAGAAGCTTCCCCCGTATGGGTAAAGAAATGGCGTCATGAGCTCGATAAGCTGGAGAAAATCTGTTCCAGAATGGCGCAATCGGAGCTGGAGGCATCGCGGCTGAAGGAAGCGGAATTCCGCCAGGAAATGAAGCGAATTGAGGAGGTGCTGGCATGTACGCAAAAGGCCAAGCCGTAATCGGGCTTATGGAGGAGCTGGCGCCGAAGTCTTACGCGGTGCAGGACGATAAGATTGGGCTGCAGCTTGGCACTTTGTCGAAGGAAATCCGCAAAGTGCTCGTTGCCCTCGATGTAACCGATGAAGTGGTCGACGAAGCGATTCGTGAGCAGGCGGATCTGATCATCGCCCATCACGCGATTATTTACCGTCCGCTGCCGCACATTCAGACGGATACGCCCGCAGGCAGGCTGTACGAGAAGCTGATCAAGCATGATATTGCGGTGTACATCTCCCATACCAATTTGGATGTAGCGGATGGCGGAATTAACGATATGATGGCGGAGGCGATCGGGCTTACCGATACAGAGCCGCTCGACGAAGTACATACGGATAAGCTGAAAAAGCTGATTGTATACGCCCCGAAGGAGCATGCGGATAAAATACGCCAGGTGATGTTTGACGCGGGGGCTGGATGGATCGGCGACTACAGCCATTGCAGCTTTAATATTGAGGGAACAGGCACGTATTTGCCGAGAGAAGGCACGCATCCTTACAAGGGCGAGCAAGGAAAGCTTCAGAAGGCGGATGAAGTCCGCATCGAGACGATCGTCCCGCAAAGCGTGGAGCGCAAGGTTGTGCAGGCGATGCTGAAGGTGCACCCTTATGAAGAAGTCGCCTATGACTTGTTTGTGCTGGATTTGAAAACCCGCACCTTTGGATTAGGGCGTGCAGGTAAGCTGGACACGCCGGTTACTTTGCAGGAGCTGTGCGAAAAAGTAAAGCAAGCTTTTGATGTTCCTACGCTGAGGGTCGTTGGGGATCCGAACCGGATGATCCGGAAGGCTGCGGTGCTTGGCGGCTCTGGCAGCCGTTATGTGAGACATGCTCAGTTCCGCGGAGCCGAAGTTCTGGTGACGGGTGATATCGACTATCATACGGCTCATGACGCTTTGGCGGCAGGGATTGCGCTCATCGATCCGGGACATAACGTTGAGAAGATTATGAAGCAAGGCGTAGCGGATTATTTGGAGCAGAAGCTTGCCGAGCGCAAATGGACGACAGCCGTCGTCGCTTCTCAGGTGAATACGGAGCCGTTTCGATTTGTCTAAATGAGGCAGTTGTATTTTTGCGTAATTCCTTGTATACTAGCAAAGCATTCATTGCAAAAGAAAGTTTGACAGACAATCGCTGGTGGCTTCGGCCACGAGAGGAAAGTCCGGGCTCCATAGGGCAGGATGCTGGATAACGTCCAGTCAGCGCGAGCTGAAGGCTAGTGCCACAGAAATGGACCGCCGATGGCCAGCTGCAAAGCTGGCACAGGTAAGGGTGGAACCGTGGTGTAAGAGACCACGAGGAGCTATGGTGACATAGGTCCTGGTAAACCCCATTTGGAGCAAGACCTAGAGGAACGCACGTCTCTTCCCTTGCGGGAGAGTCAGTCTTTGCCCGAGACGCGTTCGGGTTGGTCGCTTGAGCCAATCAGCAATGGTTGGCCTAGATAGATGATTGTCGCTTCGATGGTGGCAGGGTGGCCCCCGTTATGACCACCGGAAGTACAGAACCCGGCTTACGGCAAACTTTCTTTCCGCCATGTTGCAATTTAGACTCGTGAAACGAGAGTATAAATTGTCAACGATGTTGCAGTTAAACGAATGCATGCTACAACCATGTGAAAAACCGCCTCGAGAGGCGGTTTTTTGCTGTATCTATAGTTACTTCGAGCGCGTAAAGAGCTGATCCCAGAACCGCTGCCAATCGGTCCAATCATTGAGAGTCTGATTTCCGCCCACCGCTTCATTCGTCGCAGGAGCAGGGGTTGGTGTCGGTGCTTGAGTGGTGCCGGATTGGGCAGCCTTGAGCGCAGCGACGACATCGATCAGCCCGTAGCCAAAATATTTATCTCGGCCTTTTGGTCCCAGATCCATGGCTGTGTCACGCATGATTTGCATGACTTCCGTGTTTTTCAGGTTGGGATTCGCGGATCGGATCAAAGCCGCCAAAGCCGTCACATGTGGGCTGGCCATGGAAGTGCCGGACAGAGCCGCGTATTGATTACTTGGGTAGGTGCTGGCAATGTTCACACCAGGAGCCGCTACATCGATATAGTCACCGTAGTTGGAGAAGCTAGCCTTCGCGTTGTTCGCGTCCGTAGCAGCCACGGCGAAGACCTCTGGATAAGCAGCAGGGTACCCTGGGCGTTCCGTATTATCGTTCCCGCTGGCCGCAATCAGCACGACGTCATGGTCATAAGCATACTTGATGGCATCGTGCAAAAACTGCGCATCCGCATAGTTTCCAAGGCTCATGTTAATGACCTTGGCGCCGTGATCGGTGGCCCAGATCACGCCCTGTGCTACCGCGTAGGTGCTGCCTGCACCGCTAGAGTCCAGCACCTTGACGGGCATGACCCGGTTATACCAGCTCATTCCGGCAACGCCTAGGTTATTGTTGACCAGCGCCCCAATGACTCCGGCCACATGAGTGCCATGTCCCACGTCATCCTGCGGAGGAGAGTCCGGACTTACGACATTGTAGCCGCTGATGAGTTGATTTTTCAGATCGGAATGATTAAGGTCTACACCCGTATCCACAACCCCTACAATGACGTCCTTAGAGCCCTTGCTCACATTCCAGCCGGCCTCCGTCTCAATCAGAGGCAAGTTCCATTGGTATTTCCGATACAAGGCATCGTTAGGCGTAATCACACTGCTGGCATCCGGCGGTGTTGTAGGTGCTGCGTCGTTGGTCATATACAAAAAATGTGGCTCGGCATAAGCGATGTTCCATTTTTTAAAATAAGCCATGAGCTGTTTCGCTTCCATGCCGCTGGATTCGAACACATAAGTGTACCCGACCTTCTGTACATGCGCGCCGCCGATTTCCTGTTGAATTTGTGCCAGCTGGGCTGCTGTAGGCTCTTGATTGAACTTCACCACCACTTGATTCATATGGTAGTGGCTGGTTCCCTCGTTGCCTTCCGGGTGATTGACATGAACGTCTTGCAGGGTGTCGGAATCGACAGACTTGATTTTATACTTGCCTTCGCTAGGGTAGGTAACGATACGCAAGTTTTTAAGCTGATGATCTGCCACCTGCTGCAAAATTTGCTGCCTTACGGCACCGACGATCCCGGTTTTCCCGGCTTCAGCAGGCACCCCGATAATGAAATAGGTCCCGCCATCCGCTTGAAACGGCTGGGATTGATACACTTGTCCGCTGTCCGCCTGCCGCTTGGCCTCTGCCAGAGCCGATGGAGCGGCTTGTTTGATTTCATTCTTCAGCGTACCGACGGATACGCCTTGCTCCAAGCTTTGGCCGTTTTGCGTCCACACGAGCCATTCCATGTGCGGATGCTCGGACTGCACCGTTTGAAGCGTCTGCTTTACTTGATCTGCTGGAGCGACCGCAAGCTCCTTGGCAACTCGATGCAGCTCATAGCTGCACTGGGAGCGGCAAAGCTCATCGGTTCGTGCCACATCCTGATTAAGCATCGCCTGCTTCATCTGCAGCTCGGCTGCAGGGCTGATCGATTCGGGCCGTGGACCTCCTCCGCCGCGAGGGAAGAGCAGGGCCGTGCCCAGCAGTAACAATACAAAAGAGCAAACATATTTCCACATGACGGCTGCCTCCTAATTGTGCTGCTGACTTAGGAATAGAGTGCCTCGAAATCAGCTTTTCTCAACGCGGTGGGAACATTTACACCATTTAGATTCCTCTGTCAACGGGATTCTGTGGGATAGGCTTTTTAGATATTACTTTTATGTGTGTTTTGTGGTAGGATTGAGGGTAAGAAGTCGTTTTACCATTCCATAGTTATGTTTCTTAAGTTTAAGGGGGTATATCGTTATGGCAGTATTTAATGTAAAAAATCTGTGTGAAACGACAAGAGCTAAGCTGAGCGAAGCGATCGCCAAAATGGAAGCTTTCCTGAATGGGCATGCTTTACAGCAGTTGAATACAGAAAATGACGAAGCCATGGAAGAGTTCTATAAAGGATATCTGGCGGATACCAGACATTTGCTGGTATTCAGCGAAGTGGCATATGAGAAGCTGGGTGTGGCGCTGCGCCGACCGAACTTCAATGTGGAATATGCTGAGAAGGTGCTTTACGATGTGTATCACACCAGCGTGAACAACTTCTTCTATCCGAAGAATGAATGCTATTCGGAAGACGGCCGATATGCTTATACCGGTCAGGACGCCATTCGCTTCCGCAAGAAGCCGACCCGGGACGTGCGTGACTTGACGATCGAGCTCTCCAAAATTTACGAGACGCTCCGCGAGGATTTATCTTATTACGAGACGGATTACATTACCCAAAAGCGACTGCAAGGCGAAAAGGTTTAATCTAGCTTTGCTTCAAATACAAGAAAGAGGTGCTGCGATAGGCATCTCTTTTTGTTTAGGGAGGAAATCGGCGGATGTACGATAAACGCAGGCTGAGCATCGAGGACCTGGTGCAGGCGAGCAAGCAGATCATTGCATGGAATCAGCATCCCAGCGGCGGCTATGTAGCATGTCCGCTGTTCACGCATTATGGCTTCAGCTGGCTGCGGGACGGGAGCTTTATCGCTTATGGCATGGATTGTGTCGGGGAGACAAGCAGCAGCGGGCGGTTTTATGAATGGTGCCGCACGATTCTGGAGCGGAAAGCCGACCATATTACCTGGCTGATCGATCGGCAGAAGCGGGGCGAGCAGATCGGCCGGCATGAGTTTTTACATACGCGGTACCATCTGGATGGGCGGGATGATCTGCATTCGGAGTGGGGAAATTTTCAGCTGGACGGCTACGGCGCTTGGCTATGGGGTCTTGCGGAGCATTTGGAGCGAACCGGGCATACGAAGCTGCCGGAGATCTATCGGAAGAGCGTCGATGTGACAGTGGATTACCTGTGCACCTTTTGGCAGCTGCCGAATTTTGATTGCTGGGAAGAGCATCCGGAGCACGTTCATCCCTCGACATTGGCTTGTATTTACGGTGGTCTAAGCCGTATTGCGTTGCTGGATGACAATGCCGAATTGGCAAATGTTTGCGAGGAAATACACAGCTTTCTCATGGAGCATGCCATTCACCCGGATGGGCACATCGTGAAATACATCACCCCGGTTTATGAAGAAACTGGAGTGCGATACGATATCGGGCATTCCGGAGTGGATGCCAGCTTATTTTGGCTGTGTGAGCCCTTCCGTGTGTTCCCAGTAGAGCATCCGGCAATGAAGCAGACTTTGGCAAAAATTAACCGCGATTTGCGCACCTCACATGGAGGCATACGCCGCTATGAGGAAGATACGTACTATGGGGGCGGGGAATGGCCGATTTTAACGGCATGGTCCGGCTGGGTCCAATCGGAAGCAGGCAACCACGAGGAGGCGCAGCGTGCCTTGGCATGGATTTACTCGAAAGCGGATGCACTAGGCAGGCTGCCGGAGCAGGTACCGGATGCGATTGCCTCCCGGGACATTTATGAGGATTGGGTGCAGCGCTGGGGAACGCCGGCTATGCCTTTGCTTTGGTCGCACGCGATGTTCCTGGTGCTATATAACAGGCTGATTGGGTAGCTTAAATCGAATAGCTCCTATTTGAACCGGGCAAGCTGAGGTAGGGGTGATCACGATGCCAGACGTCAAATGCAGTGTTGCCAACTGTGAATATTGGTCGCAGGGAAATAACTGCAGCGCGAAATCGATTCAAATCGATATCGATCAGCATGCCAATGCAGGCTACGATACGGAATTCGCGGCGGAGTTCGAAGAGCACCAAGACAAAGCAGCCAGCGTAAGAAATACCTGTTGTCACACCTTTGAGGCTAAGAAATCGAAGTGATTCGGACTTTCGAGAGAAGGTGACCGTCAGTCATGGATGATTTTCGCAGGACTGAACCACAGCAGCACGAAGAAGCGCTTGAGATTTACAAGCGGGATCAGCTTAAGACGGAATCCGGCGCCATTGCAGATGAGGAGTACGCGGCTGAGATTACACCCGTACCCTTTGTAGGCTCCCCGGTTCAACCGGCTGCATGGAACGATCCGGACTCTGTTGCTAGCACCAATCCGGTGGTTCGATCTCAATCCTATCGCTGGCTTGGCATTACCGCACTGCTGTTGTCCGTACTCTCGCTGTTTGTGTATCCCGCGTTGTTCGGGACGGTTTCGACCGTGCTGGGTTTCTTCGCTTTTCTTCTGGGCGTGCGGGGACTTGGCGCTTGGGCGGTCGTTGTGGGGCTCATTTCCTTAGCGGGCTATTTTATTTTAGTTCCGTTGTATGCTTGAAGCAGCTGCAAGGGCAGGCCGTTATGGCCTGCTTTTTTTATGCGATTTCGGTGATTTAGGCTGGATGACAAGCTTGAAACAGTGTACAATAGGCTTGTACCTACATAAAAGGAGTTCACCTAAGATGGGAATCGATCCAAGAACGATCAAAGAGATGCTGCAGCTGCAAATCTTAAGTAAATCCAGCCTGCTTTCGTCGGGGAATTCGGTTAGCTCCGATTCCGGTGAAGAGGATAATGATTTCTCTTCGTTGTTGTCCAGCTTGCTGTCCCAACAGCAGGAGCAATTGCCGACAACCTCAGCTGCCTTAGGAAAACTTTCAAGCTTATCGACTGGCGGCCCGCCGGCCTCCGGAATAACGAATCGCGCACTGAGCGGTCCGGCCACAGCTTCGCTCAATCGCTATATGCAGGAACAGCTTGCCGCGAGCAAGCCAACGGAATTTGAATCGATGATTCAGAACGCCAGCCGCAAATTCGGGGTCGACTCCAGCCTGGTGAAAGCCGTGATCGATGCGGAATCTTCTTTCAACCCAAGAGCTGAATCCCGTGCCGGAGCTAAAGGGCTGATGCAGCTGATGGATACAACAGGGCAAGGACTCGGTGTAACCGATCCATTCAATCCAGCGCAAAACATCGAGGGAGGAACACGGCACTTATCCGACCTCCTGGTGAAATATAACGGGAATCACGCTACAGCGCTTGCGGCCTATAATGCAGGTGCCGGGCGGGTGGACAGGCTGGGCATCACCAATGACAGTGATCTCTCAGCTAAGCTTCATTTGCTGCCTGCGGAGACGCAGCAGTATGTCCGTAAAGTGATGCAGCTGAAGCAACATTACGAGGCGTAGTTTCGGACGCAAGACCAATCTTAAGCCTTTCGAGCGAAGGGCTTAAGCGTTGGTCTTGTTTTTCGTCGTTTAACAGAACAGGAGGGGAATCAATTGCTTTATTTGGATTATGCGGCGACGACGCCGATGTATGACGAAGTAATCGATACGATGACGGAAGTGATGAGGTCGTATTTCGGCAATCCATCCTCCATACATAAGCTGGGTGTCGAAGCAGAATTGCTCGTTCGCCGGGCACGCGAAACAATCGCAGCGAGTCTGGGCTGTACGCCTGGGGAAGTCCGGTTTACTTCGGGAGGAACGGAAAGCAACAATCTGGCGATTCGCGGCGCAGCGTACCGGTACCGTTCGAGAGGCAATCGGCTGATTACAACGGCGGTCGAGCATGCTTCGGTTTATGAAACCTTTCGTCAGCTGGAGCAGGAAGGCTTTCAAGTGACTTATTTGCCGGTGGACAGCACAGGGGTGGTGGAGCTGGACGCGCTGAAGCAAGCGCTGACCGAGGATACGACGGTAGTCAGTATCATGTTCGTCAACAATGAAATGGGCCGCATCCAGCCGATAGCCGAGATTGGACGCCTGCTGCGCAGTCGGCCGAAGACGCTGTTTCATGTCGACGCCGTGCAAGCGATCGGCAAGCTGCCGGTCGTTCCTGAGCAGCTTGGCGTGGATCTGATGACGGGAGCGGCACACAAGCTGCGCGGTCCGAAAGGCATCGGCTTTCTCTATTGCCGCCGCGGAGTCGAGCTGGAGCCGCTGATGCTCGGAGGCGGTCAAGAGGATGGGCTTCGCTCCGGCACGGAAAATGTCCCATCCATCGTGGGCATGGCTAAGGCGGTCCGGATGGCGGTGGAGCAGCAGCCGAAATTTGCAGAGCATACAGCAGCCATTCGCCGAAAGCTGGTCAATTGTATTGCCCAGATCCCCGAGCTGGTGCTGAACGGCTCTACGAATGCTGAGGATATGGCCCCGCAGATCGTTCATTTTTCGTTCCCGGGTATGAAGTCCGAGGTTCTCGTACATGCTTTAGAACAGCACGGCATCTATGTTTCGACGCGTTCCGCCTGCTCCTCGGGGGCAGAAAAGCCAAGCCGGGTGCTGGAAGCCATGGGCTGCCGGAGAGAGGTGGCCACGAGCGGCATCCGACTCAGCTATTCGCTGCAGCATTCACCGGAGGACATCGACCGTTTTTGCAGGGTGCTTCAGGAGGTTGTAACGAATTTGCTGCCAAGCGCAGCGCGACGTGAGAAGGACGGAGGAAAGCTATGAAACCCGAGCAAGTCGTTCTCCGGCTAGGAGAGCTGACATTAAAGGGGCGCAACCGGCATCGATTTGAAAAAATGGTGCTGGAGCAGGTACGGAAAGTGCTGCGGCCTTACCCCGTTATTAAATATACGAAAGAGTTCGGACGGATCACGCTTCGATTAAATGGAACAGATTATGAAACGATTGTCCCGCTGCTGCGTAAAGTATTCGGTATTACGTCGTTCAGCCCTGTATACACTGCAGAGCTTGAGCTGGGACAGATGAAGCAAATGGCTTTACAGGTGATGCATTCCATAGAGCAGCCGCCGGTAACGTTTAAAGTGAATGTGCGGCGTGCGAACAAGAGCTTCCCGATGGATTCCCAGGAGCTGAACCGGGAGATCGGCGGGCATGTGCTGCGGGCGTTTCCTGCGCTCAAGGTAGATGTGAAGCGTCCGGAAGTAGAGCTGAGAGTTGAACTGCGCGAGCAGGAGGCGCTGATTTATTGTGCTGTGGAGCGAGGAGCGGGCGGTTTTCCGATTGGGTCCAACGGCAAAGCGATGCTCATGCTCTCCGGCGGGATTGACAGCCCGATAGCCGGTTATTTGGCTATGCGTCAAGGCTTGCGAATTGAAGCCGTGCATTTCCACAGCTACCCGTTCACAAGCGAAAGATCGCAGCAGAAGGTGAAAGACCTGGCGGCGAAGCTGAGCGGCTATTCAGGGTCAATCAGGCTGCATATGGTGCCGTTTACCGACGTCCAAACGCGAATTCATCAGGCCTATAATAAAAATTTGCTGATCACGCTGCTTCGCCGGGCGATGATGCGAATTGCTCAAAAGCTGGCGGAAAGCCATGAAGCAGGAGCCCTCGTAACCGGCGAAAGTCTCGGGCAGGTAGCCAGCCAAACGCTGGCCAGCATGAATGCTATCGGGAGCGTTGTCCATCTGCCGCTGATCCGGCCGCTGATTTGCATGGAAAAGCAGGAGATCATCGACATCGCCCAATCCATCGATACGTTCGAATTGTCCATTTTGCCGTACGAGGATTGCTGTACCTTGTTCTTACCGCCCAGCCCCAGCACCAATCCGAATATGAAGGTGATCGAGAGCATCGAATCGGGCATGCCTTGGCTTGAAGAAGCGCTGAACGACGCGGTTCTCCGTACCGAATCGGTATGGATCGACACCAAGCAGGAAGCGAACGATCCGTTTTCCTCATTTTTCTAATTTATAGGGCTAACATTTTAGGAGGGTTTTTGTACCATGTGGGATTGGTTCGTTTTATTTTTGCAAATCATGCTGATCAATATCGTTTTGAGCGGGGATAACGCCGTAGTTATTGCGCTGGCAAGCCGTAACCTGCCTACCGCCCAGCGCAAGCAAGCGATCTGGTGGGGTGCCTTCGGTGCCATCGGGCTGCGCGTCGTGCTGACGATTATTGCGGTCTTTATTTTGGACATCCCGTACATTCAGACCATAGGTTCGTTATTGCTGCTGTGGATTGCGATCAAGCTGCTGATCGATGATGAGGATCATTCGAATGTAAAAGAAGCATCGACGCTCGGTAAAGCAATCTGGACGATCATCGTGGCCGACTTCGTCATGAGTTTGGACAACGTACTGGCGATTGCAGCGAAAGCCCAAGGCGAGATCGGGGTCATCATTCTGGGGATCGGTCTCAGCGTGCCCATTATTATCTGGGGAAGCAATCTCGTAGTTAATTTGCTCAAAAAGTTCCCGATTCTCATCTACATCGGAGCTGGGATTCTGGGTTATACTTCAGGTGAGATGTTCATTGCGGACGAAAAGGTCTCGCATATGCTGCTGGATGGCATCTCCCATTTTGTAGTGCCGGTATTGACGACGGTCATTGTTATCGGTTCTGGCCTGGTAAAAAAGTTTGTGCTGAGCCCGAAGCACTCCTAAATCGTAATTTTGTAAATTCGTGATCAAATTGCGAATATTTTCGGCGGGTTCTGTAAACACTATGTTAAAATGTTGTCAGTTTCTTGCGTTTTCAGGCGATTGACCGTATAATGAACTTTGAATTGAAGCGTCGGCGCTTACGTCCGGCGCTTCTTTTATGAACGGCTTTCGCTGCCAAGGCTACGTCAGAGCTTTTACGCGAATTCCAAGCCATACTTGAAGAGAGGGTTATTGACTAATGCATTCAAGAGATAAGATTCGCAATATCGCCATCATCGCTCACGTTGACCATGGTAAAACGACACTCGTAGACAAACTGCTTCAGCAGTCCGGGACATTCCGCGAGAACGAAGCCGTACAAGAACGCGCGATGGATTCGAACGATCTGGAGCGCGAACGCGGCATTACCATTTTGGCAAAGAACACAGCGATTAAATACAAGGATTTCTTAATTAATATCGTAGATACGCCTGGACACGCCGACTTCGGCGGTGAAGTAGAGCGGATCATGAAGATGGTTGACGGCGTACTGCTTGTCGTTGATGCCTTCGAAGGTACGATGCCGCAAACGAAATTCGTATTGCGCAAAGCGCTCGAGCAAAACCTGACGCCAGTCGTAGTCGTGAACAAAATCGACCGTCCGAACGCACGCCCAGCGGAAGTGGTTGACGAGGTCCTTGACTTGTTCATCGAGCTTGGCGCGAACGATGACCAGCTGGATTTCCCAGTGGTGTACGCCTCTGCTTTGATGGGAACCTCCAGCATGGATTCCGATCCGGAGAAGCAAGAAGATAACATGCAGGCGCTCTACGAAACGATCATCAGCCACATGCCTTCTCCAACGGAGAGCGTGGATGAGCCGCTGCAGTTCTTGGTTACCCTGATGGATTACAACGAATATTTGGGCCGCATCGCGATTGGTCGTGTTAACCGCGGCGTTGTTCGCCAAGGCCAACCTATTGCTGTAATTAATCGCGAGGGGCAAACGAAGCAAGCACGGATTGAGAAGCTGTTCGGCTTCCAAGGCTTGAAGCGTTTGGAGATTGAAGAAGCAGGCGCAGGTGACATCGTAGCGATTGCAGGGATCAAGGACATCAACATCGGTGAAACTTTGGCTGATCCTGCGAACCCTGAGGCGCTTCCAGTTCTCAAGATTGATGAACCGACGCTGCAAATGACGTTCCTCGTGAACAATAGTCCATTTGCCGGCCGCGAAGGGAAATGGGTAACCTCCCGCAAACTGCGTGAGCGTCTGATGAAAGAGCTGGAGACGGACGTCAGCTTGCGCGTGGATGAAACCGAGAGTCCGGATGCCTTTATCGTATCTGGCCGCGGTGAGCTTCACTTGGGTATTCTGATTGAGAATATGCGCCGCGAAGGCTTTGAGCTGCAGGTGTCGAAGCCGGAAGTTATCATTAAGCAAATCGAGGGCCAGAAGATGGAGCCAATCGAGCGCTTGATCATCGACGTACCGGAAGACAGCATGGGCGCCGTTATGGAGAGCCTTGGAACACGCAAAGCGGAAATGGTCAACATGATCAACAACGGCACCGGCAACGTCCGTCTGGAGTTCTTGATTCCAGCACGCGGCTTGATCGGATACCGGACGTACTTCTTGACCCTGACGCGCGGCTACGGGATTTTGAACCACGCGTTCGACAGCTATGGACCATATGCGGGCAGCAACGTAGGCGGACGTCATGAGGGCGTATTGGTTTCCAGCGAAACCGGCAGCTCGACGCTGTATGGTATTTTGTCCGTTGAAGACCGCGGCACCTTGTTTGTTGAGCCGGGTACGGAAGTATACGAAGGGATGATCGTCGGCGAGCATACCCGCGATAACGACATCATCGTTAACATTTGTAAAGAGAAGCAGCTCACCAACGTCCGTTCGGCTACGAAGGAAGATACGGTGAAGATGAAGACTCCTCGTCTGTACTCGCTGGAGCAAGCACTCGAGTATTTGAACGATGATGAGTATTGTGAAATTACACCCAAGTCGATTCGCCTGCGCAAGAAGATCTTGAATAAGAGCGAGCGCGAGCGTGCGGAGAAGCACCGCAAAATGGCGGAAGCCGGCGTTTAATCGACTGCCTAATATAAGCCCATGGAAAAGCTCTGATTGCTCAGGGCTTTTCTTTGCAGGCTAGGAGGTACTATCAATGACGGAATGGTTAGGAACGCATCCTTGGATTGCGTACATATTGATTTTCGTACTGATTACTTATGTATACAATAAAGTATTCCGTACACGAAGACTGCCGGTTTTGAAAGCTGCCATTATTTATTTGATGCTGGGATTAGGCTCGTTGATGCTGCTGTTTTTCCAATTAGCGGGGCTGCCGATCGTGCTCAGCATGAGCGTTGCGGTAGCGCTGATGTTCATGGTGAAAATCCGTTATTTCTTTCAAGATCGGGCGGCAAAAAAATAAGCAGAGGTGGGGAAGCGAATGGCCCATTTTTGGCTTGTACCGGTGCAGTGGAGCGGGACGGAAGCGCAGTTGCTCTCGGAACGACTGCTGCTGGAGCAATCTGAGCGGAGGGAGCGGTTTGTCAGCGGACTGCAAAGCATCCATCCTCGGCTGCTGCTAGTTTTCAAAGCGGCTTTGCTGCTCAGTGATGAGGTTTCGGCTGCATGCGGGGTGGAGGAGCTGCCTTTCTTGTTAGCGCAAGAAGGAGATATTCGGCTTATCGCCGAAGAACAGTATGAGTACTATGCCTCCTCGTACGAGGAGGTGTCGGCCTGGCCGCTGTCGCACTGTGCAGAGGCGTACTTGAACCGGCTGCTCTCGCCTCAGGCGGCTTTTGTTCTGTTGGAGCAAGCTCAGCTTGAGGAGGACTCTACGCCTTGGCTGCAAGCGATGGAAGGCTGGCTGCGGCAGGGCTTGCAAGTCATTTTGCTAAGAGAGGATTGAGGTTAAGTGCAATTGCGCGACGCGCTGTTCAATTGGCTGCAAATCAGCATTGTCTCCGAGGCCAGACCTGAGGATAATGCGGCTAGAGAAACCCGGGATTTCTTCGAGCTGATCTTACGGGAGGACCATGGTCTGAACCGGTTTTCTGTGACAGCGGACGACATGGCCTATCATATTTTGTATGAGACCGGCGGACAATCCGTCAACCAAAAATTCGACCGTGAAGCCGCGGATCAGCTGCTGGAAGACATTAATTCCAATCCGAAATACAATGAATGACATATAACCCTTCATCTTTTGATAAAATAAATTATCCAGATTTGAAGGGAGTGTACGTGATAACCGATTATGGCTGGCAGTCCATTGCTGTGCTATAATAATATTAGCAACAACTCATATCTGCGATGCTTTCGAAGTAGGAGGGGAATCCATGGCCGAAACGATCACAGCTTTATCCGAGCAGCTCTTCGAACTACTGCAACAAGAAACGTTCGCACTTCTTAGCACCATCGATCATGAAACCGGCGGACCCGGCATGAATTCCATTTCTTGGCTTTTTGCCAAGGATGAGGGCACCGTGCGCTTTGCTGTCGACCAGCGCTCGCGCATTGTGGCGAATCTTCGCCAAAATCCGCTTGTCAACCTCACAGTCATCGGCGCGGGATCGGTTCATGCCATTTACGGCAATGCCCGGCTCGTTACCGAGGCTCTGGACGAGGTTCCTTTCAAACTGGCATGCTTTGATATTGCCATTACAGCGGTTCGTGATGCGATGTTCTATGGAGCCCGCATCTCCGTTGCCCCCGAATACGAAAAAACTTATGACAAGCGTGCGGCTGAAAAGCTGGACACGCAGGTGTTTAATGCCATGAAAAAAGCCTAGAGATTTTCGTTCTAGGCTTTTTTGCTCTATTTTTCACTGTTTGTCCTGTTCATTTAGGCGTTGCAGCTTGCGGCTGATTGGTTTGTGGAGGGGTTACGTCGCGTGGCATCTGTGGAACAATTCGTCCGATGATGGCCGCCATTTCCTCTGCAAATCCGTTTATGGCTCTACCGTTCCGCATCTGTGTACGCATATTTTGCAAACGTCCAGCCAGATCCATATCCGCCGTGACAAGCGCATCCACACCATACGGATCCTTCTTAAGCGCTTCAGCCACGGACAGCTTGATCGTTCCTACTTTCGCACGATCCATTCCTGGCGGTACATTGATGCCTACAACCGCTGTGTTGCCGAATACGACACAGTTGGCGCTCTCAACATTTGGAATGCTGACCGCAATTTGCTCCAGCCGATCGGCGACAGCGCGTGGGTCGGTAATTTCTTTCTTCTGAGGTGCCGTTTGATTCACCTTCACCTGTCGGTTCGGGTCAGCTGCCGAAGGGGACGCTCCATTCTTTGGTGCTTGGGTACATCCTGACAAAAGGGACAACAACAAGACAATGGCAACAAACATCCTCATTTCTCATCGATCCTTTCATTTGCAGTATCAGCTTTGGTTAGTTTGTCCTTACGAGCTAGTTACTATGTATTGACTAGTGCCAAACACCAATGCTGCAACTGTTTACAAGCGTTGCTAGGCTTCAGTTGTCAGCAAACCTGGGAGGGACTCATATGAAAAAAGTGTATGTCCTGGATACCAATGTGCTCTTGCAGGATCCGAACGCCATCTTCGCTTTTGAGGATAACGAAGTCATTATTCCGGCTATCGTGCTTGAAGAGATTGATTCGAAGAAGCGCAATGCCGATGAATTGGGCCGGAACGCCCGTCAAATCTCCCGGATGCTTGATTCGCTCCGCAATGAAGGTCGGCTGTTCGAAGGCATAGAGCTTCCCAGCGGCGGCATGCTTAAAGTGGAGCTGAATCATCGCAGCTTTGCCAAATTGCAGGAAGTATTCGCCGATGTGACGAACGATAACCGGATTTTGGCGGTTGCGCTGAACTATCATTTGGAAGAAAAGGATAACGATACGCCGAGACCTGTGATCTTGGTCAGTAAGGATGTGCTGGTCCGCATCAAAGCGGATGTGCTGGGCATCACGGCGCAGGATTATTTGACTGACCGCGTGGTCAATATGCCCGATGAAATTTACTCCGGCCACTTAACGATCCGCGTGCATCCGGCCATTATCGATGAGTTTTACTCGTATCGTTTCTTGGGGGTCCAATCGCTCAATTTGAACTACCCGCTGCATCCGCATGAATTTGTCATCTTGCGCGATGAGATGGGCACCAGCAAATCGGCCCTGCTGAAGGTGAATGCGGAAGGGAAGAAGCTGGAGCCGCTATACCTTAGCAATGACCCCATCTGGGGGATCGCGGCACGGAACGCTCAACAGCGCATGGCATTGGAGCTGCTGCTCAACGATGACATTCCGCTGGTCACCTTGACAGGTAAAGCCGGAACAGGCAAAACGCTGCTGACGCTGGCGGCTGGGTTGATGAAGGTGGAGGATGAGCGGAAGTACAAGAAGCTGCTGATCGCCCGTCCGGTCGTACCGATGGGGAAAGATATCGGTTTCCTGCCTGGGGAGAAAGAAGAGAAGCTGCGTCCGTGGATGCAGCCGATTTATGATAACCTGGAGTTTCTCTTTGACACGAAGAAGCCGGGGGATATCGATAAGATTTTAGCAGGCCTCGGCAGCATTCAAGTCGAAGCGCTCACCTATATCCGCGGACGGTCCATTCCCGGGCAGTTCATCATCATCGACGAAGCTCAGAACCTTTCCAAGCACGAGATTAAGACAATTGTCTCTCGGGTGGGCGAGGGCAGTAAAATTGTGCTGTTAGGCGATCCGGAGCAAATTGACCATCCCTATCTGGATGCGTCCAGCAACGGGCTAACCTACGTCGTGGAGCGCTTCAAAGAGCAGAGCATCAGTGGTCATATTATGCTGGAGCGGGGCGAACGTTCCCACCTGGCGCAGCTGGCGGCAGATTTGCTGTAAATTCAGCAAAGCGATTAGGCGAAAAAGAAAACATCGGCGCAATAACGACGGACTGTTCGTTATAACGCCGATGTTTTCTTTTTAAGTGTCGTACCAGTGGACGTGGCAGCCATAGGCGCGGGCGATGCCGTCCGCCAGCTCCCGGTGCTGCGTTTCGATCGCACAGAGGGCGTCGGCAGCTCCGGAGCCGGTCGGGCACAGGGCCACCAGATGCTCATCCAGCTGTGCCAATGCGCCTTGAGGCTCAGCTTGGCGGCCTAGCGCTTGATCTGGCGCGAGCTGGAACACACTGATCAAGTCAGCATACACATACACGTTGTCCAAGCGGCTTATGAACCCGAAATCGTCAAACGTCCGATAAGTTTGAACGGGAGCTGGAAGCTGCAGCAGATCCATCGGCTCCCAAGGTATGGCGTACTGCTCCATGATCGGCTCCGCCTCGCTGCGTTCCTCTTCGGTCGCGAAGATGAGCAGCTCCTTTTCCCGGTCATATAGCGCCGCCTTCCCGGCCAGCGCTTTGACGATTTGGGCGTAGTAGCCCGCTCGCTTGCCCTCCGGCAGGTCCATCGCCAGCGCGAATTTGCGCGAAGGCTTTATCGTGTTCATCCGGCGTCACGCTCCTTTTTTAGCTCCATTATCCGCAAAAAAGCCGGCTGCTGCAACTCGTCATCGAGCTACAGTGCCAGCTTGAAGAAAATGCTCATTTTACTATCCTCTAGTTTTATGCCCGTCACTTGCAGGAAGGAAGCGATATTTTGCGGGTAGATGCCCAGATCAAATTGCTTTTCCAGTGCGTCTACCGTCGATTGCGGCAGCGTAAAGTCGTTGAACCGCAGCTCTTGGATTTTATATCGGATGTAGGTTTTGTTCGTTTCTTCTTTAGTAGCGATTTGATAAGTGCCTTTGACGGTAACGGCTATATCGTCTTGCTTGCCGGATGCAATCACTTGATCTGTGGTGAAATGAAAGGTCATGTTGCGGAACAGCTCGTTTTTTTGCTTCAAATAATCGTTCAGCTCCTGATCAGTCATTTGAAACGTATAGCTGAGGCCGTTAGGGTTAATGGTTAGGTTTTTGCCGGACATGAGCCCGGAGCTTGAACCAGAGCCGGTGCCGGATGCAAAGGACTCCGGGAGCTGCTTCATCGCTTGAGCGAGCGCGGTAAAGTACGTTTTGAACAGCGGAATGCCCTTGTCCTGCCACTGACGATTGAGGTCGACCATCTCTTGCTGCACCTTCGCGGCTTCCTTCGTTCGGGCCAGCTGTTCATCGACTTCCTTTTGTAAAGCCACCATGCGAGTTCGTTCCGTTAAATACTTATCCTTCGACTGCGCCAGCTCGGTTTGTGCTTTAAGCTGATCGGATTGCAGGGACTGCAGCTTGGTTAGCGCCTCGCGGTGACGGCCCATCGCCAATTGGTCGTTCTGCAGGATCATTTGAAGATATTCCAGTACGGAGAGCGCATCGGATAACGAACGGATGGAGAAAAAAAGGAGCCACAACGAATCTCGATCTCCCATATAATAGGCCCGAACGACCTTGGCTGCGTGCTGCTTGGCTTCGTTCGTTGCCTTCGCGGCGGCTTGAATTTGCGTCTTCGTGATCTGCAGCTGAGCGTTTAACTGATCCTGACGATTGGTAATGCGGGTCAGCTCTTGATCGATCTCAAACAGGGTCAGCCCTTTTTGCAGCAGCTCTTTGTTCGAGGACTCGGCTTCCGCCCAGCTGGCGGGGGGCGGTACGACAGAAACGCAGCAAAACCAGAGCAGAAGGACAAGCAAGGCCCATTTGCGCATCATTTGGCATGTCCCCCTTTGATGAAGTTGCACTGTACATCATGGATTAGGATGTCAACTGTACATCATGGACTACGATGTCAGTTGTCAACAATGTTGCAGCTGCAGGAAATGTCTCTTAACTCAGATTATCATAAGTTATAGAAAAACATGACAAAAAAATGCTTCCCAGCAGGGAAGCATCGTGAATACGTTTATTTCTTCGGAGCTGCGACCAAGCGTAAAATATCATCCATGCTTTTTACTTGTTTCGGCTCGTCTTGGGTAAAGCTGATCGTTTGATTGATGTCGGATGTCGTGTGCTTCCACTCCATAGCCTGGACCGCGCTGCTCGCATCCACTCGGAATTGAAGCTTACCGGATTGCTCCCGGATAAAGCCTTGGTTATCGATCAGCATGCTGACGGAGGACGGTGAGGTGACCTGGAAGGTACTCATAGCCTTTTTCCATTGATCGGTCTGCGCCGAAGTGCTCAGTCCGCTTTGCAGCAGCTCGCTCAGGATCCCGGGGATCACGCCATTAATCGCATCGGCAGCCGCTTTTTGATTTTTGTCGGTAATATTCAGCGTAATTCGCTTAACCGGCTCGGTGCTGCCGGGCAGCGTTTCCTGCTGTTGACCCGGCTCCAGCCAATCGGGATTGATTCCCTCCAGAAGCTTGCCGTAAACCACGGAGCTTAAATGCCCGGTGTTCTTTAGGCGCTCCGGCCCTTTGTCCAGCGGCAGCATCAGGTATTCGTCCGGCTTGTTGATGGCTGGCATCTGCAGATACAATTTGTTATCTTTAATGAGAAGCGGCATATCGATCGAGCTTGCAGCGCCTTTGGGCAGCACCTTCAAGGTGGCTTCCATGCGGACAGGCTCGGCTAGAGTTGCAGCGCCGCTATATTCGATGTGGCTGTCTTTGAGTGTGGTCAGCATCGCGGCAGCCATAGGGGCTGCTCCTTGAAACAAGCTCGCGTCGAGCTTGAGATCTACGGTTCCGCTAAAATGGTTGGCCAGTGCTTGCTCCTGCTTCTGAACGGCAGCCTGAAGGTCCTGCTTCAGCTGTTTATGATCGGTGCAGCCAACCGCCATCAAGGCAGTGCTGCAAAGGAGTATGAGGCCAGGCAAAACGTTACGTTTAAACAAAGTGAAGCTCCCTTCATTGTTGGCGTCATCCTATTATAGCGAGCAAGCATCGTTTTGTCTGTAGTAAAGTTGGTACAAACAACAACCTAGTGGTGTGAGGAGAGCATGGGATGCAGCAGGGAAAGCCCGGACTGATTCAGGTGATCAGACAGCAGATGGAGTCCGCACCGGAGCAGGCCATAACGTTTCGGGATTACATGGAATTATGTCTCTATCATCCGGAGTTTGGCTATTATATGAGCGAAGAGATCAAGCTCGGCAAAGAGGGCGACTTCTATACGGGCTCTTTCATCGGGGGGGTATTAGCTGAAACCGTTGTGGAATGGATGCTGAAAGAGCCGTTTTGGGACAAGGAGGCGCCTCACGAACCGATCCGCATCATCGAGTGGGGAGGCGGCAGCGGTCGGTTTGCAAAGCAGCTGCTTGATGCATTAATCGTTCAAGCGCCGGATATTTATTCGCGACTGGAGTACATCAGTATTGAATCAAGCGGCTCTCATCGCCGGCTCCAGGAGGAAGCGCTTGCAGCCCATGCAGCCAAGCTGCGGTTTCTAACCGCAGATGATTGGTATGAGGAGGGGCCATGGCGGAGCGTGCTGCTCTTCTCTAATGAGCTGCCGGATGCCTTTCCTGTTCACCGCATCGTGGCGAGGGACGGAGCTTGGTATGAAATTTACGTGTGCTGGGATGCCGAGTTGAGCGCATTGAAGGAAATCGAGCTGCCATTGAAGAATGCTGCTGTGCAAGCCTATCTTCATGATGAAGCGCTCCCGATGCGTGATGGCCAGCAGTTTGAGGTGAATTTGGCTGCGCTGAGTTGGTTGAAGAGTGTTGCGCTAGGGATTGGCCAAGGAACCGTAATGACGATCGATTATGGGGATGTGAGGGAGGAGCTGTACGCAGCCCATCGAATGCGCGGCACGCTGCTATGCTATTGGAAGCATCAGGCGGAGGATGCGCCGCTTAGTCGGCCAGGCGAGCAGGATATGACGGCGCACGTGAACTTCAGCAGCTTGATCCGGGCCGGTGAGGAGGCAGGCCTGACGTCTTCGCAATTACTTACGCAGAAGCAATTCCTAGTCGAGAATGGGCTGCTGCTGAAGCTGCAGGATCACGATGCCAGAGATCCGTTCTCGCCCGCGGCAAAGCGCAACCGTGCGATTCGTCAGCTGCTGATCAGCGACCAGATGAGCGAACTGTTTAAAGTATTGATCCAAAAAAAAGAAGAAGCGCGGCCTGAGTAGGCGGTGCTTCTTCTTTTTCGTTCTTAGGCGGGCAAGCTTGTCTCGTTCGTACCGTTGGTTTATACGGTCAATCGGAAGAAAGACCAGTAGGTAAACCCTACGAATGAAACGATCATGTACCCCCAAAAAATCAATATGTAGGCACGTTCGGTCAATTTCATATATCCTAACAGCACAAAAATCGCCGTTTGGGCGAAAAAGATCAGAGCCATTGGAATGAAATCCCCTGCTAACGCCATAAGCCCGATCGCGAGTGTCCAAAAGCCGAGAACTCGAAACATGCGATCCATCCTGCATCCCCCTCTCTTCGGTCGCGTCTACGATACATTATAACTTCTCTCACTTCGAGTGTAAACGACAAAACAGTGACGAAATTAAGTCAATTTAGCCTGCTTTGAATATGATTCCCTTTTCCGATTGAATTCATGTATGCCGACCTTGAAAAATGGCAATACAAAATACTAGAAAAGTATTCTATGAACTCTACTATGGGCATAGAGATAAAGTAACGCAACATACCACGAATAACCACTATAGATGTGATGATACCCCAGGGGTTAGGAGGACTGCTTCGATGACAGCAATCAGACAAGACGCATGGAGCGAGGAAGACGATTTGATTTTAGCGGAGGTGACGTTAAGACATATCCGGGAGGGCAGCACGCAGCTCTCTGCATTTGAAGAAGTAGGGGAAAAGATAGGTAGAACGGCCGCAGCCTGCGGATTCCGGTGGAATAGTTTTGTGAGGAAAAAATACGAGGCAGCTATTCAAATTGCCAAGGCCCAACGTCAAAAGCGCAATCAGCAGAAGAAGCATACCGCAGCTGCATTCGCTTCCGTTGCGGGCGGAGGGATGACAGCTACTCTGACAGCCGAGGGCTCGGTGCGAAGCGACGGCATTGTGGAGGAGCTATCGATCGACGCAGTCATTCGCTTTTTACGGCAGTGGAAAGGCAGCTATCAAGAGATGGTGCGCCATATCCGTCAGCTCGAGAAGGAAATAAACGACAAGCAGGATGAGTTGGAACGGCTTCGGAACGAGAATGATGTGCTGAAAAGTCAAGTAAATGAAGTGTCCACAGACTATCGTGTCGTTAACGATGATTATAAGGCGTTGATTCAAATTATGGATCGGGCGCGCAAGCTGGCGTTTCTAGCGGAAGAAGATGAGGAAGCCAAGACGAGATTTAAAATGGATGAGAACGGGAACCTGGAGAGAATCGAATAGCCTGTAACACCTAAACCTCTGCTTTCCATGAAAATGGATGCCAGAGGTTTTATTCATTTCAGAGGATTTGCTATGATAGAAACAGATTTGGACAAGGAAGTGAGCGCAAAATGTCGGAAGCTCGATTCACGATCGTAGGGGCGGGCAGCATGGGCTTGCTATTTGCGGCGAAGCTTGCTTTATCCGGGCACGCCCTGGAGGTAGAAGTAGGCGTCAAGCGCCGCGAGCACAAGGAAGCGTTAATCGCAGAAGGCATCAAGCTGCATGATGGCAATGTTGACGAGGGAAAGGACAAACAACCTGCCATCGTTCACCCTGCAATTGGCTTGTTGACGGAGCTTGGACAAGCCCACACGCTGGGGCAGGTGCATTTTATCGTGCTAACGGTGAAGCAGTCTGCATTTAACCCGGAGTTTGTTCGAGAAATTCGCGCGATGATGGGACCCGAGAGCTGGGTGGTTTGTATGCAGAACGGGATTGGACATGTCGAGCTCCTTGAACTTGAAATACCACGAGAGCGGATTTTGCTGGGGATTACGACGGAAGGAGCGATGAAAAGCTCAGACGTCGAGACTTGGCATACGGGCAAAGGAGAGACGAGCCTAGGCGCAGTGGTGTATAACCCTGCTTCACCGGCTCTAGCTGCACAAAAAAAACTAGCTGAATGCTTAGAGCGTGCAGGATTTCGTACGTTTTTGTCGAAAGACATCACTAGAAGAGTTTGGCAGAAGCTGGTCATCAATTCCGTGATCAATCCACTGACTGCGATATTACAGGTTCGTAACGGACAGCTTCCGGAAATCCCTTCATCCTTGCAGCTGATGAGAGAGCTGTTCGATGAGGCAATGGCGATGGCTGCCGCGCTGCAGCTGAAGCTGGACACGGAGCTTTGGGAGCAGCTGCTTGAGGTATGCCGCAAGACGGCGGGGAACCGCTCCTCCATGCTTCAGGACTTACAGTCCGGAAGGCCGACCGAGATCGAAGCGATCACAGGCGGGTTGGTAAGGGAAGCGGGCAAAATGGGCATGACGCTTCAGACACATCAGACCGTGTACCGGCTGGTGAAAGCGCTGGAAGGCAGCGCAACGGGCAGAGACTAACCACGATTCACCCCAAACCCGAAGCAGCCGTCTAAAGCAGGGTATTAATTCGCAGCGATCGGGTGGGAAGTATGGATACTTTGTTCCGATGGATTCATCAAATTTATACGATGCTGTCGCTGGTTCCCTTCGTAGCCTTTTTTATTACTTGGTTTATTGTATTTATGATAAGCCGGAATAAACGCCAAGCGACCTATATGAGCATGGACATCACAACGCTGTTTCTGATTGGCTCCGTGGCTTATATGAGTCGTAATTTGTTCGGGTCGGCCATGCTGTTGTGGACGATTGTGCTTCTGTTTTTGGTCGCCGCGGGACTGCTCGGGAACGTGCAGAATCGGATGAAGGGCCGGATCGACCTAGTCAAAATTGCCCGCATGCTAAGCCGGGTGGGGTTCCTGGCGCTTACGGCTTGCTACGTGGTCTTGCTTATATTAGGCATTGGAAAATATATGCTCAGCCACTAGAAGGCGACCAAGCAGTCTGCAGGGACGCCGCTTAAATCCGCTGATGGTTAAGGAGATGTTTGTATGCCCATTCATAATTTGATGGAAGAAATCGTGAAGTCTTGCTTGAAAGAGTTGATGCAGCACCAAGATCAGCTGTCCAGTCTCGATGAGAAAGCTCAAAGTGATGTCATGGCGATCGCGTTGAATCATCTTCCTGCGCGCTATGTGTCTACCGATAAAGGCGAGGTGCTCGCCAAATCGCAATTGCGGCTGCAGGTCGAAACCGATGTATACCGGGAACTGACCAATGCCATCGATAAAGTGCTGCATAATAATCGGAAATCAGATATTTAACGGAACAAGTATAAAAATACGAGTGGTTTGAGAGCCTATTTTATAGGCTCTTTTTGTGTTGTTTAGGGACGTTGTGCATCAAATGGAGGCGAAAGTTCGTCTGACTTTAGTGGACTGTAAAAAATTTACCTAGATTTAATTGACCACTGGTTGTATAATTTCTATTTGGTAACGGTTACACGCTTTACTTTTTGATATAAATCTTATATTATCAATAAGGCGAAAATTTTGGGTGTTATCTCCACGTCATATTAACTAACATAGTGGTGGGATGTGGGGTTGCCATATATTTACATAATTTGAAGGAGGAGTCTTTTTTAATGAAGATTCAAAAACTTCTTGTTTTTGCAACGGTAACGGCGATGCTTAGCGCACTCGCGGCCGGCTGCGGAGGCAACAATGCGGCACAACCAGGGGGAGCTGCAAATAATACAAAGGCGCCAGCTCAGGAGCTTCGCATAAACCTGAATGCTGAACCGCCAGCAATTGATAGCTCGCTTGCAACAACCAACCCTACATTTACTGTATTGAACGCAGTCAATGAAGGCTTGTACCGTTTGGATGCAGACGGAAAAGCACAGCCGGGTCTGGCCAAAGAGCTTCCGAAAATTTCTCCAGACGGTCTGACTTACACCATCACCTTGCGTGACGGACTGAAATGGGCAGACGGAACGCCGTTGAAAGCCAGCGACTTCGTATGGTCCTATCAGCGCACATTGGACCCAGCTACCAAAGCAAAGTACGCTACTATGCTGTCTTGGATCAAGGGTGGAGCCGCTTTGAACAAAGCGAAGCCTGAAGAGGTGGAAGCGAAGAAAGCGGAGCTTGGCATTAAAGCTAAAGATGACAAGACACTGGAAATTACACTGGAAAGACCAGTAGCGTTCTTTACCGATCAATTGGCGATGCCGACATTCTTCCCGCAACAACCTGATTTTGTGAAGAAGCAGGGCGACAAGAACGGTGCTGATGCTGACAAGATCATGGGCGCAGGTCCGTTCAAGATGGAAAAATGGGATCATGAGCAATCTTTCGTCATGGTTAAAAACGACAACTACTGGGATGCAGCGAACGTGAAGCTGACCAAAGTGACTGTCAATATCGTTAAAGACCCGAACACATCACTTAACATGTACGATACAAATCAGGTGGATGTGACTCAATTGACCGGCGAGCAGCCAAAGGCGTTCCAAGGTAAGCCGGATCTGGTCTTTAAGAAAGAATTTGTTACGGCGTACGTAATGTTCCAAAATAAGAAGGTGCCTGCCTTTGCCAATGCGAAAATCAGACAAGCTCTTAGCATGGCTATTGACCGTAAAACCTTTAACGACGTTGTTCTAGGCGGTACGTCAGTTCCATCGACGGGTCTGGTACCAGGTGTCGTTCTTGACGGGAACAAACAAGAATTCCGTAAAGTAGCTGGCGATACTGAGCCTGCGTTTGACGCTACCAAGGCAAAGCAATTGCTTGCTGAAGGCTTGAAAGAGTTGAATATGACTTCCTTGCCGAAGTTTAAGCTGACATCCGACGACACAGATACGTCGAAGAAATCCATTGAGTTCATCCAAGCCCAATGGAAGCAAAACTTAGGTGTGGATGTTGATGGAGAACCGTTGCCTTTTGCGCTGCGCGTCAAGAACATGGAGTCCAACAACTTTGACGCACTGATCGCTCTTTGGGGCGCGGATTACAACGATCCGATGACCTTCCTTGATATGTGGCTGTCTGACAACAAATCGTTTAACTACGTGGAATACAACAGCAAAGCCTATGATGATCTTGTGAAAGCGGCCGATAAAGAAGTTGACCTGGCTAAACGTTCCAAAATGCTGGTCGATGCTGAAAAGCTGTTGATGACGGATCTGCCGATCTCCCCACTTTATTTCCGGATGAGACCATACGCGAAAAGACCGAACGTAGATGGATTGATTTTGCCATCGATGTCTAAAGAGTGGGAGCTTAAGTGGGTTTCCATTAAGTAAGCAATGAATTCATGTTTCAGCTATGGTAAGCTTTGAGTGCGGGGCCGTTCTGATGAATCGTGTTGGAACGGCTTCGCTTTTTCTCTCATTTCGCTATGAGAAGCGGAACTGCTTCGCAAACATAGTCCACCTTAGATTTCGCGTCTATGCTTGCGAAGCAGTTTGGCTTGCGCATTCGGACCTTTGCGTTGCCTGAACTGTTTTGATTTGCGTTTTATCATGATCAGGAGGTGTGCCATGCTTCGCTATTTCACGCGTCGTTTGGTTTATATGTTAATAACCTTGTGGTTAATCGTCACATTTACATTTGTTCTGATGAAAAACTTGCCGGGCGATCCGTTCGGTGAAGAGTCTCAGAAGCTGACGATTGAGCAGAAGCAGCTTTTGTATGCTCAATATGGCTTGGACAAGCCAGTTTGGGAGCAGTATCTGAAGTATATGAATAATGTCATTCATGGCGACCTTGGCGTTTCCTATGCTTTCCCGACGCGTAAAGTAACGGACATTATTTCTCAGGGCTTTCCTGCTTCGCTTGAACTGGGACTTTGGGCGCTGGCCATTGCTATTGCAGTTGGCTTGACGCTGGGTGTTATTGCCTCCCTTAACCATAATAAAGGCTTGGACGTAGCTGCGATGTTCACAGCGGTTGCTGGTATTTCTGTACCATCCTTTGTGCTTGGTCCATTATTGTCGTATTTCGTCGGTGTTAAACTGGGCTGGCTGCCTCCGGGTATGTGGCAAGGCCCACAATCAAGAGTCCTGCCGGCGATTGCATTGTCTTTTGGTACAATAGCCATCTTAGCCCGGTTGATGCGGACGTCCATGCTGGATGTGCTCAATCAGGATTACGTTAAAACAGCAAAAGCCAAAGGTTTGTCCCAACCTCAGATGGTTTTCCGGCACACTTTGCGAAACGCAATTTTACCGGTTGTAACGGTGCTTGGTCCGGTATTCGTTAACTTGATCACTGGTACGCTTGTAGTCGAGCAAATTTTTGTCGTTCCTGGTCTTGGCAAGCATTTCGTTCAATCGATTTATTCAAACGATTACACCATGATCACCGGCCTTACTATTTTCTACTCGTTTATTCTAGTGGTAGTGTTGTTTTTGACGGATCTTGTGTATGGATTCATTGATCCGCGCATTCGTCTGACCAAGGGAGGGAAGTAAGCATGGCAATGTCGAAAGAGATGTTTCAGCCGCTGGAAAAAGATGCGGTTAGTAAAGAAATCATTGTCCGCCCTTCCCTGACGTATTGGCAGGACGCTTGGCGCCGACTCAAGAAAAATAAATTGGCCATGTTCGGCTTGATCGTATTGATCACACTTTCTTTGCTTGCGATTTTTGGACCTTTACTCTCGCACAATGACTACGCAACGCAAAATTATGCGATTAAAAACGAGAGCCCTTCTGCTGCGCACTGGTTTGGTACCGATGATTTTGGCCGTGACTTATGGGTACGTGTATGGTGGGGAACTCGTATCTCCCTCATGATCGGTCTCACAGCGGCGCTGCTTGATTTGATTATCGGGGTTGCGTATGGCGGTATTTCCGCTTACTATGGCGGTCGAATCGATGATTTGATGCAGCGTTTCATCGAAATTATTTATTCGATTCCATTTTTGCTGATTTCAATCCTGTTGATCATTGTTATCGGTCCAGGCTTTAAGACGATCATCATCGCCTACGCGATTACTGGATGGGTTCCTATGGCACGCCTTGTTCGCGGTCAGATTTTGACCCTCAAGGAGCAGGAGTATGTCCTCGCGGCTAAAACTTTAGGCGCCGGCGGCGCTCGTATTATATTGAAGCATTTAGTGCCGAACGCACTCGGCTTAATTATTGTTCAGATTACGTTTATCGTTCCATCCGCTATTTTCGTGGAAGCATTCCTCAGCTTTATCGGCTTAGGTATCCGAGTACCGCTTGCTTCGCTTGGATCGCTGTTGTCTGACGGCGCGAACAATATTCGTCTGTACCCGCACCGGGTTATTAGTCCGACGATTGTGTTCAGCATGATCCTAATGAGCTTCAACCTGCTCGGCGACGGGCTTCGCGATGCGCTTGATCCGAAAATGCGGAAGTAATCAAGAGCTAATGGGGGTGTAATAATCATGAGTAACAATATTTTAGAGGTTCGCGACCTTAAAGTATCCTTTCGCACGTATGCCGGTGAAGTACAGGCCGTCCGCGGAGTCACCTTCGAATTGAAAAAGGGTGAAGTGCTTGCGATCGTAGGCGAATCGGGTTGCGGCAAATCGGTAACAGCGCAAACGATCATGAGATTGAATCCTTCGCCTCCTAGCATGATCAAGAACGGCTCCATCAAATTTGATGGCAAAACGGAAATTACGAAACTTTCAAATAGAGAAATGGAAAAAATCCGCGGCTCTGAGATGGGCATGATTTTCCAGGATCCGATGACCTCGCTGAATCCGACGATGACGATCGGGAAGCAGATCACGGAAGGTCTGGTGAAGCATCAAGGGCTAAGCAACGCGGAAGCAACCAAGCGTGCAATTGAAATTTTGAAGCTGGTTGGAATTTCTAATCCGGAAGGCCGTGTGAATCAGTACCCGCACGAATTTTCCGGCGGGATGCGCCAGCGGGTTATGATTGCCATCGCTTTGGCCTGTAACCCGAAGCTGCTGATAGCCGATGAGCCGACGACAGCGCTCGATGTTACGATTCAAGCTCAAATCATCGAGTTGATGGTGAAGCTCTCTGAGCAAACGGAAACTTCGATTATCGTCATTACGCATGATTTGGGCGTCGTCGCTGAAATGGCACAGCGCGTCATTGTCATGTATGCTGGGAAAGTAGCGGAACAAGGCACGGTGGATGAGATTTTCTACAATCCGAAGCACCCGTATACTTGGGGCTTGCTTCGTTCCGTTCCGCGTCTTGACCAAGATAAAGACAGCGAGTTGATTCCGATTCCGGGGACACCTCCGGATTTGTTCGCCCCGCCGAAGGGCTGTGCCTTCGCTGCGCGTTGTCCATACGCGATGAAGGTTTGTCTTGAGATTGATCCGGAGCATACGACGCTCTCCGATACGCATTCGGCCGCCTGTTGGCTGCTGCATGAAGGAGCTCCAAAGGTTGAGCGTCCGGTTGAAATAGGAGGTGCGGCACGATGAGTCAGAAACAACCTTTATTAGAGGTTCGCAATTTACAGAAGCATTTCAATTTGGGAAACGGTAAAATCCTGAAAGCCGTCGATAACGTAAGCTTTGCGATTCAGCAGGGCGAAACGTTCGGTTTGGTTGGGGAATCCGGCTGTGGTAAATCGACCACTGGCCGTACCATTATCAATTTGTACGATACAACCGGTGGAGAAGTGATTTTCAACGGCGAAAACGTACACAAGATGAAGGGCAAGAAGCAGCAGGAGTTCCGCCGCAATATGCAGATGGTATTCCAAGATCCTTATGCTTCTTTGAATCCGCGGATGACCGTTGGTAATATTATTGCCGAAGGTATCGACATCCATGGTCTGAATTCTGGCAAGGAGCGCAAAGAGCGGGTACTCCAGCTGCTGCGCGACGTAGGCTTGAACGAAGAGCATGCCAGCCGTTTCCCGCATGAGTTCTCAGGTGGTCAGCGCCAGCGGATCGGGATTGCGCGTGCACTGGCGATCGAGCCGAAGTTCATCATTGCCGATGAGCCGATTTCGGCGCTTGACGTGTCCGTACAGGCTCAGGTCGTGAACTTGTTCAAAAAGCTGCAGAAGGAGCGCGGCTTGACGTACCTGTTTATTGCGCATGACCTTGCGATGGTGAAGCATATTTCCGACCGGATCGGTGTTATGTATCTCGGGAAGCTGGTTGAGGTTACAACTTCGGAAGAGCTGTATGCGAAGCCGCTGCATCCGTACACGCAATCGCTCTTGTCGGCGATTCCGATTCCAGATCCGGAGATTGAGCGTACCCGCGAGCGGATTATTCTCGAGGGAGAAATTCCAAGCCCGCTGAACCCGCCTAGCGGCTGTCCTTTCCGGACCCGCTGCCCGCATGCGATGCCGGAATGTGCGGCGGCCATGCCGGAATTTAAAGAAGTGGAGCCTGGCCACTACGTAGCCTGCCATTTATATTAAGATCATTCATTGCAGCCCTTTTTCCTTCGGGAAGGAGGGCTGTTATTTTTTGACGATATGTAGGAACATGTGTACAATATATAAAGTTGCTATTCGTAAGTAAGTGAGTGAACCGCGGCTCATATGGGGCCGAATTATTAATAAGCAAGGCATGAAATCATTACATACGAGGGGCGGCGTCAGAATGCAGGTGGAAGCATTTCATTGGGAGTCCGGCCAGCCATTAACGGAGGACTATATTCACCGGTTTGACCAAACGGGCGGCCTGTATGAATATAATCCGTGGGATCCTGCGAGCTGGAAGGAACGAGCCGCTTGGCTGGACTGCGCGAGGGGGATGTCTGCAGATCGCTCAGAGCTTGTCCGCGTGCTGGCGAGCTTTAACGAGCGAGCAGGGGCATCGCCTGAAACGCTGGCTAACGTGCGTCTTCTGGGCGAGTCGAACACCTTGGCGGTGGTAGGCGGGCAGCAGGCCAGTTTGTTTACAGGACCACTCTTAGTTATTTATAAAGCCATTACTCTAATCAGTATGGCTCGTCAAGCTTCGGAGAAGCTGCAGAGGCCGGTTGTTCCGGTGTTTTGGATTGCTGGGGAGGACCATGATTTTGATGAAGTCAATCATCTGAACTGGTTGACCTCCGAGCTTAAGGTAGAAAAGGTGAAGCTGGAGCATCCGACCGGCATTCGGACCTCCGTCAGCCAGACGAAGATTTCCCCAGAACAGTGGGAGACCGTGCTGGAACAGCTGGAAAAGTCATTGCTGCCAACGGAGTTCCGCGCAGATCTGATGGCATCGTTGCAGGCGATGGCCGGAGAATCTGTGACGCTAGTCGATTTGTTCGCGCGTTTCATGGCTCAGCTGTTCGGCCCCTCGGGACTTGTGCTGCTGGACTCGGATGATCCGGAAATTCGGCAGCTGGAGGCGCCGATGTTTCGACTGTTAGTCGAGCGCAATGGCGAGATGAATCAAGCGCTTCTAAGAAGCCGTGCGCGGCTCGTTTCCAATGGGTATCAGCCGCAGGTTGAACTGCATGATAGGGGAGCTAATCTGTTCGTCTACGATCAGGGAGAGCGCGTGCTGCTCTATTCGAATGAAGAAGGCGGATTTACCGATCGGAGAGGGGAACGTCAATATACACGTGAGCAGCTGCTCGATTGGGCTGTCTCATCCCCTGAACGACTGAGCAACAACGTCATGACGCGTCCGCTCATGCAGGATTTCTTGTTTCCTGTACTGGGCACGGTGCTGGGGCCGGCTGAGATCGCCTATTGGGGGCTCACGCGCGATGCCTTTGAATGGGCTGCAATGCAGATGCCGATTTTAATTCCGCGGTTTGCCTTCACGCTGCTGGAGGGCACCATCCAGAAAAATATGACCAAATATGGTCTGACGCTGGACGATGTGCTATATCATTTAGAGGAGCGGCAGCAGGCATGGCTTCGGGAACAGGATCAGCTGAAGCTGGACGATCGATTTGCCGAAGTGAAGACGCAATTTAGAGAGCACTACGAGCCGCTGATCGAGGCGCTGGCTGGCATTAATCCCGGGCTTAAGAAGCTGGGGGACACGAATCTTGGCAAAATCATCGAGCAGATCGAGTTCCTTGAGCAAAAAGCCGGAGACGGGCTTCGTCAGCAGTTCGATTCGGGCCTCCGCCAGTTCCAACGCATCGGCATGTCGGTGCTGCCGGGAGGCAAGCCGCAAGAGCGACTGTACAATGTCATTGCGTATTTGAATAAATACGGTGATGGCTGGCTGAAAACGTTACTGGAGCTTCCAATTGAGATGGACGGCAAGCATCGGATATGTTATATGTAAAGAGTCAATTCTACATATAGATGGATTATCCAATTGATTTGTACTTGTGGAATTTTTAATTAGGAGGAACGAATTTAATGGCTAGCACTAAAGACCGCAGCATTATCCGCGACATTGCGCTCGCGCCGGAAGGACATTTAAAAATTGACTGGGTTAACGCCCATATGCCGGTATTGAACCGGATTCGTGAGCAGTTTGAGAAGGAGCAGCCGTTTAAAGGGCTGAAAGTGGCGATTTCCCTTCACTTGGAGGCCAAAACCGCTTACCTGGCAAAGGTCGTGCAAGCCGGTGGTGCGGATGTAACGATTTGCGGAAGCAATCCGCTGTCGACACAAGACGATGTGTGCGCGGCGCTCGTCGAAGACGGGATTACCGTTTTCGCCAAATATAACCCGGATCCGCAGGAGTACAAGGATCTGCTGATCAAGACGCTGGAAACCGAGCCGGACCTGATCATCGACGACGGTGGTGACTTGGTGACGATTCTTCATTCCGAGCGTAAAGACTTGCTGAAAAACGTGCGCGGCGGAGCCGAAGAAACAACGACAGGCATCCTGCGTTTGAAGTCGCTTGAAAAAGAGGGTCAGCTGCAGTTCCCGATGGTTGCTGTAAACGACGCATTCTGCAAATATTTGTTCGATAACCGCTATGGCACGGGCCAATCCGTATGGGATGGCATCAACCGGACGACCAACCTGGTCGTAGCAGGTAAAACGGTGGTTGTAGTCGGCTACGGCTGGTGCGGTAAAGGCGTGGCGATGCGTGCTAAGGGACTTGGTGCGAACGTCATCGTTACCGAGATCGATGCGATCAAAGCGGTTGAAGCTTACATGGACGGTTTTGCCGTCATGCCGATGGTGGAAGCAGCAAAAGTGGGCGATTTCTTCGTCACGGTAACCGGTAACCGGGATGTCATCCGCGGTGAGCATTACCAAGTGATGAAGGACGGCGCGATTTTGTCCAATGCCGGTCACTTCGATGTGGAAGTGAATAAGCCGGAGCTGGAGGCACTGGCGGTTTCCAAGCGTACTGTACGCCGCAATATTGAAGAATATAAACTGGCGGACGGCCGCAAGTTCTACATTTTGGCGGAAGGTCGTTTGGTTAACCTGGCGGCAGGCGATGGTCACCCGGCGGAAATCATGGATATGACATTCGCGCTGCAAGCGATGTCGCTGAAATATGTGAACGACAACTATAAGCAAATCGGCAGCAAAGTCGTTAACGTACCTTATGAGCTGGATGAGCAAGTGGCGCGCTTCAAGCTTGCGGCGATGGGTATGGGGATCGATACGCTGACGGAGCAGCAAAAATCGTATTTGGACAGCTGGGCGGAGCACTAAGCCGCATAAGTAAGCCAACACCTCTTTCTTGGACGTAAGTCTGAGAGAGGGGTTCTTTTTTTTCCAAAATCATGCAACAACGTCATCACCCATCCCGTCTATGGGGTAAGCGAATCCAGAAATTCATGGTCGCTGGAAAGCCATCAGACCAGGGGGGAAGAAGATGGAAGAGAAAGAAAGAAGAGTGTGGCCCAGGCATGCTAGGGGGCTTGCGGGTGCGGTAGCATTGCTGCTGCTTCTGTCGGGCTGCAGCGCCTTGTCGTCAAAGGCGGACATGGCGGTATCAACCGGAACGGCGGGCCACGCCGAGAGTAAAGCTGTCGCTCCGCAAGGGGCGGCCGATAGTGCGGGGGGACCGGCTGCGGTGGCGGACATGGCCAAGATGGCTAATGCAACGGCATCGAACACCGTGAGTGCGCCGGCAGGAGCACAAGGCAGCTTCACGGGGCAAGCATTACCTGACAACTCAGACGCGTACACCCGCAAAATCATTTACACCGCCCATCTTGTGATGCAGGTAGAGAAATATCAGGACGTCGCGCAGCAGGTGCAGGAGACGGTCAAACAGGCCGGTGCGTACATTTTACAGTTCAATGAAAATACGATGACGAACGAGAAGAGCGGGACATTCACGATCAAGGTACCGGCGAACGGCTTTCAATCGCTCTTATCGCAGCTGGAGAAGCTTAATCCGACGATGCAGAAAAGCCTGCAGGGGCAGGATGTGACAGAAGAATACGTGGATTTGACTGCGAGGCTGAAAGCCAAACAAGTGGTGGAAAGCCGCTTGACCGCGTTTATGGAAAAGGCGACTAAGGCGGAGGAGCTGGTGTCGTTCTCGAACGAGCTTGGTAAGGTGCAGGAGGAAATCGAGCGGATTAAAGGCCGAATGCGTTATCTGGAGCAAAATGTCGCCTACTCCACCATCGAGCTGCGGGTAACGCAAAAAATCGGCTCCGCGGAGATCATCCAGTCCCGGGATCGGGGGCCATTAATCACACGCTCGGCCGCCGCATTGAACGGAAGCGTGGTGGTTCTGTCTGTTGCGCTGCAGTGGCTTGTGGTCATTTTGGCCGGGGCGCTTCCGGTCCTAATCCTGCTGGCTCTCATCGGAATTCCTTTGTGGATGGTCCGCAAGAGGAGGCTGGCAAAGCTCGTCAGTGTCCGCAGCACTCTTTTGGAACACAACCAGGCACAAGCGAATACTCAAACCGAGACGAAAGACCCCAACGAGTAACCCAAAAAATCCTGCTTACGTCATACGACGAAGCAGGATTTTTTGTTAATGTGGCGAATAATTAGTTTACAGGTGGTGGAAAGTGGGTTAAAGTGGTGGAAAGGGGGTGCAATGTGGGATGTTTATGGGGGAATATCAACACACCGTTGATGAGAAAGGCCGGATGATCGTGCCTGCCAAGTTTCGTGAAGCCCTCGGAACATCGTTCATTGTCACTCGCGGATTAGACCAATGCTTATTTGTATACCCCATGGATGAGTGGGCTGTGCTGGAGCAGAAGCTTAAAGCGCTCCCGCTTATGAAGTCTGATGCTCGGGCATTCACCCGGTTTTTTTTCTCCGGGGCGACGGAGTGCGAGCTGGACAAGCAGGGCAGAGTCAATCTGCCGAACAATTTGCTCGAACATGCCAAGTTAGAGAAGGATTGCGTAGTCATCGGTGTTTCTAATCGGGTGGAGATTTGGAGCAAGGCAATCTGGGAAAACTATGCCGAGCAATCGGAAGAATCGTTTAACGAGATTGCGGAAAAATTGGTCGATTTCAACTTCGATTTGTAAATGCAGGAGGACACTAGACGATGTTTCATCATGTGACGGTTTTAAAGGACGAAGCAGTGCAAGGATTACATATAAAGCCAGACGGTGTTTACGTGGACTGTACGCTAGGCGGCGCAGGCCACAGCTACGAAATCGCTTCCCGGCTCGGACCGGAGGGGCTCTTGATCGCCTTTGATCAGGACGATGCGGCGCTAGCCAATGCAGCTGAGCGACTGGCTCCGGTGGCGGATCGCGTTAAGCTGGTCCGCAGCAATTTTCGCTTTTTGGAGCGGGAGTTGTCCCGCATTCCGCAAGCGATGAAGGACGGACGACCGCAGGTGGACGGCATCTTGTTCGATCTGGGCGTCTCGTCGCCGCAGCTGGATGAAGCGGATCGCGGCTTCAGCTATAACCACGACGCGGAGCTCGATATGCGGATGGATCGCACCGCGCCGCTGACGGCCAGAGATATCGTGAACGATTGGTCGGAGAAGGAAATAGCCGATATTTTGTTCGAATACGGCGAAGAGAAGTTCTCGCGGCGCATTGCAGCCAGCATTGCCGCGGCTAGGGCGAAGAAGCCGATCGAAACGACCGGCGAGCTCGTGGAGCTGATCAAGGAAGGGATTCCCGCAGCCGCGCGCCGCACGGGCCCCCATCCGGCGAAACGCAGCTTTCAGGCGCTGCGCATCGCGGTCAATGATGAGCTGGGCGCTTTCGAAGACGCGCTGGAGCAGTCGATTCGCTGCCTTGCACCAGGCGGCCGGGCGGCCGTCATTACGTTTCACTCGCTTGAGGATCGCATTTGCAAGCAAACCTTTAACAAGTACGTGGCGAAGTGCACCTGCCCACCGGATTTTCCAATGTGCGTTTGCGGCAACGAAGGCGTAGTCAAATTAGTCAATCGTAAGCCGATCGAGGCGAGCAGTGAAGAGCTGGAAGCTAATAACCGCGCACGTTCGGCCAAGCTTAGAATAGCGGAGAAACTTTCGACCTAAGGGGGAAACCATTTTGCCGGCATACATGCACGGAAGTTTAGCTGTAGAACAGCGGACAACGACGAAGAATCAAGTGAAGGTGAACTTGAATGAACCAAGCAAACCGGCGGTACGTGCGAAGGTGGGCCTGCCGGTGCAGGAGAAGCTGCTCTATTTATTCACCGTGGCGATTTGCGTCGTAGTGGCAGGTTTAATCATCTGGCGCTACGCGCAAATCTATGAAATGAACACGAACATTATGAAGATCGAGCAGCAGCTGAAGAAGCTGGAAGCGGAGAACAGTGTACTGAAGCGCAAGGTGGAAACGCTCTCTAGTCCGGAGCGCTTCGAACAAGAGGCTAAGAAGTACGGATACACCGTTCCCGATGAGAAGCAGATCAAAGCGGCGGGTCCGGCGAAGACGAATGCACCTGGCACCGGATCACAGGGAATTGCACCAGGCAGCACGGCAAGCGCCAAAAAAACCAAGGAACAGCCTTGATGTAAGGGGCGAGATGAGATGACAAAAAAAGTTAAATTACGGTCGTTACTTGTCGGAGGGCTATTCACCCTCCTTTTTGTTTTCCTGGTTACGCGACTCTATTGGGTACAGGTGGTCCAAGGAGCGGAACTGCTCTCGATGGCTAAGGAGCGCTGGGCGGCGGATGATGAGCTGCGAGCGGTCCGAGGAGCGATTTTGGACCGGAATGACAAGGTGCTGGCGGAGGATGCCCCGGCATTCACATTGGCACTGAATCCGAAGACCATTCACGATAAGCACATTGAGAACGATGTGGTCAGAGGACTGGCCGCGATCCTGGCACCGCCTCAAAACAGTGGCGCGGCAGCAGGTCTGGAGGATAAAATCCGGGAGCGGATCAACAAGAAGAAAGACAACGGCGATTATTATACGCAAATTGAACTTGGCAATGAAGGGTGGAAAATTGACGCAGATGTAGCTGACCAGATCAACAAGCTGGTCGAAGATTTGCAGAAGCGTATCGATGGGAAGAACAAAAGTGTCGGGATTTTGCTGCTGCCCGAGAGCAAGCGGTTTTATCCTGGCGGCAAGCTGGCATCGCATATCCTCGGCTACACCAGTAAAGAAGGAAAGCCGATCATGGGGATCGAGGCTCAGCTCGACAATTTTTTGAAAGGGACGCCGGGCTTCTTAAAGACCGAAACGGACCGCTACGGCGTGGAGCTGCCCAATTCAACGGCCAACTTCCAGAAAGCGATCAACGGAGACAACGTTCGCTTGACGATCGATAAGAACATCCAGTTTTATATCGAGAACGCGCTGGACAAGGTGAATGAGAAGTGGCATCCGAAAAGCTTGACGGCCATCGCAGTGGATCCGAAAACGATGGAAATTTTAGGGATCGCCAACACGCCTTCGTTCAACCCGAACCGATATTGGGATACGAAGCAAATGAGCGATTTTCAAAATCACGCTGTCGCATCGCAGTACGAGCCGGGGTCAACCTTTAAGCTGGTTACGTTGGCCGCTACGGTGGAGGAGGGGCTGTTTAACCCGACGGAAACGTACCAATCTGGCTCCATTCAAGTGCCGGGGCGCAAGCTCCATGACCATAACGTAACCGGTTGGGGGAAAATCACTTATCTGGAAGGCTTGAAGCGCTCCAGTAACGTGGCATTCGTGAAGCTGGGCTACGAGAAGCTGGGCGAAACCAAGCTGCGCCAATACATAGACAAATTCGGCTTTGGCGCCAAAACGAACGTCGATATTCCCGGCGAGGTACCCGGGCTCGTGAACATGAAGTATCCTGCGGAGTTTGCAACGGCAACCTACGGACAAGGCTTAACGGCAACGGCAATCCAGCAGACGGCGGCCTACGGGGCGATCGCCAACGGCGGTAAATTAATGTGGCCTCATATTATCAAAGAAATTTATAACCCCGAAACCGGCGAAGTCATTCAAAAAAATGAGCCTCAAGTTGTCCGTCAGGTCGTTTCAGAGAAAACGGCCAAGCAAGTTAGCGACTATTTGGAAGGTGTCGTGTCGGACAAGGATATTGGTACCGGCCGTAAAGCTTATATCGAAGGCTACCGCATTGCAGGTAAAACAGGAACCGCCAACCTCGTTGATCCGGGGGAAAAAGGCTATGCTGAAGGCAAGTGGGTTATTTCGTTCATCGGGTATGCGCCGATTGAAGACCCTCGGATTCTTGTGACGATTATTGCCGATCAACCGGATCTCGGCGGCGACTATCACTTGGGCGGCGACGTGGCAGCTCCCGCGTTTAAGGAGATCGTATCCCAAACGCTGCGCTATATGGGCATCGCGCCATCGACCGTGCAGCAACAGCAGCAGATTCAAGCAACGGAGCGGGATACACGGACGACGACGCCGGACTTAACGGGCATGCCGCTGGATCAAGTGAAATCTACGATGAACAAATTCGGTGTCACTGTGGAAGCTCTTGGCAAAGGCGCGAAAGTCCTCGCCCAATCTCCGGTCCCTGGTACTGAAATCGGCAGCTCGCAGCGAATTTATGTATTGATGCAGGAAGGCGGCAGTGATATCTCGGTGCCCGATCTAAGCGGCAAGTCGCTGCGCGATGCGCTGGAGGTGTGCTCCTTCATCAAGCTGCACTGCAGCTCTACGGGAGAAGGCTATGTTACTTCGCAGACACTCGATGGTACCGGCGATAGCCGAGTGCTGACACTGCAGCTGAAACCACTTAACCAAATCCAGGATACAACGGATAACGATAAGCAGGATAAATCGGATAAATCGGATAAAACCGATAAACCGGACAAAAAAGTGAAAGCCGAAAGCGTGTCAGTAAAGCCGCAGAACGGTACGACGGCGAAAAAGCCCTAGCTCCTCTGCAGGACCGACTTTGAAAGCGGAAAAGAGCTTGTTCTAACCCCTGGTTGTCCCGAATAGGGATGATATGAACGATTCTCTGTTCAGGGAGGGATTAGCGAGCATGAGGGCATCGAACGTTACGGTACGCCGACGATTATTCGCCGCACTGGTCGTAGGAACGCTACTTTTCTTGGCGCTGGTAGTGCGGCTCGCGTACGTGCAGTTGTGGATCGGTCCGGAAATATCGGACAAAGCAGAGGACTCTTGGCGCAGGGAAATTCCGGTCACGGCCAAGCGGGGGGAAGTTCTCGACCGCAATGGCGTGCAGCTCGCCTACAACATCAGTACACCGACGGTGATTGCGATCCCGGCGCAGATCGAAGACGCGCAAGGAACCGCTGCAAAATTAGCTGCTGCTCTGCAGATGAGCCAGGACGAGGTTTATAAGCTGATTACGAAGCGGGCAAAAGACGTGTTTATTAAACCGGCGGGCCGCAAGATGACGCAGGAAAAAGCAGAGGAAATTCGCAAGCTGGAGCTTCCGGGCATACGAGTGACGGAAGATAATAAACGGTATTATCCATTCGGCGGGCTGGCTGCCCATGTGCTTGGCTTTACAGGGATTGATAATCAAGGGTTGACGGGCATAGAATTGAAATACGATAAAAACCTGCGTGGTATCGAAGGCAATATTTCGTATTTGGCTGCGGCCAATGGAGACAAGATGCCTGGCTCGACGGATGCCTACAAGCCTCCGCTGGATGGTATGAATCTGCAGCTGACGATCGACAGTCACATCCAATCGATCATGGAGCGAGAGCTGGATCAGGCCATGGTGAAGTACCAGCCGAAGCACGTCATTGCGATTGCGATGGATCCGAACAACGGCGAAATATTGGCAATGGGCTCGCGTCCGGGGTATGAGCCGGGCAATTACAGGAATTATCCGGTAGAGAATTATAACCGGAACTTGCCGATCTGGATGACCTACGAGCCCGGTTCCACGTTCAAAATCATTACACTCGCCGCAGCGCTGGAAGAGAAGAAGGTTAACCTCAACGAAGGCTTCTACGATGACGGCTCGATTGAAGTCGCTGGCGCACGGCTCCGCTGCTGGAAACGGGGCGGACATGGAAGTGAGACGTTCCTCGGTGTCGTAGAGAACTCTTGCAACCCGGGCTTTGTCGTGATGGGTCAACGTCTTGGCAAAGACACATTATTCAATTATATTTATAACTTCGGCTTCGGCA
Source organism: Paenibacillus cremeus (assembly GCF_007786445.1). Lineage (GTDB taxonomy): Bacteria > Bacillota > Bacilli > Paenibacillales > NBRC-103111 > Paenibacillus_G > Paenibacillus_G cremeus. The sequence continues at coordinate 95,307 of NZ_VNJI01000013.1, read as the reverse complement.
AAAAGACCGGCATCGATCTCGGCGGGGAAGAGAACGGAATCATGTTCAAGCCGTCCCGAGTAGGTCCGGTCGAGCTGGCAACGACGTCGTTCGGTCAAGGGGTTTCGGTCACGCCGATTCAGCAGATTACAGCGGTTTCCGCTGCGATTAACGGCGGCAAGCTGTTCAAGCCGCATGTGGGCAGAGCGTGGTATAAACCGGACACCGGGGAGCTGGTCGAGACGATCAAGCCGGAGCTGGTACGCCAAGTGATCTCGGAGGCGACCTCCAAGCAAGTACGAGAAACCCTCGAGAGCGTCGTCGCCAACGGGACCGGTCGCAACGCATTTATCGACGGCTACCGCGTCGGAGGCAAGACGGGGACCGCGCAGAAGGTTATCAACGGCCGCTATTCCGCTGACGAGCACATCGTTTCTTTCATCGGCTTTGCTCCGGCAGACGATCCGAAGGTGGTCATTTACGCTGCCGTCGACGATCCGCAGGGCATTCAATTCGGGGGGCTGATCGCTGCGCCGCTCGTTAAGAACATCATGGAGGATACGCTTCGTTACATGAAGGTGCCGCCCCGCAAGGATCAGATGGAGCGGACGAAGTACTTGTACGGTGAACCGAAGGTTGTAGAAGTGCCTAACCTGATCGGGATGAGCATTACCGATATTTATGAGGATTTAAACATGAACTTCCAGCTGGCCAAGTCGGGAGCAGGCAAAAACGTTATTAATCAAGTGCCGAAGCCAGGGGCAAGGGTAGAGACAGGCTCGACCATCCGCATCTACTTGTCTGACGCTGCGCCGCCTCCGGAGACCGACGGAGCAAAGCCGCAAAGCAATTAATCGGTTGTTCGGTCGGGTGCCCAGGCTGTTTTTGGCAACCTTGACATAGACGCTCTTTAGAGCCTGATGGTACCCCGATGGTTCACTGACTTTTTGCAAAAAAGGCTTTTCATTGCGCACTTTTTTGTCCATAATAGATACCACGTGCAAAATGGAGGGGGACCTTGTATGCAATTAAAGGAACTGGCGGCGCTCTTGACCGTAAGTCGACTTTCGGGAGATGGCGATACGGAATGTACCGGAATCCAATTCGATTCCCGCAAAGTAAAGCCTGGAGATTTATTTTTCTGCTTTTCCGGGCTCCATTTTGACGGCCATGATTTCGCTGCCGAAGTCATAGAGAAGGGCGCTGTCGCTTTGGTAACGGAGCGTGATCTGCAGGCCGGGGTCCCCGCTTTGATCGTGAAAGACGCCAGATATGCCATGGCGGTGATCGCCTCACACTTTTACGGCTATCCAAGCCGGGAGCTGAAGGTCATCGGCGTTACCGGCACGAATGGGAAAACGACGACGACCTATTTGCTGGAGCAAATGTTTAGAGATCAAGGCCTTCGGACCGGTCTCATGGGCAATATTCACGTGAAGATCGGAGAGACGTTCATACCGAACCAAGCGACGAATACGCAGGAAGCGCTTGAACTGCAGCGCATTTTACGCGAGATGGTGAACGTTCAAACCGATTACTGTGTGATGGAGGTCACCTCGCAAGGGATCGATCGGGGACGGGTGAAGGGCTGCAGCTTCCGGACCGGAATATTTACGAATTTGACCCAAGATCATTTGGATTATCATAAAACGATGGAGCAGTACCAGGCGGCTAAGGGACTTCTGTTCTCCAGGATGGGCAACGAGTTTTCAGCGGATCCGGATCGCAGGCATTTCGCTGTGTTGAATGCGGATGACCCGGCGTCAGAGCAATTTGCAAAACAAACGACGGCCGAAGTGATCACGTATGGCATTGAGAGTCCGACAGCAGATGTGCGCGCGGTAAATATTGAAATGACTGCCGGAGGCACGCGGTTCGATTGCGTCACCTTCAAGGGAGCGGTACCGATGCAGCTTCGTCTCGTAGGGCGGTTCAACGTGTACAACGCGCTGGGCGCCATTGCGGCCATTCTGGTTGAAGGCATTGAACTGGGGCGGATTGCCGAGAGCTTAAGCCGGATTCAATCGGTTGAAGGGCGCATGGAAATCGTCGACGAAGGACAGCCGTTTCTTGTGCTAGTCGATTATGCCCATACCCCGGATGGCCTTGAGAATGCGTTATCCACGATTCGTCAGTTCGCGGAAGGAAAAGTGTACTGCGTCTTCGGCTGCGGCGGAGACCGCGACCGCGCCAAGCGCCCGATTATGGGAAGGCTGGCGGCGCAATACAGCGACTATGTCCTCGTGACGTCCGATAATCCGCGGACAGAGGATGCGCTGAGCATTTTGCAGGATATCGAGCCTGGCATTACTGAAGCGGGCTGGACGAACGAACGGTATGAGATGATCGTGGACCGCCGGCAGGCGATTCAAAAAGCCATTGATTTGGCAACCCCAAAGGATGTAGTATTGATTGCGGGGAAAGGGCATGAAGCCTATCAAGAAATCGGAGGCGTGAAGCACGATTTCGACGATCGGCTGGTGGCTAAGGAAGCGATAAGGGGACGATGACGTGATCAAACGGACGCTGGCAGAGATCGCCGTAATGGCGGGAGGCAGATTAGCGGAAGGAACGCCCGCGGATCTAATGATTAGCGGCGTGTCGAAGGATACACGGACGATCGGAGCAGGCAATCTCTATGTGCCGCTCATTGGGGAATCGTTCGACGGGCATGACTTTGTGAGCGATGCCATAGAGAAGGGGGCGACAGCCGCCTTATGGCAGATCGACCACGCGGATGCTCCGGTAGGTGTGCCGCTTGTCATCGTGGATGACACGCTTGGCGCATTGCAGCGGCTGGCCAAAGCCTATCGCCGGGAGCTTGCAGTACGGATTGTCGGCGTGACCGGCAGCAATGGGAAAACAACGACCAAAGACATGACGGCGGCGGTTTTGTCGACCGGATTTCAGGTGCATAAGACGGCGGGCAATTATAACAATCATATCGGTCTTCCGCTGACGCTGCTTGCCTTGTCGGAGGATACCGAGGTTGCTGTGCTCGAAATGGGTATGAGCGGCCGATGGGAGATTGATTTGCTATCCCGGCTCGCCGAGCCGGAAGTGGCTATTATTACGAATATTGGCGAAGCGCATCTGCTTCAGCTCGGCTCACGCAAGGAAATCGCCCGGGCGAAGACGGAGATTTTGGCCGGTCTGCGGAATGGCGGCGTGCTGGTCTATAACGGCGATGAGCCGTTGATCGAAGAAGTGCTGCCCGAGATGGCCGAGAGCGGACGGATGCAGAACGGTTCGTATAGCAAAATTCGGTTTGGCACCGCAGCGGATAACGACCTTTATCTTAAACATATGAGGCTGGATGCAAAGGGCACGCGGTTTACCGTCCATTCGGAGCCGGAGGCTGCCTTTACGATTCCGGTCCTAGGAGCACACAATGCGGTGAATGCGCTGGCGGCCATAGCTGTCGGCAGGCATTTCGGGCTCAGCGATGAGCAGATTGCTGCGGGGCTGGAGAGCGCGGTGATGACGGGCATGCGGATCGAGGTCATGCAGACGCCTAGCGGCATCACTTTGCTTAATGATGCCTATAATGCGAGTCCGACTTCGATGCGGGCGGCCATTGAGCTGCTGCACGAAATGAAGGGCTATCATAAGAAATTCGCGGTTCTCGGCGATATGCTGGAGCTTGGGGATCAGGAGGCGGAGTTCCACCGCGAGGTCGGAACCTGGCTGGATCCGCAGGAGATTCAAGCCGTCTTTTTATTTGGCCCGCTCTCCCAGCATACAGCGGCAGGTGTGCAGGAGCACTTTGACGGGGAGCGAGTGAAGCACTACACAGATAAAGCAGAGCTGGCAGAGGCGCTGTCCCAAGTCGCTGCTGCGCAGGATCTGGTCTTAATTAAAGGCTCGCGTGGAATGAAAATGGAGCAAGTCGCAGCCTTCTTAGGGGGATTTACCGGTGGATTTTAATATCGTCATGATCACGCTCGGAGTGGCCTTTTTACTTGCGGTCATTATGGGGCCGTTATTCATACCATTGCTGCGCAGGCTGAAGTTCGGACAACAGATCCGGACCGACGGTCCGCAAGGGCATCTGAAGAAGGCTGGCACGCCAACTATGGGCGGGATCATTATATTGCTGGCGCTAACGCTGGCTGTGCTTCGTTTTGGAGAGAAGAACCTGGAGACGGTGACGCTGCTGGTTGCAACGCTAGGGTATGGCCTGGTCGGATTTTTGGATGATTATATCAAAATCTTATTCAAACGCTCTCTCGGTCTTACCGCGAAGCAGAAGCTGATCGGCCAACTTACCGTTTCGGTTATCGTGTGCGTGATGCTCTCAATGTTAGGGCACAGCACGGATATTCGAATCCCGTATGTCGATATCTCTTTCAACCTCAGCTGGCTGTATTTCCCATTCGTCTGCTTCCTGATGCTCGGCACCTCCAATGCCGTCAACTTCACCGATGGACTTGACGGGCTGCTTGCAGGTACGAGCGCCATTGCTTTTGGTGCATATGCGGTTATCGCGCTGAATAACTCGCAGCCGAATGTGGCGATATTCTCGGCGGCTATGGTAGGCGCTGTGCTCGGATTTTTGGTCTTTAACGCGCATCCGGCCAAAGTGTTCATGGGAGACTCCGGTTCGCTGGGCATCGGCGGAGGTCTGGCGGTGGTCGCCATTTTGACCAAGGCGGAGATTTTGCTTGCGCTGATCGGCGGTGTGTTCGTCGTAGAAGTGCTCTCGGTTATCATTCAAGTAGTATCGTTTAAAACCCGCGGAAAACGCGTATTCAAAATGAGCCCGATTCACCATCACTTTGAGCTGGTAGGCTGGTCGGAATGGCGCGTGGTCATTTCGTTCTGGGCGGCGGCGTTGATTTTGGCGGGCATTGGACTATATCTGGGCGAGGTGTTATAGGCATGGAGCATCTAGACAATTATCGGGGCCGGCAGGTCGTCATCCTAGGCCTCGCCCGAAGCGGCGTCGCTGTGGCAAAGCTGTTTCACGAGGCCGGTGCGTTAGTGACCGTCAATGATAAAAAGGAACGCCATCTATGCCCTGAGGCTGATGAACTTTCGGCCCTGGGTATTTCTGTTGTTTGCGGCAGTCATCCGTCCGGGCTCGTTCATGAGGGCGTAGCGCTGGTCGTGAAAAATCCGGGTATTCCTTACACGATTGATCCGATTCAAAAGGCAGAGCAGCTCGGAATCGAAGTGATCACTGAAGTGGAGGTTGCTTACCACATTTGCAAGGCGCCGCTCATTTGCATTACTGGCTCTAACGGGAAAACAACCACAACGACGTGGACCGGACTGATGCTGGAAGCCGCCGGACTGAAGCCGATCGTGGCAGGAAACATTGGCCGGGCGCTGACAGAAGCGGCACTGGAAGCGGAAGCGGACAATCACTTGGTAGTGGAGCTGAGCAGCTTTCAGCTGAAAGGAACGAATGCGTTCCGTCCGCAGATTGCTTGTTTAACCAATGTATATGAGACGCACCTGGACTACCATCAGACGATGGAAGACTATGTCAATTCGAAGCTTAAGCTGTTCGCCAATCAGACGGAGGAGGATACCGCCGTGCTGAATTGGGATAATCCCGTATGCCGCAGAGTGATGAGTGAGGTTCGTTCCCAAGTGCTTCCTTTTTCCACAACAACGGAGCTGGAGTACGGCTTGTTCGTACAGCCTCCGCTGGGCGCGAAGGATGACGGAGTCGAACGGACGCTGGTATACCGTGATCGGCAGGGCGAGGTGCATACCGTTGTGAAGTCCGATGAGCTGGGCATCCCAGGCAGCTTCAACATCGAGAATGCGTTAGCGGCCAGCGCTTTGGCTATTACCGTCGGCGTACCGATCGAGACGATTGCCGAAGTCCTGAAATCATTCCGCGGCGTGGAGCACCGTCTGGAGTATGTCGGAAGCAAAGACGATGTCGCGTTCTACAATAACTCCAAGGCGACCAATCCTACGGCTACGATCAAAACGATCGAGGCGATGAAGCAAAATATTATCCTGATCGCAGGGGGCCTAGACCGGGGCTCGGATTATATGGAGCTGCTGCCGGTATTCCAGCGTCAGGTTCACGGCTTGGTCACACTGGGCGAAACGAAAGAAAAGATCGAGCATGTGGCTCGCTTGGCAGGTCTGAGTCAAGTGAAAACGGTCGATACTGCTACTAATGTGCAGGACACGGTGACCGCTGCGGTTCGGGCGGCCTTCGAGATGGCGAAGCCGGGCGATGTTGTGCTGCTTTCTCCCGCGTGCGCCAGCTGGGACATGTTTCCTTCCTACGAGGAAAGGGGAAGAATGTTTAAGCAGTCCGTGCATAACCTTTAAAAGGGGGGTATACAAGCTGTAGTTGGTGTGCGGTTTACGCCGCATGCAATCTATCTGCTGTTGCCTGCCCTAGTAACCAAAGGTTAGAGGTGTGGGCGGTATGGTCAAAGCGCGTTCGACTCCGGATTTGTTATTGTTAGGCTCTACTTTGATGCTGCTCGTGATCGGCATCGTGATGGTGTACAGCGCGAGCGCCGTGCTCGCGTTTCGCGAATTCGGCGACAGCTTCTACTACTTGAAGCGCCAAGCGTTGTTTGCCGTGCTAGGCGTGGTAGCTATGATTTTTACGATGAACACCGATTACATGGTCTGGAAAAAGTATGCCAAAATCGCGATGATCGTTTGCTTTATTTTGCTCATCGGTGTGCTCATCCCAGGAGTGGGCGTAGTGCGCGGCGGTGCACGCAGCTGGCTGGGCATCGGCGCGTTCGGGATTCAGCCGTCCGAGTTTATGAAGATGGGAATGATCATCTTTTTGTCCAAGTGGCTATCGGAGCAGCAAAGCACGATTACGCAATTTACCAGAGGACTGCTTCCTCCGCTGGGATTGGTCGGACTAGCCTTCGGTCTGATCATGCTGCAGCCGGACCTGGGCACCGGCGTGGTGCTGGTTGGCGCATCGCTGCTGATCATATATACGGCTGGCGCTAGACTCTTGCATTTGTCTTACCTGGGCTTTGTCGGCATCGCCGGCTTTGTGGGCCTCATTATTGCGGCTCCCTATCGCTTGAAGCGAATTACCGCGTTTCTCGATCCATGGCAGGATCCGCTCGGCGCAGGCTATCAGGCCATTCAGTCGCTTTATGCGATCGGACCTGGCGGGCTAGTCGGACTTGGCCTCGGAATGAGTAGGCAAAAATACAGCTACCTGCCCGAGCCCCAAACGGACTTTATATTTTCCATTATAGCCGAAGAGCTCGGCTTTATCGGCGGCTCGTTCGTCTTGATATTATTTACAATGCTGCTTTGGCGCGGAATGCGCACGGCGATTACAGCGCCAGATACGTTCGGCAGCCTGCTTGCAACAGGTATCGTCGGGATGATTGCCGTTCAGGTCATCATTAACATCGGCGTCGTCATCGGCATGTTCCCGGTCACCGGCATCACCCTTCCTTTGATCAGTGCGGGAGGGTCCTCTCTTACGCTCATGCTGACCTCCATCGGCGTACTGCTTAATATTTCCCGATATTCGAGGTGACCTTATCAATGAAAAAAATCGTCTTCACCGGAGGCGGGACAGCGGGCCATGTGACTCCGAATTTGGCGATCATGGCCAAGCTCCGCTCGCAGGGCTGGGAGATGGAATATATCGGCTCGAAGGATGGAATTGAGAAGGAGATTATCGACCACGAGGGCATTCCTTTTCATCATATTTCGTCCGGAAAGCTTAGAAGATATTTCGATTTGAAAAATTTTAAAGATCCATTCAAGGTGCTCCAAGGCGTAGTCGATGCGTATCGGCTGCTCGGCACCATCAAGCCCCACATCGTCTTTTCGAAGGGGGGCTTTGTTGCTGTCCCGGTCATTTTGGCCAGTAAGCTGCGCGGGATTCCGGTCATTTCCCATGAGTCCGACCTGACGCCGGGGCTAGCGAACAAAATTTCCATGCCGTTCGTCTCCAAAATTTGCGTCACCTTCCCGGAAACGCTGAAGCTGGTTCACAGCCCGAAGGCGGAATGCACAGGGCTGCCCATCCGCGAGCAAATTACGCAGGGCAAACGGTCCCGCGGACTGCAGCTGTGCGATTTTCATTCGCAGAAGCCTGTTCTTTTCATTATGGGCGGAAGTCTGGGCGCTCAGCGGATCAATGCAGCGATTCGTCAATCGCTGGATGCACTATTGCAGCGATTCCAGCTGATCCATATTTGCGGAAAAGGACACGTCGACCCGTCGCTGACCTCGGTTCGTGGGTATCAGCAGTTCGAGTATGTGAAGGATGAGTTGGCGGATTTGCTGGCTTGCTCCGATGTGGTGGTGTCCCGGGCTGGCTCCACCTCGATCTTTGAATTTTTGGCGCTGCGCAAGCCGATGCTGCTTATTCCGCTTTCGAGGCAGGCCAGCCGCGGAGATCAAATCTTGAACGCGGAATCGTTTGAACGGATGGGGTACGCGAAGGTCCTCTACGAAGAAGATTTAACCCCGGACACGCTGTTAAAGCAGCTTTCCGAGCTGCAAGACAGCGTTTCTGCCGTACAAGAGCGCATGGCTATGAATCCGTTCGGCAACGGGACGGATACGATTGTAAGCCTAATTGAGAAGCACCGTCGTACCGGCATTTGACGAAAAATGCGATGGGCGATTGTCACACTCTATCCGATTGCACATAAACTACACTATAACCGTGACAGACACCTGGCGAAGCAGCAGATACGAGCGAAAGACATGGAGAACCCGCTTGTGAAAAGCTCAATCCGCCTTGCTCATAACGGAGATGGACCAACCATGTTTCCGCTATAGCATTGCGATTCGGGATTTCAATTGAAGTCCGCGCGCCTTGCCGTTCTGTGAAGGAGGATTTCCCATGCAACAGGTCATTTCAGAACTTAGGAGCGGCTCCTACGGTGACGTTCGATTGAACGAACCGCTTGCTCCCCATACCACATGGAAAATCGGCGGCCCCGCCGACGTCTTGCTTATTCCACAAACGAAGCAGCAGCTGGTTGATGCGGTGAAATTGTTCTATACCCATCAAACGCCATGGTTCGTTCTTGGAAGAGGCTCCAATCTGCTGGTGTCCGACAAAGGCATTCGCGGAGTCGTCGTCAAGCTGGGTGATGCGCTCGAGACCATTCGGATCGATGGGGAGCAGGTGACGGCCGGAGGGGCTTGTTCGTTCATTGTCCTGTGCCTTACCGTAGCGCGGGAAGGGTTGACCGGATTGGAATTCGCAGGTGGAATTCCGGGAACCGTGGGAGGCGCCGTCTACATGAACGCGGGGGCGCACGGGTCTGATGTGTCACGCATTTTACTGCGAGCTGAGGTGCTGCTGCCGACAGGAGAGTTGGTTACGCTGCAGAAGGATGATCTGGCTTATGCTTATCGGCATTCGTTGCTGCATTTGCAGCCGGGCATCGTAACGGAAGCGGTCTTCCAGTTAAAGTATGGAGACCGGAAGGAGATCGGGGCATCGCTTGCGGCGTTTAAAGACCGGCGTCTGCGGACGCAGCCGCTGCAGCTGGCCTGCGCCGGCAGTGTGTTCCGTAATCCGGAGGGCAATTTTGCCGCCAAGCTGATCGAAGAGGCCGGGTTAAAGGGTCTACGGGTCGGAGGCGCCGAGGTATCCCCGCTGCACGCCAACTTTATTGTCAACACCGGGCAGGCTACAGCTCACGACGTGCTCACCTTAATCGAACAAGTAAAGGATACCGTACTGAACGTTTACGGTGTGCGTCTTGTGCCTGAAGTATTGGCGGTGGGGGAGCGGTAAATCGGAGGTGGGACTTTGGAAAAGTTGGTAATCGAAGGTGGGAAACCTCTTACGGGAGCCATCAAGATTCACGGTGCAAAAAATGCGGCACTGCCCATCATGGCAGCCAGCATTATGGCGGAAGGTACGATTACGATTGAAAATGTGCCGGAGCTTTCCGACATTGGGGTCATGCTCGACATCTTGCGTTCGCTCGGATGTAAAGCAGAGCACCAAGGCGAGAAAGTAACGGTCAACACGATTGACGTGCATCAGTTTCACATTCCGGAGCATTTGATGAGCCAGATGCGCTCTTCGATTTTTTTGATGGGGCCGCTTCTTGCTAGGGTCGGTAGAGTAGAGCTGTATCAGCCCGGCGGGTGTGCGATCGGAGAGCGGAAGATCGACCTGCATCTTCGCGGTTTGACCGCACTGGGCGCGGAAATCGAGGAGAGCGGCAACAAAATTGTATGTACGGCCAAAGAGCTGCAAGGCACCGAAATCGTACTGGACTATCCAAGCGTGGGCGCGACCGAGAATATTATGATGGCGGCCGTGATGGCCAAAGGCTTGACGACGATCACAGGTGCGGCCCGCGAGCCGGAAATTCAGGATCTGCAAAACTTCCTGAACGCGATGGGGGCCAAAATTATAGGAGCCGGCACAGATACCATAACGATCGAGGGCGTTTCGCAGCTTACCCCTTGTACTTATCGAATTATTCCAGACCGCATCGTGGCAGGAACGCTAATGATCGCTGCAGCGGTTACCCGAGGCAACATTACTTTGAACCGGGTGTGCCCGGCTCATTTGACCTCCGCCATCCATGTTTTAAAACGGGCGGGTGTTCAAATTACAATCGACGGTGATATAATGAACGTATGCGCGCTAACCCGGCCTAAGTCGGTGGAGCGGATCGTCACCTCACCGTATCCGTCATTTCCGACGGATTTGCAATCGCAGATCATGGTGCTCTTAAGCTTGGCAGATGGAGTCAGCATTGTGAAAGAAACCGTATTTGAAGGCAGATTTAAGCATGTGGATGAACTTTCGCGCATGGGTGCAGATATTCGAGTCGATTTGAACTCGGCCTTTATCAGAGGGGTACCGAGACTGTATGGAGCCACAGTAGAGGCTACCGACTTACGTGCCGGAGCTGCCCTGGTTATCGCGGGGCTTGCCGCTCAAGGAACGACGATCATAGAGCAGATTCATCACATTGATCGTGGATATGACCGCATCGAGCAGATGCTCGGCCGATTGGGCGCCAGCATTCACCGCACGACCCCGGTAGCCACAGAGTAAGCATTTATTAATCCTTATGCACGCTGCCGCTGAATTATCCCTTTTCCTTCCATTGAGGTTGAAGAGGGATATTCGGCGGTTTACATAGGTTTAAGACAAGATCGCTCTTTACATCCTTTAAATCCCAACCCGAGTAGACTACTCGGGTGCTTTATTTTTATTATCCCGCTTTTGAATGTAACGTTTTTTTATCCGCCAGGAAGGTGGAGGGCAATGTGTCTGCTGTAGAGTTTAAGTGCCGCCTTTGAAATGGGATTATCACCGCTCAGGTCTAGTAATAATAATCCCATTTCAACAGCGGCCGAAAGCAGATACAGTTGCCCCGGAACCACACCCAAGCGGTTAACGAAACCCCACATTCAAAGCGCCCCCTCAGGAGGCAACCATGCCAGAAGACCGCTTACCCATCATCAAAAATCCAAGCCCGAGAGGCCGAGGCCGCAGCAGCAAGAAGCTGCTCACCTTTCTGTTCATTTTTTTCGTGACCCTGCTGGCGGTGCTGTTCTTTCAATCCTCGCTCAGTAAAATTACGGTAATCGAGATTCAGGGAGAGGAACTGGTGTCGGAGGCTGAGATTGGACAAGCCGCTGCGGTCAAGCCGGGGGATCATTTCTTTTCGGTGTCCTCTAGCAGCATTGAGGAGCAAGTCAAAGCGCTCAAAATGATAGAGTCGGTAACGGTATCCAAGCACTTCCCCGGCCGGATTTTGATCGAGATTAAAGAATATCCCAAAGTCGCGTATCAAATTGGTGACGGTGGACAGATTGAGGCGCTCCTGGCTGATGCCAGCGTAGTTCCTATTACTGTGCAAGGCGTGGCGCTGGATAAACCGATTTTAACCGGCTGGGCGAAGGACGATCCGCTCAAGACCAAGCTGTGTCTCGCCATGGCTTCGCTGTCGCCAGCGTATTTTTCCGATATTTCCGAAATCAAGCCGGCGTCTAGCGATTCGTATCCGGATAAGATCAAGATGTATACGCGATCCCAATTCGAGGTTCAGACCACGATCGGGTATTTACCGCAAAAAATGAAGAATCTCGAGTCCTACATTGCCAGCCTGCACGAAAACAAAATTAATAGCGGCATTATTAAAATGCTAGAAGCGGACTCCCATATGCCATTCGAAGCGGAGAGCGCTCCTTCTAAAGACAATGGAAACGGGAAACCAGCTGGCCCGCAGACCAAAGACCCAGGCAAGCCGGCATCGGGCGCAGCCTCGAACAGCGCACCCGCAAGTGGAGCAACTGGAAAAGATGCAAAGCCGCCAAGCAAAGACACACCTCGAAACTAAAGGATTTTCATAGGCTCAATAGGCCAAAATACTCTACTCAATAGTCCAAAAGAATGATAGAATTACAATTATGGTATAAACTTGTGTAAATTATGAAATTGTTTTGAAAAAGTTTGCGCAAAAAAGAGGGAATTCGTGAGCCATGTGGAATAAATACAGGAGGTTTGCTGACCAAGGCTCATTTATTACATTAGTCACAGGAGGTGCCACGGGTTGAGCAGCAATGACATCATTGTTAGTTTGGACATCGGTACATCCAAAGTTCGTGCTATTATTGGGGAAGTCGTAAACGGCGCCATTAATATAATTGGAGTTGGATCTGCCGACTCCCAAGGAATACGCAAGGGAGCTATTGTTGATATCGATCAAACGGTGCAGTCGATCCGAAGCGCCATCGACCATGCGGAGCGCATGGTTGGAATTCAAATTTCCGAAGTATACGTGGGCATTTCAGGCAACCATATTTCTTTGCAATCGAGCCATGGCGTAGTAGCCGTCTCGAACGAAGACCGGGAAATCGGAAACGACGATATCGAACGCGTGATTCAAGCGGCCAAAGTGATTCCTTTAGCACCTGAACGGGAGATTATCGGTGTGGTCCCCAACCAGTACGTAGTGGATGGAACGGATCAAATTCATGACCCAAGAAGCATGATCGGGGTACGTCTCGAAGTAGAAGCAACGATTGTAACAGGAACGAAGACAGCCATACATAATTTACTGCGTGTGGTGGAAAAATCAGGGCTGAAAGTGACAGGATTAATTCTGATGTCGCTTGCCGCAGGGCATTTGGCCTTGTCCAAGGATGAGAAAGCCGTTGGAACAGTGCTAGTAGACATCGGAGCGGGTGCTACTACGATCGCCGTCTATAACGAAGGCAATCTGGTAGCGACATCGACATTGCCGATCGGCGGCGAATATATCACCAATGACATTGCATACGGATTAAGAACGCAAGCGGATATTGCTGAGAAAATTAAGCTGAAATTCGGCTGCGCCGTCGTCGAGCACGCAGCAGCGGATCAAGTGTTTAAAGTAAACCGAATCGGCAGCAATGTGGACAAGGAGTTTTCCCAAGTCGACTTGGCTAACATTGTAGAGCCTCGCGTACAGGAAATTTTCCACCTGATTCTGCTTGAAGTGCAGCGCTTAGGATTTACCGAGCTTCCTGGCGGTTATGTGCTGACGGGCGGAACGGTATCGATGCCGGGGATGCTGGCCGTTGCACAACATGAATTAGGTACCTCCGTACGAATCGCGGTGCCGGACTTCATCGGAGTACGCGATCCATCGTTCACAAGCGGTGTAGGAATCATCCAGTATGCATCCAAATATTTGCGCAATGCCAAACAAAGCGCGGTTAAGAAAATGGTGACCAGCACGGCAAAAAAAGCGTCGTCCTCTCCGGAAGAAGCAAAGCCCTCGGCTATGGAACGGTTTAAAAATTGGCTAAGTGAATTTATTTAAGACATAGTAAGGCTACGAAATAGATAGCCGAATGAAGGGGAAGACGCTGAAATGTTTGAACTTGACATGGACTTGGACCATCTGGCGAAAATTAAGGTCATCGGCGTAGGAGGCGGCGGCAGCAACGCAGTCAACCGAATGATAGATAACGGCGTTAAAGGCGTTGAATTCATTACGGTGAACACTGACGCTCAGGCGCTTCACTATGCGAAATCGGAGCAGAAGTTGCAAATTGGCGATAAACTGACTCGAGGATTAGGCGCGGGTGCGAATCCGGAGGTCGGCAAGAAAGCGGCTGAAGAAACCCGCGAGCAGATCATTAACACGCTCAAAGGTGCGGATATGGTATTCGTTACAGCGGGGATGGGCGGAGGTACTGGAACGGGTGCTGCTCCGGTCATCGCTGAAATCGCCAAAGAGTGCGGAGCATTAACGGTGGGCGTAGTGACTCGTCCCTTTACCTTTGAAGGTCGGAAGCGTCAATTGCAAGCAGAGCAAGGGATCGCTGCGCTGAAAGAGAAAGTGGATACATTGATCGTGATTCCGAACGATCGATTGCTTGAAATTATCGACAAGAAGACGCCGATGCTGGAAGCATTCCGTGAAGCGGATAACGTACTCCGTCAAGGGGTTCAAGGTATTTCCAACCTGATTGCCATTCCAGGTCTGATCAACCTGGACTTTGCGGACGTGAAGACGATTATGACCGAGCGCGGCTCCGCGCTGATGGGTATCGGTGTCGCTACGGGAGAAAACCGTGCGGCCGAAGCCGCGAAGAAAGCTATTTCGTCCCCATTGCTGGAAACGTCCATCGACGGCGCTCGCGGCGTGCTGCTCAACATTACTGGCGGAACAAGCCTCTCCTTGTATGAGGTCAATGAAGCGGCCGATATCGTGGCATCCGCTGCGGATATGGAAGTGAATATGATTTTCGGTGCGGTGATCGACGAGAACCTCAAAGATGAGATCGTCGTAACGGTCATTGCCACCGGCTTTGAATATAAGTCGGTCACCCCAGGCCTTCGCAAGCCTACAGGAACCGGTACAGCAGCACCACAAGCGCAGCAGCAGGAAACAGCAGACTCGCGTCTGAATAACTTGCGTCCGTTTGGGAACCAACCATCGAGCGACCAGCTCGACATCCCAACCTTCCTGCGCAACCGCAACCGCAACGGATTTGATAAGTAAGTATTTAAAGTATAAAAATGAGCCGTCTCCAGCACCCCCTGGAGACGGCTTTTTTGTCTTTCCTACCCCAACTCAGAGGCAGTTGGAGAAAGTAGATCATGGATCCCTTGGAGAGTGGAGAGCAGTGTATGTGCCGCAGAGTTTACGTGCCGCCTTTGAAAACGGGTTATGACCACAAGCTAAATTCAAGATAACCCGTTTTCAACAGCGGCCGAAGGCACATACAGCTGTCTCGCAGCGAACGGAAGGATCTAGAACTCTTTTTCCAACTGCCCCCTCTCGACAAAAATAGTCTCTCCCAATCGGCACAATTAGACAGACTTCGGAATAAGTTTCCAGTATACTTGTCTCTATCGAGTGAAGTAGAGTGCTCCGAAAGGCAGGTGGGCAAGGGGAATGGTCGTATACATCGATATCATTTTCCTGTTCAATCTGCTGGTAGACGGGGCGCTGCTGTGGACGACGGCGTGGTCGCGAAGAATCAAAGTGCGATTCTGGCGGCTGGCTGCGGCAGCTGGGATCGGCGCAAGCTATGCCGTGCTATTGTTTTTTCCTCCGTTAACCTTTCTGTACACGATGGCTATTAAGTTTCTCCTCTCCCTGATCATGCTGCTGGTAGCCTTTGGCTTTAGCGGAATGCAGCATTTTATACGCAATTTGGGCGCGTTCTACGTGATCAACTTCATTGCAGCCGGCGGCGTGCTTGCGGTAACGTACTTTTGGCAATCCTCCAGTGAGCTAGTCAGCGGCATCTTAATGAGCCGGGATGTGAAAGTAACCGCACCGCTGCTCGTGCTCTCCATCCCCTTTTCCATATGGGTGTACCGGCAAGTCGTGGAGGGACTGAAGCGGAAGCAGGAAATCAGCGCATTCATGGCACAAGTCGTGGTGCATATCGATGAATTTGCTTCCAGCTGTACCGGGCTTATTGATACGGGCAATCAGCTCTATGATCCGCTGACCAAGACACCGGTGATGGTGATGGAGGCAGGACAGTGGGTCGAGCAAATCCCGGAGGCCTGGATGCAAAAAATACGCCGCTCGGAAGTGGATCAACTAGTGTCGGCCATTGGTACGGAGCCTTTTATATGGCAGGATCGGCTTCGGCTGGTTCCCTATCGGGGGGTGAACCGAAACACGCAGTTTATGCTGGCGATCAAACCGGACCGCGTCGTCATTACGACGGAAGGCAAACAGGTTGAAGCGAGCAAGGTGCTGATTGGACTCGACGGCGGGCGACTAAGCTCGGACAATGCGTATCAAGCGATAATTCATCCTTCTTTGCTGCAGCTGTAATCGATAGTTTGGCATTCGAAGTCGCTGCCCACCCAACATAACTCAGCCTAATGCTGACGATGCCGCTTTCTGCGGAAAGCCTTTAGGAGGTAACCTACTATGCTGATCAAATGGAAGCTGATGCTGCAAATTAACTATTTCCGTCTGCTGCTGCTGCTCGGGCTCAAAGGCGAAGAAATCTATTATATCGGAGGCAGTGAAGCGCTGCCGCCCCCGCTCACCCGCGAAGAGGAAGAGTATTTGCTGGAAAAGCTTCCATCGGGGGACGCGGCGATCCGCGGGATGCTCATTGAGCGCAACCTCCGGCTAGTGGTTTATATTGCTCGAAAGTTTGAGAACACCGGAATCAATATCGAGGATTTGGTATCCATCGGTGCCATCGGACTGATTAAAGCGGTCAATACGTTCGACCCCGAGAAAAAAATTAAACTGGCCACTTACGCCTCCCGCTGTATTGAGAACGAAATCTTGATGTATCTGCGCCGTAACAGCAAAATCCGCACGGAGGTTTCGTTTGACGAGCCGCTGAATATTGACTGGGACGGCAACGAGCTGCTGCTATCCGATGTTCTTGGGACGGAGAACGATACGATTTACCGCAATATCGAAGAGCAGGTGGACCGCAAGCTGCTGCACAAGGCGCTCGATAAGCTGTCGGAGCGGGAGCGGATTATTATGGAGCTGCGCTTTGGCTTGCAGGACGGGGAAGAGAAGACGCAAAAGGATGTAGCGGATATGCTGGGCATTTCGCAATCCTATATTTCCAGGCTGGAGAAGCGCATCATTAAGCGGCTGCGTAAAGAATTTAACAAAATGGTGTAAACTGGAAAAAAACTTTTTTTGTGTCGAATGAAAGCGAAAACGGGCTTATCCTGACTGGATTTGACCTGTTTTTTCATTGTAGAGGGGCAGTTAGGGGCTAGGAGGCAGCGCATAAAAAAACATTCCGAGGAGATAATTAACAGTAATGTTTCTCCTTGGGAGGTAATCACGGTGACCCGAAATAAAGTCGAAATATGCGGCGTCGATACGGCAAAGCTACCCGTTTTGACCAATGCGGAAATGCGTGAACTATTCGTGGGCTTGCAAACGAAGAATGAGCGATCTGCAAGAGAGAAATTAGTCAACGGCAACCTCAGGCTCGTTCTGAGCGTCATCCAGCGCTTTAACAACCGGGGCGAGTTTGTCGACGACCTGTTCCAAGTAGGATGTATCGGACTGATGAAGGCCATTGATAATTTTGATTTGAGCCAAAATGTAAAGTTTTCCACGTATGCCGTACCGATGATCATTGGCGAAATTCGCCGCTACTTGAGGGACAACAACCCGATTCGCGTGTCGCGTTCCCTTCGGGATATTGCCTATAAGGCGCTCCAGGTACGTGATCAGCTGACGAATCAAAACTCCCGTGAGCCGACGATCTACGAAATTTCCGAAGCGCTCAATGTGCCGAAGGAGGATGTGGTGTTTGCGCTGGATGCGATTCAGGATCCGGTGTCGCTGTTCGAGCCGATTTATCATGACGGGGGCGATCCGATCTATGTGATGGATCAAATCAGTGACGATCGCAACAAGGATGTTTCTTGGATTGAAGGCATTGCCCTACGGGAAGCGATGAGAAAGCTCAACGACCGCGAGAAAATGATTTTGTCCATGCGGTTTTTTGATGGCAAGACGCAAATGGAGGTAGCCGACGAGATCGGTATTTCCCAAGCGCAAGTATCCAGACTGGAAAAATCGGCGATATCTCAAATGCAAAAGCACGTAAAAAATTGACAAGCCGACCTGACCTGCAGGTGTGTCCGCAGGAAAGGTCTTTTTTTATGCGGTGCATGGACATTTTGCCAGGCTGCCACATATAGTATACAAAAGGGCGGATGCGGATCGCCTAAATCCATGAGAATACGTGGTGGTTGCATCGTGAAAATATCGGATTTCCAAACCAAAGACGTAATAAACATCGTGGACGGAAAAAAGCTGGGGCAAGTGAGCGATCTAGAGCTGGATTTGCAGAACGGGCGAATCGAAGCGATTGTGGTGCCGAATTCGGCGAGGTTTTTTGGTCTGTTCGGCGGGACGATGGATGTGGTGATCCCTTGGAAAAATATCGTGAAAATCGGCATGGATGTCGTATTGGTTAAATTGGACGATCTTCGCAGCTACCGTCCTCAGGAAGAGTCGGACACATCTTATAATGAATATCATCGATCCTACCGCAATTAAATAAAGTGGGGCAGAAAGAGCACGAGGCATCCGTGTAACGGATGCTCTTTTTTTTGGTATGGTGTATACTGGAAAGAAACTAGTTGGAGGGAATTCAGTGAGAGAACCTTTCGTGGAACATACATCGCCTAATGATACGGTTGTGCTGCAGCTTCAAGGATGGATGGCATCCTACCCTGAGTTGTCTGCTGGATTTACTTCAAGGATTGGCGGAGTTAGCAAGGAAGCCTACGGGAGCCTGAACTGCGGTCTGCACGTAGGGGACGATCCGGAGGATGTCGTCCAGAATCGAATCCGCTTGGCGGAGGCGCTGAGCATCTCGTTTGATGCGTGTACCTATGCGGAGCAGGTGCATGGCAAAGAAATTCAAGTCGTTGGTCCAGCACAACGCGGGGCGGGCAAGAATTCGCGGGAGACGGCGCTGCAAGCGAAGGATGGATTTGTGACCCAAGAGCGAGGCTTGTTTTTGTTCGCGCAGTTTGCCGATTGCGTCCCGCTCTTTTTTTATGATCCGGTTCATCATGCGGTCGGACTCGCTCATGCGGGCTGGAAGGGGACGGCTCTCCAGATCGCCAAGGCGACGCTGGAAACGATGAGCGCAGCGTTCGGGACGAAGCCTCGCGACGTGCTCGCCGCCATCGGCCCGTCGATCGGAGGGTGCTGCTATGAAGTGGATGATACGGTCATTTCCCGGATCGACAATGTGATTCAGGACCTTCATAAGGGAGGGGGCGCTCCCCATGGAGAGCAGCCGATTTACAAGACCAAGGACAACGGGAAGTACAATTTGAACTTGCAAGAACTGAATCGACAAATTATGATGAAAGCAGGAATTTTGCCGATTCATATCGAAGTAAGTAGTTTATGCACAAGCTGTCGCACGGATCTGTTTTTTTCCCATCGCAAAGAGGGCGGGAAGACAGGGCGGATGGCAGCATGGATTGGATTGCGGGCTCCATCGATTTGACGGTGATATCCGATTCGCATCAGATACGAAATCATAAGGTGAGGTGACCCGTCGAAGGTGACTACCACGCTGCAGGAACGAATACAACTGGTGGAATCGAAGGTGTCTGAGGCATGCCAACGTGCAGGCCGGGACCGGCGTGAAGTGGAAATAATCGCTGTGACCAAGTATGTTTCCTTGGAAACGACGGGGCAGGCATTGCGGCAAGGCTTGTCGCATATTGGAGAAAATCGCTGGCAGGATGTGCAGTCCAAGTGGGAGGCATTCGGTGCCGAGGGGACCTGGCATTTTATAGGTCATTTGCAAACGAATAAAGTCAAAGACGTCCTAGGGAAATTTGCATACATACATTCGTTGGACAGGCTGTCGCTGGCGAAGGAGATCGAGAAGAAGGCCGCTCAGCTTGGCGTTACGGTTCAGTGCTTTATTCAAGTGAACGTATCTGGAGAAGACACTAAGTATGGATTGGCACCGGAAGCGCTTCTGGAGTTCGCGGGTGCGATTCGTGAGATGCCCCATATCCGAATTGTCGGTCTGATGACGATGGCGCCTTATGAGGCGGAGCCGGAGTCGACGCGTCCGGTGTTCAGAGGACTTCGAGAACTGCGGGATCAGCTGAATGAGGCCAACATTTTGGATTACCCGGTCTCGCATCTATCGATGGGGATGTCCAATGATTTCGAGGTCGCTATTGAGGAAGGCGCTACATGGGTGCGCCTGGGTTCCATTTTGGTGGGCAAGGAATAGGAGTGTAATCAGTTATTGCTTACGAAGCAGGCTTTCCTACGGAAAGCCCAGCTTATGCTTGCGAAGTCAGTTTTACCTACGGCAAAACTCTTAGGAGGAGAGGTCATGAAAGTAATGAATAAATTCATGAATTTTCTTGGTTTGCAGGAAGAGGAGGAAGCACCTGAACGCGAACGTGAACGGGAACGCGAGCGGGTGGTAGAAACGAATGAAGATCATGAAACCCTGGCCCACGATTTACGTAAGAATACGAATAAGGGGAACATTGTGAGCATCCATTCGCAGAAAAATGTTCGTGTGGTGCTTCATGAGCCGCGATCGTATGAGGAAACGCAGGAAATTGCCGACCATCTTCGCTCGCGCCGCCCTGTTGTGGTCAATCTTCATCGCGTTCGTCCGGACCAAGCCACACGCATCGTCGATTTTCTCAGCGGCACCGTGTATGCGCTGAATGGCTCGATTTCGAAGATCGGCCCAAATATCTTTTTATGTACTCCGGATACCGTTGAAATTCACGGCTCCATCTCGGAAATAATGAATCATGAAGGGTAATTCACATTAAAGAAGAACGAGGTGAACAGCGGATTGTACTCTATTGACGGTTACATTCGCACGCTGCTTGATATTTACCAGTACGTAATCATCGCTTACGTTCTGCTGTCATGGCTGCCTAGTGCAAGAGAAAGCTTCATCGGTGAAATTTTGGGCAAGCTGAGCGAGCCATATTTGGGCGTGTTTCGCCGTTTTATTCCGCCGATTGCCGGGATGATTGACATTTCCCCGATCGTTGCGCTGATCGCGCTTCGTTTTGTGGGTGAAGGCATCATTGCCGTGGTCAACTTTATCATTCCGGGCTAGAATGCAGGTGAACTCACAACATGAATGAACTACTTTATACGCACTTTCATCCAGATGAGCACCGTTTCGTCGATAAGGCGTCAGAATGGGTCGAACGGGCGGAGCAGCATGCAGTCAAGCTGACGGATTTCTTAGATCCGCGGCAAGCGTTCATCTTAACGACACTGGTGAATCGAAGCCAGGATGTACAGGTGCGCTTTGACGGCGGCCATCCGGACGCCGAACGGAGAAGGGCGCTGGTGGCGCCGGACTATCGCGTGCTGGACGCAGAGGACACGGGAATTCGGCTGATCGAAGTGACGTCACTCGACGATAAGCTGAAGGAATTGGACCATGGCGATTACATGGGTGCGATTCTGGGCCTTGGTATCAAGCGTGACAAAATCGGCGATATTTATCCAAGCGAGAACGGCTGTCACTTCCTTGTTGCGGCCGAGGTGGCCGACTATATGCGGCTCAATCTGAGCCAAGTGCATCGAGTTCATGTACAAACGGAGCTGCTCCCGCTCGAGAAGCTGCATGCGACGGGCACGAAGCTGGAGGAGATGAGCCTTTCGGTCGCCTCGCTTCGGCTCGATGGCATTGTCAGCGATGTGTATCGTCTGAGCCGCGCCAAGGTGCTGATTCCGATCAAGGCCGGACGCTGCAAGGTGAATTGGAAGCAGGAGGAAGACCCGAGCAAAGCCTTGAAGCAGGACGATGTCATTTCACTTCAGGGCTTCGGGCGATTTAAGGTGCTTGAGATCGAAGGCTTGACAAAAAAAGGAAGGTTTCGACTGAAAATCGGCAAATATGCATAGTTGCCGATTTTTTTTGTTCGCGTGTGCAGGAATATGAAACGGATTGTCGAATATAGCACTTTATGGATAGCAAGCTGAACAGGGGAACTGGTTCGCCCAAAATTGCAGGAGGTGCAGCAATGCCTTTAACACCGCTCGATATACATAACAAAGAATTCGGTCGATCGTTCCGCGGCTATGACGAAGATGAAGTAAATGAATTTTTGGATCAGGTCATAAAGGATTATGAAGCGCTGATCCGTGAAAATAAAGAACTGCAAAATCAGCTCCAAACGATCCAAGAGCGGTTGGATCATTTCTCCAACATCGAAGAGACCCTCAGCAAAACCATCATTGTCGCTCAAGAAGCGGCGGATGAAGTGAAGTCGAATTCGAAGAAGGAAGCGCAGCTCATCTTGAAGGAAGCGGAGAAGAATGCGGACCGGATTATTAACGAGTCGCTGTCCAAGTCCCGCAAGATTGCGCTGGAGATCGAGGAGCTGAAGAAGCAGGCCTCCATCTACCGCACGCGTTTCCGGACGTTGATCGAAGCCCAGCTGGAGCTTCTTAGCCAAGAAGACTGGAGCACGCTGGAGCGGACGGAGATCGAGCAAGCTTAAGCCATACTTACATGCTCAAGGCCTCTCGGAGCGGAGAGGTCTTGGTTCTGCGCGGAGCGGGAAGTTGACGTAACGCTTTTTTTTCGCTATACTCCAGTATAAGTTAACCAGCAGGAAAGCGTTGATTGGGACGAGTACGTTGCGCATGACGAAGTCAGCGAACCGGGGATTTGGTGGGAGCCCGGCCTTCGGCGGCAATGGAAGATCACCCAGGAGCGTCTCTTGAACCTTCACGGCAGTAAAGAGGATCGGGTGATCCCGTTATCGATCAGTTGAGTGAAGACCTTTAAGCGAACAGTTGCCGGGTCTTAATCAGGGTGGTACCGCGAGACTTCTCGTCCCTGGGTGTGTTTTTCAGAACATGCCCGAGGAGATGCAGGGTCTTTTTTTTGTTGGTCTTGTTGCAACTAATTATGGATAAGTCAAGCTAGGAGTGGAATGGACATGGATTATGGCAAAACGTTAAATTTGCTGCAAACGGATTTTCCGATGCGCGGGAATTTGCCTCAGGCGGAACCGAAGATGCAGCAGCAATGGGAAGAAATGAACCTCTACAAGGTAGTGCAGGACAGCCGGAAGGGCAAACCGAAGTTTATTTTGCACGATGGACCGCCGTACGCGAACGGGGATATTCATATTGGCCATGCACTGAACAAAATTTTGAAGGATATTATTGTCCGCTTTAAAACGATGCAGGGCTATGACGCTCCATACGTACCGGGTTGGGATACTCACGGTCTTCCGATCGAGCAGGCGATTGCGAACAGCGGCAAAGTGGATCGCAAGAAGATGAGCGTGTCCGAATTCCGCGATTACTGCAAGGAGTATGCGCTGCAGTGGGTCGAGCGGCAAAAAGGGCAGTTCAAGCGCCTCAGCATCCGCGGAGACTGGAACAACCCCTATATTACGCTGCAGCCGAAATATGAAGCACAGCAAATTCGCGTCTTCGGCGGCATGGTCAACAAAGGCTACATCTATAAAGGCTTGAAGCCGGTTTACTGGTCTCCATCGTCCGAGAGCGCGCTCGCGGAAGCGGAGATCGAATATAAGGACAAAACTTCGTCCTCGATCTATGTGGCGTTCCAAGTTCAGGACGGCAAGGGCAAGCTTCCGGAAGATGCAGCGATTGTCATCTGGACGACAACGCCTTGGACGCTGCCTGCCAACCTGGGGATCAGCGTGCATCCTGATTTTGATTACGTGGTTGTCGAAGCTGCAGGGAAGAAGTACGTTCTGGCGCAAGGGCTGCTGGAAGCGGCAGCGAAGGAAATCGGCTGGTCCGACGTGTCTGTATTGTCTACGGTAAAAGGCAGCGAGCTGGAGCACGTGCTGTGCCGCCATCCGTTTTATGATCGTACGTCGCTTGTTATGGTCGGAGAGCACGTTACCCTCGAAGCGGGTACAGGCTGCGTGCATACGGCACCGGGTCATGGTGAAGATGACTTTATCGTGAGCGGGCGGTATAACTTAGGCGTCCTGTGTCCGGTGGACAACCAGGGCCATTTTACGGCGGAGGCGCCTGGCTTTGAAGGGATGTTCTATGAGAAGGCCAACAAAGTGATTATCGATATGCTGACGGAATCCGGGCATCTGCTTCACGTGTCGACGATTCAGCATCAATACCCGCACGATTGGCGGACGAAGAAGCCGGTCATTTACCGTGCCACCGAGCAATGGTTTGCTTCGATCGACAAATTCAGAAGCGAGATGCTGGAAGAGATCAAGCGCATCAAATGGACGCCAGAGTGGGGCGAAATTCGTCTACACAACATGATCGCCGACCGCGGAGATTGGTGTATTTCCCGTCAGCGCGCGTGGGGTGTGCCGATCCCGATTTTCTATTGCAAGAGCTGTAACGAGCCGCTCGCGAACCAAGAGACGATTGAGCACGTGGCGGGCATTTTCGAACAGGAAGGCTCCAACGCCTGGTTTGTAAGAGAGGAAAAAGATCTTCTTCCATCCGGCGTCACCTGCTCTAAGTGCGGTCATGAACATTTCCGCAAAGAAACAGACATTATGGACGTATGGTTTGACTCCGGCTCCAGCCATGTGGCTGTGCTTGACTCCCGCGAGGAGCTGCAGTGGCCGGCGGACCTGTACCTGGAAGGCTCGGACCAATACCGCGGCTGGTACAACTCGTCTTTGATCACCGGTGTAGCGGTAAAAGGCCAGTCGCCGTACAAAGGCATCCTGAGCCACGGCTTTACGCTAGACGGCGAAGGGCGCAAAATGTCCAAGTCGCTCGGCAATACCATCGATCCGAATCAAGTGTGCGACAAGCTCGGTGCCGATATTCTCCGCCTTTGGGTATCTTCGGTGGATTATCAGTCCGATGTTCGTATCTCGGATAACATTTTGAACCAAATCTCGGAAAATTACCGTAAAATCCGCAACACGCTGCGCTTCTTGCTCGGCAATCTGTCAGACTTTAATCCGGCAACGGATCGTGTAGCTGCCGCGGATATGAGAGAGCTGGATCGATTTGCATTGCTGCGGATGAACCGGATGATCGAGCGTGTCGTCAAAGCATATGACAACTATGAATTCCACATCGTTTATCAGACTGTGCACCATTTCTGCGCTGTGGAGATGAGTGCGTTCTATCTGGATATTTTGAAAGATCGCTTGTATGCAAGCTTGCCATCCGATGCGGGCCGACGCGCGGCGCAAACGGTATTATATGATGCACTCACGGCAATAACTAAACTGATCGCTCCAATTCTTCCGCACACAGCAGATGAGGTTTGGAAGTATATCCCTGGAACGGAGCTGCCTACAGTTCAAGTCGCGGAGCTGCCGGTCGTGGATGCCAGCCTGTTTAACGATACGTTGGAAGAAAAGTGGGAGAAGTTTATCGAGCTTCGAGATGAAGTATTGAAAGCACTCGAGGAAGCACGGAAAGAGAAGCTCATCGGCAACTCACTCAGCGCGGCTGTACAGCTGTATCCGAATGCGGAAACGGCAGAGCTTTTAAAAGGCTTCGATCAGCTCGATCAGCTGTTCATTGTCTCGGCCGTTCAAGTGTATGAAGGGGCAGCTGTACCAGAGGGAGCACACAGCTTTAAGGGCGGCGCGGTAAAAATCACAGTCGCTGACGGTGAAAAATGCGAGCGCTGCTGGATCGTCACACCTGAAGTCGGGCACGACGAGGAGCACTCCACGCTGTGCAAACGATGCGCCAACGTTATTAAATCCGGTGCCGCCGGAGCGGCATCCTAAGTATAGGCTTGGAATGTAAAGAAAGAACGAGCTGAATCTCCAAGGGAAGCCATGCTTCTGACTTGGAGCAGCTCGTTGTTTCTGCGTTATCGGGCTCAATTGTAGTCGTCTTCGACAGATCGTTCGGGCTCCAGCAGTCCATCACCTTCGCCGCTATGCATATAGTTCTGGTAAGCTTTGTTGCGGACGACGGTGATCTGCTTGCCGTACATGTCCGTGGCGACGAAGCTTTCGAACGATTCCACATAGCCGACGTTTTCGTCGGGCTCGACCTCCATATCACTGTAGTTGTCGGATTCGTTGGGATTCTCGGCCATGGCGGGCGTGTTAGACGAGCCCCAGCTCTCGACGATTTGCCAGGCGTCTTCGCCGTCAAACTCCGTCTGATCCTGCTTCTCGTCTAAGCTGGAGCGTCCGAAGGACATGACCTCCTCTTCGATCGGCCGGTCATGCTCCGCTGACTGAGGAGTCGGCACGTGGTTAATACAATAAGCCGCGGTAGGCATAGCTTGCAGCCGTTCGAAGGGAATAGGCTGACCGCAGGTGCGGCAAAGGCCGTAGTCGCCGGCTTCCATGCGCTGCAATGCGTCGTTAACGTCGCTTAGGTGACGGGAAGCATTTTCGTTTAAGGCCAGATCTTTTCCACGCTCAAAGGTTTCTGAGCCAAGATCGCCGGGATGATTATCGTAAGCGGAGAGCTCGCCGGTTTGAATGCGAAGCGAATCCTCCAGCCCGTAATGATGATCAGCTTCAAAATGATGATCCAGCCACTCTTTTTCCTCGCGCAGCGCTGCGGTTAACTGCTCAAGCTGTGCGGCGGAAAGCCCGTTTGGATTATTCGGATTGTTCGGATGGTTCGTCATCAATGACGCCTCCTTTTCAAAATTGCATGTGCTTGTATTTTTAGCGTATCCGGCTGTTTTTAGCGAAGGAAAATCCTTGCATCGCAGGAAAGTCCGCCGCGCAATAAACATCGGGAACAGAAGAAGGAGCTGTTAGTAGTTGAGATATTATGTTTATGCATTGATCGTATTACTGCTGGATCAAGCCTCCAAGTGGATGATTGTGAACCGACTCATGCTGGGGGAATCGCGCTCGGTGATCGGCGAGTTTTTCCAAATTACGTCGCATCGGAATCGCGGGGCTGCTTTCGGGATTTTGCAGAACCAGCGCTGGTTCTTCATCGTCATTACGCTCGCCGTAGCGCTCGGCATCATTTGGTACTTGAGAAAAACGATGAAAGAAGGCAAGCAGCTGCTGCCGGTGGCTTTGAGCCTGCTGCTCGGCGGGGCGCTAGGCAACTTCATTGATCGCGCATTCTTTGGCGAGGTGGTGGACTTTTTGCAGCTCCGCTTCCAATTCAACTTGTTCGGAAAAGCGGTCGATTATACGTATCCGATTTTTAACTTGGCGGATTCGGCGATTTGCATCGGGGTGGCACTGATCTTCCTGGATTCCTTCCTGAACTGGCGCCGCGAGGCGAAGCAGAACGGCCGTACGACACTGGAAAGCGGGGACGCACAATCATGAGCGGAATCACCGGGCCGGAGTTGGAAACGTCGGAGCAGCGGCATGAGTGGGTCACGGTCGCGGAGGATTCAGGCGAGAGGCTGGATAAGTTTTTGACGGAAGCGATAGAGGAAGAGACGTCGCGGACACAAATTCAGCAGTGGATTAAGGATGGCTTTGTATTGGTGGATGGACGTACGGTCAAGCCGAATCAGAAGCTTTCAGAAGGGCAGACGATCGTACTTACGATGCCGGAGCCGGAAGAACTGGATATGAAGCCGGAGGACATTCCGCTGGAGGTTGTTTACGAGGATTCGGATGTCATCGTCATTAATAAGCCGCGGGGAATGGTCGTTCATCCGGCCTTCGGACATCACAGCGGAACGCTCGTAAATGCGCTCCTGCACCACTGTAAGGATTTGTCCGGAATTAACGGGGTGATGCGTCCAGGAATCGTTCACCGGATTGATAAAGACACGTCTGGACTTCTGATGGTCGCTAAAAACGATCTAGCACACGCCGGTTTAACGGAACAGCTCAAGGCGCATACGGTCACGCGCAAGTATATCGCTTTGGTTCACCGCAATGTGCCTCATGACAACGGGACCATAGATGCACCAATCGGACGCGATCCGAAGGACCGTAAGCTTTATACCGTAACGGAGAAAAACAGTAAGCACGCGGTGACGCATTTCGTCGTACTGGAGCGGTTCGGCGATTACACCTTGCTGGAGCTGAAGCTGGAGACCGGAAGAACGCACCAGATCCGGGTGCATATGAAATTTATCGGCCACCCGCTGGTTGGCGATCCGGCTTACGGACCGGTCCGCAATCGGGGGCTGACGATGGATGGCCAAGCGCTGCATGCTGCTGTACTTGGCTTTAAGCATCCACGAACAGGGGAAATGCTGCAATTTGAAGCGCCGCTGCCGGAGGATATGAACCAGCTGCTGGAGCTGTTAAAAACAAGGTAAGTCATGGGGGGCATTGGGATGGAGAGGCTGGAGCGTTTAATTAACCCGCGGGTAAACGAGATTCAAATTTCGGGCATCCGGAAAATCTCGAATTTGGTCAGCACTTATAAAGACGCCATCACATTAACGATTGGCCAGCCGGATTTCCCGACGCCGGAGCACATTCTGAGATCGGCTGAGCAGGCGATTGCAGATCATCGGACAACCTATACGCCGAATCCCGGTCTGCCGGAGCTAAGGCAAGCGATCTCATCGTTTGCGGAAGCAAAATACGGCCTCAAGTATAACGCGGCGGATGAAATCATTGTAACAACCGGCGCCAGCCAGGCACTGGATATTACGCTGAGAACGATCCTAACCGAAGGCGCAGAGGTGATTTTGCCAGGCCCGATCTATCCGGGGTATGAGCCATTGGTTCGGCTTTGTGGAGGCGTGCCTGTCTATGTCGATACGCGGGACAATGGCTTTAAGCTGACGGCTGAGCTGCTGGAGCCGCATTTGACGGACAAGACGCGCTGCATCATTTTATGCTACCCTTCGAATCCGACCGGCCGGGTGATGACGGAGGACGAGCTGCTCGAGATGGCTCGGCTGCTGGAAGCCCGTGATCTCTTTATCATTTCGGACGAAATCTACAGTGAGCTCATCTATGATGCGCCTCACCGTTCGATCGCTGCGCTGCCGGGCATGCGGGACAAGACGATTGTCATTAACGGACTCTCCAAATCGCATTCGATGACCGGTTGGCGAATTGGCTTCACGCTGGCTCCAGCCTACTTGTCCCAGCATATGGTGAAGGTGCATCAGTATAACGTCACCTGCGCGAGTTCGATCAGCCAGTACGCGGCGATTGAAGCCCTGACGGCGGGCATCGACGATGCGCTCCCGATGAAGGCGGAGTACGTGAAGCGGCGCGATTTCGTGTATGATCGATTGGTTGGGATGGGGATCGATTTGGTTAAGCCGGAAGGCGCCTTCTACTTGTTCCCTTCGATCCAGCAGTACGGATTAAGCTCTATGGATTTTACAATGCGATTGCTGGAGGAGCAGCGTGTGGCGGTCGTGCCTGGCGATGCGTTCTCGATTTATGGCGAGGGCTATATCCGAATCTCCTATGCTTACGGTATGGAAGTGCTGGAGCGGGCCATGGAGAAGCTGGAAATGTTCGTGAAGACATTGTAATAGGGATTAGATACTGGTGTATAAAAAAACAAGCTGTTTCCCTTTGGCGTGATGCTGGAGGAAAAGCAGCTTGTTTATTTTTATTTAAAGCGAATCCTTGAAATTACTTGGATGCTCTCCACGTGAGGTAGCGGGTCATCAGCTGGATCGCGGTATCGATCGCATTCTCGCTTGGTTCGAGCTTGGCATGGTGCAGGCCATAAGGTGTGTCGACACCGAGCCAGAACATAAAGCCAGGGATTCGCTCCAGGAAGTACCCGAAATCTTCGCCCGTCATTGCTTCTTTACTCTCGATGAACTGAATCGCATCCTGCTGGGTTTCTTGAACCCACGTCATAAATTCGCTTGTGACCTGCGGGTCGTTGAACACCTGGCGGTAGTTGGAGCCGTAGTCGATGCTTGCGCTGCACTCAAAACCAGCTTCAATCCCTCGCACGAGCGCTTCGATCCGAGCTTTTACCCGAGTCATCGTCTCCGCGGAAAAGGTTCTTATCGTTCCTTCCAAGCGAGCGTTCTCGGCGATGATGTTTTGTTTCGTGCCGCCTTCGATTTTGCCGATCGTAATGACCGAAGAATCTAACGGATCGACGTTTCTCGAGATGATGGTTTGCAGCTGGCCAACAAGCTGACAGGCCGCAATCACCATGTCGTTCGCTTTGTGCGGGAATGCGGCATGTCCGCCTTTTCCCTTGAGGTCGATGAACAGCTCCGAGGTGTTGGCGAACAAGATGCCCGGCTTCGTTGCAACGGTTCCAACTGGGTATTCAGGCGCAATATGCAGGCCGAAGATTTCGTCCGGCATCAGATCCTGCAGCTCCTCGCATTCGAGCATCGGCTTCGCGCCCCCCGGACCTTCCTCCGCAGGCTGAAAAATGAACGTCAGATCGTCGCGGATCGCATGGTGGGCAAAATGGCTGAGGATGCCGAGGCCGATCGTCATGTGCAGATCGTGGCCGCAGGCATGCATAAAGCCCGGATGCGTCGATTTGAATTCGTAGCCTGTATCCTCAGGAATAGGCAGGCCGTCCATGTCGGCGCGGTAGCCGTATCTGCGTTCGGGAGCCGTCCCTTTCACATTTACAAGGATGCCGGTCCGCCAGGTTCTAACCTCTAGCCGTTCCTGCGGCAAGCTGGCGATATAGTCTAGCAGGTATTGCTGCGTTTTGAACTCTTGAAAGCCGGGCTCCGGAATTTGATGCAAATCGCGGCGAATTTGTACGAATCGGTTGGATGCGATGGTGGTCATGGGCTTGTCGATGCCTCCTTACATAGTTTATAGATAAGAGAAAGGCCCGGCGTGGATTCGCCGAGCCTGACCTGTGCGCTGCTGCGTCTTACAGGGTGCGCAAGTCTTTCAAAATTTCGGTCTTGGACTTCGTCTTGTCGTCTACTTTCTTAATAACGCGAGCCGGTGTACCAGCTACAACGGTGTATTCCGGCACATCTTCAACAACGACCGCGCCTGCAGCAACGACGGAGCCTTTGCCTACGCGTACGCCTTCGAGTACAACTGCGTTAGCGCCGATCAGAACGTCGTCTTCGATCACTACTGGTTGAGCGGAAGGCGGTTCGATAACGCCAGCGAGGACGGAGCCTGCGCCGATGTGGCACATGTTACCGACTTTTACGCGGCCGCCGATGACAACGCCCATGTCGATCATGGTGCCAGCACCGATGGAAGCGCCGATGTTGATCACAGCGCCCATCATGATGATGGCATTGTCGCCGATGCCGACCATTTCACGAATGACCGCGCCTGGCTCAATGCGGGCATTGATGCCTTTGAGGTCTAACAGAGGAATCGCCGAGTTGCGGCGGTCGTTTTCAACGACATAATCTTCGATTTTAGCCGCTTGCTCGTCCAGCACAGCTTTGATGGCGGTCCATTCGCCGAACAGTACGCCGCTCTTACCGGATACGAAGGCTTGAATGCCGTCTCCGAAGGAGATCGATTCCAGGTCGCCCTTCACATATACTTTCACAGGTGTTTTTTTCTTGCTGGTTTTGATCAGGTTGATGACTTCTTCTGTATTCATTTCAATAGACATAAAAGAAATTCCAGCTCCTTATGTAATGGCCTGTACTATGCAGCTTGCGATGCAATTGCTGCCAGCCGCCAATCAAATGATACCTCTTTTATAGCATAAAACCCCCGCCGCAAGCAATGCTTGTCGACACTCCGCGGCACCTATTGACAACCGATGTCGAACATGGGATAATGCTGGTAACTGAAAAGCACCTTTAAAATCAGTCCCGTGAGGCTGGCAAGGTGAGCGATAGAGAACAGGTCTACCCGATGCGGCTAGAGGCTGGATAAGCCATAGGCACGTGCGGAGGGAGAAGGACCGTTCTGCTCTGCTGTATGCAAACCTTGCCCGCTGGGCAAGGTTTTTTTATGTCTCACGGTAGCAAGCTCGAATAAGGAGGTAGATGCCTTAATGGATTCCGAGCATGTACTTATGGATGAAATCGCCATGCGGCGGGCGCTGACGCGGATCGCTCATGAGATTTTGGAACGAAACAAGGGCTTTGAGAACTGCATGCTGATCGGTATTCGCACTCGCGGAATATACCTGGCCCACCGCATCGCAGAGCGCATTCACGAAATCGAGGGTGTGCCTGCCCCGGTAGGTGAAGTGGACGTCACGAAGTACCGGGATGACCGGAGCTGGGAGACGGAAGCGAGCTTTGTAGGCAGCGGGGAAGAAGCAGCGGCGGTCGAAGCCAAGCTGGAAGTGCAGAACAAGAAGCTGATTCTGGTCGATGACGTGCTGTTTACGGGTCGCACTGTGCGAGCGGCGATGGATGCCCTGATGGATCTCGGACGACCGCAGATGATTCAGCTGGCCGTACTGGTAGACCGCGGTCATCGCGAGCTGCCCATCCGACCTGATTTTGTAGGGAAGAACATTCCGACCTCCCGCCTGGAAAGCATTGTAGTGAAGCTTCAGGAAGTGGATGGCAAGGATCAAGTAGTAATTAAAGGACAAAGGAGGCCAACCGAATGAGCAGCGTCAAAATTCAAACGGAGAAGCATCTGCTCGGCACCAAGCATTTGAGCGCACAGGAGCTGACCAACATCTTGGACCGCGCGGCCTACTGGGAGCAGCATCCGGTGAAGGTGTCCAATCATTTGCAGGGCCGATTTGTTGCGAATATGTTTTTCGAAAATAGTACGCGCACACGATTTTCCTTCGAAGTGGCTGAGAAGCGGCTGGGCGCAGAGGTGCTGAACTTCTCGGCGGCCGTCTCCAGTGTGGAAAAAGGGGAATCGATTTACGATACGGTAAAAACACTAGAGTCGATGGGCATTGACGCCGGGGTCATCCGGATGAAGCCCAACGGGCTGCTCGCCCAGCTGGCGGAGAAAGTCAAAGTGCCGCTGATCAACGCAGGGGACGGGAACAACGAGCATCCGACGCAGGCACTGCTGGACTTGTACACGATGCGGAAGCACTTCGGACATCTAAGCGGACTGCATGTGGCGATCATCGGTGACATTCTCCACAGCCGTGTAGCACGCTCGAACCTGTGGGCACTGCGGTCGCTGGGAGCAAAAGTAAGCTTCTGCGCGCCGTCTGGCATGCAGGCACCCGAGCTTGCCGAGTATGCGCCGTACATCTCGATGGACGAGGCGCTGAAGGCTGACGTCGTGATGATGCTTCGGGTGCAGCTGGAGCGTCACGAAGGCGCGCTGTTTAGCTCGGCGGCCGATTACCGGGCAGCTTACGGGCTGACCGTGGAGCGCTCGGAACGGATGGCGCGGCACGCGATCATTATGCATCCGGCGCCGGTCAACCGGAATGTGGAAATCGACGACGAGCTCGTAGAGTGCCCGAAATCGAAAATTTTTGAGCAAATGGGTCACGGTGTTCCGATTCGGATGGCCGTCATAGAGCGGGCGTTAAGCTAGCACATTACCTGATAAGCGCACTTATTTCATCGACAAGGTAAACGGAGGTTCCTATGGGAATTTGGATCTTAAACGCAGCAGTAGCTTCTGGCGAGGGTTTGAGGCATGTATTAGTAGAAGGCAAGCAAATTGAAAGCATTTTGAATGCAGGCGGAGCGGCTCCAGAGGTGGCGGGTCACACGGTGATCGATGCGGCTGGCAAGCTGCTCACGCCGGGCCTGATCGATATGCACGTGCATTTGCGTGAGCCGGGCTTCGAGCATAAAGAAACGATTGCAACCGGTACTCGCTCTGCGGCAAGAGGCGGTTTTACAACGATCGCTTGCATGCCGAATACGAGACCAGTGATCGACACGGTGGAAACCGTTAAGTATGTGCTGGATAAAGCGGAGACCGAAGGGATCGTTCGTGTTCTGCCTTACGGCTGCATCACGAAAAACGAGCTGGGCCGTGAGCTGACGGACTTCGATGCATTGAAGGAAGCCGGTGTTATTGGCTACACGGATGACGGCGTAGGCGTACAAAGCGCTCAAATGATGAAGGATGCGATGGCCAAAGCGGCTTCGATCGGCATGCCGATCATCGCTCACTGCGAGGACAATACGCTGGTTGAAGGCGCGGCGTTCTCCGAAGGCGAATTCGTTCGCAAGCATGGCTTGAAGGGGATTCCGAACGAGTCGGAAGCGATTCACGTAGGACGTGACATTTTGCTGGCGGAAGCTACGGGCGTGCACTACCATGTATGCCACGTGAGCACGGAGCAGTCGGTTCGCCTGATTCGCCACGCGAAGCAGTTCGGCATTAAAGTGACCGCTGAGGTGTGTCCGCACCATCTGCTCTTGTCCGATGAAGACATCCCGGGCATGGATGCGAACTGGAAAATGAACCCGCCGCTGCGTACCCCGCGCGACGTGCAAGCATGCATCGAAGGCTTGGTGGACGGAACGATCGACATCGTCGTCACCGACCATGCACCGCACAGCGAAGAAGAGAAGGCACGCGGAGTGCAGCTGGCTCCGTTCGGGATCGTCGGCTTCGAGACTGCCTTCCCGCTCTTGTACACGAAGTTCGTGGCCACAGGTCAATGGACGCTGGAGTTCCTTGTCGACAAAATGACCAAGCTCCCAGCAGACGTGTTCGGCTTGCCTTGGGGTAAGCTGGAAGTTGGCGGTATCGCAGACCTGACCTTGATCGACCTGGAGAACGAGAAAGAAGTGAATCCTGAGGAGTTCGCTTCCAAGGGCCGCAACACTCCGTTTACTGGCTGGAAGCTGAAAGGCTGGCCGACAATGACGATGGTAGAAGGACAAGTTGTCTGGTCGGAGTAGGAGCAGCGGTGTGTGGAACTAGATTCCGTAAATTATGCAAAAGCTAGTGGTGCTGGCGCTTTAGAGGAACTGTATGCCGTTATTCATAACAAATAAGCAATTGTAAGAACACATAGAGTCAAGCGTGTCATGTCGGCGAAAGTGCAGCGCACTTTGCCGGTATGACAAACGCGCTCCTGCTCAAACCTAACGTCGAAGCCACGCCGTGACTCATGCAATAGGGTTATACGGTCCAGGGGCAGTGCCCAGGGGGGGGCCCTCTCTGGGGGATTTAGGGGAGCGGGGGGTTAAGGGAAGCCCATTAACATCAAAGGGAGTTGAAATCGATGCAAGCAAGATTGTTGTTGGAAGACGGTACATTGTTTACCGGTAAAGCATTCGGAAGCGAAGGCGACTCGGTTGGCGAGGTCGTTTTTAATACAGGGATTACAGGATACCAAGAGGTTCTCTCCGATCCGTCCTACTGTGGACAAATCGTAACGATGACTTACCCGCTGATCGGGAACTACGGGATTGCGCGCGACGATTTTGAATCGATCCGCCCATTCATCCACGGCTTTGTAGTGCGCGAGCACGAAATGGTGCCAAGCAACTGGAGAGCCGAGTACACCTTGGACAGCTTGCTTAAAGAATATGGCATCATCGGAATCAGCGGCATCGACACCCGCATGCTGACCCGCCGTATCCGCCACCATGGCGTAATGAAAGGCATTTTGACCACCTCGACGAAGCGCGTTGAGGAACTGCTGGAGCAGCTGAAAGCTAATCCGCTCATGACCGATCAAGTGTCGCGCGTGTCCACGAAGAGCGTCTTCGGCTGCCCAGGCACGAAAGAGCGTGTAGTGCTCGTTGACTTCGGCTCCAAGAGCGGGATTCTCCGCGACTTGACGAAGCGCGGCTGCGACGTGGTAGTGGTGCCGCAAGACGCAACGGCAGACCAAATCCGCCGTCTGGCTCCGGATGGCATTCTGCTGTCCAACGGCCCTGGGGATCCAAAGGACGTTCCGCATGCAGCCAAAATGATCTCCGAGCTGCTAGGCGAGTTCCCGATCTTCGGCATTTGCCTGGGTCACCAGCTGTTCGCTCTGGCAAGCGGTGCAGACACGGAGAAGCTCAAGTTCGGCCATCGCGGTGGAAACCATCCGGTGAAGGATCTGCAAACCGGCCGCTGCTACATCACCTCCCAAAACCACGGTTACACGGTCAAAGAGGAGTCAATTGCAGGCACCGAGCTGGAAGTAACACATATCAACAACAACGACCGCACGATCGAAGGTCTGAAGCATAAGAAATACCCTGCGTTCTCGGTGCAGTACCATCCGGAAGCCGCGCCAGGTCCTTTTGACTCGAGCTATCTGTTCGACGATTTCATTCAAATGATCCGTGATTTCAAACAAAGCCGTCCGCAGCTGTCGCGCCAAGCGCAAATCGCTGCAGCATTCCAAGCAGGAAGCACAGCACAGGCATCCGCATCGAAAGGGGAACTGCACTATGCCGAAAAATAATACACTCAAAAAAATTCTCGTAATCGGTTCGGGTCCGATCGTTATCGGCCAAGCGGCGGAGTTCGACTACGCTGGAACACAAGCTTGTCAAGCGTTGAAAGAAGAAGGCTACGAGGTTGTCCTGATCAACTCTAATCCAGCAACGATCATGACCGACACGAACATGGCGGATAAAGTATATATCGAGCCTATCACCCTGGAGTTTGTAACACAAATCATCCGTCAAGAGCGTCCTGATGGCTTGCTGCCTACACTCGGCGGTCAAACCGGCTTGAACATGGCCGTAGCACTGGCGCGCGCAGGCGTGCTCGAGCGTGAAAATGTTCGCCTGCTCGGCACTCAGCTGACAGCGATTGAAAAAGCGGAAGACCGCGATTTGTTCCGCGATCTGATGCGCGAGCTGGAGCAGCCGGTACCGGAGAGCGTTATCGTTACAACGGTCCAAGAAGCGTTGGATTTTGCTAACGAAATCGGGTATCCGATCATCGTTCGTCCAGCCTACACCTTGGGTGGTACTGGCGGCGGGATTTGTGCGTCGGAAGAGGAGCTTCTTGAAACGGTTTCGTCCGGGATCCGCTACAGCCCGATCGGCCAGTGCTTGATCGAGAAGAGCATTGCCGGCATGAAAGAAGTCGAGTACGAGGTAATGCGCGACGCGAACGACAACTGTATCGTAGTTTGTAACATGGAAAACTTTGACCCGGTAGGCGTACATACGGGCGACAGTATCGTAGTGGCGCCAAGCCAAACGCTGTCCGACCGTGAATACCAAATGCTGCGTTCGGCATCGCTGAAAATTATCCGCGCGCTGAGCATCGAAGGCGGCTGTAATGTACAGTTCGCACTTGATCCGCTCAGCTACCAATACTATGTTATCGAAGTTAACCCGCGAGTTAGCCGTTCCTCTGCGCTTGCTTCCAAAGCGACTGGATATCCAATTGCCAAGATGGCAGCTAAAATTGCGATCGGCTATACGCTGGACGAAATCATCAACCCGGTTACGGGACAAACCTATGCATGCTTTGAGCCAACGCTGGACTATATCGTATCGAAAATCCCGCGCTGGCCGTTCGATAAATTTACTTCTGCAAACCGCAAGCTCGGAACACAAATGAAAGCAACCGGCGAAGTTATGGCCATTGGCCGCTGCTTCGAGGAATCGATTCACAAAGCGATCCGTTCGTTGGAAATCGGCGTACACCGTCTGTACCTGAAGGATGCCGAGACATTGGATCAAGCTACTTTAGATCTGCGTTTGGCAAAGCCGGATGATGAGCGTATGTTCCTGATTGCTGAAGCCTTGCGCCGCGGCTACACGGTTCAACAGCTTCAAGATTTGACCAAAGTCGACTGGTGGTTCCTGCACAAGCTGGAAGGCATGATCAAGTTCGAAGCTGAGCTGCAACAGCCGGAGCTGACCCAAGAGCTGCTGCTGGATGCGAAGCGCAAAGGCTTTACGGACCGTGCGATTGCTGAGATTCGCCGTCAATCGGAGAATGGCCTGAACTTCACGCAAGAAGCGGATGTGCGCGCTTATCGCTTGAGCCTTGGTCTGAAACCGGTTTACAAAATGGTTGATACGTGCGCAGCCGAGTTTGAAGCGACTACACCATACTACTACTCGACTTATGAAACCGAAGATGAAGTGAAAGAAACGACGAAAGAGAAGGTCGTGGTTCTCGGCTCCGGTCCAATCCGGATCGGCCAAGGGATCGAGTTCGACTACTCTACGGTTCACGCGGTATGGGCGATTCAAGCGGCTGGCTATGAAGCGGTTATTATCAACAACAACCCGGAGACGGTGTCGACGGACTTTAACACATCTGATCGTTTGTACTTCGAGCCATTATTCTTCGAAGATGTCATGAACGTCATCGAGCGTGAAAAGCCAATCGGCGTTATCGTCCAATTCGGCGGCCAAACGGCGATCAACCTGGCAGCTCCGCTGACCAAAGCCGGCGTGCGTATCCTGGGTACGGATCTGGAGAACATTGACGCTGCGGAAGACCGTAAGAAGTTCGAAGCGCTGCTGCGTTCGCTGGATATCGCTCAACCGCCAGGCGGCACCGTAACGTCTGTGGATCAAGCTGTAGGCATGGCTTCCAACTTCGGTTATCCGGTGCTGGTTCGTCCTTCCTACGTCTTGGGCGGACGCGCGATGGAAATCGTATACTCCGATGAAGAGCTGCTGAGCTACATGGAGTACGCGGTTAAGATCAACCCTGAGCATCCGGTTCTGATCGACCGTTATATGCTGGGTAAAGAAGTAGAGGTTGACGCGATTTGCGATAAGGAAACGGTTCTGATCCCAGGCATCATGGAGCACATCGAAAGAGCCGGCGTTCACTCCGGTGACTCGATTGCCGTGTATCCGACACAAACGATTTCCGCTGAGCTGAAGCAAAAAATTATCGACATCACTACGAAGATCGCTAGAGGCCTTCAAGTAGTCGGTCTTGTGAATATCCAGTTCGTCATCTACAAAGATGAAGTGTATGTCATCGAAGTGAATCCGCGCTCCTCGCGTACGGTTCCATTCTTGAGCAAAATCACGAACATTCCTATGGCTAACGTGGCGACTCGTGCGATCATGGGCGAGAAGCTGGCAGACATGGGTTATGAAACCGGATTGTGGCCGGAAGATGATTATGTATCGGTTAAAGTGCCTGTGTTCTCCTTCGCGAAGCTGCGCCGTGTAGACACGACCCTGGGGCCGGAAATGAAGTCGACGGGCGAAGTTATGGGCCGCGACAAAACGTTTGCTAAGGCACTGTACAAAGGCTTGATCGGCTCCGGTATGAAAATACCGCCAACAGGTGCTATCATCGCCACGATCGCAGACAAGGACAAAGACGAAGCGATTCCGATTTTCCGCGGCTTCGATCGGCTGGGCTACCGCATTGTAGCTACTGGCGGCACAGCTAAAACGCTAGAAGAAGCGGGACTGCCTGTCAACCGCGTGAACAAGCTGAGCGAAGGCTCGCCGAACATCCTAGACCTGATTCGCAATGGCGAAGCGCATTTTGTCGTCAACACGCTGACCAAAGGGAAAACTCCAGAGCGTGACGGCTTCCGCATCCGCCGCGAAGCGGTTGAGAACGGCATCGTTTGTATGACATCGCTGGATACGGTAAGCGCACTGCTGCACGTGCTGGAATCCATCTACTTCCAATCGACACCAATGCCGGTGCATCAATAATACGAGTTGAATTAGCACAGTGTCCTGCGATTTGTGAGCGGGGTGCTGTGCTAATCCCTTGATTGGACCCAATCATAGGGTAAACAGCGGATCATTTAGGATACAGGAGGCGCAAGCGGTGACGACAACGAATAAGCAAGTAGCGGAACGCATCATGGTAGCCTTGGACTATGCCTATGCCGAACAGGCGGAAGCGCTGGTTAGCGCATTGCAAGGCATTCCATGCTACATGAAGGTAGGGATGCAGCTGTTTTACAGCGCAGGCCCACAATTTGTAGCGAGGCTCAAAGAGAAGGGGTACCAAGTGTTTTTAGACCTTAAGATGCACGATATTCCGAATACGGTCAAAGGCGGAGCGGAGAGCATCACCCGGATGGGTGTAGATATGTTTAACGTCCATGCGGCAGGCGGCAAAACGATGATGGAAGCGGCTATGGAAGGCGTAGACAAGGGGCTTCAAGCAGGGGGCTTGCGTCCAGTGGTGATTGGCGTGACTCAACTGACAAGCACAAGCCAAGCCGTCATGAACGACGAGATTGGCATCGCAGGAACGGTTGAAGAGGCCGTGGTACGGTATGCTTCGCTGGCCAAATCAGCGGGTCTAAACGGCGTAGTCGCCTCACCTCTGGAGGTCGTACGCATTAAGCAGGCGTGTGGAGCAGGCTTTGTCACCGTAACGCCTGGCATTCGTCCTGCAGGAGCAGACATTGGGGATCAATCCCGAGTGATGACACCAAAGGAAGCTTTCACGCAGGGCACGGATTTTGTCGTGATTGGACGTCCGATCACCGAGGCGGCAAATCCGCGTGAGGCACTGGAATCGATCATTGCATCGGTAAATTAATATCCTGTTCAAATTCGAAGGAGGACATTTGATATGAGTCAAATCACCATCCCAACCCGCCCGGAGCTGGCGGAACAAATCGCATCGGAT
Source organism: Paenibacillus cremeus (assembly GCF_007786445.1). Taxonomy (GTDB): domain Bacteria; phylum Bacillota; class Bacilli; order Paenibacillales; family NBRC-103111; genus Paenibacillus_G; species Paenibacillus_G cremeus. The sequence continues at coordinate 55,118 of NZ_VNJI01000013.1, read as the reverse complement.
TTGCTGAAAATCAATGCCGTATCGCTGCGTCCGAACGAGCCATTCACTTGGACTTCCGGATTGAAATCGCCGATCTATTGCGATAACCGCATTACGATCTCGTACCCTGAAGTGCGTGAGCGCATCGCCGAGGGCTTTGTCGCCTTGATTCGCGAGCTGCATCCAGACGCAGAAGTGATTGCTGGAGCAGCGACAGGCGGAATTCCCCATGCGGCATGGGTAGCGCAGAAGCTAGGGCTTCCAATGGTTTATGTTCGCGACAAGGCGAAGGGCCACGGTAAAGAGAACTTGATCGAAGGCGTCATCCGCCCAGGTCAAAAAACGGTTGTTATCGAGGATCTCATCTCCACAGGCGGAAGCTCGCTGAAGGTGGCATTGGCCGTAAATGAGGCTGGTGGACAAGCGCTTAGCGTACTGGCGATCTTCTCGTACCAGTTCCAAAAGGCAAAGGAAGCGTTCGAGAACGCTGGCGTGCCATTCGGTACGTTGACGAATTACAGCTCGCTGCTGGACGTTGCTCTGAAGCAGGGCAGCATTCAAGAGCAGGATCTGGCAGCGCTGAAAGCTTGGAGCGCGAACCCGAGCGAGTACGGTAAATAATAAGCGAGCGGCGAAAGAAAGCAGCCTCTAACCGTCCGAAAGGATGAGTAGAGGCTGTTTACGTTTAATTCGGTGGAATTACTTTTTCAGCAAGGCCAAGCGATACACATACTCGAACAAAAATTCAAACGCTTCGAGATGACGCTTAGCTTCAAACGCATTCGCGCCCCACGCGTAGATACCATGCTTGCGCAGCATGATTCCTGGAATGCGGGGTTGGATCGCACCTTCCACTAGCTCGGCGATTCGTGGGATATCCGCATAGTTTGGCAAAATCGGGATTTCGATCTGCGCTTCCTCTTCCCAGATGTTGAACGCCTTGATCAGCTCTACGCCGTCCACCGGAATGGAGCCGCGCTCCCAGTACAGCTCTGATGCCAAGGCATTGAATACCGTATGCACATGGAAAATCGCTCCGCAACCTGTGGCACGGTAAATTTCGCAGTGAATCAGCGTTTCTGCCGAAGGCTTGAGCCCGGTGGCTTCGATTGGCTTGCCGTTCTGATCGACCAGCAAGTAGTCGGACGGCGTATTGACCGACTTGTCTTTGCCGCTGGCCGTGATGGCGAACGCGAATTCATCTTTTGAAAACTCTCCGGTGCGGATCGACAAATTCCCGCTCGTGCCCGGAAACCAGCCGCGCTCCGCCAGCAAGGTTTTGATCTCGCGCAGCTCGGCGAAGGCCTGCTGCTTTTCCTCTAATCGAATGGTGCTGAAGCTCACTTTACCTTCATCTCCTCTAGCTGCTTAATGACGTCATGGAAATCCTCGAAAGGATAATAATTCAGCTTCAGCTCCTCGCAGAGCTGGATCAGGTGCGAGCGGGCGAACACGGTGTCCACCAGCTTCGCACCTGCAAAATCGGTGATGCTGTCGCCGATCAGAATGCGCTCATACTGATCCGCGCTGTAGGAGCGAATAATCGCGGTTTTGCACATGCCGCAATGGTTCGTGCAGTGCTCGTCGCAGGCATGCGGCCATAAAATCTCGATCTGGCTGCCGCTGAAGTCACTGCCGTTGCAGTAAATGTGCTCCTTCGGAATCGGAAACGCCGACAACACAGGATAAACAAAGAAATCGATGCCGCCGCTCGTGACTAAAAACTGGATGTGTTCTTCACGGCAGTAGTCCAGCAGCTGCTGGAAGCCGGCACGAATGGTCACATTGCCGATCGCGTAGTCGACAATTTCTTGCTTGCGTGAGGTAGGAAGGAGCGCGAACATGCGTCCGACGCCTTCCTGAACCGAAATTTGCTTCGAAATCACTTGATTGACAAGCTCATCCCAGCCCGGAGGCTGAAAATGCTTCATAATCGCCACGATGTTGTCATTCACAGTAATCGTGCCATCAAAATCGCAAAAAATAACTCGCTGCTTGCTCATTCTTTGATCCCCCACGCGTCGATTGCCGCTTGCAGCTCAGGATGTCCTTCTGCAGCGTACTCTCTCAGCGGGCGGCCGGCTAAGCAGCCGTCGATCGCTTGACGGAACGCGCGGCCACCTGCTGCAGCACCCATCGGATGCCCGTGAACGCCGCCTCCAGCATTAACGACAACCTCGCCGCCGAAGTCCTTGAGGATGAGCGGTACAAGGCCAGGATGAATGCCTGCGCTCGGTACTGGGAAGCTAGTGGCTAGATGACCCGCATGTGCAGTAAGCAGCGCTTCCTTGATCGCAAGATTCTCTTCCCGCGGCATAACGACGGAGCCGTATGGGGAAGGGAACAGCACAAGATCCGCTCCTGCAAGCCGCATCAGCTTGCCGAGCAGCACGTTCGCGGCGATGCCGTGATACTGCGACGGGTACAGTGCTCCAGCCAGCGCCGGATGGGCCATAATCGGCACACGGATGTCCGGGTGGCGGCTCAGCTCGCTAAGCGCATCGAAGCCGTAGGCGAGCACGTTGAAAAGCAGGGCGTTCGCACCTGCGTTAATCGCTTTGCGCGCTTGGTCAATCAGACTAAACGTCGGTCCAGTGAGGTTAACAGCATACAGCAGCTTTTGTCCTGTAACCTGCGACGCTTGGGCCGCGGCCTCCATGCATATCTCTACGCGGCGCTCAATCGGCGTCAGCGGGTTTTCAAACAGGATCTCGTCATCCTTAATCAGATCGACACCGCCGGCTGCTTGCTGATAAAACTGTTCACGCAGCGCAGGCAGATCGTGGCCGATGACCGATTTGAAAATGCTCATGAGGAGCGGGCGGTTATGTACGCCGAGCAGATCGCGGACGCCTTGAAGGCCAAAGCGCGGACCAGGGAAAGCGGACAAGAAGCCATCGGAAAATCCAAGGTCGATCAGCTTAATTTTGCCGTCCATGGACAGCTTGCCGAAGACGGTGACCAGCAGAGCGGGGATATCGCGGCTGAAATTGACGTCCGGATAGGCGACGGTAATATCGGCATACCGACCGGATGCCGGTTCACCTGCAGCAGGCTCATGCACATCAACGCTCACGACGCGGCCAAGATGCTTTTCCATCTCGGCTTTACGTGCTTCAGGGAGGTCTGTCCAGCTGCCAACGGTAAGGCCGACGGCGATGCCTTGTGCTTTTTTATTGAAATCAGCTTTTTCATCGTAACAACGGTAGGTGGCCGTGCAATATGCTGCACGGGATTCTGTCAAATTCAAAGTAGACACCTGCTTTACTTATTTTACTTGGTATGGGAAGTAACGGAGGCGCTGATGGCAGCACCCATCTCGGCAGCACGCTCGGCGCAGCGGAACTCGGCTTTGATGACGCCTTCGGAGAAGCCGCAGCGGTCCAGCGTTTCCAGCGCTGCTTGCGTAGTCCCGTTCGGGGAAGTGACCTTGCGGCGCAGGTCCGCCGGCTCTTCACCGGTAGCCTGCACCATGCTGGCGGCGCCAAGCACGGTTTGCACCGTTAAGCGGCGAGCCTCTTCCGGCTCCAGTCCCAGCTCGACGCCGCCGGCGATCATGGCCTCCATCATGTAGTAGATATAAGCGGGACCGCTGCCGGAAACGGCATTGACCGCGTTCAGCAGTGGCTCCGCAACGACGGAGACGATGCCAGTTGAAGCGAACATATCCAGCGCCAGCTGACGCTGCTCATCGCTCACGCCGGAGGAGAAGCTGATACCGGTTGCACCGAGACCGATCGTGCTGGACGTATTCGGCATCGTGCGGGCAATCGGCTGGCCGGTCACGCCGAGCAAGCCTTCCATCGTGTCGATCGACATGCCGGCGATGACCGACACGAGCAGCTGCTCCTTGCGCAGCAGCGGCTTCAAGCTGAGCAGTCCTTCAGCGGCATCCTTGGGCTTGAACGCGATAACCACGACGTCTGCGGTAGCAATCGCATCGTCTTTGGCGGGCTGCTCCGTCATGTAGCTGACGCCGTAACGCTCATGAAGCGATTGAAGCTTAGCGACATCGGACCGGTTCATGACGCGGACGCGGCTGGCATCGCCTTCGCCGGTCGAGGTGAGGCCGCGAATGATGGCCTCCGCCATCGAGCCTGCGCCGATAAACGTGATTTTGGCTTGGGATAAAGAAAGTGTCATTCGAATTGCTCCTTTATACGATTATCCGCGGATTTGACCGCTTCCCTGAATGCAATACTTGGTGGACGTGAGCGCAGGCAGCCCCATCGGACCACGTGCGTGCAGCTTCTGGGTGCTGATGCCGATCTCGGCGCCGAAGCCGAATTCAAAGCCATCGGTGAAGCGGGTGGAAGCATTGTGATACACTGCAGCCGCATCGACCTCCTGCAAGAACCGAACCGCATTCTCGGCATTTTCCGTAACGATGCATTCGGAGTGCATGGTGCCGTGCAAACGAATATGCTCCAGCGCTTCATCTATATCATTTACGACTCGCACGTTAAGTATATAGTCGTTGTATTCCGTATCCCAATCCTCGTCGGCAGCTTCCTTGAAAGCCGGTACCAGCTTTCGGGCTTCCACATCTCCGCGAAGCTCCACGCTCTGCTGCACGAATTGATCCGCAATCATCGATAAGTGACGCTCGGCAAACGCGCGGTGCACGAGCAAGGTCTCCATCGAATTGCAGACAGAAGGGCGCTGAACCTTGGCGTTCAGGCCGATTTGCAGTGCCATAACGACTTGCGCGCTTGCGTCGATGTAAGTATGGCAGATACCGGCGCCCGTTTCAATGACAGGTACGGTGGCGTTTTTGACGACATTTTGAATTAGCGATGCGCCGCCCCGAGGGATGAGCACATCGAGCAGACCGTTCAGCTTCAGCATCTCATCTACCGATGCGCGGCTTGGATCTTCCACGAGCTGAAGCGCATCTGCAGGCAGATCGGTTTCAGAGAGCGCAGCATGAAGCACTTCGACGATCCGTTTGTTGGACGAAAGGGCAGAGGAGCCTCCGCGAAGCACGACGGCGTTGCCTGTTTTCAGACATAAGCCCGCTGCATCGACCGTAACGTTCGGGCGCGCTTCATAGATAATGCCAATGACGCCTAAAGGCACGCGCAGCTTGCGAATGTGCAGCCCGTTCGGGCGCGTCGTTTCCTCCAGCAGCTCACCGATCGGATCCGGCAGTTCCACGACTTGGCGAAGGCCTTCCGCCATCGCTTCGATCCGCTTGTGATTGAGCGCCAATCGATCCAATAGGGAGGCGCTGGTGCCGTTCTCTTGGCCCCGCTGAAGATCCTCTGTATTTGCGGCAATGATCGATTCCGCTTCCGCTACAAGGCTATCCGCCATGCGGAGAAGGGCATGATTTTTTTGCTCAGTAGTCAGTAAACCCAGCTTTGGAGCCGCTTGCTTGGCAAGCGCGGCCTTGCGAGCCGCTTCACTGGCCGTCTGGGATTGATTCGTGTTCGTCATCGGATATTCTCCTCCTTATTGCCATTGTTTTCGGTGCTTCTACGATAGCCATTGTCAATGTTGTGGGCTTTCAGTGGCTGTGCGAGTGTAATCCATTCATCCCGATGGATGACTTCAATACGCAGCACTTCAATTCGGTTTTGGACCTCCTCCGTGCTCATCCCGGCTACGGCTCTGAGCTGCCAGGAAGCGTAGTTCACGACACCGCGCCCGATGGTATGGCCAGTTAGATTGACCACTTCAATGACATCGCCAGGGTGAAAATCACCAGTAACCTCTCGGACACCGGCAGGCAGCAGACTTTTGCCGCCATTTACGAGCGCCGATTGAGCGCCGTCATCGACGGCAACACGGCCTTGGGGCTGAGAGTGGAAGCCTAGCCATTGCTTTTTCATCGGCAAATTGTGCGCACTCGTATCAAAATAAGTCCCCTTGCCGACCCCATCCACAGCGATCGCAAGGTCACCGGGCTCCTTCACCTGACCGATGAAGACCGGTACGCCGCCGCGCATGGCAATGCGGGCCGCTTCGATCTTGGAGCGGAACCCACCTGTGCCGACACTGGAGCCGGAGTCACCGGCAATCCGGTAAATCTCCTCGTCGATCTCCAGCACACGGTCGATCCGTTTGGCGTCGCGATTTTTACGCGGATCCTCGGTGTACAAGCCGTCTGTGTCTGTCAAAATCAGCAGCTGACGCGCGCGCACCAGATTGGCAACCAGCGCAGACAGCGTGTCGTTGTCCCCGAATTTCAGCTCATCGACAGCCACCGTGTCATTCTCGTTAATGATCGGAATAATCCGGCCGCGCAGCAGCTCTTCGATCGTCATCTGTGCATTGTGGATCCGTTTGCGGTTGGAGAAGTCGGAGCGGGTCAACAAAATTTGGCCAACGCCGATCTCGTGCTGAGCAAAAGCCGCATGATATGCCTGCATCAAGAGCGCCTGACCAACGGAGGCGGACGCTTGTTTTTCGTGAAGAATCTTTGGTCTGGACGCGAAGCCCATCGCCCGGAAGCCGGCAGCTACAGCGCCTGAGGTCACCAGGAGGACGGAGTAGCCCTTCCGATGAAGCTCCGCCAGCTCTCCGGCAAAAAACACAATCTTCTCACGGTTCAGCCCGCCTTCATCTGAGGTGAGCGAGCTGCTGCCGATTTTGATCACAATCGTTTGCTGCATTCCGAATCCCTTCTTTCCTCAATCAACGTTTGAATTTATGTAGGAATAATGGAGGAGAAAAAAACAAAAAAGGCCCCGTCCTGATTAAGGACGAAAGCCTTCTAACTTCCGCGGTACCACCTTACTTGATGAGCCTAGCTCATCCGTCTTCAGTCCCGAATAACGACAGGGAAAGCCGTCCAACTCCTCGTTGGCCGTTCAGGGGCGGGTTCGGCAAGGGTTCACGGTAAATTCTCGCAGCCGGTGGAATTTACTTTCTGGTCATGAACGGGGCTTCCTACTATTCCCATCAATACGTTTGCTATCTAATAAGAATAGCACGCAAGGCAACTATTTGTAAAGGCGTCAAAAGGCCGCCCTTCCTATAGCCAAGAGTCAAAACTAGCCGAACAGGTTAAGCTTCGCGATCCGGTTCACCGCTTCTTGCAGTCTTTCTTCCGATGTAAGAAGACCGAGCCGGACGTAGCCTTCGCCGCTTTCCCCGAATCCGACGCCGGGGGCGACGACGATTTTCGCTTCTTCCAGCAGACGGTCGGCCAGTGATTCGGAGGTGTAGCCCTTAGGCACCGGCAGCCAGGTGAAGAACGAGCCCTGCGAGCGGTTCGCTTGCCAGCCGATGCGGTCGAGAGCACTGTATAGCGCATTGCGCCGGCTTTGGTACACCGAAACGAGCTCGTGAACGCAATCCTGTGGACCTGTGAGCGCTTCGGCTGCAGCGACTTGAATGCCTCCGAAGAGACTGCAGTAATAATGGTCTTGGATCAGGTTGATCATGCGAACAACTTCCGCGTTGCCGAGCGCAAAGCCGACACGCCAGCCGGCCATGTTGTACGTTTTGGAGAGGGTGTAAAATTCCACGCCCACCTCTTTGGCGCCGGGAATTTGCAGGAAGCTGATCGGCTTCTGCCCGTCGAATCCAATCGCGCCATACGCAAAGTCACTTGCAACGACGATGTTATGCTTAGCCGCAAACTGAATCGTTTCCTCATAGAAGGAAGCGGGAGCCGAAACAGCCGTAGGGTTGTTCGGATAGTTGATAAACATAAGCTTCGCTTTGTTCACATCGTCCATCGACAGGGAGCTGTAATCCGGTAAAAAGTTGTTCGACTCACGCAGCGGCATGAACGCCATCCTTGCGCCGGACAGAGCCACCCCGGACCAGTAATCCGGATACCCTGGATCAGGTACGAGACAGACGTCGCCAGGATTCAGAAGACATTGGCTGATTTCAACCAGACCGGTTTTGCCGCCGAATAGAATCGCGACTTCCTTCTCCGGATCGAGGTCGACGCCGAAATCCTCTTTGTATCGCTTCGCAACGGCTTCTTTCAAGAACATATAGCCGTTAAAAGGCGGGTAGCGGTGATATTGCGGGTTTTCAGCTGCCTGCTGAAGCGCACGGACAATATGAGGCGGGGTCGGGCGATCCGGGTTGCCTTGGCCTAAATTAATGACGTCATGGCCTTGGGCGACCTGCGCATTGGCTTTGCCGACCAGCTTGGCGAAAAATTGCGTCGGAAGCTCCTGCAGCCGCTCGGCCGGTTGAATCGAGAATCCGCTGATGGCGGATGAAGTCGTCGGGTTCATCTATGGTTTCACTCCAATGGGTTAAGGTTATATGTACAATAAAAATAATGTATCATGAATTGTCTGGAGTGTACACTGGAGGGTATTCAGAGGGAAGGTCCTATGGTATAGTAAAAACAGTAAGTTGCGATGAATGAAATATTATTTCATTAGATGAAACTTTGATGTTTGGGGGAGCTGCACATGCCGATCGAATTTCATGATGAGAAAAATAAGCATACGTACGTCGGCAGACGCGCCGATCAGGAATGGCTTACAATTATAGAAGAAAAGGTTGACGTAAAAGGTACAGTTGCGGTTGATATCGGCTGCGGCGGAGGCGTATACTCCATTGCACTAGCTGATCTGGGTGCTGCTGAGGTAATAGGAGTCGATTTCTCTGAGGCGATGCTGCAGGGAGCAAGGGAGTATTGTGCTGGCTATTCGCAAATTAGGTTTAAGCAAGGAAGCGCTGCAGATACCGGGCTTCAAGATGCCAGTGCTTGCGTGGTGTTGGAGCGGGCGTTGATTCATCATCTTACCGTGACGGAGCTTAAGAAAGCGATGAAGGAAGCGCGCAGAATTTTAAAAAACGGTGGAACCCTGATCGTGCAGGACCGGACGCCGGAGGATTGCTTGCTGGAAGGAAGCCGGGAGCATGCGCGAGGCTATTGGTTCGAACGCTTCCCAAAGCTCGCGTCGATGGAGACGAAGCGACGTCATTCGTTAACGACAGTAGGTGAGGCCTTGAGGGAAGCAGGCTTTCGGCAGGTCGAGGCTGTGCAGCTATGGGAGACTCGCAAGCGGTATGTGTCATTTGCGGACTACCGGGAAGAGCTATTGCAGCGAACGGGCCGATCGATTTTGCATGAGCTTACGGATGAGGAATTGAAGGTGCTGGCTGACAGGATTGAAAGCGAAGCGGGATACCGGCCTCAGGACACCGTTGTGGAAAAGGACCGCTGGACTGTGTGGTTTGCCAAATCATGAAGACAACACCCACCGAAGCCACCAAGAATCCGTATATCCTAATGCCTATTTTGCTTCTCATGTGGGGCTCGTTTGCTGCAGTCAATAAACTATTGCTCCGACATTTGGACAGTTATCAAGTGCTTTTTTATACGTATGGCATTGCCGCTGTGTCATTCTCTATCCTATTCATCGTGTGGTGGAAACGGAAGCCGAAGACAATCTGGACGGGCAAAAGCGTCATCTTATTGATGTGTTGCGGCGTGTTCACGTTTCTATACGACATACTATATGTCAAAGCGCTGGAGATGCTGCCCGCCGTCGAGGCGTCCATGCTCAATTATTTGTTTCCGATCTTTATCGTTTTGTTCGCCGTCCCCATGAATCATGAGAAGCTGAATAAATATAAGGTGATCTCCATCATCTTGGGCTTTGCCGGTACACTCCTGCTGGTGACCAAGGGAGACCTGGCCAGCCTCCATCTGACCAATCTGCTGGGCGACCTAATGGCAATCGCTGCGGCAGTATGCTGGGGCTTATATACGAACCTGCTCAAGAAAAATACGCTCGACCTATTTCACAGCACCTTGATCATCACGATAACTGCGTCTTTACTCTCAACCATTGGGATGGCCTTGAACTCGCGCTTCACGGTTCCGTCACTCCCGGATTTCTCATACCTGGCTTGGATCAGCTTGAGCACGCACGTTGTGGGCTTTTTTCTGTATTATCGGGCGCTGCAGTATGCCTCCGCTTCGCTAGTGGCGAGCTTTACGTATTTTACCCCTTTTATTACGCTGGGGCTGATTGTTCTGATGCTCGGTGAAAAGCTGACGCCGGTCGATCTGACGGCTTTCGCCCTAATATGTCTAGGAATGGTGTACAGCCGCAAGGTTAAAGCGACAGCAACGGGTTGAAGTTCGGGCCTGCTTGCACTATCATTTAAGAAACGTTGATTATAAAAAAGGTGGAGAAATCGGATGGCACAACAAGCATGGAATCTCGCACTGCTGCAAATGGACATCGCCATCGGCGAGCCGGAGCGCAATTTTGCCAAGCTGGAGCGGCTGCTGGAGGAAGCGGCAGCACATGAGCCGAAGCCGGATGTCATTATGTTTCCGGAGATGTGGAACACGGGGTACGCGTTGGAGCAGATTCAAGAGCTCTCCGATGTGAACGGAGAACGGACGGATGCGCTGCTCTCGGCTTTCAGCAAGAAGCATGGGGTGCTCATAATCGGCGGATCGATCGCGGAGAAAAAAGAAGGCGGCGTTTATAACACCATCTACGCCTATGACCGGGAAGGCGGCCGTGTGGCGGATTATTCGAAAATTCACCTGTTCCGTCTAATGGACGAGGAGAAGTTTCTGCAAAGCGGCGAGCGCGTAGGCCAGCTGGAGCTCGATGGCGTGCCGGCCGGGATGATGATCTGCTATGATATCCGGTTCCCGGAGCTGACCCGGAAGCTGGCGCTCGGGGGAGCGCAAATCGTCTTCGTGCCTGCCGAGTGGCCGAATCCGCGGCTGCATCATTGGCGCACGCTCTTGATGGCCCGGGCGATCGAAAATCAAATGTTCGTCGTGTCCTGCAACCGGGTGGGCGTGAGCGGGACGACGGAATTTTTCGGCCATTCGATGGTCATCGACCCGTGGGGCGAGGTGCTGGCCGAAGGCGATGAATCGGAGCAAATCATTCGCGCCCAGGTGGACCTGAGCACGGTAGCAGAGGTTCGCAGCCGCATTCCGATCTTCGAGGACCGTAGACCGCAGCTGTACTAAAAATGAGTTGAAATAGAGCGCAGAGCTGGCAGCGATGAGGTCAGTTTAGCGCTTTATTTTTTTGCACATACTAAATTTGATTTAGCAAACATTTATATTTATAATGTATATGAACCACAAATCTACTTAAGGGAGTGCGCGTACCTATGTATGATATCGCTATTATTGGTGCAGGTCCTGCAGGAGCCAGCGCGGCGCTTTTTGCTGCCAAAGCGGGGAAGAAAACCTTGGTTATCGATAATGACAAGAGCATAACCAAGCGGGCATGGATTCAAAATCATTACGGTATCAAGGATATTACGGGACCTGAGCTAGTGGATATTGGGAAGCAGCAGGCCATTCAGTTCGGAGCCGAAATCAAGACGGAGTCCGTCGTGAATATCGTGAAGTCGGAGTCCGGCTTTCAAGTCGAGACCGACGCCGGTACATATGATGCGAATCAAGTCATCGTAGCAACAGGGCTTTCGATCGATTTGGCGGAAAAAGCAGGGCTGAAGGTGAAGGACGGCACGGAGCCTCGCGTGAAATCGGTGATCGACGCGGATCAGAACGGGAAAACGAGCGTAGAGGGAATCTGGGCGGCAGGTGCTGCAGCAGGAGTCAGCCTGCATACGATTATTACGGCTGGGGACGGCGCGAAGGTAGCTATTAACGTGATCAGCCAGCTCAATGGCGCGCGGTATGTGGATCATGATGTGCTGAAGTCATAAGTTTAATATTATTGGATAGTTAGCGGTGATAATTCTTCTGGAATTATCACCGTTTTTGCTTTGCCCGAGTTAACCGTACACAGGGGTACTAGCTGGGAGAGACGACCTCTCTGAACGTTTCCATAAACTTAATGACGGCTTTGGATAAGTAGCGGCCCTTGCGATAGGCAACGACGAGCGTCCGGGTCGGCTTGCTCGACAGCGAACGATAGATGGGCGACAGCTCGCTCCAGCGCCCGCGAGTCAGCATCTGCGGGACAAAGGCGATGCCCATGCCTGCGGCGACCAAGGATTGTACCGTTTCAATATTGCTGCTCTCAAAGACGATGTTTGGCATAAAGCCGGCGTCATTGCACAGCTCGATGGCGATCTGGCGAAAGCCCTGCCCTTTTTTCAACGCGATAAAAGGCTCGTCCTTGAGCTGTCCGATCTCAATGGGGGCGGAGCTTTGCGCTAACGGATGCTGCGGCGGCACCGCCAGGATGATCTCTTCATCCATCAGCGGCTCGTAGGTGAGCGATTGATCCCCAAGCGGCAAAGACAGCAAGCTAATATCGGCTCCGCCGTTGCCCGTCAAATGCTCGAGGTTCGCCGTCGTTTCCTCGACCAGTACGATCTCAATCTCGGGGTACCGCGCCTGAAAGACAGGCAGCACCAGGGGAAGCACGTGGGCACCGGTGATTGGAAGGCTGCCGACGACCAGCTTCCCTTTGCGCATAAGTGAAATGTCTTCCATTTCCTGCTTCAGCTGCTCGACCATATCGAGTATTTTTTGCGCCTTCTCCACGAATTGCGAGCCAGCGTGCGTCACCTCGACCGAGTTGGTGGTGCGTTGAAATAACAGAACGCCGAGCTCCTTTTCCAATTTGGATAGCTGCTGGCTTAAGGAAGGCTGGGCGATATGAAGCTTTTCGGCGGCGCGGGAAAAGTTTTTCTCGATGGCAATTTGCAATGCATATTGAAGCTGACGAAGTTCCATAGTCTCGGATCTCCTTGTAGCGAGTTAGTTATTATTTTTACCTATAAGGATAACAGAAGTATAACAGAAAAAGGACCCCTTGCGGAGTCCTTCCCGACGGTGAATTGGATGGGTAATTCTGCCATGATCCTTAGGTTCTTACCTGTCCCCACGATTGCAGTACGGATACTACATCTACGTGCTGAAGGCACATCCCCTCACTTCAGTTGTAAACGAATTTACAACGAATTGGTTTCATTAACAACTACCTTAGTATTCTTCGTTAGATGGTCCAACGGAAAACACCTCTCTTTTCACCGTCGAAATCTAGAATGTCCGCAAAAAGGGATCGATATACTTTAGTGCCCTATAATAAATACCTATGAATGCTATAGATATTATATCTTGGAACAATGAAGATGGAAGTGCTAGTATAAGGTTATAGAAAATGCAATTATCGCATCGTTGCAGCGGATTGCAACATACTTAACACATTGAGGTGGAACCGATGGCAAAAACAATGTTCGAGAAAATTTGGGACAATCATGTCATTCATTCGGAGCAGGGCAAGCCAAGCATCATCTACATCGACCTGCAGCTCGTTCATGAAGTAACTTCCCCGCAAGCCTTCGAAGGTCTGCGCTTATCCGGCCGCAAGGTTCGCCGCCCGGATCTGACATTCGCAACAATGGATCACAACGTTCCAACGAAGGATCGTTTCAATATCACCGATCCGATCTCCAAGCAGCAAATCGACACGCTGTCGCAGAACTGTAAAGATTTCGGCGTTACCCTGTTCGACCTGGACAGCATCGACCAAGGTGTCGTGCACGTTATGGGTCCTGAGCTGGGCCTGACTCATCCAGGTAAAACGATTGTTTGCGGCGACAGCCACACTTCGACTCACGGCGCATTCGGCGCACTGGCTTTTGGTATCGGTACGAGTGAGGTTGAGCACGTGCTTGCTACGCAATGCTTGCAGCAAGCGAAGCCTAAGACGCTGGAAGTGCGCATCAACGGCAAGCTGAACGCAGGCGTAACGGCTAAGGACTTGATCCTCGGCGTGATCGCGAAGTACGGTACGGATTTTGCAACGGGCTATGTTCTCGAGTACACAGGTGAAGCGATTCGCGGCTTGTCCATGGAAGAGCGCATGACCGTATGTAACATGTCCATTGAAGCCGGCGCACGGGCAGGCTTGATCGCTCCGGACGAAACGACATTCGAATACCTGCGCGGACGCGAGTATGTGCCTCAAGGCGCTGCATTCGACGCTGCTGTAGCTGAATGGAAGCAATTGACTACGGACAGCGGTGCAGTTTATGACCGTGTAGTGGATTTTGACGCTGACAGCCTGATTCCGCAAGTTACCTGGGGCACAAGCCCAGGCATGGGTACAGACATTTCGGCTGCCGTTCCAAACCCAGCGGATTTTGCAACAGAGAACGAGCGTAAAGCATCCGAGAAAGCACTCGAGTACATGGGTCTGACACCAGGCACTCCGATGACGGAAATTCCTGTTGATTATGTATTTATCGGCTCCTGTACGAACGGCCGGATCGAAGACCTGCGCGCTGCGGCGGCTGTAGCTCAAGGCTACAAGGTATCTTCGAACGTAACTGCGATTGTGGTTCCAGGCTCGGGCCGCGTCAAAATTCAAGCGGAAAAAGAAGGCTTGGACAAAGTCTTCACCGAAGCAGGCTTTGAATGGCGCGATGCGGGCTGCAGCATGTGCCTTGCGATGAACCCTGACGTTCTGAAGCCAGGTCAACGCTGCGCATCGACATCGAACCGGAACTTCGAAGGTCGTCAAGGCCGCGATGGACGTACGCACCTCGTATCCCCGGCTATGGCAGCAGCTGCTGCAATCGAAGGACGCTTCACTGACGTGCGGAATTGGGAATTCAAATTAAAGCAGGAAGCTTAAAATACATTATTAATCAATAGCGAGGAGCAGACCGACATGGAAGCTTTTAAACAGCATACCGGCCTTGTAGGTCCGGTGGACCGCGTAAACGTGGATACGGACGCCATTATCCCTAAACAATTTTTGAAGCGGATCGAGCGTTCCGGCTTCGGACAATTCTTATTCTTCGAATGGCGCTTTGACCAAAGCGGCAAAGAAATCGCCAGCTTCAGCTTGAATCAACCGCGCTACCAAGGCGCATCGGTATTGATCTCCCGTGCCAACTTCGGCTGCGGCTCCTCCCGTGAGCACGCGCCATGGGCGATTCAAGACTACGGATTCCGCGTCGTGATCGCACCGTCGTATGCGGACATTTTCTACAACAACTGCTTCAAAAACGGCATCCTGCCGATCAAGCTCAGCGAAGAGCAAGTAGAAGAGCTGTTCCAACGCACAGCGGCTACAGAAGGCTACAAGCTGAACGTAGATCTGGAAAACAAAGTGATCACGGATGACCAAGGGTTGTCTATCAGCTTTGATCTGGATGAGCACCGCCGTCAATTCCTGCTGCTTGGGCTCGACGATATCGGCCTGACGCTGCAGCATGACGATAAGATCGCAGAATACGAAGCGAAGCATGAAGCTCGCTTGGCTTATAAGTAAGAAGCAAGCTCGTTGTCCCATTGGGGCGGCGGGCTTTTTTTTGTGCGTGAAAAGGGCTGGATATGGGAAATATAAGCATTATTTTCGTGCAAGGATCATTTATGAGCGGCTAACAGGTATTGGCGAACATGTGTTTGTGTATACGAAAATGATGTGCTAAGATTTAGATATACGTTGGATTGGCGCGGCAGATTATTTTTCGTACTATGACTGCTATCACAGACAAGAGCTAGCGATCTATAATAAGCTTGAATCATAACAGGGATAACCGTACAGGGGGGGCAGCATGGTGTTTACGAAAATCGGTGTGGTTGGGGCAGGCACGATGGGACAAGGTATTGCGGAGATGCTTTCCGCCAGCGGTCTTGAGGTCATCTTAATTGAACGTACGGCTGAGAAGCTGGAGCAGGCGATGGAATGCATCGTCATCAGCTTGGATAAGCAGCTGGAGAAGTGGGCAATAACCGAGGCGGAGAAAAAGTTGATCTTATCCCGCATTCATCCATATACAGAGTGGCAGCGGCTGGTTGATTGCCAGCTGGTGATCGAGTCGGTGAGCGAGGATATGGAGCTGAAGAAAGAGGTATTTCGCCAGCTGGACCAGCTTTGTCCGGAGGAAGTGATTTTGGCGAGTAATACATCAACGCTCAGCTTGACCGAGATGGCGGCAGTTACCGCACGCCCGGAGCGCGTGATAGGACTTCATTTTTTATATCCGGTGTCTAAAATTAATCTGGTGGAAATTATTCGCGGATTGAGAACGAGTGATGAGACCGCTGCACTAATCAAGCAGTTTGTCGAGGAGACGATCCAAAAACGCGGCATCCAAGTTTACGAATCGCCGGGCTTCGTGACAACGCGGCTCATCTGCGTGCTCATTAACGAGGCGCTGCATACGTTATCGGAGCGGGTGGCAAGTGCCGAGGATATCGATAGCGCGATGCGGATCGGCTATTCGTTTCATTATGGGCCGCTGGAGATGGCCGACCGTTTCGGGCTCGATTCCGTGTTGGATGCGATGGAGCGGATATTCCGAGAGTTCGGCGATGTGAAGTATCGGCCGTCGGTGCTGCTCAAACAAATGGTCAGGGCAGGGCAGCTGGGGACGAAGACAGGACAAGGCTTTTTTCGCTATGATAAGGATGGTGACCGGCTGTGAACATCTTGGTTATTAATGCCGGCAGCTCCTCGCTCAAGTTTCAGCTTTACGCGATGCAGTGGGAGTCTGTTTTGGCCAAAGGCAAGGTTGAGCGGATCGGCATGGACTCGGCGATTTTGACCTATGAGCCGACTGACATGCGGGAGGTTCGCGAAGTCAGCGAAATTCTGGAGCATACGACGGCCATCCGCAAAATGCTGAAGCTGCTCCTGCATCCGGAGCACGGGGTGCTGAAGGACATTCATGAGATTAATGCCGTAGGGCATCGCGTGGTGCATGGCGGGGAGTCGTTTTCCGGCTCGGCGATCGTCGATGATGAAGTGAAGCGCGAAATCAGGCGGCTGTTTGATCTTGCTCCTCTGCACAACCCGGCGCATATGCTCGGCATTCAGGCGGTCGAAGCGAATATGCCCAGCGTGCCGCAGGCGGTTGTTTTTGATACGGCGTTTCATCAGACGATGCCACCGGTAGCGTACCTGTATCCGATTCCGATGGTGCTGTACAAAAAGCATCAAATTCGGCGCTACGGGTTTCACGGTACCTCACATGCGTATGTCAGCGAGCGCGCTGCGGCGATTTTGGGGCGTCCTTTAGAAGATTTGAAAATCGTCACATGCCATATCGGCAACGGGGCGAGCTGTACCGCGGTAATGAACGGGAAATCGATGGATACTAGCATGGGTATGACTCCGCTCGAGGGGCTCATGATGGGGACACGCAGCGGCGACATCGATCCGGCGATCGTTCCGTATGCGATGGATAAGGAGGAGCTGACGCTCGGCGAAGTCAGTTCGATGCTCAACAAGCACAGCGGGTTAACGGCGATCTCACAGCTCGGGAGCGATATGCGCGAGATTACGGAGGCGATGGAAGCGGGGGACCGGAGCGCCCGCCTGGCGTTCGAGATGTACGAATACCGGCTGCGCAAATATATCGGAGCCTATGCGGCGGCGATGAACGGAATGGATGCGATTGTGTTTACGGCCGGTGTCGGTGAAAATTCGGCGGTGCTGCGCGCGGCGGTTTGCCGGAATCTTAGCTTTTTTGGGGTCGAGCTGGACGAAGAAGCGAACAGCCGGAGGGAATCCGGTGAACGGGTTATTACGCGGAACAGTTCGCGGGTTCAGGTGCTAGTCATCCCAACCAATGAGGAGCTTGTGATTGCCCGGGAAACGCACCAGTTGATTTTAAACCAAAATAATGTAGTATAATGGAGTAGAGAACCGCCCCGAACGTCTGTTCAGGGGATATCAGGAGGAAGTTTAATGAGCCGAACATTATGCATGATCCGCGAAGTAGGCGGACATATAAACGAGACGGTGACCATTGGCTGCTGGCTGCACAATATTCGTTCCAGCGGAAAAATCCGCTTTTTGCAGCTGCGCGACGGTTCCGGCTACATTCAAGGCGTTGTCGTTAAGAGCGAAGTGAGTGAACAGGTCTGGGAGGATGCCGGCAAGCTGACTCAAGAAAGCTCTGTATACGTTACGGGTACTGTGCGCGAGGATACGCGGAGCAAAGGCGGCTTTGAGCTGACGGTTACCGGCGTGGAAATCATTCAAGTAGCGACCGACTATCCGATTACACCTAAGGAGCATGGGGTCGATTTTCTGATGGATCATCGCCATCTTTGGATTCGTTCCCCGAAGCAGCGTGCTATTCTGGTTGTCCGGGCGCAAATTATTCGGGCAGTGCAGCAGTTTTTTGATGAGCGCGGCTTCCATTTGGTCGATCCGCCGATTTTGACGCCATCGTCATGTGAAGGTACGACGAACTTGTTCCATACGAAGTATTTTGACGAGGATGCGTTCTTGACTCAGAGCGGACAGCTGTACATGGAAGCTGCAGCGATGGCGCTGGGCCGGGTGTATTCCTTCGGGCCCACGTTCCGTGCCGAGAAGTCGAAGACGCGCCGGCATTTGATCGAGTTTTGGATGATCGAGCCGGAGATGGCGTTTGTGACGCATGAAGAAAACCTTGAGGTGCAGGAGCAGTTTATCTCGTATATCGTTTCTTCGGTGCTGGAGCACTGCCGTGCTGAGCTTGAGGTGCTGGGCCGCGATGTTTCCAAGCTGGAGAACATTCAAGCTCCGTTCCCACGGATTACATACGATGAAGCGGTCAAGTTCCTGAAATCGGAAGGCCATGAGTTCGACTGGGGCGAAGACTTCGGTGCGCCGCATGAAACGGCGATTGCGGAGAAATACGAGAAGCCGGTGTTCATTACCCACTATCCGACGGAGATTAAGGCGTTTTATATGAAGCCGGATCCGAACCGGCCGGAGGTTGTGCTGTGCGCGGACATGATCGCGCCGGAAGGCTATGGGGAAATCATCGGCGGAAGCCAGCGGATCGATGATCCGGACCTGATGGAGGAGCGCTTCCAGCAGCACGAGCTGTCCAAAGAAGCGTACCAATGGTATCTGGATCTTCGCAAATACGGCACGGTGCCGCATTCCGGCTTCGGGCTTGGGTTGGAGCGTACAGTAGCTTGGATTTGCGGCTTGGATCATGTGCGTGAGACGATTCCGTTCCCTCGTTTGCTGTATCGTTTGTATCCATAATGAAAGTTCATCGGGGGGCTGCGGCCTCCCGATTTTACGCGGTGTTGACAACGGATTGCTAGCGAATGGCAGTAACCGTTGCAACTCAAGGAGGGGCATCGCATGAGACGTGGCGATACGGATGCTCAGCCCCTGCCGTCCATGCTGCTCATGGGCTGGCAGGAGGGGAATGTCGACGTTCCCTACTGGCTGTTCCAATATTATACGCAGCTTCGGCTGCACGAGCTCGATGTCATGCTGATTCTTCATGTGATGGCGTTCAAGCAGAAGGAAGGCAAAGACTTTCCGACACTGGAGGAGCTCAAATCGCGCATGTCGGTCCCGCAGGAGAAGGTCATTACATCTCTGCAAAAGCTGCTGAAGGAAGGGCTGCTCCTGATCGACGAGGAGACCGACCCGGTCAGCGGCGTGCATTCGGAGAAGTACAACTGGCGGCCGCTGATGCAGCGGCTGGCGGAATGTCGGGCGGACGAGCTCCAGCAGGCGCGATTGATGCAGCGCAAAGCTGCGGAGGGGAAAGGGCGCTCGGAGCGGAAGGATGTGTTCTCGATTTTCGAGAACGAGTTCGGCCGGCCGCTTACGCCGATGGAGCTGGAGTCGATCGCCGGCTGGATCGATAAGGACGGCTATCCGGAGGAACTGATCCTCGCCGGCTTGAAGGAAGCGGTGTTTGCAGGTAAGGTGCATTTTCGCTACATTGACCGCATTTTGCTGGAATGGCAGCGCAACCGGATTACAACGGTGGAGCAGGCGAAGGAGCATTCGCAGAAGTTCCGCTCGCGATAAGATGTTGAAAGGGCCCTTGCCGCTGGAATCTCAGGCGGCAAGGGCCCTTTGGTGTTTAGCGCGCGAGCAGCGGCTCGAGCTGCTCCGCGTGGCCGGCGCGGCGCGCGAGCTCGAGCGGCGTCGCGCCGTCGTCACTCGCGGCGTGCGGGTCCGCGCCGCGCTCGAGCAGCAGGCGGACGAGCTCCGCCTGCCCGTTCTGGGACGCCGAGTGCAGCGGCGTCCAACCGCTTTGCTGGCGCGCGTGCACGTCCGCGCCATGCTCGATCAGCATGCGCGCGAGCGCCGCATGCCGGCCTGCGGCAGCCGAGTGCAGCGGCTGCACGCGCATCGCGTTGCGCGACGCCGCGTGGACGTCGGCGCCGCGCAGCAGCAGCTCGCCCGCGACGTCGACGCGGCCGAAGAACGCCGCGAGCCCGAGCGGCGAAAAGCCGTCGTGCGAGACGCCGTTCACCAGGCTGGGCTCGGCATCGAGCCCAGCCTGGACGGCGTCCAGCCGCCCGACGGCCGCCGCCTCGAACACGCTCAGCGTGACCCCTCGCTGCAGCAGCAGCTCCACGATCGGCTTCGCGCCGTAGTATTGCGCCAGCAGCAGCGGACTGTTACCCTGCGCGTCCCGTTCATGGGCCGCGTGCGGCGAGGCGTCCAGCACAGCATTCGCCTGTGCGGCATCCCGGGCTTTGATGGCTTTGATCAATTGCTCCAATGAGGTACTGGTATTCATGCTGCGAAACCCCTCCCCGATTCGATTAACTCCCATAATATGCCAAGCTATGCTGGCGGTCAATTGGTTTTCAGCGCCCAAATTTTTTACAAAAACTGTAGTCTTTTCGTAACCTTTTTTTCACGGCCGACGTCTATACTTATGAAGAATGGATGAAATATCCAATTTGCTAGATTGATAGGAAAGGAACAAGGGAGGAACAGAGAATCCAGATGAGAACATGGCTGCGTAGACAAAGACCGACAGCCGACTTACAGGCACAACGCGAAGAGAGCAACCCCAGCTTGCTGCCGCCGATCGATACGAGCCAGCCACTGCTGACGGTCAGCGGGGTGGAGCGCTCGTTTCCCGTTGGGGGACAGCAGCTGCACGTGCTGCGGGGCATTGAGCTGGAGCTGTACCCGCTGCAGCTGGTCATGCTGAAGGGGCGCTCCGGCTCGGGTAAGACGACGCTGCTGAACCTGATTGGCGGGCTGGATCAGCCGAATCGGGGGACGATTCATTTTCAAGGCCATCCGTTTCATCTTTGCAGTGACGACCAGCGGACCGTAATCCGGCGCAAGGAGCTAGGCTTTATTTTTCAATCGTTTGCGTTAATGCCGCTGCTCTCCGCCTGGGAGAATGTGGAGCTGTCGCTGCGGATGGCGGACGTGCCGCGACCCGGGTGGAAGGCACGGGTGACGCATTGCTTGGAGCTGGTGGGCTTAAGCAAACGGATGCACCATCGGCCGTTTGAGCTGTCCGGGGGAGAGCAGCAGCGGGTAGCGATAGCCAAAGCGATTGCTCACAAGCCGAGTCTGCTGCTGGCGGATGAGCCGACCGCGGAGCTTGATTCCCAGATGGGCGCCCAGGTCATGGGGGTATTCCGTGAAATCATCCAAACCGAGCGCATGACCATCTGCATGACGACGCATGACCCGACGATAATGGAGGTTGCCGACCGTGTTTACGAAATGGTGGACGGAAAATTTATTAACAGTTAAGGCAGTAACGAAACCACTGCTGCTCGTCTGCATCGCGGCATCCCTGCTGGTTTCTTCAGGCTGCTCCTTGCTGCCCAAGGAGGAGGTCGAGGAGACGCTGCCGGCGATTACGCCGCCAAAGCTGTCCAAGAAGCCGGAATACGTCGTCAAGACGGATACGCTGGAAACGAAGGTTCGGGGCTCAGGCAAGCTGATGGCAACTGTGGAAGAGGACTTATATTTTACCGATGAGGCTAACCGTAGAATCAAGAACGTGGCTGTCAAAAGCGGCGACAAAGTGGAGAAGGGCCAGCTCATCGCTGAGCTGGATGTGACGGAGCTGGAGAGCCAGGTGAAGCAAAAAAGGCTGCAAACCCGCAAAGATGAGCTCGATATGATCGATAAGCTGCGAAAAGCGGATGAGATGAGCGCGGATCAGCTGGAGCAGGCGAAGATCGATTTTGAGCTGAAGCGCGAGGAGCTGAACAAGCTGGAGAGCACGATTGCCGGGGCGAAGCTGACGGCGCCGTTCACTGGCACGATCGTTTCCGTGTATCTGCAAAAAGGCGATACTGCCAAAGCCTACGATGCCGTAGCAACGATAGCCGATCTGGCTCAATTGACGGTGGCGGCGACGCTGAGTGCGGACGATTTGAAGAAAGTGGCCGTCGGGATGGACGCCGTGATCGATATTAATGCCGCCGGCCAGCATAAAGGCAAGGTACTTCAGCTTCCGAATCCTAGAACGACGAACACGAACGGAGGGGCAAACGGCAGCGGTGCGGCAGGGGGACAGCAAAAGCAGCCGGATTCGATCGACAATTACTTGATCGTTCAGTTGGATCCGTTTCCGCCAGGGTTGAACAGGGGAACGCCGCTTAGCGTATCCATCATTACACAGCGCAAGGAGAAGGCGATCACGATTCCGCTGGCGGCGCTGCGCTCCTATGCTGGACGCAACTACGTGCAGATTGTAGACGATCAAGGCAATAAACGGGAAGTGGATGTGGAAATCGGCCAGCAGACATCTACTGATGTGGAGATTGTGAAAGGCCTCACGCCGGGACAGAAAGTAGTGGGACGCTGATGCCGATGCTCCGATTTTTGTTCCGAAAAATGTGGAATACCCGCTGGCTGACGCTCAGTACGCTGGCCGGGCTGATCATGGCGGTCGCCTTTACGACCAGCATTCCCATGTACTCGGACGGCTCACTGAAGCGGGTCGTATCCAAATCGCTGGAGGAAAAAAGCGAAGGCTTGCCGGCCGGCTCCGTGCTGATCCGCTATCAGGCGTCCGGCAGCGACCGTGCCGATCTGGATGCGCTTAGCGATGTCGATCAATATATCAAGGAGCAGCTGCCTCAAGAGATTGCTTTTCCGACGCAGGCTTATGTTCGCAGCTATTCGATCCGCGGTTCGCAGCTGGTGCCTGACGATCCGACCAAGGTGGATCCCAGCAAGCGCAGGCAGCTTACCTTAATGGCTCAGAACGGGCTGAAGGAGCAGGTCGAGCTGACCCAGGGCAGCTGGTATGCGGAGCAGCCGCAAAATGGCGTCGTCGAGGTCGTTATCTATGAGGAAGCGATGTATCGGAACGACATCCATGTCGGGGACGTGTATAGCTATCCGATCACGGGCGGGCTCGGCATCGCGCCGCTGAAGGTGAAGGTGACCGGAGCATTCAAGCCGAAGAATGACGCGAATCCGTACTGGTTTCAAGGTATGGAGGGACTTGCGACCTCCTTTTTCATGAGCGAAGCGGGCTTTTCCGACTATCTATTGAAAAACAAGAAGATTCCGCTCAACTTGGCGAACTGGTTTTATGCGTTCGATCTGAGAGAAATTCAAACCAGCCAGCTCTCGCCATTGGAGCGCAAGTTGGAGCGGCTGGACATTACACTGTACCAAAAGCTGAAAAATACGCGTGTAGACATCTCGTTCGTGCCGATGCTGCAGGAATTCAAGGTGCAAAGCGTGCAGCTTCAAATTTTGCTGTTTACGTTGGCGGCGCCGATGATTGCGATGGTGTTCTACTACATCGTGATGAACGCCCGACAGTCGTTGGATCGTCAGCGCAACGTCATCGCCGTGATTCGCAGCCGGGGCGGCAGCACGCGGCAAATCATTTGGATCTACCTGCTTGAAGGCTTAATCCTGGGCGTAACAGCGATGCTGCTGGGACCGATGCTCGGCTGGTTTATGGCGAAGAGCATCGGCTCCTCGAGCGGCTTTCTAACCTTCGTTGACCGTCAAGCGGTCCCGGTCGGCGTATCCACGGAAGCGCTAATGTACGGTGTTGCGGCGGTTGTCATCGCGCTGCTTGCCAGTGTCATTCCCGCCATCGTGTATGCCAAAGCGTCGATTGTCAGCTACAAGCAGAAGCTGGCGCGTTCGGACCACAAACCATTTTGGCAAAAGTGGTTTCTGGATGTGCTGCTGCTCGCACTTGTCGGCTATGGCTATTACTTGTTTGGTCAGCGGCAGGATTTGTTCGGCCAGACTGGGCTGACGACCGATCAGCTGCAGGTGCATCCACTGTTGTTCTTTATTCCGGCGCTGTCGATTATCGGGCTGGGGCTGTTTATTCTGCGGCTCTTCCCGTGGCTCTTGAAGATGGGCAATTGGCTCGGCCAGCGAATTTTGCCGGTTCCGGTGTACTTGACGCTGACGCAGCTGTCCCGTTCGTCCACGGCTTATTATCCCCTCATGCTGCTGCTGATTTTGACACTCGGTCTGGGCGTATACAATGCGTCGGCGGCGCGGACCATCGATTTGAACTCGACCGACCGCATACTGTATGCCTATGGCACGGATGTCGTGCTGAAGGCGGATTGGGAAGCGGTGTCTGATGAGCTGCCGCAGGCTCCCGATCAGAACGATAAGCAAGGCGGCGCGGGGCAAGGCGGATCTGGTCAAGGCAGCGGCAGCGGTAGCGGTACGGGCCAAGGACAAGGTCAAGGCCAGGGCGGTGCGGGCCAGCCTGGTGCAGGCAGTGGCGTGGAGCCTCCTCCGAAAATGCGCTACATCGAGCCGCCGTTTGCCGTGTTCCGCGAGCTGGAAGGCGTCGAGCATGCCGCACGGGTGCTGCAGACCAAGAGCAATATCATCGTCTCCGGCAAGTCGCTCGGTCAAGGGATGCTGATGGGCATCGATAATGTTGATTTTGCCCAAGTGGCGTGGTTCCGCAAGGATTTGTTCAAGGTACATCCCAACATTTACTTGAATTTGCTCGGACAATATGAGCAGGCGGTCATCATCCCTACGTCTTTTGCCGAGAAAAATCATCTAAAGCCGGGCGATTTAATGAGCATTACGGTGGCTCAGCAGCCGGTGGAGTTTATTGTCGTCGCGACGGTTCCGTACTGGCCTAGCCAATATCCCGAGCAGACGCCGTTTTTTATCGCCAATCTGGACTATATTTACGATCAAGCGCCGGTCACGCCGTACGATGTCTGGATCAAAATGAAGGATAACGCTAAAGTCACGCCGATCCTCGAGGGGCTCAAAGCGAAAAAAATCGATATCGCCAGCGTCAAGGACGTTCGCAATGAGCTGATTACGCAGAAAAAGCATCCGGCCAGGGGCGGTGTGTTCGGCATTCTCAGCCTGGGCTTCCTCGTTTCCGTGCTGGTATCGCTGATCGGGTATATTTTGTACTGGTTCTTTAATTTATCGAATCGGGTGGTGCAATTCGGCGTGCTGAGGGCGATGGGTTTGTCCAGAAAACAGCTGACCGGCATGCTGCTGCTCGAGCAGGTATTCACTGCAGGACTGGCGATTGCGCTCGGTTTTGGCATCGGCAAATTGACGAGCTATCTGTTTCTGCCGTTTCTGCAAACTGCAGAGAACGTGAAGACGCAGGTGCCGCCGTTTCGTGTCGTATTTGACGCTCGGGATAACGATCAGCTGCTTGGCGTCGTGGCCGTCATGATGTTAACCGGAGCAGCGCTCCTGTTTCTGCACATTCGTCGCCTTCGCGTCCATCAGGCCGTGAAGCTGGGAGAGGAGAAATAAGCCTGTGATTATATGCGAGGGACTCGTCAAAATTTACAAAACCGACGAGATCGAGGTCGTGGCGCTGCAAGGGCTGAACATCTCCGTCTCTGAAGGCGAGATGATGGCGATTATTGGCAACAGCGGCAGCGGTAAATCGACGCTTCTGAACATTCTTGGTGGGCTTGACCGCCCTTCGGCCGGACAGGTGCAGGTGGGCGACTGGAATTTGCTGAAAATTACCGATGACGAGCTGGTCCGCTACAAACGCGAAACCGTCGGCTTTATCTGGCAAAATAACGCGCGCAACCTCGTGCCCTATTTGACGGCGCTGGAGAACGTGGAAATGCCGATGATGCTCAGCGGCAAGTATGATCGGGCGTATGCCAAGCAGCTGCTCGAATGGGTGGGGCTCAAGGAGCGGTTTCATAACAAGCTGCAGCAGCTATCCGGCGGTGAACAGCAGCGGGTCGCTATTGCCATTGCGCTGGCGAATCGTCCGTCCATGCTGCTCGCTGACGAGCCGACCGGCTCCGTCGATACGCGAACGTCGGATATGATCATGGATATTTTCCGGCGGCTTAACCGGGAGCTTGGCGTCACGATTGTCATTGTCACCCACGATATGACGCTGGCCAGCAAAGTGGACCGTGTAGTAGCGATTCGCGACGGGATGACGAGCACCGAATTCATCAAGCGGAATCCGAACCTGGATCGGGCAGAGCAGGAGACGGCTGCAGGGCGGGGCTCCATTCATGACGTGCATGAGGAATATGTCGTGTTGGACCGCGCAGGCCGGCTGCAAATTCCTAAGGCCTACCTGCAGGCGCTGGGCATCGAGGGGAAGGCTTCCATGGAATTTGATGGCGAGAAAATCATTATCCGTCCGCCGAAGTCGATCTAATTGAAGTTTCGTACACATATATAAAATACGATTTTTCGGAGGGAACCCTATGAACAACAAGCATGTGCAACGAACGGTTCTAGCCACATTAAGCGTTGGTCTGATGGGTACGGTGCTGGCCGCTTGTACCAAAGTGAATCCGGCGGACAGTAAAACCGAGCGGGTCATCCGCATTGCCACCAGCATGGGCTACAGCGCGCAGGACGATTATTTTCGGCAGCGGTTCACGGAGCTGTTTGAGTTTGCCAATCCGAACATTAAGATCGAGCTGATTCCGACGAATGACGAGCGCTACATGTACGGCGGACGCCCGAATCCGGGGGAGCGGCCCAAGGATCCGTACGATACGCTGAAGGAGGTCATGCAGGGCGATAATCCGCCGGATGTGGTCATGGTTAGTTACGAACAATTGCCTGACTTGATCTCCAACAACATGTTGTCGCAGCTGGACCCGATGATTACCAAAGACAAATTCGATACGTCGGATTTCGTCCCAGCGGTCATTGACGGCATCAAGAAGATGGGGGAAGGCAAGCTGTACGCTTTGGCGCCGACATTCAACTCGTCTGCGGTCATCTATAATAAGAAGATGTTCGACGAGGCCGGTGTGCCGTATCCGAAGGATAAGATGACCTGGGAGGAAATGTTCGACCTGGCCCGCCGGATGGCGAAGGGTGACGGTGCCGACCGCAAATACGGCTTTTCGTTCTCCACGCAAAATATGGGCGGCGACATTTATAACACGTCCCAAATTTATACTGCTCCGCTGCAGCTGAGAATGTTTGATGAAAAAGGCGAAAAAATGACCGTCGACTCCGATCAGTGGGAGAAGGTGTGGAAAGCGCTGCTGCAGCTCAAAACAGAAAAGCTCGTGCCGGAGCAGCAGGATCCCGCCCAGATGAAGGCCCGGATGATAAACGCAAGCTCGGATAACTATAACCCGTTCCAGTATGACGATTTCCTATCCAATCGCGTCGCGACGGCGGTCATCAATTACGGCCAAATTAATCAAATCACCAATGCGATGAAAAACGCCCAAAATATTAAAGGCTTTACGCCATTCGATTGGGATGTCGTGACGCTCCCGGTTCATCAAGAAGCGCCAGATGTAGGCGGTTATATAAGCATGGACGGCATCATGGCGATCAACGCGAAAGCGCAAAATGCCAGTGACGCCTGGAAATACATCAAGTTTATTAACGGTGAAGAATGGGCTCGTCTGAAAGCCGGCAGCTCCTACCAGATCGTGTCGCGCCAAAAGTACATTAAGCCGAGAGACGGCGTGCAGATGAATATTAAAGCATTCACCACGCTCCTGCCGGCACCGCAGCTGGATTCCAAGCTATATCGCGATAAGCCGGGCTTATATCAAGTGAACAGCATCGGCAGCAAATTGTTCAAGGATGTCGTCGACGGCAAGCTGCAGGTGAGAGCCGCATTAAAGCAGTGGCAGACGGAAGGCGACGCCATGCTGCAGCAGATCAAAGAAAATCCGAACGGTCCGATCAAGCCGCTGCCGAGATAATAACAATCGCACCAGGGAGGTAACAGCCAGATGAGTCCGATGAAACTAAAACAACGTTCAAGCATCCTGCTGCTTGCAGCCGCTTTAACCTTTACTTCCGCGTGCCCGGCAAGGGCAGACGATGGGGGCGGCACAACCGTACCTCCTTCTGGCAGCAGCACCGTTTTCTCCACCGGCAGTGCGCCTGCGCTTGGACAAATTCCGATCGGCAACACGGGCAGCATCGTACTGAAAAATGTCATGCTGCTGCCCGAGCAGGGGAAGCAGACGGTGACGTTCACGCTGACGGTCAACAATGAAGGCAGCAGTGATTTGCTTTTTATCGATTATTGGGTCCGGTTGAAGACGACTACGGGGAATCAAATTTCCGTACACGTGCTTCCGCAGGATAAAGATAAGAACCGCGTAACGCCAAAGTCCAGCCTGGATATTAGCTTTTATGCCGAAGTGAACGAGTCGACGGAGCTGAAAGACTTGATATTCCAATTCATTAAGTGGGATTTCAATCAATCCAGCTTTGAACGCACCATCGGTGAAATTGCCGTGCCAAGCGACTACAGCATCGTTACTTCCGCCGGCGAAGCGCAAACGATCCAAATGGCGAGCAGTCCGGTAAAGACTTCGATCAAGAAAGTGCTGCTCAGCAAAAATGAGAAGAACTATACGCCGACCGTCGTGCTGACCTTAGACAATGCAGGGACTCGAAGCGCACAGCTGCCGGGCTATCAATATTTGCTGCGTACCACGGAAGGGTATATGTATCCTTTGGATCTGAGGGGGGGCAAGGATTTAACGATCAATCCGCAAATGAGCAAAGACGTGGAGCTTACAGGCTCCGTGCCCGTGTCGGTGTCCACCGAGGGCTGGCAGCTTGTGATCATTCAAAATGCGGCGGATCTGAAGCTGAACCTGCCGATCGCGTTTTTTGCGATGCCGGCCGTGTCCCAAGCCGACACCGTTGATTCGGGAAAGCCATACCCGTTTACGACTAATGCAGGAACGTATACCGCGACGCTCAACAACATTCAGCGCTTGCCGTGGGAGGATCAGGATATCGTGACGGCCAGTCTGACGCTGTCCAATACCGGGACGGAGTCATTGCCGATCCCGGATTTGACGGGTTATTTTATGCTCGATGATGCCGTGAAGGTGGAGACGAAGCTGGTCCGCACGGACAAAGTGATCGGTCTGGCACCGAATGGGGCGGCACAATTCCAATTCGTCGGCAAAATTCCATATACTTATGAGTTCGCCAAAATCAAGCTGGTGCTGCAGGAGAAAACGGCTGGCGGCGATGCGGCGGCCTCTGGGACTTCGGGAAGCTCTGGCGTCTCTAGTTCAGGACAACCGAGCGATCTGCTCGAATTCGTCCATCAGTCCGAGCTGCTGCAGGTGCCGTATCACAACATCGGCGAAGCGTACAAAATTAAGAGCGTCGGACGCAGGGCCAGCTACAAGGTAAGTACAGTCGCCACCTACAAGGGGGAGACAGGAGACACGTTTGCAGTTCAGCTGGAGGCGTCGAACCTGGAAAAGCGCTTCACGGATGTGACGAAGCTGGTGGCCCACTTCAAAACGATCGACGGCACCGTCTACCCGGCCAACGTCTCCGAAATCAAGAAGAAGATCAGCCCGGGCGGCGCTGCGCTTCTGTTATTGACCAGCAGCATTCCCAAGGGCCTCAGCACAACCGGCATGACACTTATGATTGGTGAAGCAGTGACCGAAGATAAGCTGACGGAGGTGGATAAGAAGCCTGATGCGTATGTGAATGCCGCCGTGCTTTGGCTGCCGGAAGAGCAGACTAACGTGGCGGAACAATTTAAGGAGCTGGATCTCGAGCCGTACAAATTCTCGATGAGCAAGATCTATACGCAGCTGAACTCGGAGGGCGTGACGCTGACCTTTGACTATGAGCTGAGTAAAAATTTGCTGCTGGAGTCCAATATGGAGGGGCGCAAGCTGATCATTAACCTGGAGGACGAGAACGGCAAGGTATCGCTGTCCAAGGAATTTGATCTCAAAGCGCTGGAAGGCTCGGCGGACGGAGGCGGCTCGTCAGGGGGAAGTGTTACTAATGACGCGGGCGCGCTGAAGCTGGGCAAGCACGAGGAATTCAAGGTTGTCGTGAACGATCGGAATCTGATTTATGCCCTGCAATTCCTCAAAACGTATAAGCTGAATGTGTACGATGCCTTCCAAGGGCAAAAGAAGCTGCTGGCCTCCAGACAAATCGCGTGGTTTACACAAACGGACTAACTTCTGTGAAACCGCTCCTGCACTGATCGCGTATGACAGTGCAGGGCGTTTTTTTTATTGCTGTTTTCCCGGTAGTTAAGGAATGGTTAAATTTCACTGGGGCATATTGACACAATTTAGCAGTTCGATTATGTTATTATCGTTAACAACTTTCTTAACGATAATAACGCGGAATCCAAGGAGACAGTCATGAAAGAGAGACAGCCTACGTTCTCAGATTTGAAGCAAAATGTCAGCAACCACATGTCATTGACCTTTGACACGGATGGCTTTAGTCCGCTGGTCGGGAGAATTTTTGCGCTGCTGCTGTTTGCGCCTGGGCCTCGGAGCTTGCAGGAGATGGCCGATGAGCTCGGAGTAACGAAGGCTGCGATCAGCGTGCAGGTCCGTACCTTGGAGAAATTCGCCATGTGTCAGAAGCTTCCCACCAGCAATGACCGAAAAGATTATTACTACATATCGGACGACTTCAGCTTAACGGCGATGCGGTCGGGTCTGAACAAGATCCAGGCGATCCAGCGCCAAGTGCAGGCGACGTTAGATGCTTTTCATGCCTTGCCGGCCGTTAGCGAAGAGGAGAAGGCTTCTCATGATGCCGCCAAACGGCGTTATTTGGAAATGGGCGAGATGTATAAGCTGTATATGTCGCGTCTGGAAGGGATCGAGGAGGAATGGGAGAAACGGCGTAAGCTGCTGGACTAAAGGCAGGGGGGATTGCCGGATTAAATTTTTGACTGAAGGTGAAGGGGTTCGCATAAAAGCCTCGTCTAAGTATTCAGCCATCCCGATTTACCATATTTTACGGTGATTTCGGTTGTTAACCATAATGGAGGAGTAGAGAGATGAATAAATTAACCCAATTTTCCATGAAGAACATCATGGCGGTCATTATCATTGTGCTGCTGTTGTTCGGTGGCGGGGCCTATTCGGCAACGTCGCTTAAGGTGGAGAGTTTCCCGGACATTTCGTTTCCGGTCGTCTTGGTGAATACCCAATACCTGGCTCCGCCGAAGGACGTGCTGGAGGATGTGACGAAGCCGCTCGAGAAAGCTGTGGCGGGTCTCGAAGGACTGAAAAATTTAACGTCCACCTCAAGCGATAACTTCTCCACGATCGTGCTTGAGCTTGAGCAGGATAAGAAGCCGGATGACGTGAAGAAGGACGTCGAGAGCTTGATCGCCAACGTCAAGCTGCCGCTTAGCTCGGAGAAGCCGAAGGTACAGACGCTTGGCTTTGCATCCCAGCCGGTGTATTACTTATCGGTTTATGGAACGAACGGAATGAGCCAGCAAGAGCTTGATAAAGTTTACAAAGACGTCATCCTCCCTGGCTTTACAGCGATGAAGGGCGTCGACCATATCGACTCCATCGGCAACCAGGAAGCCGTACTGACGCTGAAGATGGACGCCAACGTCATTAACGCTTACAACCTGACCCCGGCGCAATTATCGCAGAGCATCAAAGCAGCGATAGCGAGCAGCCCGGCCGGTTCGGTGGATTTTAACGGCAACACCCAGATGGTTCGTGTCAAGAGCGATCTGAATACGATCTACAATTTGGAAAATATGAAGATTTCGACGCCAAAAGGCGATACGCTGCTCCTAAAGCAAGCGGCCAAGGTCGAAGCGATTACGGAAGCCACGTTCATGTCACGGCTTAACGGCTTGCCGGCGATCGGCGTGCATTTGTACAAAACCAAGAATGCCAACGCAGTTGAGTTCGGTGCTGATGCGGATAAGCTGATGGCCGGCTGGAAGACGGAGTTCCCGAACATTGTGTTCCATACGGTTTATAACGCTGCGAAAGATATTAAAGGCTCCATCGACGGGATGATCAAGGAAGGCGGCTTGGGAGCGCTTTTGGCCTCAGTCATGATCCTGCTCTTTTTAAGAAATGTTCGCATGACGATTATTGTTTTGGTCTCAATTCCTTTATCCATTATGATTACGCTGCTTGTTATGGCCCCTCTAGGGATCACACTGAACATCATGACCCTGGGCGGGATGGCGATTGCCGTCGGGCGGGTTGTGGATGACAGTATTGTCGTCATTGAGAACATCTACAGCCAATTGGTCAAAGCGCATGATCGCGATGAATCGGTTATCCGATTAGCTACAGCGCAGGTGGCCTCGGCGATCACCTCCTCCACGATAACGACGGTGGGGGTATTCACACCGATTACGTTCGTCAGCGGGGTGCTCGGTGAAGTATTCCGTCCCTTCGCCATTACGCTCGTCGTTGCGCTGCTGTCCTCGCTCATTGTAGCGCTGACGGTCATTCCGATGCTTGCCAAACTAATGGTGCTGCGCAGCAAGAACATTAAAATGCACGATGAGAACGAAGTCGGCAAAGTGGCGATGAGCTACAAGAAAGCGCTGCTGTGGTCGTTGAATAACCGTAAGAAAACGGTGTTTTTATCCATCCTGCTCTTTTTCGGTACGATCGCTGGAACGGTTCCTTTCTTAGCCACCTCGTTTATGCCGGAGAGCGAGTCGGATAAAATGATGCAGTTTACGATCAAAATGCCTCGTGAAACGACCATCGAAACGATGAACGAAAAGGTCAAGGAGCTTGAAGCGACCATGCGCGAGTCGAAGGACCCGGTCGGTCAGCCAACCTTTGACTACGTAGAATCGCTGATCGGCTACAACGGGACCGAGCAGAACGGGATTACAGATCGGATTGCGTATCGTTCCATGTTCTTTGCTTCTGCATCTCAAGCATCGAACGCTAAGCAAGTGGTGAAGGATTTTAAAGAGAAGCTGCTTTACTTATTGCCTAAGGGCTCGGAAGTGGAAGGCATGCTGTTGTCTGGCGGAGGACCTCCAGCGAGTAATTATGACTTCTCCTATATGCTCAAAGGGGACGACTTGAACAGCTTGAAAGAGGGCGCTGAGCTGATCAAGGCGAAAATGCGGGAGAACCCTAAGCTGCTTGAAATTAAGGACAGCTTGAGCGAATCCAAAACCGAGGTCGAGGTGGCGGTCGATCAGAACAAAGCCCGTTTGTACGGACTTTCGTCCGCTCAGATCATGGATGCGCTGCACAGCTGGCTGGCCGAAGACAATATCGGCGATTTGAAATTTGACAACACGCTGTTTAAAACGAAAATTATGCTCGACCCAAGCTTTAAAAACTCGGTAGATAAAATCGGTAAATTCACGATTACAACGCCAACCGGTGTGAAGCTGAATTTGAACGAAATCGCTAAAGTACAGCAGATCGATGCTCCGGTGGCGATCACGCGCGAGAAGCAGGAGCAGTATGTCAGCGTTACAGCGAAGATCGACTCCCCCGACAAGGGCGGAATCAGTAAAACATTAACGGATTCTCTGAAAACCGTCGAGCTTCCGTCTGGGGTTCGTACCGAGGTCAAAGGGGTAACCGACGACATCCAACGCAGCTTTAATCAAATGTTTATTGCCATGATAGCATCGATTTTTATCGTATTCTTGGTTATGGTGCTTGCTTTCGGGAATGCCAGCGCGCCATTCTCCATCCTGTTCTCGCTGCCGCTTGCGGCGATCGGCGGTTTGCTTGGCTTGCTCGTAACGCACGAATCGATCAACATTACATCGCTGATCGGCTTCCTGATGCTGATCGGGGTCGTTGTTACCAACGCGATTGTATTGGTTGACCGTGTGCAGCAGCTGCGTGAAGCGGGGCACTCCGTCCGTGATGCGCTGATTGAAGCGGGGTTGACACGGCTGCGGCCGATCATCATGACCGCCGGTGCCACCATTATCGCCTTGATGCCGCTGGCGCTCGGATTGTCTAAAGGGACGTTGATTTCCAAAGGTCTTGCGGTGGTCGTTATTGGCGGCTTGACAACATCGACGTTGCTGACACTCGTGATTGTGCCGATTATGTATGAGATGATCGAAGGGTTCAAGAGACGGATTAGCCGCAGATTTAATAAGAAGGACCACGTGATGCTGGACGTCAAGGCGATCGGCACAGAGCAATAATAGAGCGGCTTACGTTAAATAGAGATTGACATGGGGAAAAGGAGAATCGGCCAATGAATAAGGCTTTCACAAACACCGTTAAGCATAGTAGCAAAGTTGTAGGGGCCGTGGTGATCAGTACCGCTTTGATGGCGGGCTGCTCCACGAAGCCGCCGGCGCCGCCGACGGCAAACGCTGCAGAAGCGCAAACCAAGGTGGTCAAGACCGCCAAGATCGAGAAGAAAAAAATCGGTGATCCGCTTGAGCAGGTAGCCGATGTCGTTTCTTCCATTCAGCTTGACGTCACGACGAAGGTAGGCGGCGACGTTCTGGAAATTCTGAAGAAACGAGGCGAGATGGTGGAGAAGGGCGACGTGATTTTTCGCTTAGATCCAACGGACGTTCAGATTCAGAAGGAAAAAGCGCAAATCGCGCTGAGCGGTACCCAGCAGCAAATGACGAAATCCCGTGAGGATTTGGTGAACTCCAAGCAAGATCTGCAGAACGGGATCGCCAAGCTGGAAGCCTCGATTAAGGATACGGAGAAAAACTACTCTAAAATGCGCAACGACTACGACCAGGGTCTAGTCACCAAGTTCCAGCTGGAGCAGCTGGAAACGACGCTGAACAATCTTAAGCTGGATTTGGATGGCTCGCGCAGCAAGCTGAAGACGCTGGAGTCGACCAATTCACTCGCCCAGCTGGATCAGGCGCTGCAAACGTCGGCAGTATCGATCAAGGAGGCGGATCGCACCTTGAGCAACATGGAAGTGAAAGCGACCGTGAGCGGTGTGTTGACGGAGCTGCCGATCGAAGTGGGCATGACGCTTCCGGCGGGGTTCAAGGCGGCGCAGGTGCAGCAGCTGGATCCGATCAAGATCAAGGCGGAGCTGACGGAGGATGCGGCAAAGCTGGTTCGCGGCAAGTCCGAGCTAACGTTCTACGTAGCTGGCTCAACGGATAAGATGAAGGCTAAAATCAGCTACTTGGCTGACGTGATGACGAGCTCGTCGAAGTCGTTCTCTCTGGAGCTGGAGGTTCCAAACGCGGACCGCAAGCTGAAGCCAGGGATGAAGGCGCAAGTGCAGCTGACGGATGAAAACGAGCAGCAGGTGGTTACTGTGCCGACTCTGAGCGTCGTCCGTGAGGGTGGAGATACATTTGTATTTGTCTTTGTCGGCGATCACGCAGAGAAGCGTAAAGTCGAGCTCGGCCGCTTGAATGAGACGTTCCAAGAGGTGATTTCCGGAGTGAAGGAAGGCGAGCAGCTGATCGTCTCCGGTCAGAACCAGCTGAAGGATAAAGAGAAAGTTCAACTTGCCAATTAGGTCAGGAGGAGAATCACTTGAACAACAAACTTACCAAAACCGCAGCATCCATCGTTATCTCTGCAGCACTTCTGAGCACGGGAGGGTACACCGCATTAGCTGCAGATGAGCCGACAGCAGCCGCCCAAACTGCAGCAATTTATAAACTGACCGATTTGCTGGACGTGGAAGTGAAGACCGTACTCAACGAACGAATCGTCGATGGTACGCGTCTGGGCGTCGTCATCCGGATGAAAAATAACGGCAGCACGTTGACCCGGGTTCCAGAGTATGAGCTGCGCGTAAAGACCAACGAGGGCATCGAGTACACGCTGCAGCCTAGCGCCTCCAATCCAAAAGCGATCCAACCCAAAGCGAATACAGAGCTGAGCTATATGGCCGTCATCGACCGCACGGACGATGTCACTTTGACCGACGTGAGCTGGACCGATGTGGATTACTATGTGTATCCGAAGAAGGAGACGCTGATCGTCTCTGCACCGATTACCGTTCAGCCTTGGAAGGGCAGTGACACGGCTATTACCGACCCTTCAGCAGTCAAGAAATGGTCCGAGACCTTCAGCATTCCGTCCTTGACGTCGCCGATCCTTTACACACCTATTGCGATCAATAAAGAAACGTCGGCGCAAGGAACAGTCTACGTTTTGCAGCTGCTCGCCTACAACCCGACTGAGAAGCGGGAAACGGTACCGGATTTCTTGATCGACGGGAAGTCGAACAATAAAGTGTACTCAGGGAAAAAAGTGGAGCAAAGCACGCTGGCACTGGATGCGAAGGAAGAACAATACATTCATTTTGCCTTCACGACGGATCAGGACGATGTACTCACGAGCTTAAACGTGCTGACGCCGGAGAAGTTCGCACAGGCTGGCACAACGCTTACGGCGGTCGGGGCATATAATGTAGGACGACTGAACATCCTGCTGCCGACTAAAACCGATCCTAGCACATACGAGGCGTACACGCTTGGAACACCGATGAAGTTTGACAGCCGCAGCGAGCTCATTAATCCGGATATGCAGGTTTCCGTTGTTGAATTCACGATGTCCAAAAACAAAGAAGAGGGCTCCCAAACGGTTACGGCGAAGTTCAAGCTGACGAATAAGAGTGACCGCCCGATTGCCGTTCCGGCCTTCCAAACGGATCTCGTGAGCTCCGACGGGTACGAATACAGCGGAAGCCGCCAAAATGTAACTTCCCAATACGTTCTGCCGAACAGTGCCATCCCGGTCAGCTACTCATATACGGTGCCGGATTCGGAAACAGGCAAGGGGTTTGGGATCAAAATTCAGGATACCAAAATGGCAGCGCCATACAAAACGACCATTGCTTCTTACGCAGTGGAGCTGCAGCAAGGTCAGGCTGATGATGCAGCAACAGCTAACCAATTCAGCGTCTATCCGTTTAATGTGAAGGTCACCGCTGCGACCACGAGCTTCAGTTATTTGCCAGCGACTTTAAACTATACTTATAGAACGAAGATGACCATGGAGCTTTCACGCTTGGAGCAAGTGCAGGTTGACCCGAACTTCTCGCATCTCCAGTTCGATTTGTATGACAACTCCGATCGTCTCATCGGCAGCGCAACAGGCTCTTTCATTGGCACTAGCCGTCTGGTGACCGGCGACAATGTCTTGAAGTTTAATTCCGGTACAGAAAGTTTTGAGCCACATACCTATATCAAGGTATACGAGGTGTTTACAAGTGCAAACGGCGAATCGAAACGATTGTTAAGTGTATTGAAGTAATCATATATACAAAAAGAGCAGGACCGCGTCGCAATGACATGGGCCTGCTCTTTTTATTGAAAGCACGGTTACAGCTTAAACTCCTTGATTCGAGCCCACTGGCCATCCGCTTCCTTTCTGAGGAGCGCAATGGTATCGATGGTACATTTAAAGTTCAGCTTCGTATTTTTCAAGCTGGCCAGTACATCATGCAGCTCATCGTCGTTCAACTCTTGAGCAATCGTCAAATGAGGCGTATACACATAAGGCTTGCCTGTCTCTACGAGCGGGCCGCTGCAGATCGCTTCGTGCAGCTTAAGGAGCGGCTGTGGATTCGACAGCGCCATATAGATAACATTACTAACGGGATAAAAGGCGGAGAAGCGGTTGAAATGAAGCTCTATCGGCTTTACGGATTCGATATTGCGCTCGATCTCGGCGATCGCCTCTTCGAGCTGCTGCTCGTTCCATTCTTCCTTTTCTCGAACGGTCAAATGAGGCTCTATCGACTGGAAATGTGGGTCATACCGGCGCCGGTAGTCGTTTGCAAACTCTTGAATTTCTTTAGACGGGAATACAGCTATACCATAGTACATAACTATCCCTCCTGTAAGTTAGCCGATAGCGTCTTGCTTTGCTTAACATTATACCGTGTCCGCCCACCTGATTCCAATGATTAAAATGGGCGCTGGGCATCTAGTGCCAACATACAAACTTTCATGCGTATCGAGTCATACCATGGTATAATAAGATATTTCCCAATCAAAGGGGGCGATTTCCATGAAGCGTCAGGTACACAGCAGCGAACTGAAAGCCGCGGTATACGAGAAGCTCCGAGAACGCGGTGTAGGAATCGAAGATATTGCCCTGATCGTACGCGAAATGCAGCTGCCTTATCATCCTAACCTGACCGTGGAACGTTGTATCGACTCCGTGCATGCGGTGCTTAAGAAGCGAGAAATGCAGCATGCGATCCTTGTCGGGATCGAGCTGGATGTGCTTGCTGAGAAAGGCCTGTTGTCCGAACCAATCCAATCGATAATCGAATCAGATGAAGGCTTGTTCGGCTGCGATGAGACGCTTGCGCTGGGCTCCGTATTTACGTACGGCAGCATCGGTGTGACGACATTCGGCCATCTGGATAAGCATAAGATTGGCATTATTAAGAAGCTCGATACGAAGGCGGGCAGTCATGTGCATACGTTTCTGGATGACCTGGTAGCTGCCGTTGCGGCTTCGGCCTCCAGCCGAATCGCGCATCACCATCGTGATGCTGACGAAGCGGAGCGCGCGGCGCACTACCATCCAACGGAAGAGAGTGCCAGTTAGTTTCAATCGCATACCAACATTTACCAATCATCGCTGTTTAATCTTTGGAAGCTTCCTTGTACAAATAAGGGGGCTTCTTTTTGGTTATGATACAAGCAAGGACTATCTATTCATTATTCAAGCGGAGTGAGGAGCATGAACTGGATCTATTGGGTAAAGCTATACGACAGTAAATTTCAAGCCGGCTGCTTAGCGAAACGGATGGAAGAGGACTGGTGGATCTACGGGTATGAATGCCCATCCGAGGTCGAGGTCTTCCGTTCCAAGAAGGGCAAGTTCGGCGTTCGCTACATGGTATAAAATTTAAAACATTTTCCTTGACTATGATGTTTTGTTTAGTGTATATTTAACGTTGTCGCTGTTAACGGTGACAAGCCTTATTTGACGCGGGGTGGAGCAGCCCGGTAGCTCGTCGGGCTCATAACCCGAAGGCCGCAGGTTCAAATCCTGCCCCCGCAACCAATTTCTTTAGTTTTGCTCTACCATGTAATCGCGCAAAACATACATTGTGGGCCCTTAGCTCAGTTGGTTAGAGCGGTCGGCTCATAACCGATTGGTCGGGGGTTCGAGTCCCTCAGGGCCCACCACAATTGGTTCTGCCGGAGTGGCGGAATAGGCAGACGCACAGGACTTAAAATCCTGCGGTAGGTGACTACCGTACCGGTTCGACCCCGGTCTTCGGCATACATAGGGCTAAGATGAAAAATCCCCGTTTCGGGGATTTTTTGCTTTTCTTGTGATTTTTATGCGCCGCCCACATATATATGAAGTACTTAGGCGGAGAAGTCCGACGCGTTCCCATTGGTCGGACTTCTCCGCCTGGAACGTAGAAGAAGGGAGAGGACTCTATGCCTGCCATTATTGTAGCCCCCATCAAAATCACAGGCGCGAGCGGAGAAGTGACGTTTGGCGATGTGCTCCAGATTACACCGAAAAGCACATCCAAGACAAATTCCGGCGCGGCGACCGGCAGTACCGGCGATTTTTGCGTCAATATTTCCGTCCTCAGCTTTACGAATACGCTTGATGCCGATGTGAACGACTCCAACAATCAAGGCAACAATTAGCGTTATGCGCCGCACGCACCCTAACTCCGAGACTTGGAGCGTAGGGTGCTTTTTTTCTTTACGTAAATCGGACGTCGATCTCGTAGTAGGTTTCCTCGGACGATTGCTTGCGGATGTGGAATTGCATAATGCCGTTTTTGTAGACGGCCTTACAGCTGCTGGGGACGACCATGCTGTTCAGACGGATCGTCTGCGCTCCTTTGTCCGGCAGGCCCTCCAGCCGCAGCTGGTTAGGGCTGAGCAGCACCCGAAGCTTCCGTGCCTGGTTCCGGTCCGGAATGTGCACCTTGACAATGACATTGTTGTGCGTGTCGAACACTTCCGTGTGCAGATGATGCTTTAAAGAAGCCATTTCGAGATTCGGCATCGCTTGACTGAGCATATCCTTGACGTAGCTTTCGACCCAGGCCATCTGGTCTCCGCTGCCATTGGCTGTTCCTGGAAACGGAACTCTGCCGCCGAAAAACTGCTCGAAATTTTTCCAGTTCATATCGAAAAACGACTTGTTGCTGTCCCTAGGATCTGCCATCATCACCACTCCTTACTGGTTCAATTATATGAGGCTTCCTGTGAAAGCATGATCATTACAAAAACATACTTCAATCAAAAGAGTCATATAATGAATTAAATTCACTCCGAAACAGGGTGCTTTCCGATGCCAGCGATAGTAGGTGCGATCAAGATTTTAAGTGTCGGTACCAGCTCCATTGTTCATATCGGCGATTCCATCCAGCTTGCACCGGTTGCCACGGTCAAGACATTCGCCGGAGCGGGGTCTTTCAATACGGGAGATTACGTGCGCACATACAGTGTAGTCAGCCATACGAACACCTATGATAATGACGTGAACGATGCGAATAACGTGACGACAGAGAAGGTAGGTGTGGTGTAAAGCCGCTATGATACAGTTCACGATCCATCAAAGCATTGTCATTCATCAGCTCAAGGTTGGCTCCGTCTCCAACTCTTCGGTGCTGCAGATCGGGACGGCGGGGACGATTCGATCGTTATCCAATCTGTATAATTCAGGCGGGTTTACCGGACCGGCTCCGGAATTGACGCAAGCGGGGACGAGCATTTCGGAATCTCCGCTGCCCTATGTACCGCTGCCTTCAGTTGGAACGCGATGAAACGGAGGACCCATTCATGTATCCATCTTACTTGGAATCGTACTTCTGCCAGCTCAATGAATACCTGCAATGGCAAACTGAGCGGATCCGCCTGCTGGAAGCGCGAGTGAATGCCCTAACCGTAGAGGTGGAGGAGCTTAAAGCGCAGCGCGCGATCAAAATCGATAAAATTGAATATAAGTTTGATCAGCTGAAAGTGGAGAAGCTGGATGGGACGCTCAACATCGGGCTATCGCCAGCCGGACTCGGTGATCAATCGCTGGACGACTTAAGCGTAGGCGGAGCGTCGGTGATCAAGACGAATACGGCCAGGTCGGAATCGTTTGCCCGGATCCAGGCGGCGGTTTATTCGTATTTGGACCAGCAATGCCCAATGGAGCTTCAGCAATTTGAATACCAATACCAATTGCAGCTCGGGGATTCGTTTGGGAGACTGATGATCGAGGATTTACGCCGGCAAACGGGCGATCGCATTCAGCACTACCTCACACACACGATCGATCCTAACCAATTGGAGCTGACCCCCGAGCAGGAGCAGGACATTATTATGCGAGTACAGCGCGATATTCGAACCGGGATGGAAACGTATGTTAAAAATAAAAAAAGAGATGGAGATGAATTAAATGATCTTACAGGTGGTCAATAAGGAATTGACGGTAGGCTCGGTTCGCATCACGGGGGTCTCGGCATCTTCCGTGTTTCTTATTGGAGATACGCAAGAAATCAACCTGTCCTCCGTGTTTGATACACCGCCGGAATCGCTTATCATCGGACCTATGGTTCCGTTATCGGCCGAAGAAACGTAGGCGACGCTGAGCTCATGCGAATCTCGGTGATTGATCAAGTAAAGGTAGAGGATGTCACGATTTGCTCTACGTTATTTGTTGGTGACATGAAGAGCTTCACGCCCGAGACCCGTGCGCTTGCCGTGCAGCGGGAGATCCCTACGTATAACGGGAACGAGGGGAATCTGTCCCAGTTTTCCCTGTTCCAGGCCGTCCTTCCACGCCCCTCGAATCAAAACCCAGTGCATGCCGATATTGTCAATGAGAATCCGTATATACGCGTGGGTGCGGTGAAAGTGCTGTCCGTTTCCACGTGTTCTTTGTATCAAATGGGCTCAAACGTTTATATTGACTGCGAAGCGCGGATCAAGCATATTCGTCAATTGCTTCACGGCGAGCGGCCGGTGAAGAAAAAATAAAAACGCAATCAACCCCAAACCCATTCTCCAGATCGTACGTTACCTTAAATGAAAAGGAGCTTCATTCATCCAATCATTTGAGGAGGAATCGTATGAACAAGAGAAACAAAACAGCATCGCTGCTCATCGCGGGTGCCATCACACTGAGCGGCGCGCTCCCGGCCTGGGCAGCCGATCAACCAACCACTGCTGCACCGGCAGCTACAGCAGCCAGCGTTAAGACCGACGTACAAGTCGCGGCAGACCTCGGGGTGATCCAAGGGGACGGCAACGGCGTGACCGACAGCTACTTGGCTAAGGCAACTACACGCCTGCAGGCGGCGATTTTGTTCCTTCGTTTGAAGGGGCTGGAGGCGGAAGCGCTCGCGTACATGGGACCAGGGATGGGGGATAATTTCTCCGATGCGAAGCTGGTCAGCGAAAGCAACCAAATGGTGCTGGGCTACCTGAAGGCGAACCCGCAGCTGGGCTGGACCGGTACGGGCAACGGCAAGTTTGAGCCGATGGCGCAGATTACGGCGCAGCAATACTATAAGGTGCTGCTGGAGTCGCTCGGCTATAAGCAGGATACCGACTTCACCTATGACAACGTCCTTACATATGCCAAAACCGTCGGCCTGGGCCAAGTGGCCAAAGCCGGCGCTCTCCGCAACGGACATATTGCTTCGGCTACCGTGGAAGCGCTTAAGCTGAAGGTCAAAGGCGGTACGGCAACGCTGCTCGATTCGTTGGTGCAGTCGAAGGTCGTCTCTGCGGACAAAGCCGCATTGGCCAAAGTCTCCGCGATCAAAATCGCTTCGGACGCTACCCTTGGCTCCTTCCTGACGGATGAAGCCGGCAAAACGCTGTATTTGTACACGAAGGATTCCACGAATGTGAGCACTTGCAAAGATCAATGCGCTGTCAATTGGCCGATCTACTACGCGGAGAGCCTGCAGGTGCCTGCCGAGCTGAAAGCGGAAGACTTTAAGACGATCGTTCGGGAAGACGGCAAAAAGCAAACCACCTATAAAGGGATTCCGCTTTATTATTTTGTGAAGGACGAGAAAGCCGGTGACACGAAGGGGCAAGGCGTCAATAACGTCTGGTATGTGATAAACCATTCCGGTGTCGGTGTAGCTTCGCAGGACGCGCTGGGCAAATTCTTGGTCGATTCCCGCGGCAAATCGCTGTACCTGTACACGAAAGACAATAAAGATGTAAGTGTATGCAAAGGGAAATGCGAAGACGCTTGGCCGATTTTCTACACCGAGAACCTGAAGGATACGGCAGACCTCAAAGCAGCTGACTTCGGTACGATCGTTAGAGAAGACGGCACAAAGCAAACCACCTATAAAGGCTGGCCGCTGTATTATTATGTGAAGGACGTTAAGGCTGGCGATGTAACGGGTCAAGGCGTAGGCAATGTATGGTACGTCATCGACCCGACGACGGCTAAAACCGCTGCTCCGGTGCAAACGGCTGCCAAAGAATATCAAGTGAGCATGACGGGATTTGCGTTCTCCGAGAAAGAACTGACCGTGGAGGTAGGCTCCAAAGTAACTTTTACAAACATGGACCCTGCGAAGCATAATGTAGTGTCCGACGCGCTGAACGCGGACGGCAAGCCGCTCTTCGAATTGCCGCTTTTGGCCAAAGGCGAGTCCGGTTCGCTCGTGTTCGATAAGCCAGGCACTTACACGTATTACTGCATGCCGCATAAAAACATGATGAAAGCCACCATTATCGTGAAATAATGGACTTTAGCCGAGCCTGAACCTTCGTTGCAGCTTACGGAGGTTCGGGCTTTTTTCATTTTATGCCCGGGTCTCCTCGAAAAACGTGAAAAACGTATTGCCAAAAAGACGGGAATGTAAGAAGATGACTATAAAACCTTTTTCCGTTTTTATGCGTTTACTACTACGAGAGGGTCTATGCTTCAGACCCGGGGAGTGCCGATCGTGCAGCAATATTCAGATGAACAATTGATGCTGTTGATCAAGAACAAGAAGGACGATGCGCTGCATGAGCTGTACGACCGCTATGCGAAGCTCGTCTA
Source organism: Paenibacillus cremeus (assembly GCF_007786445.1). Lineage (GTDB taxonomy): Bacteria > Bacillota > Bacilli > Paenibacillales > NBRC-103111 > Paenibacillus_G > Paenibacillus_G cremeus. Next base: position 11,329 of record NZ_VNJI01000013.1, on the reverse strand, counting down.
TTCGTTTGCGATGAAGTCCAAGCGAGACCCCCAATTTGCCGGCGAAATCGTGCAGATGGTCTTTACGCGTCTATGGACTACGGAAAGAGGTTATGATGCTTCCAAGGGCAAGTTTGTGAACTGGCTATTGACCATTACGCGCAATTTATCCATAGATTTATTACGCAAAGAACGCAAGCAGGAGGCGCTCGTCCCTCTCGATCCCGCAATGGAAGCAGGGACGGCAGAAATGGCATCGCTGTCGTTCGAAGACCCGCTGTCCCGCAGGCTGTTCAAGCAGCAGGTCGAAGAGGCATATCGCTATTTATCCGATAATCAAGTGAAGCTGATTCGGTTATTTTATTGGGAGGGCTATTCGCTTTCCGAAATCGCGCAGATGGGCGGGGAGCCGGTGGGAACCGTGAAAAGCCGTCTGCACCAAACGCTAAAGCTGCTTCGCAGGCACGTGACACCATGGAGAGAGGAGTGAGCCGAACATGTCCGAAGACCGGAAGCTGTGTGAAGACCGATTTGCTTTTTTTCTACAGGAGCTACCGCCGGAAGAGACATTACGTTATGAGCAGCATCTGACGCATTGTCCGGAGTGTAGGGAAGAGCTAGCCGAACTGCAGCAGGCATGGGCGGCGATCCCCTTCGAGATGGAGGAAGTGGAGCTTCCGGAGTCGTTGAGAGATCAGGTGATGGGGGCGATTTTGCCGCCGAAGCCAATGTTGGATGCCGTAGAGGAGCCGAAGCGGCGCAGTGTCTTCAGTCGTTGGACCTACGCTGCGGCGGCCTTGCTGCTGTTTCTGGCGGGGGGAGCGACGGTATGGAGCCTGAGCAGGCAGGCGGCGTCTCATGCGCCGAAGCTGGCGATCGACGAGCGGCTTAATGTGCCGATGCAGCCGGTTTCGCAGGTGAGCCTGAAGGCTTTCGACCAGTCGATGCCTGGCGCCAGCGGTAACGGGATGGTGATGCAGCAGGGCGATGGGGCGGCCTTAATGCTGCACGTGAGCGGTTTGAAGCCGACGGAAGGGGCGCAGGCGTATCAAGTTTGGCTCGTGAAGGATGGGAAACGGAAAAACTGCGGTACGTTCCGCGTTGATGCGCAGGGGAACGGCGGCATCATGTATGAGCTGACGCCAGCGGAATCGAAATTTGATGCGATCGGCATCACCTTGGAGCCGGATTCGGAAGGCAATGCACCACGCGGAAAGAAAGTGCTGGGTACTTAATAATTAGGAGGAAATCCAATCTATGGCACGCAGAAAAATCGAGCATGTCGGTATCATGGTGAAGGATATCGACACATCCGCCGCCTTTTATCAAGAGATTGTAGGACTTACGCTCAAAGGCAAGCTGGATCATACGAATGGCGTTATTAAGCTGGCGTTTCTCGGGTTCAATCAATCCGACGAGACCGAGCTGGAGCTCATTCAAGGGTACAACGACAATCTGCCGCAGGAGGGCAAGGTGCATCATGTGGCCTTCACAGTGGATGATATTCACGAGGAGTGGGAGCGAATTCATCAGCTGCCTGTCCGTTTGATCGATCAAGAGATTACGACGCTGCCGAACGGGGCTCAATATTTCTTCTTCTATGGTCCGGACGGAGAGTGGATCGAGTTTTTCCAGCCGGCCCGATGAAAAGCGAAGCAACGAATGTATCAGTGAGAATCAACTGTAATCAGTGCAAGCATTTCTTTGTGACGTGGGACCCTGCCTTTCCTCGAGGCTGCCGGTCTTATGGATTAAAGACGAGCGGGATCCCGTCGGCTGACGTTCAGCGCGCTTCGGGCAAGCCGTGCATGGCCTTTGAACCGAAAATAGCAAAACAGGCTCCCTGACGACCAGTCGCATTGGGGGCCTGTTTTTTTCGTACGTTATTTTTTGATCAGCCCGAGCTTGACCGCCTGCTCCTCCGTTAAAATAAATTCCTCGTTAGGCCACACCTCTTCATGCGCATCCCTTCCGAACAGGCGAAGAATCTCGAGCCAGACTCCTTTTTGCCGGGCCTCTGAGGCAGTGATGATGATTTTCATCGGCATGTCCCCCTTCGTAAACGTTTACGGTCTTACTGATAGTTTATGCAGCGGCTCATAGACATAAACCGTTTACCTTCTAGGGCTGCGTGGGATACTGGTTACTAGTTAGGGAGGGGACGGGAATATGTTGTTTAATGCACTTAAGCCGATGCTGGCGGATTGGGGAGTCGAGGCGTTTGACGATGAGGATTATTTGTTCGAGCCGAAATGGGACGGGGCACGGATATTGCTGCATAAGCAGGGGGAACGAATTGAGGCGTATACACGCAGCGGGATCATGGTGAGCGCTAAATTTCCGGAATTGAAGGAAGTGGCCGCTTGTATCCGTTCACACACCGCGATTTTGGATTGTGAAGGCATCTGTTTACAGGGGGGCCAGCCTGTGTTTGATGATTTTATGTACCGTCTGCGCCTCGGACAGTCTTTGAAAATTGACCATGCCTGCCGCACCCATCCGGCTTCGTTCATCGTGTTTGATGTGCTGCTGACGCACCGAGAGCATCTGGACGAACCGCTGCTGGATCGAAAGCGCCGGATCGAGGAGCTGCTTGCGCCAAGCCCGGTGCTGGCCAAGACGCTGTCTGTGGAAAACCAGGGCCAAGCCTTGTTCGCCTTAACCAAGCAGCAGGGGATGGAAGGGATGGTGGCCAAGCGTAAGCAGTCCAAGTACAGGCTAAATACGACGAGCAGGGATTGGCTTAAACTGAAGCATCGGCGAACGATCGATACCGTAATTCTTGGCTATAAGCTGGAGCCGTTCCAATTGGTCGTAGGATTGCAGTTCCGCACGGTGAAAAATAAACCGGTGGGCATCGTGGAGAGCGGCATGGGGCCGAAGGAGCAAGCTTGGTTTCTGGGATACGTCCAAGCATGGCCTTATCATCAAGAGGGGACGAAACGCTGGATCGAGCCGCAGCTGTGCTGCCGGATTCAGTACGGCGATCGATCCGATATGCATCAGCTGAACAGGACGCAATTCGTACAGTTTTTGCCGGAGCAGCGGGCGGAGGAGTGTGTTTGGGATGGCGGCAAGGGCTCGTGATTCGAGCCGGGTGCGGTCAAAAGAAAAACAGGGACCGTAAGGATCCCTGTTAGTGAACTTGATTGCCTTGATTTTGCTGCTGCTTGCCCACATAATCGACAGTCCAGTCAATCATGCCGTTCATCATGTTTAGTATGAGGTTAATGATGTCTTCCTCGCTGACATTATTTTTCTTGGAGCTCGAGCTTGAGATGTAATCCTGCATTTTCGATTCCAGATCGTTCGTCATTTCTTTTAGCTTCAAGAAGTCGTTCGCAATCACCGACATCGGATTCGGGCCGCCGTTGCCGTTATTGTTGTTTTGCTTCTGGCTTCCACCACCACTGGCCTGCTGACTGGAATCATTGGATTGATCCTGCTTTTGATCTTGATCTTGACCTTGACCTTGTGCTTGCTTTTGATCTTGGCCTTGCTTTTGATCCTGCCCTTGAAATTGGTTTTGATTTTGACCTTGAAATTGGTTTTGATTTTGACCTTTATTTTGCTGAAGCTGACCTAACTGGTTCTGCAGCATCTCTTTAATGTCCTGCAGCTCTTGCGTCAACAGCTCGTTGGATTCCGTCAGCTCTTCAATTTGCCCTTTGAGTTCGCGGTTGCTTATCATTTGGAAGCTCCTTGGATTCAGTTTGTCGTAAGTATTTTTACCACTCCCGAACGGATTATCCATTTCTTTGTAAAAATAGGTATCCGCTGTTCCCCTTTGAATCTATCAGCCAATAAGATATATAGCATCGAGTATAGATGTAGTTTAGAAGGGAGATCAGAAGGAATGGCCACTCCAAAGAAAAACGTCCGGATCCAGCTCTCGCCGCCGCAAAATATTTATTTCAGCAAGGTGCTTAACTCCGTAGGCAACGACCCGTTAGTGCAAGTGGAGCCCTTACAGCAAGTGAACAACGAGTATCTGATGACAATACGGGTCAGCGGTGATCAAAAAGCCTCGGCGATCGCCACCTTGATGGTGTTGAACAAAAAGATCGGCAATATTCAGATTCGTGTGCAAGTTCGGAATCAGCGCGGGCAGCTGATTAATCCAATTCGGCGTACCCTTACCGCGGCTGAAATCGCTGCCTTATTCCGCACCGCCTTCCGAACCAACCGCCTGTTTAATAACGTGGTAGTTCGGTCGACGCGCCCGGTTAGAGGCGTGTTCCCCGTGTTTCGGGCTAGAGTGGTGCAATTTTTTGCCGACAATTTGGCCGATTTGAACCGCAACTTAAACTTTGTCGCGTTCGCGGTCTTCCGGGATGTGCTCCGAAATTCGATCAGCAGCACAGCGATTCTCTTTTCCACGGCTCAGAAGAAATAGAAAGCAAAGAAGCCCTTTCCAATTTGCGATTGGAAGGGCTTATTCTTTATGCTCAATTCATATTCGATTGCTGGTAATGGTCGCATTCTTCCAAAATAAAGTCGATGATTTCCTCCTGCGTATCTTCAACAAAGCCATTGCGCAGCTCCGTAATAAAATGAATAAAGAGCAGTGATACCAGCTCGTCGACTTCCATCTCGAAATGCCCGTGATACTGTAAGCGCCAGTCCTCAAAGCACATTTTCACGCGATCGATCACTTTGGTGTGGACTTGAATGCGCAGTACCGGGTTTTGGCCTTCCTCCGGGTTGCTGCCACCTTTTTTTGTCAAGCTCCAGTGAAACGAGTCTGTGCCGGCATTGGATGGTTTGTTGGTTTGAGGCGGCGGCGTCACCTTCGTCTCGTACACGTCCCCATAGGTTCTGCGAAGATTCACGACATACTGGAATTTATCTCGTCCCTGCCGAACATCCTCTAGAAAATTATCCAGCAGGACTTTGATTAATAGCGATTTATTGAGGTCTGGCAGCTCCGCTTCCTTCAAATGTCTAATATCCTCGATAAACACGTCCGCTCGTTTAAAATAATACCGCGGCACGCAGACCTCGATCGTATCGTAGGAGCTTGTGTCCTGCTTTTTAAACATTTTCGTGAATAAACGGAACATCGCCAGAACCTCCCGACTGTTTATAGTAACTAGTATTCGGAATCTAGTATTTTTATGACTAGAGTCATAATAAAAAATGCCGGTTACATAAAATGTCCAATTCCGAGGGATGCTAGAAAATATATTTCCTTAATTATTCCATCTGGTGCGGGACAGTTATTTCTGTTTTCTTAGCAGCAAGAAGGTTCGAATGAGCTTTCTGCCTCTTATAACGTACCAAGCGATCAACGGAGACAAGATATTGACCGCCAGCACCGTATAAACGACCGTCCACATAAACCACTCCGTATTGATCACATACATGTACACCCATGAATGATAAAAATCCATCTTTGAACTCCTTAGGTCAAGTTTCGAGCGAATGAATGATTCCTTTTATTGTCAACCATCGGTGTACGGTTTATACCGCTGAGCAAGTGAGGTGAGGATGTGCCCCCTGTTCAAGAGCTGCTGCAGGAACGGTTTCAGAAAAATTTGCAAGACAATGCTGACATCATAACCGCGATCTTGGGCCCAAGCGTGGACATTCAGAAGCGGGAGTTTATATTCTGCGGGAATATGGACACGCCTGGCCAATGCTATTATATGGACGGGTTGGCAGATTCGACGGTCGTGGAAAATGTGCTGAAGGCTTTGGTAATCTCCGCCATCGAATTAGGCGCTGAGGCCGAGGAGTTTACGACGGCCGATGAGATTCGAACCGCGCTCCTGATTAATGCCTCCATTAAAGGCTGCAGCCAGGTGGAGGAAGGCATCTCGGCCATTTTGTCCGGGGATACTTTGATCCTTATCCACGAAATCGATCAGGCGCTCATTGTAAGCTCTAGAGGATGGAAAGATCGCAGTGTGGAGGAGCCCTCGTCGGAAAATAACGTCCGCGGCCCGAGGGACGGCTTTACGGAAAGCATTCGGACCAATACGGCGCATGTGAGAAGACGAATTCGGGACCCGCTGCTGCGCTTCGATGCTGTGACGGTAGGAACTAGGACGAAGACCGATATTAACATCGCCTATATACAGGATTTGGTGAAGGACGGGCTCGTCGAAGAGGTTAAGCACCGCTTGGCCAAAATTCAAGTCGATGCCATTCTGGAAAGCGGCTATATCGAAGAGCTGATTGAGGACGCTCCGCTATCTCCTTTTAATACGGTGCAGAGCACGGAACGGCCGGATAAAGTCGCATCCGCGCTGTTGGAAGGCCGAGTCGCTATTTTTACGGATAACACACCGGTCGTATTGATCGTTCCCACGTTATTCTGGCAATTCATTCAAGCTCCGGACGATTATTATAATCGGTATTGGGTGGGGACGTTTTTTCGCGTCGTCCGGTATTTCGCCTTGCTGATCAGCCTGATGCTGCCGTCCATCTATGTCATGCTGGTTTCGTTCCATCATGAAATGATTCCGACGTCGCTTGCCCTAACGATCGCCTCCGGACGTGAGGTCGTGCCGTTTCCGGTTTTGCTGGAAGCGATCTTGATGGAGCTTGCGTTTGAGCTGATGCGCGAGGCCGGGCTGCGAATGCCGAAGCCGATCGGTCAAGCCGTCAGCATCGTAGGCTCCCTCATTATTGGGCAGGCCGCCGTACAGGCTGGCTTGGTTTCTCCCTTCATGGTCATTGTCATCGCCATAACGGGCATCTCGTCTTTTGCGATTCCGAGCTACTCGTCCTCTTTGGCGCTGCGTATTTGTCGTTTTCCGTTATTGATCGCCTCCGGAACGATGGGGCTGCTGGGATTTGCTACGATGTTCTTCATCCTCCTTCTTCATGCGCTCTCGATTCGTTCCTTTGGCGAATCCTACTTGGCGCCGGCCAGCCCGTTTTACCAGTCCGATCAGCGTGACACGATCCTGCGAGTGCCTATGTGGATGATGGACCAGCGCCCGGAATTTGCAAAGGATCAGGAACGGATGGGGAGTCGCCAAATGCCGAGGACACCCGATCCAAAGGAAGGTTCATCATGAAGCGGATCGTAGGCTTGCCTTGTGTTCTGTTTAGTTTAATGCTATTGTGCTGCTCTTGCTTTGGCTCAAGGCAAATTAATGAGCTTGCCATTGTCACGGCGGTGGGACTGGACGTTGGGGAAAATCCGGAAATGGTAAAGCTTTCTGCGCAAATTATTCGTCCTGCGGATGCAAGGGGACAGACTGGTGCTCCTTCAGGGGGCACGGGGCAGCCGATCTACTCGGTCAGCGCGGAAGGAAAAAGCATTTTCGAAGCGATCCGCAATTTGGGGCGCTTTACATCGCGGCGAGTGTATTGGGCGCACAATTTTGTCATCGTCATGCATGAGGATTATGCAAGGAGAGGCATTAAGGATATGATCGACTTTTTTACCCGCAACCATGAACTTCGCATGAATACTTGGATCGCGGTCACACCAGACTCGCCGGACGAAGTGATTTCCACGATTACCGGGCTGGAGGTCGTTCCAGGTGAGGCGGTGAACCGGCTGTTTCGCGATAATAAAATCGTACGATTGGCCGTCGGCAGTAATATGATGTCACTGGAGGAATCCTTCTTAAGTCCGTCCACCGAGCCGGTGATTGCCAAGCTTCAGCTGGTGTCACGGGGGATTTCAAACAAGAAGCCGGGAGAGCACGGTTCGCTGAAGCAGGTGGAGCTGGCGGGAGCAGCGGCGTTCAAGGAGGAGAAGATGGTCGGATGGCTTACCCTCAAAGAGACGCGGGGATTACTGTTCTTTCTCGAAAGTCTGGAAAGTGGGATTGAAGTCGTTGCCTGTCCTGACCCGAGTCGAAATTTGACCGTAGAATTTAAAAATGTGAAGTTCAAAGTCACGCCTGATGTTCAAAATCAAAAGCCCCAATTTAAAATTCAGCTGACCACCTCCGCGGATATTGTAGAAAGCAACTGTGAGGAGACTCCTGAGGAAATCCTTGGCCAGATCGAAGAGAAGCTGCAGCAAGAGCTGAAATCCAGCATTGAAAGTGTCATTAAAAAGGCGCAGAAGCAGTACAAGTCCGACTTTCTAAAGCTCGGGGATGTATTCCGCAATAGCTATCCCGAGGAATGGCGCGGGGTCAAAGCGAACTGGGATGAAAGCTTTGCAGCAGCCAAAACGACCGTGGAGGTCGAAGCGAAGATCAAGAGCGCCGTGCTGAAAGCGGCGGGAACCGGGGTCAAATGAGCGGGAAAATCCAAATTACGAATGGCATGTTTATCGCGATGATCGTCAATCTTATGTTCAACAAGGCGATTGGTGTCACCCAAGGTGTGTTAGCCCGCATCGTCGGTCAAGATATGTGGATTGCCACGCTGTTAGGTACACTGCAAGGGGCGGTGATGATGTTTGTCACGTACCTGGTCATCCGTAAAAAGCCGCATTGCGATTTTATTGCAATCAGCGAGATGCTGCTGGGTAAATGGTTTGCCAAAATCGTGGCGCTGGTGATTTTTTTGTTTTTTCTGACCGGCTTCGGTCCGATTATGTTCACGCTCGTTTATCACTTGCGGGATTACTTCCTGCCGGAGGCTCCGCTAGTGCTGTTTATCGTCGCTCCGCTACTCGTTGGAGCGCTCGGCTGCTTTTACGGGCTGGAGGTGATGGCACGTGTGGCGCTGGTGGGGCTGCTGTTTATATTTTTGCTCAATGCGCTGATTACGGTCGGGTCCACCAATGAATTCGATATCCGGAATTTGCTGCCTGTACTAGAGAACGGCTTTCCTCATACCGCATTTGCGAGCATCCATTTCGATGCCGATTGGGCTTATTCCATCATGCTGGCCACGTTGGTCATGCCATTTGTAAAAGACAATAAGACGCGCGGCGGTCAGTTAGGTGTCACCGGTATTCTCGTGAGCGGGATGCTGATCGTGATCTGGGCGATTCTGGAGGGAGCCGTGCTGTCGGCTGAAGTGACCAGCCAGTATGCCGTTTCCTGCATGAAGCTGGCACGTAACGCGCACATCGGGAACTTTATGCAGCGGTACGAGATGGTGATGATTGCGCTGTACTCCTTGTCAATGCTTTTTGAAGTGATGTTCTCGATCTATGGTGCATCGGTCAGTATATCCAAATGTTTTGGCCTTAAAAGTAACAGGGTCATGATCGTGCCGGTCAGCGTCTTACTGGGCTTGTTCAGCTACTGGGTGATTGAGGATCATTTTCGCGCGATGCATTTTGTCGAGCATGACTGGCCGCGCATTGCGCTGCCTATTGCTTTCGGGTTGCCGCTTATTCTGCTGGGACTGCGGTTTATGTTTGGACGGAAGCTGGAGTCGGTGTAAGGAGAGAGAAAGAAAAAAGGCGAGTGGCCGCTATGGACCACTCACCTCTGTTGAATCTAATTATTGAACGTGAACTTCTGTTTGTGCTTGCTGACCATTCATAGCTGTAGCTGTCAGGTCAAAGCTTGCAACGTTAGTACCGATTTTTACTGTACCGTCAGTATTAATCGTAACTTTGTCGTTGTCGGTTCCCGTAGCAGCACCCTTCAATGTTACGTGCTGTGCAGTAAACACAAGACCAAGGTAGAAGTTGTAGCTGTTTACGTCGCTGCCGCTGATGCTGATACCATACTGATCTGTAACATTCAGGTTCATCAAACCATAAGCGAGCGATGGAGCAGCCTTGTAATCAAAGTCGTTGGACAAGTTATAAGTTCCTGCTGCTACTTGTACCTTCTTGTTAAGAGCTTCAACTTTGGTAACTGCTGGCATATCGGACTTCACAGTCACGGTTGTGGTAGCTACTTTCGCATTGCCTTTTTGATCCGTGTAGCTTGCGGAAATCGTTGCTGTACCTGCTTTGTTACCAATCACATACACTTTGCCAGAGCCGGATTTGTCCATTTTAGCTACAAGCGGGTTGGAAGATGTGAACGACTTAACGAAATCAGTCGGAATAGCTACCACATCACCACTTGCATTTTTAACCGTGAAATTCACGCGGCGTGCCAAGTCACTGCCTGTTGGCGAAATCATGCTGTCTTTGATCGAAGCTGGAGCCGAAAGGTTCAGGTCGCTATCGATCACGTTGAACAAATCTCCAACTTTGTTCAGCGAGTAAGTCAGATCTTCAGTTGTTGTTGTTCCTGTTAATGTTTTGTCAAGGGATGTGATTTCTACAGGTGTACCGCCATTGACGGACTTGCGAATCGCAATGTGCAATTTGCCTTCCTTGCCAGCAACGGAATCATTTGCCCATACTCTCAAGCCTTGATTAAATTGTTTGAAGGAATGTGCATCCCACTCATTAGCACCTGTGTAAACCGGGTTGTTAAGAACTGCATTTGGATCTCCAGACGTTGCATAAGGATTTTCAGCGCTATCGTTTCTAGTAATCTTGAAGTTATCGCCGGTCATTGTCACAGCCACATCATAGTTTACGTTGGTACCGATATTGCCGCTTCCGTTGGATGCAATGTTGCTATCCATTTGTTGCCCGTATTGGTCATAAACCACATATTGGAAGCTGCTGTAGCTGTTTGCCATATAAGCCTTGGCTGGTGCTGCAATTTCTTTAATCGTATCCGGAACACGTACATCAGATACAGTATACGTTTTGCTATCTGTGCTGTTCGCATTCGGCGTAGCAATCGTCGCAGTTACCGAAATCATGCTCTTGGAAGGTGCAGTAATGTTCGTCAGGTGGATCGAACCTCTGTGTGCACCCGAGTTCAAGATTTGTGCATCATAGCTAGCGCCATTCACAGTCAGCGTGATTCTGGAACGGTTCGTGTCGCTTGTCAGGTCATCTGTGCTCAAAGTGTTGCCTTGTGCGTCAAAAGCTACGACTGGGATATATACGTCTTGGTCGCCAGATGCAATGATGTTATTGTAATCGCCCAATTGAATCTTGTTAGCAACCTTCGTGGATTGAACCGTTACTTTACCTGTTGCCATTGCTGCTTGATCGGAAACCGTAAAGGTGTAATCGCCCGGTTTGTCCATATCGTCAATCATCGTAACTTTCAGTTCAGGAATGTTATTGCCGTTGTCTTCGATTTCAGTCTTCACGTTCTTCGAATCAATGTAGTTGTTCCATACAAAGTTCACTTGGCTTGCATCGAAGTCTTTCGAGTTATAAGCAATATTATTTCCGTATTGATCATAAAGATTCAAATCAAATTTCGCTGTGTCGCCTTTGCCTGTCAATGCTTTTGCAGTGTTGGAGTATTGTACGTCACCTAGCTCGAGCTTCGACAGGAACGGTGTTTGACCCAGCTTGAAGTTCTTCTGAGCAGTAACATGCTGATCATTGTTAACTACATTCACGGAGACCATAGAAACGCCTGGCGTGTTCGTCTTGCCATCCATCAGGGTA
>NZ_VNJI01000129.1 GCF_007786445.1 Paenibacillus cremeus | reverse complement strand
GCTTTCCTGCCTTTGCGGCAACTTCATTCATCAGTTCGACCAGTTGTTGAAGAGCGACGACCCAGTCCATTGTTCCAACTTCGTCGCACAACAAATAAAACAGACCTCCAATCGTCCGTTGGTCTGTGCTCTGGCGATGCTGCCAGGCAAGTAGGATGTAGCGAGCAAATACGATCGTCGTATGGCTAATGAGCAGGTCGTATGATCGTCCTTGAAACTCCTTCTGTAGACGCAGCAAGGATTTGGCGCACTTAAAAAAGACCTCGATCTCCCAGCGCATTCTGTAAATTCGGATGATGTTAGAGGCGGATAAGGTAAGATCGGTGGACAGAATCGCAAGCCATTCCTTCTTCTTGGATCGGTGACGAACGAATACAACCGTAACCGGGATTCCTGGAGCAAGCTCTGTTCGTATCTGACGAAGGATGTTTCGGTTTTTTCCTTCAATGCGAGCCGCAGTTGCATAAAGCGAATTCAGGCAAATGCGTTGCCCGTCCACCAGATATCGCTTTTTATCATTTTTGACCATGCCAATGACGTGTAGGTTACGATCACGAATCTCTTGAATCAGTGGCGCGTGAGTAAACCAGCTATCCATGAGCACGTAGGATGCAGACATGCCGGCAGCTATAGCGCGATCCAGCATGGCGGTGATGTTAACAGGAGCAGCTTGCAGCGCTTCTTTCCGACGCTTGAAACCTGATGAGCGTTTATCAATTTCGGCGGCGATTCCATTGATGCTGGAGTTGTTCGAGCTGAGCAGCGAGAAGTCAACCGGTACAAAGGAATGTCCATCGGTCCAGCCCATGGTTAACATGCGAAAACCCTTGTAATACACTCCTGTGGCATGATCTTTGAAACGTGCGAGCATCTCTACGACCTTGCTCCGGTTACGTTCAAACATCGAATCATCGAAGATGAACGCTGTCTCGCGCTGATCCGAGGTCAAGGTTTCCATACGATGAATGGTCTCGCGGCTCAGTAGCGTTAAAAAGCGGCGCCAAGCGTACCCGCTGTGGTTGAGAAAACGATACACGGTATCTTTCCCGGGATAGTTTGTGCCTCGCTGGCTTTCAAGTAGACGAAACCAATTTTTTTGTTGGAAAAGCAGCACAAATATGATTCGGAACAAGGTCGCACAAGTGAAGCCAAATTTCTTCTTAAAGCCAGCGTCATTCAAGTGTTTAATGACCTTCAATTCCTGGAAAGCCGGCTTAATTTCTGCAGGTAGTTGATCAATGGATAGTTTTTGCTCTATCATATAGAGGACACCTCTTCTGTGTGGTAGTAGTGTGACTTCGACACTCTCACTTTACCAAAGGAAGCGGTGTTTTTCTATTTTTCAAGTAGGGTATCTTTTCGATCACAAATCCAGTACTCACACGGTCTTAGGCTGATTTATTAG
>NZ_VNJI01000128.1 GCF_007786445.1 Paenibacillus cremeus | reverse complement strand
TTGCCGTTCACGTTTGTAGACATTTCCTGAGCTCTCGAGGCGATGGATCCCCGTCCGATGTTGAAGCGCTGATTCGCAAAAACATTTTGCCGATTCGACCCCTTCGACCGGGACAGTTGAATATCCGCAAAATTCGTTATAAATCAGCCGTTAGCTTTGTCTACAGAGTAGCATAATTCATTTCGAATGAACATTTTTTAAGCGGATATGACATCCGCTTGTTTGCTGTGCACATTTTGCTTGACTAAACCCAAAAAACTAACGGCACAGGACTTTGTCCCATGCCGTTTCGGATTACATTTTTATACCCAGTCTAGTCTTTGAGCTTAACTAAATGACATTGATCCAGGAGGTCGCTCTACCATTAAGTTTAAGGCACGTATCGAGTCGTAATTGTTTCCTGTATCAACAAGCTCCTTTACTGGATCTACGCATTCTTAACAAGAAACCAACCATTCCTTAATCTAGCTTAAAACCAACGCATTTCATAACAGAGGAATAACCTTCCAACATCTTTAAGGAGGGTTCTTAAGCATTCCCATTTTAAGTATAAGTCTTACCCATTAAAAACGTCTTGCATCATGCCGATGCGGCGGCATCTACCTGGTACGATCCGCGCGACTGTCTTCTCCTACATCTCGTACCCGTAAACCTCGTCGTCCATCACATAGCCGTTGCCGATACCCACCACTTGCGTGCGCAGGAGAGTCATGCCGAAACGTTTGTACACCGCGATCGTATCATGATTATGGATATTGACGGTAAGCCAGATTTGCTTCAGGTTATTCCCGGCTGCGATTGCCTTAATTTCTTCGAATGCTTGTCTGGCATAGCCTTTCCCCCTATGCGCTTTGAGCAGGTAGAGCTTCGACAGATAGAGCGTACAATCCTTCTGAGGCTGGACGGCGAAATAGCCGACTGGCTGTCCGTCCTCCAGGAAGAGGTAGTATTCATAGCCGTCGGAAATCTGTTTGGTCATGGCATCCACGGATTGAAATTTCTCAAGCATATAATCGATTTGCCCTTGACTGATAATATGGATAAAATGTTCGTTCCATATTTCTTGCGCAAGGCTCGCTGTTACGGCTATCTGATCGGGTGCGGTCATTTTATGGAATGTCAGCATGGCACGGTTCCTTTCTAAGGGTTAGTTCGGTTGCTTGCGGATAAAATGCTATGCAAACCATTATATCAATTGTTGATTGTTCATGTCATGTGACGATATCTCAAGCATACTTCAGGCCGACAAAAAAAAAAAAAAAAACTACAGCGGAATAACTATACGACTAAAGGTTTTCGCCCCCTGTTTATCGAAGTAATTAGGTAACCATTACTTTAATAACAGGGGTTTCTAATGCGTCCAAAAGATCGAATTGTGCCTGAAAAAACTATATATTTTCGACCTGAAATTACGAACTGCCC
>NZ_VNJI01000126.1 GCF_007786445.1 Paenibacillus cremeus | reverse complement strand
CCCTGTGGAGAGCCGACTACCGTTTCATGGAACTGATCATCTTCCATGACTCCTGCGGTAAGCCATCCGCGAATGAGCGTCAGCACTTTACCATCGGTTATTCGTTCACGGACCTTTTCCATCAGCATGTCATGTGGAATTTCATCGAAAAAGGACATGATGTCAAGGTCGACCACATAGTCGTATCCGCCGCGCTTTGCTCGCCGAATCGTATTTATTGCTTGGTGTGCGGAGTATCCGGGTTGGAATCCAAAGCTGTAGTAGTAGAAGTCTTGCTCAAAGATCGGCTCGATGATTTGGCGTACAGCCTGTTGGCATACACGATCCCGGATTGTGGGAATGCCTAACGGTCTTAACTTACCGTTTTCCTTCTCGATGAAGTGCCGCCTGACAGGATCGGGTTTATACCAATCTTGTTGCAGTAGCCTTTGAATTTCTCTTAGGTTCAAGCTCACGTTCTTCTCGAACATGGCAATACTTACCCCATCGATTCCACCGCTTCCATGATTCTTCCTTACTGACAGCCACGCTTCGTACAAATTGTCAATTTGGTATACTTTGTCGATCAAGGAATAGTATCGTCGTTTCGGTTTCATTGGTGTTTCACCACCTTTACCACTACTCACCAAGCTGATCTTGTTCTCGCTACAGATGATCGATTCCTTGCTCGTTCCACCCTGCTCAGTTGCGTGTTAGGCTTTCGCCAATCGCTTCAGCTTTGCAGCGTGTACTCAGGTCGCCGGCAGTCCTCTATCCTTTGACGTTCTTTCGTCATCGGCGGGGCACGCCCTCTTGGTACTGCCCCTTCTGTTTAAAGCGCTTACGATCTCCACTCACTCGAACTCACAGACTTTGACGAAGCACGTCCCCTTTGCCTCTGTCTTCCCTCTTTTGGAGTGGAAGCAGGTTATGCGACTCGCCATTTTCAAAGCTTACAAGTGCTTCAAAAAAAAATCCGCGCATACTCATCCAAGTTTTATCCTCCAGTCTGTTACCAGCTTTCATCGGCTCGGACTTACTCGCTACTACGGAACGATCCGCCATCTCGCAGCTCATCGGTTTGGCTTTCCCCTTCGGGTTATACCTTCCCTACCTCATCCGCGTTTGCGCTGAGGGGGCTACGAGACTTCCCTCAGTTATCTGCACCCTCTATTCAATCCATCCTGACCCTAATCACGTCGATAAGCCTTGCAGGTCATATCCCTTTCCTGTTTTCCTGCAAGATGTGCTTATTTGCACAGA
This sequence comes from Paenibacillus cremeus, assembly GCF_007786445.1. Taxonomy (GTDB): domain Bacteria; phylum Bacillota; class Bacilli; order Paenibacillales; family NBRC-103111; genus Paenibacillus_G; species Paenibacillus_G cremeus. The sequence continues at coordinate 226 of NZ_VNJI01000126.1, read as the reverse complement.
TTTCCCCGTTTGTCTGGCGGGTCACCCAACATCGCCGCCACCTCTGGTTCACCGCATTCCGGGCTGGACTTTGCCTGCAGACCCTTCAGATTCTCCTTCACAGGAGACACCCTGTCAGTCCTTCCTCCTCCGGAGGGTCGGACCTTTACTTCGGCTACGGCACTTTAAAGGGTAAAGTTACCGGGTGGATTTGAACCACCTAGATTGTGCGACTGTGAGGCGCACA
>NZ_VNJI01000125.1 GCF_007786445.1 Paenibacillus cremeus | reverse complement strand
CTGATATGAACGAGGCGGTCAATACCCCTTCAATAATTCCGTAATTTTCTTAATTTAGGAATGGAAATACTCTTGTTCCAAACCAGGGATACTTTAAAAATCTTGGCACGAAGGCAAAAGCGTTGACGGTGGTTAACAGTCTGATATGCGCGGGTTGGGTACCGCATTTCAATCCATCCGTCGTGGAGCTGCCTCGGACTAACGGCGCACGTTCGGCTAGCGATCAATGCCTAGTGCATAGCTTAACATGAGGATTCTCCTTACCGGTGTTTTGCCTCCGAGCCAAAACTTCTAATTCTCCTATTTAAACCAGAGATTTTGAAGTAGCACTACGCAACCAAGTTGGTTTCCGATTGCATCTTTTCAATTTCACAACCAATAGCCCAAATGAACCCTATAAGTTCTCTGGCCACAGCAACTGCAGCTTGTTTTCCGGCTTTTCCTCGTGAAGTAATGAGATGATACTTCTGATGTAAACGGTGTTGAGCCTTCCAGGCTATGCGCTTTGCTTCAGGATCTTGCCCCTCCTGACGAGCACGGAGTTGTCCTTTTAATGAAGGAGCGTGACGATAGGCCCAAGCGGATTCAACAATGACATGACGGATGTGGGAATTCCCGACCTTGGTGATGGATCCTTGCCACCTGGTGGCCCCGCTTGAATATTCTTTAGGAACAAGTCCAGCGTAAGACATTAATTGCCTGGGACTTGTAAAACGAGAGAACTGGCCAATTTCCGCCACTAAGGTAGTCGCAGTAACTTCCGCTACTCCACGCATTGTTTGAAGGGCTTGGATAACCGGTGCGTGAACACTACTCATTGCTTGCTGATGAATTTCAGCTTCAATGCGTTTCATTCGGTCGGTCACTTCATCAATTGCGTGAAGATACTCTTGAAATACGATTCGTAAAGATGATTTTTCAAAACGAAGACTATCCAGCCACTCTCTATGCCTAACAGACCAATTACGCGTACCTTTTTCCGAACGCAGATCATGACGAAGCAAAAACTGAACGAGACGAAGTCGCGCGCGCTGTAAGTCTTCCTTAGCGTCATGTCGAGCCCGAACTAAGTCTCTCAAAGCTTCATGATCTTCGTCAGGAGTCCAAACGGGAGTAAGTTCGCCGGCTCGAAGAAGCTGTGCCAGTCTTAATGCATCTCTTCGGTCCGTTTTGATACGATCTCCTGCGCGTCGAGGGATGAGTGTTGGTGCAACAACGACACAGTCAATTCCCATGGAGATGAGAAATCTGAAAAGTCCATACCCTGTCGGTCCTGCCTCATAGCATACATGCAATTGCTCAGGATTGCCTATTTTTTTCAATAACTTGCGAATAGCCTCAGGTGTATGCGTGATGTTTCCGAGAAAACGTGGCTCACCACGTCCTGTATCTGCAACAGCAACAGAAATTGAATCTTTTGATACGTCTAAACCAACAAATTTTGTGTAATCCTTCATAATAGCGGCTCCTTTCGAATGTA
>NZ_VNJI01000124.1 GCF_007786445.1 Paenibacillus cremeus | reverse complement strand
ACTCAACTTTCGCAGCTACAAATTAGCTTAAACGCCCTACGGCTGTAAGGACGGAGCGCATTTTTTCCTTCTCTTGACAAAAAAACACCTTCTTTGTTTGGTATCATGGAAGTGTCCAGCAACCATACAAACAAAGAAAGGTGTGTAATCCATGGTACACCATCGTTCCCTGTCTGACCAGTCTCATTTTTCGTCTGTTTTCACTTCCTTGAAAATCGGTAAACTGCTTCGTGATGTCGGGATTCGAAAGTCGTTTGGTCTCTCTGCGCTTGCTGTCTTTCAATTGCTTTTCTCGCTTGCTTTTGAGGGTAAGAATTGGTTTCGACTGCTGGAGAGCAACCGCAGCGCTTCATTGCCAGGCAAAGATGTGGTCTACCGTTTCTTGAATCATCCAGGCTTTGCATGGCGAGCTTTTCTTCATTCGCTTAGTCTGACGGTGGTTCGGCAGTTTGCCGCGCTTACCTCAGCCAAGCGTGTAAAAGTGTTCATCATCGACGACTCCACCATGCAACGCAATCGCAGTAAAAAGGCAGAACTGCTTGCCAGAGTGTTCGACCATACAACAGGCCGATTTACCAAAGGATACACCCTGCTCACGCTTGGCTGGTCCGACGGATTCAGCTTTGCTCCGATCGACTTTGTCATGCTCTCATCAGCTAAGCTTGTGAATCGCCTAAACGAGATGGCGACAACGATCACGAAGCGATGCCATGGATACAAACGACGCGTCGAGGCACTTACGCGTAAGCCTGACGCTGCCCTCGGTTTGATTCGGCGCGCGCTGCGAGCCGGCTTCCATGCGGATTACGTGCTAATAGACAGTTGGTTTACTCAGATGCCACTCATTCGAGGTCTATCGGCTGAAGGACTCGCCACGATTGGGCTGGTCAAGGAAATGAAACAGCGCTACGTGTACGAAGGACAACGTCTGACGCTGAGTGAACTTTACCGGATCCTGCCTAAGAACAAGCGGACTTCCGTTTGGAGTTCTATCGTTGTCCAGACTTCATGCGGCATGCTTGTTCGACTCGTCTTTGTTCAAAACCGTAATAAGCGGCGCGAATGGCTGGCTGTTCTCAGCACAGATCTTGCTTTAGAACCAAATGAGATTGTCCGCATTTATGGCATGCGGTGGAGCATTGAGACATTCTTTAAAGTAACCAAAAGCTATTTGAAACTAGGAACCGAGTTTCAAGGCCGTTCCTTTGATATGCTGATCAGCCATACGACCGTCGTGTTTAGCCGTTACTTGGTGATGGAATTTGAGCGACGGCAAACCGGAGATACACGTACGCTTGGCGGGCTGTTTTTCTTGTATGCGGATGAAGTTCGTGACCTTGACTACCAGACCGCCCTACAACAACTTATGTCCTTATTTTTGAATATGGCAGGGGCAATGAGCAAACGCAGCAAACAAACGGTGTTGTGTCAATTCCAGCAATGGCTGGCCGATTTGCCCTTGTACATCAAGGGTTTGTTCGGTAATTTAAGCTGCGAAAGTTGAGT
>NZ_VNJI01000123.1 GCF_007786445.1 Paenibacillus cremeus | reverse complement strand
TCAAAGAACTCGGATTCCTATTCTTTTCTGATTATTACCGACAAGTCACAACGTAAACTTAGGAACCGCCGTATACCGAACGGTACGTACGGTGGTGTGGGAGGTCGGCTGCTCAATTAATGAACAGCCTCCTACCCGATTTATTCAACAACTGATTTCAAAATAAAGTGAGTGATACGCTCCGCCAAACAGTGAAAAAGTCACGCAATTTTAGCTTGGAGTAAAATTCTCTTATTGGTTACATTTGGGGGTTGCGAATTCATGAATGGTAGGTGAGCAGAATTGACGGAGCAAAAAAGTAAAGGGCATGTGGAATTCAGGCAACCTGCTGTAAAGCTAGTTGCCGATATTCCCGGGGATGCTGAAATGCGTGAGAATATTGACGATATGCAAATAAGCGATGGTTATCCAGGATCATGCGGCATAGTCGGAGGCTATAAACGGAACACGGCCAAGAAATCTGATTAACGAAAAAAAGCCCTACATTACGAAGCTGCCGAGTAGGTCAGTAGGTTAGATCGGTTGTCTTGTTAACCGACTGAGGCGTGTGTGAATTCCTAAAGAGAGGTACTAATGGTTGGTCATTAATGCCGCCAAGACGAACTTAACTTCTAATAGATTACATTGAAAAAACGAGACTGCCCAAAGGGCAGTCTTTCGTTACGGCCGTGCTTAGCAAGCTTGCGCAAGTGCAGGAACACTTCCCGCTTCTGCGCAAGAAATCTGAGCATTTTATTATGCGATTATATGTTTTGAAGAAAATGATCTCTTGATAATACGGCGGAATAACCGATGAGATCTTTAAACATACGTGGACGGAAGACGAACAGAATTATGCTTGGGAGTCATGCCGTCAGATCGAAACTGCGAGGGATTCAACAAAAACAGCCAATGGTGGCCGGTAAGCCCCCCGTCTCTCTCTAATAGGATTTTCTGCGGATTTCATAAGTGCACCAGCAAATAGAAGCTAATACAGCAAAGAATAATACCGCACCCAAAATGTTCCACGAAATACTAAGAATCTCGCCCATTCTAGAAACACCTCTAAATTTTGTTTGATTTCAGCGGCTTTATCAATCTTTCTATATATTACTTCCATTATTTTATATTTACTGTCGATTGGTGGTTTATAATTCAAAATATTTTCATTTTCATCAAATAGGGATAATAATCCGGTTTACTTCCAATATTTCGGGAAAGCTCGTGTTCTTTACGGTTTGTTCAGGAGAATTATAATATAATTTGAAACAGAGCTAATCGCGATCGTGGTTAGCCTTATTTTCATGCATTAGCGAACATGCATACCCAATTCTAATTTTTAAGAGCATTTGGTTCCAACCCGCATCCGTTATGCTTTTGGCAAGGTGATAATTTTTAGCCAATCCTTGGGCGGAAGGATGATGTAAAATTGTTTGTGTACCAAGATTTGGAGCCTTTCCAGGCAGCAAAAAAGTAGGGTATTCTCGGGATTGCTGAAGTCACCAAGAAAGGAACCCTACTCATGGCAACTATACACCCA
>NZ_VNJI01000122.1 GCF_007786445.1 Paenibacillus cremeus | reverse complement strand
TGCTCCAAGTTTAGCTACGCTCCAAGGGCAGTTCCTGCCCCGTTGGCAGTTGCAATCTACATTGCGAGTTTTAGCAAGTTTAGCGCGGCGTTGACATCCCGATCATGGGTAGCGTTGCAAGCTGGACAAGTCCATTCACGCAAAGCAAGATTCTTCACATCGGCATGCTTATATCCGCATTGAGAGCATAGCTGGCTACTGGCATAGTTCTTCGGAGCGATAATAATATCTCTGCCGTACCACTGAGCTTTGTATTCCAGCATCGAACGGAACATGCTCCAAGACACTTCGCTGATTGCTTTAGCCAGTTTGTGATTCCGCATCATGTTCTTTACTCGAAGGTCTTCCATGACAATGACTTGGTTTTCGATAATCATCTTGGAAGATTCTTTGTGCAAGAAGTCTTTGCGCTGATTGGATATTTTTTCATGCATTTTAGCTATTTTCAAACGTGCCTTATGGCGGTTGCGACTTCCCTTTTGTTTGCGTGACAAGTCTCGTTGTAATTTAGCCAAACGCTTCTCGGATTTACGCAAATATTTCGGGTTTTCGATTTCTTTACCTTCAGATGTAACGGCAAAGGTTTTCAATCCAAGGTCTATGCCAATTCTGCTATCCAATTTAGGCATTGGTTGAATGTCGGTTTCCACCAAAACAGAAGCGAAATACTTGCCGCTAGTCATCCTGGAAATGGTACACGACTTAATAAGTCCGTCGAATTGACGGTGCAGCTTGATTCTGATTCTACTCTTTAGCTTTGGGATCTTGATGTACCCACCGTCAATAGCGATTGTGCCGTTCTGATTATTCGTCGTGAAGCTAAAGTCATTCGTCTTTTTACTCTTGAACCTTGGGAAGCCTACGCTCTTATCACGAAAAAAGTTCTTGTACGCCTTTTCCAGATTCAGTTGAGCGTTAGCAAGTGCAAGACTATCGACTTCTTTCAGCCAGATGAACTCTTTCTTATACTGAGCAGGAGTGGTTGCAAGCATCTTCTCAGTTTGTCTGTAATGCTCGATTTTGTCGGCAAGCATGCGATTGTAGATGAATCGAACACACCCGAATACGTTTGCGAGATATTGCTGCTGTTCGCATGTTGGATAGATGCGGTATTTGTAGGCTTTCAGCAAGTCTTCACTCTCATTTCTGACCTTGGGTTTCAATATACTTTTTGATTACATCAATAGGCGCTCCGCCAGTAGTAAGCAGGCAGTAAGAACGTGACCAAAAATATTCTTTCCACAAGGATTTTCGGATGATTGGAAACTCCTTCTTGATCAGCCTTGAAGATGCGCTCTTGTAAGCGTTCAAAAACTTTGAAATGTCCGTATTCGGTTGAGTCTTCATGAGGATGTGAACATGATCGCAGTCATGGTTCCATTCTTGCAAGGTAATATTGTAATTCGGCTGAATATACTCAAATATTTCTTTCAGCCGGTTGGATATTTCATCATTGATCACTTTTCGGCGGTACTTGATTACTAGAATTAGATGATAATTAAGCGAGAATACTGAATGGTTATTCGAGTCAAGATCCATTGATAATACA
>NZ_VNJI01000121.1 GCF_007786445.1 Paenibacillus cremeus | reverse complement strand
GGGGAAATAGGGTGAGCCGAGTGATTCAAAAACAGCAGACAATTATGTTAAGTCCATACTCCGAGCTGTACAACATCATCGTGCCGAAGGATAACTTGTTGCGGCAAATCAATGAATTGGTGGACTTCTCCTTCATATACGAGGAACTACAAACAAACTATTGCTTGGACAACGGACGAAATGCTATCGACCCCATCCGAATGTTCAAATACTTGCTACTGAAAGCGATTTTCGAGCTGTCCGATGTAGACATTGTCGAGCGGTCTAGGTATGACCTATCGTTCAAGTATTTTCTCGGTATGGCACCGGAAGATCCCGTAATCGACCCTAACTCCCTGACTAAGTTCCGCAAGCTACGTCTGAAAGACATGAACCTGCTGGATTTGCTCATCAGAAAAACCGTCACACTCGCCATTGAGAAGGGTCTTCTCAAGAGCTCAGCCATCATTGTCGATGCCACACACACCAAAGCGCGCTATAACCAAAAGTCCCCGCAAGAGATCTTGCAAGAAAGGGCACGGAAAGTACGTAAGGCTCTGTACGCCATGGACGAAGCCGTGAGGGACAAGCTTCCGACGAAAAACACCAGCACAGTCTTGGAGGATGAGATCGACTACTGCAACAAGCTCATTCATACCATTGAACATGAATTGAACATTCCCCATGTACCAAAACTCCAGGAACCGCTTAACTTGCTGAAGGAAACAATTCGAGATGATGTGCAGCAGCTTCGGATTTTGGAAGACGCTGATGCACGGGTCGGGCATAAAAGTGCGGACTCGTCCTTCTTCGGGTACAAGACTCATTTGCCGATGACGGAGGAACGCATTATTACAGCGGCTATTGTCACAACTGGCGAAAAGAATGACGGGAAACAACTGCAAGCCCTGATTGAAAAAAGCAAGGCCGCGGGGTTAGATGTCCAAACGGTAATTGGAGATACAGCGTATTCGGAGAAGGACAATCTCATCTACACAAAGACGAATGACATAGAACTGGTGGCCAAATTAAACCCGATGATTACGCAGGGCAATCGCAAGAAAGAAGAAGAATTTGAGTTCAACAAAGATGCAGGCTTGTACGTCTGTAAAGCGGGCCACATGGCAATTCGCAAGGCACGACAAGGAAAGAAAGATGTTAGCACAAACCAAGTAGATACGTATTATTTTGACGTGGACAAATGCAAGCGATGTTTGTTTAAAGAAGGATGCTACAAGGAAGGGGCCAAGACAAAAACCTATTCTGTGAGCATAAAATCCGACGAGCACTCGGAGCAAATGGCATTCCAAGACAGCGATTATTTCAAATTGAAATCGAAAGAACGGTACAAGATTGAGGCTAAGAACAGCGAACTGAAACACAGACACGGGTACGATGTAGCCACATCCTCGGGTCTTTTAGGCTTGGAGCTGCAAGGAGCAATGGCAATCTTCGCAGTAAATCTCAAGCGAATCTTGAAGCTCAAGGATTAAGGCAATAAGCCGATACAACAAAAAGAAGACATCTATCCCTAGGAGGCGATGTCTTCTTTTTGCATTGATAAGCCTCTAAACAAAAACCTTA
>NZ_VNJI01000120.1 GCF_007786445.1 Paenibacillus cremeus | reverse complement strand
GGAGATGTCTTCTTTTTTTGACCCTATTCGGTTGTATTCCTCAATGATCCTTAGTCGGCTATTCTCAATATCCGCTTTAGATTCACCGCAAATATGGCCATCGCACCTTGCAACTGCATGCCAATCAGACCCGAGGATGTGGCGACATCATACCCGTGTCTATGTTTGAGTTCGCTGTTCTTTGCTTCAATTTTGTATCTTTCCTTGGATTTGGCTTTAAAAGACTCCGTTTCTTGGAACGCCATTTGTTCCGTATGTTCATCGGATTTAATGCTCACGGAGTAGGTTTTACTGTTGGCACCCTCCTGGTAACAGCCCTCCTTGAACGGACAATGCTTGCATTTCTCCACGTCAAAAAAGTATGTGTCTCTTTGGTTTTTGCCACGGCCCTTCTTTCCCTGCCGAGCCTTTCGAATGGCTAGATGACCGGCCTTGCACACATACATGCCTGCATCTTTGTTGAACAGAAACTCATCTTCTTTTTTTCGGGTGCCCTGTGTGATGTTGGGATTAAGCTTGGATACAAGTTCGAGATCGTTGTTTTTTGCGTACGAAATGTTATCCTTCTCGGAATAGGCGGTATCCCCAATTACAGTCTTGACCAGCATACCAGCCATTTTGCTTTTTTCGACTAATGCTTCCAATTGCTTACCGTCATTCTTCTCGCCTGTTGTGATTACGGCTGCCGTAATGATGCGCTCCTCGGTCATGGCAAGATGTGTTTTGTATCCAAAGAAGGCGGAATCTGCACTCTTATGTCCCACACGCGCATCCGGATCCGCCGCCAGCCGAAGTTGCTCGACATCATCTTCCACTGTCTCTTTCAGCAAGTTAAGCGGCTCTAGAATTTTCGGTACTTGCGCGATTCCGGATTCCTTTTCGATGAAGGCGACGAGTTTTTGGCAATACTCGATTTCGTCTTCAAGCACGTTGTTCATATTCTTTGCTGGCATTTTGGTTTTGGCTGATTCATCCATGCTATAAACGGCCTTTCGCAGTTTCCGCGCACGATCTTGTAAGATTTCTTGCGGTGATTTCTGGTTGTAGCGCGCTTTCGTATGCGTAGCGTCAACGATAATGGAGTTGCTCTTCAAAATATTCTGCTCGATGGCGAGGGCAACCGTCTTACCAATGAGTAAGTCCAATAGGTTGATGTCTTTCAACCGTAGTTTGCGGAATTTGGTTAGAGAACTCGGGTCAATTACCGGGTCCTCGGGTGCCATGCCGAGGAAGAATTTGAACGACAGGTCATACTTCGAACGCTCGACAATGTCTACGTCAGATAATTCAAAGATAGCTTTTAGCAGTAAATATTTAAACATGCGAATAGGGTCAATGGCATTTCGTCCATTGTCCAAACAATACTTTGATTCTAGTTCCTCGTATATGAAGTCGAAGTCCACCAGTTCGTTGATTTGTCGCAGCATATTGTCCTTCGGCACGACGATGTCATACAGTGCCGCATAAGGACTCAGGACTAAGGTTTGTTGTTGCCGAATCATGTGCTCTCACCCGCTTTTTGTGATGACTCAATTATACGACAAAAAAGGTACAGCCTCTTCAACTTTCTTGAAGGGCAGTACCTTTTTCTAAGAGCTAGACTTTTTCAGTGGCCTC
>NZ_VNJI01000012.1 GCF_007786445.1 Paenibacillus cremeus | reverse complement strand
GGCGGCCCGCGGCGGCTCGCGCGGCCGCCCGGCCCTGGCGCGCCCTCGCGCCCGCGGCGGCCGTCGGCGGCGGTCTCGCCGCCTACTTCGCCGCGCCGGCGCTCGGCGCCAAGGCCGGCGGCGCGCTCTGCGCCGCAGCCGCCTTTGGCGCGCTGGCTGCGCGCCTGGCCGCTCGCGGCGCCCTGCGGTGGCGCCGCCTGGCGCTCGCGCTCGCGCTGCCGCTGGCGGGCGCGCTCGCGGGGCTGTGGCTGCTGAACGCCGCCTGGCCCCCCGGCCCCGCCGGTGGTCCAGCTGCGGCCGCAGCCGCAAGCGCCCCCGCCGCCGTAGGCTCCGGCGGCAGCCAGGGGCCCGGCCCGAGCCATGTCGGCCGGGCCTTCGAAGCGCTGCGCCAGGGGCGCTACGACGTGATCGGGGCGATCATCCATCGCAAGCTGGCGATGAATGCGCACCTGATCCGCGTCTCCGCCTGGAGCAAGGTGCTGCTCACCGGCCTGGCCGTCATGGCCGCGCTGGTGCTGCGGCCGAAAGGACGGCTCCGCCGGTGGGAGGAGCGCTACCCGCTGCTGATGCACGGGTGCTTCGCGGGCGTCATTGGCGCCTTAGCCGCGCTAGCCCTCAACGATTCGGGCATCGTCGCCGCCGGCTGCATGATCATCTACAGCAGCGTACCGCTGCTGCTTCTTCGCCTCACCGAGACCGACTAAAGAGGCTCGAATCAAAAAAGGGTGTCCCCATGGACACCCCATAACTATTTATTCCGCCAGCTGCTCCCACTGCTCGTAGCACTCCGCCAGCTCCGTCTTTTTCGCTTCCAGCTGCGTGTTCTTCTCCTGCACGAGCACGTAGTCGTTATACACCTCCGGCAGCGCCAGCTCCGCCTCCAGCGCGCCGATTGCGTCCTCCAGCTGGGCGATTTGCTGCTCCAGCTGCTCCAGCTTGCGCTGACGATTGCGCTCCTCGCGCTTCGCCTGCTTGCCCGCTTCGTAGCCACTGCTCTCGCTAGCTGTGCCTGCACTGCTTGCAGCTGCTGCCGAGCTGGTCGCCTTTTTAGCCGCCTCGGCTAAGAGACGCTGCTGCTCCATCTCCGCCAGCTCCAGCTTTTTCTCCACGTAGTCGTCGTAATTACCGAGGTAGTCGGTAACGCCGTCCGAGCTCAATTCGAGCATCCGTTCCGCCATTTTGTTCAAGAAATACCGGTCATGCGAAATGAACAGCAGCGTGCCCTCGTAATCGATGAGCGCGGACTCCAGCACTTCCTTGCTGTACAAATCCAGATGGTTGGTCGGCTCGTCGAGGATCAGGACGTTCGCTTTTTGCAGCATGAGCTTGGCCAAAGCTACCCGCGCTTTCTCGCCCCCGCTGAGCGACCCGACCTTTTTGAATACATCCTCGCCGCTGAACAAGAAATTGCCGAGCACGGTCCGGATACGCGCTTCCTCCAAATGAGGGTACATATTCCACAGCTCATCGAGAACCGTGGCATTCATGTTGAGTCCGGTCTGCTCCTGATCATAGTAGCCAATGCGGACATTCGCTCCCCAATCGAAGGAGCCGCGATCCGGCTGATGCTGGCCGATCAGCGTCTTCAGCAGGGTTGATTTGCCGATACCGTTCGGTCCGATCAGAGCTGCCGTATCGCCGCGGCGCAGTTGAAACTTCACCTGCTCCACGAGCGGCTTTTTCCCGTCGTAGGATACCGCTACGTTGCGGACATCGAGCACCTCGCGTCCGGAAGGCACCTCGACCTCGAAGGAAAAGCTCGCGCGCTTCAAATCGCCCATCGGCTTGTCCAGCCGGTCCATTTTCTCAAGCGCTTTCCGGCGGCTTTGCGCCCGCTTTGTAGTGGAGGCGCGCACGATATTGCGCTGAATGAACTCCTCCATTTTGCTGATCTCTTCCTGCTGCTTTTCGAATTGCTTGAGCTGAATTTCATACTCCGCTTCTTTCAGCTCGACGTAACGCGTATAGTTACCGGTGTACCGGCGCGAGGTGGTCCGCTCGATCTCGTAGATCGCATCCACCAGGGCGTCTAGAAAATACCGGTCATGGGAGACGACCAGAATCGCTCCGGAATACGAGCGCAAATATTGCTCCAGCCACGTCAGCGTCTGAATGTCGAGATGGTTGGTCGGCTCGTCAAGCAGCAGCAGATCGGGCGCTTCCAGCAGCATTTTGGCCAGCGCCAGCCGGGTTTTCTGCCCGCCGCTCAGCGCTTGGCATGAGGTAGCAGGGTCCATGTCCCCGAAGCCCATCCCGTTGAGAATGCCGCGAATTTTTGCTTCAATTTCATATCCGCCTTGCAGGCGAAAGGTCTCCGACAGCTGCGCGTAGCGCTGCATGGTGTCCTCGGTTTTTTTCTCATCGGCCAGCACGTCCGGATCGGCCATGAGCGCTTCCAATTTGCGCAGCTCGCGCTCATTGTCGATCAAGGAGGCGAACACGCTGAGCAGCTCGTCCCAGATCGAACGGTTCGAATTAAGACCGCTGTTTTGCTTGAGGTAGCCGATCTTCGTTTCCTTCGCTTTAAAAATGTTCCCGCTATCATAAGAAAGCTCGCCTGCGATGATTTGCAGCAGCGTTGATTTGCCTGCGCCGTTGACGCCTACGAGGCCGATCCGCTCCCGCGCTTCAATCTGCAGCGATATATTGGAAAGCACGGAGGTGACCCCGTAGCTTTTTTGGATTCCCGTGACTTGCAGCAGCATGAAGAAAGCCTCCTGAATCTTGAATTCTCTCTAGTAAACACCTCATCAGTGTAGCACATTCCGCCGCTGATTTCGATTTCCATCGCTTTCCGCGTATACAAAATGCCGCAGGCTGACGTATGCTCGAATCGGAATCGTATTCTTTCTATTAAAAAGGAGGCGGCTGCCCCATGCTTACTGCACCTTCGATATCGAGCAAGCCCGGTGCCCGTGCCTTATTACTTTTTCTTCTATTAATAACTTCGATCGTTTTGCTTGCAGCCCAAGCCGGCGCCGCCTCCCAGACCACCCCATTCAAGGCGACACTTGACCCCGGAAAGCTGCAGGTGATGACCTACAATATTCGACATGCCGAAGGCTTGGACGGAAACATCGATCCCGAAGCCATTGCTAATGAGCTGCGTGAAGGCCATGCGGACGTAATTGCGCTGCAGGAGGTCGACCGATGGAAGTGGCGCAGCGGCTTACAGGATCAAGTGCAGTATTTCGCCAAGTCGCTCGGCATGTATTATGCCTATGCACCGGCGATCCAGAGCGGTCTCTCGGAATACGGAATTGCGCTGCTCAGCCGGTATCCACTGACCTCGGTTCGATACGATGTGCTTAGCGGCGGGCGGGAGCCGCGCTGTGTGCTGCTCGCCGAGCTGGCACTTGGCGGCGGGCAGAAGATGACCGTTGCCACGACCCACTTGGGTGTTACGGCCGTGGAGCGGGACAAGCAGCTGCCGCAGCTTGCTGCTGTATTGAAGCCGATTCAGACGCCGCTGCTTCTGATGGGGGACTTCAATAGTCCGGCTGGAGGTCTGGAGCCGACGCTGCAGCCGCTTGGATTTGCAGAGGTGCCACTATCGACATCTGAGCCTACCGTACTAAAAGGGGGTGTGGTCGATCACATTTTTACCCGGTCGTCCGAGTTCTCCATCAGCTCCCTGGCCAGCGTCATTCCAAGCCGCGCCTCCGACCATGTTCCTGTTGTTGCCGGGTTGTCGATTCGGCTCGAATAATGGACTTTTTGGCTAATTCGGTTCAAATTCGTGATTTTGCAGCGTTTTATGTTACACTATAGAGAAGTATAGACCGAATGGATGTTCATCCGTTAGAAAAAATTTGCACTAACTTGTTAGCAGCATTAGAATGTGGTTAACCCAGAATCGACCCGCTGAAGAGAGGCCGTTTCATGAATATTAAAGAAAGAAAAATTGAGCTCCGGCGTGAAGCGGAGGCCCTTCGTTCTGCTATTTCCGAAGAGGCACGGCAGCGCAAGTCCGCCCATATCAGCGAAGTGCTGATCGAGCGACTGGAGGAGCTGCTTCAACCGGATCCTACCGTCAGGCGCAAGCCGACGCTGTTCACTTATATGCCGATCAAGACCGAGGTGGATGTGACCCCCGTGCTGGAGGCTTGCTGGAAACGGTCTTGGCGTGTGGTGGTATCGAAGGTTGTGCCGGCGTACAAGCAGCTCAAGCTCTTTGAGATTCGCTCTTACGTCGATCTGGAGCGAGGCGCGTGGGGGATCCGCGAGCCGGTAGCCAAAGCGCCGCAGCTGTTCGATATCCGGCAGATTGATGTGGTGCTCGTACCCGGGCTTGCTTTTGATTTGAATATGGGAAGACTCGGCTATGGCGGCGGCTACTACGACCGGTTCATGCAGCAGTACGTCCGTACGGGACTTCCGAAGCCATATATTATTGCGGCTGCCTTCGAGGATCAGCTCATTTCGGAGGTTCCTATGGGGCTGTTCGATTTCCGGATCGACGAGCTGATTACGGAGGAGCGGCGCATTACCGGAAGGAGTGCGGAGACGGATGTCTGACAAGGTGGAGCCGCAGGGACCGCTGACTCATTTTAACGAGCAAGGGCGGGCCCGAATGGTGGATGTATCCGAGAAGCCGGAGACGGTACGAACGGCGACGGCACGGACTACGGTCGTCATGAAACCGTCCACGCTCGCTCTGATCAAGGAAGGCAAGATCGGCAAAGGCGATGTACTCGCCGTCGCCCAGGTAGCTGCCATCATGGCGGCTAAGAAGACGTCCGAGTGGATCCCGATGTGCCACCCCCTGCCGCTCAGCGGAGTTGATATTCGCTTTGCCGACGAAACGGACGGGCAGCTGCATATTGAGGCCACGGTGAAAACCAAGGGGCCGACCGGGGTTGAGATGGAGGCGCTGACGGCTGTATCTGCCGCTGCGTTGACCGTTTACGACATGTGCAAAGCGGCGGAGAAGACGATGCAAATCGGTCCAACGCTGCTAATCAGCAAAACCGGCGGCAAAAGTGGGGATTTTTATGCCTCTTTGTGAGGCGATGCGGAACTTCGTAACATTTTACATATACAATTAAAAGGTGTGAGAGGAGCAAACTTATGCGCTGGAAAGTGGCTATCTTGACCGCAAGCGACCGCGGTTACCGGGGAGAAAGAGAAGACACTAGTGCACAGGTGATCCGGGAGCTGATTGAGGAGGAGATCAACGGGGAGATCATCGAGTACCGCGTTGTCCCAGATGAGAAGGATGAAATTATGGCCGCTCTGATCGAAATGACGGACTATTTCAAAGCGGATCTGATCCTGACGACTGGAGGAACAGGACTTGCCGTTCGCGATGTGACGCCGGAAGCGACGCTCGAGGTCATTGATCGCGCGGCGCCGGGGTTTGCGGAAGCGATGCGAATGATTTCCATGCAGAAGACGCCACGTGCGATGCTGTCCCGTGCCGTTTCGGGTATTCGTGGTCGTACGTTGATTTTGAACTTGCCGGGCAGCCCTAAGGGGGTTTCTGAGAATCTCCTGGCTGTTATGGATCAGCTTCCTCATGCGCTTGGGATTTTAACGGGACGCGAAGGAGATCACGGCGATGGAGCTTGACGCAATGCTGCGGGAGGTTAAGGTAGAGGATGCGATTGGCCTGGTGCTGGCGCACGATTTGACCCAGATCATCCCGGGACAGTTCAAAGGACGGCTGTTTAAAAAAGGTCACGTCATTAGCCAAGAGGATATCCCGGCGCTGCTTAGCATCGGCAAGGAGCACATTTATGCGATGCAGATCGCTCCGGGCTTCTTGCATGAGGATGAGGCGGCTTTGCGTATGGCTCAGGCTGCACAAGGCGCCAACGTTGAGCTCACAGCCCCCCACGAAGGAAAAATCACGCTCAAATCTACCATCCACGGGCTGGCCAAGATCGATAAGAAGCGTATTGATGAGGTCAATGCGTTGGATCAAGTCATCATGTCCACGATCAAAACCAACACCGTAGTCACGCCAGGCCAAGCGCTGATGGGAACGCGGGTAATTCCACTTCTCATTGAGGAAGCGCGCATTGATGAGGTGCAGCGGATTGCGCTCGAAGGAGCAGGGGAGCAGCCTTCCCTTGTCCATGTGAAGCCATTCAAGAAGCTGCGTGCAGGAATCATTACGACCGGAAGCGAAGTGTTTAAGGGACGCATTCAAGATAAATTCGGCCCGATTGTCCGTGAGAAGCTGGCTCAGCTCGGCTCCGAGGTGATTGATCAGCGGCTGGCGCCGGATGACAGCGAGACGATCGTCCAAGAGATTCGTCGGTTTTTGCATGAAGATCACGCAGATCTGATCCTTGTGACGGGCGGCATGTCCGTCGATCCCGACGACCGAACGCCAGGAGCGATCAAGCAGGCCGGCGCTAGGATTGTCAGCTATGGCACGCCCATGCTTCCTGGCTCCATGCTGCTAATGGGTTATCTGGGTGAGGTGCCGATCATGGGGCTTCCCGGCTGTGTGATGCATGATCCGTACACATCCTTTGACGTGCTGCTGCCGCGGATTTGTGCAGGCGAGCCGATTGTCCGCGCGGATATTACAGAGCTGGGCTACGGCGGGTTGTATAATTGCTAATGTTTGTTTATCTTTTACCCGGGAAGGACCGGTTGTTATGTTTGGAAATATAGGCTTCGGAGAATTGCTGCTCATTGGCGTCATCGCCCTGGTGCTGTTCGGACCGAGCAAGCTGCCAGACCTTGGCCGCTCGCTAGGGCGTGCGCTCCGTGAGTTTAAGCAAGGGACGCGCGATCTATTGAATGACGAGCCGGCTGCGCCGCGGGCGCGCAAGGACGTTACGCCACCAGAACCGCCGCAAGGTGTGCCTGTGAAGCAGGTCGATCCTCAGGCTCAGGCAGAACCTGCCGCTCCTGCCGCTCCCAAAGCAGATAATCCTCGCAGGCTCCCCGATTAATGGGGGACTTCATCGAATGGTAGGTTGGTGATATACAGATGGAAAAAGATGAAGGCATGTCGCTAGTTGAACACCTGACCGAGCTGCGCAAGCGACTCATTTGGGTCATACTCGTGCTGGTTGTGGGCATGGTGATTGGACTGGTGTTCGCACAGCCGCTCATTACGTATTTAAAAAGCATTCCCCCAGCCGACACGATCAGCTGGAACGTGTTTTCACCGTGGGATGCCATCAAAATGTACATGAATTTTGCCTTGGTAATGGGACTTATCATTACGCTCCCTTTTTCGATGTACCAAATTTGGTCATTTCTTAAGCCAGGCTTGCGGGTCGAAGAGCAGAAGGCCTCGCTCATTTTTGTGCCGTTTGCACTCATCTTATTCTTAATGGGCCTCGCTTTTGGTTATTTCGTTGTGTTTCGCATGGCGTTTCTGTTTACCTCTGCTATCTCGAAAAACCTTCAGCTAACGGAGACCTACGGAATCGCGCAGTACTTTTCCTTTATGTTCAACATCTTGATTCCCATCTCGCTGTTGTTCGAGCTTCCGATCGTTGTGATGTTCCTGACCAAGCTGCGGCTGCTCAACCCTATGCGGCTTCGCAAGCTGCGCCGTTATGCTTATTTGCTGCTGGTGATCGTGGCTACGATGATTACGCCTCCTGACGCCACATCGGCTATTATTGTGTCCGTCCCGATGATTGTGCTGTATGAGTTCAGCGTCTTTTTATCCGGGGTCGTGTATCGGAAGCAGCTTCTGGAGGATCAGGCCAGGGAGCAAGGGAAGGGATAATTAAATAGTGCATTGCTAACAGCCGGCTTTTACACCTTGTGAAGAAGCCGGTTTTATTGTTGGAACTTGTCGTATAATATCAAATCTTGTGGGAACACTGGTTGGGGTGTGAAATTGTTGTAAAACCACTTGCAAAATTGTTGCGAAGTGATTATTATAAGAATTGTTGTTAGCACTAAACACTTTCGAGTGCTAATAAAAAAAGTACGAAATTCAGAAGGAGGCTATTTTCTCATGATCAAACCATTGGGTGATCGCGTAGTTATCGAAGCCATCGCTAAGGAGGAAACGACCGCAAGCGGGATCTTACTACCTGATACGGCGAAAGAAAAGCCGCAAGAAGGTAAAGTCGTAGCCGTAGGCAGCGGTACACTCAAGGACGGCGTGCGCATTCCGCTTGAGCTTCAAGAAGGCGACCGCGTGATTTTCTCCAAATATGCCGGCACTGAAGTGAAATTCGATGGCCGTGAGCTGTTGATTATGCGTGAGAGCGACATCCTGGCTATCTTGGGCTAAGACTTCGGCTTGACGCTTTATACTTAAGTTTTGCGCAATTACTTATGAAAATATCCGGAACGTTAAATAAATTTAAAAAATCATTTTCTCGGGAGGGTACACACCATGGCAAAAGAAATTAAGTTCAGCGAAGACGCTCGCCGCGCAATGCTCCGCGGGGTTGACGCACTTGCGAATGCTGTAAAAGTTACATTGGGTCCTAAAGGCCGCAACGTCGTGCTGGAGAAGAAATTCGGCAGCCCGTTGATCACTAACGACGGCGTAACAATCGCTAAAGAAATCGAGCTCGACGATGCATTCGAGAACATGGGCGCTCAGCTCGTGAAAGAAGTAGCTACTAAAACTAACGATGTTGCTGGTGACGGTACGACTACAGCAACCGTTCTGGCTCAAGCGATGATTCGCGAAGGTCTGAAAAACGTTACTGCAGGCGCGAACCCTATGGTTCTTCGCAAAGGGATCGACAAAGCGGTTAAAGCAGCTGTAGAAGAGCTGCAAAATATTGCGAAGCCAATCGAGGGCAAACAATCCATCGCTCAAGTAGCGGCGATCTCCGCTGCTGACGATGAAGTAGGCCAACTGATCGCTGAAGCGATGGAAAAAGTGGGCAAAGACGGCGTTATCACCGTTGAAGAGTCCAAAGGCTTCGTTACGGAGCTGGAAGTCGTTGAAGGTATGCAGTTCGACCGCGGCTACACTTCCCCGTACATGATCACTGATACGGACAAAATGGAAGCCGTTCTGGACAATCCGTACATCTTGATCACGGACAAGAAAATCTCCAACATCCAAGAAATCTTGCCAGTACTTGAAAAAGTAGTTCAATCCGGCAAGCAGCTCCTGATCATCGCTGAAGATGTTGAAGGCGAAGCGCAAGCGACCCTCGTAGTCAACAAACTGCGCGGTACTTTCACTTGCGTAGCAGTAAAAGCTCCTGGCTTCGGCGACCGCCGCAAAGCTATGCTGGGCGACATCGCTGCTCTGACAGGTGGCCAATTGATCACGGAAGAGCTTGGCTTGGATCTGAAATCCACTCGTCCTGAGCAGCTCGGTTCCGCTCGTCAAGTTCGTGTAACGAAAGAAAACACGATCATTGTAGACGGCGCTGGCGACAAAAAAGATATCGGCGCACGCATTACGCAAATCCGTTCCCAACTGGAAGAGACTACTTCCGAGTTCGATAAAGAAAAACTGCAAGAGCGTCTGGCTAAACTGGCTGGCGGCGTAGCCGTAGTCAAAGTTGGCGCAGCTACTGAAACCGAGCTGAAAGAGCGCAAGCTTCGCATTGAAGACGCTCTGAACGCTACTCGTGCAGCAGTAGAAGAGGGTATCGTTGCAGGCGGCGGTACAGCCCTTGTAAACGTGTTTAACGCTGTGGCAGCTGTTAAGGCTCAAGGCGACGAGCAAACGGGCGTAAACATCGTTCTGCGCGCTCTGGAAGAGCCTGTACGCACGATCGCAGCAAACGCTGGCCAAGAAGGCTCCGTTATCGTCGAGCGCCTCAAAAAGGAATCTGTAGGCGTAGGCTACAACGCAGCGAACGGCGAGTGGGTCAACATGATCGAAGCCGGTATCGTAGATCCAGCGAAAGTAACTCGCTCCGCACTGCAACACGCAGCATCCGTAGCAGCAATGTTCCTGACTACTGAAGCGGTTATCGCTGACAAGCCAGAAAAAGATAAGCCTGCAATGCCTGACATGGGCGGCATGGGCGGTATGGGTGGCATGGGCGGATTCTAATCCTGCCCACGGCCCCTGTACGACACAAACGGCAGCATCCTTTGGGATTGCTGCCGTTTTATTTATTTCGCCAGCGCTAGCATAATCAAAATAGACCCGATACCGTAGTATCGAGTCTTTTTGGACTAAGCTATTATTGAGCGAAATTTGCTAAGTTCGTAACCTCAGTCTGCTCCTTTGGATCTTTAGCGATCAGCTTATCGAGCAATGCTTGATCGTTCTTGCCTTGTTTTTGCAGTGACGACAGGTACCAACGAGCGATCATTCGAACGCCAGGATCATCCAAGGAACCGGCTGCTCCTGCTTTCAAATAATTCTCAGCCGAAGCATATTTCCCTCTTAGAAATTCGATTTGGCCAAGATTCAACGAAATGTTGTTCGTAACGTTAAATGGCCGGCCTTGGAGCTGTCCTTTAGGGAGAGACTCCAAATCCTTTACTTTAAGTAATACCTTGTTATAGGTATCGAAAGCTTCATTCCAATACTGTTCTTTTAATTTATCGTCCTTCGCCTGTCTTGCTTGCTCTCCGAGCTCGGTACTTAACGAAATGCTTTTCTCATAAAGCGTAATGTCCCATGAAAAATCGGGAATTTCCTTTTGAATTAAATCCAAAGCTTGAGGCAGTTGGTTTTTAACGGTATAGGATGCAATTTGCTTATCAATCAAGTAACGATTATGGGGCTCATCCTGACGTGCCTTTTGAATCAGTGCGAGAGCTTCATTGTAATACTTCTCATCCTTCGTTTGACTATACATCTGGAAGAAGAGATCAATTTTAAAGGATGCATAATCGGGATGCGTAGGTTGACTGTCGAGTGCTTTGTTTAACGGATCCAGGATGATATTCAAATTTGGCTGAGTTTGGGCCAATGTATTCGCTTGTCTAAACAATCCGCTAGCGATTAGCTTCTGTGTAGAAGTAATAAACATGAACAAAGAAACAACGATGAGTAGCGAAGCATAAACCCACTTGATTTTGACCCGCTCTTGAACTGCCTTTATTCGCTGCAGAGGTAACGGAGAACCAGAAATCATGGCACCCAGGCACAAGAAGACGAGGCTGCCGATGTATACGTAACTCATGTTAAAATCAATAATGCTATGAACTAGAATGGAAACCGCCACAATAAAATATAGATGTCGACCAGGGTTCGATTCGTCATTTCTTTTATGCTTTTTTAAATAGAGTGTAAAAATGTAGATAAGTAAACCTAGCAGAATAAGCAAACCAACCAATCCGGTCTCAACCAAAGACTGCATAAAGAAATTATGCGTTTGCCGGCTGACATAAGGATTGTTCTGATATTTCTCATAAAGTGCAGCCCAAGCTCCCCCGCCAGCACCGAAGAAAGGATAATCATAAAATACTTTAACAGCATCCTTATAAAAGGTTCCGCGTTCCAATACACTATGCTGCGCAAAATTAATATTTTCTACCCGGTGTTTAATGGAATCAGGCAATAAGTTGATTACAACACTGGTTCCAAACAGTAAGTAGACACCTAAGGATCCAACAATCAGAGCTGCAGCAGGAATTAAGATGTTCGAGTATTTCGCTTTGATTTTGGATTCGATGGCATCGCCGACTTTCAAGAACCCGAATTGATGAATGACCCATACAATGATGGCGCAAGCAGCGGATACTCCGATGACAAACAGCAACCCTTGGCTAGATGTAGTGAGTTTATGATCCATGTGAATCTGTCTGCCGATGGCCGAGGTTGAGCTTAAAACGACGAGACAAAGAACTGCTGAGATCCCTGTATAAAGAAGGAAAAATAATTGCCTGGATATTTTGATAAAAGGCAAGATCAGCAGCATAACAATAGGAAGCACAACCAAAGCACCGCGAGATAGCGTTAATAAGATCGATAAAATGATAGGTACTAACATAAATGCATGAAGTGCCCGGACTTGCCATTTCTTTGACTCTACAATGAAGTAAAGAGCTCCGAGGAAAATACCCATAAGAAAGGCCGCATAAGTATTGGCGTATTGGAATACAGAGGTTAGCCGCAGCTGACCTTCAGCTTGCATTACGGCATCCTTGTATTCGAACGGGTTTGTAGATATGTCAGCAAACCAATGGACCATTGTGGCTGTAAATGATTTATAGCCGAACCAATTCAATAACCCAAACCAAACGATAACATAGCCGGAGATCATAATCACATTCGAAATTATCTTATTACCTAGATTATTTTGAGTGATATAAAGTCCAATTAGAAAAAAAGCAGCATAAAGCATCTCAATATAGAAAGTATTAGTGGCAAATCGATGAGAAGCTTCCGAAATTTTAGCGATCAAAAAGGATAAAGGCATTAGCCAAATCAATAAACTTAAAAGATCCTGATGGCTAGTAAATTTCCATTTATAAAAAAAATAAATCGCTAACACTAGCAGGGCAAGGAATGTCCATACCAAGGAAGAGTAAATAGGACGTTCGAAATCATACGAATTCCCGTTAAAAAGCGCTTTTTGAAACGGTGCCCAAAACATATATAAAGATGTGAAAACAATCAGCAGCCAAAATAATATGGAACTATTATTGCTTCCGTCAGATTTTGAAATTTTGGAGCCTTTATATGACTTATACATGAACAAAATCCTTCTCCCGTATTGTAGTGTTAATAAAATTCCGAATTTCTACTTTGAATCGATCTTCGTTAAATGACATCGCATGCATATGAATTTGCTTAGAATTAATAATTAGCATTTCCAATTTTGTAATGGCCTCGATAAGACTTTCGATCGTTTGTTCTCTGAAAAAGAGTCCTGTCTTGCCTTCAACTACGGTTTCCAAAGCTCCGCCTTTGCCAAATGCAATCACAGGCTTACCATGGGCTTGTGCTTCTAGTGGCGTAATTCCGAAATCCTCTTCGCCAGCTAATATAAATGCTTTACATTTGGCATAATATTCTTGAATTACGGCATCAGACTGATACCCAAGCATTTGTATGTGGGGGCCAGCCATTTTCATTAATCTGTTCCGATCATATCCATCACCGATAATCACAAGAGGACGATTCAATTTATTAAAAGCTTCAATAACAAGATCAATACGTTTATATGGAATTAAGCGAGAAACAATGAGAAAGAAATCCTCGCTAGAGGATGCTTCCCTTAGATGGCTAAAAGATACAGGTGGATGTATTACTTGACTTTCGCGATTGTAATACTTTTGAATCCTTCGAGCGACATTGTGAGAATTGCTTATAAAGCGGTCTACACGCTGTGCATTCATTTGATCCCAGATTCGGATTTTATGCAGCATATAGGGGAGAACTGTTCGAAAAACAGGATTACTGATTTCGTCCATGTATTGATGATATAAATCCCAAATATATCGCATTGGTGTGTGACAATAACATACGTGAATTTGATCCGCGCGCGTAATAATTCCTTTAGCAAAAGCACTGGAAGAACTCAGAACGAGGTCATATCCGCGAAGATCCATTTGCTCCACTGCGATCGGAAAAAGAGTAAGCATTTTTTTATACTGATTTTTGGAAAATGGAATATTTTGAATGAAGGAACTCCGGATATCTGCTTCTTTAAATCGTTGAGGCATCTTATTTAAATCCGAGATGACCGTAAACACGGGGGAGTCAGGAAACATATCCATAAAGCATTCCAAGACTCGCTCAGCCCCACCATATTGGTTTAGATAGTCATGGACTAGTGCTATTTTCATAATCCACCTCGTTTCCACAGAATTACTAGGATTACCGGCTTAGCACTTTTTGATAAATATTCATCGTTTCGAGTGCTGTTTTTTCCCATGTAAAGTTTTCGGCTCTTTGAATTGATAAGTTGGAGAAAGTGGCATGAGTTTCATGATCTGTTAATAATCGGTACATGGCTTCTGCCCACGCCTTTGTATCATTTGGCTGCAAGAGAAGTCCATTGTCTCCGATAATTTCAGGCAACGAGGATACATTCGATCCGAGAACGGGTATACCACACTGCATAGCCTCAAGAATAGGAAGCCCAAATCCCTCATAAATCGAAGGCATGGTAAAAATTCTAGCTCCATTATAAATAGCTGGCAAATCTTCATCCGCGATAAATCCAGTAAAAATGACGTCTTCTTGCAGTGCAAGATCTTGAATTAATTGAAATATAGGGCTGAATTTCCAGCCCTTCGTACCAACGATGACAAGCTTCGTGTCAACAACGGAATTTCTTCTAAGAGCTGAATAAGCTTGCAGAAGACCCGTTAGATTTTTACGTGGCTCTAAAGTTCCAACAAATAAAATATAATCCTTAGGAAGATCATACTTCTCTAAGATGAGTTTAACATTAAAATCATCAATCACTTTAAATCGATTGTCAGCAGCTAAGGGTATTACATCGATTTTACTTTCTTCAATTTTTAGTAACTCGATAATATCTTGTTTAGTTTGAAGTGAATCAGCAATAATGTGATCACACTGTCGTGCACTGTAAGGTACCCATTTACTATGATGCGAATAAATTCGTTGACTTGTCGTTTCTGGAAATCTCATATAGGCTAAATCATGAATCGTAATAATGGTTTTTCCTTTTACGACAGGCGTATAAACAAAATTCGTCCCATGAAAAATGTCTGCTTTTTTAGAAAATAAATCATACGGAACATGATACAATAAATTGGGCTTGAAGAGCCGTCTCAATACTTTATAAGGATATACGTTGTTTACGATCGAGGCTCCTGTCGCTAGTGCATATTGGTGAATCTCGGGTTCCTTAACCCCTTTTAGTAATCGATTAAATGCAAGTGATAAGTTAATTTGTTCATCTCTTGCCAAGACCGAACTTAAGCATTCGACGTAGCGGGCAATGCCGGTACGCGGACCGAGCAACGGCTGTGCATCAATATATAACTCCACCTGATTAATATGCTCCTTCACCCTTAAGAACAACTGGAATTGTCTTAAGGAGAATTTTACAGTCGAGAGGAAGACTCCAGTTTTCAATATAATAAATATCCAAGTTCATCCATTGCTGGAAGGATAGATCACTTCGACCGCTTACCTGCCATAATCCAGTGATCCCTGGAGTTACTTCGAGCCGCCTCCATTCCCAATCTCCATAGTACTCGACTTCGTGCGGCAGCGGAGGTCGAGGACCTACAAGACTCATATCGCCTTTGAGTACATTAAATAATTGCGGTAGCTCATCGATCGAATATTTTCGAATAAATCTCCCGACTTTTGTTATACGAGGATCTTCTTTCATTTTAAAAGCGATCCCATTAATTTCATTCTTTGAGGCAAGCTCCAATAATAATTTGTCTGCATTCGTTACCATGGAACGAAATTTATACATAGGAAAAGGCTTGCCATTTTTGCCTATTCGTTTTTGTTTGTAAATAATATTCCCAGACGAATCAAGCTTAATGGCTGCAGAACTTAGTAAAAATACTGGGAATAACAAAATGATTAATATCGCTGAAGCAATAATATCGATTGCTCTTTTGACCAGAAATCCTAAACCTCTCATTGGCGTTTTTACAAGAGTAACGACAGGCAACGAATTAATGTTACCGATTTGCACCGTGCTCATTACTAAATTATAAAGGTCGGGTATGATTTTGATATTAATATCGATTTTTCTGAAATCAGAAATTAATTTATTTACGAGATCACGCTCAGATGGAATGGTAATAATAAGCTCTTCCACAAGGGTATGGTTTAATATTCCTTTTAGGCTTGAGATAGGGCCAAGATATTCAAAATCCTTATATGCCGTTTGTTCACTATCATCAACAAAGCCGACAATGTTGTAGCCTAAATAACTGTAGCTTGATATTTCATCCATTAATGATTTGCCGAATTTACCAGCGCCAACAATAATTACATTCTTGTTAACAATAGCTTGCTTCGCCAAATAAATATAGCAATAACGTTTTATCGATCTAATAATAATGCACAACGTCATTCCAATGATCCAATAACTTACAATGACAAATCGTGAATAGTCAACAATTTTTAGAGTGAAGCTTATTCCAATTGCAATCAAAATAGCAAAGGAAAATGCTTTGATCATTTTAAATAATTCATCCGCAAGTCCAGATTGAGATCGAAAGTAATATATTCGATACCGATAAACAAACATATAATAGACAAGTATCGAAATCAAAAAGAATATTGAATAGCTGAAAAAACGCGGTGAATGAATATTGAACAATTGGAAGGTAAGATCAAATTCTTGAGAAATGCGGTATTCGAACAAATAGAAGAAAATAAAAGCTAATGCTAATACTTCAATTAAAATAAAAGAACCAGCCAGTAAGGAAGTATAATACTTTTTAGCACCGATTTTTTTATTAATTTCTAATGTTGGTTCAAAAAAATTTGTTTTTGCTTTTGAAGAAGCAAAATTGTAATTCACAACAAAACCTCCAACCATTCGACATCTTCATATTAAAATATTAGTATTATAGATTCGAATAATCAACTTAATATATTACCATTTTTATAGACTAGCTTGCAATTTAATTGATTGATAACATAATAATGGTGAGTTTTGTGCGGAAAATAAATTTTATTTCATTATACTAGATAATAAAGACTTAAAGAAACATTTAATTCCAGAATCGTTGCTTTGTCGCAAATTGTTAGGCTATAATATTATAATTAAACTAAATGATGAATTTTGTCAGAAAGTCAGAGAATTTGGAGGCGAAAAAATGACCATTACTGCAGTAATTATGGCTGGTGGAAAAGGTGAGCGGTTTTGGCCAAAAAGTCGAACGCACTTGCCCAAGCAATTTCTGAATATATCCGGCAATAAATCGATGATTCAACAAACTATAGATCGCTTAGAAAAATTAATAGATATAAGTCAAATTTTTATAGTAACAAACGAATTATATGCTGAACTTATCCATGCACAGCTTCCCAATTTACCATATGAAAATATTATTATTGAGCCAATCGGTAGAAACACTGCTCCATGCGTAGGTTTGGCTTCTATAGTTATTGAAGAAAAGTTTCCGGATAGCACAATGGTTGTTTTGCCTTCCGATCACATTATTGAAAACGAAGAGGGCTTCATTAGAATTCTGGAAACAGCTGTAGAAGTTGCTGAAAAGGAAGACAACCTCGTCACGCTTGGCATCAAACCAACCTATCCAGAAACAGGTTATGGTTATATCGAGAGTACAAAACAAATTGAATTGCTTAATGATTTGGAAGTGCATAAAGTAAATAAGTTTGTAGAAAAACCAAATCTTGAAACAGCGCAAAATTATTTAGATTCAGGGAATTTTTTCTGGAACAGTGGAATTTTTATTTGGAAAGTATCGGTTATAAGGAAGTATATTCAGAAATTAATGCCTGAAATGCATGATGTCCTTGAAACGATGAAAGCTGGATTTAAGCTTGAATCACGAAACGAAGTCATTAGATCAGAATTTAAAAAAATGCCGGATCAATCGATTGATTACGGTATTATG
Source organism: Paenibacillus cremeus (assembly GCF_007786445.1). Lineage (GTDB taxonomy): Bacteria > Bacillota > Bacilli > Paenibacillales > NBRC-103111 > Paenibacillus_G > Paenibacillus_G cremeus. The sequence goes on along the minus strand of NZ_VNJI01000012.1, from coordinate 145,728 downwards.
GAAAAAGTAAATAATATTTACGTAATTCCATGTATTTTTGGCTGGGATGATGTAGGAAGCTGGACGGCACTAGATCGGATCAATGATCGAGACGAGAATGGGAATGTAATTAAAGGGAATATTCTTAATATTGATACGAAACGATGTATTATTGAAAGCAATGGGAAATTGATAGCAACACTAGGCATTGAAGATCTAATTATAGTTGATACAGAAGATGTCACTTTAATCTGCACCAAGGATAAAGCCCAAGAGGTAAAGCTTCTTCTCAAAGAATTAAGAATGCAAAAGCTTGATAAATATTTATAAAAACCTATTATCATTTAAAAGGGGATTAATATGACAAAATCTGCTCTTATTACAGGTATTACAGGACAGGACGGTTCATATTTGGCAGAACTGCTTTTATCAAAAGGGTATAAGGTGTTTGGACTGCGCAGAAGAACCAGTGTTCCAATTATGGAGAATATTGAGCATATCAAGAATGAGATTGAGTTTATTGACGGCGACTTGTTAGATCAAGGCTCATTGATCAATGCTGTGAAAATTTCTAATCCGGATGAAGTGTATAATCTCGCTGCCCAATCTTTTGTAGGGACATCTTGGATTCAACCGGTGCTAACTGGACAAGCTACCGGTATCGGTGTTACCAATATGCTCGAAGCTGTTCGGTTGACTAAACCTGAGGCTAGGTTTTATCAAGCATCGAGTAGTGAAATGTTTGGTAAAGTGGTAGAAACTCCTCAAAAAGAAACGACGCCTTTTTACCCTCGTAGTCCATATGGCGTAGCGAAAGTATATGGTCACTGGATTACAGTCAATTATCGTGAGAGCTTTAACATGTATGCTTGCTCGGGAATCTTGTTTAACCATGAATCTCCTCGTCGGGGTGTCGAGTTCGTGACGCGTAAAGTAACGGATGCAGCAGCTCGAATCAAATTAGGAATACAAAAAGAGCTTCGCATGGGCAATTTAGATGCTAAACGGGATTGGGGTTTTGCTGGAGACTATGTAAGAGCGATGCATCTTATGCTCCAGCAGGATCAACCTGATGATTTTGTAATCTCGACAGGTGAAACCCATACTGTTGAAGAATTAGTTGAGATTGCATTCGGTCATGTGGGATTGAACTGGAGAGATTACGTAGTTATCGATCCGAAATTTGTAAGACCGGCAGAAGTTGATCTGCTACTGGGAGATTGCACGAAGGCTAAAGAGAAGCTGAACTGGAAGCTTGAAGTGGGATTTGAGCAGCTCGTAACCATGATGGTTGAGAGTGATTTGAAAAAATTGCAACGATAAACAACACGCAAAAAGGCGGTTTGTTTTATGAAAGCTTTGATTACAGGCGCTACTGGTTTTGTGGCGAAGTATCTTGCATCTCATCTAATAAATAAAGGATATGAAGTTTGGGGGACAACTCGTCAGAGTTCCCCCGTTTTGTTTAATAGTGATTTTATTAAAGTTTACCCTCTTGAATTAACCTCTAAGGCAGAGGTTTTGTTATTGCTAAATACTCTTCAACCTAACTTTATCTTTCATCTTGCAGGACAAAGCTCTGTAAAAGATTCATGGGAGAATAAGCCTTTTACTTTTGAGGCAAATATCATGATGACATTAAATTTATTGGAAGCAGTTAAAGATAGTGTTATTAAAGAAACAGTAAGAGTATTAACTGTTGGATCATCTGAAGAATATGGCGATGTCAAATCTGATGAGATGCCTATCTCCGAGAAAACACAGTTGCGACCAATAAGCCCCTATGGAATATCCAAGGCTACTGTTAGTATGCTTGCCCAACATTATCATAGATCATATTCGATGAAGGTCATTCATATTCGTCCGTTTAATCATATTGGACCAGGACAAAGCCTTGGTTTTGTTACTTCAGATTTAGCGAAACAAATAGCAGAAATAGAATCTGGAATATTAAATCCATTAATTAAAGTTGGAAATTTAGATGCGAAACGAGATTTTACAGATGTTAGAGATATTGTAAAGGCGTACGAATTGATTGTAAACTTTGGGGGATTTGGACAAATATACAATGTTTGTTCTAATACACCTGTATCAATACAGGAAGTTCTTAATAAATTATTAGCAATGAGTTCGTTCAGTAGTATCGAAGTGATTAGAGAAGAATCAAAAATGAGACCGTCAGATTTCCCTCTTTATTACGGAGATGCCAAATTGTTAATTCAAGAGACAAGGTGGTCACCAATAATCTCTTTAAATGATTCACTAAGAGATATATTGAATTATTGGAGAATCCAAACGATGGAAACACAAGTCAAGGGGAAACAAATTCATGATTAGTAAAATAAAAGAAATTTATCAATACAGACAAATGCTTGAAAGCTTAGTGCTTACAGATTTAAGAACACGTTATAAGGGGTCTTTCTTTGGTTTTTTTTGGACATTGCTAAATCCTCTGTTAATGTTATTGGTCTACTCAATTGTTTTCAAATATATTGTTCGGATTGAAATGGAAAATTACACTTCGTATTTATTTATTGGTTTAATTTCATGGTTTCTTATTAATCAGGCTGTTCTTTCAAGCGCTGGTGTAATTATACGTAACGCCGGTTTAGTGAAAAAAATATATTTCCCAAAGGAAATTCTGCCTCTTTCAGTAGTAATCGGTGGTGCTATTAACTACTTTTTCAGTTTGCTAATCTTATTTCCTATTCTTATATTTAATAAAATACAATTAGGATTACCACTGCTATTATTTCCGGTTATTCTTGCAATTTATTTTATTTTTACTTTTGCCATTACGTTAATTGTTTCAAGTCTCAATGTTTATTTTAGGGACTTAGAGCATATTTTAGGGATTATTACAATGGTTTGGTTTTATCTTACTCCGATAGTTTTTACTTCTAGTATGATTCCACAAGAAGTGAAATTTATTTTCGACTATAATCCAATGAAAATAATTATAGATAGTTTTCACGATGTGTTTTTTTATAATAAATTTCCAGATGCACTTTCTTTAATTAAAATTACTATTATTTCATTTATATTACTCTTTGCCGGTTTCTATATCTTTAAGAAGTTAAGTCGCAATTTTGCTGAAGAAATATAAAGGTGGTACTTTCATGAATATTATCTCTGTTTCTGAGGTATCAAAATCTTTCAAAATTTATAAAGAACGAGCAGCTACTCTTAAAGAGCGCATTGTTAATGGAAGAAAAAGTAAATTTGAAGTTTACACCGCGCTCGATAGTATCTCTCTTGGCATTAAAAAAGGTGAAACGGTTGGTTTAATTGGAAGAAATGGTTCAGGTAAAAGCACTTTATTAAAGCTTTTAACCGGTATTTTGTATGCAGATAAAGGATCTATTGATATAGAAGGAAAAGTATCCAGTTTGTTGGAATTAGGAGCTGGTTTTCACCCTGATTTTACGGGAAGAGAAAATATTTTTATGAACGCGGCAATTCTGGGTCTAAGTAAGAAGGAAATAAAAGCGAAACTTGATCAGATAATTTCATTTTCAGAATTAAAGCATTATATAGAAAATCCTGTGAGAAGTTATTCATCGGGGATGTATATGCGATTAGCTTTTTCGGTTGCAATTATGGTTGAGCCGGATATTTTATTAATAGATGAAGTTCTAGCAGTTGGCGATGCAGCATTTCAGCAGAAATGTATGGATCAATTATTAAGGCTGAAAAATAAAGGTACTACTATTGTATTTGTTTCACATGATCTCGGAGCTGTGCAAAAACTTTGCGACAGAGTAATATGGATTAATAAATCAAAAGTATGGGGTGATGGAGAACCAAAAAAAATAATAGATCAATATTTAAGCTACCTCTCAGAACAAGAAAACGAACGTTTAATTGATGAAAATAAAGATAAGGAAAATGAAATTACAATTATTGAAAAAAGTGAAGGGCAAAAAAATTCTGTAGAAGAAACTGAGGGACGATGGGGAAATAAACAAATCGAAATTATTCATGTCGATATTACTAATGAGAACAGTATCTCCAAGCTTAGTTTTTTAAGTGGAGAACCAATGCAAATCCATATTAGTTATAAAGTGAACGCGAATATAAAAAAACCTGTATTTGGTTGTGCAATTCATACAATAGATAACAGGCATTGCTATGGAACAAATACTTTTATAGATCATTTCAAAATCGATTTCTTAGACGAAAATTCTTTTGGGAAAATTATTTTTAACATACCTTCCATTGAATTAATTGCAGGAAGTTATTTATTAAGTGTCGGAGCATCTGATCCAAATGGAACGCAATTTGATTATCATGATAAATTATATTCGTTTAAAGTTTCGAGTCTTGTAAATGACGTCGGCATAGCGAGAATAAATCATGAATGGATTCATGAAGTACAAAGAGGTTAGAGGTGGTAATATGTCTAGCAAAATTACTCCAGCATTTATTATGAATCAAATTAGAAACGGAGTACGTGCTAAAAAGAAAACGACAGAGGAACTCAAATTAGAGCAACAAGAGGAAATTCAAGTTAATTTTAACAATGGAGAGCTTTCACAAACTATAGCTGCTCTACAAATAGGTTTAAAAAGATTGCAATATAGAATCACTCCTAATATACCAGTTGCTTTTTTAGAACCTCACTTGGTTTCCAGATTTAAATTGTTAGGAAAAATTATTGTGCCACTCAGAAGATTGGGTGCAAGACTATTTACAAAATGGTATGCAGATACTTTTGTAAATCAGCAAAAACATTTAAATAAAGATATTTGGTTTGGATTAAATTCTATTACTGAAATTGCTAATGATCAACAGAAATTAATTTTTCATTTAATAAATAAAAACAATGAATTGGAAGCACAAATCACCCAATTAACTTCTGTTATCACTGATATAAGATCGAACCATACTGAATTACAGCAAGATATGATATCGAAATTGGATGAAGCAGCAGCTAGTCATACAATTAATTTGGAGGCTAAAATTAATTTAGTAATGGATGAAATTAAGAAAAGTACTTTTCTTGATTTTGATTATTCCAAATTTGCTGAACAATTTAGTGCAGACCGTGAAACAGTAAGAAGAATTTATGCACAATATATTCATTACTTTAAAAATAAAAATTATGTTCTAGATATTGGTTGTGGAAAAGGTTACTTCATGGAACTACTGCGTGACCATAATATTCCTAGTGTTGGAATCGATACGGATACCGAATTAATAAAAATCTGTAAAGATAAAGGGTTATCTGCCTACACCGCTGATGCTTTAGGTTATTTAGAGAAATTGCCAAATAATAGTGTAGGAGGAATTTTTACTGGTCATGTCATTGAACATCTGCCCTCTCCTACAAAGATTAAATTTCTTAAGCTATGTTTCGATAAACTAACTCATGACGGTGTCCTTGTAATCGAAACGCCTAATACAAGTTCGCCACATGTAATGCATAATCTTTACTACTTAGATCCAACACATGAAAAGCCAATGTTTCATGAAACCTATAAATATTTAGCGGCCGATGTTGGATTTGCTATTGAGAATTCTTATTTAAGTGAACCAATTGAAGGTACTGATCCTCAACAATATTATAATTTCTCTCTTATTTTATCGAAACAATGAGGGGTTAGTTTATGAAAATTGGAATTGTTACTCCATGGTTTAGTGATAATATATCCGGTGGAGCAGAAAGATTTGCAGGGGGCATTGCAAAAAGCTTACAAGATGCAGGATGCCAAGTGGAAGTTCTTACTACTTGTGGTAAGGACTCATTTTGGGATTGGGGATCGGATTTCTATGAACAAGGTCAAACAATAATTGATGAACTTTTAGTTAGAAGGTTTTCTCTGAGAAAGCGAAATAAAGTATTGTATGATGAACTCATGGGGAAAATGATTCATGGTGAGACATTAAGCTATGTAGAAGAAATGCAATTAATGCATGAAACAGTTAATAGTGATGAATTATATAATTTTATTACAAATTTCGGTGATCAATATATTTTCTTGTTTATTCCTTATTTAACTGGAACAACCTATTGGGGAAGCAGACTTCGACCTGAAAATACCTTCATTATTCCATGCTTACATGATGAAGAAATGGCTTATTTTAAATCGATCGGAGATATGTTTAGCCGAGTTAAAGGTCTGCTTCTTAATACAATTGAAGAACTTGATTTTTCTTCTAAGCTGTATAATTTAGATCAGGATTCGACGGTGGTTTCAGGTGGTGGTGTAGAAGTCGGTTATATCCCGAATGCTAATAATTTTAGAAACAAATTTGGAATAAATGAAGATTATTTTATTTATGTAGGGAGACAGGTATCTGGGAAGAATGTACCTCAGCTCATACAACTTTTTAATCAGTATATTGAAAATAACCCAAGTGACATAAAGCTTGTTTTTGTTGGAAAAGGGGAAGAACAAATTATTCAAACTATGAAGGCCTCAAAAAATATTATTCATATCGGAGAAGTAAGTGACGAAGAGAAATATGATGCAATTGCTGGTGCTACAGCATTAGTACAGCCATCGCTTATGGAAAGCTTTTCGATTGTAATTATGGAGAGTTGGTTATGCAATATTCCAGTTATCGTACATGAGCATTGTGCTGTCACAAAGGGACATTGTGATCGTAGTCAAGGCGGGATGTATTATAAAGATTACACTGCTTTTGAGAAAATAGTTTCTCAGTTAATTGATAATCCGCAGATGAGAAATGATTTGGCTGCAAATGGTAAAAAATATGTTGAAGAATATTACACTTGGTCCAAAACTGCACAACGAATTATTAGCTTCTTAAATAGTAAAGGATTTCAAAGAAAGGATTTACTAAATGAGAATACTAATTGATATTCAAACTCTATATTCTCCAGAAAAAAATAGAGGAATCGGAATATATACTTATAACTGGACTAAAAATTTTATTAAACAAGATTCTAGTCATAGATATTACTTAATGAGAAAAAGTAACGACAATTGGGAGTTTGCTTTTGTAAGCAATTTTATCGATATTGATTATTGTATTAGAAATGACCAGAATTGGGAAATATACCAGTTAGAAGATTTCTTACAGCAAAAAAATATCGATATAATTCATTTTACGAGTCCGCATATGTTTGATATTGATGTGCCGGAAATTACTAACAACAAAGTAATGAAATCCTACTTGGTTTATGACTTAATTCCAATTGTTATGAAAGAACACTACTATAATAATTGGCCGCAACAGATCCAACAACTATATGACTTAAGATGTAATTTGGTGAAAAATGCAGATAGTATTTTAACGATTTCTGAAGCGTCAAAAAAAGATTTGATGAAATATTATCAAATTAATGCTGAACGGATTCATGTTATTTATGCTTCGACTAATGAAGATCTTTATCAACCCATACATTCAGGCTACGAAAGAGAATTGATAAATAAAGAAATTGGTATTTCCTCTCCTTTTATTTACTCTCTTACCGGTTATGATCCAAGAAAAAATAATAAAGGCTTAATCAACTCATTCTCTCAAGTAATTAAAGAGCGACCGGATTTGAAATTAGTAATATCTGGAATTAAGCAAGAAGCTGAAAAAGAGGAACTGCAAACTTACGCTCAAAACAATGGTATTTCAAAAGAACAAATTGAATTTTTAGGATTTGTCAGCGATGATACATTAATAGCTTTATATAAAGAATGTGAGGTCTTTGTATTTCCTTCTATATATGAAGGCTTCGGATTGCCAGTCTTAGAAGCAATGCGCTGTGGAACACCTGTAATAACAATAAACAGTTCTTCTTTGCCTGAAGTAGCCGGCGATGCAGCTCTTTTAGTTGAATCTAATGATAGTGAAGCAATGGCTGAAGCAATTTTAGCTTTCACAAATAATAAGAATTTATCAGATACTTATAAAACAATGGGTATTAATCAAGCAAATAAATTTAGCTGGAATAAAACCGCTTTAGATAGTTTAAAAGTATTTGAGAAATTAACAAATAATTTTTCAGAAATTACGGAATCAGATAAATCTGAATTGGCGTTTTTTAGTCCTTTGAATCCTCAACCATCTGGAATTTCAGACTACAGTGAAGAATTATTAACAAAATTAAGTGCTTATTATGATATTAAAATTTTTGTAAATGATTTTATTCCTGAAAATACCTATTTACTTCAAAATTTCGAGATACTTGAATATAAAGAAAATCGTGCAAGATTGGAAAAAATAAAATTAAGACTTTATCATATGGGAAACAATGAATTGCATTCTTGGATTTACAATGCATTGGTAGATTATCCTGGTAGCGTTGTTTTGCATGATTTAAATCTTTATGGTTTCTATATGTATACCCAATATTTACGTGGGAATAAAAATGGTTTTGTGAATGAGTTAAGATACAGTCACGGACAGCGTGGACAAGCTGCAGGCGAGCAATTAATGCAATCAAGCACCTACCCTAATGATCAAGAATTTCCTATGTTTAAAAAGGTAGTTGAATTAAGTAATCAAGTGATTGTCCATAGCCAGTGGGTTAAAAATAAAATCGATATAGAAGCAGATTTTAAAGGTGAAATTAAAGTTATACCAAGTGGTATTTTAATAGAAGATATTATAACCAGTAAAGATGATTTGAAAAAAAGTTTAGGATTGAATTTAGATAAAATAGCAATTGGTATTTTTGGTAATGTAATTCCGAATAAAAGAATTGATGTAATTTTAAGAGTAGTTTCTCAACTTGTAAAAACTAATATTAATATTGAAATTTACTTTGTGGGTCACTGTAGTAACGATATGAAAGAAACAATAAATAAAACTTCCAAACAATTGAAAATTAATAATTTTATTAAATTAGTATCAAGTCCTGATCTGGATATTTTTAAAAAGTATATAGAAGCATCTGATATTTGTATCAATCTAAGATGGCCTACTTTTGGCGAAACATCGGCAACACTAACTCGATCGTTAGGATTTGGAGTCCCGTGTATTGTATCTAATGTTGGATCGTATAAAGAGTATCCTGATGATTGTGTTTGGAAAGTGGATGTAGATGAATATGAAGAAGATTTATTGTTAGCTTACTTGCTAGAGTTAATAAATAATAAAGCTCTTCGACAAGAAATGGGGCAAAAAGCACAATTATATATTAAAAACAATCATGATTTTGAAATAGTTTCAAATATGATTTATGAAATTCTAATTTAAGAATTTTTTGAGAGGATTACTTTTTTCATGATTCTATCTATTTTATTATTAAGTGTATTTTTTATAGTTCCTTATTTATTTGGTTATTTTTTGATAAAAATAAAATATATTGATTTATCTATATTAAAATCAGAAATATTATTATTTCCGTTTTTAGGGATTTCAATCATTATTTCCTTCTTACAAAATACTGGACTTTTCTTTGGCTCAAAAGTAAGTTCGATAATTCTTTTATTACTTTTTATTATTTTAATTCTATTTTATTTTAAAAAAGACGATTTAGTTATTATTAAATCATTTTTTAGTAATTATTTGATTTTAGTATTGTTTTGTATTGTTTCAGCATTTATTACTCTGTATCCGAGTATTTATGCAGGATTCCCCACTTCATTTGCTAGTATAAATAATGATTTAATTTTTTATTTATCAATACCAGAATGGCTAAAAAATAAAAGCTATTTTGATAGTATGAACATCGATAATTATCATCCTTTTTTCTCAATTGCTGAACTACATTTTTCGAGATTTTCAAGAGTGGGTGCAGATTACTTTAATACTTTATTTATGAATTGGTTGAATATTGATTCTATATTTACCTTTAATGTAATTTCTAGTTTTTTTTGTATTTTAATAATTGTTTCAATTTTTTATACTAGCAAATTTTTGTTTAAGTTAAATAACTTTATAACTTATTCTTTTACAGCACTTGCAACATTTAATACAGTTTTATTCTGGATGTTGACAACACAATATATGCCGCAGCTAGGAGGAAATGCGTTTTTTATTCTTTCCTTAGGACTTATTTATAAAACATTAAATGAAAAAAAAGTTAAATTAATAATTCCCACATCTATTAGTTGTTCAGCACTAGTTTCCATTTACAGTGAATATTTAATTTATTTTGTAATACCAGTTGTTTTTTTTCTTATTATTAAGATAATTTCTGAATATAAAAAAGCTAAAGAATATCTGAAAATTAGTATTTATATATTTTTGGGGACAATAATTGTTAATCCAATTTCATTTTATCTTGCAATTAAATATAACCTATTTGTTTTTAAATCAACTCAAAATGCAGTGGGCATCGTAAATTATATACCTTTCTTTAATCAACCATTGATAATTATGGGGATAAAATTTCTTAATGATTATCAAGAATCACATATTCTATTTAAGATTATTTCAATAATTATTGTTTGCGTTATGATTTTTGGGATTTTCAAACTTGAAAAAAGATTAAATAAATTAGTATTACCTCTTTTAGCTTTTATTTTTTTAATGCTGATATATTTAAAGTTCATAAATAAATTCCCTTACGGGTATTATAAAACACTAATGTTCGGACAACTATTTTTTATAATGACCTTTTGTAATGGGCTCTATTATATCTTTAAAATTACAAAAAGAAAAATTTTGTATATATCAATTTTCGTATGTGTACTTTGCTCGATAAATATTTATAAAATTATCGGATTAGAAGAACAAATTATTAAAGAAGGCACGCTAATAACTAAAGATTACTTACAAATTGAAGAAATAAAAAATCTAATTCCAAAAAATGAGATTATATCAGTAAGTAATTTTAATATTGATGATCAACATGTTATTTCATATTTTCTAAGAGATAGAAATTTAATATTTAATAATGCTAGTTATTACTTTCCCTCTTATAATAAACCAGAAAAGAAAGTTAATTTCATATTAAGTGATTCATCAAATAAAGCCTCAGATATTTTGAAATTATATGGGGAAATAATTTGGAACAATAACAAATTTGTTTTATATAAAAACATTTCTGGATTAATAAATATTGATTTGCAAAGTTGGAATGGGCCAGAAAATTGGAATGGTGTTCCTACGCGATGGACAAAAGCTAATTCTAAATTGATTGTAGAATCTAATATTACTGATGGGAAATTAGTATTTGATGCATATTTGCCACCAGGAATTGAAAAAAGAACAATGGGAATTTATTGTAATAATGAGTTTGTAGAGGATATAGAAATATCGAATAACCAACATAACTATATAACCTCTAATTTAAGATTAGATATTGAGAAGAAAAATGAAATCGAAATCTTTGTTAAAGAAGGCACTGTGAATGTAGGAAAAGATACTCGAGATTTAGGTATTGCGCTACAAAATATTTTTCTAAACCCTAAATAAGGGAAGTGGGATTATTTCATGTTTAAAATGATTTTAACTGTAGTATTTATTTTATTTACTGGTATTAGCGGCCCCCCCTTAATTAAATATGGTTCAATGAGAGAATTAAATAGAATTGCTGCATTGACTAATGGGGATCTTGTCTCGATATTCTACCTAATCATAAACCCGTATATTTTTTTAGGATTAGTAATGTATTTTGTTAGTGCTATGTTGTGGATCATTATATTATCAAAATATGATTTAAGTTTTGTCAGTCCCATGTTAGCCATTAACTATGTTTTCTCTTTATTTATAGGTTATTATATCTTCAGCGAAGATATAAATATTTATCGCATTATTGGTGCAATTATTGTTACTTTTGGAGTGGTATTAATTACAGCTAAGGGATAGGATGATAAAAATGGAAATTAAAATAGAACAAAATTATAAGGAAACCACCTATTCAACTACTAGCTTTGGCATAATACTCAAGTTATTCAGGGTAAATCAATGGACAAAGAATGCTCTAGTGTTTGCAGCATTAATTTTTTCAGGAGAACTTTTTATTTTTGAATCAATCTTGAAATCAATTATTGGTGCAGTATTATTTTGTTTAATTTCTTCATCTATTTATATACTTAATGATACTCTTGATGCTGAGAAAGACCTATTACATCCAACTAAAAAATATAGGCCTATAGCAAGTGGATTAATATCAAAAAGAAATGCAATAATCATTATGAATTTGATATGGCTTATAGCATTACCATTGAGCATAACTTTTTCTATTAAGTTCTTCATAATCTTGCTGCTTTATTTGTTAATCCAAATTTTCTATTGTTTATATTTAAAGCATATTGTAATTATTGATGTGTTATGTATTGCTTCTGGATTTGTATTAAGAGCTATTGCAGGTGGTTATTTATTAGACGTGACGATATCTCCGTGGCTTATTATTTGTACATCATTATTAGCTTTATTTTTAGCCCTAGCGAAAAGAAGACATGAATTATTATTGCTTAAAGAGAATGCAGTAGGCCATAGAAAAATACTTGAAAAGTATTCAACAGAATTATTAGATCAGTTACTATCATTAGTAACTTCATCAACTTTGATGGCGTACTGTTTATATACGTTTACTTCCAATAAACCACAAGTGTTTATGCTAACTATATTATTTGTAATTTATGGTTTGTTTCGTTACCAGTATATAATTTTTAAAAAAGGATTAGGCGGCAGTCCTGAAAAAATTTTAATTTCAGATAAGCCAATTTTAATTAATATCTTCTTATGGGGGTTAACATCAATAATAGTTTTATACAAATAGAGCTCTATTTATTATTAAAATAGGCACAGGAGAGCAAAGATTAATATGAAGATACTAATTGTACTTAATTATTATTGGCCGTATATAAGCGGTCTATCGGAATGTGCTAGATCTTTAGCAGAAGAATTAGCAAAAGACCACGAAGTAACTATACTAACTGCAAAACATAATAAAGAACTTAATGATAAAGAGATAATAAATGGTGTACATATTATAAGATCAAGTATCCTTACAAAGATAAGCAAAGGTTATATAAGTTCTGATTTCATTAAGAAATTTATTAATTTACAAAAAAATTCAGATATTATTAATTTGCATTTGCCCATGATGGAAGCTGGGTTATTATCATATTTAACAAATAGAAAAAAACTTATAGTAACATATCAATGTGATGTGAATCTTAGTAAATCAGTATTGAACAAGTTAATTATAGCTTTTATGGATTTATCGTCATTATTATCTTTTTCGAGAGCAAGATCTATAGTTGTGAGTAGTCTTGATTATGCAAGAAATTCAAGAATTCTACCTAAGTTTAGTGAAAAATGGGTTGAGATACATCCGACTTCACCATTTTATGCAAAAATTGAAACCAAAAACCACATGGATGTAAATAATAGGTCTATTGCAATAGGGTTCTGCGGAAGGATTGTGGAGGAGAAAGGAATTGATGTGCTGCTAAAAGCAGCTCCTCAAATTAAACAACTTCTCCCGAATGTGGAATTTATTATTGCCGGTGATTATAAAAGTGTTGCTGGCGGAAGTGTATATGATAAATTAAAAAATGAGATTGGCTGGGATGAGACCTATGTTAAATTTGTAGGTAGACTTGATGAAAATGACTTGATTAATTTTTATAAATCGATTGATGTTTTTGTACTTCCAAGTATAAATTCGTTAGAGGCATTTGGGATGGTTCAAGTAGAGGCAATGCTAAGTGGAACTCCTGTAGTTGCGTCAAATTTACCTGGAGTCAGAGAAATCGTAAATAAGACAGGTATGGGGAAAATTGTTGAACCAGGTGATGTATTGAGTTTAATTGATGGTATTATTCAGGTAATTAATCACAAAAGTGATTATGTGAAAGAAAATATACAAATTGAAAAATTTTTTGGTGTATCAAGTGCTATTAAAAAATATAATACAATATTTTCTTATACTTAGATCAAAAAAATACTATCTAAATGTTTTATTAAAGAGGTGTTCGAGTTGATGTATTTCTGTTCTCCTTTTATTGCTTGGTTTTTGTCAGGAACTCTTAAATTTTTGATCAACTATTTTAAATATGGGAAAGATGCAAAAAATCGTATTGGAAATGGTGGATTTCCAAGCACGCATACTACTATAATGACTACAATAACTGGATTAATTGGGCTTAAAGAAGGATTCTCTACGCCAATTTTTGGATTGGCAATTGCTATTACGTTTATAGTCATTATAGATGCATTAGGATTACGAAGAGCCTTAGGTGAACATGCGAAAATTGTAAATAAGCTTAAGACTGAGGTTGGATTTGTAACAACTGATCTTAGAGAGCAGCAAGGACATAGCAAATTTGAAGTTTTAGGCGGACTAGTATTAGGGACTACGATTGCGGGGATTATTAGTTTATTTTAAATTTAAAAAGAGACGGGGATCGATTCAGCATTTGAGCGAGTACGCAGGCTCAGAGATGATGCGATCCTTTTTTCAATCGTTGTATAATTGTAACAATGCATGTTTATAATAAGCTTTATTTTTACAATAAAAGAAATGAGGTTGCTTTATTTGAATGATTATTTTTTTAGAGACTCCCTGTCACATCTAACTTCGAAAATTTTAATAAGCTGTAATAAAGACCCTCATAGTGGTCGCGGAGGATTGTATGTAGTTGACTTTAATTTGAAAAATATTAGAAAGGTGTTAGCAGCTGATTGTAGAGGAATTGCTGAATTCAATGATGGTTTTTTTGTAGCTACTAATTCACACGGTATATTAAAATTGGACAAAGATTGTAACTTAATTAATAGCTATGAGATGCCAAGTGACCTAGATCTTCACGGTATGAGATATGATGAAAGCACTTCATTGCTGTATATTGTTGAAACAAAACGAAATGCGATCGGTATTTATGAAACTACTCCGTTCAACAGAGTTGATGAAATTAAGATCTCCCCGTCCGATGATGACCAAAATCATTTAAATGATATATGGCTTGAGGGAAACCGATTATACGTATCAATGTTTTCGCTTAAAGGTGGATTTAAACAGCGTGAAGGTGAGCAAGATGGGGTTATAGCGGAGATCGATCTAACTAAAAAAACCATAGTAAATGTGCTTTATGAGCGGTTGCAATATCCTCATACAGTGTTTAAAATTAACGACGATTTTTATTATTGTGATTCACTAAAATTAAATTTAAAAAAAGGTGACTGTATATTAGCTCAATTTAACGGATTCACAAGAGGTTGCGCATTTGATGGTAGGTATTTTTATATTGGTCAAAGCGAAATGCGACATTTATCAAAAATATTGGAAACACAGTCCAACGTGTCGATTGACTGTGGGATTCACATATTTGATTCCTCTGTAAGAACGAATCAGTTTATTCCATTTCCAGAAAAACAAATATATGAGATTGTAATATTAGAGAAAAAGGTCGAAGACCAAGTTTCATCAATAGACTTTAGTGAGGCAGTGACAACCAAATATTTAGTACTAGATAGTTGGCACGATCTAGAAGGAAGACATCGATGGATGAGCTCTAGGAAATCATATATATATTTAAATAAAAAAGAACCAGTTCAAAGTGTTAAAGTAGATGCATTCAGTGCTTTCCCTGGACCATATAACGTTATTTTCTATATTAATGGTTTAAAAGTTGGAAGCCACACTTTTACAAATGGTGAAGGAGACATTCTCGAATTCCCAATTCAGCAAATATCGGGGAAAATTGAGGTAGCAATCGAGGTAGAGCAGCTCTGGAGCCCATCGGAATATCTTGATAGTGATGACACAAGGAGTTTAGGATTAGCAGTAAGAAAGGTCTCACTAATTTAAAAAATACTTTTCACTACCCTTCCTTATAACGGAGCTTTTTATTGCTCCATTACAAGAAAGGGTGTTTTTCAAGGATATGTAATCTTTTTTTAACAAGTACACGATAATATAAGTATTAGAAAGAAAGGCAACAGGATGGAGTGGACACAACATGAGGACGTTATCAGGTAACATCATGTGGCATCAAGGGACTATAACGAAGAAAGATAGGAGATTACTTAATCGACATGATAGCTTTACGCTCTGGTTTACCGGATTATCAGGCTCAGGCAAGTCTTCATTAGCCAATGAGGTTGAAAAGAGACTGTTTGAGATGGGTTTTCGTTCTTACATCTTGGATGGTGATAACATTCGGCATGGTTTAAATAGTAATTTAGGATTTTCTCCGGATGATCGAAAAGAAAACTTGCGCAGAATCGGAGAAGTGTCAAAACTATTTGTCGACGCGGGGGTCATTACCTTAGCAGCATTTATTTCTCCTTATCAAGTTGACCGGGATATGGTAAGAAAGATGTTCCCAAATGGTGAGTTTATTGAAATATTTATAAGTTGTCCGCTTGAGATATGTGAGTGGAGAGATCCGAAAGGGTTGTATCTTAAAGCTAGAAAGGGGGAACTTAAAGAATTCACCGGAATATCGGCGCCTTATGAGCCACCAGTTTCCCCGGAGGTAGTCATTGAAACAGGGAAGCACTCTATATCTGAATGTGTAGATCAAATCATTAGATACTTAAAATTGAAGGGTAAAATATAAATCAACATGTTTTTATCAAAACAAAAAATGATTCTTATACCCAACTCCTATAACTAACAGGTTATAGGAGGTTTTTAGTTCCTCCCCAAACCTTGTCTGCATAATTGTCCAAGTCCCTACATAGACATTGTATCAGATCGGTTGATCATGTCGTGGAGGGGATGAAGAGATGCGGCGGTACAGGTGGGCGGTGGCCCTCGTATTGTGCCTCAGCCTGGTGTTGTCTGGGTGCGGGCTCGTGGGGAAGAAGGATGCAGGAGCTGTAGTAAAGGATTTGGATGGAACGATTAGCAAGCTGCAGAGCTACCATGGAACAGGGCAGATGACGCTGAAGACGGGGCAGGAGCCGCAGGAGTACGCTGTAGAGGTGTGCTTCCAGGCACCATCGTATTACCGGATTTCGCTGACGAACGCGAAGAAGGATATCACGCAGATCGTGCTTCGCAATGATGATGGAGTGTTCGTACTGACGCCTCATTTGAATAAGAGCTTCCGCTTCCAGAGCGATTGGCCGGAAAATCAAGGACAAGTCTACCTGTACCAGTCCCTGGTGCAAAGCATCATGATGGATAACGAACGGCAGTTTGTAGCCGATGATAAGGCCTATGTGTTCGATGTGGTGGCGAATTATCAGAACGGATCGCTGGCTCGGCAGAAGGTATGGCTCGATAAAAAGAGTCTGGCTCCGCAGCACGTCGAGGTATCGGACAACAACGCGAACGTGATGGTCGTGGTGAATTTTGATAAATTCGAGTTTGGCACGAAGTTTGAAAAAGATTATTTTGACATGCAGCGCAACATGACGAGCTATAACCTCAAGACGCTGCCGACGATGACGTCGAACGGAGACGCCAATAAAGCGACTACGCCGGCTACAGGAGCACAGCACGACACGCACAGCAGCACACCAAGCAGCGCAGGCGCTGCAGCGGCAGGAACTGCTGCCGATAAAGCCGGAGCTGCAAAAGGCACAACCACGGGTCAACCAACAGGCCAGCAAGCACCAGCAGCGGGCACCAACGCAAACAATGCCGCAAAAGGCACGACAGCTCCAACAGGCGCTCAATCGAATGCCGGGGCAACCGCCGGCCCGCCGGCAGCAGCTGCAACCAAGCAGCAATCGTTCGGTGTGATCGAGCCGCGCTATATGCCTACAGGTGTGAAGAAGCAGGATATGACGGAAATCAAGCTCGGCGAGGATAAAGGCATTATGCTGCGCTACTCCGGTAAATTCAACTACACGATCGTTGAAGCGCGTCCGCAGACGCAAACCGTTTCCGTCTTACCAGGCGATATTATGGATTTGGGATTCACTTTAGGGGTAGTGACCGGGGATGCGAAGAAAACGCTGACCTGGACGTATGACGGCGTGGAATTCCGCTTGGCGACGGGCGATCTGCCTCCAACGGAAATGATTAAAGTAGCCCAAGCGGTACAGGGCGAAATGGGGAAATAAGTTCAATATCAACGATGCCTCGCGGCCGAAAAGGCTGCGGGGCATTTTGGCATTTTTGTCCCTTCATTCGAAAGAAAGAAAGGAGACATAAAATGGTTGACAATGATAATGAGAATTATTATCATAAACTATAATCACTGCGGATGAAACGAGGGATTTCATAGTGAAAAAGATCAAGTACTGCTGCAAAAACTTCAAGAAGCTCGGCTCCAAATCGGTGTACAAAGCAATGAAGAAGGCGTTTCCTGAGCTGAAGCACAAGAAACGCGATTGTCTCGGCGCCTGTAAAATGTGCTCCAAGCAATGCTTTGTTATGCTCGGCAAGACCAAGCTAGTCGCGGCTCATACACCTGAGCGATTATACGGGAAGCTGGCTAAGCTGATCGGATAATAAGGCGCATAGGCAGTATGACCTATAAAGGAGGAGCGGGGCAATGCCGAGTGGACTATGGGTTTTTATGCCGTTATTCATGTTTTCCCTCGTTTTGGCGATATTATATATCTGGGGTATGAAATTGAAATAATGGAAAGGTGAGATCGGATTGTTGGAGGAACATTTAGTAAGTGCATTGAACGATCAAATGAATTACGAATTTTACTCCTCGCAGGCTTACTTGGCCATGGCGGCCTACTGCTCCGCGGAGAGCTTCGACGGGTTTGCTAATTTCTTTATCGTTCAAGCGGAAGAAGAGCGGTTTCATGCGATGAAAATTTACCATTATCTCAATGCGCGCGGGAAACGGGCTACCATTACCGGCATGCCTACGCCTCACAACGAATTCAATTCGGTGTTGGAAGCGTTCGAAGAGGGATATCGGCATGAGCTGTCGGTGACGAAGCGGATTTATAACTTGTCCGATATTGCGATGAATGATCGCGAGCATGCGACGATCCAGTTCTTGAAATGGTTTATTGACGAGCAAGTAGAAGAAGAGGCCTTGTTCGATAGCATTATTCAAAAGCTTAAGCGCATTGATAAAGACAGCAACGCCTTCTTCATGCTGGAATCCGAGCTCGCCAAACGTACATTCGTACCACCGGTACAAGCATAATCAGCATAAGACGGTTGAACATTGAACCCCGCAGCGATCCAGGTTGCGGGGGTTTTTTTGTATCATCAAGTATAAACATTTGGCGGTCCTGCCAACATTTTAGGGGTTGCTTTGACTCTATTTCCGGCGATGTATGGCCTTTATGTTAAAAGTTTGCCAATTTCGTTGACAGTGTGCAGTGGAACGGATTAACATTGGTTATTATAGCTGGAGAGAGCATGAAGAAGGTGATGAGGGTGGATACGTTTTACCGTCCCACACGGGTGGAGATTTCCTTGGATGCACTTCGTCATAACTTAGGGGAATTTCGCAGAGTACTGCCAGAGCACGTCAACATGATGGCGGTGGTCAAAGCGGATGCGTACGGCCATGGTGCCGTTGAGGTGTGTCGTGAAGCGCTGAGCTGCGGCGTAAAGTATGTCGCGGTAGCTTTTTTAGACGAGGGGCTCGAGCTTCGGAGAGCAGGCATCAC
The DNA here is from genome assembly GCF_007786445.1 of Paenibacillus cremeus. GTDB lineage: Bacteria > Bacillota > Bacilli > Paenibacillales > NBRC-103111 > Paenibacillus_G > Paenibacillus_G cremeus. The sequence continues at coordinate 126,342 of NZ_VNJI01000012.1, read as the reverse complement.
AGCGCCGATTCTGGTGCTAGGTTATACGCCTCCGGAAGGGCTGGAGACGGCCTGGCAGAACGATATCACGCTAAATATCTATACCCACGAACTGCTGGACGCCTGGGAGCGTATAGGGGCTCAGGAAGAGCGGCCTTTAAATATTCATATCAAAATCGATTCCGGGATGAACCGGCTAGGTCTGACGGAAGCGGAAGAGGCTATTGCCTTCATTGATCGGGCAATGCGGATGCCAGGGCTGCAAGTCGAGGGATTGTTCACACACTATGCCTGTGCGGATGAGGCGGACAAGAGCTATACGCGGATGCAGAAAGAGCGGTTTTCGCGGGTGGTGAATCATTTTCGCGGGATCGGTGTGGAGTTTCCTTATATTCACGCTGGGAATAGCGCGACCGCGATCGATACGCCGGACTGGACCTTCAATATGGTGCGGCTCGGGATCAGCATGTACGGCTTATATCCTTCCGAGGAAGTGAACCGGCAGCAGGTGGAGCTGGAGCCGGTGATGAGCCTTAAAACCAAGCCTGTCATGGTGAAGCAAGTGAAGACAGGCGAAGGGATCAGCTATGGCGCGATCTACCGCTCTTCTGGTGAGGAGACCATAGCCACCCTGCCGATCGGCTATGCGGATGGATTTTCCCGAATGCTGACGGGGAAGGCGGAAGTGCTGGTGCAAGGCCGGCGGGCGCCAATCGTTGGCAGAATTTGCATGGACCAATGTATGATGAATGTAACCGGTTTTGCCGATATTTCTAATGAGGAAGAAGTTATCATCTTAGGAAGTCAGGGGAAGGAGCGGATTACAGCAGAGGATCATGCGACATGGTTGGGGACGATTAATTACGAAGTAACCTGTATGATCTCGCACCGGGTACCAAGGGTATACACGAAGGACCGTCAGGTGTATAAGGTAGTCAATCCGCTGCTTCATCATGGCTAAGGCTAGATGCGGCAAGCATTCAGGCGGTTAGGTCAGGGATGGCGATAATTGCCACGGTTTATTTCCGGATGGTAAAAAGGATTTTCTTGCTTTAGCGCGAATAAGTATGTAACATCATATTGCGAATACGAACAGGTATAACATATTTGCTATACTTCGTGCATATACTCATTTTGTATATTTTAACTGGAAGTTTGCCATACTTGTGGTAATAGGTGTTTGTATGTTTTTGGGGGTGTATGTTCAGGTGTCCAATGCGCAGAACACAAAGCGTATCATGATTAGTTTGCCGGATTACTTGCTTCAGGAGGTGGACCATCTCGTCGAGAAGGAGAACTCCAATCGCAGTGAGTTTATTCGTCAGGCAATGAAGCTGTATTTATTGGAACGAAAAAAGCGGCATTTGCGTGAATCGATGCAACGCGGTTACATGGAAATGGCGAAAATCAACCTACACATGGCCTCAGAAGCATTTCAGGCGGAGGAAGAAGCGGACCATACGCTGGACCGTTTAGTTAGTGGGGTGTGACGATTGATTGTCAAACGTGGCGATGTTTTTTTCGCGGACCTTTCACCGGTGGTTGGATCGGAGCAGGGCGGCATTCGGCCGGTTCTGGTCATTCAGAATGATATCGGCAATCGCTTCAGTCCCACAGTCATCGTGGCAGCGATTACAGCGCAGATTCAAAAGGCCAAGCTGCCGACGCATGTGGAGATTGACGCGGAAGCGCACGGTTTTGACAGGGATTCGGTCATATTGCTCGAGCAAATTCGGACCATTGATAAGCAGCGTCTAACGGATAAAATTACGCACCTGGATGAAGAAACCATGCGTAAGGTCGATGAGGCATTGCAGATTAGCGTGGGGCTGATTGAGTTTTAAGTTCTACATGAGGCGGGGGTGTAAGGTGCCCTCGTTTTTTCATTTGTGACGAGATGACGATGGTGCTGTAGGAGGAGACGACGGATGGCAAACGAGCAAGCGATTCAGGTAGAGGAAGGCAAGGCGGCAGGGGAATTGACCGAAGCGATGAAGGCGGCGATTCAGGAGCGGATCTTGAAGCAAATTGCTGCGGAGCTGCAGCTACCGGCAGGGCGTGTGAAGACGACGATGGGACTGCTGGATGAAGGGAACACGATTCCGTTTATCGCGCGGTACCGGAAGGAGATGACCGGAGAGCTGGACGAGAACCAGCTGCGGGACATTGAGGAGCGCCTAACCTATCTGCGGAACCTGGAGGATCGCAAGCTGGAGGTCATCCGGCTGATTGATGAGCAGGGCAAGCTGACGGACGAGCTCCGGGGAGCGATAGAGAAATCCGTGAAGCTGCAGGAGGTCGAGGATCTGTATCGGCCGTACCGGCAAAAGCGCAAGACGCGGGCCAGTGTGGCGAAGGAGAAGGGTCTTGAGCCTCTGGCGGTTTGGATTGTGTCTCAGCCGAAGCAGGGCGATGTCTTGGCGGAAGCGGGGCGTTATGTCAGCGAGGAAAAAGGCGTGGCCACGGCGGACGAAGCAATCCAAGGCGCAATGGATATTGTGGCAGAGCAGATCGCGGATGATGCGAAGGTGCGGGCGTGGGTACGACGTCATACGTTCGAGCAGGGGATCCTGCGGACGGAAGCGAAGAATGCCGAGCAGGAGTCCGTATACGAGATGTATTACGCCTATCAGGAACCGGTTCGCAAGCTGCCTCCACACCGGATTCTGGCCATTAACCGCGGGGAGCGGGAAGAGGTGCTGAAGGTTGCGCTGGACGTGCCTGTGGAACGCATTCATGAATACATAGCCAAGCAGTATGTGAAAGGCCCGTCGATCGTACGGGATATTCTCACCAACGTGATCGAAGACGCATATAAGCGTCTGCTGGCTTCGTCCATCGAGCGCGAGGTGCGCGGGGAAATGACGGAGAAGGCCGAGGAAAAAGCGATCGAGGTGTTCGCCGAAAATCTGCGCAACCTGCTGCTGCAGCCGCCGGTAAAAGGGAAGGTCGTGCTTGGCGTGGATCCGGCGTACCGGACAGGCTGTAAGCTCGCGGTTGTGGACGATACCGGTAAAATGCTGGAGATCGCCGTGACATACCCGACACCGCCGAACAACAAGGTTGCGGAAGCGAAAGCGAAGATCAAGTCTCTGATCGAAAAATACGGCGTCGAGCTCATCGTCATCGGTAACGGAACGGCCTCCCGTGAGACGGAGCAATTTGTGGCGGATCTGATCGGCGAAGTGAAGACGCGTAAGCTGCAATATTTGATCGTCAACGAGGCGGGAGCGAGCGTTTACTCTGCGTCAAAGCTGGCACAGACCGAGTTCCCGGACCTGGATGTGGCCGAGCGCAGCGCGATCTCGATTGCGCGGCGGCTGCAGGACCCGCTGGCGGAGCTGGTGAAAATCGAGCCAAAGGCGATTGGCGTGGGGCAGTACCAGCACGATGTGACGCAGAAGCGGCTCGATGAGAGCCTCAAGTTTGTCGTCGAATCGGCTGTGAACCATGTAGGCGTAGACGTGAATACGGCCTCGCCGTCGCTGCTCTCTTATGTGTCCGGCGTGAACAGCACGCTGGCGAAAAATATCGTGAAATACCGCGATGACAACGGTAAGTTCGAAAGCCGGGCGCAGCTGCAAAAGGTACCGCGCTTGGGCGCGAAGGCGTTTGAGCAGTGCGTGGGCTTTTTGCGGATTGGCGAGGGGAAAAACCCGCTGGATAACACGCCGATTCACCCAGAGTCGTATAACGTAGTGGACAAGCTGTTCAAAGAGCTGAAGCTGGAGTTGTCCCAGCTGGGAAGTGCGCAGCTAAAGGATAGACTGGGCCAGGCGGAGCCGGAAGAGCTGGCGGAGAAGCTGGGTGTCGGGGTGCCGACGCTGCGCGATATTATTGGCTCGCTGCAGCGTCCGGGACGCGATCCGCGGGAGGATGTGCCTGCGCCGATTTTTCGGACCGACGTGCTGCAGATCGAGGATTTGACGCCAGGGATGGAGCTTAAGGGCACGGTGCGCAATGTCATCGATTTTGGAGCGTTCGTGGACATTGGGATTAAGAATGATGGATTGGTGCATATCTCGCAGCTGAGCAACTCGTTCGTCAAGCATCCGATGGATGTCGTGTCCGTCGGCGATGTAGTCACAGTATGGGTGTTGAATGTGGATCTGAAAAAAGGCCGCGTCGGTCTCACCATGAGAAAGCCGTCCTAGTAAAAAATAGAGCATTAGCCGTAGTGGAGGAACGTGGATCCTTCCGCTGGGGCTGATGCTCTATTGTTGTTTTATCCGTTGGATTATGGTTGCTGCGATGGTGTGGTCGAGGATTCCGCGTCGCTTCGTCTCGTTCGGTAAAAAAACCAGCAATCGTTCAATAAACGAATTTGCCGGTGATTTTTGTTGTAAAAGGCACGCATCAGTTGGTTGCAAAGCCATTGTGGCAAGCCCATCAGTCCCTTCCCGTTCTAGCTGTATGATAGCTTATGGATGGAAGGGCGTTTGGGTGCAAGTCCACAGGTGATCAGCTGCATTGCGTTTAGGCGAAATCCGCTTCTTCTTCGTACCACTGCTCGAGTTGGGCTTGTAACGCCCGAATTTCGGTTAGAAGGGAAATGAGCGGGTATTCTTTTTCCTCGATGGAGGCAAACTTTTGTTCAAGGCGGTTGATGTACTCCAGACCATGCTGCACGGCATAATCCGGATGAACGATTTCGAGCTGGTCAAATTCGGCGATAAACGTCGGGAGGGCCGGAACCTCGGTCGCCGTAAGCTTGCTCAGCTCCTTATGCAGGCGCTGATTCAGCGCACCGAGCTGATACATATGTGTGGCGGGCATTTCCACAAATTCGAGCGTGTCATTCAGCTTCAGCAGGGCGTATTTTTTTTCAAACATAGTGGGAAGTGCTCCTCTCGTTCCTTTTAAGAAAATGGTCGACTTGTCCGAAAAATCATAATTCCTACTTGACAGTGTAGCCTAATCAGTGGTTACAATTCAAGTGAGAAACCATAGAGAGGTTGGGAACACGGATGGATGACCGGCAGCTTCAGCTGTGGGTGGAGAACATATCGCTGTCATCGTTTGGACGTCCATTTAAGCATCGGGCGAGCTTCAATCGCAGGCTGCGGTCTACGGGGGGGAGATATTTTACCCGCACGCATGACATTGAGATCAGCTGGCTGCAGTATGAACAATTCGGTCCCGCTGACGTGGAGAAAATCATCAAGCACGAGCTGTGCCACTATCACTTGCATCTATTAAAGCAGGGCTACCAGCATCGGGATGATGATTTTAAAGAACTACTGGAAAAGGTAGGCGGAACACGGTACTGCCGATCGCTTCCTCAGTCGCTGCAGCGGAAGGAGCCATACCGGTACAAGCTGGTGTGTGTAAGCTGCAGAGCCGAGTATATGCGTAAAAGGAAGGCCGACCCGAAGAAATATGTGTGCGGCCATTGCAAGGGTAAATTGAAGCTGCTTGCGCTTGACTTAGTCCAACAATCGTGATAAATTATGAATTACCGTTCCCTGATAGCTCAGTTGGTAGAGCACTCGACTGTTAATCGAGTTGTCACAGGTTCGAGTCCTGTTCGGGGAGCCATTACTTTTTGGAGAGATACCCAAGTGGCTCAAGGGGACCCTCTGCTAAGGGGTTAGACTGCGTAAGTGGTGCGAGGGTTCGAATCCCTCTCTCTCCGTATACATAACAAAGAACCGCCGTAAGGCGGTTTTTTTGTTATGTCAGGAGACAGAGAGGGTAAGAACCCGAGAAGAGGGGGCGTCGGAGCAGCGGAGTGCTGCTGCGCTTGGAAGTAGAATAAAAAAGCATTCTTTATAAAATCAGCCATTCCCATTATGATAGAATAGAGGTATGAACGATACGAATAATGAACGGAGTGGGTCAAATGGCGATTTTGGTGACCGGTGGAGCGGGGTACATAGGGAGTCACACGTGTGTAGAGCTGCTGAATGCACAATACGACGTGATCGTCGTGGATAATGGCTCGAATAGCAAGCCGGAGGCCTTAAAGCGCGTCCAAGAAATTACCGGCAAGCCGGTGAAACAGTACCATGTAGATTTGCTGGATGCGGAAGGACTTGAAAAAGTATTTTCTGAGAATCAGATCGACGCGGTGATCCATTTTGCTGGATTGAAGGCGGTAGGGGAGTCCGTGCAGCAGCCGCTTCGCTATTATCACAACAATATTACCGGTACGTTGGTGCTGTGCGGGCTGATGCGGAAGTACAAAGTGAAAAAGCTGGTGTTCAGCTCCTCCGCTACGGTATACGGAATATCGGAACGCTCGCCGGTGAGAGAAGACTTTTCGCTCGCGGCGACCAATCCCTATGGCCAAACCAAGCTCATGCTGGAGCAAATCCTTCGCGATCTGCACGTTTCCGATCCGGAATGGAGCATCGCGCTGCTGCGCTATTTTAATCCGATTGGCGCTCATGAGAGCGGACGGATCGGGGAAGATCCGGAAGGGCTTCCGAATAATTTAATGCCTTACATCACGCAGGTAGCGGTAGGTAAATTGAAGGAGCTTAAGGTGTTCGGCAACGATTATCCGACGGTGGATGGCACGGGAGTGCGGGATTACATTCATGTCGTCGATCTGGCCAAAGGACATCTCAAAGCGCTGGAAAAAGTCCAGTCTGCTGCCGGTGTCGAGGCCTATAATCTAGGAACGGGCAACGGGTATAGCGTGCTGCAGATGGTACATGCCTTAGAGAAAGCTTCCGGCCGAGCAATCCCTTATGTGATTGTAGACCGCAGACCGGGCGATGTTGCGTGCAGCTACGCAGACCCGGCGAAAGCGAAGAACGAGCTCGGCTGGACGGCGGAAAAAGGGCTGGAGGACATGTGCGCAGACGCGTGGAGATGGCAGGTCAACAACCCGAACGGGTATGAATGAACCGCGAATGGGCTAGAGCCATTTTTTCCATTTGAAAATACGATACATTAGCAAAGTGATACAGATCATCACGATCCAGACATAAGCATAGCCGTAATCCCAGCTCAGCTCGGGGATGAATTTGAAATTCATGCCGTACAGCCCCACCACAAAGATAAGCGGAAGAAAAATCGAGCTCATCACCGTCAAGGTTTTCATGGTTTCGTTCATCCGGTCGGATTTCATGCTCATCTGCAGCTCCAGCAGACCAGTAAGAGATTCGCGAAAAATGTCGAGTGAGTCGATTACCCGGGAAATATGATCGTAAATGTCGATGAAGTAAACGTCCGCTTCCTGCTTCATATAAGGGAAGTTTTGGTGGCTGATGGCGCCGAGGATCGTTTTTTCCTCCACAATAATGCGGCGCAAATGATGAATCATCCGTTTCAGTTGAAAAATTTCCTGCGCGACCCGAACGTAAGGATTACGGAACACGGTGCGCTCCATTCGGTCCATGCGGTCCTCAACCAGATTGATGATGCTTGTATAGTCATCGACGCAGCGATCCAAGATGCGGTACAAAATGCCGCCGGGATGCGCCATGCTTCCTTCCATTTTTAAAAAGTGCTCACTGAGCGCGTCCATCATGAGAAGCGGCTTTTTGCTAATGCTGACGACATAATTCCGGCCAATGACGATGCCGATCTCTTCGGTGGCCAAATTCTTATCGGTAAGCGCGAAGAACGTGATGAAAATATGGTCCTTGTAGCGATCCATCTTGGGGCGTTGATTCAGCTTGATGCAATCCTCGACAACTAGCGGATGACAGCCAAACGTGTCGCGAAGCGTGAATTCGACGTCCTCCGGCCGTGCATCGACCAGATGAATCCAGACCGTTTCATTGTCGTTCGGGCGCCGGATATCGGTTCTGCTCACCTTCCCGGTGGATTGTTCGTAAAGCAGCATAGGAAACACCTCAGTTCTGTTATGCAAAAAGCTCCTTATCGCGATTGTAACACACCATCAATTTCCAAGCCATGAAGCGAGCTTTTTCGGCAAAAAAGTCTTGTCATTCGCTAGTCCATCCGATATAATAACTTTTGTCGCTCGAGAGGGCGGCCGTTATGAATGGCATGGCCCGTTGGTCAAGGGGTTAAGACACCTCCCTTTCACGGAGGTAACAGGGGTTCGAATCCCCTACGGGTCATAGTAAGTAGGGGTGAGAACCCGAAGGGTTCGTCGGAGCAAGGCTTCGTTAGCAGAGGCTTCGCAGTCTCGGAGTGAAACGAAGAGTATCCCCTACGGGTCATAAAGAGCAGGGGCAAAAAAATGCCAGACCAAATCCCTTTACTCTTGCGCTGGAACGCGCTATAATGATTCCTAGTACGAGCGGTTGTGGTGGAATGGCAGACACGCTATCTTGAGGGGGTAGTGGGCTTACGCCCGTGGAGGTTCGAGTCCTCTCAACCGCATACAGATCGACCAAGAAGAAGTCCCGGATGTCCGGGGCTTCTTTTTATGTTCGAGCAAGCTAAAGTCGAAGCAGAGATTGCCGTTCGGCCTGCGGCTTGCAGGCTTTGCATACGCCGATTACTTTGCCATGAGCGGGGGCGGAATAGAACGAGAGCTCTTTGGGATTGACTTTGCGGCGACAGTAGGAGCAGCTTTGTTTTTGCATTGAAAGCTTCTTTTTGGACGGAGCAAAAGGCCCGCGGCGGCGGCGCTGCTTCAGCGCCCCTAGGATCCACAGAATCGCACCAATTGCCAAAACCGTTACAACGGCATAATTCATACTTACACTATGATTTCCGAACATCGCGGCACCTCGGTTGTCAGATTCACCCTTTTTTCAGTATAATGGGCGAAATTCCATCTTGTAAATGAGGATGATCCCATGCAAATCAATGCCGCTCTGAGCGCAGCAAACAGTGATGACTCGCTGCAACAAGCGATTGGCATCGCTCTTTAAGCGATACATGAAAAATTGAAACCCCGTTAAGGAATGAGGTGCTAAGCCTGGGTTCTTTGGCGGGGTTTTTGTCTTGGTCTGAGTTGGATAGGCTGGCTGGACAGACAAATACTAACTAGAGCTAAAGGTGGGGAATGCAGAAAGGAAGGGGAACGCCATGAACGGCTTCCAGATGGCCATTCACGACATTAAGCAAATGTGGGGCTCCAATATGGCTCGCCGCTCGGTGCTAGGCTTAATGGTGCTGCCGCTGATGTATAGCTTTATTTATTTGTGGGCGTTTTGGAATCCGACGGATCTGCTGCATCGGCTGCCGCTGGCGGTCGTCAATCAGGATCAGGGGACGGAGCAGGGAGGCAAGCCGGTCAACCTGGGGAGGGAGCTAACGGACCAGCTGTTAGCGGATGGCCAGACCCATTGGACGGAGGTTAAAGCGGAAGCGGGAGCTATGGGAATTGAGCGGCTAAGCTATTTTTTGGTGCTGACGATTCCAGCGGATTTTTCGGAGACGGCTTACAGTGTGGGGACGCCGCGGCCGAGGGCGAGCCAGCTGTCGTATCAGGTAAACGAGGGGGCCAATATGCTCGGGGTAAAGGTCGTGCGAAGCGTGATGGATCATGTCTCGCATGAATTGGAGCAAAAGCTGACGGAGAAATATTTGCGCGTACTGTTCGACCAAGTGCTCAATGGCGGGCAGGGGCTGAAGCAGGCTGCGGATGGCGCGGCGAAGCTTGCGGAAGGGACGAAGCAGGCTCAGGACGGGGCGACGGCACTGGAAGAAGGACTGCGCCAGGCCCAGGCGGGCATGGGGCCGTTGTCGGACGGGCTGACCAAGCTTCTCAATGGCGCGAATCAAGTGGAGAACGGGATCATCCGTCTCGACACGGTGACTAGCCTTGGTGCGGATGCGGTGGCCAAGCTGAATGGCCAGCTGGCGCAGCTGCTGGACCCGATCAATAAGCTGGCGGCCCAGGCGGAGCAGCTGCGAGCGGTGCTGGATGCAAGCGGCCAAACGCTGAAGCAAAGCCTGAGCGCGCTGGCGGCGACCGGGACGGCGATCGAGGACGCGAACCGCCGCATCGACGAGCTCCAGCGCAGCTGGGATGCCGCCGTGGGCGACCGCCTGCGCCAGCAGAAGGCGCAGCTGGACGGCGCGCTGGCCGACCTGCAGGCGCTCGCCGCGCAGGTCGCGGAGCTCAGCGGCAGCGAGCGCTTCCGCAGCGCCGTGGCGCAGCTGCAGGCCGCGGAGGCGCGCCGGCTCGAGCTGGAGCAGGCGCGCACGGATGCGCTGGCGTCGCTCGGCCAGGCGCGCACTAGCCTGGCGCAGGCGGCCGCGCAGCTGCGCCAGGGCAGCCAGCAGCTGGACGCGCAGCTCGGCCAGCTGCAAAGCGGGCTCACGGCGCTGCAAGCCGCCGTGCGCGAAGTCGTCGACCAGCTGAACCGGAACCGGCAGCTGGTCGAGGATTTGTCCGGCCGGCTCACGCAGCTGGCCGATGGGGTGAAGCAGCTGCAGCAGGGCAGCACGGCGCTGGTCGAAGGCATCAATGCCTTCGGCGCCGGCTTCCAGCAGCTGCGGGACGGCACCACGCGCCTCCACGACGGCAGCGTGCAGCTGGTTAGCGGCCTGCGGGACATCCACGCAGGCCAGCAGGAGCTCGCCGCGAAGCTCGGCGAGGCGGCGGGCATGGCCGCGCAGGACGGCCAGGCCGAAGCACGGATCGCCACGATCACCACGCCGGTGCAGGTGACCGAGCAGAATCTGCATCCCGTGCCCAATAACGGGACGGGGTTTGCGCCGTATTTTATCGCGCTGTCGCTGTGGGTCGGGTCGCTGGTGCTGTTTTTCGTGATCGACTTAAACAAAGTGGTGTCGATGCCGAAGCGCCCGATCTCCTACATGACCAATAAATACTTGGCGCTGGCCTCCGTAAGCGTGTTCCAATCGGCGCTGTCGGTGTTCGTGCTCCATACGGGATTAGGTATTCCAACGGTGCTTCCGGCTCTCCATATGTATGGCTTTGCGGTGCTCTTGGGCCTCGCTTTCACGGCCATCTTGTTCATGCTGATCTCGATGCTCGGAAGTGATGTAGGGCGGTTCGTGGCGATTGTCATCTTAATGCTGCAGCTCACCTCCAGCAGCGGATCGTATCCGGTGGAGCTGGAATCCAAATTTTTTGGCTTCATTCATCCGATGCTGCCGATGACCTACGCGGTGGAAGGGTTCAGACAGCTGATCTCGATCGGAAGCAGTGCAGTGATTGCCAGAGATGCCTTGATCCTGGCCGGATACGGCGTAGCGGCGCTGGTCCTGCTTTATGTTGTCAAGCGGAAGAGCTTTATCCATCAGCTGGAGGAGCATCCGGTAGGGCGATAGAGGTGTCGCTTTTTTACACTTGTTTCCTGCCCCAGTTCAATCCGATAATAAATGCAGAAGCATCGAATATGAATTGGAGGAGACGACATGACAATTGGGTCGAAGCACCAGCCGCTTATTATTGGCCACCGCGGGGCGAAGGGATCGGCGCCGGAAAATACGCTGGCCGCGTTTGCCTTAGCGTTCGAGCAAGGGGCGGAGGCCATCGAGCTGGACGTGCAGGAGTCGGCAGACGGCGAGCTCATCGTATGCCATGATGCTACCGTGGACCGGACAACGAACGGTAAGGGACGGATTGCGGAGCTGACTGTAGCGGAGCTGCAGAAGCTGGACGCCGGCGGATGGTACCACGAGCGGTTTGCAGGAGAGAAGCTGCCGACATTAGCGGAAGTTTTCGAGCTGGTGCCGGTGGAGTACATGATCAATGTGGAAATTAAATGTCCCTTCAGCGAGCGTCTATTCGTACGGCTCAAAGAGCTGCTGGAGCAGTACGATCGGCTGCAGAGCGTCGTCGTCTCGTCGTTTAACCATAAACTGCTTCAAGAGCTGAAGCAACGGCTGCCGGAGTTGAAGGCGGGGCTCCTGTATGAAGCCAATTTTACGCAGCACCGCAAGATGGCGGAAGGCTCGGGCATCGGGGTGTTTTCGCTTCATCCGCAGTTTCGTCTCATCGGGGCCGAGGATGTGAAGGATGCGCTCGCGCATGGCTTGCAGGTTTATCCTTATACGATCAATGAGCTGACCGATCTCCAGCGCGCGGTAGAGGCGGGGGTGTCCGGTATCATCACCGATTATCCGGATCGCTTGAAGCGGCTGCTCGCAGGTGAGTAGATCGACTTTTTCCAAAAAGGTAATAAATTCCGCCCATTCAGCCGATAAAAGGAGAAGTGAATGGAGGGAATGCAATTGATCAAACGAACTTCTTCTATTTGTCGAATACTAGCGATGCTGCTGATCGTCAGCGTGTTCTTTTCACTCCTGCCGGGACCGGTGACGCGGGCGGAAACACGCTTCTCCGATGTGGACGGACGGTATGCTTGGGCGCTTCGTGCCATTAGCCTCATGGCGGACAAGCAGGTGCTGACCGGCTACCCTGACGGGCGCTTTCGTCCGGATCAGCCGGTTAACAAGTCGGAATGGACCGTGATGGTCTATCGGCTGTTTGATAAATACCGCCCTAACCAAACTTCGGATGCGCAGCAGCGAATGGCCTATTTTGCGGATGTGCCGGCGCAGCATTGGGCTTACCAGCCGATCTCGGGGATTTATACCTCCGACTTCCGGATCGGGGGCTACGGGGTTAACCGGAACGGGGAGACGGCTTTCCGTCCGGAAATGCAGTTGACTCGCCTGCAGCTGGCGCAGATGCTGTACGCGTTCTTCGGTAACCGGCTGATGGACCGCCGATTAAGTGATAATGATGCTTGTGCGGTGGTGTCATCATTTAAGGATATTCCGGTCAAAATGTTCACAGATCCAGCTCAATACGAATTGGCCAAGGCGGATGGGCGGTATACGTCCAGCGGGCTTATGGATGTGGAGTCGAGTGATGTATTCACCCTGCTAGCCCTTGGAAGCAATGGAGCTGATTGCTCGCTCGGAGACGACGAACTATCGAATGTGCAGGCGAAGGCTTTGGCCAGCCTGAGCGGAAGCGGGATCATGACCCCGAATAACGATGGCTATTTCCGCCCTAAGGATGCAGTAACGCGTGCGGAAGCGGTGACGATTCTGGAGCGGATTTATAACTATTTGAAGCGGAACAACTGGTTGTACGATTACACTTCGATCGACTTGAATGCTGCCGGATCGACCGCAAGCAATCCGACAGGCGCCGGGGGAGCGGGGACTGGGTCAGATGCTGGCGGCTACCCGAGCACAGGAACGGGCGGGTTTAGCAATAACCCGGACAGCGATGTAATCCAGCCGGGCAGCCCTGAAGGGAATGCGGCGGATACGACTTGGTCGGATAAATCGACCATTCGGGTGCGGGATTATTTTGATGACAAAGGCGTGATCGTGAAGGACTTGCGGAACTATGGCGAGCTGGAGGCGGCTGTACAGCCAAAAGGGAAGAAATATTTGACGGTGGATCTCAAATCGCAGGAGAAGGTGGATCTGTACATCATTTTGGATGGCCGCATCGCCTTCGTGAAGCAGGAAGAGCTGCCGCTCACGCTTCCGGTCAGCACCGTGTCGATCGTCGGGCTGCGCTCGCAGCAGCGGAACATCAATCCGAATGCGGGCGGCGAAATGAAGGCTACGCTCTCCGTCAAGCTGCTGGATGAGGAGCCGAAGAAAAAGAAGTAACCACGCGAACAAGACAAAAAGGCCGTCCGGTTCTTCCGTTTCGGGAGTTCCGGGCAGCCTTTTTTTTACTGAAGCAGGTGCCTGTAGGCGGTATAATCGATTTGCTTTTTGTCGAGATACGACGTTAAGCTCTTGTAATCGCGTTTGGGCGTGGCCAGGATGTACCCTCGGATGCAGTGATCCTGCGTCACGGCGGTGGCTTTATCCTCCAATGCGACTTGTCCGATCCTGGCTGCAATGGAGTGCTTGGCTATATCTCGAAATGGGGTAGGTACGGGCTCGACCAGCATGTCTAGAAACGCTTTGGCTTCGTCGTTCCATAGGTGGCGGGAGGATTCGACGTAATGATTTTGCCAATCGAGCGTCGATTTGCCATCCTCTCGCGGAAGCACCTTGAAGAACTTGCGGAACATAAAGTACCCGCCGACCGACATCATAAACAATAGAACAAACACCCAGAATATAATAAACCACATAAACCCCGTATGTACGGCATTCATAGACTAGCTCACCTCACCCTTATTATACCTTATTTTCAGCCCGGGGAAAATGCACCTTGGAGCTCGCGGGATTTAAGCTTCCACGAATAGGCATTGCTCGAGGGACTGCTTATTCTAGATTTCTTGTGGCAATCCTAGTAGAATAGATAGAAGTGAAAAATAAAGGAGTGATTCCCGGTTATGATTAGAATCGGATCGCACGTTTCGTTTTCGGACAAGGGTCTGCTGAATGCGGCTGAAGAGGCTGTTTCCTATGGCTCGGGCACATTTATGATTTATACGGGAGCGCCGCAAAACACGCGCCGCAAGCCGATTGAAAACCAATACATCGAAGAAGGCAAAGCTGTGATGGAGAAGCATGGGATCGGTGAAATTATCGTCCATGCCCCTTATATTATTAATCTCGGATCCTATAAAGAAGATACATTCGAGCTAGCGGTTCGATTTTTGCAAGAGGAAATTCGCCGCACGAACTATTTGGGCGTTAAGCAGATTGTGCTGCATCCGGGCGCGTACACGGATAAGGATGCGGAGTACGGCATCACACGGATTGCCGAGGGCTTGAACGAAGTGCTGGCCGGTGTAAAAGACACCGACGTGAATATTGCACTCGAAACGATGGCCGGCAAAGGAACGGAGATCGGACGCAGCTTCGAGGAGCTGGCATCTATTATCGAGAAGGTCGAAGATAATGGCAAGCTGACGGTTTGCTTGGATACTTGCCACGTGAACGACGCCGGCTATGATATCGTGAACGATCTAGATGGCGTGCTGGAGCAGTTCGACCGTATTGTGGGCTTGAACCGTTTGGCGGTTGTTCACTTGAACGACAGTAAGAACCCTCGTGGCGCAGGGAAGGACCGTCATGCCCCTGTGGGTGCCGGCTGGATCGGCTTTAAAGCGATGCATGGCGTAGTGCATCATGAGAAGCTGAAGCATTTGCCGTTTATTTTGGAAACCCCATGGATCGGCAAAGACGACAACACGCAGCGTCCAATGTATGAGACGGAAATTGCTTTATTAAGCGGCACGGTCAAGGATCGCTTCGGTGAAGAATTCCTGTCGGATGTGGAGAAGCTGGGCCATTTCTTTACGAAGCAAGAATTGCATTCGCGCGACTTCGTCCTGCAGACGTGGGAAGTGCTCAAGACTGATGCCAAAGCAAAAAAAGCGGACGGTCGCGAGCCAATGGAGCGCCTCTACGATTTGATCCTTGCCAAAAGCTTGTTCCCGGAGCTTAGCGAAGAGCAGGTGAACCAGCGCTTGACCGCTTGGTTTGCAGGCGAGCACTTGTTTGCCACCGTTTAGTTTGTAGCTTGTAGACCGTTGCCAAAGGGGTAGAACGCAAAGATGATTCCGAAAGTCACACCGAAATCCAAAAGCATTAGCCTGTACAACCGCGCCCGCATGCTGGTATCCTGCCCGGATCAGCCTGGTATCGTCGCTGCGGTTTCCCGGTTTTTATATGAATACGGAGCGAACATCGTTCAATCCGATCAATACACGATGGACCCAGAAGGCGGTCTCTTCTTCATCCGGATCGAATTCGACCTCGAAGGCCTGCATGAGCGCCGCGATCAGCTGAAGGCCGACTTCGCCCAAGTGGCGGACAAGTTCCAAATGCAGTGGAGCATTACGAGAGCGAGCCGGAAAAAGCGTTTGGCGATCTTCGTCTCCAAGGAAGACCATGCGCTGCTGGAGCTGCTCTGGCACTGGCAGTCGGGTGATCTGGACGCGGACATCGCCATGGTCATCAGCAATCATAACGATATGCGTGAGCTGGTGGAGCCGCTCGGCATTCCGTACTACCATATCCCGGTGACGTCGGATACGAAGGCGGAGGCGGAGCGGCAGCAGATGGAGCTGGTGACCGGCGCCCAAGTGGATGTGGTCATTTTAGCGCGGTATATGCAGATTATTTCACCGAAGTTCATTGAGCATTATCCGAACCGGATTATTAATATTCATCATTCCTTCTTGCCGGCGTTCGTCGGCGGTAAGCCTTATGCGCAAGCTTATAACCGAGGTGTGAAAATCATCGGCGCCACGGCGCACTACGTCACGGAGGAGCTGGACGGCGGGCCGATTATTGAGCAGGACGTTCAGCGGGTGAGCCATCGTGATAACGTGGAGGATTTGAAACGCATCGGTCGCCATATCGAACGAACGGTGCTGGCGCGTGCGGTGGCGTGGCATGTAGAAGACCGTGTCATCGTGCATCAGAACAAGACGGTTGTGTTTAGCTAAAGGTTTATGAGTGTTGAAAAAACGGCAGCGCAGGCGAGGAATACTCGCAGCGCTGCCGTTTTTGCTATATGCTGTACACCCCGAGCTCTCCGCTTCCTGCGGTTTGGGCGACGGTTTTGTTTTTGCCGGTCCGTTTGGCTGTATACAGCGAGCTGTCAGCCCCTTTGAACAGCCGTTCCTTGCCGATCCCCTTTACATAATCCTGCAGCCCTATGCTGATCGTGGCCGCTTGGCTATCCAATTCCGGATGTAAGGTAATTGCGAGCTGATGGCGGATTTGCTCGGCGATACGATACGCTTCGTCGAGTGATTTTTCCGTAAAAATGACGGCAAATTCTTCGCCCCCATAGCGGGCTACGAAATCGTTGGGCGTCACCGTGTCCTTCAAAATGCCGGCCACCCGAGTGAGAATCACATCTCCGACCCAGTGTCCATATGTATCGTTAATGGTTTTGAAATTATCGATATCGATAATCGCGAGCTGCATGGAGAGCTTGTTATCCTCGCATTGCTCAATCAGCTTTTCAATGTATTCATGAAAGGTCTTGTGATTGTACAGATCGGTCAGTGCATCGATTTTGGAGAGCTTGTCCATAATAATATTTTTGACGAGCAGCTCCTGTTTGGCTACGGTCGTGAGATTGAGGTTGTTTAACAGCTCGATCCCGCTGCTGCTGATGGTGAAAGCGATGACGGTCACACCGATATAAAGAAACAGCAGGCCGATGATATGAATCGGGTGCATAGCTTCTCGAAGCTCGGGGCTTGCCGTGTAGAGGAGCCCAAAGGAGAGAAGAATCATGATGAAGGCGGCGACAATCTTTTTTCGATTAAAGGAAAGCACCGACGTCAAAATCGGGAAAATGTAAATGGCCGGCACGATGCCGATGGAAGGATTCATCAGAATAATGGAAGAAGCGTAGATCATGCCGGTAAAAATGAGCAGGTAATCGCTTTGCATTTTCCGGTATCGGTACAGCATCTCGGCCACTCCGGTAACGGCGGCAAGCCCGAAAGCTTGCAGAACCAGCGGAGCTAGAAACATCTGTGGGGCTTCATTATCATGCAGGGCGTATTCGAAAGCGGCGGTCAACAAAATGGTCAGCCAGTACAGGTTCAGCATGTTTCGATACGTTTGGCGCGTATTGGCTAACTGTTGCAGCGTATGATTCATGGCAGACTCCTAAACAAAAGATGCGTCGGCCGGATGGGATTTCATGGAAGTGTTGATCGACAACCTAATATTTCGACAAGGATGAATTAATTCCTTCGACCGAAAGCTTTTTTTTCAAAATGATTTGTTCATGGGGATTGGCGACGGGCTGGCTTAGGATTTGCTCAAAAAGAAGTTTATTGTTTTTGTATGTTTACAGGTTGGATATGGCAAACTGTGACGGACAGTGGTACAATAAGGCAAGTTAAAGCGAAGGACAATAATTTATGCACACGTGAACAATCCATATTGTGGCGCTGTTTTTCGAATATATGGTGGACAGTAACTTTAGGGACAAGCGTGATCGTGTGCGCCAGCAAACCTTACGTAGGAGGATTACAATGACCGTAACTAACAAAACGATCGAACAACTATCCATCGATACGATCCGTACGCTTTCCATCGATGCGGTGGAAAAAGCGAAATCCGGCCATCCGGGCATGCCGATGGGCGCTGCGCCGATGGGCTATGAGCTGTACGCAAAAGTTATGAAGCATAATCCGGACCAACCGACGTGGATTAACCGCGACCGCTTTGTGCTGTCTGCCGGACACGGCTCGATGCTGCTGTACAGCCTGCTTCACTTGAGCGGCTATGATCTGCCGATGGAAGAGCTGAAAAACTTCCGTCAATGGGGCAGCTTGACCCCAGGTCACCCAGAGGTTGGACACACAGCAGGCGTAGATGCTACAACTGGCCCACTTGGACAAGGCTTCGGTATGGCGGTAGGTATGGCTATGGCGGAAGCTCACTTGGCTGGTGTATATAACCGCGATCAGTTTAATCTGATCGATCACTATACTTATGTTATTTGCGGCGACGGCGACTTAATGGAAGGGATCTCCTCGGAGTCCGCATCGTTGGCAGGACATTTGAAGCTTGGCAAATTGATCGTGCTGTACGATTCCAACGATATTTCGCTCGACGGCGAGCTGAACCTTTCGTTCTCCGAAAATGTAGCGAAGCGCTTTGAAGGCTACGGCTGGCAAGTGCTGCGCGTGGAAGACGGCAACGATCTGGATGCGCTCCACAAGTCGGTGCTGGAAGCTCAAGCGGATTACCGTCCGACGCTGATCGAAGTGAAGACGGTCATCGGCTACGGCAGCCCGAACAAAGCGGGTAAAGGCGGTCACGTCGGCCCTCACGGCTCCCCGCTGGGTGTAGACGAAGTGGCGCTGACGAAAAAAGCGTACGGCTGGGACGATACGCAGCATTTCTACGTACCGGATGAAGTGCGGAAGCATTTTGCCGACGTGAAGCAAAAGGGCATTCAATCTTACGAGGCATGGACGCAATTGTACGCTGACTATGCCAAGGCTTATCCGGAGCTGGCTAAGCAGTTTGATACCGCGGTCAAGGGCGATCTGCCTGAGGGCTGGGATGCAGATATTCCTGCGGACATCTCCGCCGAGAAGGGTACGCGTACGGCATCGGGAATCGCGCTGAACGCGATCGCTAAGAATACGCCTGCGCTCGTCGGCGGTTCGGCGGACCTGGAGTCCTCCACAATGACGCACATGAAGGGCCTGGGCGTGATGACGGCTAATGATTACAGCGGCCGTAACATCTACTACGGGGTTCGTGAATTCGGCATGGGCGCGGCTGTCAACGGCATGCTGCTGCATGGCGGTCTGAAGGTGTTCGGCGGTACGTTCTTCGTGTTCTCCGACTACCTGCGTCCGGCGATTCGTCTGGCATCCATTATGGGCGTACCGGCGATCTACGTCTTTACACACGACAGCATCGGCGTCGGCGAAGACGGCCCAACGCATGAGCCGATCGAGCAGCTGGCGGCGCTTCGCGTCATTCCAGGCATCACTGTGATTCGTCCGGCGGACGGCAACGAATCGGCTGCCGCATGGCGTTATGCCGCAGCGAACAAGCGCGGTCCGGTTGCCCTGGTCTTCTCCCGTCAAGCGGCTCCAACGCTTGCAGGCACTGAAGACGGCGCGGTTGAACGCGGCGCTTATGTACTCTCCGATGCGCCAGGCGGCAAGCCGCAAGCGCAAATTATCGCGACAGGTACGGAAGTGCAGCTGGCGGTTGCCGCTCAGAAGCAGCTGGCTGAAGAAGGCGTTGCAGTACGCGTCATCAGTATGCCAAGCTGGGAGCTGTTCGATAAGCAGTCGCAGGAGTACAAGGATTCCGTTATTCTTCCGGACGTGAAAGCCCGACTGGCTGTAGAAATGGGTCATTCGTTCGGCTGGGAGCGTTATGTCGGAGACCAAGGTAGCGTGCTCGGCATCAACAAGTTTGGCGCATCCGCACCAGGACCTGTTGTCATCCGCGAGTACGGCTTCACCGTGGACAATGTTGTAGCTCAAGTTAAGCAATTGTTGAAATAAGACGTGCCACTGGAGAAGCTTGACTTGGTGTACGATTCGGGCCGTTAATCATTAACGGTCTGAATCGTCCCGTCTTGGCTTCCTCCTGGCATCCATAGAAAAGGAGATTGCAATCCATGTCCCAATTCGAGAATGTAACGGCTGTGAAGAAGGCCAATGTATATTTCGACGGTAAAGTCACGAGCCGCACGGTTCTGTTTGCCGACGGCACGAAGAAAACGCTGGGTATTATGCTTCCTGGCGAGTATGAGTTTGGCACCGACTCCAAAGAAATTATGGAAATTCTGGCAGGCGAGCTGAAAGTGCTGCTTCCAGGCGCAAGCGAGTGGCTGGAAATCAACGGCACGGGCGAGTTTACCGTCCCGGCACACACCAAGTTTAAGCTGGAGATCAAGACGGTCACCGATTACTGCTGCTCTTATATCGCCGAGTAATCGCGGCCATTTCATCAGACCCCGCATGGCTTACTGAATCCCTCAGGTTCAGGTTTTGCCTGCGGGTTTTCGCTTATCTAAAGCCCTATTTCCGGTGTTGAAATTTCAGGCGAGACGGAGAATTTCATATTGCTTTCCAGTAGGCAGTGAAGTATTCTTATACAAATGGTATTTTACAGACTAGAGGATAGGACAGGAGGATCATATTGAATGAGCGCAAAGCTTCGTTTTGATTACAGTAAAGCACTGGGCTTCCTTCAGCAGCACGAGGTGGATTACTTAGCTGGAGCCGTGGGTGCGGCGCATGAGCAACTGCATAACCAAACCGGTGCAGGCAGCGACTTTGTGGGCTGGATCGATCTGCCGGTCAACTATGATAAAGAGGAATTTGCACGCATCCAGAAGGCGGCGCAGCAGATTCAATCGGACTCCGACGCGCTCGTTGTGATCGGAATCGGCGGCTCGTACCTGGGAGCTAGAGCGGCGATCGAGATGCTGTCGCACAGCTTCTACAACCTGCTTCCGAAGGGCAAGCGCAAGACGCCGGAAATTTATTTTGTCGGGCAAAATATCAGCTCCACTTACGTAACTCATTTGCTCCAATTGCTCGAAGGCAAGGACATCTCGGTCAACGTCATTTCCAAGTCCGGAACGACGACGGAGCCGGCGATCGCCTTCCGGATTTTCCGCGAGCTGCTGGAGAAGAAATATGGCAAGGAAGCGGCGCGCAAGCGCATTTATGCAACGACGGACCAGGCTAAAGGCGCTTTGAAGAAGCTGGCAACCGAAGAAGGCTACGAAACCTTCGTCATTCCAGACGATGTAGGTGGACGCTACTCGGTCCTCACAGCGGTAGGCCTCTTGCCAATCGCTACCGCAGGCATCGACATCGAAGCGATGATGCGCGGCGCGGCGGATGCGCGTGAGGTGTACTCGAATCCGAATCTGAAGGAGAACGAGGCTTACCAATACGCAGCGGTGCGTAACGCGCTGTACCGCAAGGGCAAGACTACGGAAATCCTGGTGAACTACGAGCCATCGCTGCACTATGTTTCGGAATGGTGGAAGCAGCTGTTCGGCGAGAGCGAAGGCAAGGACAACAAAGGTATTTATCCTTCCTCGGTCGACTTCTCCACGGATCTGCACTCGATGGGACAGTTCATCCAAGAGGGGACGCGCAACCTGTTCGAAACGGTCATTCAGGTGGAGCAAGTAGTTGAGCATATCACGATCGGAACGGACCCGCAGGATTTGGACGGACTGAACTTCTTGAGCGGGAAAACGATGGATTTTGTTAACAAAAAAGCGTTCGAAGGAACCATGCTGGCGCACTCCGACGGAGGGGTTCCGAATCTGATCGTCACGCTGCCGGATACCACTCCATATACCTTTGGATATATGGTTTACTTCTTTGAAAAAGCATGCGGAATTAGCGGATACCTGCTGGGTGTCAATCCATTCGATCAACCGGGTGTGGAAGCATATAAGAAGAATATGTTCGCGCTGCTCGGCAAGCCGGGATATGAGAAGGAAAAGGCGGAGCTCGAAGCGAGATTGTCCTAGTCATAGGCGTTGGTGCGGATGAGAGGGGCGTGTTGCCTCCTGCATCCGTTTCCAGATTCGGCGAATAGCGAAAAAGCGGTTCATCCTGCGGGGTGGCTGCTTTTTTTGCAAGCTGATGAGTTAAAGGAGGCGTAGAGCGAGCGATGCTCACGCAATATCGTACGGTGAAAGCGTTCGGTTCAGCGGAAATTGTCATTAAGAAATCCCGTTTTATCGGATTTGCCAAGCCGGTCGTTTCTGAAGAAGAAGCGATTCAGTTTATCGAAGGCATCAAGAAGGAGCATTGGTCCGCAACGCATAACTGCTCGGCCTATATGATCGGGGAGCGGGATGAGATTCAGAAGGCCTCCGATGACGGAGAGCCCAGCGGTACGGCAGGCAAGCCCATCCTGGAAGTGATCAAGAACCAAGGCCTCAAGAACGTCGCCGTCGTCGTGACACGGTACTTCGGGGGCATTATGCTCGGGGCGGGCGGATTGATCCGTGCGTACACCGATGGGGCGGTTGTCGGACTGGCTGCAGCTGAGCAGGTGTACAAGGTGCTTCATCGGGAAGTGCTGGTGGAGATCGATTATACGTGGTTAGGCAAGGTGGAGAATGAGCTGCGTGGACGCGCCATGCTTATGGGGGATACCTCTTTTGCCGATAAGGTTACACTGTGCTGTTTGCCGGTGGTGACGGAAGCCGATCGGTTCATCGCATGGATGACCGATTTGACCCAGGGTCAAGGCGTCATCCTGTCGGGTGAAGATCGATACGTGGAGCATGCCGAGCTTCCTGCTTAGGGGCCCGGCACGCTTTTAGTATATAGGGTGGGGAAAATGGAATAGAAGGGGAGAGAGAGCACTTGGCCAGAAAAGCAGTTGCACAGGAACTAAGCCGCGAAAGAATTCTGGATGAAGCAAGACAACTCTTCGCCGAACATGGGTATCATGCATTAACGATGAGAAGTATTGCCAAATCGATGGGGTACAGTCACGGGGCATTATATTATCATTTCCGGGAAAAAGCGGAGCTCTTCTACGCGCTGGTGACGGAAGACTTCAACCTTCTGCTGGAGCGGCTGCGGGATATGCTTAGTCGGACCCGGCTCGGCGATCTGGGACAGCTTCACAGACTGATGCTGGAGTTCATCAAATTCGGCTTGGAGCACCCTAATCACTATGAAATCATGTTTATGATCAAGGATCAGGAGCTGCAGCAGTATTCCCGAACGGAGCAGGCGCAGTGCCTCGATTTGTTCGCCACGGTGGTGCGCGCGGTTGTATCCCGGCAGCCGGGCAGTGAGAAGAAGATGTACAGCTTGCCTTGGAGCTTGTTTATGTCCTTGCACGGATTCATCTCGTATAACATTCATTACAGTCAATCCTATGATGATGTCAAGAAACTGGCGGAGCAGCACGTCAACTACTTATGCGAGGGGCTGGATCACTTCTCCTCGGATTCAAATTCCAAAGATTCTTTGCATCCGCGCACTTCAGTGCTTTGAAGCTTTGACGCTTATCCGCACATCCCCATTACAGGAGGATCGTGTTAGAGTGGATTTTGTGTCAACCGTTCTTTTGCATGACAATGAAGCGTATGTATCATGTGAGGCCTCCTCAGCGGCAGGCAGCATGGTGCGCGGGGGTGAAGCCACGTTCCATGAGGTTGCCAAACGTGGTACAATAGCTGCAAGCAATCATTGTGAACGAAAGGACGGCGATAGGCGTGTCGAATTTGACGGTTAATACGCTCGAAAACACCGAGTATATGATTGAGGAGATTAAGAAGAAGCTTCGTATGGCGACCGGAGCTGCGTTGAAGGCATCCAGGCTGAACGATGAGCAGTATGAGGATCTCCGCGACATCTATGATATGGTGGCAGGCAAGAATAGCTTCAGCATCAGTGAGATCGAAGCGATCACCACCGAGCTGGGAAGACTCCGCAAGGCATAATTCGTCGGATCTGCCCCCAGGAAGGCGAGATACCAGCACATCTTTCTTGGAGCACGGACAACTATCCAGACACATCCGCCGTGCCTACCGTACAATATAGCGTTAATGCCAACCCAGTTTAGACCTGCCGGCCTAACGCTAAATTTTCGGAGGTGCACGGATGAAAAAACAAGTTCTTAAGCAAGATGTCCAAAAGCTGATCGGCAAACAGATTTACGCCCTGAAAAAGGACGGCACCGTAGTAGAGGGCAAATTGGTTCGTGTCAGCGGCAATCAGGTGTTCATCGCTCCCCGGAAGGGCAAACAGGTAAAAACATCAGCGATTTTGCCGCTTGTTTTGTTTGATCTGCTTGCAGTAGGAACTGCTCCATTTGGTTGGGGCGGCGGCTATGGCTACGGCTATGGTGGATATCCTTACGGTGGGTATGGCTATGGTGGGTTTGGCGGACCATTCTTATTCTAAGTAACGAAAGATAAGATAATCATGAGGCTTTTCCCTGCGCGAGTTGGCGGTGGAAAGCTTTTTTGTTTCCAAACTTCAAGCCTATCAGCCTATAGCCAAGCAATTGAAGGAGCAGCGTCGTGGACCTGCTTCTTTTTGTTTGCGAGGTTCGAATGCTATACTGGAATATATTGAGAAAAAGGAGCTGGGAGACGTTGGCGGATGCGGAAACGATGATCAGGGCGGAAGCGCTGGTCAAGAATTACGGAGATTTTACAGCGGTCAAGGGCGTTAGCTTCAACGTGCTCAAAGGGGAAGTGTTCGGACTGCTCGGGCCTAACGGCGCCGGTAAGACGACCACGATAGAGATGATTGAAGGCTTGCGCCGCCCAGATGGAGGCCATGCGCTTGTGGCCGGCTATGATACGCGCACCGAGCTCAAAAAAGTGAAGCAGGTGATCGGAGTCCAGCTGCAGTCTACCTCGCTCTTTGATCTGCTCAAGGTGCATGAGATCGTCAAGCTGTACGCCAGCTTTTATCCGGAGTCGGTTCCGATTGAGCCGCTGCTGGAGGATATGATTTTGCAGGAAAAGCGAAACGATCGCGTCAAAAATTTATCCGGCGGTCAGAAGCAGCGGCTGGCCATCGCGCTGGCGCTGGTCAACGATCCGCAGGTGGTGTTTCTGGATGAGCCTACGACCGGATTGGACCCGCAGGCGCGCCGGACGCTCTGGGATATTGTATTGCGGCTCAAGGAGCGCGGGAAGACGATCGTGCTCAGCACCCATTACATGGAAGAGGCACATGTACTATGCGATCGCATCTGTCTGATGGACAGCGGCAGGGTCATCGCTTTGGATACGCCGCGCAATCTGGTGCAAAGTCTTCAATCCGACAGCGCGATTGAGTTTCGCTTGGAGGGCTCGGAGGAGCATACGGAAGCGCAAGAGCAGCTTGTGATGACCGCGCTGCAGGAGCTGCGAGAAGTAAAGCAGGTAGATCGGCGTAAGGACATCTACGTGCTCTACACGGATCATTTGCAGAGCTCGCTGATCGATTTAATTACGATATCTGATGCAAAGGCCTGGAAAGTGCTGGATCTGCAGACGCGTACGGCGACACTGGAGGATGTTTTCATCCACATGACCGGAAGGAGCTTGAGAGAGGAATGAAAGCCTACATCCAATTGACGCTCAGCCAACTGAGGCTGTTCGCCCGTAACCGTCAGGTGCTGTTCTGGACGCTGTTTTTTCCGATCTTCTTCATGGTGATGCTGGGCTCGTTTCTGGGTAAAGGTAATCCGGTCTCAGTTACCGGAGCGATTATTGATCAGGATCAAACCGCAGCATCACAGAGGCTGGTGCAGGCCCTGAAAGCCAACCCCGTGTTGAAATTAAGCGAAGCGGCAGAACTGGATCCGGCAGTCACCACGCTGAAGCAGGGCGATTACCAGATGGTGCTGTTGATTCCCAAGGGCTATTCCGAGCGGGTGGATCAGAAGCAGCAGGGAGCCCCCGCGCAGCTTAAGGTGTATTACGATGAGACGAATGCGGCGGCTTCGCAGGTCGGACTGCAGCTGATCGCCCCGATTGTGGATGGGATCGATAAGCAGCTGTCCGGCTACACGCCGAAGGTGACGATACAGCCGGAAGGGGTTCAGGCTCTGAAGCTTGGCTATATCGATTTTCTCGTCCCTGGCATCGTTGCGATGATGATTATGTCGAACAATTTGAACGGTGTAGCAGCACAGATCGCGTCCTGGCGGGAGCGGGGAGTGCTGCGGCGAATGCAGAGCACCACGCTCAGCTCGTCGACCTTCATTGCCGCCCAGATTACGGCGAGGCTTCTGCTGAATGGTGCGCAGGCGGTCATTGTGCTGCTTGTGGGATCGCTCTTTTTCGGGACGCATGTGAATGGCTCGTGGGCGCTCTTGCTCGGCTTTATCGTGCTGGGCACGCTGGCATTTATGTCGATTGGCTTTATTATCGCAGGGCTGGCTAAAACACCGGAAAGCGCCGGACCGATCGCGGGGTTCATTTCGTTTCCGATGATGTTTCTTGGAGGCGTATTTTTCCCGATTAAAAATATGCCGGAGTTTCTACAGCCGATCGTGAAGCTGCTGCCGATTTCGCACTTGTCCACAGGGCTGCGGCAAATTATGAATGTCGGAGCGGGGATCACGGAGGTATGGTCACAAGCGGCGCTGCTCGGCGGGTGGCTTCTGGTAGCTTTTGTCATTGCAACCTTTACGTTTAAGTGGGAGTAGCTTATAATGGAAAAACAAGCCAATTGAACGTGATATCTTTGCAGCTTGGAGGAAGAACCTCCTTACAGCATTCGTTGTGAGGGGGTTTTTCCTTTCTTTTTCCTCACTGGCGTTCAGGCCATACTGCATTGTTGGGGGATGATCGGGATGTCGTTTGAGGAACAGGTACTGTCACTGCTTCATGGGCTGAGCCATGATTTGTCGGAGTTTCGGATTGAGGTGGATCAGCGCTTTGCCGGATTAGAGCATCGGATGGACAGGCTAGAGGAACGTATGGTCAAGCTGGAAGCTCGGATGGACAGGCTAGAGGAACGTATGGTCAAGCTGGAAGCTCGGATGGACAGGCTAAAGGAACGTATGGAAAAGCTGGAAGAACGTATGAACAAGCTGGAAGAACGTATGAGCAAGCTGGAAGAACGTATGGACAGGCTGGGAGAACGAATGAACAAGCTCGAAATGCGAGTGGACATGCTGGAGCAGCGATTCGACAAATTGGAGCATGATGTAAAGGAATTGCAGCAAGCGGTAGTAGCTTTAGAGCAGCGTGTGGCTGGTTTAGAACAGAGCGTTGTTGGTTTAGAACAAAGCGTAGCCGCACTGGAGAAAGAAGTGTCCAGCCTGCACAAGGGCGTTCGCGATACGCAGCTTGCCGTGTTGGAGGTGCAAAGGGATGTGAACGGCTACACAGATTCTCTGAAATTTGCGGAGTATAAAATTTACCAATCAGAAAAGCAGATCCATCAGCTAAGCTGGCTGGCTCAAGCCGCACAAACGGACCGGGAGCAAGCGGGTTAAATTTTTTTGCAAAAGCCACTGTTATCGTCACATAGTTTTCATAAAAATGGGAAATGCTATCTCCTGTAAGCTGCATATAGTGGAAAGGCAACGTTTGTTGCGCCAGGCTTCTCGTTGGTCAGAAAGATGGGTAATTTTAATACAACGTTGAAGTTCCTCTAATCTTGTCTTAATGTTCAACACGTAACATAGAGTCAAGAACTTCATGAGCGAAAGGAAGAACGATAGCATGATTTTGTACCAATTAGCCAAACGTTTAGAGCAGCGCAACCGCCTCCAGAATACGATTAACCGAACCGAAGGCGATATCGCGGAGCTTCTCACGCAGAAGGAGCAGATGGACGAGCAGCTGCTGACGCAGGCGAATGTCTGGTCCGAAGCAGGGCAGGATGAATTTCTGCTTACGGCGATTACTCCGGAATCCGAGTTTGCACAAAGCAACTTGTAAAGAAGAAATGGGCCTGTCCGGTTCCGTTTCTTTTTTTTGTGTTCCTTTCGGTTTCCGTGTAGAATAGGGATACCATTTGAAATGAAGAGGTTTGCAAACGAAATGAAAAACATTGTTTTATCCACCTTAAACGCTAAGTTTATTCATACGTCGCTGGCGCTGCGCTACTTGAAATCCTACAGTCAGCAAGATTTTCCGGGCATTCAGATTGCCGAATA
The DNA here is from genome assembly GCF_007786445.1 of Paenibacillus cremeus. Classification (GTDB taxonomy): domain Bacteria; phylum Bacillota; class Bacilli; order Paenibacillales; family NBRC-103111; genus Paenibacillus_G; species Paenibacillus_G cremeus. The sequence continues at coordinate 98,469 of NZ_VNJI01000012.1, read as the reverse complement.
TACGATCAAAGACCCTGCGATGAACATCGTTTCCGACTTGTATCAGCGGAAGCCGGAGCTCGTGGGTTTTTCGTGTTATATCTGGAACATCGAGGAAACGATCGTCGTGATCGGGATGCTGAAAAAGATTATGCCTGAGCTCATCATCGTCCTGGGCGGGCCAGAGGTGTCCTATGATACGGAATATTGGATGAACCGGCTGCCGGAGGTCGATTTTATCGTTACGGGGGAGGGCGAGGAGACGTTCCACCACCTGCTGACCGAGCTGAAGGGAGACCGGGCGTTCTACAGCGTGTTCGGGATGGCGTACCGGAAGGACGGACGAACTGTCATCACTCCTCCACGGCCGAAGCTCAAGCTGGACGACATTCCGACACCGCACCGATTTGCGGAGGATCTGCCGAGTCTGGCGAATCGTGTCGTCTACTTCGAGACGAGCCGCGGCTGTCCGTTTAGCTGTCAATTTTGCCTCTCTTCGATTGAAGTTGGGGTGCGGTATTTCGACATGGAGCGGACCAAAAGCGATCTGCTGTACTTGATCCGTTCCGGCGCGAAGCTGATCAAATTCGTGGATCGGACCTTTAACATTAAGCGTGATTATGCGATGGAAATTTTTGAATTCCTGATCCAAAATCATAGCGGCTGCGTGTTCCAGTTTGAAATCACGGCGGATATCATGCGTCCGGAGGTGCTGGATTACTTGGCGGAGCATGCGCCTGCGGGCACGTTCCGCTTCGAGATCGGCGTGCAATCCACGAACGATCTGACGAATAGTCTGGTGAAGCGCAGACAAAACTTCACTAAGCTGACCCGCACCGTTACGAAAGTGAAGGAGAGCGGGAAGATCGATCAGCATTTGGATCTGATTGCAGGGCTGCCGGAGGAAGATTATGGTTCCTTCCGCAAAACGTTTAATGATGTGTTCGAGCTGGGGCCAGAGGAGCTGCAGCTGGGATTTCTCAAAATGCTTCGAGGGACGGGCATGCGTCAAGACGCGGAGAAATACGGCTACATTTATATGGATCATGCGCCGTACGAGATTTTGGGCAACAGCATCCTTCCTTTCTCTGACTTGGTGCGGATTAAGCGGGTAGAGGACGTGCTGGAAAAATACTGGAATGCCCATCGGTTGGACCACACCGTGAGCTACCTCATCAAGTACGAATTTGCGACGGCGTTCGATTTTTTCCAAGAGTTCGGGGACTTCTGGGAGGAGCGCGGCTGGCAAAAAATCGGCCATCAGCTGGAGGATCTGTTCACGCGACTGCATGCGTTCCTGAAGGATCGGGGAACCCAGGGGCTGGAGCTGGTCGAAGGCTTGATGAAGCTGGACTACTTCCTGAACCATAAGTATAAGCCGCGCAAAATTTGGTGGCAGTTTACCCTCGACAAAACGCAGCAATCGGACTATATGCGGATGCTCGCGGAATGGCCGGAGCGGGTATCCACCCAGTTTGCGGCACTCCGAATCGGGGAGAAGGACCTGCACAAGCATGTGATGCTCGAGGTGATACCGTTCAAGCTGGATCAGTACTTAGCGACGGGCGAGATCGACCGGTCGGACGAGCAGCTGCTCATCGTTTACTTCCCTCCGGATGCGGCGACGCCTCCACAAGCATTTACACTCGCGAAGGAAGCAGCTGGGGTATCGGGTGGAAAAGATTAAGCTTATGTATCGATGACATAACTTAATCCAGGATTAAGCTTATTGTCATACCGATGACATAACTTAGGGCTACACTAGGTGTTGTAAAGCTCGTTTTCCACTACAAGTCCTTGGAGGTATTTTCACTATGAACATGAAAAAAACGATACTCACAGCAGCAGTAGGCACCCTCGTTGCCGTGGCCTCTGTCGGCTCGGCTTTTGCAGCAGATGCAACGACAACAACGACTCCAACGGCCAGCACGCAAACCAAGCACGAAGCCAAATTGGAGCAGCGCGCAGCGAAAAAAGGGCTCACGGTAGAGCAACTCAAGCAAAAGCGCACCGACCTCGAGCAGGCGGCAGCTGCGCAAGGGCTGACCGTGAAGCAATACAAAGCCAAGCAGCATGAAGCGAATCAGGCGAAGCATCAAGCGGCCCTGGAGCAGAAGGCGCAGAAGCAAGGCATCACCGTGGATCAGCTGAAGGCGAAGCGGGCGGATACGCTGCAGCAAGCCAAGGCACAAGGCCTGACGCTGAAGCAGTATACGGCGCAGCAAAAGGCGCAGAAGAAGGATGCGAAGAAGGCCGAGCGCCAAAAAGCGAAGGCAGACAAGCAGAAGCAAAAGGCGGCTCAAAAAGCACAGAAAAAAGCACAAAGGCAAGCCGCCAAAGCTCAGAATCAGCAGCCAGCGGCAGTAGTTCAGCAATAGTACGGTGGAATAGAAAAGAAGGGCTCCCTCGCGTTGAATGCGTCGAGGGGACCCTTCTTTTTTGTGTTTCTTATGGCAAATAGCTGCGAAGTACTGTCATTTCACCGCTAAGGGTGTAATCGCCGAGATTGGCTGGGAGCAGATAGCACTCGCCTGGCTTCACGGTCAGCTCGCCGTCGGCATATCGGATCGTACCGGTGCCGTCGCAAATGATGTGAATGATAAAGCTCTCTGGAGTCGTTTGGAGCGGCCAATCGCCCTGAACCTGCCCTTTTTCCGTGACAAAGAAAGGGGAGCGGGCCAGGGTCAGCCATGCATTGGAGCGGTCGAGCTCCGTTTTCATAAACGTAGCGCCCGAGCCTTCATAGGCGATGACATTCAGCGAATCCTCGATGTGCAGCTCCCGAGGCTTTCCGTCCAAGCCCAAACGGCCGTAGTCATACAAGCGGTAAGTGCTGTCCGAGTTTTGCTGAATTTCCGCTACCAATACCCCTGCGCCCAGCGCATGCACGGTACCGGATGGAATATAGAAGGAGTCGCCGGCTTCCACCGTCACTTCATTCAAGCAGTCCATAATGCGGTCTTCGTCGATCGCTGCCGCCAGCTGCTCGCGGGTCACGCCGTCTTTCAGCCCGTAGATGATTTTTGCACCAGGCTTAGCATCCAGGATATACCACATTTCTGTTTTGCCCAGCTCACCTGCCGGCAGCCGGTCATAATGGTCGTTCGGATGCACCTGCACGGAAAGGTCGTCCTGGCAGTCCAGCAGCTTGATCAGCAGCGGGAAGCGGCCGTTTTTCTTGGAAAAGCCTTTGCTTCCGAAAAATACTTCGCCGAACTGTTCTCGGATCTGATCCAGTCCCATGCCGGCGAGTTCCCCATTTACCACGGACGTCGTGCCGTTCGGGTGATCCCCGATCATCCAGCCCTCCCCAATCGGTCCATCCGGCAGCTGGTGCCCGAACTGCTCCAGGGCTCGCCCGCCCCAGACGCGTTCTTTAAATTCCGGTTTGCATTGCAACGGATATGGCTTCATCGTCATTTTCACTCTCTCCTAGTTTATTCTATTTTGCATTATATCAATGGAAGGGTGCTTTTGCCATATGGCTGGGCGGATCTATCGTTTTTCGATGGCGATTAGGTAGGGCGGGTGGTTCTTTTGATTGAAAAAGCGGTACTGCAGCACTTGAAACTCCTTCTGAGGAAGTGCGGCAGCCCACTGCTCAACCGCTTCCGCTTCCTCCGCACCGCCGGGGTGGCCCGTGTAGAGCACCGCGGTGATGATTCCGCCTCGTCGCAGCGCTTCAGCGGAAGCGGTTAAGGCGGAGAGCGTCGATTCCGGCTGCGTGATCGTGGCATGGTCGTCGCCCGGCAAATAGCCGAGATTGAACATGACCGCCGCTACGCGTCCGTGCTCGTCCGGGGACAGCACCTGCGGCAGCTCGGCATGGCTGCGAAGATGAAGCCGGACGGCGTCCGGGCCGTGGTCCGGGCATTCTTTGTCCACCCGGGCGGCGGTGCTGTCGAGCGCCTGTCGCTGGACGTCAAAGGCATGAACCGTGCCTTCCGAGCCGACCAGCCGGGCCAGAAATACGGTGTCCACGCCGTTGCCTGCCGTAGCGTCTACCGCAATGTCGCCGGCGTATGTGCGTTCTTCAATGAGCTTATGGGCAAAGCTTAAGATGGATATAAATCCCAAGGGAAGGCATCCTTTCTGAATGAGACTTCGGACAAGCAGAACAAGAGACCGTCAGCTAGCTGACGATCCCCTAAGGTAGTGCTATTTCTTCGATGCCAACCAGGTCGCAAGCGCGTCGATATCGGCTGCGCTGACCGAGTCTTTAAATGGAGGCATTTCTTTGCCGCCATTCGTGATTTGCTGCACGATCTGGTCTTTCGTTTTCCGTTCGCCGACCTTGGTCAAGTTCGGTCCGTACCCGCCCTGCAGCGTATCGCCATGACATGCCATGCAGTTGTCCTTGAACGCCGCCTGCGCTTTCGCCGTCACCTCGGCGGATACCGCGGCTGCTGGCGCTGGCGTCGGCTTCGGCGCCTCGGCCGGCTTGGCGCCCTCCGCCTTCGGCGGAGTGATCGGCTCCGCCGGAGCCGGGCTGGCTTTGCCGCCGTCCGGCTTCGCCGGTTCCACAGGAGCCTTGGCGGGCTCCTGGATCGGCGCCTCGGGCTTCGCCTCCGCGGCCGGCGCCTTCGGCGTCGCTGCCGGCGCAGCGGCCGACTCCTGCTGCTTGGAAGCAGCAGGAGCCGAGGCCGCAGCCGCCGGCGTGGGCGCCGCCGAAGGCGCCGATGGAGCCACGCTGCCGCTGGTGGCTCCAAGGTTGCCGCCGCCTGGCGCGGCCGAGCCTGACGCCTTCCCGGCGTCAGCCTCCGCCTTCGGCGGCGTAATCACCCCGCCCGCCTCCGGCAGGGCGGCGGGCGCAACCGGCGACGGCGGCGTGGTGGCCGCCGGCTTAGAGCTGCAGCCAGCGGCTAGCAGCAGCGCGGTTAAAAGTACGATTCGTTTCACCCGTTATCACTCCTTCGTGTTTGCTTATCTAAGTAAACGCTTCAACTGGGTAAAATGGTTCACAGGTAGAAAGATTCGGTATTTAGGCCAAGCTTAGGACGGTCAGCCATTGATTCGCGTCTTCGCTTAAGGCTTTGGTTTCTCATGGCGTTGCACCTGAAGCTCTGCATCCCGCTAAAAGAAGCTCCTTACCCAAGCCACTTCTTCCCCTGCCACGTGTCGCGGCGCTTCAGCTCCGCGTCAAACGCGTTTAGCACTTCCCACTTCTTAAGGCTCCACATCGGCCCGATCAACAGGTCACGCGGCGCATCGCCAGTGAGCCGGTGGACAATCATGCCCGGCGGCAGCTGCTCAAGCGTGTCGACGACGAGATTCACATACTCGTCCTTCTCCAGAAACTGCAGCAAGCCGGCTTCATACTGCTTGACCATCGGCGTTTTGCGCATCAGGTGCAGCAGGTGAATCTTAATGCCTTGAACATCCATCTTCGCCACCGCTTGTCCCGTCGCCAGCATCATCTCGTGCGTCTCCTGCGGAAGCCCGTAAATAATATGGGCGCACACGCGAATGCCGCGGTCACGCAGCTTGGCCACCGCATCCAGATAGCATTGGGTGTCATGAGCCCGGTTGATCAGCTCGGAGGTGCGTTCGTGAATCGTTTGCAGCCCCATTTCTACCCATAAATATGTGCGCTCGTTCAACTCCGCAAGGTAGTCGACGACATCGTCAGGCAAGCAGTCGGGCCGGGTGGCGATGGAAAGGCCGACGACACCGGGCTGCTGCAAAATCGCTTCATAATATTCTCTGAGCTCCTCGACTGGAGCGTACGTATTGGTATAGGCTTGAAAATAGCCGATATACTGAGCCTCGGGCCATTTTTGATGCTGCAGATCGCGAATTTTGTTGAATTGAGTAACCAGATCGTCGCGGCGGCTTCCCGCAAAGTCACCGGATCCCCGTGCACTGCAAAACGTACAACCGCCGGTCGCGATTTTACCGTCCCGGTTCGGGCAGGTGAAGCCGGCATCGAGCATGACTTTGAAAACTTTCGCGCCGAACTGCTCCCGCATCTCATAATTCCACGTATGAAAACGTTTGTCCCCCCACAAGCGGGGTTGAACCGTCTCAAGCTGATTCATAATCAAGGTACTCCTTTGAAGTGCTGTGCTGGCGCTTGAATTTCGCTGCATACCTCTTATTTTACCATGCTAACCTGCAATCACGCCAATTGGCTGCTTCTCCAGAATGCGGGGAGGATAAGAACATCGCGGAAAGTCTAAGCTATGGGGGCAAGCAGCAAAACAAAATCATGCGTCTGAAGGGAGTACATGCGAACGATGAATAAGTTTCGTAAAACGGTACTGGCTTTGGCGGTAACAGCAACTTTCTGCGTAGGCGGTCAGGCATTTGCCGAATCGGGTACAACAGGCACTCCAACGACGACCTATGGTACCGGGACAACTGGAACTTATGGGACAGGGACCTATGGTACGAATCCTTCCACCGGTGCGACGGGTACGGGCACAGGAACCACGGGTGCTTATAATCCAGCTTCCGGAACCTACGTACCTGGCTATGGTACGACTAGTACCCTAACCTCTACAGGTACTACGACTGGAACAACAACCGGTACAACAGGGACAACAACAGGAACCGTTGGAAATACCGTTCGCAATTACTCCGATAACATGCTCGATCGGATGCATACCAATACGAATGTGAATGACCGTACAGGCTACGGCTATGGCGGCAACTACGATACAACCACTTATCGCACGAATGCTTACAAAACCAACAACTATACGGCTAAAGCAACAGATAACACCAACCGCTATAGCTGGGGCTGGCTTGGCTTGCTCGGTCTGCTCGGCTTGGCAGGGATGCGCGGACGCAATCGTGACGAACGCGAAGTAAGGTAACGTCAGTGAACGGACTAAAGCTCCCGAACGATAAGGTAACCATAGAGCTTTCCGTTAAAGAAGCAATGGCGCTGGCGGCAGGGGTGCGATTCCATGAACAAACCAGAATTGCAGCAGAAGCACGCAAAAAAGTGCTGTCATCCCTGGAGTCGATCCTGATTCCGGAATCCAATAAGATTCACTACCAGCTGCTCGAAGTGTAATGCTTTGTCTGATGGCCTAGACCGGCTCCCGTGCGGATTTCCCAGTACGAGCCGGTCTTTTCAATCCTTTGTTTTCAGAGTATAATCAAGGCTTAAGCTTGTCGAATTTGCATAGTCAAAGGAAGGTTTAAGCATGCGTTTAAGAGGACGAAAAGGCATTCGGGAAGCGCTGGAGGGGCAGCCGGAGCTGGTCATTTTGGAGCCTGAGCAGTTCAAGGGGCGCTGGAGTGAAGTGTTTGGTAACGATCGCCCGATTCATGTGGAGCTCGGCATGGGCAAAGGCCAATTTATTAGCCAGTTGAGTGCATTGAACCCGCAAATCAACTACATAGGCATAGATATGTATGACGAGCTGATCCGCAGAGGCAGCGAGAAGGCGCAGCTGTCGCGCGAGGAGCACGGTGGAGATTTGAGCAACCTACGGCTGGTTCGTTACAATATTGAGTCGATAGAGAATGTGTTCGACAGCCGGGAGCTGGAGCGCATTTATTTGAACTTCAGCGATCCTTGGCCGAAGAAGAAGCATGCGCGGCGGCGCTTGACGCATGCGAATTTCGTGAACAAATACCAGGAGATTCTAAACGAAAACGGTGAAATTCACTTCAAGACGGACTCCCGTTCCTTGTTTGAATTTTCCCTGAACTCGTTTGCCGATTTGGGACTTCGGATGCGGAATATTTCGCTCGATCTGCATGCTGAGGAGCTGCGTACGGATCTAGTGATGACCGAGTACGAAACGAAGTTTTCACAGAAGGGGATGCCGATCCACCGGCTTGAGGTGGTCATCGGCGAGCATGTGCTGGCAGAGCATCTGGAGCAGTTGAAAAAGCAGATGTAAGCAAAACAAATAAACCATGACGTCTCCATTCCAATCGAATGAAGTGCACGTCATGGTTATTTTATTTGCTATGCTATTGCCGTAAAATCTCCATAATCGCATGCGAGCATTCGGCCGGGTTATAGCGGCTGAACTCGCCTGCGGCTGGCGATTGCGGTTGAGCGGCGCCTTCATGCCGCTTCAGTAAGTATTGAAACCAGTGATCGATCGTCTCCGCCGATTTGATCTGCTCTCCGAAGCCGTGCTGCGTAAAATACTTCAAATTCTGCTCCTCTTGTCCGGGTATCGGCTTATAGAACAGCATCGGAATGCCTTTGGCAAGCCCTTCCGTGCAGGTCATGCCTCCCGGCTTCGTAATTAACAGGTCGGAAACGTCCATCCATTTATCAATTTCCTTCGTAAAGCCAAGCAGTCGAATATGCGGGTGCTGGAACCGTTCGTCCTCCTCCAGCTTCGCCAGCGCCTTCTCGTTCGTGCCCAGACAGATGACCAGCTGGATTTGATCCTGCCAGCGTGTGATGTCATCCATGAACGCTTCATCATTGAGCAGCCCCCAGCCGCCGCCCATCACCAGCACAGTCGGAAGCGGCTTCAGTCCGAAGCGGGAACGGAGCTCCTCACGATTATGCGGCTTCCAGAAGTTCGGATGTACCGGAATTCCGGTCACTCGAACCGATTCCGGTGGCACGCCGCGGTGAAGCAGCTTCTCCTTCACATCCGGCGTGGAGACGAGGTATGTGTTGACCTCCGGGCTGACCCATGTGCCGTGAACATCATAGTCGGTGATGACGGTACAGAGCGGGACATTCAGGCCGAACCGTTTAAGCCTGGAGATGACGGCATTCGGAAACGGGTGCGTACAGATGATCGTATCCGGCTGCAGCTGAGAAATCACCTGAGCTGTTTGTGCGTAAAAAATCCGGTGCAGCGCCAGCTGCGTGAAGCGGTTGAGCGATTTTTTATATTGGGAACGGTACATCATGCCATACAGCTTGGGTTGATTGGAAACGGTTTTACGGTAAGCGGTAAAAATCCATGGTGCCAGTGTCGGATGCAGAAAGCTGCCGAGCTCCAGTACGCGGGTTTGGATGTCGGGAGAAATCATGCGAAGACTGTCGGAAAGCGCGTGAGCCGCTTGCGTATGCCCAGCGCCAAAGCCTTCGGATAATAACAAGACTCTCTTTTTACGCATAAGCGCTTCACCACACCTTGGTCCGAGTAGGTTTACACATTTTGCACAATTTACACATTAATGCTTTTAGCTGAAAAATGCAACGACACCGAGGGCGGTCATCGTCCCGATGAATGCGCCTGCCAAACAGTCTGAGGGATAGTGCAGTCCGAGATACATACGGGACATCCCTACAAGGCACGCCACGGGCAGCAAAATCGCAGACAACCAAGGAAACATGAGTACGAATGGAATAAGTACGGAAAAGATTGCAGTAGTATGACCGGACGGAAATGAATGATCGCTGAGCGGATTTTTGCAGGTATGGGTTTCAGGAATGACGAGATAAGGGCGAAGTCGTGGATATTTCTTTTTGATAATGGCGACGGGAATATGGCTGACAGCCAGTGCGATACAGCTCTGGATGCCGGCCAGCCGCAAGCTGCCTTCCGTAAATAGAGCAAAGCAAAGCGCGGTGAGAATCGATAGGGTGGCTCCGCCCAAATGCGTGATCAGGTTGAAGAAAGTATCCAGCATCTGATGCTGGATGCGTTGGTTAACGAATGAGAACACCCGGTTTTCATGGTGCTGCAGCCAAGTCACGACACGACTCATAGCAGATAACCTCCTTGCTGTTGAGTGGGATAGGCTGTATCCCTTCTTCATACTTATAGTGTAGCTGCAAATTGTTAAAAGAATATCAACACCGTATGAAGGGAATATTTAATGTTTGGATAACAATGCCTTAACATTCCTCCTCTGGAACTTGATGCTGGGATAACATTGTATTCTTACAATAGAAGAAGGTGTGAACGATATGTGAACACATCGCTTCAATAAATGTCATTCCGATAGCAGCGACTTTTTAGTTGTGTTCTCGTAAGCGTTGACAACTGTTACAAAGAAACCGTTTGTAACGATTGCAACAAGGAGGAGGTAATGAGATGAAAGTAGCTCTATTTACCGATACGTTCGTGCCGGACGTGAATGGCGTGGCCAAGACGCTGGGCCGATGGGTGCATTTTTTGGAATCGCGGGGCGTGGAATGCCGAGTCTTCGCACCGCATAGTAACCTTTCGCCGGATGTCAACCAAATGGTAGAAAGATTTTACAGCATACCCTTCCTATTATACCCCGAATGCCGCATGGCTATCCCCAACCCGATGAACATCAAACGGACGCTCAAAGCCTTCTCGCCGGACTTGATACATGTCGCAACTCCCTTTAATTTGGGGCTGGTTGGCTTGCATTACGCGAAGCGCCACCATATTCCCGTCGTAGCTTCTTATCACACGCATTTCGACCGCTATTTGGCCTACTATAAGCTGCAGTGGATGGAGCCGATGCTCTGGAGATATATGCTCTGGTTCCATCAGGATTGCCGAAAAATTTACGTTCCGTCGTGTTCGACCCTACACCACTTGCAAGACAGGGGGCTGCACAATTTAGAAATATGGCCTCGGGGAGTGGAGGTTCAGCGGTTTCATCCGCTCGTGAATCGAAGTGAGGTTTTACGAAATTGCAACATTTCCCAGGAAAAATACGTCATGTTATATGTTGGCAGATTGGCGCCGGAAAAAAGTGTCGATGTGCTGCTTCAAGTGTTTGACTCACTGCCGGAATCGGTGCGTCGGCGTGCGCATTTGATCGTAGCTGGCGATGGTCCGCTGCGGGCAGTCCTGCAGGAGCAGTACGCGGGAAGGGACGATATTTCGTTTCCCGGCTTTCAGCAGGGGAAGGCGCTGAGTGACTTGTACGCCGCTGCGGATGTGTTCGTTTTCCCTTCGGCGACCGAAACGTTCGGTAACGTGGTGCTGGAAGCAATGGCTAGCGGTACGCCGGTCATTGGAGCCGACGCCGGAGGCGTGGGCGACATCATCCAACATGGTCGAACGGGCCTATTGTGCCCTCCGGGAAGCGTGTCGGATTTTGTGGAATCGGTCATGGGGTTGTATAATAACCGAGAGCTCGCTCGTGAGCTGGGAAGTGCTGGGCGAAGCCACAGCTTGCTGCAATCATGGGATGCGATTTTTAACGGGCTGCTGAGCAGCTATACGCAAGTCATTCATGACGCCGGGTCCTTTTCCAGACAGGGGACGATCATCTCCAAGTAAGAACGATTGACGTGTGCGAAAGATGCCCTTACCAATTTTATACTTGCCGCAGTTATAAAAAGAATGAAAAACGATGAAAATAATACGTAAAAAGATGGATAGCTTAGACTCTAAGGGGTAAGGGCATGGTTTTCCCGCTAAAACAAAGATCAGCCACGATGAAGCGACTAGGACGCTTTTGACAAAACGGGGCAAAGAGAGGAAAATCATAAGCGGCTACTTTTGCAATCCAATTCGCACCATGAATGTGATTTGCTGTAGCCTACCATCGCGAGTGTTACAAGGGGCAGCTCCACGATTAGACTTCTAGAGAGAGAAAGCAATCAAGGGGTACATACAAAAAAAGGGGGATATTTCATGCTGGACAGTATCCTGTTAGGTATCCAGATCCTATTGGCATTTATTGGAGCCTACCAGTTGGTTCTAACGTTTTTCGGTTGGTACCGTAAGAAGACCAAAGCTGATCACGCACCGCAAAAAACGTTCGCTGTCTTAGTGGCTGCGCATAATGAGGAGCAGGTTGTAGGGGCACTCATTGAGAATTTGAAAAATCTAGATTATCCGAGAGAATTGTACGATATATTCGTGATTTGCGATAACTGCACCGATAATACAGCGCAAATTTCCCGGGACCTTGGAGTACATGCAATGGAGCGTAAAAACCCGAATCTGCGAGGCAAAGGCTACGCGATCGAGTGGATGCTCAAAGAGCTGTGGAAAATGCCGCGCCAGTACGATGCCGTCGTGATGTTCGACGCCGACAACCTTGTGAATCCCGATTATTTGACGCATATGAATAACGACTTGTGCAACGGCTCCCAAGTCATCCAGGCGTACCTGGATACGAAGAACCCGCACGATTCGTGGATTACAGCGGCTTATGCCGTGACTTACTGGTATTGCAACCGCTTGTGGCAGCTGCCGCGGACCAATCTGGGACTAGCCAACTACTTGGGCGGTACCGGAATGTGCTTTGACTCCAATCTGCTCAAGGAATTCGGTTGGGGTGCAACGAGCTTGGTGGAGGATTTGGAGTTTACAATGCGCTGCGTGATGCGCGGCATTCATCCGACCTTCAATTACGAGGCCAAGGTGTACGACGAGAAGCCGCTCACATTCAAGGCTTCGGCGCGTCAGCGCTTGAGATGGATGCAGGGTCATTTCGACGTAGCTAGACGCTATTTCTTCCCGCTGTTCTGGAAAGGCCTTAAGGAAGGCAGCTGGACCAAGATCGACACGGCACTGTATGCTCTGAATGCTTACAACCTGCTTATCGGCTCGATCCTAACCGTTGTGCTGTGGATCGATCTTTCGCTCCCGGGTGTTCCGAAGTTTACGTCGCTGTATCAGATGCAGCCGGATTTCTTTGCTGTCTTTTCCGTACTGACTTACGGCCAATTCGTTATTGCGCTGCTGCTGGAGAAGGCGCCTTTGAAGTCGTATAAGTATCTCATCACGTTCCCGGTGTTCCTGCTGTCCTGGTGGCCGATTACGTTCTATGCTTTCTTCACGCAAAACAACAAGCAATGGAGCCATACAGAGCATACTCGTGTGATCCGCTTGGAGGAAGTACAGAGCAAGCAAGCCAGCTAATGATATTAATTCTGCTTGAAGCTTGACTTTATAAATGATCAAGTGATATACTGTTTTGGTGCGAAAGAAGAAGCGCCCGCTTCTCACCTGACCGACCTTGGGTTGGCTGGTTATGAACTAGTGAATGAATGATGCATTTCGGATGGATCCGGAATCGTTAATCACTTGGACCAACAGACGTGGGCGTATATGCGCCTACGTCTTTTTTAATTTGTTACAATCCCTTGGAGGTGGCAGGTCATAAGTACAGAGCACATCATCAATGATGAAATTCGGGCGAGAGAAGTTCGTTTGATTGGTGCAGACGGAGAACAGCTTGGTATCAAGCCGATTCGTGAAGCGCAGCAAATTGCGCAGGATTTGAATCTGGACTTGGTCAACGTGGCTCCAACGGCGAAGCCGCCGGTTTGCCGGATCATGGATTACGGGAAGTACCGCTATGAAATGCAGAAGAAAGAAAAGGAAGCCCGTAAGAATCAGAAGATCGTGGAACTTAAGGAAATTCGCCTGAGCGCGACGATCGATGAGCACGATTTTCAAACGAAGCTTCGCAACGTCCAGAAGTTTCTGAGTGAGGGAGACAAAGTGAAACTGTCGGTTCGCTTCCGCGGCCGGGAGATTGCCCATGCCGAGATCGGTCAGCGTCAGCTGGAGCGAATGGCTACCGAGGTGGAAGAGCTTTGCGTCATAGAGCGCAAGCCGAAGCTGGAAGGCCGCAGCATGATCATGATTTTGTCGCCTAAGCAACAGCAATAATTCAATCATTAAGGAGGAACCACCACATGCCTAAAATGAAAACACACAGCAGTTTGAAAGACCGCCTGAAAGTAACAGGCACTGGTAAAGTAAAACGCTACAAAGCGTACAAAAACCACCTGTTGTCCGGCAAATCTGCTCGCCAAAAGCGCGTACTTGGCAGCAACCCGGTTATGGCTGCTGGCGACGTAAGACGTCTGAAGCAACAAATTTCTCTTCTGTAATACCATTAAGCTCGTAAATGATATAGATACTTAAATTTTGGAGGGATCATCATGGCAAGAGTGAAAGGCGGATTTATCCGCACTCGTCGTCGTAAGAAAATTTTGAAGCTTGCTAAAGGTTACTTTGGTTCGAAACATAGATTATTTAAAACAGCGAAAGAGCAAGTAATGAAATCCTTGCTTTACGCTTACCGTGACCGCCGTCAGAAAAAACGCGATTTCCGCAAATTGTGGATCGTGCGGATCAACGCGGCTGCTCGTCAAAACGGTCTGTCCTACAGCAAGCTGATGCACGGCCTGAAATTGGCTGGCGTAGAAGTAAACCGCAAAATGCTGGCTGACCTGGCAGTTAACGACATCAGCTCGTTCAACTCCTTGGCAGCTGCGGCAAAAGAAAAAGTAAACGCGTAAAGCACGCGTTTGTAAGCAGCCCTTACTTAGTAAGGGCTGTTTTTTAATTTTCGGCCAATGGAAAGTAATGATTGACAAAAGGTTAGTCCCGGCTCTATAATTCAAGCAATAGCATAAACCAAACGGTTAGGTTTGAGTAGATGAGTAACCCTTACCCGTAATCACGTCCTCTGGCTAGAGGTGTGTTTACTGTGGATAAGGGTTTTTTGCTTTTTCATAGGCTCTTCTACGGTCAAGCCGGCCAGAAGCGAGGCTGAAGGATGAAAGGATATATTTTTGACTTGGATGGCACGGTCTATCTGGGGGAGCGCATGATTGAGGGGGCTGCGGAAGCGATTCACCGCTTGAGAGAGCGGGGGGATAAGGTCGTCTTCTTCTCGAACAAACCGATCGCCACCCGGCAGTCGTACTCCGACAAATTGACGAAGATGGGGATTCCGACGGGGATCGAGGATGTGCTGAACTCCTCGCTCATCGTAGCGCGGTATTTGCAGAGCAGGCTGAAGCCGGGCGAGCTGGTGCATCTGATCGGCGAGGAGCCGATACGAGATGAACTGATCGAGCACGGCATTCCGCTTATTGACGGCGATTCGGAGCAGCATCCGAACTACGTGGTCCTCTCGTGGGACCGCCAGTTTTCGTACGACAAGCTGAACTACTTGTACCAGGCGGCGGTGAAAGGGGCGATCATCATCGCTTCCAATCCGGATTCCACGTGCCCGCTCGAGGATGGACAGCTGCCGGATACCGGCACCTTCATTGCCGCTTTAGAAGCGGCTACAGGAAGGCCAATCGATCTGGTCGTCGGCAAGCCTTCGCTGATTGCGGCGGAAGCAGCGGCACAGCATCTGGGGCTGACCTACGAGGACTGCTACATGATCGGCGACCGGCTCGAGACCGACATCAAGATGGGCAACGACGCCGGTATGGCCTCCGTTCTCGTATTGACCGGGGTCAGCTCGAAGGAAATGGCAGAGACGACGCCGTTTCGTCCAAGGTACATTTTACCAAGTATTCGAGAGGTAATCCACTTGTAAGCGCTGCATGTTATAATGGTCACATTTCCGATAGTTAATGGAGGTTATAACGAGCATGCATCCGATTGTGGACTTAGTTGAACATCAAACCATTGCGGCGGTACAGCGTGAAGAGGATTTGGCTCAGGCGCTGAAGAGTCAGGCCAACGTCATTTTTTTATTAACCGGATCGATTTTTAACATAAAAGATTTGGTGGATCAAACGAAGGAAGCCGGTAAGGCCGTCTTTCTTCACATGGAGTTTATCGAGGGCATTGCGGCGGACCGGAAGGGTGTTTCTTATGTCGCGAAGCGGGTGTTCCCAACCGGGATCATTTCGACGAAGAGCAATCTGATCCGCACCGCGAAGGAAGAAGGGCTGATGGCGATCCAGCGTATCTTTCTAATCGACCGAAGCGCCGTGCAGCGCGGGATCAAGTCGGTCGAGCAAAGCCAGCCGGATGCCATCGAGGTGATGCCTGGGCTTATGCCAAGGATCATTCGCGAGATGACCAATATGACGCCGTTGCCGATTATTGCGGGTGGCTTGGTGTCGTATCAAGAGGAAATCGATGAGGCGCTTCGAGCCGGAGCATTGGCGGTCTCCGTAGGTAACGATAAGCTCTGGTAAGGGTAAATAAATACGATGAATTGAGAGGAAGGGAGGGGATTCCGATTGCTGCTGATATATGGCACATTACGCATTTAGAGCTCACGATCCGGGTTTTGCTGGCTGCAGGGCTTGGCGGGCTGATCGGATTGGAGCGAGAGTACAGCAATCACGCGGCGGGGTTTCGAACGCACATCCTGGTATGTATCGGCTCGGCGGCGATTATGCTGCTATCGATTTACGGCTTTTCCGAGTTCGTCATCGAGGCCAACGTCCGGATTGACCCGGCACGTCTGGCGGCGCAAGTGATCAGCGGGATCGGCTTCCTGGGCGCCGGCGCGATTCTGCGTAACGGTTCAACGGTGTCGGGACTTACGACGGCTGCATCCGTATGGGTGGTGGCCGCGATCGGGCTATGCGTCGGGGCAGGATTTTTCTACTGTGCGTTTTTATCCACGGTGCTGGTGCTGATGAGCTTGTTCGTCCTGAACAAGTGGGAGAAGCGCCTGATGCGTGGACGGAGATACCATGAGGTGGTGGTGCGTATCCATGATCGGCCGGGGGTGCTGGGCAAAATCGCGACGTTGTTCGGGCAAGAGGACATCCAAATCGTCAATGTGAAGATGAAGATGACGGACCAAACGTCCGATCTCGATGGCGAGCGAATCAAGGAGCTGCACTTCAGCATCAAAACGACGCACTCCGAAAAGCTGGATATTGTAATGGAGAACATCTCCAATACCGTAGAGGTGGTCTCGCTGGAATCCAATGCGTTCAAGCTTCAGAAGACGCAGAGCATTGGGCGGACACAAGTGTTATGATTGTGTAAATGCGTTGACAGTGTGCTGCTGCGTGTGGCATACTTCGATTGGAAAGCGCTTCGACAAAGTTCAACATAAGAAAACAAAATACTTCCCACGGGTACGGAGACAATGAGATTACCTTTGGGACGGTTGGCAGGAAAGCTAGGGGATTCCCCTCTTCTTTTCCATGCCGGCGTCCTCATTGGTGCTCTAATTGTCTCTTTTTTATTGTCAAAAAACCAAATTTGGAAGGGGTACTACTAGAATGAAATCGAAAAAATGGTTGTCCATCTCAGTTCTTGCCGCTCTTACGGCTTCAACGCTTGCAGCTTGTGGTGGAGGAGGAGATAAGCCTGCTGCGCTTCCTGACGCTAAAGCGGTGGAAGAAGATAAAACACCGATTACGATCCAATATTGGCACTCCCACGCAGATGCACAATTGGCGGGACTCAACTACATGATCGCCGAGTTCAACAAGAAATACCCTTACATCACGGTAGAGCCGGTGTTCCAAGGTGCGTATACAGATTTGCAGAAAAAGCTCCAAGCTGCAGTAGCGGCTAAAGAAGTGCCGGCGGTAACAAACGTGGAAGTATCCGCCTTGCCAAACTTTGCCGATGGCGGCGTGTTCAGCGACCTTACCGAGTATATCAAGCGCGATAAAGTGGATCTGAATGACTTTTCCAAGGGCATGCTGGCAGCTTACGCGTTTAACAACAAGCAATACGGCTTCCCGCTGATTGTCAGTACCAGCGTCATGGTGTATAACAAGACGATGTTCGACAAGCTGGGCGTGAAACCGCCGCAAACGTGGGCGGAGATTGAGGATTTCAATAAGAAAGTGACGCTCAAGGAAAACGGTAAAACGACGCGCTACGCGTTCGCTGTTCCTGGCTGGGATACCTGGTATTACGATCCGTGGATTTCTAATGGAGGCGGGGCCATCCTGAGCGCGGATAAGAAGAAAATTGCTTTGGACCAACCGGACAGCCTGCGCTGGATTCAAAACTTTGACAAATGGATCAAGGACGGCTCTATGCAAATGGGCTACGGCAAAGGCGCGTCCGATGTTATGAGACAAATGTTCCTGGATCAAAAGATCGGGATGGTGCAGCACACTTCTGCGGTCATCAAGACGTACCTGGAAAATGCCAAGTTTGAAATCGGCGTCTCCTTCATTCCAGGGGACAAAGAGCGCAAATCTCATATCGGCGGCGCGGGAATTGTCATGATGGATATGGCGCCTCAGAAGCAGAAGGAAGCGGCTTGGAAGTTCATCAAGTTCATGACCGATGCCGAGCATAACATCAAATGGGCGGAAGATACCGGCTACCTGCCAACGCACAAATCCGTAGTCAACACCGAGGAAGGCAAGCAGTACTTCCAAAAATGGCCTCAATACAAAGCGGTGTTCGATAACTTCGACAACGTAGCACCTCGTCCGCAGCATACCGGCTATCCGGAATTCAGCAACGTCTATAAAGAAGTCGTCGGCGAGATGGTCTTGAACGGCAAAGATCCAGTATCTCTGATGAAAGCTGCTGTGCCAAAAATGAACGATATCCTGTCCGAATATAAGTAAGCTTGAAAGGAGTACTCCATGAACAGTGTGAATCAAGAGGCGGCCGCATCCAGCGCGCTTGCAGCATCCAAGAAGAAGTCAGGGAGCTCCTACCGTCGACTGGAGGGGTTGAAGGATTTTTCCTTCGCCCTTCCGGCCTTGGCGGCCCTGATCCTCTTTATTTATTACCCGCTGCTGAACTCGTTTTATCTCAGCTTTACGAACTGGAATATGACGAAGCCGAACAAGTCGTTCGTCGGTATGGATAACTACGTCAAGCTGCTGACGACCGATACGTTTTATAATGTATTGAAAATTACGTTCACCTATACGATCCTCGACGTAGTGCTGACACTTGGAATCGGCTTGCTGCTGGCACTGCTCTTTAATGTATCGTCGCGCTTTTTCAACTTTTTGCGTATGGTCATTTTTATGCCGCATTATATTTCGATGGTTATCGTGTCGATGATTTTTCTCTGGATTTTCAACGGACAGTTCGGACTTCTCAATGAGCTGCTGAAGCTGATGGGCTTGGAGCCAGTGCAGTGGCTGACCAATCCGAAGACCGCAATCTGGACACTGCTGACCGTTTCGATCTGGAAGGGCGTCGGCTTCGCTATGATTATCTTCATCGCAGGCCTGAGGAGCATCCCGCTCGAGTATTATGAGGCCTCCAACATCGATGGGGCGAGTAAATTCCATCAGTTCCGTTCCATTACGCTTCCGCTCCTGTCGCCGATCACCTTGTTCCTGGTCGTGACCAACTTCATTTCCTCGATGCAGGTGTTCCAATCCGTCGATGTTATGACCAATGGCGGTCCGCTGGAATCGACGAAGGCGATGGTCTACTGGATTTACGAAATGGCGTTCGGGGAGTTTAAAACGGGCAGAGCGTCCGCGCTCGTCATCATTTTCTTCCTGATTATCATCCTGCTCACCATGCTTCAAATGTGGGTATCCAATAAAAAAGTACATTATGAGGGGTAAGGAGGGGGCATCATGAACAAATCAATCATTCAATCCTCGCGTGTGGTGCTGGCGCTATGCGTGACCCTTCTAATGTTTTTCCCTGTCTATTGGATGCTGGTCACGTCGTTCAAAACACCGTATGAGCTTAGGCTCGCCGTGCCGACCTTTTGGCCGGAGAAATTTATGTGGAGCAATTATTTGGAAGCGTTTAAAGCGATGCCCTTCGCTCGATTTACGCTGAATACGGTTATCCAGACGGTGGGGATCGTTTTTCTTCAAATTAATATCGGGCTGATGGCTGCCTATGCTTTTGCTAAAGGCGCTTTCCGCGGCCGTGACAAGTGGTTCTTGCTTGTGCTCGCGGCGTTGATCGTTCCCGATCAGGTCACCTTCGTGCCCGTCTATGTTATGATGTCGAAGCTCGGCTGGCTGAACACGTTCTACGCGCTTATCGTTCCTCATGCCGCTTCCGCATATGGTATTTTCTTGCTTCGTCAAACATTCAAATCCATCAATAACGATGTTATCGAAGCCGCGAAAGTGGATGGTGCTAACCGTCTGCAGGTGCTGTACCGGATTTTGGCGCCGATGGCTTTCCCGACGGTAGCTACGATGGGCGTGCTCAGCTTTATTCACAGCTGGAACTCGTACTTCTGGCCGCTCGTCATGACCAACTCCAACAAAATGCGGGTCCTCACCGTCGGGATCGCTATGATGCGGGACTCCAACGCGGGGAACGAAGCGCTCACCTTCCATTTGCTGATGGCCGCGAGCGTCGTCATTATTTTGCCGATTGTCATTATCTTCATCTTTGCTCAAAAGCATATCGTAGCCGCCATGGCTAATTCCACGTTTAAGTAGAAGGGATGAACTCGTTTTATGACCATTCAATCGCCATTAATCATCGCTCACCGGGGGGCAGCTGGGGAAGCTCCTGAGAACACGCTGGCCGCATTTCAATTGGCGGTAGAGCAGGGCTGTCACGCCATTGAGCTCGATGTCCACCTGTCCAAGGACGGCGAAGTGATCGTCTGTCACGATGCTACTGTCAACCGGACGACCGACGGCATCGGTACCATTCATGACATGACCGTTGAGCAGCTCAAGACGCTGGATGCGGGACGCTGGTTCGATGAGAAATATGAGGGAGAGCGGCTTCCGCTGCTTTCCGAGGTGTTCGACCTCGTGCCTAGGCATATCATGATCAATGTCGAGATCAAAGGCTCGTACAATCGCCAGCTGGAGCCGGCGTTGATCCGTCTGATGCAGGAATACAACCGGGTCGACACCGTCGTCATCTCGTCGTTTGATCACAAAAGCCTGCTGTTTGCCAAGCTGATCGAGCCCATGGCGAAGATCGGGCTGCTCTATGACGTGAATGCCGTTCGCCATGCGGCGCTGGCGGATTTGCTGGGCACGAATGTGTACTCCCTGCATCCGAACTTTAAGCGCATCGATAAAGCAGAGGTGCAGGATGCCATCAGCCAAGGCTTACAGGTCTATCCGTACACGCTCAACGATGAGAAGCGGATGAAGCAAGCGATTGAATACGGCGTATCGGGGATCATCACGGATTTTCCAGCTCGGCTGCGCGCGCTGCTGGCGTCACCGCAGGCAGTCAAATGAGGAATTCAATCAACATCATAAGACCAAGAAAACCTGGAAGAGCCCCTTGGGTCACGCTCACGCTCGCTTGTGCTCTTGCCATTTCGCTTACGGGCTGCGGATCGACATCCAGCGGCGGGACAACACCGAAGGGCACCGCAGCTCCCGTACAGGAGAAGGCGAAGGAATCGGCCGCGCAGCCGGACGGAAAAAGCGCAGGCAGTGCAGCGTCTGGTGGGGGCCTGGGCATTACGCAGGAAGAGGTCGATGTCAAGTTCCGGGTCAATATGACGGAGATTAAAGGATTTCTAGATAAAGCTAAGCCGGGCCCCATTATTCCTGCGCTGAAGCAGAATGCGGTTCCGCAAGGCATCGGCTACATTGCAGAAAAAAACTGGATTGTCGTCTCCCATTACCGGGAGGGCGGCAAAGCGAGTCTGCTCACCTTCATCGATGCGGGAACGGGCAAGCTGGTGAAATCGGGTGAGCTGTATAAGGATGCCAATACACCTTATACGGGCCATGCCGGCGGAGTGACGGTCAGCAAAAAGCATGTGTGGGTGTCGTCTGACGGCTACGCTTATGAGCTCAACCTAGACGATGTGGTGAAGAGTGCCGATCAGGCTAAGCTGGTTTTCAGCGGCTCGATCAAGACGGATACTCGGGCGTCGTTAACGACCTATGCGGCGGACGGGGTCCTGTGGGTCGGCGAATTTGCCCATGGAACGGATTATCCGACGAGCAAGACGCATTATATCAACAGCCGGGACGGCAAGGAGCATAAAGCCTGGGCCGTCGGCTATAAGCTAGACCCGGAGACGGATCTGCTTCCGGCGGCGAAGAAGCCGCAGGGCAGCGAGCCGGCGGTACCGGACTACATTCTATCATTGCCGGATATCGTTCAAGGGATGGCGGTGCTGGGCGATCGCATCATGCTCAGCACATCCAACGGGCGTAACGCAGCAGGTACGCTCATTGAGCATCAGAATCCGCTGAGCGAGAAGCCGCATGCCACCGTGACCATTGGCAGTCAAACGGTGCCGGTCTGGTTCTTGGACAGCAAAAACCGCGGCAGTCAGCTGCAAACGCCGCCGATGTGCGAAGGTGTCGTCGATATTCAGGGGACGCTTGGGGTTCTGTTTGAGTCGGGCGCGACAGAGTACCGAGGGAACGGTAGCTACCCGTTGGATCATATGTATATGCTTAAACTGGAGTAAATGAAGAAGGGCGTGGTTCCTGCTTTGGCAGGGATGCGCTCTTTTTGTCATGCGGCTCGTGCAAACTGCCCAAAGGTGCAATCCGACGGGAAGTAGGAGTATAATGAGGTGGGCAAACATTGATGATCGGGAGGGTGTTACATCATGGTTCAAGGTTTGGCGCATCGGGGGTACCCGAAGAAATATCCGGAAAATACGCTTCGCTCGTTTCAGGCGGGCTTAGATTTAGGCTTTTCTCATCTGGAGCTGGACGTGCATCTTAGCAAGGACGGCGTTCCAGTCGTCATCCACGATCCTACCCTGCAGCGGACGATTCATGCCTCCGGCTATGTGTCCGACTTCACGCTGGAGGAGCTGAAACAATTCCGCTGCAAGGGCCTGGACGGTACACCGGGGGAGGATACGATTCCCACGCTGGAGGAAGTGCTGCTGCTGGCACGTGGAAAAGCGCATGTCGATGTCGAGCTGAAGTCGGCCGGATCGGACTACCCGGGGCTGGAAGAGGCTGTTCTGGACGTCATTCGCAAATGCGAAGTGAGGGATGAAGTGTTCGTCGCCTCATTCGACCATTATTCCATTATCCGGATGCGCGAGCTCGATTCATCGATGGCTTTGGGACTAGTGATTTATGGGGCTACGCCATCGGTATTTCCGCTGATGGAGCAGCTGCAGGCGAAATATTTGTCGGTCAAATATATATACTTAACCGATGACTTTGTGCGGGAGTGCCGGGAGCGGGAGATTCAACTGATCGCTTGGACGGTGGACAGCGAGCAGGCGATGAAGCAGATGCGAAGTCGTTATCCCGATGTTTGGATCTGTACGAATGAGCTGGAGCGCTGGAAAAATGCCTTCGCCGAAGCCTGATTTCAAGTCTGATTTCCAGCTTGACTAATATAAGGTTTAGGCATATAATACTTAAAAACACACTCAAGCCAACGGCTATGAAGAGGACGAAGTTATAAGGGCTCTTATGTTCAGAGAGCAGCGGAGATGCTGAAACCAATGCCTTAATCCCTTATGTACGAGCTCACCTCGGAGCTGTTTCCCTGAAAAGTATAACGCGTATCTATAAGCTTTAATGCTTAAAAGCGGTATAGCTATTAGGGGGAATCGGAATAGCACACGTTACCGTGCTCTAGGTATGTACGTAATTTATTGAAGGCGATCCTCGACGCTAGCCGATGCGGCCGACTTCAATAATGCTAGCGGCGTACATTACCTGTTAAGGTTATTTGCCGCGAGGCATCTAACAAATCTGGGTGGTACCACGGAAGATTAACCCCTTTCGTCCCGACAGACGCAACTTTTGCGTTCGGGATGAGAGGGGTTTTTTAGTTTAACATTTTTGCCGAGTTCTTGAGAGGAGGACAGAATGATGATCGTACAAACCACACAAAAGTCAAAAGATCAGCTTCGGGAAGAATTGCTGCAGCCGGACGTCATTACAGGTTCGGAAGCGCTCCTGAGAAGCTTGCTGTTGGAGGACGTGGATTGCGTCTTCGGTTACCCAGGCGGAGCTGTACTATATATTTACGATGCCATGCACGGCAATCCGAATTTCAACCATCTGCTGACACGGCATGAGCAAGGAGCGATTCATGCGGCGGACGGCTATGCTCGTTCGACCGGTAAGGTTGGCGTATGTATCGCAACTTCGGGTCCAGGAGCGACGAACCTCGTCACCGGCATTGCCACAGCATATATGGATTCGGTGCCTCTCGTCGTCATTACCGGGAATGTGGCCACGTCGGTGATCGGGACGGACGCCTTCCAAGAAGCGGATATTACCGGAATAACGATGCCGATTACAAAACACAGCTACCTGGTGCGCGATGTGAAGGATTTGCCTCGCATCATTAAAGAAGCGTTCCATATCGCATCGACGGGACGTAAAGGTCCGGTGCTGATCGATATTCCGAAGGACGTGTCGAACGATACAGCGGCATTCCGTTACCCGGATAAGGTAGAGATTCGCGGTTATAACCCGACTGTACAGCCGAATAAGCTGCAGGTCGACCGCATGCTCGAGGCCATTGCCGAAGCGGAGCGTCCGGTCATTATTGCCGGCGGCGGCGTCGTTTACGCGAATGCCTCGGAAGAGTTGATCGAGTTCGTAGAGAAAACTCGCATTCCAGTTGCAACTACGCTGCTCGGCTTAGGCGGTTTCCCAAGCGCTAACGAGCTGTGGCTCGGAATGCCCGGCATGCATGGCACGTACACAGCGAACCATGCGCTGCAAAATTGCGACCTGCTGATCGGGATCGGCGCACGCTTCGATGACCGGGTAACGATGAAGGTGAACGGTTTCGCGCCGAAGGCGAAGAAGATCGTCCACATCGACGTCGATCCGGCGGAAATTGGCAAAATCGTGGAAACCTCGATTCCAGTCGTCGGCGATGTCAAAGCGGTGCTGCAGATGGCTAACCAGAAGGCGCGCCCGGCCAAGTCCGAGAAGTGGATCGATTGGGCGATCACGACCAAGCAAGAGCATCCGCTGCGCTACAAGGACTCCGATACGGAGCTGAAGCCGCAGTACGTGATCGAGATGATCCACGACACGACTCGTGGTGAAGCAATCGTTACGACGGACGTAGGACAGCATCAGATGTGGGCGGCGCAATACTACAAGTTCAACAAGCCGCGTTCGTTCATCACTTCGGGCGGACTGGGTACGATGGGCTTCGGATTCCCGTCGGCGATCGGTGCGCAGGTCGCGAATCCTGACCGGCTGGTTGTTTCCATCAACGGTGACGGCGGTATGCAGATGTGCTCCCAGGAGCTGGCCATCTGTGCGATCAATAAGATTCCGGTCAAAATCGTCGTTATTAACAACCAGGTGCTTGGAATGGTACGACAGTGGCAGGAGATCATCTATGATAACCGTTACAGCCACATTGATCTTGCAGGCAGCCCGGATTTCGTGAAGCTGGCTGAAGCTTATGGTGTCAAAGGATTGCGGGCGACGAACAAGGATGAAGCCCACAGCGTTTGGCAGGAAGCGCTGAATACCCCAGGACCGGTGCTCGTCGAATTCGTCGTGCGCAAGCACGAGAATGTGTTCCCGATGGTAACGCAGGGCTCGACGATAGATCAAATGATAATGGGGGATTCGGAATGAACCGCAAACACACCATTTCCGTTTTAGTGAACAACCAACCCGGTGTGCTGCAGCGTGTGTCCGGTCTGTTCGGACGCCGGGGCTTCAATATCGAGAGCATTACCGTAGGCGAATCGGAGGAAAAAGGTCTGTCCCGCATGGTTATCGTCACTACGGGAGATGATAATACGCTGGAGCAGGTTTCCAAACAGCTTTACAAGCTGATCGACGTTATCAAGGTTGTCGATCTGAGCGCCAATCCGATGGTAGGCCGCGAGCTGGCCTTGATTAAGGTGAACGCAGAGCCTAGCGCACGTCCGGAAATTCTCGGCGTCGTCGAAACTTTCCGCGCAGCGGTGGTGGACATCGGACCGGGCTCGCTGATTGTGCAGGTCGTAGGCGATTCGGACAAAATTGACGCGATGACAGAGCTTCTCAAGCCATACGGCATTAAGGAGCTGTCCCGTACCGGCGTGACCGCTATGATTCGCAGCATCGCAAAGTAGGTTGTAATGTCGTTTTAAGAAACTCAAAATCGAAGTAGAAAGTTCCTATGAGCGGGAGTTCAAGCGACTCAAGAAGCGAGAACCCTGCGGGGCGGAGGAATCATTGGACCGTTTGAACACCCGCTCATAGGGTTTCATATTAAAGGAGGAGCTATTATACCATGGCAGTTACAATGTTCTACGAAAAAGACGCTGATTTGAACGTTCTGAAGGGCAAGACTATCGCAATCATCGGTTACGGAAGCCAAGGCCACGCACAAGCACAAAACCTGCGTGACAGCGGTTTGAAAGTAGTTATCGGTCTTCGTCAAGGACGTTCCTTCGACCAAGCGAAAAACGACGGCTTCGAAGTATTCTCCGTTGCAGAAGCTACGAAATTGGCTGATGTGGTACAAATCCTCATGCCGGATGAAACCCAAGCCAGCGTATACAAAAACGAAATTGAGCCGAACCTGAAGCAAGGCGCAACAATCATGTTCTCCCACGGCTTCAACGTTCACTTCGGCCAAATTCAGCCATCCGCTGACAAAGACGTTCTTCTGGTAGCTCCAAAATCCCCAGGTCACATGGTTCGCCGTGTATACGTGGAAGGCTTTGGCGTACCTGGTCTGATTGCCGTTCACCAGAACGCGACTGGACAAGCGCAAGCGATCGGTTTGGCTTATGCTAAAGGGATCGGCTGCACACGCGCAGGCGTTATCGAAACGTCCTTCCGTGAAGAAACCGAAACTGACCTGTTCGGTGAGCAAGCGGTTCTTTGCGGCGGTGCTTCCGCACTCGTTAAAGCTGGTTTCGAGACTTTGGTTGAAGCAGGCTATGCTCCTGAGATGGCTTACTTCGAGTGCTTGCACGAGCTGAAGCTGATCGTTGACCTGATGTATGAAGGCGGTCTGGCTAGCATGAGACATTCCATCTCCAACACTGCGGAGTATGGTGACTATGTAACAGGACCTCGCATCATCACAGACGAAACGAAGCAAGAAATGAAACGCGTTCTTTCCGATATTCAACAAGGTAAATTCGCTCGCGATTTCATCTTGGAGAACCAATCGGGCCGCGCATTCCTGACGGCAACTCGCCGCCTGGAAGCCGAGCATCCGCTGGAGCAAGTCGGTTCCCAGCTGCGTGAACTGATGCACTGGATCAAGAAATAAGTAGCTTTTATTCGTCCTTCTTTGGTCGGAAGCGCAAAAGGTCGGTTTGAAGGCCTGCTAGAGCGGACCGGGTTCCCGGTTCTCTCTAGCTCTCCTTCGGGCAGGGCCTTTTTGTGTTTTAACTAGGGATTAGCACAATGCAAAAATCCCCGCCAGGCTTATCTATGCAAGCGCGGCGGGGATTCTTTATTTTCAAATCTTAACGAGCGGAAACGGTTTGCAGCATGCGCTGCAAGGCCCGATCGAGACGGTCGAAGGCGAGAACCATTTCCTCTGAATTGGTGTGCGTGAAGTTGAGACGCATCATGTTGGTCTCCGGCTCGTCGGCGAAGAAGCTTTCGCCCGGTACGAAGGCGACCTCTTCCTCCACCGCCAGCTTGAGCAGCTCGGAGGTGTTGATGTGCTTCGGCATTTCGACCCAGACGAACATACCGCCCTTAGGCTCGATCCAGCGAACGCCGTCCCAGTTTTTCGCTTTCAGCAGATCAACCATCTGACGCATCCGGGCTTCGTATTCCGTGCGAATCAGATCGATGTGAGCATAAAGATCGAAGTGCTCCATCAGCTGATGCAGCGCCTGCTGGTCCATCGAGCTGGAGTGCAGATCGGCGGCCTGCTTAGCACGTGTTAAGTGCATGATAACGGTCTGATCGCCGACGATCCAGCCGGTTCGGAGCGCCGGGGCAACGATTTTGGAGAAGGTGCTGGTGTACACGACGGCGCTGCCGTTCGCCTGCTCGTCGAGCGAGAAGATGGTTGGGAAAGCGTCACTGGCAGCACCTCCGAAACGGAGCTCGCCGTACGGGTCGTCTTCCAGAATGAGCACGTTGTTGCGTTTGCAAATATCGAGCGTCCCCTTGCGGCGTTCCAGGCTCCAAGCCTTGCCGGACGGGTTCGAGAAGGTCGGGATGACATAGATCATCTTCGGCAAATACTTCTGGATCTTGCGCTCCAGATCCTCCAGACTCATGCCGTCGGCGTCGCAGTCGACCGAGACGATCGTGGCCTTGCGGGATTGGAACACTTGAATCGCGGCCAAATACGTCGGGCGCTCCACGAGAATAACGTCGCCCGGATCAATGTAGACGCGGGTGAGCAGGTCGATCGCCTGCTGCGAGCCGGTCGTCAGCAGCATATTGTCGATGCCGACGTGAATGCCTTTGCGCGCCAGGTGCTTGGAGATGCTCTGACGAAGCGGTGTGAAGCCCTCGGTTAAACCGTATTGCAGCACGCCCGAGCCTTGCTCAAACACGCGGTTAAACGCCTGCTTCACGGCGTCGGTCGGAAAATATTGTTCATTCGGCAGTCCGCCCGCGAGCGAGATGATCGAACGGCCTTGCGTCAGCTTTAAAATTTCACGTACAGCAGAGGATTTGAAGCTCTCGATCGTATCGGAGAAACGATAGTTCATCATGACAGGACTCCTTCTGGTAATGGTTTCAACGACGAAAAAACTATTAAGGCTTATTTTAATCCTTTCCATGCCGCAACACAATCTTTGCTATTTCTGTCACTCCTATAGTTATTGCCTATCGCGATGATAGCTTTTATATCTTTGTCAACGACTAGTAGGTTATGCTACAACTGAGATAACTAATTTCAGAATTTATTGAGGAGTGAATGTAAATGGCAGACGTGAAAAAAATCGCCGTCATCGGCGGGGACGGAATCGGCCCTGAAGTCGTAGCGGAAGCAATCAAAGTAATGAAGAAGACCGAGGAAGTATTCGGCTATGGCTTCGAATTCGAGCATGGCTTGTTCGGCGGGATCGCGATTGATGAGAAAGGTACTCCACTGCCGGAAGAAACACTGCAAATGTGTAAAAAATCCGATGCCGTGCTGCTTGGCGCTGTCGGCGGCCCGAAATGGGACAG
The DNA here is from genome assembly GCF_007786445.1 of Paenibacillus cremeus. Taxonomy (GTDB): domain Bacteria; phylum Bacillota; class Bacilli; order Paenibacillales; family NBRC-103111; genus Paenibacillus_G; species Paenibacillus_G cremeus. Next base: position 69,947 of record NZ_VNJI01000012.1, on the reverse strand, counting down.
CAATCCGAAGGAGCTGCGTCCAGAAACCGGACTGCTCGGCATCCGTAAAGCGCTCGGCTTGTTCTCGAACATTCGCCCGGCGAACGTCTTCGATTGCCTGAAGGAAGCGTCCACGCTGAAGCCGGAAGTGCTCGAAGGCACCGACCTGATCGTGGTTCGTGAGCTGACTGGCGGCATCTACTTCGGCGAGAAGTTCCGCCGCGAAGGTGAGAACGGTCAAGAAGCCGTGGATACTTGCGTATACAACGTCAACGAAATCGAACGCATCGTTCGTCAAGCATTCGAGATCGCACGGACTCGCAGCAAGCGTCTGGCTTCGGTCGACAAAGCGAACGTGCTGGAAACATCCCGCCTGTGGAGAGAAACCGTCATCCGCATCGCTGCTGACTATCCGGATGTTGAGCTGGAGCACGTACTGGTAGACAACTGCGCAATGCAGCTGCTCCGCCGCCCTGCCAGCTTCGACGTCATCGTGACCGAGAACATGTTCGGCGATATCTTGAGCGACGAAGCGGCTATGCTGACCGGCTCCATCGGGATGCTGTCCTCCGCTTCCTTGGGCGAAGGCGCCTTCGGCTTGTACGAGCCGGTACACGGCTCGGCACCGGACATCGCGGGCCAAGGCATCGCGAACCCGATCGCCACGATCTTGTCCGTAGCGCTGATGTTCCGCTTGACGTTCGGCTACCACGATGCGGCAGAAGCGATCGAGCGCGCCGTGAAGGAAGTGCTGGATGCAGGCCACCGTACGGGCGATATCGCCGTAGACAAGAGCAAAGCCATCGGCACTGTTGCGATGGGCGAGCTGATCGTGAACGCGATCCGTAAATAATAAATAATAAAGTAAAGCTCCTAGGATCCGTCGGGTCCTGGGAGTTTTTTTTGTGGGAAGGGGTATGGTAATATAAACTAATTGAGCAAAGATGAAGGGGGCAGAGCCAATATGGACGTAGTAAAGGACTTAAAATACAGCGAGAATCATGAGTGGGTCCGTGTGGAAGGGAATCACGCGGTCATCGGCATGACCGATTTTGCTCAAGAGGAGTTCGGCATGATCGTGTTCGTCGAGCTTCCGCAGGCAGGAGATACGCTGCAAGCGGGCGAGCCGTTCGGCAGCATGGAGTCGGTGAAGACGGTGTCCGAGCTGTACGCGCCGGTCTCCGGCAAGGTGGTTGAAATTAACCGCAAGCTGGACAAGGAGCCGGGAGCGATCAATATGTCGCCCTATCAGGAGGGCTGGATGATCGTCGTGGAAATGAGCGATCCATCCGAGCTGGAGCGGCTGTGGGACGCGGCGAAGTACGAAGCGACATATGGCCACGAGTAAAAGAACTGCACATGAATAGGTGGAAGCAAGCTCTTTCCTAGACCAAGGCTACTTGGGGGCTGGGGAGGAGTTTTTTTGCATGGCATAAAAAAACGCCCGAAGCATCGGATAATTCCGACGCTCGGACGGTAAATGAATCACGATTTGACCCCCGCTTTGCTCAGCTTCTGGTACTTCTCTCTGTACTTCACGACCGTCAGCACATACGTTGCGTGCGACCAAGTGAGTGGAGCAACCGAGACCGGTCCGCCGTTCATGGGATCGAGCTGCTCCGGCAGGATGCCGCTTTCCATCGCATGGGCTACGACCCATTCCAGCGTCCGTCTTGGCGATTCCAGATCAGCCAGCGTCTTCGCGCATTCGATCTCCCACTCGGCAATCCAAAGCGTACAGATAATCCACGGGTTGCCTGGAATGTTCTCAATATCGGACGAGCGCTGGAAGTAATAGTCGTGGTAGTACCGTGCAACACCACCAATGCTTGTTTTGATCGTCAGCCCATCGCGGTTGGCCTTCATCGTGCTCACCACACGCGGATCGTCGGCCGGCAGCACGCCGAATTCGAAGATGCCGTAGACGCTGCTTTCGAGCGTTTTGTCTTTCACCCATACGCCGTTGTCGAGATAAAGCCCGCGCACGAAGCGGCCCGCCTCTTCATCCCACAGCCGTGTCAGGATGCCTGATTTGATCTTCTCGGCCGTGTGACGGTAGCGGCTCGCGCGTTCCTCGTCGCCGAACAGGCTGCAGAAATTGGCCGCAGCGATCAGGCCGCCATAAACCGCCGAGGAGGTGAAGGTGAAGATGCCGTAGCGCTCCTCCCACAGATCGTAGCTCGGCTTCGGCAGGTTCAAGTCATACTCGATGTAGCTGGACATGAAGCGGGCGGCCCGGCGAATCAGATCGCGGTAGAGTGATTGCGGCAGCTCCAGGTCGCCGTGGCGCACATAATCCTGCCAAAGAGCGAACAGCACCAGCGCCGTCTCATCTTCTTGGATCGGCAGCTGCATGTTGCCGCCGTTCAAGTACGGGTGCCAGCTGGAGCCGACGGTCCCGTCGGGATTGTATTTATGATGCAGATAGCCCTCCGGCGAAAGCTGGTTGGCACAGAAGTGGAAAAATGGCGTAATCATGCCCTGATACCCGGCCATGGTCATGGCATAGGCGATCAGAGCGCCGTCCCGAGGCCACATATAGCTGTAGTGATCCCGGTTGGATTGCATAATATCGGAATCGTTCGCCGCGATGATCGCGCCGTTCACGTCAGTCTGCGTTCGGACGATGAGCAGACTTTGCTTATAGAGCCGGATGCAGGCCTCGCTTAAGTCGCCATACGCTTGCTCGGATTTGTTGGCCCAGCGCTGCCAGTAAATTTTGGTGCGCTCGAGCAGCTTGTCGGGATGGCTCTCTTTGACATAGGCGTCGAGCTTCTTGACCTCCTCGAGGTTCTTCCCGGCGGTCATCCAGTAATACAGTCGATCCTGCGCATTCGGCGGCACGTGCAGACGGAGGCTGACGGTGCTGTCGACCGAGCCTTGGGCGATCGCATTGCCCATCAGGTGACCGTCCTCCGCATCGCGCCAGGTGCCCTCGGCATTATAGAAGCGCTTCACGCCGGTTGTATACTGATACAGTCCGTCGTTGCCGGCAAGGCCGCTGAACATGAAGTAGCGGTCTTTTTTATAATGAAATACCGTGTTGTTCTGAGGATAGTAAGCGGCAGTATCGCCCACCTCGGTCTCGTTAATGACGAGGTCCTGGTTAAAGAACATGCGTACCTCGCGCACGGTGTCCCAGTGATTGTGAATTTGCACGCGTTTCAGATAAATATCCTCGCGTTGATGTACCCCATCGTTAATGAGCAGCGTAATCCCCAGATGATAATGGGACGCATGCACCTCCGTGACGAGAGAATCCTCCGCATAGGAGAGATGGATGTTCCACTCCGGGTCGGACAGCCAGGAAAAGGCCCCGTCCACCCACAAGCCAACTCGGCATTGATAGCCACCGACGTGGTTTAATTGACCGACATACGGATAATACAAGTCGCGCATAAACGTATGCTGGTCGAGATTGATCAAAAACTTCCCGTTTCCGATGACTAAATGTCTAGGCAAATCCACCCACATCCTTCTACAATCTAGTATGCTATCTTGTTTCACTAGAGGTTTTTTCGTTCAGAGAGTATGTCTGGCTGGATCCATCTAGAGTATCTATAACAAGAGGAAAATTCTGTATAGATACCTACAGAGGTATCTATATCAGGTGGAAGATTCTGTATAGATACCTCTAGAGTACCTAATTCTGCCAAACTGGTCAATCCATGAAAACGCATGAAAACGGATACGAATAGGTAAAATGGCACATTTTTTTGCTTGAGGCTGCTTTGAATCTATGAACCTAGTGTTCCCGATGTCGCTAGATTGCATACCGAAAAAAATAATCTCCAATCCGGTCCTGCAGCGGGGCATCGTGGGGTTCGATGTCCTGGGGCTGCAATCGAAGTGGAGATTGGGGATGAGTCCGATCAGAGACGTTAAACGTAGCGACCAAACAGGGATAGCACAGGAGCTTCTCTTATTAGGGTTGTGGAGGAAGGTCGCTTTTGTCCCCCGTCAATTTCATAATGAGATCATAACGGTTGGGAGACTGCAGCAGCAATTGATACTGGTCCGGATTGACCCCGCTGCATGTAAATGTCTGGCCTGTATGGTATTGTATGAGCATCTGGGAAGATTCGTCGTCATACCGGACAAACGCAATTTGCTTCGAACCAATTGGAATCAGTTTCAACATTAGGTCATCCTCTCCTTCCAGGGACTTGGGCGCAGCGCTGTCTGCACGAGAATGGGCTAACATCACGGGTTTTCGCGCAGTGTGCTTTATTTTATGCGGGCGCAGCGCGGTTTAGACTAACATAATGTGTTTGGCTTTATTCATATGGTGAAGTATGCGAGAGGCATCGTATTTATATGGAGGAAACATTTAACTGACTCCTTTTTGCAGTGAAAAAAGAGGAGTTTTGTACCTTGAGGTCGAATAACGTTTAGATACCGGCAAGTCATGCGCCAAAGTCAAAACACGAAACAGCTCGCAATTCAATATATTGTACAAACAGGGTAGTAAGAACAGGGGGCGTAGTTTATGAGTTTTTGCTGCGGAGCCAGTATGCTGGGTACCAAAGGGACGTTAAAACATATCCGGACGCAAATCCACAATGTGCCGCTGTTGTTTTGTCCGGTTTGCCATCGGGTGGAAGTGCACCACATGGTCGAAAATGAATATGAAATTTTAGCTGATTATGCGCATGGTGATGGTGCTCACGAGGTAGACTTCGCGGAATACGTGGAGCATCGCGATCCAAACGAGCTGTTTGAAAATTGTGTGAACAACGAGAATGAGGATCCGCTGGAAGTGGTGCGCAGTCAAATTGATATGGCACTGGATCTGCTCATGGTGGCCAAGGAGATCGGTGATGCCGAGTGGGAGCAGCAGCTCAAGAAGCGGCTGAACACGCTCAGTCAGCGACGTCATAAGCTGAAGTCCAAGAAATCAGTGCGAGGCAGTCTTTAAGTTTACCTATTCCTTACGTCCCTTACCGCGTTATTTTTTGCAGGGACATGCGTTGTGCAGGAGTTCGATTTGAACTTTGTCGCCGCCGCCTGTTCGTCCGCCGAGAGCGGAGCTGCCGGAGCATGATGTTTTGCAGCCCGGACTGCTTCTTTTTAGGTCTGCTGAAATCGTGGTAGAGGGGCGTTTTTTTGTGAATACACGCTCTGGGGTCGGTCTCCTTTACACTCCAAAAATTTCTATGTAAATGGGCTCGGCTATCCTCCCAAAGACCCCCGTAATTCATGTAACTGTAGCGAAAAATTTAGTGTGAGGTGGAACGATTGCTGCTTGTTTTATTTAAGAAGTTTCTAGGGAAGCGTCAGACTCACCACCCGGATCCGGCGGACATACAAACTCCGGAAGAGATTGTAATCTGCATCCAAGAAGGTGATCTACGTCTGCGCAACCAGTTTATTACGGATTATCAACCGTATGTAGCCAAGGTGACGAGCAGATTTTGTAAACGTTATGTAGACCCGGCCCGAGACGATGAATTCAGCATTGCGCTGGGGGCTTTTAATGAAGCGATCAATCAGTTTTCGGCGCAAGCCGGAAGGTCTTTCCTGGGGTTTGCCGAACAGGTTATTCGCCGCAGGCTGATTGACTATGTCCGTAAGGAGCAGCGATTCTCGCAGCAAATTCCTTACAGCACATTTGAGGTGGAGGACGAAGAGGACAATGTCGTCAATCCGATCGAAATCCATCAAGCGATTGAGCAGTATGAAAAGCAAAAAGGGATGGAAGAACGCCGCAGCGAGATTTTGGATCTGAACCGCTGCCTGATGGAATTTGGCATTCAGTTCGGTGATTTGGTGGATTCCTCACCGAAGCATGACGATTCGCGCCAAGCGCTGTTCGGCATTGCCAAGAAGCTGTCAAGTGAGCCGGAGCTCATGCGGATCATGCTCGCCAAACGGATGCTGCCGATCAAGGAACTGCTCGATCAGGCACAGGTGTCCCGGAAGACGTTGGAGCGCAACCGCAAGTTTCTCATTGCCGTCGCTCTGATTTATCATGGGCCCTATCCGTATCTTAGAGAATACCTACATATTAGAGACGATGGGGAAGGGGGGGCAGCGAATGAATAAAGGCATCGTGATGGAAATCACGGACAGAAGCATTATCGTGATGCGGTCGGACGGCAAATTCCAACGCGTATCGCGGAAAAAGAGAAATTGTGAAATCGGCGAAGAGATTGTGTACGCCGATGCCGGTATCAACTGGCGAAGCCCGTCTGTAGCGGGCAGATCAGCCATCGCCGCTGCCGTGATTTTCTGCTTGGTGCTGTTTGCCAGCTTTAACGGCAAGCTGGGCAGCCCGGAAGTGGTAGCCTATGTTTCGATGGACATCAATCCGAGTATAGAGATGGGATTGGATGTGAAGGAGAACGTCATCGAGCTCCGAGGACTGAATGATGACGGCGTAGATCTGATCCAAACCGTCGATTATAAGGGGAAATCACTGGAGAACGTTGCCGGTAAGCTCCTTGATAAGGCGGAGCAAAAATCGCTCGCCCGGGGAGAAGCCGAAATTGTCATTGCCAGCACGGCTGTTGGTGATAATACCAAGGTCAGCGACACGGCGATCGCGGAGAAATTGCGCCAGCAGGTGACGAAGCACATTGAGACGACGCATCCGACTCAAGTGAGCTCGTATCAGGTGGCTGCATTTGCCGCCCCGCAGGAGGTTCGTGAAGCGGCGGTGCAGAACGGGGTTTCGACGGGGAAATATGCGGTCTACCTCAACGCGAAGAACAGCGGCACCGACATTACGCTCGACGAGCTCAAGAAGGAATCGGTGCTGCAGATTTCCAAAGAGAAGCCGGAGGTCGCCAAGCTGATTCAACCAGGAGCGCTTCCTTCGAAGGCGGATTACAAGAAGCTGGTCGATGAGGAGAAGTCGGGACAGCTGGATAAGAAGCTGGAGGATAAGCTCAAGGACAAGAAAGACAACAATGGGAACGCGAAAAGCTCGTCGAACTCATCGAATACGCCGGCGAAGAACGGACAAAGCGGCTCGAACGGCTCGAATAATTCGAACGGTTCCTCGAACAACCAGAACGGCAAAGACGATCCGAGAAAGCCGGGAACGACGAACGGCAGCGGAGGATCGAGCAATGGGAAGGACAATAAGTCGGACGATAAGAAGGATGACCGGAAGGATAACAAGCCGGCTACCACTCGTCCGAGCCCGACCCCAACGCCGAATTCGCAAACGAAGCCAGGAGCCACAGGTCCTGGCAACGTGCGTCCCGGAGACAATAAGTCTAACGATGATTCGAAGAACAACGACAAGAAGAATGATTCCAAGGATTCGAAAGACGATTCGCGTGGCAACGGCAACAGTAACAGCAACGAGGACGACAAGAAGAAAGACGATGCCAAGAAAAGTGAAGAGGAGCGCCGGCGCGAAGAAGCGGACCGGCGCTTAGAGGAACTAAAACAGAAGGCTGAAGAGCAGAAAAAAGAGCAAGACAAGAAGGATGACGGGCGTAAGTCCGACGACTCCAAGAAGAAAGACGATGACAAGAAGGATTCGAATGACTCCGGCCGGAAATCGTAATCTCCAAGGTTAGGCAAAGCGCACTTATAACAGCACAGCGGTCCGCCCTTTTTTCGGTCCGCTGTGTTTTTTACTGGGCATGGACTTTTTTGACAGCGTTTGCAAGAGAAAGGTCGCATCTTGATTATCATTTGATGTATAATTGTAGGTATTCATACATATTATTCATGATGCCAAAGGGAGATGAAACTTTCGTGCGCTATACGATGTTTGGCCAAACAGGACACCGCGTATCCTCGCTTGGTTTTGGAGCGATGAACCTGCCGGGCGTACCGTTCGAGCAGGCGAAGGCGGCGCTGAACTACGCGCTGGACGAAGGAATTAACTATATTGATACCGCGGCGGGCTACCGCAACAGCGAAGAGATCATTGGGGATAGTATTTCCCATCGCCGGTCGGAATATTTTCTCGCCACCAAGACGAACAAACGCGATTACAAGACGGCCATGGAAGAGATCGAGCGCAGTCTGGATCGCATGAAAACGGATGTTATCGATCTGCTGCAGATTCATTATGTCAACACAGTTCAGGAGTTTAAAGCGGCAATGGAAGAAGACGGCGCCTATAACGCGGCGCTGGAGATGAAGCGGAAGGGCCATGTGCGGTACATCGGCATTACCGGGCATCGGCCGGAGCTGCTGGCGAAGTGGATCAGTAAGGGGCAGTTCGATCAGGTACTGTTTCACTTGAACCTGGCCCAGCCGTTCGCGCTGAATGAGCTGATTCCGGAGGCTACACGCCAGGGCATGGGCAAGACCGCGATGAAGCCGCTCTCCGGCGGGTTTATTCAGCCGGTATCGAAGGCGATCCGGTACCCGTACAGCCAGGATGTGAACGTGACGATCTCAGGGATGGTCAGCATCGATGAGGTCAAAGAAAACATCGCTGCTATGCGGGAGGAGATCGGTGACGAAGAGCGCCACGAGCTGGAGCAGCTTGCACTGCAGCTGGGTCAGCACAACTGCCGCCGCTGCAATTATTGCTCCTGTCCGGTCGGCGTGACGATTCCGGACATTATGATTTCGAGCCAGGTGCGCCAAACCTTCGGCCTGCTGCCGAAAGGCGACGGCTTCTATCAGAAGCAGAAAGAGAAAATTCTCGCCTGCTTCGAGTATGATCCCTGTAAGGAGCAGCCGCTGTGCGAGCAGAAGTGCCCTTATCATCTGCCGATGCAGCAGGTGGTGCAGCAGGCTGCAGGCTATTATAATTCATAACAAAATAGCGGATGGAAGCTCCTCCAAACCGGGCTCTCCATCCGCTATTTGTTGTATTCGCTGCTGCCTAGGCTTGCAGCGTCTTATTGTTGGCTGCTGTGGATGCAGCAGCGTCGACTTTGCTGGCGACACTCATCTGCAGGGCGGCCTGCTCCAGGTCGCTCATGCGGATGACGAAGCGGTTCACCTCGTCCGTCGTATAGGCGAGGCCGCGGGTACGCTCAGCCATCTGCGCGAGATCGATTCCGATCCAGCCTTGCTTCCGGGGATGAACGCTTAAGTCGAACGGCAGGACGGACAGCGAAGCTGATCTTGCTTCCGACGTACCGGCTGCTTCCGCTTCGGTGATGCTGTCCAAGTGGAAGTACAGCTTGCTGCGTTTCCACTGCACATAGCCCGCCGGAAAGGCGATCGAGAGCGTTGCTTCTCCGCCGGCCGCTTGCTTGGTGATGCTTATTTTCTTGTTCTTGCTCCGTTTGGCTGGAATGTACTGAGCCTGATCCCTGTCCGGAAGGAAGATGACGATCAGTATCGGCAGCGCGCTCGCGGCATACAGAAAATAAGTAGATTCATTAAAAACAGCCATCCCAATAAGACCTAAAAATAGAATGATGGATGCGTATAAGTAAAGCCATTTTTTCGTGGTCATGTTTGCAAATCCCCCAGATGGTTACGATTGTTGACTGTACAGAGCACAAGCGTAACGGAATTAACAGTTAATGGCGTAAATCAGTCAACAGACTTATTCTAACACAATCCCCGATCGCTTTGAAGATGTTTGCGCTGGCGGGGTTGACATTGTTTTCCTAAGCTTTGGTAAGGAAGCATCGTCTTTTGGGATATACTAAACGCAGGTGAATTATGAAGTGAATGTGAGGGGAACGGTATGAAGGATCGCGTACCTCCAGGTCAGACGCTGACCGAGGGATTTCCAGTGCTGCATTATGGCAGTGTGCCTTATTATAACGATATGAGCAAGTGGGATTTGAAGGTGTTCGGGCTGGTAGAGGAGGACGTCTCTTTCAGCTATAAAGAGTTTATGGCGCTGCCGAAGCAGGAATTCAAGAACGACATTCACTGCGTCACAACCTGGTCCAAGCTCGATAATGTATGGGAGGGCGTGGGCGTGACCACGATCATGCAGCGGGTGAAGCTGAAGCCGGAGGCGCAGTACGTTATGCTGCATGCCGAGCACGGCTGGTCGACTAATTTGCCGCTCGCCGATTTCCTGCGGGAGACATCGTTCCTCGGCTTTCGGCACAACGGACAACTGCTGTCGCCGGAGCATGGGTATCCGGTGCGTGCGGTCGTCCCGCATTTATACTTTTGGAAAAGCGCGAAGTGGCTGCGGGGCATCGAGTTCATGGCGAAGGATAAGCCCGGCTTCTGGGAGCGCAACGGGTATCACATGTACGGAGATCCGTGGGAAGAGCAGAGGTATGATTTTGATTGAGGAATTGGATTGGAAATTCCTCTGTACTATAAGCCCCCTCCGGTCCGTCGGTTAAGCCGTCGTGAGCCTACGGAGGGAATCTAGAATTCGCTCCTTAGAAAACGGTTTCACAAGAAAGTCTCTAGCCCCCGACTGAATGGCGTCGACAACGTTTCGCTGCTGCCCCACGGCGGTGCACATAATGACGACGGCATTCGGATCGAAGGCGCGGATCTCTTTTAGCGCCAACAGCCCGTCCTTCACCGGCATGACGATGTCCATCATCACAAGATCCGGCCGGTGCGCTTTATAAAAATGCACGGCCTCCTCTCCGTTAGCGGCTTCCTCTATGACCTGGTGTCCCAGTTCGCTAAGAATCATTTTGAGCATCGTCCGCATAAACGCGGCATCATCTACGACCATAATTGTTGCCAAGCCGATCACTCCTCAGACGACGTATTCAAAGCGGTAAAAGCTGCGATTCGTTACGAGATATGAACGAGCGAGATCGAGCGCTGCTGATGCAGATCAATGTACTCTGTTCCCAGCTGCACCAAAGGATGAAGCGGGTCACTTGCGTGCACCATGCGGATGGTTCCTTCTCGCCCGTCGCTTAGGATGACGGTGCTTCCAATGGCCAGCTCCATCATGCGCTGCGTGAACACGGCAGCGATCATCGGGTCGAATTGCGTGTAGCCGCCTTCCGCGATCGTGGAGACCACCTTGAAAAAAGGAATCGCTCCACGGTAGACCCGATTGGTGCTCATCGCGTGGAACACGTCCGCTACCGCTACAATTTTGCTGAAAAAATCGATTCGGTTTCCCTGAATTCCATAGGGGTACCCGCCGCCGTCTTCCCGCTCATGATGCTGCAAGGCTACAAGGGCGACACGCTCCGAGGTGCCCGGCGTCCGGCGGAGAATGTTATAGCCCAGCTGGGCATGCTGCTTCATGACGGCCAGCTCTTCGGGCGTAAATTTGCCGGTTTTATTCAAGATGTTGTCCGGGATCCATACTTTCCCGACATCGTGCAAGGTGGCCGCCAGCGTAAGCTCCTCCAGGTCTTCATTGCTCAGCCGCAGCCATTTTCCGATCATCGTGGAAATGACTCCGACCCCGATGTTGTGCCGGTATGTATAATCGTCCTTGGACTGGATGCCGGAGAGCAGTCCGGACAAATCCACGGATTCCGCCATGTGATACAGAGACGGCAGGACCTTATTGCTGATATCCTCGATGGGGACGCGCTCATTGATTTTCATGCTATGGAACACCTCACGCATTTCCTCTGAGGCCTCCTGGATCAGCAGGTCATGGGGGTATGCGGTCTGTTCCGTCATTTTAACGATATCGGCAAACGAGATGCCATGATTATGAATAAGCTGGAGATGTTCCTTTGTAAGGATCACCCCACTGGGGACCAACGTAACGCCGGAATGATTCATTAGATCTCTTCTTAGTCGCCGTCCAACCAAAGGCAGCAAATTTGTTCTCATGGTACATGGCTCCTAGTTATAACGTCTTCTGGATCGTTAAGTTGATCTGTTGACTCAAATCGACCTCATAAGCAGAGCGTACGGCGGACCCATCCGGCTCTTGAATAATTCGGATGACCGGCCGGTTAGAGGCCAACGGGTTAATCGAAGCGACGACCCCGACCTGGCCGGTATTCAGCAGGACCGTGGATGCAATCGGATACAAGGCAATATGGCTGCAAAAGATGCGAATGAGCTCGATATCGAACCATTGATTGCCGTTGGCATAGAGAAACTCGATCGCTTCGCTTTGGGAATACGCATGCCGATACGACCGGGGCGAGGTTAGAGCATCGAAGACGTCCGCGATGGCCACAATCTGCGCAAACTCGTGGATTTCTTTCCCTTTCAGCCCTCGGGGATAACCGGTACCGTCGAATCGTTCATGATGCTGAAGCGCACAATGAGCGGATACAAGAGAGATATCAAACTGCTTGCGAAGCAGGTTATAGCCTTCTTCCGTATGGTTCTTGATCCGTTCCTTTTGCTCGTTGGTGAAATCGGTGCTCTTCTGCCACAGCTCGTCCGGGAATACCGTCATGCCGACGTCAAAGAGCAGGGCTCCCACGCCAAGCTCCATGAGCCGAGTGCGGTTGTAGCCCTTCGCTACCCCCAAAATGCCCGCCAAAATCGCAACGTTCACGGAATGGTGAAATAAATAGCCCTCTTTTAAATGCAGGTTGGAAAGGCTAATCAGCATATCCTTCCTGCTGGCGATATCAATCATAATTTCACTGAAAATTTTATCGAAGGTTTGTCCCATCATGGGATTGGATGCCTTGCTTTTCATCTGCGGAGCCTTCGTTAGGTCGACCATCGTTTTGTAAACGGTTTCGACCGCTTTTTTTCGAGTTTCGTCTCGAATGATATTTTCAGGGATAATATCCGATGTGAACTGGTCCTCCAGGTAGAGGTAATCAATACCATAGCTTTTTAAAAGCTCGATATATCGATCGCTAAGCTTGACGCCGACGCCGAGCAGGATGGTGCCGTTCGCCGACCAGATGGGCTTGCCGAGGACATCCCCGGATCTAGCGGAGCTGATGTGTACTTTTCTCATGACGTTCCCCTCGCTGCTGTCCCTGCCGAATCCTTCAGACTTATGGAACCGAGTAGTTAAAACTTTACTAAAATTTAGTATTATTCATACTACGATATGATATATAACAAAAGTCCTACTTGTAAACCTGATCTCTTGTAGAAATTTGTCGTATCGCCTAAGGAATTCTTTATTATAAATATACTTTAGAAAAATGCTGAGAATCATTGTCACATCAAGGAATCCGAGTTGTTGAACAGTGTCGAATGGAACCTATTCCCATGTAAGAAAAATGTCGAAAAAGCGTTGACTATACGCGATTGTGTGCGGAGACCCGAAGCGGGCGGAGGCCATTGCGGCCAAGCTGGACGGGGCCAGAGAGCTGGCGCTCAGCCGGGGGTACCGTACGTTCGTAGGCGAAAAAAACGGCGTGGCGATGGCCGTGGTCAGTCACGGTGTAGGCTCGCCGGGAGCGACGGTGTGCTTTGAGGAGCTGATCCGGGCGGGCGTCAAGACGTTGTCGAAGTGGCGGACGCCCTCTATCAAGAGGCGCTGGAGCAGCAGGCTCCGGTAGCGAAGGGAATTACGCTGACGCTGGACGCTTTCTTCACTGGGGTTGAGGAACTTCCGCATAAGAAGTATCAAAAAGCGGGCGTGCTCGCCGTGGAGATGGAAATTGCGGCGCTCTTCGTGATCGCAGCGCTGCGAGGCGTTCGGGCGGGAGGGTAGGGATGTGTGAATGAGAAAGGAACCGTTTGGGCCAAAGGTCCGGGCGGTTCCTTTTTTGATGCGATTATGTGCGTGTAGAGTCGGCTTGGCGCATCGGCTTGAGCTTCGCCAGTTGGGGTGTGCGGGTTTTCAAATAATGGTACGCCGCGCCGAGAAGTACCCAGATGAGGCCCGTATAGAGCGCGGTATGATCGAGCAAGGACAGCAGCCAGCCGATAAATCCGGCGCCTGTCAGCGGAAAGACCAGGTACAGGAATGTTTGCTTCAGCGAGCGCTGCCGGTCTTTGATATACCGCTGGGCGATCACGGACAGGTTCACGAAGGTAAAGGCGGACAGCGCGCCGAAATTGACAAATTTGACCGCCGTATCGAGACTGATGACGAGCGCCAGCAGGGAGAATAGGCTGACCAGAATGATGTTCATGGTCGGGGTTTTGAACTTCGGATGCAAATGCCCGAACACGCGCGGGGGCAGGGTGGCGTCCCGGCCCATGACGAACAGCAGACGAGAGACGGTAGTAACCGAGGACAAACCCTGCGTGAAAATCGCCATGATCAGTACGGTGATAAACACGGCGCTGAGTGCGGCCCCCCCGACGAGCTTGACGATTTCAAAGCCGGCTGAATCGATATCGATAAAGGTGACCTGCGGAAGTGCCAGCTGAGTGAGATACGATGGCGTGATGTAGAGGATACTGGCTACGATGATGATGATCATAATGGCACGGGGGATCGTTTTCTCGGGCTGTATGGTTTCTTCTGCCATGGTGGTCACAGAGTCGAAGCCTAGAAAGGAAAAGCAAATGATCGAAGCGCCGGCTACGATCGTGGAGAACGGCACATCGGTTTGAACTAGCGGCTGGAGCAGGTGCAGATGGTCGGGCAAGCCGCCGGCAAGGTTGCGGAACAGGAATAGGCAGAACGCGCCGATAAAAATCATTTGCGCCCAGATGACCACTTTGCTGATTTGCGCCGAGAAGTTGATGCCAATGATCGCGATGATGGCGAGCACCCCATTGAGCAGCAAAATCGGAACGGCGGCGGGAATGGACGGGAACTGCGCGTGGATGAAGATCCCGAAGGTTAAGCAGGCGATGAGCGGGGAAAACAAATAGTCCAGCAGCAGCGCCCAGCCGACCAGAAAGCCGAGATATGGATGCATGCTTTGTTTGACATACGTGTAGGCGGAGCCGGATGCAGAGAAGGTTTTGGACATGATGCCATAGCTGTAGGCGGTGAAGAAGATCGCAACAAAGGCCAGGAGGTATGACTGTGTCAGCATCCCTTCCGAGGTTTGGTAGGCGATCCCATAGATGGAGAAATAAATCATGGGAGTCATCCAGGCCAACCCCAAATAGACGACTTGAAATAGCGTTAACGTTTGCTTCAGCGATACTTTAGAACTCATGCTCCGACACTCCCTTAGACGGTTAGGCTGAAAATAAAAAAAAGCGAGGGAGATATCCGATTCCGATATCCTCCCGGGCTTTTATCCCTCCGTGTACACAGCTGCGCTGTGCGTCTTCTCTCGGACCGGACCGATGATGATTTGCACCACCGCGGAACCCTAGAAGACGATTAAACTATGCTGTTATTGCATGTCAGTTAATATAACATGTTAATTTGGTTTTGAAAAGATGATTTTGGAAAAAAAGCGTGCTTTCAATAATGGGTGTCATATTTTGTGCGCTTATTTCATAGGTGTGGAAATCATATTAAACGAAAATCGTTGACAGTACCCTATTGTGGTGTTATGTTTATTAACACAACTGAATAATTCGTTTACTAGGGTTCCGCCGGTGCTGCCGGGCCTGGTCCGAGAGTAAACCGTTCTCTGATATAATACCTGACATTGAGGTAGGGCAGAGTTCGACACGGAAGGATAAAAACCTGGGAGATATCATCAAGACGCCTGTCTTGTGATGTCTCCTTTTTGTTTAACTACAGAACTCAACCATTGGAGGGAAACAGGATGGATATCATTTGGGGAACGACGCTTCAGCCTGGCGGCAAATGGTCGGGGACGATCGGACGAGGCAAGCTGCTTCGGTTTACGGCACTGGGGGAGGGCGCGAATCTCGCGCTTATGATGTATAACGCGAGCGATTTGACGGAGCGCTACAATATGCCGGATACGCTGAAGGCACAGCATACCTCCCATCTGACGAAGGGCCACGTGCTGATGAGCGACAACGGCCGGGTGCTGGCCAGCTTCGTCGAGGATAGCCTTGGCTGGCACGATCCGATCTGCGGCATTACATCCCGTGAGGCTACCGATGCCAAATATGGAACGACGACCTATCAAGAGCTACGCAATGACTGGCTGCGGAGCGGTCATGAAAATATGGCCGTCGAGCTGGTGCGAAATGGCCTAGGGCTGCGCGATATGGCGCCGGTCGTCAACCTGTTCTCCAAAGTGTTCTGCGACGAAGAGGGACAGATGCATTACAGTAAAACGCATTGTCAGGCAGGAGCCACCGTCACGCTGCGGACGGAGATGGATGTGCTGCTGGTGCTGTCCAATACGCCGAATCCGCTTGATCCCCGCACGGCTTATCCGTCGGTCCCGGTTCAGCTGGAGCTTCTCCCAGCCGCTCCGGTAGATGCGCTTGATTATTGTGTCAATTATCGGCCGGAAAACCGCCGTGCTTTTGAAAATACATGGGAGTACTACACGTTAAAGTTGACGAATTACAGCGTTCAATCCTGTGTAAATTGCAACAAGGAGGGGTCAATATGACGGTATTTAATCGAGTGGAAAGCGCACGACGCGCGGAAGATGCGATTTATGATCAAACGATTGCTGCAGGGGACGGCTGGATGCACGAGCTGCAGCCTGGTCAGGTGCTTCGCATCGTCGATCTCGACGGCAACCAGGCCGCCGATACGCTGTTCTTCGATGCCGACAATGCAGAGGACCATTACAGCGCGGTGCAGACGATCGCCGGTCAAGGCAACATCTACCTGACGGCGGGCTCGATCCTGCGGGCCGAATCCGGCAAGCCGCTGCTCTCCATCGTAGCCGATACGTGCGGCAGGCACGATACGCTCGGAGGCTCCTGCTCGGCGCAGAGCAACACGGTGCGCTACGCTCACGAGAAGCTGCACATGCACAATTGCCGTGACACCTTCATGCTGCAGCTGGCAAAGCATGACGGCGGGTATACGAAGCGGGATTTGGCGCCTAACGTGAACTTTTTCATGAACGTGCCGGTGACATCGGATGGCGGGCTGCAATTCGCCGACGGCGTCTCCGCTCCAGGCTGCTATGTCGAGCTGCAGTCGCTGTGCCGCACAATGGTGCTGATCAGCAACTGCCCGCAGCTGAACAACCCTTGCAACGCCTATAATCCAACCCCGATCCGGCTGCTGATTTGGGAGAACTAATACAAGGGAGTGGTAAGCATGTTTACAAAAGTTTTAATCGCCAACCGGGGCGCCATTGCGGTGCGCATTGAACGAACGCTGCGCAAGCTCGGCATTGCTTCGGTGGCTGTCTATACAGCGGCTGACCAAGATAGTCTCCATGTCGACCAAGCGGATGAAGCGGTGTTGATTGGGGAAGGAGTGGCCAAAGAAAGCTATTTGAACGCGGAGCTGATTCTGCAGACGGCCCTGGATACTGGCGCGCAGGCGATTCATCCGGGCTACGGCTTCTTGAGCGAAAATGCGGACTTCGCCCGTGCCTGCCGTGAGCGTGGCATCACCTTCATCGGACCGACGCCCGAGCAGATGGAAATGTTCGGTCTGAAGCATTCCGCCAGAGCCATTGCGGAGCGTGCGGGGGTGCCGATGCTGCCGGGGACGGCGCTGATCACCGAGCTCGAAGTGGCGGTGGATGAAGCAGCGCGGATCGGCTACCCGGTCATTCTGAAGAGCACGGCAGGCGGCGGCGGCATCGGGATGCGGGTTTGCGCCGACGAGGAGGCACTGCGTGTCGCATTTGATGCGGTGCGCCACTTGGCGGAAGCGAATTTTAAGAATGGCGGCGTGTTTCTGGAAAAATACATCGCGAAGGCGCGCCATGTCGAGGTGCAAATTTTCGGCAACCAATTTGGTGAAGTGGTCGCGCTGGGCGAGCGGGATTGCTCCGTGCAGCGGCGCAATCAGAAGGTCATTGAAGAAAGCCCGGCTCCTGTGCTGCCTGTGCACGTGCGGGAGGAGATGCTTACGTCGGCCAAACGGCTGGCTGCTGAAGTCGGCTACCGCAGCGCGGGGACGGTGGAATATTTGTACGATCCGGCGACGCTTCAGTTTTATTTTCTCGAGGTAAATACCCGGCTTCAGGTGGAGCACGGGGTGACCGAAGAGGTGCTGGGCCTGGATTTGGTGGAATGGATGGTGCGGGAGGCAGCTGACGAGCTTCGCGGTTTGGAATCGTTGTATCGGGCACCGGTTGGGCACAGCATCCAGGCGCGGATTTATGCCGAGGACTGCCTCCAGCAGTTCCGGCCAAGTGCAGGGCAGCTGGATCAGGCGGTATTTACGGACCGAGCGCGCATCGAAACGTGGGTACGGGACGGCATTACGGTGACGACGCTGTACGACCCGATGCTGGCCAAAATCATTGTGCACGGCGAAGACCGGCTGGATGCGATTCGCAAGCTCGGCCTCGCTTTGAGGGAGACCCGGCTGTACGGGCTGACGAGCAACCTGCAATATATTGAGGCGCTTCTGGGGAATCCGGATTTTATCGACGGCCAAGTGTACACGCAAATGCTGAACGGCTTCGAGCCTGCGGAGGTCGCGCTCGAGGTGCTGGACGGCGGCGTGCAGACGACCGTGCAGGATTGGCCTGGCCGGACCGGACACTGGGATGTCGGGGTTCCGCCTTGCGGACCGATGGACCCTTTCTCCTTCCGGATCGGCAATCGGCTGCTCGGCAACGACGACACGGCGTGCGGCCTGGAAATGACGCTGCGCGGTGGGTCCTACAGCTTCCGCGACGCGATGTGGTTCTGCGTGACCGGTGCGGAGATGCAGGCGACGCTCGACGAGGTGCCTGTGCCGATGTATACTCCGGTGAAGGCGGAGCGTGGGCAGGTGCTCAGCTTTGGCGAGGCGGAAGCGGGGATGCGCACGTATTTGCTGATCGCGGGCGGGTTTGACATGCCGCGGATTCTCGGCAGCGCCTCGACATTCACCCTCGGTGGCTTCGGCGGGCACGGCGGTCGTGCTTTGCGTACGGGAGACGTGCTGCGGGTCAGTGCGGGGGGACGGCCTGCAGTGTTAGGTGAGCTGGAGGCGGCGCACCGGCCAGTGATGACCCGCGAGTGGACGATCGGCGTCATTCCCGGGCCGCATTGTACGGAGGAGTTTTTGCTCCCGGCTTACTTGCCGCAGCTGACGGAGACGAAGTGGGAGGTTCACTTCAACAGCTCCCGCACCGGGGTGCGCTTGATCGGTCCTGCACCGCTATGGACCCGTGAAGACGGCGGAGAGGCTGGACTTCATCCCTCCAATATTCACGATAATGCCTATGCGATCGGCGCGCTGGACCTGACCGGGGATATGCCGATTCTGCTCGGTCCGGACGGCCCTAGTCTCGGGGGCTTCGTTTGTCCTGTCACGACCGCTTCGGGCGAGTTCTGGAAGCTCGGACAGCTGCATCCGGGTGACACCGTTCGCTTCCAGCTGCTGACGCTCGAGGAGGCAGAAGGGCTGCGCTTCGCACAGGAGGAGAACCTGCAAGCGATCGGCGAAGGCGAGCGGGCGGATTTGATTCCGATTGCGTTACCGCAGCCGGCGACGAAGCTGACGCCGGATTATCCGGTGCTGGTGCGTGAAGAGGCGGGCCGGAAGTTCCCGATCACCATCCGCTGCTCCGGTGACCAGAACCTGCTGGTCGAATTCGGGGCGATGGAGCTGAACCTGCTGCTTCGCTTCCAAGTGCATGCCCTGATGTATGCGATTCAGGAGCGCGGCGACATTCCGATGCTCGATTTGACGCCGGGGATCCGGTCCCTGCAAATTCATATCGATCCGCTGCAAATGACTGTGACCGAAGCCAGTCGGCTAGTGCTGGAGATCGATCGCCAGCTGCCGCCGCTCGAGTCCATTCAAGTGCCGTCGAGGATCGTCCGTCTTCCGCTGTCATGGGATGACCCGGCGACGCAGCTGGCCATTCAGCGCTACCAGCAAACAGTTCGCCCGGATGCGCCTTGGTGCCCGAGCAACATTGAGTTTATTCGCCGTATCAACGGATTGGACAGCGAGGATGAGGTGAAGCGGATCGTATTTGACGCCAGCTATTTGGTGCTCGGCTTGGGCGATGTGTACTTGGGCGCTCCGGTGGCCACGCCGATCGACCCGAGACATCGGCTGGTGACGACGAAGTACAATCCTGCGCGCACTTGGACGCCGGAGAACGCGGTAGGAATTGGCGGCGCCTATATGTGCGTCTACGGAATGGAGGGCCCTGGGGGCTACCAGTTCGTCGGCCGTACGATTCAAATGTGGAACCGTCTGCGCTCCACCGACAGCTTCAAGCCGGGGAAACCATGGCTGCTGCGGTTTTTTGACCAAATTCAATTTTATCCGGTTGAGGCCGATGAGCTGCTGCAGCTTCGCGAGGACTTTTTGCGGGGGCGCTATGAGGCGGATATTGTGGAAACGACTTTCGATTTGGGCGAGTATTTGCGGTTCCTCGACTCGATCGAAGACAGCGCGGAGGCGTTCCGCGAGCGGCAGCAGGCGGCGTTCAAAGCAGAGCGGGAGCAATGGAAGGCGCTGGGCTTAGCCGAGTACGTGTCGGAGCAGGAGCCTGCCAAGGCGTCGCAGGAGGATGAGCTGCCGGAAGGCGCGATGGCGGTGCGCTGCACGATGCCGGGCAGTGTGTGGAAGGTGCTCGCGACAGCTGGACAGCAGGTACAGAAGGGCGATGTGCTTTTGATCGAGGAAAGCATGAAGATGGAATTCCCGCAAAAAGCGCCGTGCGACGGTTGGGTGACTTCAATCTACGTGGAGCCGGGGGATTCCGTCCATGCGGGGCAGCTGATTGCCGGGATTGTGAAAAAAGGGTTCAACGAGGAGGAGAGTGCGCATGAAAACAGCCGTGGAACTTCCGGGCAGCTTGTCGGTTAACTGGCTCAAGGAGCAGTATTTGCGCAAAACACTAACCCCAGAGATGGTCATTCTTGAAATCATCGACCGCGCGGAGGCGGACGCCGGATGGAACATCTGGATCACGCCGCCCGCGATGGAGCGTATCAAGCCCTATCTGGACCGGCTAGCCTCGGTCGATCCTGCCAGCTTGCCGCTTTGGGGCATTCCATTTGCGATCAAGGACAATATTGATCTGGCTGGGGTCCCTACTACCGCCGGGTGCGTGGAGTTTGCCTACACACCTGTGGAACACGCTGCGGTTGTGGAGCGCTTAGTGGCCGCTGGGGCGATTCCCCTTGGCAAAACGAACCTCGACCAGTTTGCCACCGGTCTAGTCGGTACGCGCAGCCCGTATGGCGAGACGCATAACGCCCTGCGCGAGGAGCTGATCAGCGGCGGCTCCAGCTCCGGCTCGGCGGTGGCGGTGGCCCGCGGTCAGGCGGCCTTCTCCCTCGGCACGGATACGGCCGGGTCGGGCCGCGTACCGGCGGCGCTCAACCGGCTCGTCGGCTACAAGCCGAGCCTCGGCGCGTGGCCGACCAAAGGCGTCGTGCCGGCCTGCGCGAGCCTGGACTGCGTCACGGTGTTTGCGCACAGCCTGGAGGATGCGCTGACGGTGGATGCGGTGGCGCGTGGCGCGCATGAGGCCGACCCTTGGTCGCGCCCTCTGCCTCAGCCGCAGCCTCGTCTTCCTCGCCGACTGTGCCTGCCCAGCGGCCCGCTCGGGTTTTATGGCCCTTATGCTTCGGAGTACGCCTCCGCTTGGGAGGCGGCTGTGCAGAAGCTTAAGGGGCTAGGCATCGCGGTCGAGTATGTCGACGTGGAGCTGTTCTCCGAAGCGGCGGCGATTTTGTACGAAGGCCCGTGGGTGGCCGAGCGGTGGGCAGCACTGGGCGGGTTCATCGAGGCGAACCCGGAGACCGCGTTCCCGGTAACGGAACGCATCCTGCGCTCCGGTGCAGCTGAGTCGTACACGGCGGCGTCGGTGTTTCATGCGATGCATAAGCTGCAAGCGCTGAAGCTGCAGGCGCGAAAGCTGCTGCGGGACGCTGTGCTGGTCATGCCGACAGCCGGCGGTACGTGGACGCGAGACGAGGTGCGCCAGGATCCGGTCGGTACGAACCGGGATATGGGGCGATACACGAACCATTGCAACCTGCTCGACCTGAGCGCGGTAGCGGTCCCGGCTGGCGATGCGCTGGCTGAGACGCCGTTCGGCATCACGCTGTTTGCACTGGCGGACGCCGAGGATTTGATCTGCGGTACAGCAGAGCTGTTCGTGCGTCGTGGTGCAGCTGAGCCGGTGCTGACGACGCTTGTCGCCGTGTGCGGCCTGCACATGCGCGGGCTCCCACTGGAGAAGCAGATGCAGGCGTGCGGCGCCCGGTTTGTTCGCGAGGCTGCTTCGGCGGCCAAGTATCGGCTGGTGAAGCTGCCGACCGTGCCGGCGAAGCCGGGCATGATCAAGCAGCCGGCCGGCGGGGCGTCGATTCAGCTGGAGGTGTGGGAGCTGCCGCTCGCGGCTTTCGGCGGCTTCGCGGCCTCGATTCCAGCCCCGCTGGGCATAGGCAAGGTGGAGCTGGAGGACGGCACGGAGGTCCCCGGGTTTGTGTGCGAAGCCTATGCAGCAGCGGATGCGGGGGCAGAGGATATTACCGCGTTCGGCGGCTGGAGAGCGTTTTTGGGCTAGGATTGGACGGCTACGGCTATGGCTGCTTCCCGTAAGGGGGCAGCTGTTTTTTTTCGCTTGGGTGCGAATCCCATCAATCCCGCCACAAGAGAGGCAAAACGGCCTCACATTGCGACGATCTCGTCGATTTTCGCTACAGGAGAGGTGAAAATGTTTCACATGCGCCCCAGCCTCGCCGGTCTACACAGTAAGAGAGGTAAAAGTCCGTCACATCCCTCCAAGACCGTCGTTCCTCGCCGCAAGAATGGGAAATTTCCCGCACATGCGCCCCCACCTCGCCAGCGCGTCGCAAGAACGGGAAATATCCACTACCTGCGCACTAAGCTCACCCGACGTACCACAAGAACGGGAAAAATCCCGTACATCTGCCATGATCCGATTTCCGCTCATCCCGCTGATGCCCCATCGTCCTTGCCGCTCTCCTTCGCATGCTGCCTAAGCTTGTTTGCCTCCCTCACCAGCCACCCTTAACCCCAAAAATCATTTACCCCCACTAAATAAACGATTATAGGTCGTAAATAATTAGGAAGGTAACAATCCAGCAGTAAGCAGGTGAGCGGATGACGCTCGAGGAAGTGATGGCAAAGCTCGAAGCGCTAGGAACGGAGCAGACGAAGAAAACGTACATGCGGCACGGTGCCAGGGGACCGGTATTCGGCGTGAAGAGCGGTGACTTAAAAAAGCTGGTCAAGGAAGTGAAAAAGGACCGGAGCTGCCATTGGCCCTTTATACAACAGGGAATTACGATGCTATGTATTTGGCGGGGATCACCGTGAATCCGGCTGCGATGACGAAGCCACTAGTTCAAGCTTGGGTGGAGAAGGCCTATGCCTATACGCTGTCGGAGTGTACGGTGGCGGGGGTGGCGGCGGAAAGTCTGCATGCCATGGAATTCATCGCCGAATGGATTGCATCGCCCATAGAGTCGATCGCCGCATGCGGCTGGAGCAACGTACACGAACTACTTGTCCATCACACCAGACGACCGATTGGAGCTGCCACAAGCGATGGCCGTGGCCGAAGCCATTGGAACAATTCATACCGATGTCGGCGACACGGCTTGCAAGGTGCCTATGGCGATGGAATATGGGGCGCATCGGCTTAAAGCGGAAGACTTGCATTGGCTAGACACCAAAAATCCCCGCATACTGCGCTTAAACTACAGCACACATATGTGGGGATCCGGTTTACCCTTCAGAGGGCGTCGACTCGGTTTGCTGATGAGCGCGAAAGTGAAAAAAGGAAAAGTTCGGCGTTCGAAGCAGCAGCGCTACCATTAAAAGCAGCAAGCCGTTAATCATAAACACGATAGGGATGGAAAATTGAGCGGCCAGTATTCCGCCGACGATCGGTCCGACCATGATTCCGAGCTGATTGGCCATCTGGTTCAAGCTGAAGGCGCGCCCGCGAAAATCCGGATCGGTATTGCGCACGATCGAGGCGTTAAGCGCCGGGAACACACCCGCAAAGAACAACCCATAGCCAAAGCGCAGCAGACCGAAGCCCAGCAAGTGGCTGAACGCCAGCTGGAGCAAATTGCCGATGCCTCCGCCCAGCAGGCCGATGAAGAGCACCTTTCCGTAGCCGATCCGGCCTCCGATCGATCCCCAGCGCGGGGCGGCAATCAACGTGGCAATCCCGACGGCAGAGAAGATGATGCCGGAATGCAGCGACGCCGAAGACTGATCCGCCCCGAGCTTCAGCACGTAGATCGTCAGCAGCGGCTCCACCAGCATGATCGAAGTGGAGGTGATGAAGATCAGCAGCAGAATCCGCACCAGGTTCCGGTTAGCGGCAGCTTCCTTGAGATCCTGCAGCACACTGGACCGCTTTGCATCCGACTTTTTGAACAGCGGCTCCTTGACCCAGAAGAACGCGATCAAGAAGGCGTTAAACACCATGACCCCTGCGATGAAAAAGGTAGGGCGCGTCCCGATCCAATGACTGATGACGCCGCCGGCCAGCGGGCCGAGGATCGAAGAAGCCGCCGTGGCTGTCGAGATGATTCCGAGGGCGTAGCCGGTATGCTTCTCCGGGGTTTGGGTAGCGACCAGCGTAATAGCCGACGGAATATAGCCCGCGAGCAGCCCTTCCAAAATGCGCGCCAAGATCAGCTCATACGGATTCTGCACCAAAAAATACAAAAAATAGGCCAGCGAGAGGCAAATCCCTGCGCGCAGCATCATCGGCCTGCGGCCGTACTTATCCGCGAGCGACCCCCAGAAGGGCGCGATGAGCGAGCTGGCCAGAAAGGTAACCGCGAGAATACAGCCGGTCCACGCCTCCAGATGATTCGTTACTCCCAAATCCTCCTGCAAAAAAATCGGCATAAACGGCATCGAAACCGAGTACGCCGTTCCCACCAAAAAGGTCCCGATCCACAACACGAACAAATTTCGCTTCCAGGAAAATCCCACGCTTGAAGCACTTCCTTATGATGTAATGATGTCCTTTCGTATCATAACACGTTTGGCAGCGACGTATAAAAACAAAAACCGCAGCTCCTAATGAAACCTTAGGTAGGCTGCGGCTTTTTCCATTTTCGGCCGTACTTTATTTTGGTGAATTGGGTAAACAGCGCTTCGACCATCTGCACTTCAATTGCGTTCAGGCGCATGATTTGGATGTACGATTTGGTCTTTTCGTTCTCTTTGAACTGCTCCCACGTCAGCTGCGTCTCGCTGGCAATCGCTTCGTCGAGGCAGATGGAGACCAATTTTTTGATCCCGCCTGTACATAGTTTGAACGGATCGGGCACAAAATATTGATCAGATTCGACGAGCTCCGGCTTCAGCCGCACTAGCTGCGCTGCATTCAGGGCGTCATCCAAGGCTGAATGGTGCTGGCCGATCGGTTCCAGCTCATGCTGCACCAGCGCTTGCTGCAATCCGCCCTCGAAAAATCGGGTCAAGTCCAACATCCGGCTTAGCCACGTGGAGCTGAGCTTGTTGATTTTGCAATCCACGAAAAAGTGGAAAAAATCACTGCCGCCCCAAGCGAGCAGCGTAAATTCGTCGCCGCAAAACTCGAGGAATCGACGAAGCACTTTATCGAAGGAATCGCTTTGCATCAAGGTGTCTTTGGAAATGCCGCAGAACTGCAGGGCGAACCGGTTTACGGTAAATTTGGGCCGAATGTAGCTTTGGAACGTGTCCACGGTCTCCAGCCGCTCGTTCAGCTTGACCGCACCGATCTCGATAATTTCCATGGGACGGATATCGTAATGCTTACGGCCATTGAATTCCAGATCAATCACGATATAGTTCATAGTCTCACCCCTTGTACAACAATACCACAATAGGAGCCCAATTTCATATAGTGGCTCATTGGCACGGATGTGATTTTCGCAATTCGGACATCAGGCATGGAAGGAGTCAGCAACAAGTGAAGCGTCAACACAGGGTATGGATTGTAGGTTTGCTCACGGCTATGGTGGCTTTTAGCTCCCCATGGAGCGCGGTAGCGGAGGATGGGGGACGGCCCTACCACTTCGGGTTTAAAAAAAGCAAGAACGGCCAGGTAGCCTCTATCAATGAGGAGGGCTTCAAGGGGATCGTGCAGAAGCACGGGGCGATCTTCATGGGGGATACGTCGAAGCAGGAGCTGTATCTCACCTTCGATAATGGGTACGAGAACGGCTATACGGCTAGGATTCTCGATACTTTAAAAGCGAAGCAGGTGCCTGCAATTTTCTTCGTGACCGGACATTACATTAAAGAGCAGCCGGAGCTGCTGAAGCGCATGGTTGCAGAGGGGCATCTGATCGGCAATCACTCGTGGAGCCATCCGGATATGAGTCAAATCCCTGCCGCCAAGATGAAGGACGAGCTGGATAAGGTGAAGGAGCAGGTCATTCAGATTACGGGGCAAAAGGAAGTGCGGTATTTGCGTCCGCCGCGCGGCATTTTCAGTGAGCGAGTGCTCCAGGTCAGCGGGGATCTCGGCTACACGAATGTGTTCTGGTCGGTGGCCTATAAGGATTGGGACACTAAGGCGCAGCGGGGCGGGGGCTATGCGTACGAGCAGGTGATGGGTCAGCTGCACCCGGGGGCGGTCATTTTGCTGCATTCGGTGTCGAAGGACAATACCGAGGCGCTCGGCCGCATCATTGACGATGCCCGAGCGAAGGGCTACGAATTCAAAAGCTTGGACCAAATGACGGCTAAGCAATATTGAGGCAAGCGGAGCGATTTAATGCTCTAAAGCGGCTTTTCTGCGCTGCAGCCGGGTAGGGCGCTGCCGAAGGGCTCCAAGGCGGAAAACCCGCGCTGCGATCCGGTTCGTGCACAACTGAAGGGCTCCAGGGCGGAAAACCCGCGCTGCGAGTCGGTCCGTGCACTGCTGAAGGGCTCCAAGGCGGAAAACCCGCGCTGCGAGCCGGTCCGTTCCGCCGCCCCTTCACAAGCATTGCACATTTAAAAGCTTGGACCAAATGACGGCTTAGCAATATTAAGGTGTAAAAAGCGGCAGCTCAGGACGCGAAAAAAGTCCCGGGCTGCCGCTTTTTTTCAGCTAGCTATGTTTCTGGAGCTTCCTCCGTTTTTCCAAAACACTACTACACGCTCGGCGCCTCTGCCAACACCAGCTGCATCCGTACCTGCTCTGTCATCGTCTCAAAGCCGGCCGCTTGGAGCAGAGCTGCACATTCGCCAGCAGTGGAAATGTTAAACGTCCGCTTGCGGACGGTCGAGCCCGGCTCGAAGACATGATTGAGCAGCAGCTCTGTCAGCCCGCGGCGGTCCTCCGCTTGAGGATGCGTCTCGCATTGAAAGAGCGTCGTCGACACGTGCTTCCCCACAGCGTCAAATGCACGCCGGAAGAGCGCGTAGCCCATCGGCTCGCCTTGCGCATCCCGGGCGATTACAGCCTCGCCGTCTCTCACGCTAAGCCATTGCGTCTGCCAAGCCGCGCCCGCATTGTACATGGCGAGAAGCGACACCTCCTGCGGGCGAGCCTTCGTGAACGTGATCGCTTCGGCTGCAGACGACCCGACAGTGCAAGGGCTCCACGGCGACGGAGAGGACGACTCCATGATCGCTACGCGGTCCGTGATCCCATAGCCTAGCTGCTCGTACAAACGGATGGCGCGTTCGTTCTGTGCGATCGCTTCCAGCGTGGCCGTATGTACGCCCTCTTCCCGATAGATGCGATGTGCCTCGAGCAGCAGCTGCTTGGCAATGCCGTGCCGGCGAAACGCCGCCGCCACCGCGGTTCCCCCGTTCCATGAAACGGTTTGGCCGCCGAGGGTCCGAATGCCGCTCAGCAGAAGTCCCACTGGCTGCGACCCAAAGTAAGCCACTAGAGACAGCGTGGGGGACAGCCCCTCCATCGTCATCCGCGCGATAAACGCGTCCGGGTTCGTCTCCGCCTTCACGTAATAATCCTCGAAGCCTTTATTCCAGGCCTCCACAGCCTCGGTTAAAGCGCACTCCGCAAGCCGTTTGATCCGCACCGCCGTCTCCATGTGTCACACGTCTCCTTTTTACGAGCTAGGTTCCAGATGGTTTCTAAATTATGGCAATAACCCGGATTATATCCTAAAGCCTTAAGGCGGTCTATCACTAGCAGCAGAGACACAAGTCGGCGGCGTGACCCGAGAAGTTGGACTGGCGCCGAGGACATGGTATCTTGTAAGAGAAAGCAAGTAGAGCAAGCTGAGCCAGGCTCACAACTAAAGGAGGCACAACGAAGATGGCAAATCAAGTGGAGCTTGCGACATTCGCGGGGGGCTGCTTTTGGTGCATGGTAACCCCGTTCGAGGAGCTGCCGGGCATTAAGGGTATCGTCTCCGGCTACTCCGGCGGTCCCGAGGTCAACCCTACCTACGAGGATGTGAAGGCAGGGCGAACCGGCCACACCGAAGTGGTGCAGATTACGTTTGATCCTACGGTATTCCCATATGAGCGGCTGCTGGAGCTGTTCTGGCAGCAGATCGATCCGACGGACGCCGGAGGTCAGTTTCATGACCGGGGCGCGTCGTACCGGACGGAAATCTTTTATCATACAGAGCGGCAGCGGGAGCTGGCGGAGCAGTCCAAGCAGGCACTGGCGGCCAGCGGAAGGTTCGATAAGCCGATCGTCACCGAAATTACGGCGGCCGGTCCATTCTATCCTGCCGAGGAGTACCATCAGAACTATCACCGGAAAAACCCGGCACACTACAAAGAGGACCGCGAGAAATCCGGCCGCGATGCTTTCCTCGAGAAGCATTGGTCGGAATAAGGAGCAAGTAGGACAAACAGAATGACCAAGACGGGTCTGTTGTTAAAACAGGCTCGTCTTTTCTTTTTTCTTTATGCAGTTTTTAAGAAGCAAGTTATTGGAAAGACGCTGAATACCTGTCATAATAAAGGGACTACAATGAAACGAGGACCGCGCTTAATGAATCTCGATTACACAAGTGAAAGCCCATCGCCTTTTGCAAGTGCTTTTCATCATGCACCGATCGGGATCGGCATCGCCACGCTTGAGGGACGATGGCTGAGAGTGAATCCTTCGTTTTGCCAAATGACCGGCTATTCTGAAGCGGAGCTTCTGGGGAAGTCCTTCTTGGATCTCACCTCCGAGGAGGACCGGATTCACGATTTGCACAAAATGAACGCTATGATCGACCAAAAGCAGCTGCACAACCAGGGGGAGAAACGAATCCTTCATCGGGACGGCTATTTTGTGTGGGGCTGGCTTACGGTTTCGCTAGTGCTCGATGAGCAGGGGAGGCCGCTGCAATTTGTCGTTCATCTGATGGATATTACGGAACGAAAGCTGACCAACCTGGAGCTTCGCAAAGCGAAGGGAAGTCTGGAGGAAGCTCAGCGCATTGCTCAGATCGGCAGCTGGGAGTGGGATGTCGGCGAGGATGAGGTGTATTGGTCAGCGGAGATGCACCGTATTTTCGATCTGCGGCCGGAGCAGTATTCGGGCAAATTCAATCTGCTGGTCGAATATGTTCATCCGGAGGACCGTTCCCGGTTCGAGCAAGCGGTTGCAGCGGCGTTCAAAGGTGAGGATTACGACTTGCGCTGCCGGATCGTCGGTGAGGGTGATCAAGATATTCGCCATGTCCATATTATGGGGAAGATGTATTACGATCACAAAGGCACACCGGTCAAAATGGTGGGAACCGTGCAGGACATCACGAAGCGGGTCCTCACCGAGCGGCAGCTGGAGGAGACGCTGCAGCGGTACCATTCGCTGAAGATGTACAATCCTGACGGCATTTTTACCTTTGATATGCAGGGGCGGATTTCCGGTGTAAATCCGGCCGCAGAGCAGCTGCTGGGTTACACCTTCGAGGAGCTGGTCTCAGAGGAGATGCGGCTGGACGAGCTCATCCATTCCGAAGAGCTGCCCCAAAATCGGCGGAGTGGCTTTGATTTTTTCAACAGTGCGCTGAAAGGCAGTATGCCTTACACGCTTCGGCATAAGGACGGTCGTCTTATCGATGTGATTGCCACGCCGGCCCCCATTGTCATTCAAGACCAAGTGGTCGGTTATAACATTCTCTTGAAGGATATGACGGAACGGAAGCTTTCCGAGGAGCTGATTCGCAAGGCGGAGAAGCTGTCGATCGTCGGGCAGCTGTCGGCGGGCATCGCCCATGAGATCCGCAACCCATTAACAGCAATCAAAGGCTTTGTCCAGCTGATGCGGGGACACCAATCCTACAACAGCACGTATCTGGACATTATTACGGAAGAGCTGATTCGGATCGAGACGATTATTAATGAGCTGCTCACGGTCTCCAAGCCTCAGCTGTCCACGTTCGTGCCCGCCCGTCTGGAGCAAATTTTGAGCGAGGTTATCGCGTTAGTCGGGGCTCAAGCGCTGATTGGTAATATCGAGATTACAAGCCGATTTGATTCGGAGCTGCCGCTCTTATCGTGTGATCCGAACCAGATTAAGCAGGTGTACCTGAATTTTTTCAAAAATGCCATGGAAGCCATGCCGCGCGGGGGGACGATTACGCTGGATGCGGTTGGCCTCGAGTCGGTGCCAGGGTGCGGGGTGGACCGGGTGAAGATTCGTTTGACCGATCAGGGCCACGGCATACCGAAGGATCAGCTGGACAAGCTGGGCGAGCCGTTCTTCACGACCAAGTCGAGCGGAACGGGACTCGGGCTGATGGTCAGCTTCAACATTATACATAATCACGGCGGCACCATTCAGATTGCTAGTGAGGTAGGTCAAGGAACGGTCATTGACGTGACGTTCCCGGTGCTTCAAGGCTCGCAGCATACCAAAAGACCTTTGGCTTCGTATTGACGACGATAGCCGCAGGTCCTTTTTTACGTTATTGCGTTGACACAGACGCCAGTTCGCGCCAGTATCTGCACAGAGTTGCAATGCCTCGATCGAAGTTTTCGAGATGAAAATGCTCGTTCGGACCATGCATATTCTCGCCCGGCAGGCCGAAATCCATCATGACCACCGGAGCGTGCAGCAGCTTGGCGAACGTCTCCACGATCGGAATCGAGCCGCCGCTGCGAATGAACACCGGCGCCTTGCCAAAGCCGTCGGTGTAGGCGGTGGCCGCCGCTCGGATAAAGGCATGCTCCGGCGAGATGTAGAAGGGCTTGCCGCGGTGGGTTTGCTGCACCGAGACGGTGACTCCAGCCGGTGTATGCCGGTCGATATGCGCCCTAATCTGGGCCATAATTTCATCCGGGTCCTGCTCGTCGACTAGGCGGCAGGAGACCTTTGCTCCAGCGGAGGACGGCACGATGGGCTTTAAGCCTTCGCCTTGGTGACCGCCGTAGATCCCGTTAATCTCCAAGGTCGGTCTAGCGGACGTCCGCTCCAGGAAGGTGTAGCCCTTCTCGCCGGACAGCGCAGGCACGTTCAGCTCGCGGGCGATTTTCGCCTCATCCAGCTGAAGGGGGTGCGAAGCTTCCCGGTCTGCGTCCGTCAGCGGATGCACCTTGTCGTAAAATCCCTCAATCGTCACACGCCCGTCGGCGTCCTTCATCGAGCCGAGCAGCTCGACCAGCGCGGTAACCGGGTTAGTGACGCCTCCTCCGTACAGCCCCGAATGCAGATCATTCTTCGGCCCCTTCACATGGATCTCAAAGCCGCACAAGCCGCGAAGCCCGTAACAAATGGACGGCATGCCCTCATCGTGCATCGGCCCGTCGGAGATGACGATCAGATCGGCAGCCAGCTTCTCTGCCTGTGCCTGCAGAAACGGCGAGAGGTTGGGGCTGGCGATTTCCTCCTCGCCCTCCAGGCAAAACTTCACGTTGACCGGCAGCTTCCCCACGGTCTGGAGGAACGCTTCGACGGTCTTGATGTGCGTGTACATCTGCGCCTTGTCGTCCGTCGCTCCGCGGCCGTACAGCTTGCCGTCGCGGATGACCGGCTCGAACGGCGGCGTCTGCCACTCGCTGAGCGGCTCGACCGGCTGGACGTCGTAATGGCCGTAGATGAGCGCCGTCGGCTGACCTGGGGCATGCAGCCAGTCTCCGTACACTACGGGATGGCCTGCGGTCTGCATGACTTCTACGTGCTCGAGTCCTGCGGTGCGCAGCGAGCTGGCAAGCCACTCGGCCGCTTCCTGCATGTGCGCCTTATGCTCGCTGCTGGAGCTGATGCTGGGAATGCGCACAAACGCCATTACTTCCTCCAAATGCCGCTCGCGCTCTTGCTCTAAATATCGTTTGACTTGCTCTTGATCTGTCATGGCGGGTCTCCTTTTCGAAGGACGATTCATCGAGATGCACCTCTATGTCCTTAGTGTAGCATATTTAAAATACGCATGCTTCAATGCCGGTGGCAGCGCGGTTCGCAGCACCTATGGATGTTTTCATGTGGGTTTCAGATTGGACCCTTATGATGTCCTTAGGATAAATGATTCAAGTTCAGGAGGTTGGCTCGAATGCGTCCACACACGAAAGCAAAACTGAAAAAATG
The DNA here is from genome assembly GCF_007786445.1 of Paenibacillus cremeus. Lineage (GTDB taxonomy): Bacteria > Bacillota > Bacilli > Paenibacillales > NBRC-103111 > Paenibacillus_G > Paenibacillus_G cremeus. Next base: position 37,800 of record NZ_VNJI01000012.1, on the reverse strand, counting down.
GAGCCTGGGTGCGGGCTGCACCTTATCCGCAGCTCTTTTATTTCATCAAATACAGGCTAGTCCGGCGTTTGCCGTCGCGAAGAAAGAGGCGGCCGCTGGAACGAACGATTCGAAGGCTGTAGCTTCACAGGATCAGGTTATGAAGGAGTTTGATCAGCATCAGCAGGGGCAGGCACGCTCGCAAGGGCGGCAGAGGGGCCGAGGCTCGCGTAATTTTGCCGGGGAGAGCGGTTCAACACAGGGGGGCCAATCTTCAGGCTCCAGCCGGTCGATCACCCCATCTTCGCCAGATGTGTCTGCACCTTCCGGATCCACCCAAACGCAGCCCAGAGCCACCACGAGGCATTCCTAATGATGGCGGCCGCAGCCATGTATCGGGTGGACCGGTTCTGGGCGATGAATACGACGATTGACCTTGCTCTGGCCGAAGAGGCAGCGGATGAGTTGGAGGTTCAAGGGTGGCTTGAGGAAGTGCGGCGCTGGTTTGCGTATGCGGAAGCGACGTTCAGCCGGTTCCTTCCGGAGAGTGAGCTTTGCCGCCTGAACCGGTCCGAGGGACGGCCGATGCTGATCTCGGACACGATGATGGAAGTGCTGCAGAGGACCGCTGAATACCGTCGCCGTACAGGCGGCAAGTTTGATCCTTTCGTGCTGCCCGCCCTGGAGCGGGCCGGCTACGACGTCAGCTTTGAGCACATCGGTGCAGCACCGCTGTCGGGGGCGTCGGCTGAGGGGCAGCAGAAGGCTCATCAGTCGATGCTTCAACTGAATCCAGGAATGCGCTCGGCGCGTCTTCTGGGTGGCGGTCGACTCGATTTGGGAGGCATCGTCAAGGGCTGGGCGGTGGATCGCATCTCCGCCAGACTGTCCGAGAGAGGCGTCCGATCAGGGATGGTGAACGCCGGAGGCGACTTGTGCGTCTGGGGAGATGTGAGGCATGACCAAGCGCCGTGGGAGATCGATATCGAGGCTCCGTCAGGCGGGCAGCTGGGCACGGTGCAGCTTGCCAAGGGCTCCGTCGCCACCTCGAGCACGCTCGGACGTCGATGGGACACCGGTAAAGGGGGCATGCATCATCTGATCGACCCGCAGACCATGGAGCCGGCCCGATCCGACATCGTTCAATGCACGGTGGTGGGCTCGAGCGTGTGCGAGAGCGAAATCTACGCGAAGGCCATCTGTCTGCTCGGGAACTTGAGCGGACCGGATTGGCTCAAAAAGATCGACGCGAGTGGAACCTTGGAGGCGGTGTTCGTGACCGAGGCTGGGGCTACACACTATATAGGAACGAAAGAAAAACTGGAGTCGCACTGGAGCGGGCTGACGCCTGACTCCTTGCATTTTTAAAATTAGGGAGGTTGATGGGGATGACACAACTGCTGCTTACCCTTCCGTCATGGTGGATTATTCGAATTGCAGGGCTGGGTGCTTATGCTCTTTTATATATTGGTGTGATGCTTGGTATTACGTACAGCATGCCTGCGCTCAAGGGGCAGGCCAAATCCTCCGTGTACCGCTGGCATATGCTGTGTACGAATGGAGGACTGCTGCTGGCGGTGGCTCATGTGCTATTTTTACTGATTGATACGTACTCGCCCTTTACTTGGCAGGAGCTTCTGATTCCGTTTCACGCGGCGAAGAACCCGGTTTGGAACGGACTGGGCACCCTCTCTTTGTACGGTCTGCTGCTGGTGCTGTTCACGACGGATTTTAAAGCGATTTTGAACTCCAAGGCTTGGAGGGTCTTTCATCTCTTATCCTATCCGGTATTCCTTGCGGCGATGCTGCACGGTCTTGGGGCGGGGACGGATTCGAAGGTGCCGTGGATCCTCGGATTTTATGTCTTCACATGTGTTACTATAGTAGTATGGACCGGAATTCGGGTATGGATCGGGTTGAATAAGGCGGGAGGGAAGCGAGATGCGCATCTTGCTGATGGAAGATGACGAGAAGCTCGGCATGCTGATTCAATATAAGCTGAGCCAAGAGTTTCACAATGTGGAATGGGTGCGGGACTCGGAGACGGCAGAGCAATATATTCAGGTGGGCAGCTATGACGCCTATATTTTGGATTGGATGGTGCCGGGAAAAAGCGGGGTCGAGCTGTGCGCCGATCTGCGAGCTAAGGGGGACCGTACGCCGATTCTGATGCTGACCGCGCGCGATGCGGTGCCGGATCGGGTCAAAGGGCTGCGGTCCGGAGCGGACGATTATTTGGTCAAGCCGTTTGCGTTTGAGGAGCTGAGTGCGCGGGTTCACGCCATGAGCCGCCGCGGCGCGGCGGAGTGGAGCGATGATGTGCTCCGCTTGGGGGACGATGTGCTGGTGCTCAACCGCGATACTCATGATGTGGTGCGCAGCGGCAGCGTGCTGTCTTTGACTCGCCGTGAGTTTCAGCTGCTCGCGCTGCTGCTGCAGTACAGCGGCCAGGTCATTTCGCGGGAGCGAATCATGGATCAAATCTGGGGCATGGACGCAGAGGTGACGCCCAACTCGGTCGACGCCACGATCAAGCTGCTGCGTAAAAAGGTGGACGATCCGTTTCCGGATAAACTCATTCACAGCGTCCGCGGCTTCGGATACCGGCTGTCTCTGGGGGAGTGAGCCATGTTTGAGAAAACCCGCCGTCAGCTGACCGTGTTTTTCAGCTTGATGCTGGTCTTGATTTTGCTGGTGATGACGGTGCTGTTTTATTTTGTGCTGTCCACTAGCCTAAAACGCAACGAGAATGCTGTGCTGAACAGCTTGTACGATAAAGCGAATGTGTCTTGGGACCGGAGGAAGCGGGAGTTTGTGCCGCGCGGTCCGGGGTTTCGGCAGCCGCCGCAGCTCCGTACGGGGCTGAGCCCGAGTCCGACCCCGGGCACAGCGGCGAATCCGGGGTCGGGTGCAAGTCCCGGTCAGGGACAAGAGCAGGAGCCTCGTCCGGGGCAGTCGCCGGAGCGGCGAGTCCCCGAGGAGCGGCGGCCGAACGGGGCCGACTGGAATTTTTTGCAGTCGACGCAGTATATGGCGCTGACGGATGATTCCGAGGCTACCGTCTACGTGCTGTCGCAAACTCCAGGCACGCGCGAGCTGATGGAGACGGCTAGAGCGGCGGTCGACGGCGGGCAAGCGGTTCTGGGCAAGCGCTACGACGTAGAGAAGGACGGGCGAACCTATGCCCTGAAGGTATATGATTGGAGCGAAGCGAACGGTCATCTGTGGATCGCCGCCGATATTACCGAGGACCAGAAGCTGATCGGACAAATGCGGCTTGTACTGCTCGGGTTTGCGGGCTGCCTGCTGCTGGTGGCCACGGTGGCCGGCTATATTCTCTCGGGGCGGGCCATGGTACCGATCGCACGCTCGTTTCAACGGCAGCAGGATTTCACCGCGGATGCTTCTCATGAGCTGCGTACGCCGCTCAGCGTGCTTCATTCCTCCTTGGAAATTTTGGAGGAGGAGAAGTCGTCGCTACCGCCTTTTCATCGAACGGTGCTGACGAACATGGGAGACGAGGTATCCCGGATGATTCGGCTGACCGAATCACTGCTGACGCTGTCCCGAAGCGATTCGGGGGCGGAGGAGCTCAACCGCGAGCCGGCCAATCTGCTAGAGCTGGCGTCGGACGCGATGGAGAAAATGCGGCCGCTAGCGGGGCGCAAGAGCATCACGCTCCGGCTGGATACGGGCGAAGCCTCCTCCTCTACTTCGTTGGCCGAAGCAGCGCCTACGGTGCTGGTGGATCAGGAGCGAATCCGTCAGCTGCTCGTGATTTTGCTGGACAACGCGATCAAGTACACGCCGGAGGGCGGGGCGGTTTCGCTTGCTCTGGAGCAGGACGATGCTGCAGGGGGCTGCCGGATTGCCGTCGAGGATACCGGCATCGGCATCCCGTCGGAGCAGAAGCAGCACATTTTTGAGCGCTTCTTCCGCAGCGACAAGGCGCGTTCTCGGCAGGAGGGAGGCGCTGGCCTCGGCCTGTCGATCGCCAAGTGGATCGTCGACGCCCATGGCGGCAAGATCAGCGTCGAGAGCGAGCTCGGGAAGGGGAGCCGGTTCACAGTCGAGCTGCCCGGGGAGAAATGAGCGCTGGCCCTTTGACCAGTGAAGGAGGAGTACATTTCCCTCACTTGCGTAGGCTCCCCCCTGACTGGACACGCGGCGTTTTATGCAAAGAAACCGCCTCCTTGCGAAATGGGTCAGCGTGACATCCATTTCACATGAGACGGTTTCTTTTTGTTTTTCCATTAAGCTACTTACGTCTCGCCACCTGGCCGAACGGGCGGCCGTAGATGAAGGCCTCGCTCGCCTCATGAAGCGCCTGCAGCACGTCCTCGGAGAGCTGCAGCTCGACCGCGCGAACGTTGTCGTCGATCTGCGCTTCGCGGGTCGCGCCGGCGATGACCGTGCACACGGCCGGCTGGTGCATCAGCCATGCCAGCGACAGCGCCGTCGCTGTCGTGCCAAGCTCGGCGGCGATCTTCGCCACTTGCTCGCCCAGGGCCAAGCGCTCCGAATCCATCCGCTGCGCGAAGTTCGGATTCTTATCCAACTGCGAGCCGCTCGGCACCGAGCCGCCGGAATATTTGCCGGTCAGAATGCCGCCGGCCAACGGGAAGTAAGGGATCAGTCCGATGCCCTGATCCACGCAGAACGGCACCAGCTCCCGTTCCACGCCGCGGTCCGCGAGCGAATACCCGGGCTGGACCGTCACGTACGAGGTCAGCCCTTGGCTTTGGCTGATGGCGAGCGATTTCATCATTTGCCAAGCGGAATAGTTGGACGCACCTACGTATCTCACTTTGCCGGAGCTCACCAGGTCGTCTAATGCGCGGAGCGTTTCCTCGAGCGGAGTGAGCGGATCGAACGCATGAATTTGGTACAAATCGATATAGTCGGTCCGCAGCCGGCGAAGACTGCCTTCCAGCTCGCGGATAATATGATAGCGCGAGGAGCCCTTATCGTTCGGGCCGTCGCCGCGCTTCATGCCGGCTTTGGTCGCCAGAATCACGTCCTGCCGCCGTCCCTCGAAGGCTTCACCGATAATTTCCTCCGATTTGGTTCCGGTGTAAATATTGGCGGTATCAATGAACGTAATGCCGCTGTCCACGGCATGATGCAGCACGCGGATCGACGTTTCCTTGTCGGCGCGTCCGCCAAACGCATTCGTCCCTAAGCCTAACACCGAAACTTGTAATCCACTGGTTCCCAAACTCCGATAGCGCATGTCCGATTCCTCCAAAATAAAGTAGTGGTTAGATAAGACGCCAATCTGTTACCCCAATGAATGGTGCCGCAGCATCTCCTCGGGATTCATTGCCTTGAGCTGCTTCGCGTACAGGTCGCGATACAAGCCGCCGGCGGCCAGCAGCTCGCGATGGCTGCCGCGCTCAACGATGCGGCCGTGGTCAAGCACGAGAATCTGGTTCGCACGGACAACCGTCGCGAGGCGATGGGCGATGACGAAGGTCGTGCGATCCTTCATCAGCCGCTCCAGCGCTTCCGTCACCAGCGACTCGGATTCGGCGTCGAGCGCCGATGTCGCTTCGTCGAGGATCAGGATGCGCGGCTTCTTGAGCAGCGCACGGGCGATGGCGATGCGCTGCTTCTGCCCGCCGGACAGCCGGACGCCGCGTTCGCCGACGATCGTGCCGTAGCCCTGCTCCATGTCCAGGATGAACTCATGGGCATTGGCGGCCTTGGCCGCCTCGCGGACTTCGGCTTCCGTCGCGTCGGGATTGCCGTAGGCGATGTTCTCAAACAGCGTACCGGAGAACAGCACGTTGTCCTGCAGCACCACGGCAATCTGCCGCCGAAGATCGTACAGGTTGTACTCCCGCAGATCGACGCCGTCGAGCCGCACCGCCCCCTCGTCGGGATCGTAGAAGCGGGGGATGAAGTTGACGAGCGTTGTCTTCCCCGCACCGCTGGGACCGACGAGCGCAATGACGTCACCAGGACGCGCCTCAAAGCTGATATTCGTCAACGCTACACGGGATTCCTGCACCATCGGCGGCGGATCCAGCTTCGTTTTGGGCGGCACGAGATAAAACTTCTTGGCGGGTCGAATCAGCTCCACCAGATCGGGATCGGCGGGCTTGCCCGTGCTGTCCCGGGTCGGCCGCTCCGGCCGTTCCATCACGTAGGTGAACGAGACCCGGTCGAACACGATTGCACCTCTGCAGGCAGTCAGCGGCAGCGCATTGTCCTTGATCTTCACCTCGGGCTCGATGTCGAACACCTCGAAGATGCGCTCGATGTTGCTCAGAGAGTTCTGAATCGTGGCGTTCGCCTCAGCGAAGCGTTGAATCGGGTTGTACAGCTGCGAAAGGTAGGCCTGAAAGGCGACAAGCGAGCCGATCGTCAGATGCCCCTTGAGCACCAGCGTCCCGCCGGCAAACCAGATGATGAGGTTGCCCGCCTGCGTGAACATCTGGCTGAGCCGTCCGAGCGAGGCTGCAAGCATTTGCGCCTGATTGGCGAAGCCGATGTGGTGCTTAGCCTGCTTTTCGAACCGCTCCATCTCCTTGACTTCCTGATTGAACGACTGCACCACCTTCATGCCGCTGATTCGCTCCACCAGCACGCCGTGAATGCGCTCCATCTGCCGGTGCACCGTCCGCCAAGTGAAGCGAATCCGCACGTTCATGTTCGTAAACGTCAAATAATACAGCGGCAGCAGCCAAAGCGAGAGCAGCGCCAGCTGCCAGTGAATCGTGAACAGCATGAACCCCGCGAACAGGACGAGAAACAAGTCGATGACCAGGTTGATGACGCCGCCGCTGACGATATTTTGGGCCCCGTTGACGTCGTTGATAATGCGCGACACGATGCTGCCGACCTGGCGGTTATCATAGAAGCGCTGAGAGAGCTGCTGCATATGCCGATAGAGCTGGTGGCGAATATCGTACACCATCCGGTTGCCCAGTCGATAAGTCGTGGTGCTCCGTAAAAAAGTAATCCAAATGCCGAACAAATACACCCCGCCGAGCACCGCAATGACACGGCCTAGTGTCCAAAATCCTAGTTTGCCCGGGAGAACTTGGTCAATCAGGATTTTGGTCATCCAGGGCGTAATCATCGGGGAGGCAAAATTCAGCATGCCCAGACCGATAATCGCAAGCAGCCTCAAGCGATAGGGCTTCAGAAACAGGAGATAGCGCTGAAACAGCTTCTTCTTGGTAGCGGCCGATGCCGCGTCCGGCTTCCTAGTGTCGGATCCGGATGCCGCCTCTGTAGCCATGGGGATCCCTCCTAAGGGTGTGGTCTTGTTGCGCTTCACAAAAATTAACATAATCGGGCGAAAATATGAATGAACGATGTCCTCAATAAACATGGATAATTTTGCTTGTAAAATTTTTTAATGGCAAGGACGATTAACTCCATAAAGGATGAAGCGGGCTAACTTGAAAGCGGTTACTTCCACTCTTTAACCTGCTTAATGATTACGCCCCTTAATTCCTTCACACCATCTTCACACGAAATGCGGTACGATATTTTCAAAATAGTGTAAATTGCGCGTGGAGGCGATTACATGGCCAGAATATTGATCAATCACTTATACAAACGTTACGGGAAAGATAAGCTCCCGGTAGTTAAAGACTTCCATCTGGAAATTCAAGACAAAGAATTCCTGGTTTTCGTCGGGCCATCCGGCTGTGGGAAGTCGACGACGCTGCGGATGATCGCAGGGCTCGAGGATATTTCCGAAGGGGAAATTTACATCGGCGACACGCTGGTGAACGATTTGCCTCCGAAGGATCGGGATATCGCGATGGTGTTCCAGAACTATGCGCTGTATCCGAACATGAGCGTGTATGAAAATATTGCCTTCGGCTTACGGCTGCGCAAGCTGCCGAAGCATGAAATTGACCTCGCGGTCAAACGGGCGGCCCGCGTGCTCGAGATCGAGCAGTACCTGGACCGCAAGCCGAGAAACCTCTCCGGCGGTCAGCGTCAGCGGGTGGCTCTCGGAAGAGCGATCGTGCGGAACCCGCAAGTGTTCCTTATGGACGAGCCGCTGTCCAACCTGGATGCGAAGCTGCGCGTACAGATGCGCACGGAGATTATTAAGCTGCATAAGACGCTGGGCGTGACCATGATTTACGTGACGCACGATCAGATCGAAGCGATGACGATGGGCGACCGGATCGTGGTTATGAAGGACGGCATCATCCAGCAGGTGGATACGCCGGAAGTGATTTACACGACGCCGAACAATACGTTCGTAGCCAGCTTTATCGGCTCTCCGCCGATGAACTTCGTGGATGGCCGCATTCAAGAGACGGCGCCAGGCAAGCTCGAATTCCATACGCCGCGGTTTGCCGTTGAGATTCCGGAAGGCAAGACGCACGCGCTGATCAAGAATAAGCAAATTAACAAGACGGTGACCCTCGGTATTCGTCCGGAGAACGTCAGCTTGGAAGAAATCGTGTTCCAAGCGTTCCCGAACGCTGTCGTGCCGGGAATTTATAAGCTCGATGAATTGATGGGAGCCGACCGTTTCCTCCATCTGGACATCGGACAAAATCGGATGCTGGTGGCGCGTGTGAATCCGCGGTACCGCTTTGAAGAGGATGACAAAGTGAGAGTGGCACTGGATATGTCCAAGGCGCTGTTCTTTAACTACGAAACCGGCGAACGGTTTATGGAATAACCCATCGGGTACGGAAAGGAGTGAAACGATTGGCTTTCGTTCAACCAAACAAACAACCGTGGAAGCGGTTACTCGTGTTAAGCCTGGCGGGAGCGCTGGGCGTGTCAGGTCTGATACCGCAAGGCCTTCCAACGGCGAAAGCGGCGGATACGGATCCGAAGAAGGATGCAGCGCCGGCCTCTGCTCCTGCCGCTAAAGCTCCGGCCAACAACATCATCTCCATGTCGGATATCGAGCCCTATTACGCAGATATGCTCAAGGGCTGGCAGGACAAAGGAATCAAAGCCGGTGCGGCTCCGATTGAAATTAACGCGGCGAACTCGTCGGCGAAGTCGCAGGATCAGAACATCGCCGTCGGCAATTACGAGGGCAAGAACAACGTGCTTGTATGGAACGGCTCGGGCTCGGGCGACGGCTTCGTGGAATATCGGATCGACGTTCCGGCGGACGGACTGTACGAGATGAACGTCTCCTACCGCCCAGTGACAGGCAAAGGGCTTCGCCGTCCAGTCGTTTGGGATGTGACCCTCGACGGCAAACGGCCGTTCCGTGAGTCCTCCTCTATTACCTTGTACCGTCAATGGAAGGATGCGTCTTCGATCAAGAAAGATGAGGAAGGCGACGACATCCGTCCGAAGACAGAAGAAATTACAGCGTGGAGCGTAGCGCCACTGATGGATTCCGGAGGCGCTTATGCCGGACCGCTGCAATGGTATTTCTCGAAAGGCAGCCACACGATTCGGATCTCAGGCTCCGAGCCGGTGGCGCTCGAATCGATCAAGCTGACGCCGCCTCAAGTGCTGAAGCCATACGGAGACGTCAGCAAAGCGTATCCGCAATCGAAGCCGGTGCAAGCCGATGTGCTCACGCTTCAAGCGGAAAGTCCGGCGGTCAAGAGCGATTCCGCCATTCAGGTGACCTCGGACACGGATCAGCGCTCGGTTCCGCTGGCGAAGGGCCGTATTACCTTTAACAGCATCGGCGGCAAAAAGTGGTGGAATCAGAATCAGGAGCTAACGTGGTCGTTCGAGGTGCCGGAATCCGGCAAATACAAGATCGCCACACGTGCGCTGCAAAATACGATTTCGCAAAAGTCGTCGTTCCGCACCATCAAGATTGACGGCAAAGTACCGTTCCAGGAGTTTTTAACCTACCGTTTCCCGTATGACACCGGTTGGAGGGGTACACAGCTGCAGGACTCTGCCGGCAAGCCGTATGAGTTTTATTTGGAAAAAGGCAAGCACACGCTGGCGATGCAGGTGACGCATGCGCCGTTCAAACCGATTATTCTCGGCATCGAAAGCCTTACGGATGTGCTGAAGACCGTCGATCAGGATCTCAAGTCGCTCACCGGTAACGTGGACGATAAGAACCGGACATGGCACATCGAGAAGGATTTGCCGGATTTGCCGAAACGACTACAGGATGCAGCGAAGAAGCTTAATGACTTATCTAAGCTAACGGAGCAAGTCAACGGCCGGACGGACAATATCAGCCAAGGCTTCGAATCGTCGGCGAAGGATATCGACAAGCTCCTGCAAAAGGTAGACGATATTCCATACCACGATGATCAGATCGTCTCGATGCAGGACAAAATCAGCAAGTTCATCGATACGCTGATGCAGCAGCCGCTCCAGCTGGATGAAATCTACATCGCGCCGGTGGAAAAGAAATGGCCCGACATGGAGGCCTCCTTCGCAGCCAAGCTGAAAGGGATGGTCGTTAACTTCTTCTACACCTTCAATACGAGAAACAGCTTGAAGGCAATGAAAGATACCGAGCTGAACGTCTGGGTACACCGCGGACGCGACTATGTCACGCAGCTGCAGGAGCTGGCCGATGAGATGTTTACGCCGGAAACCGGCATAAAAGTGAAGGTGAACCTGCTCCCGAATACCCAGCTGCTGGTACTATCCAATGCTGCAGGCATTCAGCCGGATGTTGCGCTCGGCTTGTCGCAGGATCTGCCGGTCGATTACGCGATTCGGAACAGTATCGTCGACATCTCGAAGTTCCCGGATTTCAACGAGATTTACAAGCGCTATAGCCCGGGCTCCTGGCTGCCGTTCTACTATAATAAAGGCTACTATGCCATGCCGGAAACGCAGTCGTTCCAGCTGCTGTTCTACCGGAAAGATATTTTGAGCAAAATGAACATCGCCATCCCGCAAACTTGGGATGATGTGTATGACATTTTGCCGACGCTGCAGCAAAATTACATGAACTTCTATGTAAAGCCGCAGGAATATATGATGTTCTTCTATCAGAACCATGCGGATTTCTTTAACAAGGAAGGATCCGCTACCGCGATCGATACGCCGGAGGGCTTCAAGGCGTTCCGCCAGTGGACCGATATGTTCAACATTTATGCGATGGAGCGCGAGGTACCAAGCTTCTATCAGCATTTCCGCAAAGGCGATATGCCGATGGGCATCGCCGACTACAATATGTACATCCAGCTGGCCGCTGCAGCTCCGGAGCTGAACGGGCGCTGGGGAATTGCGATGCTGCCGGGAACGAAGCAGCCTGACGGAACGATTGCCCGCTGGGCGGGCGGCGGTCAGACGACCGGCGTCATTTTCAAAGCATCGAAGAAGCAGGATCAAGCATGGACGTTCCTGAAGTGGTGGAACTCCGCTGAAGTGCAAGAGCGCTATGGCTCCGATCTGGAGTCGTTTAACGGCATCTCGTTCCGCTGGAACACGTCGAATCTGGAAGCCTTCACGAAGCTGCCTTGGAAGAAGGAGGATGCGAACGTCATCCTGAATCAATGGCAGTGGTACAAAGACATGCCGAACTTGCCGGGCGGATACTTCCTCCCGCGGGAAATCGGTAACGCATGGAACCGTGCCGTGGTCGACGGCATGAACTACCGCAACGCGCTGGAGCTTTCCGTCATGGAGATCAACAGGGAGCTTCGACGGAAGCAGCAGGAGTTCGGCTTCGTCGATGCCGAAGGCAAAGTCGTCAAATCCATGGATTTACCGGTGGTAGACAAACCTTGGGAAGGAGTGAAGCCCTATGTTAAGTAATCAGGCGAGCACGGCGGGAGCGATTCGCGAGCGGGTCGCGCCCTCTAAACCGACAGTAACAGAGAAGATCAAACGACTCCTTTCCGAGATTTGGGCCTACCGGTTATCCTATTTGTTCATTGCGCCGTTTACGCTCTGCTTTCTTGCATTTATCGTGATTCCGGTCGTTGCGGCGATCGGACTCAGCTTTACCTATTTCAATGCCATTGAGCCGCCGCGCTTTATTGGCTGGACGAATTACCAGAACCTGATCTCGCAGGATTTGACGTTCCTGAAATATGCGCTTCCGAATACGTTCAAATTCGCGATTATCGTCGGTCCTGGCGGTTATATCGCGGCGTTCATTCTGGCGTGGCTCATTTCGCAGCTTCCGAATGCCAGCCGGAAGTGGCTCGCCCTGGCGATGTATGTTCCGTCGCTCACAGCGGGGATTGCCATGAGTATCGTATGGCTGCCGCTGCTCACCGGGGACCGGATCGGTTACTTGAACAGTACCTTGCTGGAGCTGGGCATTATTGATGTGCCTAAGCTCTGGGTGACGGATAAGGCTTATTTGATGAACTCCATGATCGTGGTTACGCTCTGGTCCAGCATGGGCGTCGGGTTTCTTGCAATGCTGGCGGGTATTCTGAACGTGAACCAAGAGCTGTACGAGGCGGGCCGCATCGATGGCATGAGCAGCCGGCTGCAGGAAATTTGGTACATCACCGTACCATCCATGAAGCCGCAAATGCTGTTTGGTGCTGTCATGGCGATCGTATCGACCTTCAAGGCCGGAGCGATCGGAGTGGAGCTGTCGGGAACGAACCCGACCCCGCAATACGCCGGTCATCTGATCATCAATCATATCGACGATTACGGCTTTATTCGCTTTGAAATGGGCTATGCCGCGGCCATCTCGGTATTCCTATTGGTTCTCATGTACTTGTCTAACCGATTTTGCTGGGGCTTGTTCGGCTCGAAGGAGGATGAATAATGCAGCGTGCGCTCACCCAATGGAAACGGCTTCTGCCCTGGGGCAAAAAATCGCGGCTGAACTCAATGGACGGCTTTCAGAAAGTGCTTACGGTGCTGCTAGTCGTGCTGGCGGCTTTCATGCTGCTGCCGCTGGTCTACATTTTTAACCATGCACTGAAGCCTTATCAGGAGTTGTTTATTTATCCTCCGAACTTCTTTGTAAGAGAGCCGTCGTTTCAAAACTTTGTCGAGCTGTTCCTCGTAGCGTCCAGCTCGTCGGTGCCGGTTTCACGTTATTTGTTCAATAGTTTCATCATTTCGGGCGGGGCGGTCGTGCTCGTTACGATTGTCAGCGCGATGTGCGCGTACCCGATCTCGAAGCATAAGTTCCCAGGGCACAAAATTTTCTTCGCCACCATTTTGCTGACGCTCATGTTTGCGCCGGAGGCGGTACAAATCCCGCGTTATCTGGTGGTTAGCAAGCTCGGCATTATGAATACGTATTTCGGACATCTTTTACCGCTGCTCGCGATGCCTGTCGGCGTGTTCCTGCTCAAGCAGTTTATCGACCAGCTGCCGAACGAGCTGCTGGAAGCGGCGAGAATCGACGGAGCAGGGGAGCTCTTGATCTTCCTGCGGATCGTCATCCCGGTCTGTATGCCGGCCGTAGCCACGGTTGCGATCCTGACGTTCCAGCATTCCTGGGGGAATACGGAAACCTCTACACTGTTTATGCAGGATGACGAGATGAAGAACTTCCCGTTCTTCTTGTCCACCTTAACGAACGGCCTAGCCAACAGCGTAGCCCGTCAAGGGGCGGCAGCGGCGGCAGCGCTCGTCATGTTCATTCCGAACCTGCTCATTTTCTTGTTCTTCCAAGGCAAGGTCATCGCTACTATGGCGCATTCGGGGATTAAATAAGGAAGGGGGATAACCATTTGCATACTCAACCATTGCGAAAGCCCTCTCTCCTGAGACGACTGCGGAGCAAGACCGGCATGGGAATTCTCAGTCTTCTCCTGGCGGTGATCATCTTAGCCGGTACCTTATGGCCGGCAGGCGCTTGGGCTTTCACTCCATATGATACAAACTATAAAGACAGCTTTGACCGGCTGGTCTGGACGCAATCGGCTTACAATCCGGTGGGCGTCCTGGGCCGGGAGATTTACATACCGGATCCGAAGGACCCGAGCAAGCAGGTGTTTTCTCCGCTCGTGCAGCCAAAGGATTTGTTCATCGATGACAACGATCAGATCTACATCGCGGATACGGGCAACAGCCGGATCGTCCAATTGGATGAGAAGGGCAACCTGGTTCGCATTCTGGATGTCAAGGAGAGCCCTTTGAAGAAGCCGGAAGGCATTTTCATCGACGGCAAAGGCGATATCTACGTGGCGGACACCGGAAACAAACGCGTGGTGCGCCTGGATTCGAACGGCAAGCTGATCAAGGAATTCAAGCGGCCCGACTCCAAGTTTTTGCCGGAATCGTTCAAGTATGATCCGATCAAGCTGGTCGTAGACAAGCGCGGATTCTTGTATATCGCCACGCTGGGCGGCTATCAAGGGCTGCTGCAGCTGGATCCGGACGGCAATTTCCAAAGCTTCTTCGGCGCCAACAAGACGGACTTTTCCGTCATGGACGCCTTCAAACGTGTGGTGTATACCCGGGAAATGTACCTTCGTGAAATCAGCAAGCTGCCGGGCTCGGTCGCCAGTGTGACGATCGATAAGAGCGGTCTGATCTACACCGTGACGAAGGAAGTGGAGCGCGGTCAGATCAAGAAGCTGAACATTGCCGGTAAAGACTTGCTGGCGACCAAGGATGAGTTTTCCGACAGCGTTGTCAATCGGGTCTTTGGTGAGATGCGCTTCCCTCCGAAGGACAAAACGAAGCCGCAGCTTAATGACCTGACGGTAGACCGGAACGGAAACATTACGGCGATCGATTCGACGCTCAAATATGTGAATCAGTACGACGGGAACGGCAATCTCCTCTTCTTCTGGGGTGGCGATGCATCGGCCTCCTCCACCAAGCTGGGGGTCGTCAAGACGCCTTCGGCGATCGCTTCCAACTCCAAGAATGAGCTGTTCATTCTCGATGAAGAAAACAATGCGGTGCAGGAGTTCCGCCTGTCCGAGTTCGGTGCGCTTGTGCACAAGGCTAACGCGCTTACGCAGGATGGCCGGTATGAAGACAGTGAGAAGTATTGGCAGGAAGTGCTTCGTCTCAACGCGTTCTACACACCTGCGGTCCTGGGCTTAGCGAAAGCCGCCTACAAAAAAGGCGAGTACGTCAAAGCGGAGGAGCTGTTTAAAGAAGCTGGCTTCGTTCAAGGCTACTCCGATGCATTCTGGCAAGTGCGGCTGCAGTGGTTCCAGAAAAATTTCGGCCTGCTGATGAACGTCATTGTGATCGGTGGTCTGCTGATTTATCTGTTTAACCGATTTACCCGCAAGAGCGAATGGAGACGCCGCTGGCGTGAGCGCCCGCGCTCCCGAGTTCCGCTTGTGGTACAGCTGAAGCACGTGTTTTACATCATGAAGCATCCGATCGATGGCTTTACCGCCATTCGCTATGAAAGCAAAGGCAGTATGGCGAGCAGCATGATTATCCTGTTCTTCGCAATGGTGTCCTTTGGGGTCATGCGGGCGGCGACGGATTTTACGTTCAACCCGTCCATCGTGCTTGATGTTAACTTGATTACCGTGTTCCTGCAGTTTCTGATAGTGCTCATCGGCTGGGTCGTTTCGAACTATTTGATCAGTACGATTTATCGTGGGGAAGGGCGCTTCCGCGACGTATTGTATGGCAGCTCGTACGCGATGTTCCCATTCATTATCGTCGGCTTGCCGCTGACCCTGATCTCCAATGGGATGACGCTGAGCGAGGGCTCGATCTATAACTTCCTTGAAAATGGGCTGTATATCTGGGTGATTTTGCTCCTTTTCTGGAAGGTGCAGGCGATGCAAAACTATAGTGTCGGCGAGACCGGTATGAATATCTTCCTGTCCCTCGTGACCATGACGATTCTCGGTGTGCTCATCTTTATTACATTTGGCCTCAGCAATGAGCTGAAGGACTTCTTCTATTCCGTGTACCAGGAGGTGACGATCCGATGAGACGCATCAGCACTAAACTCAAGCTCACTGCCCTCGCGGTAGTCGTCGGCACCACGCTGGTCACGTTTCAAGCCGGTCCGCTGCTGAACGCGGCGGACAATCCCGCACCGGCTAATGGTGCGGCAGCTGCGCCGGCTCCGGCGGCGAGCCAGCCAGCTCAGCAGCAGCCGGCCGCAGCGCCTGCAGCCCAGCCAGCTGCGCCGGCGCAAGCTCCGGCTCCCGCGAATGCGAAGAACGAGCTGCCGGACGAGAGCAAGTTTCAGGTGATGGCGGAGAACGCCAACCTGAAGCTCTGGGTAGACAGCACGACGGCGCATTTCAAGGTCGAAGACAAGCGCAGCGGTCAGGTATTCCGCTCGTATCCGGACCCGCAATACTGGAGCGGGGAGACGATTACGGGAACGTGGAGAAACAACCTCCGTTCGCCGGTCATGCTCGAATACATCGACATGGCCAACTTCAAGTCGCAGCCGAAGATTATCAGCTGGACAGAGGACAAAGGCACGCTCGAAGGGATGCAAAAGACGGCCGACGGCTTCAAGGTTACGTTTAGCTTCGCTGGAACCGGCTTCAAAATTCCGGTCGAGGTGAAGCTGACCACCGATTACATCGAGACCAAGATCATCGACAAGGATCTGAAGGAAGCGAAGCTGAGCCTGCTGAACCTGAAGCTCTATCCGATGCTCGGAGCAGAGCCTTCCCTCGGACAGGACGGCTACATGGTGCTGCCGGACGGTTCGGGGGCGCTCGTACGCTACAAGCCGAACCGGACGAACGACAAGTCCGTCTATCGCGAGAACATGTACGGCAGCGACTCCTCCTTCTTCAATGAACGGACGGCCAGACAGAAGATTACAATGCCGGTCTTCGGCTTGAAATCCGGTACCCAAGGCATGGTGGCGGTCATGACGGGCGGCGAGGAATATTCGAAGCTGTTCGCTTCGCCTGCCGGCGCTTTCGGTACGTACAACTGGGCGACGCCGGAGTGGCAGTACCGCATTAAGTTTTTCCAGAACACGAGCCAAAAAGGAGCCGCAGGCTTCTTCACCTACAGTAAAGAAAAGTTCACCGTCGAGCAGCGCTCCGTCCGGTACTACATACTAGAGCCAGCAAAAAGCGATTACGTAGGGATGGCGCTGAAATACCGCGAATACCTGATGAAGGAAAAAGGCCTTCAGCCGCTCAAGGCCGAGTCAAATAAGGTGCCGTTCCATGTCGATATCGTCGGCGCGGATGTGAAGCCTGGCTTGCTTTGGGATAAGTATTTAAAGGGCACAACGACCTCGGAAGCGATGGAGATGGTCAAGCGCCTGTACGGGCTCGGCATTGAGAATATGGCGATCCAATACAACGGGTGGCAAAGAGGCGGCTACAGCTCCTTCGGCGAATTGTTCCCGGTGGATTCCCGACTAGGCGGTAACGAGGGCATGAAGCAGTTCATCGAGTTCGCGCACTCCTTGAAGGTTCCGGTTTATTTAACGGCGACGTATTCGTTCAATAACACCGGAGGCAGCGGCTTTAGCCCGAGATACGACGGGATGCGCAACCTGGCAGGCCGTTTGCAGGAGTTCGAAAACTTTAACAATCACGACATGATAACCCTCGTCAGCCCGAAATATGCCAGCAAAGTGCTGACCGATGATTTGAAAAATTTCAAGTCGCTCGGCGCGGACGGCTTGTATTTCGAAGACGGCGTAGGCCGCTTCCTGGATAGTGATTTTAACGACCGCTATGCGGCTAACCGGACCGATGTCATGAAGCTGCAGCAGGAGATGCTCAAAGAAACGAAAGACACGCTCGGCGGCGTCGGCGTTGAACGTCCGAACTTCTACGGCTTGCCTAGCGTAAATCATATGCACCGCTTGGCCACGGATTATTCGTACGACTTGTTCGTCGACGAAGCTGTGCCATTCGCGCAGATCGCCCTGCATGGACTGGTGACGTACTCGTCCAACTGGTCGAACCTGCGGGATCAGTATCAAAGCGAATTTTTACGCTCGATCGAGTATGGCGCTTATCCGGCCTTCATCTTCACCAGCGCGAAGTCCGGCGATATGAAGGGGGCTTACTCCATCTGGTATTACAGCTTGAACTACCGCGATTGGGAAGCCAAAGCGGTGGAAGAGTACCAGCGCTTTAACCAAGCTCTGGGCGATGTGCAGAACAAAGCGATTGTCGGTCACCGCAAGCTCGCTTCGAACGTCATGGAGACCGAGTATGAGGGTGGCAAGCGCATCGTAGTCAATTATAATGCCGAGCCGTACACCAGCGGCAGCCTCACGGTTCCAGCGCAAGACTTCATCGTTGTCCAAGGAGGGAAGACGCCATGATCCGCAAATTGAGACTGAATTCCGTCCTCCTCCGCAAGGTTGAAGGCTCGATCTTTATTGCGCCTTGGGTGATCGGGTTCCTGGCGTTCATCGCGTACCCGCTAGGCTATTCACTGTACATGAGCTTCCAGCGGGTCAAAATAACGGCCAGCGGCATCGAGTATTCGCCGGTCGGGCTGCAGTATTACCGTGAAATTTTGCTGGCGGACGGCGGGCTGTTGTATAACGACCTGCTGCCCTTCCTAAGGCAGTCGCTAGTCATGATTCCCGTCATCGTCTTCTTCTCGCTGATGGTGGCGATCCTGTTGAACCAGAAGTTTTTTGGCCGAGGCTTTTTCCGGGTCATCTTCTTTATGCCGGTGATCTTCTCTTCGGGTCAAATCATTCAAGAGTTCATCACGCAGGGCGAGGGCCAGCTGGCTTTCGTACAGGAATTTGACGTAGGCCGTCTCATTACGACTTACTTGCCGGCGACTTGGTCGGCGCCGATCGTGAAGATTATCAGCTCGTTTGTCTTGGTCTTGTGGTACTCCGGGGTGCAAATCCTGATCTTCCTGGCCGGTCGTCAGACGATCTCCGCTTCCGTATACGAAGCCGCTCGGATCGACGGTGCTGCGCCTTGGGAAACCTTTTGGAAAATTACGCTGCCAGGTCTTGCGCCCTTCGTCTTCCTGAATTTGATCTACACGGTCGTGGATTTGTTCACCTTCCCGTCCAACCCGATCATCTCGAAGGTCAATACGCAAAACTACGGGCTGTCGAGCGCCTTGGCATGGATCTACTTTATCATTGTGCTAATATTCATGGGTCTGGCCATTTGGATTTTCAGCCGTGTGGCGAAGGCCGCCGGAGAAAAACGTTAGAAGGGAGGGAAAACGAATGGAGCGTATTACGCAAATCGTTAGAGCGCGCCGCATGCAGGGCCTCAATGTTCGGAAGCTGCTGCTGCAAACCCGCAACGGTCTGATCGGCAAGGAAGCCGACAAAGGCTTCATCTTCCGGTTGTTCATGTACCTGATTCTGGTGGACACGGCGTTCATTTATATTAAACCGATCATCTACATGATCACGACGATGGTCAAGGATGCGGGCAACCTGCTGGATCCTGCGGTCATCTGGGTACCGCGGTCCCTGTACTGGGGCCATCTGCAGGAAGCGTTCAGGCTGCTGAAGTATCCATCGGCCTTCACGATCAGTATGATCGTGTCGCTGTCCGTCGCCGTCCTGCAGGTCATCTCCTGCTCGATTGCGGGGTATGCCTTTGCAAGACTGGAATTCCCGCTGAAAAAGTTTTGGTTCGTTTGCCTCATCTTCACGTTCGTGATGCCGCCGCAGGTGACGATTTTGCCGTCGATCCTGCTGTTCAAGGGCTTCGGATGGATTAATACGTATTATCCTATGATCATTCCGGCCCTGTTCGGGCATGGTCTGAAGGGTGCCTTGTTCGTCATCATCTTCCGCCAGTTTTTCTCCACGCTCCCTAAGGAGCTGGAGGAGGCGGCCAAGATCGACGGCGCGAGTGTGTTCCGCGTCTTCTTCCGCGTGATGCTGCCGATTTCGACCTCGGCGATCATCGTAGTGTTCCTGTTCTCCTTCGTATGGAACTGGAACGACTTCTACTATCCGTCCATGTACATGTTCGGATCGAAGGAAGTGCCGCTGTCCATCAGCTTGTCGCGTCTGGCGGCAGCCATGACAGCCGAGGCCGAGCAATCGGGGCCGAGCATCTTCGCCGAGCCGATCAAAATGGCCGCGTCGTTCCTCATCATCATGCCGGTGCTGGCCGTTTACACGTTTACGCAGCGCTGGTTCGTCGAAGGCGTCGAGCGTACGGGTTTGGTCGAGTAGTAGTGTCCAACGTGGCAATGCAAGGAAGCTGGCCCTCGGGTCAGCTTTTTTTTCTGCGCAGTGGGAGGAGGACTGCCAACTGCAGCGTCACCACGTCTTTACTCAATCCAACTAACGGAACTACGTTCCGCTATTTGAGCCAGATGTGCCTCGCAACGAGAATAACGGAACTGTATTCCGCTATTGCGCTGTTTTTGACCAGATCGGCTGAAATGGGGGAAATAACGGAATGGAGTTCCGTTATTTTCTTGAAATGGCGTCTGGCGGGCAAATAACGGATTCCAGTTCCGATAGACCTCGCGGTATGCTGGCGCCTCCGGTTCTATTTTTTGGGGCTGCAGGGTTGAAATGGTTGTGGGGTCAGGGGCTTGTTGCTAAAATGGCAATAGCATCAATGGCGGAACAGAACGATGCAGGTGAGGGAGGATGCTACAAGTGTGGTTTAAAAGGAGCTTATTTGCCAAATTATTGATCGGTATGCTCATCTCGGCCGTGATCCCTTTAACCTTGTCTATTATTATTTCGTATAAAACGACATCGCGTTCGGTAGAGCGTCAGGTCATCGAGCTCAATCAGAATACGATGGACAGCGGAATGGACAATATCAAGCGATATTTGGATGAGCTGAACCATATTTCGGTTTCTTTTTACTATGATCAAACCTTGATGCGCTATTTAAGATCGCAGGAAATTAAGCCGGTGCAAACGCTAGCCCTCACAAGCCAAGTAGCCAGCATTTACAACAGCCGTCCCGAATTTCGTGCGGTGCGTTACATCAGCGCTTTGACCGGGGAAACGGTTATCAACGCGGATATCGCCCGGGTCGGCATCAATATGGTTCTCCCCAATATCACGATCCCGCGAAGCGAGAACGAGGCGCTGGACAATACCAGATGGTTTGAGGTCACGAAGGTAGGCGGAGAGCCTGCGCTGGCCTTCCACAAGCCGATCGTGGATTATCCGTCATCGGCCGTGTTGGGGGCGGTTTCGATTTATACCGGACTAACCGAAATCGAGCGAAGGATGCGTCCCTTAATGATGTCCACGCCTAATGATGGCGAGCATGTCTTTTTGTACATCCAAAACGAAATGAAGCTGCTCTATTCCTCTGCCGCAGAACTGCCTGCCGAGCTAACGCAGGAAAGAGTGGCGAAGGAGCTTGTGGGGGACAGAGGCTCCGTGAACGGAAAATGGAACGGGCGCAGCGGAATTTATATCTATGTGCGGGACCGGTATCTCGATTTGCCGATCACCATTGTCAAATTCGTGCCTACAGCCGCCGTGAATGAATCGGCTAACCGTACGCTCAACCGGTCGTTGGTCATCCAATTCATCGCCGTGGCGTTTGTGCTGGTGCTTGCCGGCATTTTGTCCTACTTTACCATTGCTCCGGTTAAACGGCTGCTTCGCAGTATCGCCCGGGTGGAGACCGGCAACTTTGAGCTGGAGCCTTCCACCGGCCGGATGGACGAGCTCGGCGTACTGGAGCACCGGTTTCAAACGATGGTTCGGAATTTGGACGACCTGATGAACCGGGAGTATCGGAACCGCTTAGAGCTATCGACGGCGCAGTTAAAAATGCTGCAGGCCCAGATCAATCCGCATTTTCTATACAACACACTGCAGTCAATCGGGACGCTTGCCCTTCGCCACGGCTCCGAAGAGATCAGTGATAAAATCGCCGAGCTTGGAGCCATTTTGCGCTACAGCATGGATTTGAAGACGGAGACCGTGCCGCTGCAAAAGGAGATCCAGCACATCGAGCACTACTTGTCGCTGCAAACGGGACGGTTTAAAAATAAGCTGTCTTACACGCTGTCTTGTCCGAGCGAAGCGATGGAGCTGCCTGTGCCCAAGTTGATCCTGCAGCCGTTAGTGGAAAACAGCATTATTCACGGTCTGGAAAAAGGGCGGGGCTCCGGTGCCATACATATCGGCATTGAGATCGATGAAACACTTTGCGTCCGCGTGATGGATAACGGAAAAGGAATAGATGCGGTGACCGTGAAACGGATTCAGCAGGAGTATGCCGAGCGTCAATTTCATACCGGACAGGAAGGCGGGATTGGGCTAATCAATGTGCTCACACGGCTGCGTCTTCATTACAATCAAGGATTCGACTGGGATATTCAAAGTACTCCCTATGAGGCCACGGTGATTACACTGCGCATCCCCGTCGACAGCTTAGCCAAGGAGGCGTTCGGAAGTTGAAGGTATTAATAGCGGATGATGAAGAGCATGTACGGGAAGGAATCGAGCTGGCCGTCGATTGGGATAAATACGGCGTCACCGAGCGATGGATGGCGGAAGACGGGCAGCAAGCTATCGAATTGATCCGCCAGCATAATCCTGCGGTGCTGTTTTGCGACATGAGCATGCCGAACATGAGCGGGACAGAGCTGCTGAGCCTGCTCCGCGAGGAGGGCTGGGAGACACAGGTCATCGTGGTGAGCGGGTATGACGATTTTCCATATACACGTGCAGCGCTTCGGGCGAACGGGGTGGATTATTTGCTTAAGCCGTTTCGAAAAAGCGATTTGGAGCAAGCGCTTGCACGGGCGATAGCGGCATGGCAGGCGAAGGAAAGCAGTCTGCGGGAGGAGCGGGAAACGGAATACCGGCTGCGACGGGCGGATGCGCTTTTGGACGAGCAGAAGCTGGCCGGGTATTTCAAAGGAGAGGCTGCGCTGCACGAGGGGATCCGGAGTTTGTTTTTCAAAATCGGGTTGTCCACGGAGCATCTGAGAGTGGCTTTAGTGCTTCCGCGTAACGGGATGGGGATCGTAGAACGCAGGTTCTACGGCGATGGCGAGCTGTTTGTTTTTGCCGTCAACAATATCGCCCACGAAACCTTGAAGCAGCACAGCTCCCATTACTTGTGCCGGCTGGATGGGCATCAATGGCTGCTGATCACCGCCGCGGAGGGAAGCATTAAACCGGCAGACGAGCACCGCCGATATATGGACAAAGTGAAAGCGGCGTGGCGAAGCACGCTCGGGCTTGACGTACTCGTAGGCCTGTGCGAGACGGAAGCTAGAGTGGAGACACTTCCCGCTGCTATCGGTGCTGCGCGTACAGCGCTGCTGAAGTGCAATCTGCTGCATTCCGGCAGCCCGGCTGCTTTAGGGAAGGAAGCTCCTCGATTGACAGACCAGCAAATCTTGCTCCAGGCCGCTCTGAAAAACGAAAACAAAGCGTACGCCGCTGAAATCATTCGCTCCTTTACGCAAAGGCTGCGGGAATGGGGTGCGCTCAGCCTGAAGGATTTGCAGGCCTACACAATGGAAGCCAATTTATTACTGCAACGAGCGAGCCGACTGCACGGGCCCGGGAAGGATGCGATAGATGCGTTTATGCCGCTCTGGGTGAGCGATTTGGACGAGTGGGAGAAAATGCTGATCCAGCAGTGGTGGATCCTGATCGAAGAGCAGGGGAGCGAAAGCTCCGGAATCCACGGCATTCAAGCGATTTACGATTATATCCATCGGCATTTTCAAGAGGATATTTCCTTATCGACGCTGTCCGAGCGGTTTCGCTTCAGTCCCCAGTACATCGCCAAAAGGTTTAAAGAGCTGTACAACACAACGCTCATGACTTATTTGACCGAGCTGCGAATGGAAAAAGCCAAATCGCTGCTCCTCCATACAGATATGACGATATCGGTCATGGCTGGCACCCTGGGATACACCGACGAGAATTACTTCAGCAAGGTGTTCAAAAAGCAGACCGGCGTTTCTCCGCTGCAATATCGGAAGCAGCGGCGAGATTCATAGATTCCTCTTTTTGGCGAAAATATTCTCTTACGTTCTTCCGGGCAGCCTTGTAGACTTAGATTTGTAAGAACTGGAAGCACTATAAGGGGGATGAGGCACAATGAAGAAAAAGTTTTCCATGCTAACCGTTGCCGCACTACTGCTGACTTCGCTCGTCGGCTGCGCCGGCGGAGATGAGCCTAAGAGCAGCTCGGGAGCGGCGTCCGGCTCCAATACCGGATCCAGCGCAGCTGCATCGGGCGGTGGCGCAAGTGGACAAAAAGTGACGCTCAAGCTGCTGCAGTTTAAAGTGGAAATTACCGACAAGGTCAAAGCGATGGCTGCCGATTACATGGCTCAGAACCCGAACGTCATCATTGAAGGCGGAGCGACCTCCGACTACGATACGCTTGTTAGAACCCGCTTTGCCTCCGGGGATGCGCCGGATATTTTCATGTCCAAGGCGTTTACGGATATTAAGGATTGGTCGGATAAGATCGCGGATTTGTCGAACGAGCCGTGGATGTCCAAGGTGGCTCCTGCGGCAGTCGAGGGAATGACGGTGGACGGCAAGAAGCTCGGCTTTCCGGTAGCGTTTGAAGGCTATGGCTTTATTTACAATAAGGATTTGTTTGCCAAGGCGGGTATTGACAAGGTTCCGACGACGCTGACGGAGCTGAAGCAGGTGAACGAGAAGCTGAAGGCTGCGGGCATCTTGTCCTACTCGGAAGGATATAAGGAATGGTGGGTGCTCGGCCAGCACTTGTTCAATCTGCCTTACGCTTATGAGAAAGACCCGGTTGGAATGATCCAAAAAATCAACAAGGGCGAAGCCAAAGTCAACAACGTAGCGAACATGAACGGGTTTTTCGATGTGCTTGATATGACCGTCAAATACGGCAAAGGAGCAGAATCCGTCGGCATCAGCTATGACAACCAGGTGTCCGAATTTTCAACGGGCAAAACGGCGATGATGCAGCAAGGCGTCTGGACGATCGATTCGATCGTGAAAATTAACCCGAACCTCAAGATCGGCATGTTTGCCATTCCGCTCAACGATAATGCCGCCGATACGAAGCTGCCAGTAGGCGTTCCGGGATACTACGTGCTGAACAAAAATTCGAAAAACCTGGCGGAGGCTAAAAAGTTCCTGACTTGGCTCCATGATAACGGGCAAAAATATTTGGTCGACTCCTTTAAGCTCATTCCGGCCTTCACCGATTTGAAAACATCGCCGGATCTCGGGCCGCTCGCGCAGGACCTTAGCAAATATGTAGAGAAAAACCAAACCATCCCATGGGCGCACACGCTCTGGCCGTCCGGCTCCAATCAAGAGTTTGCGAAGCCGCTGCAAGCCTATGTAGGCGGTCAATTGAACAAAGAGCAGACGTTGACGGAGGTTCAAAAAATTTGGACCGACCGGGTGAAAAAATAACCTTATCCGAAAGCTGACGCGGTGCAGGGCTTCCTTATCGGAGGCCGTGCACCGATTGTTTATCAGCTCCCAATAGGAAAGGAAGGAGAGGCCAAGCCATGACGACCATGAAAACCCGGCAATGGCTGATTTATACCGCTTTTGTGGCTCCAGCCGTGCTGTTTTTCACGCTGATCATCCTGGTTCCGTTTCTGCGGGCGATCCTATTTTCGTTCCAGGATTGGAATGGGATCAGCAGCGATATCCGCTGGGCCGGATGGAGCAATTTCCAAAAAATCATCCACGACACCGGCTTCTTGAAATCGTTTTTATTTACGTTTAAGTATGTCATTGCGACGACGATCGCGTTAAATGTTTGCGGGCTTTTTCTTGCCCTGGTGCTGAACATGTCGCTCAAAACCCGTAATATGCTGCGTACGGTATTCTTTTTGCCCTACGTAATCGGGTCGGTCATTATCGGGTTTATTTGGCAGTTTATTATTGTCCGGCTGTTTGGGGAAATCGGCAAATCGACCGGCTGGCTCTTGTTTCAAAAAAACTGGCTCAGCTTGCCCGAGCAAGCCTTCTGGTCTCTCGTGCTCGTCACGGTGTGGCATTCCGCCGGCTATTTCATGGTCATCTATTTGGCGGCCCTTCAAGGCGTGCCGAAGGATATGCTGGAAGCGGCGGAGATCGACGGAGCGGGGCGCATCAAGCGGTTTTGGCATGTGGTTCTGCCGCTCATCCGCCCTGCGATGACCATCAACCTGTTCCTTGCGATCTCGAGCGGATTTAAAGGCTTCGACCTCAACTTCGCGCTCACCAAAGGCGGACCGTTCGGGACGACCGAATCGCTGGCGTTTCACATTTATTTGGACGCGTTTACGAAAAACCTGTTTACCTATGCAGCAGCTAAGTCCGTCGTCTTTTTCCTCGTTCTGGCCTCCATTACGCTGGTGCAGGTGGCTGTGATGAAACGCCGGGAGGTGGAGCTGTGAATCACGGCCGTTATTCCGCCGGCAAGCTCATAATTGAGATATTGATGATTGTGCTTGCCTTGATGGTCTTTGTCCCTCTATATATCACCTTTGTTAACGGGTTTAAAACCTACAACGAAGTGGCGACCTCCACCTTGGCGCTGCCTCAGGTGTTCCAGTTCAAAAATTTTGCGGTCGTATGGAAGCAAATCAACTTTCTCGGGGTGTTCATGAATTCCCTGATCATTACCGTCACATCCGTGGCCGGTATTTTGTTTGTCAGCTCGGCAGCCGCTTTTCAGCTGGTGCGCCGTCCCGGCCTGGTCAGTCAAATCATTTTTCTAGCCATCCTGTCATCGCTTGTCATCCCGTTCCAGACAATGATGATTCCGCTGGTGAAGGTCGCCCAGGAGCTCAAGCTGATCAATACGCTGTACGGCATCATCATTATGTATTGGGGCTTCGGCGTACCGTTTGCGCTGTTCTTGTATCACGGCTTTATCAAGTCGGTCCCAAGGGAGCTGGAGGAAGCGGCCTTGATCGACGGCAGCGGAACCGCAGGGGTGTACTTCCGCATCTTACTTCCACTCCTAAAGCCGATTACCACCACGGTGGCGATTCTGAACTCGCTTTGGATTTGGAACGATTTCTTGCTGCCGCTCATTACGTTAAGCTCCAAAAAAAATCAAACGATTCCACTGGCCTCCTCCGTTTATTTCGGGCAGTATACGAACGAGTGGCACCTCGCGATGGCGGCGCTGACGATGGCTATAATCCCGATCATTATCTTTTTCCTCTCGATGCAGCGGTATATTATTCAGGGCATTACAGCCGGTGCAGTCAAAGGGTAAGTGTAAAAATAGGACCTCCGCGATTGAAGTCGTGGGGGTCCTTTTGATGCGGCTCCATTTCTTATAAAATAGCTTGAGCAAGCTCAGCGGACAAGGTATGATGGTACCATAGAGCAAGGCGTCCGGGGGTGAGACAT
This sequence comes from Paenibacillus cremeus, assembly GCF_007786445.1. GTDB lineage: Bacteria > Bacillota > Bacilli > Paenibacillales > NBRC-103111 > Paenibacillus_G > Paenibacillus_G cremeus. The sequence continues at coordinate 10,739 of NZ_VNJI01000012.1, read as the reverse complement.
GTGCAGATTTTAGTAGTGGAGGACGAACCGAAAATCCGTGAGGTGTTAATCGCTTACTTACGCAACGAGGGGTGGGAGGTCGATTGTACCCCGAACGGGCTGGAGGCGGTGGAGTGGTTCTCGAGCCGATCCTATGATCTGGTCATTCTCGATCTCATGCTGGAAGGACTGCCGGGGGAAGAGGTTTGCCGCCAAATTCGCCAAAAGTCGATCGTGCCGATTATTATGCTGACCTCCAAATCGCGGGAGAGCGATACGATTGAAGGGCTGAAGCTGGGCGCGGACGATTACATCCATAAGCCATTCCGGGTGAAGGAAGTGATCGCGCGCATTCATGCGCTGCTTCGCCGGGTCAAGGCGTTCGTGCCGGAGCCGCAAAAATCAGCGGTACAAACGTTCGACAAAGGCCGGCTGGTGCTGGATTTGGAGGCGAAGACGCTGCTCGTGAACGGTCTGCATGCGAACCTGACCTCGACCGAATTTAAGCTGATGTCCGTGTTCGCCGAGAAGCCGGGCAAAATCTTCAGCCGGATGGACTTATCCCATCAGGTGCTGGGCTATCGGTTTCATGGGGACAGTCGCTCGATCGATACGCACGTGAAGAACCTGCGCAAGAAGATTGAAGAAGACACCAAAGAGCCGCGATACATCTTAACGATGGTAGGGGCCGGCTATAAATTTACCGCGGAAGCGGATCAGAAGAAGGATTAATGCACGATGCTGCGCTTTTTGCGAAAAACGAACGTCATTTTATTTTTAACGCTGCAAGGCTGTTTCCTCGTCATCTTGACGATCATCGCTTACGGGTATAACTACAACTGGGAAGACGTTTTCCAGAGCTACCAAGAGGAGCAAATTAAGGTCAACGCCTTCAAAATGATGGACGATATCCGTAACGAGGACCTCAGCGTAGGTCCTTATTCTCCTGAGCAAAAAGCGTGGCTGACCCGTCGGGCGATGCTGTACGGCGTGCTGATTCGGTACGGCGCGGACCGGCAAGAGGTTTGGTTCGACATGTTCGGGAGCATCCCGAATATGAAAGACGCCGACATCCAAGAATTTCCGGTCGTGGCCAAGGGGCAAAATCGGGGGCTGCTGCAAATTGCCTTCAACAAGCAAATGAATCAGCTCGATCCGAGCTATGTCGCCTACCAGAAGGTGATGCAGGAGCGCTCGGCGCTGCTGTACAGTATCGCGGCCCTGCTGTCCATCGTGGTCAGCATTACTGTGTCGCGTCTCTTGTCGGCACATATGCAGCGGCTGAGGGAAACCGCAGGCCTTATTCGGACCGGTGACCGCCAAGTGCGCGCGCCGATCAAAGGCCCCGAGGAGGTGCGGCAGTTGGCGCTCACGCTCAACGAGCTGTCGGCCGAGCTCAAGATCCAGGAGGATTGGCGGCATGCGCTGATGGAGGATTTGACCCACGAGCTGCGGACGCCGCTTACCTCCATGCTGTCGCAGCTGGAAGCGATGATCGACGGCATCTATGAAGTGAACGTGGAGTGGCTGCAGCAGGTGTACGACGAGCTGATTCGGTTGACGCGTCTCATGACGGACATGGAGCGGCTCTCGGAAGCGGAGGCGGCGCGGTTTACGATTCACATCAAACGGGAGAATATGGTGCAGCTGGCGGAGCAGGTGTATCGAAACTTCCTGCCGATGGCCAAGAGCAAGAGCATCAAGCTGCGGTTCAACAACCCGAACGTGCCCTGCTATGCCGAAGTGGATCGGGATAAGCTGATCCAGGTCGTGTCCAACATTGTGTCCAATGCGGTCAAATATACGAACGATGGGGGTACGATCACGGTCGGCGTCGATTGGCAGCCGGAGGCGACGATTATTTACTGCCAAGACACGGGCATTGGGATCGGGGCGCAGGATCTGCCTTATGTATTCAACCGATTATACCGGGTGGACAAGTCCCGTTCGCGGTTCAGTGGCGGCGTCGGTCTCGGGCTCAGCATCGCCAAGGCGCTGGTGGAGGCGCACGAAGGTGTCATTGAGGTGGATAGTGAGCTGGGCATCGGCTCGCAGTTCCGGGTTACGATTCCCAATACATACAAGTCGATGAACCATCTTTAAGCTTATTTTTCGAAAGTTGTTCACAAATTGTAATATTATTTTAAGCTTATTTTAATAATCGTAATTTAAACTATTAGAGACGGATATGACTACCAACAAAGTAAAAATGGATATATAGGGACGGTGTTTCGGATGAAAGCTTTTGTCACGATCCAAAATAAACAAATTCCCGTGTTTGCCGACAGCCTGAATAAAAAAACGCTTAAACTCCTGAAGTCGGCCTTGGATAAAAAGGTGGAGAAGGGCCGTAAGGTCATGAAGCAATCCCTGCAATCTCTGATCAGCATCGAAGTGGTTGGGTGCGAAGCGATTTTGCATGCCTTGAACGAAAGAGATTCGGTGGCCCTGTCGTTGTACTAAGGCCATCTATACATGAAGAACCTAGCGGCCGCTAGGTTCTTTTTTGCATTATGCTGCTAGCTGTCGCTCCGATAGCTGCCGGGGGAGACGCCGTACCGCTCCTTGAACACCCGGTGAAAATACGAATAGCTGCCGAAGCCGCAGCTCTCGGCGATCTGCTCCAGCGTCATGGCAGTATATTTCATCCGTTCCAGCGCGGTGGAGAGCCGGATGTCGAGCGCGTACTCCATCATCGTTTTGCCGTAGCAGGCTTTGAACAGGTGCACGGCGCGGGAGACGCTCAGTCCGGCTTGCTTAGCGGCATCTTCCACCTTGAACGTGAGCGTGGCATGCTCCTCGATAAACCGTTTCAGGCGCGCCGCGGTAAACGAGGGCCCGGTAGCCGGCGATATTTCCTGGGCCGCGCGGTCCAGCATCAGGCACAGCGAGCGCAGCAAATAGCCGATCAGCTCCTCGTTGTTCTCCTGCTGCCGGCGCCGCTGCTCCAGCACGAGCTGCCGCCATAGGGCCAGCAGCCGTTCGTCCGGGTCAATTCGCACCATGGAGCGCTTGCCATTTCGTTTCCACCACTCATCAATCCAGCTGCCTTCGCAAAAGATATAGTAGTCGCCGCTGGCGATGACGTTGCCCTTGGCCGTCACCTCGCGCTCCTCCACGGTGAGCTCGTATTTGTCGCCGGGACTCAGCAGCAGCAGATCGCCCACGCCTAATTGGAGCGTTTGTCCGTTGATGACTGCGACGCTTGAGCCCTCGGTTTGCAGACGGAACAAGTAGGTGAGCAGGCCGCTTTTAAACTGGTTATAAAATCGTTCTTTATGGTAAGAGTAACCACAGGTGAGTAGGTTTGCCGTCATGACCGTTCGCTCCTGAGCACGAAATAATAGCCAAATTGTACAGGTTGTGATTAGATCGGATATGTTCATTTTAGCCGATTTGCTGGTAGTATGGAATCAAATACAACAAATCAAAACCAACAATGAATGGAGTGCTTTTGTCGATGAGAAGAATGGGAATCGGTTTGCAGATGTATACGCTTCGCAATGAAACTGCCGCGGATTTCGCTGGGACGCTTCGCCAAGTCGTTGAGCTCGGATATGAAGGCGTGGAATTTGCAGGCTACGGAGGACTCGCAGCCGAGGAGCTCAAAGCTTTGCTGCAGGAGCTGAACCTGAAGGCCATCGGTGCGCATGTCAGCTTGAAGAACCTGCGTGAGAATCTCCAAGGCGAGATCGATTATTTGAAAACGATCGGCGGAACGTATCTGATCTGCCCGTTCGTGGCGGTGGAAGAGCGTGATGTAGAGAGCTGGAAGCGCCTGTTTCCATTCTTCCAAGAGATCGGGGCGGAAGCGAGAAAGCAAGGGCTAGTATTCGCATACCATAACCACGCGTTTGAATTTGAAGTGAATGTAGGCGACGAGTTCGTGTTTGACGCGATGTATTCGCAGACGACACCGGAAGCGGTGCAAGTGGAAATGGACGTGTGCTGGGTTCAATTTGCTGGACAAGATCCGCTGGCATACATCCCGCGCTATGCCGGCCGTCTCCCGCTGCTTCATCTGAAGGACTTCACCAAGGATGAGGAAGGCAAAATGAAGACACTTGAGGTGGGAACAGGCGACGTGCAATTGCAGGGCGTCATCGCAGCTGCATCCGACGCAGGTGTGGAGTGGCTGATCGTGGAGCAGGACCACTGCTACCAGAATCCGCCGCTGCAAAGCGTATCGAACAGCTTGAACTGGGTGAAGCAAAATTATTTGTCCCAGCTGGCTTAATATTTAGAGCGTAAATCTTTTATTACCTAAAGAAGAGGGGTTCTTTTTTCCATGAGCAAAATTAAAGTAGCTGTTATCGGCTGCGGTGCAATCGCACAGCGCCGTCACATTCCTGAATATGAGCAAAACCCGAACGTCGAGCTGGTAGCCTTCTGCGATCCAGTGATTGAGCGTGCGGAAAAGTATGCCGAAAAGCATGGTGCTAAGGCTTACGCGGACTATAAAGAGCTGCTGGCGAAGGAAAAAGTAGACGCAGTTAGCGTCTGCACGCCGAACGCGCTGCACGCGGCGGTTGCGATTGCTGCTGCGAATGCAGGCGCTCACGTGCTCGTGGAGAAGCCGATGGCCGGCTCCGCTGAGGAAGGCCGCGCCATGATCGAAGCGGCTAGCCGCAATGGCGTGTACCTGATGGTTGGCCATAACCAGCGTTTGATGCCTCCGCATGTGAAGGCGAAGGAGATTTTGGACAGCGGCAAGCTCGGTCGCGTCCTCACGTTCCGCACCTCCTTTGGTCATCCAGGACCGGAAGGCTGGAGCGTAGACGGGAAGGGCAGCTGGTTCTTCCGCAAGGGAGAGGCGATTATGGGCGCGATGGGCGATCTGGGCGTACATAAGTCCGACTTTATTCGCTACCTGCTGAATGACGAAGTGGCGGACATTGCCGCATTCGTCGGCACGATCCATAAGGAAGGCACGGATGTCGACGATAACGCGACGTGCATCCTGCGAATGAAGAGCGGCGCGATCGGCACCTTAGTCGCTAGCTGGACGCAATACAAAGGCGGCGACAACAGCACGGTTCTGTGGTGCGAGAACGGCGTGATGGAGATTGGTACGGGCGCCGGCGATCAGGTTGAAGTGAAGCTGCGCAACGGCAGTGTCGAGACCTACAAGGTCGGCGCGATGGCGACGAACGAGAAGCAAACGGACAGCGGCGTTATCAACGAGTTCGTGAACTGCCTCGTCACGAACACGCCGCCAAGCATCTCCGGCGAGGAGGGGCTTCGCTCGCTGCAGGTGATCCTAGCTGCGTTCGAGTCCCAGGCTACCGGCAAGGTTATAGCACTGTAAGGTTTGAGCTAAGACAGTCCACCCGCTATCGGGTGGGCTGTTTTTTTGTTGTGGCGCCGGGGCGGTGCCGGTGGGTGGAGCGGGCGGGAGAGCGGGGAATATCCCGCACATGTGGTCGTTGCGCGTGGCTGTGGCGGAAAGAGGAGTAAATGTACCTCACCAGTGCCCGCGGCGCGTGAACTCCACAGCGAGAGAGGTAAATCTCCCCTAGTTGGCGCCCTCCCAATCTTTACAATATTTTAACTGGACGCTGGTCAAAAAAGGCTTTATAATAAGTGTGCATTTCATACATAACTTTAGAATAACATTAGATGTATGATTTTCTAACACGAGGGGGCGTATACAAATGAAAACATGGGTCAAAGCAACGGCGGGTCTTATGCTGGCTGCGACGCTGGTTATTTCCGGCTGCGGCAGCAAGGGCACGGATTCCAAGCCGGCCGCAGGCGGCGCGGCGGCAACAAGCAGCAAGAAGGGCGAGAAGTTCAACATCGGGATGGTTACCGATATCGGCGGGGTGAACGACAAGTCGTTTAACCAAAGCGCATGGGAGGGTCTGAAACAAATCGAGAAGGACACCGGCGCAAAAGTAAAATATTTGCAAAGTAAAGGCGATGCCGACTTCGTTCCGAACCTGAACCAATTCGTCAAGGACAACTACAACCTGACTTGGGGCATCGGCTTTCTGATGGGCGACGCGGTCAAAACCGTAGCCGCTCAAAATCCAAAATCGCAATTTGCCATCATTGATAACGTAGTAGAAGCACCGAACGTAGAGTCCGTTACTTTTGCTGAGCACGAAGGTTCGTATCTGGCTGGTGTTGTAGCGGGACTGACAACCAAAACAAACAAAATCGGTTTTGTCGGCGGTCTTGATATTCCAGTTATCAAGCGTTTTGAAGCAGGCTTCAAAGCGGGCGTTGCTGCAGTGAACCCGAATGCTAAGGTCACGATCAACTACACCGGCGCCTTCGATAAGCCGGACCTGGGTAAAGTAGCGGCGGCTACGATCTATAACGACGGTGCGGATATCATTTTCCACGCAGCGGGCGCAACAGGTAACGGGGTGTTCAACGAAGCGAAGGACCGTTTGAAAGCCGGCAAAAAGGTTTGGGTTATCGGCGTCGACAAAGACCAATCGCTGGAGTTCGGTGACGATGTAACGCTGACCTCGATGATGAAGCGCGTTGACCAAGCGGTGATCCGTGTAACGAACGATGCGATCGACGGGAAATTCCAAGCAGGCAAAATCGTAACCTTGGGCCTCAAAGAAGACGGCGTAGGCTTGCCGGAAACCTCCAGCAAGAACGTGGCTCCAGACGTGCTGAAGAAGGTTCAAGAGTACAAGGACAAGATCGTTAAAGGCGAAATCAAGGTTCCGGATAAATAAGTTTCAGATGTAGCTGCCACATAGCGCGATCAAATACCCGACAAGGCTGGTTATGGACCGGCCTTGTCGTTTGTGTGTTAAAGGGGGAGAGTTATGCGTTCAGCAGAAACGATGGTTGAACTGCGCGGCATTACCAAGCGGTTTCCTGGCATTACCGCCAACGATGCGATCAGCTTCAAGCTGGCCAAAGGCGAGATCCACGCGCTCCTCGGCGAGAATGGGGCGGGTAAATCGACGCTGATGAACATTTTGTTCGGCTTGTATCAGCCGGATGAGGGCGAGATTTGGGTCAAAGGCAGCAAGGAGGCAATCACCAGTCCGCAGAAAGCAATTGAGCTCGGGATCGGGATGGTGCATCAGCATTTTAAGCTGGTCCAACCGTTCACCGTGACGGAAAATATTATTCTCGGCAGCGAGCCCCGCAAAGGCGCGGCCATCGATTATAAATCGGCACAGAGCAAGGTGAGCAGCCTGTCGGAGCAGTACGGACTCAGCGTCGATCCGAAGGCGAAAATCCAGGACATTTCGGTGGGGATGCAGCAGCGGGTGGAGATTTTGAAAACGCTGTATCGGGGCGCGGACATCCTGATCTTCGACGAGCCGACCGCCGTGTTAACGCCGCAGGAGATTCAGGAACTGATGGAGATTTTGCGAAAGCTGGCGGGGGAAGGGAAATCGATCATCCTCATCACCCACAAGCTGAAGGAAATTATGGCGCTGGCCGACACGGTCACGATCATCCGTCGCGGGAAAGTCATCGACACGGTCAGCGTAGCGGAGACGAATCCACAGCAGCTGGCGGAGAAAATGGTCGGCCGCAGCGTCATTTTCGAGGTGGCAAAGAAAAAGGCCGAGCCCGGCAGCGCCGTGCTTAGCGTGAAGGGGCTTACTGCTACGGGCAATCGCGGCAATCTGGCGCTGAACGGACTGTCGCTTGAAGTGCGCAAGGGTGAAATTCTTGGACTCGCCGGCGTTGATGGCAATGGACAAAGCGAGCTGATCGAGGCGCTGACCGGCCTGCGGCAGGTGCAAAGCGGGGAGATCCGGCTGAACGGCACCCAGCTCACGAATGCGACACCGCGCGCCATTTCCGAAAGCGGCCTGTCCCATATACCGGAGGACCGGCATAAGCACGGGCTGGTGCTGGATTTTACGATGAGCGAAAATATGGTGCTGGAGACGTACTACAACCCGAAATTCAGCAAGGGGATGTTCCTGAACGCGGAGGCGATCGATAAGCATGCCGAGAAGCTGATTCGCGAGTTCGACGTGCGTACGCCGAGCATTTACAACAAGGCCCGGTCGCTGTCCGGGGGGAATCAGCAGAAGGCGATCATTGCCCGCGAGCTGGATAAAGCTCCGGACGTGCTCATCGCGGCACAGCCGACGCGGGGGCTGGATGTGGGAGCCATCGAGTTCGTGCACAAAAAGCTGATCGAGGCCCGGGACCAAGGGAAAGCGGTGCTGCTCATCTCCTTCGAGCTGGACGAAATTCGGAATGTGTCCGACCGGATTGCGGTCATCTATGAGGGGCAAATTGTTGGCGAGGTACTGCCGGAAAATACCAACGACGAAGAGCTCGGACTGCTGATGGCCGGAAGTGCACGGGCAGGGAAAGGGGGGCAAAGCTAAATCCATGAATAAATTGATCAAAATCATGACCAAAGAATCCGCGCTCGTACCTGTTACGGCGATTGTGATGGGGCTGCTATTCGGGGCATTAGTCATGCTCGCGGGCGGCTATAACCCGATCACGGCCTATACCGCACTGGTCGGCAAAGTGTTCGGCAACCCCTACGACTTCGGCGAGACGATTCGGGAAATTACGCCGCTCATTTTGACGGGGTTGTCGGTTGCTTTTGCCTTTCGGACAGGTCTGTTCAATATCGGAGCGGAGGGTCAGTTCATTGCGGGAATGACCGGGGCTACCCTGATCGGGGTCAAGCTGGATCTGCCGTGGTTCATTCACGCACCGCTTGCGATTGTTGTTGGAGCACTGCTGGGCGGCCTGTGGGGCGCGCTTGCCGGCTATTTGAAGGCGAAGCGGGGCGTCAATGAGGTGATTACGACGATCATGCTCAATTGGATCGCGTTGTTTTTATCTAATTATATTCTCAATCAATTCCTGCTTCAGCCGGGGCAGCAGCGTTCGGTCATGATCCATGACTCAGCCTCGATCTCGATCGGCTGGCTGTCGGAGCTCATGAGCAATGCTCGGATGCATTGGGGCACGCTGATTGCGATGGCGGCTACGGCGGTATTTTACATCATTCTGTGGAAAACAAAGCAAGGCTACGAGCTCCGCGCCGTCGGCCTTAATCCGGATGCGGCGCGCTATGCGGGCATGAATGTCAGCGGCAGCGTCATCAAAGCGATGTTCATCGGCGGAGTGTTCGCGGGTCTCGCGGGCGTGGTTGAGGTGCTCGGCGTGTTCCATTATGAGGTTGTAATGGCTGCTTCTCCAGGCTATGGCTTCGACGGCATCGCGGTATCGCTGCTCGGCGGCAACAATCCGATCGGCGTCGTGCTAGCTGCGATCCTGTTCGGTTCGCTTACCTACGGCTCGGCAGGAATGAGCTTTGCCGCCGACGTGCCTCCGGAAATTATCCGGGTGGTGATCGGCTCGGTCATTTTCTTCGTGGCGGCACACGGGATCGTGAGGTATGTGCTGAAACCGGTCTATGCCAAGCGGAAGAAAGAGGAGGCGGCTTAAAATGGATTTTCTTCGCGTAATGGGCGAGCTGGTGAATACGACGCTGGTGTTCTCGACTGCGTTGATTTTTACCGCTTTGGGCGGGATTTACTCCGAGCGTTCGGGTGTCGTCAACATCGGCCTCGAAGGGCTGATGGTTTCGGGTGCGTTTGCTGCGGCGGTGGCCACACACGGAGCGGAGCAAGCGGGGCTAACCGGCTTGGCGCCGTGGCTCGGGCTGCTGGCGGCGATGATTTTCGGCACGCTGTTCTCGCTAATTCACGCTGCGGCGTCCGTGACGTTCAAGGCGGATCAGGTGGTTAGCGGCGTGGTCATTAACTTTTTGGCGGCGGGGATGACGTTGTATTTGGTCAAGCTGCTGTACGACGGCTCCGGTCAGACGGAGACCTTGGGCGCGGTGTTCAGCAAAGTGGAAATTCCCGTGCTGTCTTCGATTCCATTCCTTGGAGAGGCACTGTTTAAGGCCTATCCTACCACGTATCTGGCACTCATTCTCGTAGCGGTAACATATTATGTATTGTTCAAAACGCCTTTCGGCCTTCGGCTGCGCTCGGTGGGTGAGCATCCTAGTGCAGCGGCCACAATGGGAATTCGCGTGTCGCGTTACCGGTATATCGGGGTCATGCTGAGCGGTGCGCTCGCTGGCCTCGGCGGGGCGACGATTACGCTGACGACGACGAGCAATTTTTCGCACAACACGATTTCGGGGCAGGGCTTTATCGCTTTGGCGGCGATGATTTTCGGCAAATGGCATCCGGTGGGCGTGCTGGGGGCGGCGATTTTCTTCGGGCTCTCACAGGCACTGCGGAATTTCGTGCAGCTGTTCGATTTTTCCAAAAACGTGCCGGCCGAATTCCTGTATATGCTGCCCTATATTTTGACTATCCTTGTATTAGCGGGTGCCGTAGGGCGAGCGGTTCCACCGTCCTCGCTGGGCGAGCCCTATGATCCGGGCAAACGGTAAAATGCAAGTGTGAGGTGCGGCCATGCAAGCCTATGAGGAGAAGCAGATCGGTACGGATACGATCTTGGAGGATTACGAGGAGTATCTGGACGACGACGATGACCGCTGGCGGCCTCCAGGCACGCCGGACGTTAGGCGCAAGAAGACGACGTTCGGGCAGCCGAAGCCGTTCGGGGTGAGAAAAAGGTAGGGAGAAACGGTAGTTAGGGTGAAACCTGGCTGCCGTTTTTTTGTTTAAGGCGGTAGCGCGTAAAGCGGAAAATGCTCTTCTGTCAAGAAAGTGGACACCCGTAACTCAGGCCTCACGCCTGTAGTACTGCTCCTCGAACCGCGCCGGTGACATGTAGCCAATCGTGCTGTTGGAGCGCTTTCGGTTATAAAAAAA
>NZ_VNJI01000119.1 GCF_007786445.1 Paenibacillus cremeus | reverse complement strand
CCCCCTGTTTATCGAAGTAATTAGGTAACCATTACTTTAATAACAGGGGTTTCTAATGCGTCCAAAAGATCGAATTGTGCCTGAAAAAACTATATATTTTCGACCTGAAATTACGAACTGCCCTCACTGCGAGGCAAAACTTACACGAGCACATGCTGCATGGAAAAAGAAAATTGCTACTTTGCAAGGCGTAATTTTCGCATGGAGCATGTCCTATCGCTGTCCAAACCGTCAATGCCTTCATTTCGGTGCGCTTTACCGATCCGCAGAAGCAGAAAAACTCTGCATGAAATTCACAACATATGGTTTCGATGTGTTGTGTCTTGTTGGAGAACTTCGCTTTAAACATCATATGACACGTCAAGAAATTGCCGATGAACTAAACCGCCTCGGCGTCAAAACGACAGATCGAAACGCGCAAATGCTGTACGAGCGGTATCTTGCACTACTTGGCGCAAGTGTTGATCAACATGTCCGTGAAGTATTAAAAAGCGTTTCTGAACAAAACGGAGGTTTGCTGCTTTCCATGGACGGCGTTCAACCCGAGAAAGGGAACGAAACACTTTATGTGATTCGCGAAGTGTTCAGCGGCACTGTACTGAGTGCGAAAAATCTAAAAAGTAGCTCGTCCGAAGAACTACAAAATCTCATTCGTCCCATCGTCGAGCTTGGCTACCCTATTATTGGAATTGTGAGCGATGGACAGCAGTCTATTCGTCTGGCATTTGAAACCTTGTTGCCCCATGTTCCTTACCAATACTGCCAGTACCACTACCTAAAAGACATTGCAAAACCCGTTGTAGATCTAGATCGTAAACTCAAAACAGAGATCAAAAAGAACCTTCGTGGAATTCGAGAAATTGAACGAAAAATAGAATCTCAGAACTCTGTAGAGACTGAAGTAGCTAAGGGGTACATTGCAGCAGTACGTTCTCTGCTGCTAGAAGACGGAAATCCGCCGCTTGATCTGCCAGGAATGCGAATTTACCAAAATGCCAAAGCTATTCAGGCCTCACTTGAACAGTGCCTGAGTAAAAAAGGGGCCCTCCATACTCCAGGACATCGTCAGAATATTCAGTAAACTGAATTCTTTCGAGATTCGGTTTCAAGAAGTATGCCGATGGATGGAGCCAATTCGGCGCATCGTCTCCGCGTTAGAACCAACTGAAGCTAAATCTAGCAGTACGGTGCGCAAGGAAATGGAAGCCATCATAGAGTGGTTAAGGAGAACCTATGACCGGGATACGGATGTTGCCATGGTAAAGAATTTGACGAGTTACACAAAGGGCTTCTGGAAAGGTTTATTTTCTTGTTATGACCATGGCCACTTACCTCGAACGAACAATGATCATGAACGATTTTTTAGGCAGACGAAGACCCGCCATCGGCGGATGACAGGCCGTCGCAGCTGGAATGAATACATACTGCGCAATGGAGAGTACGTCGTGCTTGTTGATGATGCACTACAACAGGAAGACTTGACGAATAGGTTAAGTCTTGTTTCATATGAAAACTACAAAGAACAAAAGAAAAGATGGAACAACAGACTGAACGAAAGTGTACTTCGAAGAAGATTTAGAAAAGATCCCTTAGCATACCTTCAAAAACTTGAAAACAAACATAGTGTGTTGGTTATTCCGCTGTAG
>NZ_VNJI01000118.1 GCF_007786445.1 Paenibacillus cremeus | reverse complement strand
GGAGACCTCCGAAAAAGTCAGTGCCCTCATCAGAACAAAGTCCAAATATATCTATTTTAGGAATATAATAGATATAGGTTCATTAGGAGGGATTAGCGATGCTTCGTAATCACAAAGAGAAACAAATTTCAGGGTTTGATCAATATTATTATGACAAGGCCGTCCCTCAAAATCATTTATTACGTAGAATCGCTGAGCACATCAATTTTTCCTTTATTCGAGATTTGCTAGCTGAACAATACTCGGCCAATCGAGGTCGTCCTGCTGAAGAGCCGGTGTTTCTCTTTAAAATTTGTCTCTTAGAGTACTTATATAATCTCTCCGATGTTCAAGTAATCAACCACATTCAAGTGAACTTAGCCTATCGATGGTTTTTGGACCTGAATATCGATGATGAATTACCGGACGATACAACCATTAGCTACTTCCGGGTTCAGCGAGTTGGACTGGAAAAATTCCAAGATATTTTTCAGCGCTTAGTTGATCAATGCATCGAACAAGGCTTTATTTCTACTCAATCCAAAAGATCTATTATGGATTCCACCCACATCATCGCCGATGTTGCTATACCCACATGGCTCTCTCTGGTTCGACAAGCTTATGAGCGAGTTCTTATCGAACTGAGAGAGATCGATCCTGAGATTTTCCAAAAGTTTGAGAATCGGATGCTTGAGCTCTGGACAGAACTCAAGGGAAAAACACGCGACGAAAAGCTGCCCGTAGTCCTGCAACTTGCGAGCGAGCTCGTAGTCGCTGCAGGACCCTTGTTACAGAGCGAGAACCATCCAAACGAAGCTCTCACATCACTCAAGAAAGTCATTTCCGACCGTGATGAGGATGCTACGGATCGAATTATTAGTGTTGTAGACACAGAAGCACGTACGGGGCACAAGTCAGATATGCGCAAAATCCAGGGTTATAAGGATCATATCATGATGGACGAAGAAACCGAGATCATCACGGCGGTTAAAGTCACCCCGGCAAATGCTGAAGATGGTGATCAACTGGTTGATCTTATCACACAATTTCAAGATAATTATGGATTCTTGCCCAAAGAACTCTCTGCGGACAAAGGTTACTGGTTCGGCAAAAATCTCCGCTTTCTCCAAGAGAATAGCATCCTGGGCCATATTAGTTGGATGAAGACGAAGCAGCAGGTTTCGGGTTTATTTACTCCTGAGGATTTTCAATTCGATGCGGAGACCATGCAAGTAACTTGTCCTCATGGTGTGGTGAGCAAGAAATTCAGAGATCGGACTAAAGAAGAACGAAAAGGTTATGAGTATCGTTTTACGAAAACCCAGTGTCAAGGTTGTCCATTAAGAGCTAAGTGTACAACCAGCAAGACAGTTCGTAACGTATTCATTAGCACTTATTATGCAGAATTCCAACAGGCTCGGGAACATTACAAGACTGATGCATATAAAGCGGCCAGCAAACAACGTTGGCTTATCGAACGACGTCATGCGGATAAGGTAAGAAATCATGGTCTTAGACGCAGCAGATATCGCGGCTTAGAGAGAACTTATATCCATTCATTGATGAGCACGATTGCTTCTAACGTTAAGAGAATGACAAAGCTAATTGCGGAAAAACGACAACGGGATCAGTCTGCCCTTTTGGTCACTTCCTAAGGGGAAGTAAGATTAAAGTAGGGACTATTCAACAGGAATTCAGCCCAAAAACGGCTCAGAATAACCCAATTTGATGACACACATCATTTGGGGCCCACTTTTTCGGAGGTCTCC
>NZ_VNJI01000117.1 GCF_007786445.1 Paenibacillus cremeus | reverse complement strand
TTGGCGGTTATCCTTAAAACCTTAATTTCATAATTACAAATCAATCTCAAGCCCCTGGCCGACAGGCTGAACCGTCTCCAGAACACGCTGGGTCATTTTACTCCCCATCAAAGAATCAATCACCCAAGCGGACAAATCTTGTCCGGCCAAACACCCGGCAGCCGTACTGATGTTGCCGATATTTACAAAGCTCTCGTTAACTACCTCTACGCCAAATGCGGTTAACTGTCCGGCTGCAGTCGGATAAGTGGTAGCCCGCTTCCCTGTCAAATAACCCAAAGCCCCCAAGAGTAAAGCACCCGAACACATGGATCCAATCAATTGCCGATCCGGAGAAAGTTGAAATCGGCCTAGATAAGCCGGGTCCTTGTACAAGGGTTGCACCCCTCTTCCGCTTGCGAACAGGACGGCATCCAATGTATTCGCCTCCTCAACCATCCCATGCATAGGAATTCTTAATCCCGCCATAGACACATGCGAAGATGCGGTCCCCAGCAGTTTTACTTCCCAATCGGCGATACCACCGACCAATCGCACTCTATTCAACAAATCCCAAGGCAGGAACACATCAAGATCCGTAAAATCATCAAAGCAAATGATAGCTATTTTCATTTGTAAACAGCCCCTCTCACCTTTTATGGGAAATGATACCAAATCCCTAGTATAGCGCATCTTTCGAGTTTACAATTCCCAATTATTTTCTTTCTTTATAACAAAATTTCTATATAACACGCGACTTTTAAAATTTCCTCATGATTCCGGCTTCATCTATTGACCTCCATTCCCAAGAAAATCAAACTGTGCTTTTGTTGAAGATTACTTTACTACATCTAAATTGATAAGAAAAAGACATATATGTTATTGTAGCAATATGATTTACTTATATCTTGAAAATTAGGTGATCTCGGAAATATGGAGTTTAGACAATTAGCTTACTTCGTTGAAGTCGCGAGATTGAACAATTTAACACGAGCGGCTGAACGGCTGAAAGTCGCCCAACCGGCGCTCTCGCAGCAAATCAGAAACCTGGAACGAGAACTTGGTGTAAGGCTGTTTAACCGCTCTGCCCGCGGTGTAGAACTTACTGAGGTAGGAAAGATATTTTTTATCGGTGCAGAAAAAACATTAGCTGAGGCGGAACGGGCCAAAGATTCCGCCAAAGGATTCAACAACCAGCTAAGAGGGAAGGTAACTGTTGGTGCGCTAGAATCCGTAGTGCAAACCAGACTACCGCGAATGCTGGCAACCTTCGGGATTGAGTATCCGGGGATTAAAGTATTTATAAGGGAGAATACAACCAGATCGCTTCTTGAGGCACTTAAGAAGGGCGAATTGGATCTCGCTCTTGCACATGAATGGGATGATAAATATTTTCCACAGTTGGAAGATTCAAATCCTCCGTCTGGAATTTGTTCGAAATCGCTGTATAATGACGAGTTAATTCTTGCCGTTGCTAAGGGTCATCCATTGGAGAAACATAAAGCGGTTTCTATCCGGGAATTAAGGGAAGAATCGTTTGTATCTTTTAAAGAGGGATCAAGGTTACGTTCCCTTGTATATGCGGCGTGCATCAGAGAGGGTTTTGAGCCAATCATTACTTACGAATGCTCTTCTCCACGGATACTGGTGGCAGAAGGCCTCGGGATTTCGATACTCCCTAGGCTGATGGCAGAGACACCAGGACCATCTATTTCGATTATCCCACTGGATCTTCCTCTATCTCGTTCGGTGGCCATCTTTTCCTTCGAGGGACGTTATATCTCGCCGGCAGCCGATATTTTTATGCGTTATGCAGAAAAGTAT
>NZ_VNJI01000116.1 GCF_007786445.1 Paenibacillus cremeus | reverse complement strand
TTTTTTTCCTTGTGCCGTCAGCCCCAATCAGAACCCGACGTGCGGATTTCCCGCATCGGGCTCCCCAGAGTCATTCGCGGATTTATCTCGTTTAGATTGTTGGATGGAGTAACTTTGGCTCTGGGAGCTCAAACCATTTTCTGCTTCTGAGGTAAGACCAGTATAGACGATGTCTCTGGCTCCTCCTGCGCAAACATCGTATCCACTGTCTTTCAATCTGCCGTTTGAGACTGTGCAACTTGTAATCACAGTGGTACAGAGCAAAATACTGGTAGAAACCTTGCAACATTCTTGTGAGCTGCTTTTGTTGATCTCTCCTTTTCCAGTGTCGGTGTGCTTTTAACCATATCCCGACTCGCTCTGTAAATTTCCGACAACTCTTTACGCTCGGTATCCGTATGAGTGCAAATTCGCCTTTCTGTCCTACTCCACAAACATGTTTAAAACCCAGAAAGTCGAAGGTGTCCGGCTTTTCCCCGAATTCCGCTTTTCTCTCCCTAGCAAATCGTCCAAAAATCATGAGACGTGTCTTTTCCTCCGCTAGCTCCAGGCTGAATTTATTCATCCTTTCGTCTAACAGTGTTCGGAAATTTTCTGCATCTCGCTTGTATTCGAAACATGCGACGTAATCATCTGCAAAGCGGATGAGATAGGCTTCTCCTTGTACGCATTTCTTGAACCGCTTCTTAAACCAGAGGTCCAACACGTAGTGCAAATAGATGTTCGCAAGCAGAGGACTAATCGGTCCGCCTTGCGGCGTTCCTTCCTCATTTCGCGTGACAACGCCGTGCTGCATGACTCCTGCCCCCAACCATTTTCCGATTAGACGTAAAATGGCCGGATCGGCAATCCGTTGTTTGACCATCTTCATCAGCCATTCATGGTTGATGTGGTTGAAGTACCCGCGGATATCCGCTTCGAATACATGCCTAACTTTCTTGGTTACAATGCACGTTCGGAGTGCTTTAAGCGCCATATGCGGATTTCTTCCCGGACGGAATCCGTAAGACAAGCCCAGAAAATCTTGTTCATAGATGGTTTCGACGATTCTTGTTACCGCTCGTTGTACCAAACGGTCTTCTACGGTAGGAATGCCCAGTGGGCGTGTCTTTCCATTTCCTTTTGGGATCTCCACTCGCCTTACGGGTGGAGCTTGGTAGCGATTTTGCCTAAGTCGTAACCATAGATCCTCTGTTCTCTCTTTCAGATTCGCTTCGAACTGTCCCGTTGTTTCTCCATCTACACCGCTTGCACCCTTGCGATTCATCATCCGCCATGTCTCTTGGAGAAATTCAGGCGTAATGAGATGCGCCAGTGACGTGAAGCGAATTTTCTTATCTTGTCGAGCTTTCTCTGCTATCTTAGCCAGTTGTGTTGACATACGATGTCCACCTCTGAGTGTGGGGTATGTTTCGCTGTTAAGAGCTTACTCTGCCCTGCCGCTTCCCCCTGTACGTGGCTTTCCCACGCTCCGAGTACTACCAGCAGGTCCGACTTCCACCGCGGCATCCGCTCCCCTATGGATGGTCCTTTCAGTCGGCATACTCCGCATTTTTTTTTCAGCGAAGACCGCGATGGATCTCCCTAGTTCCGTGATGCTTCCTTTTCCGCCATGCCGTGCTCTCAGACCCCGCCGGGGTCTCCGATTTCCTCGCCTATTACGGAAATCTACTATAGCCTTCCAAGTTTTCGACCTTGTCGGCCCCCGGACATCTCACGAGGCTCTATCGCTTCACTTGCGTTACGGCCTGGACGTCGCTCTGTCTACGCTTAACCCGCATCGTTACCTTTGCGTGTTCAAGACTCGATTCCGGGTAGGGTGGCTGTACCCTTTACCCGGGTGGGAATCGCACCCACTGAAAGCACCCAGCTTACCTAGGCGCACC
>NZ_VNJI01000115.1 GCF_007786445.1 Paenibacillus cremeus | reverse complement strand
CGAATCATGTGCTCTCACCCGCTTTTTGTGATGACTCAATTATACGACAAAAAAGGTACAGCCTCTTCAACTTTCTTGAAGGGCAGTACCTTTTTCTAAGAGCTAGACTTTTTCAGTGGCCTCCATTATCATTGGTGGGTTTTTCACATTGTATAAAATAGGCTTTGTCCGCAGAAAATACTGTTTTTTAAAGATTCCAATCGCTTAAAACGGGCAATCGTGAAGGTTGGCAATAAGGTCAAAATCCGGTTAGGCAGCGGACAAAACTACTTATCCCTGGCCGCTATCCCTGCCACAAGCGACTTGAACTACTTCTACAAGCATGGATACGCCTTCGTCAAAAATACGATCGTGACGCCGAGCTTCGACCAGTCTACCTCTGAGGTGACGACCCGCTTCGATGTAACGATCGACCAGAAGCGCGCCGATATGGAACCGACGACCTTGATGGCGCTACTCCCACATCAATGGAAGCAAACGTCCTCATCGCTGAATTTCCACCACGTTTACGTGGCTTACGTTCGTAACATTCCCTTTGAACCGTGAAGAAATATACACGGTATTTAAGGAGAATCATCCTCTTGCCGCGAAGTCCGTTATTCAGGCGGGCGATCTCATGGGTCAACCCTTGATTATTAGCAAAGCCGACTGTAAGCCTCCCGTAATGGATTGGTTTGAGCAAGCCGGAAAACAACCTCAAATAAAATATGTACTCAATAATTACTTGACAATATTAAATATGGTCCAGGAGGGATTAGGTATTGGAATCATGTCTGAACTGTCTACAATGAATCTTCCTACAACGTAATCGTACGTAAGTTGGAACCGAAGTGGCATCGTGAAATTCATCTTGCCGTATCCTCATTAAAGGATTCTTCGATCGCTGTACAGCTGTTTATTAGAATGGCGCTTCAACTATTCGAAAGTCGCTCAGGTTCTGAGGTGAATCTTCAATGACTTTAAAACCAGAATGCGGAACCCAACGTCGGAAATGATATAAAGCTCTTGTCAATTTCGGGAATGTTATAAAGTTCTTGTCATTTGTTTTTGACAAGAACTTTATAACATAAAACAAAAAAACCGCGTTTTCGGGACTGTTGACAAACGGCAATACACCTTTAAGTAATACAACATCTGGAATTAAAAACGCTGTTGATCCACTATATATTGTAGTGAATCATCAGCTTTTTACTTAGACGAAGACTTTGTCAACAGTCCCTTTTCCGCGGCAATTAATGATGATATAAAGTTCTTGTCACCCGACAATTCTTTGAATTCAAGCAGAAATATTTCTAAATAAGAACCACTCATTAGGCAAAGTATGGTTGCACCTTTGGTTCTTCACATAAGCTCAAGGTGATGTACTCTCCCACATCTTGCAGACTCCTTCATTCAATTTGTCAAATAGGTGGAGAACAGATATGCTGCCCGACAGAATCTTCGTCCATAGAAATCATTGTTTAGAATAAACTTTATCCCGCTGCCATCTAAGTCATTAATAGTAATTTCATTCATTTACATATAACACCCAATCAACAAATATCAATTGGTGACACATCTGTTCTTGTGGGAATATTGCATTATCCTGCTCGTTAGCAACGACTACAAGCGATGGATCGGATCCATCGCCGCGCTATCGTTACCCCTCCATTAACTATTCGCCGGCACCCACGATGGCTCCAAACCGATACCTTCGCTTGTGATGCGAGGTCAATTGCCTCTACCAGCTCAAACATTGTCATTGGGGGTAGTGGGAGAACAGTATTATTTACGGGGTTAAATCCCCTAAAAGCCCGACGTTCTCCCGGCTACCGCCATCTTTAAACCCTATTAAAATAGGCCAACCATATAATTCTGGCTGACCTAATAATACGAAAAAGCCGCGATTTGGCGGTTATCCTTAAAACCTTAATTTCATAATTACAAATCAATCTCAAGCCCCTGGCCGACAGGCTGAACCGTCTCCAGAACACGCTGGGTCATTTTACTCCCCATCAAAGAATCAATCAC
>NZ_VNJI01000114.1 GCF_007786445.1 Paenibacillus cremeus | reverse complement strand
CCCACGCGGACGAATTAACTTGGTGAAGATGGTGGGGGAGGGAAAGATTACTGATTTATCCGTGTTGGAAAATCCACTTGATTTGTGCTTGGGCTGCCGGGCTTGCGAAACGGCATGTCCTTCAGGTGTCGAGTATGGCGCTATATTGGAGTCCGCACGAGCGGCTCTAGTCAAACGCAAAAAGTACGCTTTTCCAACGCGTGTCCTGAGAAATGTCACCTTCAAAAAAGTTTTTCCTAGTAAACGAGTGATGAATGTCATCGGAGACGCGCTTTGGCTGTACCAGAAGAGCGGTTTGCAAAAAGTGGCGCGCCGCACAAAACTACTTTCTAAATTTCCAAATTATCTAGCTGAATTTGAAGCGATCACCCCGGAGGCTGCCTCCCCTGCAGAGCGCAGAAAAATGCCGTCCCGCGTTGGGGCAAAAGGAGAACGGAAGTATACGGTTGCGTTTTTTACTGGATGCATTATGGACGCGATGTTTCAAAAAGTGAATCAATTATCCGTCCAACTGTTGGCGGAAGCGGGTTGCGAAGTGATTGTCACTGAGGGTCAAACATGCTGTGGGGCCTTACATGCCCATTCTGGCGAGATGGAGGGAGCTAGAATGCTTGCCAAGCAAAATATTGCCGCATTTGAACAAGAACATGTCGATTTCATAATCAATAATGCAGGAGGCTGCGGTGCCATGCTGCATGAATATGACCATCTTTTAGCGACCGACCCAGAATGGCATGACCGAGCAAGGGCATTTTCCGATAAGTCCAAGGATATTAGTCAAGTGCTTATTGCATGCGGTGGTCTGCAGAATTTGCGCAATCGCAATGAACGTGTTACGTATCAACGCTCGTGTCATTTAACCAACGTGCAGAAGGTCGTTCAGGAACCGATCAAATTAATAAAAAGCATCCCTGGCGTCGAGCTCATTGAGATGGAAGATGTGAATATGTGCTGTGGTTCAGCCGGCATTTATAATATTATTCATTACGAAGAATCTATGAAAATATTGGATACAAAAATGAAACATACGAAAGCGACCAATGCATCCACAGTCATTACAACAAATCCAGGGTGTCTGCTGCAAATGAAACTCGGTATTGAACGTGAGCAATTGTCTGGCTCAGTCCGTGCGCTTCATCTAGTAGAATATTTGACAGAAGCAGCGGGTTTAACGGGAATGAAATAATCTTCATCCCAGAATGTATGACAGTTGCCAGGAGATTCTAGATGTCTGGATACAGACCTTGAGGGCGAGCAGGATCTCATTAGTCGATTTAACAATAGTATACATAAAATATTATATGTAAACATTTAATTGCGTAAAGAAAAATAAATAGATACCGAAATCCGTCTATGTTGGCATTACTTGGGCGGGATTTTTTCATTCGTCCCCAAACCACTTCAAATTATTTCTTTCGGTTTCTCTGGTGTGGTTGCTGATTCGCTAAAGCATGGATTTCGACCGGAAAGCTCCATTCACGAACTATTCCAATATGTTATAGTAGAAGGAAAGACAGAGATTATGAGGGATGATACATGCGAAGTTATTTAATTCTGTCGATGTGCCTATTGTTTTTGATTCAATATTTTTTTCCTTTTGACTGGCTCAAAAACACGGTAATTGGGATAGCCCTGGTTGCCTTTGCTGCAAGCGCGATGCACGCAAGAGCTGTACCTCGCTGGTTTGGCATCAGTATGATGGCCATCGGGATCGTGCTGGAATTTAACAAAGGCGAAGGCTTTGCCGGCATCCGTCAAGGCATTTTCATGAATCTCCCATTAATCGCACTGGTCGTTCTGGTGCCTTTACTTTCGCTCCCTTTAAAACTGGGGAGGATATTTTGAGGCGATCGATGCGCTGCTTCAACGTTTGAAGCACCATCCGCGCAAGCTATTTGCTGGCATAACGAGCGTCTTATTCATTTTGGGGCCCATATTAAATCTCGGTTCGATCCGCATAGTGGATGAACTGTTGAAAAATCTCCGGCTTCCACCAGCGATGCTTGCCAAAAGCTATGCGGTC
>NZ_VNJI01000113.1 GCF_007786445.1 Paenibacillus cremeus | reverse complement strand
ATAAGTACGTGGACGTAGACCCGAAACCGTGTGATCTACCCCTGTCCAGGGTGAAGGTGCGGTAACACGCACTGGAGGCCCGAACCCACGAATGTTGAAAAATTCGGGGATGAGGTGGGGGTAGCGGAGAAATTCCAATCGAACTCGGAGATAGCTGGTTCTCCCCGAAATAGCTTTAGGGCTAGCCTCGGGTTAGAGTCGCGGAGGTAAAGCACTGATTGGGTGCGGGGCCCGCCAAGGGTTACCAAGTCCAGTCAAACTCTGAATGCCGCAGACTCGATGCCCGGGAGTCAGACAGTGAGTGCTAAGATCCATTGTCAAGAGGGAAACAGCCCAGATCATCAGCTAAGGTCCCCAAGTGTGTGTTAAGTGGGAAAGGATGTGGAGTTGCACAGACAACCAGGATGTTGGCTTAGAAGCAGCCACCATTGAAAGAGTGCGTAATAGCTCACTGGTCGAGTGACTCTGCGCCGAAAATGTAACGGGGCTAAACACACCACCGAAGCTATGACTAGACGTCTTAGACGTCCTGGGGTAGGGGAGCGTTGTATGCGGGTTGAAGCTAGATCGTAAGGACTGGTGGACTGCATACAAGTGAGAATGCCGGTATGAGTAACGAAAAGACAAGTGAGAATCTTGTCCGCCGTAAGCCTAAGGGTTCCTGAGGAAGGTTCGTCCGCTCAGGGTAAGTCGGGACCTAAGGCGAGGCCGAAAGGCGTAGTCGAAGGACAACAGGTTGAAATTCCTGTACCACCGTGAACCGTTATGAGCGATGGGGTGACGCAGAAGGATAGTGACGCGAGCTGATGGATGCTCGTCCAAGCAGTGAGGCTGGTGTGTAGGCAAATCCGCACACCGTAAGGCTGGGCTGTGATGGGGAGGGAAATATAAAGTACCGAAGGTCATGAGTTCAAGCTGCCAAGAAAAGCCTCTAGCCAGGGAGAAGGTGCCCGTACCGCAAACCGACACAGGTAGGCGAGCAGAGCATGCTAAGGCGCTCGGAAGAACTCTCGTTAAGGAACTCGGCAAAATGACCCCGTAACTTCGGGAGAAGGGGTGCCTCGGTAGGGTGAATAGCCCGAGGGGGCCGCAGTGAAAAGGCCCAAGCGACTGTTTAGCAAAAACACAGGTCTGTGCGAAGCCGCAAGGCGAAGTATACGGGCTGACGCCTGCCCGGTGCTGGAAGGTTAAGGGGAGTGGTTAGGGGCAACCCGAAGCTATGAACCGAAGCCCCAGTAAACGGCGGCCGTAACTATAACGGTCCTAAGGTAGCGAAATTCCTTGTCAGGTAAATTCTGACCCGCACGAATGGCGTAACGACTTGGGCGCTGTCTCGACGAGAGATCCGGTGAAATTTTAATACCTGTGAAGATGCAGGTTACCCGCGACAAGACGGAAAGACCCCATGGAGCTTTACTGCAGCTTGATATTGGACTTTGGTACGATCTGTACAGGATAGGTGGGAGCCTAGGAAGCCGGTGCGCCAGCATCGGTGGAGGCGCCGTTGGGATACCACCCTGATCGTATCGGAGTTCTAACCTGGTACCGTAAACCGGTACGGGGACCGTGTCAGGTGGGCAGTTTGACTGGGGCGGTCGCCTCCTAAAAAGTAACGGAGGCGCCCCAAGGTTCCCTCAGAATGGTTGGAAATCATTCGAAGAGTGCAAAGGCATAAGGGAGCTTGACTGCGAGACAAACAGGTCGAGCAGGGACGAAAGTCGGGCTTAGTGATCCGGTGGTACCGAATGGAAGGGCCATCGCTCAACGGATAAAAGCTACCCTGGGGATAACAGGCTTATCTCCCCCAAGAG
Organism: Paenibacillus cremeus; assembly: GCF_007786445.1. Lineage (GTDB taxonomy): Bacteria > Bacillota > Bacilli > Paenibacillales > NBRC-103111 > Paenibacillus_G > Paenibacillus_G cremeus. Next base: position 319 of record NZ_VNJI01000113.1, on the reverse strand, counting down.
TCCACATCGACGGGGAGGTTTGGCACCTCGATGTCGGCTCATCGCATCCTGGGGCTGAAGTAGGTCCCAAGGGTTGGGCTGTTCGCCCATTAAAGCGGTACGCGAGCTGGGTTCAGAACGTCGTGAGACAGTTCGGTCCCTATCTGTCGCGGGCGTAGGAAATTTGAGAGGAGCTGTCCTTAGTACGAGAGGACCGGGATGGACGTACCGCTGGTGTACCAGTTGTCTCGCCAGAGGCACGGCTGGATAGCCAAGTACGGAAGGGATAAGCGCTGAAAGCATCTAAGCGTGAAGCCCCCCTCAAGATGAGATTTCCCAG
>NZ_VNJI01000112.1 GCF_007786445.1 Paenibacillus cremeus | reverse complement strand
TCTTTCAGCCGGTTGGATATTTCATCATTGATCACTTTTCGGCGGTACTTGATTACTAGAATTAGATGATAATTAAGCGAGAATACTGAATGGTTATTCGAGTCAAGATCCATTGATAATACAGCCTTTCTCTAAATACGACTGAATGAATCTAATCGTATAGATTTCGGCTGTATTAGTCAATACCTAAGACCGTTGCCATTCATCCCACCACTTTAGAAGTGGGGGAATTCTGACAACTGATGGTTAAATTTTATGAAGCAGAGAAACCCACTTTCCAAAGCTGGGTTTTTCTTTTTTTTCAAATGGTATGTTTGTAGATGCTCTTTCGGAACACGCTGATCCTTGCTGCTTATAATATTCTGTTTTTCTTTCCGCTACCGATCGTAATCGCACTCATGCTAAACGAGCTGAGACAAGAGTTCATGAAGCGAATCGTTCAAACACTGATATACATTCCTCACTTTATGTCTTGGGTGGTGATCGTAGGGATTGCTTATATTTTCCTAACGACTGAAGGTGGCATTGTGAACGATCTGATCGCGCGTTTCGGCGGGGAAAAAATCAATTTTCTTGTGAGCAACGACTGGTTTCGTACGCAGTAGCGCCGGAGGAAATCAAGGGCCTCTTCAGCTGACCATGATGCTGCCGAGCTACAGTCCGGAGAAAATGCCCGATGACAGCTCTAAAACAGCTTGAGGAAAAGACCAACGAAGCTTACGGTCTCGTGGGTGCTCGCCTCGTCTTGCACGGACAAATTAAGTGCAACCGTTGCAGCCGGCGAGCTGCCGAAAACGTTTGTTGCTCTAGAGCCGAAGGATTCTTTCATTTTAAAAGGCAAGTTTTTTTGTTTTTTCGCTACGATCATGCATTAATCTCCAGCGGCCATTGCGACTGCTTTCGTCTGCTGGACCGTTCCAAACGGATGCTGAGGCGGAGCATAAATTGTATAAAGCTTAAGCGGGGTATTTCCTGTGTTTATTACATTATGCCATTTGCCAGCAGGTACCATGATTGCATAATCCTCATAAACCCTTTGTTCAAAATTCAAGTTACCTTTCGTGTCACCCATGCGGACTAAGCCTTGCCCTTCTTCAATACGCAAAAATTGGTCAACATAGGGATGAACTTCTAAACCGATGTCTTCCCCAACATTAATACTCATGACAACAACTTGTAAATGATTCCCCGTCCATACGGCAGTACGAAAAGTATTGTTTTGCTTAGCGGCCTCATTAATATTGATAACAAACGGTGTTTTTCCATGATCTTTTAACTCGATCTTACCATTCATGTTGGAGGATTGCCGATGATCATATTGACTTGGATGGTTTAAGTCTTGCGGAATCACCCAGTACAAAGGCATTCTAACATAGTTATACACCGGCAGGCTTACGTAGTATGGATAACGGGATAAATACTCATCGTAATACATTTTGTTACTCAGTCCCTTCCACAAAGTATAAAATAGGTTATTCACGATCCCTTAGAAAGGCTACTTTGAACTTTTGAAGAATTCTTTTGCAGGCCCGCAGTGGTTGGCATCGTTCCTTAAGGCGATGTGGAGCCCCATGAGCTTTTTCGGTTGGGGTGCTATGGAAATGGGTAAAAAATATCGAAGCTCTCTTGTTTTTGTAATTCTATAGCGGGAAATAATAATATAAAAATAACGAAGGGATGCTGTTAATTGAAGAAACTATTTCTGGCAGGCATTTTGTCATTACTCCTTATAAATCCCATAACAAAGGTTGAAGCGGCTGGATTTTTTAAAAGCTTGACGCCGGCTGCTCCATCAGCTCCATCATTGCTAAACTTACTTCGACAGGGCGGGTATATTCTTTATGCCAGGCATGGGGAAGCAACAGAAGGTGAAGATCAGCCGAATCTCCATTTTGATGATTGCAGCACTCAAAGAAATCTTTCCAAGGCCGGCAAAATACAAGCAGCACAATTTGGGAAGGCTCTTCGCGATTTACAGATCCGTGTCCAGACTCCAGTTCAAGCCAGCCCTTATTGCCGAACAAGGGAAACCGCAGCACTAGCTTTTAGTGAAGGAAATGTCCAAACAGATCCGTTTTGGGTTAAAATCAATAACTTCACTTCCTTGCCACATGCTCAGCAGCAAGCTGCTTTAGATACTCTAACTTCTGTGTTGGAACAAACGCCTGCTCCGGGAACTAACAGAGTGATCATTGCTCATAGTTTTCCTGATGGAGTTGGATTAGGAACTATCTCTCCATTAACTACCGTTGTTGTAAAACCTAGAGGACTGGGAAAGGGGTTTGAGGTGGTTGATCGAATCACTTTGGATGAATTGCTAAAATTACGCTAGAAAAGCTTTTCTTTTAGTCTACCCAATAGGGTTTTAAAAGGTTCACATTTCAATCTGAAATGTGAACCTTCAGATTGTAGAGAAACCCACTTTTTAAAAAGCTGGGTTTCTCTTTTTTTGCCCCAAAACACATATTTTGCGGGACTAGAGGGGGTATTAACCCTCCAATGCCCTCCTTTCTAAGTGGAGGGCGATCTTCTTCATATTCTGAACCGCTGCGGTCATGAGCGCTTGCTCTGTCGCATTTCTCAGCCCGCGTAAACGGCAATAGCGAAACC
>NZ_VNJI01000111.1 GCF_007786445.1 Paenibacillus cremeus | reverse complement strand
TTGCGTATTCCGGAAACTTTGGTCAGTCATTCCGGAAAGTATTAGCCACTCGTTCCGGAAAGTTTTGGTCAGTCATTCCGGTAATGTTTATCCACTTAGAGCCTCTCAAAATGGCTTCTTAATTACATATCAGATTTTCCAGCTGCTGGCAAGGGGGCGAGCGCTTTTCGCATCGAGTCGCCTTGAATTTTAAGGCGGTAAGCCCGGTGGATGAGGCGATCTAGAATCGCATCGGCCAAGGTTGGATCTGCAAAGTGTTGATGCCACAAGTCTACGGGCAGCTGGCTTGCCAAACAAGTGGAGTGCAGGGAAACGCGATCATCCAAAATATCGAGGAGTTCACGACTCTCGGCCACTGCGAGCGGAGCAAGCCCCCAATCATCGAGGATTAAAAGATCGACCCGAGTCAACTGGTTCGCCAGTTTGCCGTAAGTGCCATCCCCCTTGGCAAGCAGAATGTCTTGAAACAGGCGAGACATCCGGTAATACCGGACCTTAAAGCCTTGGCGGCAGGCGGCTGTAGCTAGGGCGCAGACCAGGAACGTCTTCCCGACACCTGTTGGGCCGGTGACGAGCAAATTGTGATGGGAGGTCAGCCACTGTCCCGCCAACAATTGACGGATTAGGAGGCGATCCAATTCACGAGGGGCAGAATAGTCGATGTCTTCCGGACTCGCCTGCACTTTGAGCCGAGCTTCTCGTAGCAGCTTGTTGACCTGTCGATTCTGTCGCTCAGTCCACTGGTGGTCGATGAGCAAGCCAAAGCGTTCCTCGAAGGTGAGTTCGTTCATTCGCGGGTCCTGAAGTTGACGTAAATAGGCCTCGGCCAGGCCCTGCAGACGCAGTTTTCGCAGGATATCGATCGTGGGTTGGGTTAACATAGGTAGCCTCCTTGAAAGAGAAATGAGAGACGAATCGGTGAGGGTACAATCGTCACCGACTCGCTTTCTTACGGGTTAATGAAGCAGCTTGCTAGAACGGTTTTCTTGGTAATACGCGGCCCCCCGAACATTTTCGTGAGCTGGTGTTGGCATCTCGGGAACGAATAAGGGCAACTCCAATTGCTCTAGGCCTTTTTCCAAAATGGACTTCACGCTGGTGTACGAGAAGGATCCAATCGCGATGGCACGAGCGGCAGCGGATTCCAGTCTCTCCTTGGAATACCGTTTGCTCAGGCTGAGAATGCCTAGACAACTCCTGTATCCCTGCTCGGGATGGGGACGGCGGGCCAAAATCTCTTCGATGAGCTTGCCAATACTCGGCCCCAGGCTACTCCCCCAATCGATGAGACGTGAGGGCGTCCATTCCATGTGTTTTTGATGCGATTTCGGCCGGTGAAGCGGATCCGTAACCATAATTCCCTTGCGATGGGCGCGGAGATGGCTAGCGACCCGGTTTCCCTTGTGAAAGACCTCCACCATGGACTCCGTCATTCGAACGTCGACCTCTTCCCTCACAAGCGTGTAAGGCACGCTGTAGAGCACATCTTCGACGGCGATGTGGTAGTCGATGTTGGCGCGCGCCAGTCGCCATAGAGCAAATTCATAGGGCTTTGGCGGAAGTGGTCGCAAGGCAGGCTTGTCCAAGCTTTCGAACCACGATTTACGGGACCCCTCCATCTTCTGAAAGGATTTCTCGTTTAAACGATCCAGTAATTCACGGATGGCCTCATTCAGCTCTGCCAGACTAAAGAAACGCCGATTCCGAAGCACCGCCAAAATCCAACGCTCGGCAAGTAGGACGGCCGCTTCTACTTTCGCTTTGTCCTTAGGTTTTCGTGGTCTGGCTGGCAGAACGGCGATGCCGTAATGGGAGGCCATTTCGTGGTACGTACGGTTGATCGCGGGTTCATAACGATCAGGACGTTTGACGCCGGATCTGAGGTTGTCCGGGACAAGCAATTCCGGAGCACCTCCGAAGAAGTGAAGGGCCCTTACATGTCCATTGACAAACGATTGAAGATCTTGTCCCCACTGGGCTTCGGCGTACGTGTAGCTGCTTGCACCAAGCGTGGCTACAAACAACTGGGCATCCCGGATTTCACCCGTTTCAGCATCAATGACCGGAATGGTTGGGCCGGCATAGTCGATGAACAGCTTCTCTCCCGCCTTGTGTTCTTGGCGTAAGGACACCTGAAGCTTCTTCTTCCACTGGTTGAATCGTTCGCAAAACTGGCTGTACTGATAGCCATCCGGGTGGACCGTCTTGTACTCCATCCAGAGGAGTTGAAGCGTGACGCCTTTTCTTTTAGACTCTTGAAGCAAATGGTTCCAGTCGGGTTCGGTGCGATTTTTCGGTCGCCCCATGGCTTTGGGAAACAATAGGGCTTCTAGCTTCCGCTCATCCAGGTTGGCAGGTAGGGGCCACGAGAGACCGGCCTCCTTGGCGCGAGACAGAATGTTCCCGACCGTACCGTGAGAGAGCGATAAACTCCGGGCAATGGCTCTTTCGCTGAGACCCGAATCGTTGTGCAGGCGGAGAACGTCAAGAACGCGTGGCAAGGCTATCCTCCTTTGTTTAGGCATGGTGATGCTCCTTTCGTAAGATGTCTCGAAAGACATTCGACCTAAGGAGTAACACACCTTCACCTAAGTGGGATAACCATTTTGAGAGAGGAAATTGGAAGAGAAAAGTGGCTAAGACTTTCCGGAATGGGTGCCCAAGACTTTTCGGAATTGCTGGCTAAGACTTTCCGGATTCGATGCCCAAGACTTTTCGGAATAGGTGGCTAAAACTTTTCGGAATACGCA
>NZ_VNJI01000110.1 GCF_007786445.1 Paenibacillus cremeus | reverse complement strand
TCCCATATCCTGTGCCTGATGATATTCGTGTTCCTCGGGTCGGAAGTTTGCCTCCAGCTTCCTTCAGATTCCACCTTGCAATGGACACCCTTGCTCTTGGCTAGTGGTTGGCAACTACAAGCCTCCACAGCGGACTTTCACCGCCTAGTTAATCGCCATGCGTGGCGCACATAAAAAAACGGACCACCTCCGTGGCCCGTTTGCTCGTTGAGTCTGTTATTGTGAACGCCTTAGCTACATCGTCTCCAAGGCAATTCGGCTGCCCCTGCCGCCTGGCTCGGCGGGATGGACCACCAACCGTCTAGGCAATCGGGCCCTTAATTCCGGTACGTGGCTGATGACACCGACCGTCAGTTTATCCAGATGCAGCTTTTCGAGTGCTGTTATGACCGCTTCCAGCAGATCCTGATCCAGCGTTCCGAAGCCTTCGTCCAAAAAGAAAAACTCGAGCGGATATTGACCCTTCAGCTGAATTTGGGCAGACAGCGCAAGCGCAAGGGATAACGATGTAAGGAAGGTTTCCCCGCCAGACAACGTCGTGACCGGACGTCGTACACCGCCATTCGCATCATCCCGGATCACAAAGCCACCGCTGGAATCGACCTCAATGGCATACTTTTGCCGGGTCAATTGGCCAAGTCGTTCGGAAGCCGTCCGGCTGACATGCATGAGCTGCTCCTCGGATAAAAACTCGACGAACGCGTTGCCTCGCAGTACGGTTTGCAGCTTTCCAAGTAATCCCAGCTGCTGCTGGCGTGCTGCACGCTGCATCTCCAGCTCCGACCATCGTGCATGCTTTTCTTGGAGATCTTCCCAATCTCGCTCCGCCTTCGCTACTGTTTGCAGTGCAGCTTCATCCTGCTCCTTGCACTGTTTCAGCTCGTTTTCCAGCTCTAGCCAAGCTTCGTCCGTCACTTCCCTGTCTCCCAGCTGAGTCGAAAGCTCCACGCGCCGTGCGGTCAACTGATGCTCCAGTTTGGTATGCGCCTCGACCTCCGCCTGCCATGCAGACTGCTGCTCCGGGGCAAGCAAGGATTGCGAGACTTCTTCCGCGGTCTTGAAGCCTTCTGCCGCAGACTGCTCTCCCCATTCCTGCTGCATGTCGGAGCAAAGCTGCTCCGTAGACTCCGCCGCCTGTCTAGCCGCCGCTTCCGTTTGAGCTTGCTTATGGCTGGCGGCTTGCGCACCATCCAGCTGCTGTGCGGTTGCCTCCGCTTGATGCCTCAAGTGCATCAGCTTGGTCTGTACCTCTGCTGCCAGCGCAGCGGCATCCTGATCCTGCACCCACGCTTCAAGCTGTTTTTGTTTCTGGGCTGTCAATTGCTCCAGCGCCTGCTGCTCAGCATTGCACTTCACGAAAAGCTTGTCCGTTTCGCTAAGCTCCGCCTGGAGCTGCTCCAGCCGCGTTTGCTTCTCGGTCAGGAAAGCGACGCTTTTCTCCAGACGTTCTCGCAGGTCCTCCGCCGCCTCATCCTTTTTCCGGAGGGTCTCCGCGGCTCCCACGACTTGATCCGGCTGGAGGTCCGGAAACCGGGCTGTCCAGCCGGATTGAATTTCATTGAGGCTTCGCTTCGTTTCCGCAGAGACCTGCTCCTGTGCTGACATCAGTGTTTCCAGCGCCTGCCTGCGGGCGTTCAGCTCTTGCAGCTGCTTATCCATCTGCCGCTTGTCCTGCAGCAGCTTTTGCATCGACTGCTGCAGCGCTTGCGCCTGACGCTCTCCTTCGGACAGGTGTTCATGTACCTGCTTCAGCCCTTCGGCCATCGAAGCGGATCTCCACGATGGGATCTCCACGACGGCCGCTGCCGCAGCTTCTTTGTATGCGTCCGGCTGAGCAGGTCTCTTGGCCTCCACTGCTCGTTCTGCCGCTTGGTCTGCTTGCTGCTCCATCGCTTGCAGCGCATGCATCAGCTGCCGGCAGGCCATCTGCCGCTCTCTCGCTTCTTGCCCCAGACGCTCCAACCGTGCGGCTTCCTCGCCGGTTTCCCCTGCCGTCTCGGCTGGCTTATGCTGCCCTGCGATGCCCGGGTGGTCCGTCCCGCCGCATACGGGGCACGGCTCCCCGTTTTGCAGGTGCGCTGCCAAGGTTTGGGCCAACGAGGCCAGCTCCGCTTCCCGTTCTGCCCTGCGGATGCGTGCCAGTTCCTCCGGTATGGCCACCTGCCAACCGGCTAACCCCCGTTCCAGCTGCTCCATTCCTGTATGTATCGCCTGGACTTGCGTACGCCATTCGGTTTCCCGCTGCGCCCATTCCGTTTCGGAGCGCCTCCACTGCTGCTCGGCTTGCTGCAGCTGCCCCTGCTCGGCCTGCTGCTTCTGCCTTGCCGTCTGCTGCTCGGCCGCTTGCTTGCTCAGCCGGTCCAGCTCGCGCTTCTCCTGCAGCGCTTCTTGCAACTGCTGCCGCCATGCGCGAGGCACCTCGGCGCTCTTCAGCTCCAGCTGCAGCTGCGCCTGGCGCTGCAGCGCCTTCTCGCGCAGCTCGCGCTCGCGCGCCTGCTCCGCGCGGCCTGCGGCCAGCCGCGCCTCGTGCGCCGCCGCCTCAGCGGCCAGCGCCGCCAGCCGCTCGCGGTCCGCCGCGAGCTCCGCCGCCAGCGCGGCCGCTTGGCGCAGCTGCTCGAGGCGCAGCACGAGCGGCGCCTCCTGCGCGGCCAGCGCCTCGCGGGCCGCGGCCTGCGCCGCTTGCGCCTGCGCGAGCGCGCCTTGCGCGGCGGCCAGCGCCTGCGCCGCAGCGGCCGCGGCTGCGCGCTCGCGCGCGAGCTGCTCCGGCGTATCCCAGTCCGTATACAGCTGGGCCAGCACATTCCCCTCC
>NZ_VNJI01000011.1 GCF_007786445.1 Paenibacillus cremeus | reverse complement strand
GGCCAACCTATGTGTCGCTAGGTGATACCTAAAATTTAAAGGTAATATCAACTTTCTTACCATTAACAACTATGCGAGAAACCAATTGCCTCAAGCAATTCTTCACTATTTGTCTGTCGTCGGATGACCAGTCGCCTTTATAGGTTTTGACTCGCTTAACAAACTGATCTTGAATTCGCTTGGATGAGTCTTGTTGTGCCAATTCTAATTCTTTCGTTATTTCAAGACGTTCTTTTTCAATTCGATCAGCAGCTCTCCGGAAGTCCTCTTTGTTAATTTCGTCATCTTCATACAATTCAATTTGTTTCTGCATTTTATTATTGATCTTTTTCAACCTATCCTGAAGAGCTTGAACGTTAACTTCGGATTTTTGAGTAGTTTCTATAGTCAGCATATTAGCTTGTGCGTACTCTTCAATCTTCTCTAAGGTTTTTATTATTGCAAGTTCTACTTTATCCCGAACAATGCTATGCCGAAAACACTCGCCTTTTTTATGGTAAGCAGAACACAGGTAATGAAAATATTCTTTACTGCCTTTCTTTCGGTATTGACCAGTCATGTTTGCCCCACAGTGCCCACATACAGTCAATCCTGATAATAGCCATCTGTCATTATCTGCTTGTGTTTTTGATTTCTGTCTAGAGCTTATAGCCATTTGCACTAATTCATATGTTTCTCTGTCAATTATAGCCTCATGGTGATTTTCATTCACGATCCATTCTTCTTTTGGTCGTGTTTTAGTCTTGTTCTTTAGTGTGTATTTGCGATTGTAAACGAACATTCCTGCTATAGTTTCTCTTTGAAGTAATTTACGTACAAACCCTTCTGAAAACGAATTTCCGTCCTTTGTTAATTCTCCTTTTAATCTGATTGCGATTGAACGGCAACCATCGCCACTGATAGCCCAATTTGCCATCTTCCGTATAATTTCTGCTTCCCTTTGATTTATAACGTATTCTCCATCAACAACATCGTATCCATAGCAGGGGCGATTTATGACCTTATTGGTTTTCTTCGCGAGTGACTTCATATTGTCTTTAACACGTTCTCGTATGCGTTCGCGTTCAAATTCTGCGAATGCTCCGAGAATTTGTAATACCATTCTGCCAGCAGGAGTGGATGTGTCGAAACTTTCACTTGCTGAAACGTAACCACAATCATATTCAACTAAGTCATCAATAAAAGTGAGTAGGTCAAGCAGGTTACGACATAGACGGTCAATCTTCGTAGTCACGACCATTTGGATTTTATTATTTCTGATTTGTTCAATCATCTCTTGAAGCTTAGGACGATTCATATCTTTAGCCGAATAGCCATCGTCTTCAAAAACCTCATATTCTTCCCAATCCATGGCCTTACAATACGCTTCTAGACGTTCTCTCTGTTCAAGGAGTGAGTTACCCTTTGTCGCTTGTTCATCAGTACTAACACGTATATAAATTGCTACTTTCAATTATTTGTCCTCCCGATTATCGTTCTCTAGAATGTTTAAATGTTATGATTTGTTCTTCTGTCCAAATGGGGCTACTGGCTAGGACTTGAACAGGTTGCGGAAATTTTCCTCGTTTTATATAATCGTTCAGGAGTTGTTTTGACCATCCCAAATACTCAGTTACTTCTTTATGGCCTAATAACTTTGGGATGACATCGTTATTGCTCATACAATACAGAACCTTTCATAATAAATTTGTACAAGCATATTATATCATTGTCACTTTACATCGTAAAGGAAGAGGGCACACGTTATGTACCAGTTCGGAAATGGAAAAATTTTGTGTCTCGAATGTGGAGGGAAATTTAGAGGTAAGCAATTAAGGACTCATAACTCATATACATGTACGACTTATCAGAAACAGGGGAAAGATGCTTGCACCAATTTCACCATCAAAGAAACTGATATCATACATATTGTTGAAACACACTTGAAATTGAAAGGTGTACGTGTTGAAGGTTCATTATGTGAACATGTGCTCAGAATAGAAGTGAAAGATCGTGGATTTAAAATTTACTATCTTGACGGTTCCAACAGTATAGTGAATGACCATTCATCTGAATATGGCGTAAAGTTCAAATATTGACTTTTAGGGGCAACATGGGTATTTTTTCGATATAAGAGAGGAGGGAGGTTTAGGACGCATTACAGAGCCATTTGGAACGTTTTAAGAGGGGGAACGTATTTTCGTGTAAAAATGATAAAAAAAGGGGTAAACTCAGCCTAAAATAGACCAAATTTACCCCTAAAAGTTATCCTTAATTTGATTGTGTTAATTGAACAGATTGATTTGATTGTGCATCTTGAATAGTTTGTTGAACATTAGTTGTAGCCACTGGAATAGTTGGTGCTTGCATAATTGGCTGTTCAGTTTGATGCTCTTTTGCAATAGCAACAGCTTCATCAAACAATTGTTGAACGAGCATACTAAACATTGGCTTACTAATATGTACTCTAACTAATGCTGGAAATTTGTCATACGCCTCTGAGACAACGAAGTCGAACTTATTTTTTCCTGTGGTTAGCAGTAAGTCAGTTGCTTTCTTCTCTACAGCAAACATAAGAGTCTTGGCTAAACCAGTTGCATAATTCTTAGAAGATTGTTGAGTGTATTTATAACCACCAACCGTTACCAAGAAGAAGCCGATAATTGAACTAATCGTTTCCCAATTTTGACTTACCAATACAAGTAAATCATTTAAAACTTGAATCATATGTATTCTCCTTTATAATTTATTTTATTGACCCAATGCTTTATTACGTCTACGCTCATCAATAAATGTCTTCAGTTGCAGCCATTCCACAACATTAATTTGCCTGTCACGCACTTTTTGCACCCAAGCCCAACTTTCGATGATTTTCTCGTTATAAGCATCCCCTACAAATTTATCGAGTTCCTGCCAACTCCAATCATCCATCACTACTGGTTTCATGTATTCATCATCCTCGTTATATAAAAAATCTTGAATATTGCCGTTAAATTCGTTCATATCAACATTTGTCGAGATGCCATCTACACTTCCCGATTCTGCCCATTGAAAGAACAACCAGTCAGACCAAATTCCATTTTCCATTGGGCGAATCGCACCATAATGCGCCACCCACAAAGGATACATAGATAAGTCGGGTTCAAAATACGCAGCCGCGAATGAACCTCCAGTGTAAATTATAGGTAGTTTTCCTGTGCTGTTCTGAACAGTCTGCAAAAATGTCCTTGCCCACGAAGATACCTGAGATTTGCTATAATTCGCACCATCTAGACTACCTTGCTCTAAATCCAAAACGTAGAATAAATCAACTTCCAACCCGTTAACAACAGAAAGAAAATGGTTTGCTTCTTGCACAGGATCATTAGAGACATGAGCAAAATGATAAAAGCCAACTGGAATTCCAACTCGTTTTGCCTCTGAGTAGTTATAACTTAGAGTATCATCGATTGTTCTCGTGCTTTCTGTGGCTTTCATAAAAACGAAACTAATTCCTGCATTTTTTACTTTGTCAAAATCCACTTGACCATTATGATGCGAAATGTCTATGCCTTGACTATTTGTTGCTTGTCTTGATGAATTCATTTATTACACCTTCTTTACATTTTAGGCATTGTCGTCACTGTTGTCTGAGTTGTAGTTTGTTGAACTTGTGTTGGATTAGGATTGATGATAGGTGTCTGATTAGTAATAGTTGGCTGATTCATTCCATATCCATACATATTTGAGTTATACATGTTACTGTTTTGCACTGGCACATTAGTTTTGTTTGCAGTGATATTCCCTGCAACAACAGAGATTGCATTAAATCCAGCTACCGCTGAAATTATTGTTATCGTGATTGATGTAAGTTGTGGAGGAACATCGTGATATTTAATTGCCATAAAACCATCCAAAATCAAGATTCCAATAAGCGATATCGCTAGGAGGCTGACTTTCAATTCGTCCAGTGAAACAAGATTTTTAAACCAACTATTCATACTTTACACCTACTTATTAATCAAATCCTTATATGCCTTTTCACTCATAGAAACTTCGTAACCTTTTCTTTGTGCCATACGAGCCATAAACGTAGGAGTAGATGTACCATGTGCTCCTGTTCCTTCACCACGATGACAAATTTCATCTAAAATTAATTGATTATAAATTGTGTCTGCTGCTGTATCATCACAAGTCCATATTTTATTTCCCTGTGCATCTACAAATTCTGTTTCTCGTCCGTTATAATGGTCAACGAAAAATTTAAAAAGTTCGTCCGATGTTTTATAATCTCTTTTTACATGACCATGAAAATCATAATGATGAAACAAAAAGAACGCTACTCTTTTGAGATCGAGTGCGTTCCAATAAGCTCGTTCAAAGATATGATGACTCTCACGTTTATTCATGGTTCCACATATAAAGCATGGTAAATGTTCGACTACTTCTAATTCATGTTTTGCATTACGAAACTCCAATGTTTCTGTTCGTCCACCATGTTCAGGGAAATGCTCAACTTCAGTAATACGATGGATTTGGTAATGCTCATTGACGATATCTTTCATTATTATTTCACCTCCCAAATATTAACTGTTTTTTCTGCATTATTTGGTTTATAATAGATGTATAGAACGGTTGATTCTTGCTAATTGGTTAATCTCCCTGCGAATGGCGATTGATTAATTGCAAATGAAACCGTTCTTTTATTTGCTTGCATACAAAGCCATAATAGCCACAAACATTGCTCCAAGAGTACCAATGGTTTGTAACCAAATAGGCCATGCAGACTTTGTTTCTTTCTTCTCCTGTCTCACCTGATCCAATGCCGTTTGAAGACCATTTATCTTCTCATCTCTCAGACGCATCTCACCATTAAAATAGTCTTTAGTTACAAAGGTATCGTCTCGTTTGTCAAGTTTTGTTTCTAGACGATTAATTGCATCTGTAAAAGTTTGAAATACAAGTTCGAATTTCGTCTCCAATCGTGTTAAGCGTTCCTCAATATTACTCATTTCATTGTTTGGCACTGTTACCCCACCTTGTTTTTGATATATATAAAATAAAGAGACTGCCCCTTAGACAGCCTCATAAAAGTGGAATCTATGTTAACCCTCGTATGAGGATTGTTTTATTACTTACTAAAAGTAAGTTGTACGATTTGGGGTACAATACATTATTTATTAATAATCTTATACCCGACTAAAATAGTGTGATATGCGAAATCACTATTAATAGATATATTTATTATATTTAAGGAATCTCTTGACCTTGAACTTTTCCTGTGAATCTAAAGGGTGAGGTAAGTACAAGGAGCAAATGTAATCATAATTAATTAACAATTGTAAACAATATTCACCCAAGTAAACTTTTATATTGTCTCTGCGATAAATTTTTCCTTAATTCCTTATCAGAAAAATAAAATCTCAAACACACATCAAAATTGTCCAATTCCTCAGTGGTAAAAACTTCTGTTTCAATTAAACCATCAGATTCGAGACTCCTTTGATAATTCATTCGATACAGATTAGGTAGCATTTTCGCTAATCCCTTACCCTTCGGTTTCCTTCCTCGTTCTATACACTCGACAACTCCAAGTTTTATTAATTTATTTACCTGTGCTTGAACGGCTTGATCGTACAATCCCGTTGCGGTTTCTATGTCTTTAAATGGCATATAAAAAACGCCTTGCTTATTTGCATGACGTTTAGAGTGAATCAACATAGCGTATGTAATTAGTTTCTGATTTTTCTCTGGACAATTGTTCATTATCCATTTAATTTCATCGCATGTAACCGTCAAGTCTTTCTGGTTTGCAGATAAATTATAGTTTTTTTCATAAATGTCTTTTGTTAATTGATCAATATCTCTGCAACATTCATCCAATGGAGTTGTATAAGTATTAGGATTCTGCCATTCCATCCAAGCATAAAGTTCTGCTCTATTTTGCTCTTGACTTAATCCGCAATATTTCAAATACATCCCAAGCAATAATACCGAATTGTGTCTGCTACCTTGTACTTTTAAACCATTAAGAAGCAAATCCTGTGCTCGGTCTATCGAAGAATCTTCGCTTTGCTCATAACTTGGTAATGGTTTGTGTGGACTAATGGCATCTTCTGTACTAATAATTTTATTTTTTTCTTGTTTTGTATCGATCTTTTCTGAGGTATTTATATCTAAACCGATAATATCCAATATACTTTCTGATTGGATTTTCTTGATATTAAATAAAAATTCCTCACTGTTCTCCTTGCTCATTACTGTCAGGTTATCTGGATAGCAGAATCCGCAATAGTTACCTGTTTCCTGATGTATTCCAAGAGGCAACTTAACGCCCTGAGTACTTGTTGGACGAAATTCCACCTTCTTGTCATCCAAGTTTAAACTCTTTATTAGGTGTTCATAAAACTTTTTCGCATGTTTCCATTGGATTAAATCATCAAAGAATATATCGATGTGATAACCCTTGTTACCACTAAAACTAATATAGTGTTCTGGAATGTGCCAATCGGTAAATTGTTCACTAATTTTATTTGTGATCAATTTAGACATTTCCAAGTTTCCTTTATAATCTACGTCAATAGTTATAAATTTTGTGAAAACTTCTTTGCAAAATGTCCCAACTGTATACTCGCCATTTAGATGTGATTCAATCATATAATCTAATAAGGCTTTATATTTTTTACCTGTTGATTTGCTGATTTCACCTTTTCGATAATCACGATAACCATAATTTTTATCTTGAATTAAATAATGCCCTCGTTGTATTAGATATAAATCGCTAAGTTGCTTGATTATATTCCCTTGATTAATGTCCATTTCTGTTACCTACTCTTGCTCTTATACTCTTCTAATGCCTCTTGTAATACATTAGAAATAAGAAATAGGTGGAATACCTTGTGCGTATCTAGATGTCTTGCTTTAGTTAGGTAGGGGATATTTTTATCCTGTTTCAAGTATTTAGCAAGATTAGAGTCGTAACAGTAAAAAAGATTGAGTTTTTCCATATTGAATAATTCCTCCTAAGATTAAAGTTTTTCATTTAAACAACACAAAAAGACCACTCCAACAAAGGAGCAGCCTTAAACAAATGGGAAGATTAAGGTCTCCGTCACCACGCAGGAGACCTTACCCATATATTACCCTTCAATTTCAACCAAATATTCACTTTCCCATAAATCTTGAGGCGACAAGTCAAAAGTAGGTGTTTTATCTTTTATATTCATAAACTTACCAGTAACGTCATACATCGCTTTTGCTAACTCTTCGCTACATATGAATTTATCAGGATCATCATAGTAAAAATACATGCCTAATTTACGTCTAAAGAATAAGGCCACGCATTCCATGTAACCGTAGCTCCTACCTTCAGTTTCAAGAATGCACTCCAATATCTTTTTCCTTGTTTCTAAGTCGCATGTTAATCTTTTGACTTTATACTCATATTCATCTAAGCTCTGGAAGCCGCATGTTCTAAATCCGTTTGCCTCGAACACAATGTTGCCTGAAACGAAATAGGCACAATGGGTTATATCCGAATCAGTAGCCCAAGAGATTAATTTACGTATGATGATATCTCTCAAAGTTTCATTTTTACGTTTTGTAACGAAAATAACATCACAAGGTTGTAGATTCATAATCTCACCTACCACTGAATAGCAGCTACATCTGCTCTAGTTTCACACGCCAATACTTGATTCTTGAGAGTCCAATACTTTGCGATGTTGGTTTGTTTAAACGTCATACCATCGGCGTACAATTGTTTAAATTGATTTACTGTATGAGGCTTATTTCCTTCAGCAGTTTTCCACATGATATCACCAGTAATCATTCCTGCTGTAATTCCATTGAGTGTTCCACCCATATTAATTTGAGCTTCGTAATCAAAGTCATAATGGTTTTCTTCGCCTAAAGCATCAGATGTAAATCCTGCTAAGATGAACTTGTTGCAAGCGTCATTTAACTGGTCAAGTTTAGTCTGCTTAACTTGTTCTAGAGTAGGATAATTTTGAACCTCGTCAACAGTGAACAAAGTTGGATATTGAGCAACCGAAACTTCTGTTCCACTCTTAATTGTCTCAAATGCTTGAGATAATTCCTCTGTCCACTCGGGGGAGTCAGATGTGATAAGTTTAGGTTCTTGTGGCTGCATTGTTACAACAGTCTCTTCAACTGTTTTCCAATAAAGGAGTTTGCCATCAGCGTCTTTTTTCTGCTCCTGAACAACCTCAGTCGTTTGCAACAAAAGAGGAGCACCAACGTTTACAGTTTCTTGCCCTGTTACATTTCCTTCATCATCATACACATCGACAACTTGAGTTGGTTGATAAGTTTTCTGTACTCCTGTAACGGGGTCAAGCATAGGAATATACTTCACCACATCCACGAAAATTGGTTCATTTCCAGTTTCTACGATAGTTTCAACTTGCTTTGTCACAGTTGATGTGAGTTCCAAATCGGGTTGAGCAAGAACATAAAGCACATTGCCTTCAGTGTCCAACTTTGGCAATTGTGCATCCTGTTGAAGCACCTTCTTCAAACCTTCAACATCTACATCCAAAGAATACTGGTTAAATCCAACAGGAATATCGATGCCTACAATTTGATTGTTGGAATCAATGATTATTTTTGACACGCAAATTCACTCCTTTCAGTGTGAAAAGAAAAGAATCTCCCACAAGTTAATGTAGGAGATTCACATATTTTAGTTATTACTTTTGGAGCACTCTACCTTGGAGTTTGAACACATCCCAAATTCCATCTACCGCTTGGAATTGGAGACTAGTATTTCTGCTCTTACGGAAACTAACCACAACCATTTTTAATTCTCCATTGTCAATGATGAGCATTGGAAGTGAGATTAATGCTTCCGATGGTAACGTTGATGGCAGACTAAACTTGTAAGCCGCTGCACCAATAGACTGTGAAGTAATTGTATCGTTGGTGTAACCTGCTCGGCTAGATGCTCCTCGCACTACGGTTTCAGTAGGTGTAGAATACGGATCAAAATATAATCCCGAAAAAGGAGAAAATCTGTAGCCATTATTAGAAGTTAGCGAATTTCTCTTGAGTGTAACATTGTCAATAGTAGTAAGCACACCATCAGATGTAAACTTTTCAGCGACTAAGTTATAGTCTGCTATTGGAGTTGGGAGTTTTGTCGTCACATTTCGAATCCCCACAAGATCAACATCGGTTGCTGTAGATGCTGAACCTGTACCCAATGTGCTAATAATCGGAGTTCCAACAGCCATAATTTTAGACCTTGCAACAGAACCGAATCCACCATACGGCAAATACCTATAGCTCCACCCAATAACGCCAGCTTGAGCGACACCAGAATATCCTGTATATCGGTAGGAGTGTACAGGGAACCATGTTTTGATTTCCTTGGTCTCTGGTCTAACCTTCACGATATTGGACTTATTGTAATCTACGTAATCCGCTAAATTAAGGTCAAGCTTGATATAGTCGGTGTAGATATTTGATGGATTTGTTGCCGATGCAGGATTTGTGCTGTGAACAAGGATGTAGATTTTTTGGTTGCTTGTAATGTAGTTGGTTTGACTTCCATTATTGACAGTCATAGCGACCGATGATGGAGTGCTCGTTGTATTACTCCAACCTCCAAAGGTTGCCCACGAACCTGCTCCAGTTGCATCCCACCATTTAACGGTTGCGCCATAAGTCAGCGCACTTGCATTATCTCCGCTACCGTAGCCTACCCATGTAGCCGTGATTGGTCGTAACGCTTTCTTCAACTCACTCAACGACATGCCAAGATAGGATAAATCGAACTCAAAAAGTTGCTGAGCGTACTGTCCTGCTGTAGAAGATGAGTACGACCATAAAACACCATCTTGTGTTGTTACCGGATCAATTAGATTAGACGCTGTATTCTCTGCATAGTTAGAGAAGCTCGGAATCGGAGATGGGAACGATGCACTGTTTAATCTGCCTAATCTATGAGGATTCTCAACAACACTTCCAGCAACTTTACCCAAATAGTTCAGCGTAATCTTCTTATTTCGTCCTGCTGACCATGGAGTTGCGGTTACACCTTCTTGGACTTTCATTCGACGAATCTTAATTACATCACTTGCACCGGAATTATTAGTAATTTTTAATCCGCTTAGACCGGACTGCCCTATTACAGTAGTTGTGATTAGCGTTACAACTTTCTGCCATGTTCCCTTTTTTGTCAAATCATAACTGCCTATCACTTTCGTAGCACCTGTAAAGTTTCCATCGTCATGAATTTGCACAGAAGTTGCTACACTTGCAGAAGGAACGAAAATTTCTGCGCTAAATGCATACGTAGTTGCTTTAGGGAGTGTTACAGATGCATAGGACAATCCATATCCAGTCGATGGGAAATTTGTTACAAGTATTGTTCCGATATCGCTACTATCCACACTATGTGTTACACCATTGACTGCTGTAAGTCCACTAACATCCACCGGAAATGCCTGATTCGAATTCAACAAATTCTCATTCATCACAGGGAACAAATTCTCAGGCGACAACACTGTAAATCCAGTTTCCGTATTCCCATCAAATGCCGATTTCATGCTAGTATTGAGTGTGATGGAAAGTTCAATGTAGTCGGTGTTAATTGTGGAATAGGTTACACCGTCGGAAGGGTCTGCGTAGGCGATAAAATACATATAACCATTTGCGTCGATGTAGTTTCCGATATTAGAAGATGTTCCTACAGCCATTACTGCTACAGCATTTGTTGCATTCGTAGCCCAAGCAGAACCCCATGAAGAACCTGCAACACTCCAAACAGAAACGCTTGCTTTATTTCCTGTGGGAGATGAGCCATAGCCGTATATATTACATAGGAAGTTTGTAATATTAGCCTTCAACCAAGCAACCTTCGCCGCTGTACCGTCAACAGGGATTTCACCGTATTTGTCTTCGATGGCTCGGATGAGGTCGAATTGGAAAAGTTGTTGAGCGATCGAACTTGCTCCAGATGAGTTTACTACGTTAAGTGCGCCATCGAGAGAAGAAATATTTGCATAGGTTGTACCAGAGCCCCCAA
Source organism: Paenibacillus cremeus (assembly GCF_007786445.1). Lineage (GTDB taxonomy): Bacteria > Bacillota > Bacilli > Paenibacillales > NBRC-103111 > Paenibacillus_G > Paenibacillus_G cremeus. The sequence continues at coordinate 153,110 of NZ_VNJI01000011.1, read as the reverse complement.
CTTCAGCAAACGAACCATTGGACGGTGCCAGTAACGTTGTGTTAGACCCGATATTGCTGTTAATCCATTTTGCAATATGAGGTACAGCATCTGTATTCCCTGCAACCTTGCCCAAATAATTCGCCTTAACACTCACCGTCTGACCACTAATCAATCTCTGATCATTCACACTCGCCTCAAGCACATCCGTAGGCACGTTTCCGAAGCCTTTTCCTGCTGGATAGTTAACCGAATAAGAGCATGAAATGTTCGTTTGATTGGCATTTCCTAAAGTAGCATCTGTAGCGGTAGGCATTGTACCAATAGTGAATGTAGCCGACTTTGTGCCAAGGTTAGTCCATGTTCCCGGCATAGAGATGGAATAGACAGAAGTTGCATCAGGAGTTGTCGTCCACGCAGAAACCGTAGCGACCTTCGTAGAGCCTGTGTAAGCCGTTATCGTCTTGGATTGTCCCGCGCCTGTACCGGAGAGAATCGTAACGATCAAGTTGTTGTAATAGTTATCTGTGGCAGATGCATCCGAAGCCAATTTGATGGTTGTTGATGTGGAACCCGACTGAGCCGTTTTATTCTGCTGTGTTGTGTATGCTATAGATGGCAGAGTGTTTGTTCTAATCACCATGTCACCCACTGAAACAGTGGCGGAGCCTGTCATGGTTAAAATTTTGTTCGTGGTATCAATGGATTGTACAGTCCACCCGACAGCTACTAAATTACTTGAAACAAGATAAAAATTGACTGTATCATTAACAGCGAATTTAGATACGTCATCGACATAAATAGCCGTAGCCCCACTTGCATTTTGAGTAACGCGCGCCACAGCAGCATTATTACTTGCAAGCAATCCATCATTCGATGAAATAACGAGTTTATCGCCTGATGCCCATGTACCTGCTGTGGCCTGAGTTACGGCAATATGCTTTTGCGGTGTCATGAGTGCTTCGATGACATCTGTGCGAGTTTCGCTAGTTTGAGCATCTGAGAATGTTGAGCGTTGACCAGTAAAGCGTCCACCATTAACGTTATCATATCGAGATACAGAGTTATTACCCATGTGAGCGTTATAACCTTGGTAGTCAGCAGGGATATACCAGCGACCTTTAGGAACATATACATTTTCTACCGAGCCTGCTTCCACCTTAATGTTCCAAACGGTAACAGGTTTTGTATTATCTGTTGCTCCCTGCCTACGGAATTTAACGTAAACAGTATTTTGAGTAGGAGTAAACGAGAATGAAACATGCCCTGTTTGCGATGCCTTTGACACTACATCATTTGTTGTAGAAGTGTAGCCTATTTCGACATTTAATGATGCCCCATCCGAAGCTATTGCCGTATCAAGATTTAGCGTATATGCGGTTCCGCTAGCTACAGATAATTGAAATCCTTTACCCCATACACTAGCGGAACCATTATAAATGTTTAATTTTCCGCTTATCCATGCATTATCATAGGTAGAGTTTGTGCCAACATTAAAGGCAGCGTTATCTTGCTCCTGTTCTCCATAAACTAAGTTCTCCACAAAGTTTGGTTGTGAATCCACATAAGGGAATAAAGCACTGATTTTATCGCCACCTGTGTAGTTCGGGTCAACGTCGATGAGGTTGTATGTGGCTTGGTCGATCTGGTAGAGACGAATACCATCAAAATAACTAGTGCTTGTCCCTGTTGCTTGCTCGCCGAATAATATGCGGAAGCCGTTAGGCGTGGTAATCGCACCATTAGCAGGAATCTTAAAATAGAGTGTCTGCCATTTACCAGTTATAGCAGTATTAGCTATCGCAGAATATCGTTGTGTAAACGTGTTGTAGTCTCTAATGTCAATTTGAATGACGTTTCCGCTCGTATATGACTCAATATATACATCACATGCAACGAGATAATAGCCCGATGTAAAGGAAGAAATACTGTAATCCTTATATGCGTATAGTGAATTGTTACTGGTTACAAATTTAAGCGAATTTTTTCCGTACTTTGCCTGTGTTGTAGAAAGAGTACCACCCGTAGTCCATTTGCTTATGTCTTCACAGTTACCGTCCGTACCTAAAAAATTCACCAAATCACGACTCGTACCATCGCTACCCTTAATCGTCACCGATTGCAAACTTTGTGCCAATCCCAATGGTGCTTTACGTAACCCCCAAGTTTCTTTGATGCTCGTTTTCGTATCCTTAGTGGTTAAGTTTCCACGAAGAAGATTATCAAAGTTTTCTTCGAGCAATTGTTGATAATTTACACCTGTTAAGGATACTTTGTGGCGTAGGTCTATGATGTCGGAAGAAGAAATTACATTACTGTAAAGTGAATCAGGTCGGTCACTTTGGATTACTACGGTAGAACCGGAAGCATGAGCAGAATCAGCATTTCTATCTAAAGTTAAAGTTGTACCACTGATTGCATTGATTTTATAGATAGATGATGAACCAATTTTAATACTATTTCCAACACTTAATCCTGTTGCACTAGCAACTGTAACCGTATTAGATATGGTGCTTGCAATAGCAGATAAAGTAGTGGAAATAAAATCAACACAGCCAGAAATATTGTCTTTTCTGTATCCTCCGCTATTACGTCTTTTTACACGAGCAATTGGAATAGCGTAAACTTTTCCATCGAACGTTGCTAGTGTAGTTTTATCACCAGCAGAACCCGAACCGCTGACGTATAATCCCTGATCCACAGAATCTTTAGTGAATGTATAAGTGGTAGGAGATGCTTGACCACCTTGAGCAAATACTACCGCAGAATGACCTACACCTTCGGGATAGGCTGTAAAATCTACTGCATCAACCGTCCTAAATCTAGTGCTTAATTGATATCCATTTCCCGTAGATGGGAAATATGCCTCCACGAAAACAAGTTGATCTTTCATTCCAAACGAACCTGCATTAGGCATAGTAATTACTGTTTGAGGTATGGAAACTTTATATCCATTGATATAAGCAATAAATGCACTAATAGTAAACCCATTTAATGTTGAAGTAGAATCTGTGGTTAATGCACTTACAGAAATTACACCGCTGTGAATAGAGTCGCGTACAATATCTGATTTGGCTTGGTCAACAACGGAAACATTGGAAACCGTCTCTGCACCAGAAATATTCAAATTGTTTATCTTTAACCAAGTGGAATTAGATTGCCATCTCCATACTCCATTATTTGCATTATTTGAATCCGAGGTAACTACATACGTGTCACCAACTTGCTGACCCGAAGATGGAAGAAGGGAAAAAGTAGCAAGAGTTCCCTTATGTGAAATCTTCATGTCAGTATTAATAGCGTTAATTGTGCTCGTCGCATTTGTCGATGCTGTATTTGCTGCTGTGGCTGCTGTATTTGCAGAGGACGCAGCAGAAGTTGCTGTGGAAGCTGCACTAGTGGCACTGGCAGTCGCTTGATCACTCAATGTTTTTGCTGATTGAGCATTAGTCAATGCCGTATTTGCGCTTGAAGTTACACTCGCTACTTTCGTATCAATTTGCGCTTTTGCATCATCTACGTATTGCGTTAATGTTTGGGTAACTAATCCATTTGACTGAGCCGTGAAGACCCTGTTTGAACTGAGAAAATATCCACCCTTCCCCTTATAAGTGAATACCAATTGCTGATTATTTCTCCCAGAATTTAATGTTGCTAATCCTTGATTATAATCGATAATATACTGATTTATAGTTGGCGAACCGCTAGTAATCTCTGTTAGTGTTAATGTTCCATCAGTGGTCGTTACTTTAACTCGCTGAAAATCATCAGGAATTTCGCTCAAATTTACAACAGAGTTAATCACTTGTTTTGGTTCGCTAATTGAAATATAGGGGTCATCCACCGTCCCTTTTCTTAACTGCCCAATTACTGAATTATCATAATCGAAAACCGACATTTATTCTTCCTCCTTTAAAATGAAAAAGAAGCCTGAATGTTATCGGCTTCTTGAATACAATCTTTTTCTTTTATTTTTCTGAGTCTACCAAAATCAAAATTTACTTCGTATTGACTAGTTACTATTTTATTTTCATCTATATCAAATTTAATAAAATGTCTGCCCGTACTTAAATATTTTTTAGCGATTGAAAGCATTTCTAATAGTTTGCTATCCAGAGGTAGTAAATCGCTTTTGGAGATGATCCTAATTTCCTTCCATCCCTCTCTTAATAAGGCAAAACTTCTGCGTAATTCTTTTTTATTAAAATCTTCAATCGATATTTGTCCCATTGCAACTGAAAGCCAGTGGCCTCCACCGTCATATTCGACATATATCTTTTCTTCGGGGAACGCGATATCCAGCATTGCTTTTAAGTCTTTTGAATAATTCAATTTCCCACCAAATAAATTATTTAGATAAATCTGTTGTTTAGAAGTTTTTCCTGTGCCATTTTTATAAAAACTATTAGACACTTTCGTCATAACTTCCCCAGATTGAGTAGGAAAGTCTACCCCTCGAATTCTCTGATTTGTTGCTTTTACTTTTTCAATATACTCCTCTGTCTTTGAGTAGTTATCAACACCATACCTTTGGATAATTGTATGCTTTGCTTTGTTTTTAACATTAGCGTCCTCTGCGAGAGGAACTGCCACTCCATATTTCTCAATATTTGAGTTGGCTAGTTTTTGAACGATTTCTGGATTCTTCATGGGATTATCAAACCCGTGATTCTTCAAATTACTTTCTTTTATCTTCCCTATGATCTCTTTGTTTGCAAATACATTCTCTACTCCATATTTGTCGATATTACTTTTCGATATTCTATTTCTTACTTCTATGCTTTGTATGTGATATGGTACACCGTATTTTTCTATATTTGTTTTCTTTACCTTTTCTTTGTAATCTTCTGTTTGCGTGTAATGCTCAACGCCGTATCTTTCCAAATTGATGTGTTTCTTCTTCTCTTTTATTTCATCAAGTTGATTTACATTCTTTACACCGTACTTGGCTAATGTATTCTCTGCAACTTTTTTGCTAGAGCATTTTCTACAGCAGTCTTTATTCGATATTTCTCTAGATTGTACGAAATGACAATATGGCCTCGAAAAGGCTAAAACGATTCCGTCCTCTAAGCAATAATCACAAATTAACTCGATCTCCTTTGAACTCCCCCTTGGTAAGTCAAGAATATAAACCGAGAATTCATCAAATAATTTTGTGAACTCGTATCCTTTTTCGATAAAATGTGTTTTTATCTTACCACTCCATTTAACTTCAACCATTTGTGGCAATATCAGCATTTAAAGCATCTCCTTATTTGTTGTTTTTATATTTGTTGTTAAAATTAAAAAGACTATCTTTTCAGACAGTCCATAATTCGATCCTTGTTTTGCTTGTAATCTTCGATGGCATTCATCAAGTCATCTGAGTCATTAAAAATGAAAACATTTCTATTGCTCTCCCTTGACTTCTCCATTCCCTGTAGTACGAAATTTCTCATCATCAAGTAAGCAGCAGTTTTCATTGAATAAATGTACATCACACCATCTCCCCTAAAATTTGCACAACAAAAAGAAGGAGAATTGCAAAATGCAATCTCCCTCAATCTCAATATTACTCACTTATTCTCTTGTTTTCAGATATGAAATCCTCATAAAACCTATGTTTCATTAACTTTAAACTTTCCCAATGACATTTAACTTCTTATTAAAATACTCCTGCCTATTCGCCTGTGTCGATTCAAATTGCTTATGCAAATATTGATATCTCCAATCAGTCGTATCATCAATAGGCATATCATTAAGATTAAAAGTTCCTACCAAAGCATCAAAAAAATCCAACTCAGATTGAGTTAGCTTCGTTCGATCAATGGATTTATTCAGGATTTTCGCCAAGCTAACCAAGGCAAATTCAACAGCCGATAAAGCTTTTGCTTGATCTAAAGGAGCAGGTGAATACTCTTTAAATAAAACTAACTTAACCGTATCCTGTTCGTCCTGACTCAATTGGCTAAAATTAGTTGATGTAATTTCACCAACACTAATTTTATTTTTTGCATCTACCTCTCGTTTGGTTGATTCCAAATCAACCTCTGTAGCCACAGAAAGCAAACTGATATTCTCAATATTTTGCTTTCTCTCTAAATGCAATTGCAATCCTTCAGGCACGATTCCATTTTGAAGATGATCAATGATTTCACTTCGACTCGAATATTTGTAGTCTGGATATGGAACTACAATATTGTTTGTGAGTTTTTCAACTGTGAAACTTATACCTTTACCTGTAAAATACTCATCAAAGTGTGCATATTCTTCTGCACTGTAACAGACAATTTGATTACCATCTTCCAGTCTAAACTTTATGGAGTCATTATCTATTGACTCATATTGAGTAACTGAAATAACATGTGTTGCAAAAACTGGCTTACCATCTTCTGATCTTACTCTCATTTTTGTCACCACCATACAACTAGACTCTATTGCCAGAGCCAATATTTGTGCTTGTTCCAGAATCAGATAACGCGCTTGTGGCATAGCCATTAATGCAATCATTATTTGTTACATAATTGCCCGTACCTGAACCTACTCTGATAGCGTAGCCAGCAGTATTACCATTTAACCTTATAGTATTGCTTTGGATAGTATTATAGCTTCCGACTACATTCAAGCAGGCTGATAATGAACTAGTTTGACATCCATTTAATACATTATTAGAAACATTCCCGTTATTAATTTGAACATAATTTATTCCATTATCACTGGTGTTTCTAACGATATTATTAGTAATGAAAGTTGAAGTACTATCGGAAGCATCGATCCCAACCGAAGCGGTGTCAATGATGTTTCCACTTATTGTCGTGTAATATCCATTAAACGATTTTATTCCCTGTTGAGTCATAGAAGTGATAATGTTGTTATTTATTAGCGAGTTATAGGTTTTGATTCCAGTACTAATATCAAACCATATGCCAACCGAACATGAAGATATTTTATTATTAGTAATGGAAATGTTGTAAGCATCAACTGTACCATTATAGTATATTCCATTAGATGATGAGGCAGATATCGTATTTTTATCTATGGTAGAATTGTTTGTATCAAGAACAAGTATATTTGGACAAGTATTATTACCAGTAAAAGTGCAATTTGTAATTGAGAGATTGCTACAACTCTGCACTCGAATTCCATAAACTCCGGTAAATCCAACGCCCGAGTTCTTCCAGTTTTGTACGGTTAGATTGTTGATCTTAATTCCACTCGTAGAGCTTCCGCAATAGACCGCACCGTTATTCCCACCGTTTGAAATAGCGTAATTGCTTCCATCTACACAGAAAGATTCTAGAGAGATATTCGAACAACCGATGGCGCTAATACAATAAAAGACTGGCGTAACTCCAGTTGGCCTTTTAATTACCGTTCCAGTACCTTGCCCCTCAAGTGAAACATTGCTTTTTAAATTAATTGCGCCATTAACATTATATGTTCCTTCAAGTAGTACGATTTTTCCACCACTCGCAGGCAATGCATTAATAGCGGTATTAATTGTATCCTGTGCATTGGTTGCTCCTGCTGGAACTACATAGTCTGCCCTCAATGGATTTAAAGTTGTAGAACCATCAGCAATTATAACTGTTGACGAAGTTTTCGTAGCATTGTTAATTGCGTCAGAATTTCCAATTTCAACATATGGAGTAGCAAAACTTCCTTTTTCAAGTTTTACGGTATCAGCAAAGAGATAACTACTTGTTTGGCTTGCCATTTGTACATCTTTCCATAATAAACATCTTAGTTTTGTACAATTTGTTGGCAACGTTTTAGTTAGTGTCATTGTGGTTGGCGTACTAATATTTGTAATCGATGTACTATTATCAGAACCAATCATGGTATTTGAAGAATCATAGTACTCAAATCTAATCCAGCCACTACATCTGTGTGCTTCTAACAATGCAGAAAGAGTATATGTTTCTCCTGCACTAACTCTGGTATAATCTTGGAAATAAGCACCATTGGTATTTGTAGTAGCAGTACCCGAATAATTTATTTCAAATGACGAATTTCCAGATATCGTCCAAGATGAATCATTTACTCTGCGTGTGAAGGTACATAATGTACTTGGTTGCCAAGTTAACCATCCATCAGGGATATTTGCTCCAAATCGACCAGTACAAATCTCTGACCCTCCATTTTGTAACAGGTTGATATTGCTTGTAGTTGAATTATAAGCAATTGTTGAAGCACTTGTCCCATTAATATTACCTGTATAATTCGGACTTGACGAAGGTTGATAAGGGTTAGGGGAATATGTAGCAATAGAACCAACTATCATGTCACCTGTTTTTTGGTATTGTGCTGCTACCGTATTCCATACATCATGGTCAACTACGCGAAACGCTCTTACCCCAAATGTATAATATGAACTTGGAGACACCCCATGTAAGATATAGGATGTTTTACTTGAATCAAGAGTTATCGTCTTTTCTGCACTTACGCTTGTTCCGAATGTGTAGGCGATATTGGATGATTGAGTATAGATACTAACCATAAATCCATCGATGTTATGCTGATTATCTGAACCGCTAAACGTCCATGAGAAGGCAAGATCAGCAGAACCGTTCGCATTTAATACACTATTGACTGTTAATCCAGTTGGAATCGCAGGGATATCTGATAACCTGTCATTTCTACTGTTAAAATTGGTTGTTGCTGTACTAATCGTTCCAGCACTAGTACCTCCTACATTACCAGTGAAGTTTGGAGTTGTCGAAGGTTGATATGGATTGGGCGTAGCGGTAGCTATTGCACCAACAATTCCATCACCTGTTATTTGATTCGCAACTGCAACCGATGACCAAATATCATGATCGACCATTCTAACCGCACGAACACCAAAAGTATAGTATCTGTCTGGAGTTACCCCATACAAAACAAACGATGTTTGATTAGGTGGTAAATGATAAATTCTCTCTAAAGATGGAGATGTTCCAATTGTATATGTTGCATTTGTAGTTGAAGAATATACATACACCTGAAAACCATCAATATTATGAGCGTTATCAGTACCACTAAATGCCCATGAAAATACAATGTCAGCAGAACCATCTGTGTTTAAATTGTTTGCTAATGTTAAACCTGTTGCTGTAGCAGGAATATCAGCCATACGATCATTACGATTGTTGAAATTGGTTGTAGCGTTACTTACAACCGATGCCCCTACTCCATTTACACTACCTGTAAAGTTTGCGCTAGTGGCTGGTTGATAAGCAGTTCCACCGGAATTGATAATCGTAATAGTCGATCTTATTATTCCACCACTATTTATTGATGTATCAACAATTCGATATGCAAAAATACCAAATGTATAATAAGTTGTTGGATTCGCTCCATAGATAGTGAAATTTGTTGTGGATTTATCTGCATAGTAAATAGTATCGCTTAAACTAGGTGTATGTGTTGTTGAAGAAGTATTAGCATATACAGCAATCCCAAAACCATTTATAGGGCTTGTACTTGATTCTGTATAAGTCCAATTTATTGTGATATCAACGCTTGAATCAGGATTTGTTGTAACACTAATAGGAGTAGTCCCCGCTACTGGAACATTGGTTATAGCATTACTATTTCTAATAGTGTTTGATGTTTGACTATATGCGGTATTACCATTTCCAGCGTTAGTTGTAACTGTAGACGCTGAAACACCATTAATTGTACTAATGCCACTAATGGATGCTGTCACAGTAACACCAGTTGAAATTTGCAATGGGTTCCCTGAAGGATTAACTGTTGTAAAGTTTGATCTAATGATTCCTGATGAGGTAACAGATGTATCGACACTTCGATATGCGAACAATCCGAATGTAAAGTAATTCGTCGGATTGATACCATAAAGTGTAAATGTCGTTGAAGCTTTATCAACATAATATACAGTATCAGTTATTGAAGGAGTATGAGCAGTAGAACTCCCGCTACTATAAACTATAATCCCAAAACCATTTATAGGTGAAGTACTACTTTCTGTATATGCCCAAGTAACTGTAATATCTGCCGAACCATCTGGATTATTAAAAATACTAAATGGAGTCCCTGTAACAGTTGGCAAATTTACAATTGGGTTACTATTTCTGATTGTGTTTGATGTGCCACTGTAAGCAATATTACCGTTTCCTGCATTTGTTACAACAGTAGATGCGGCAGTACCATTGATTTGTGCATTAGTGCCAGTAACATTACCATTGATATTGACAACTGAACTTGGCTTAAATGGATTATACGAAGCATAAGATGGCTGTACAATCGCACTGACCAATACACCATTTGGATTAATATCAGCATCAACCACTCTATACGCTCTTACCCCAAATGTGTAATATTTTGTTGGTGAAACCCCATAAAGTGTAACTGATCTTTGGTCGTACTTCACAACAAGTACATGTTCCAACGACGAAGACGTACCAATTGTATAAGCAGACGAAGAACTTGACGAATAAGTATAAACGTAAAATCCATCAATAGTTGCTGGATTGGTATTACCTGTACCGTTTGTGTAATTCCAATCAAATGTAATGTCAACTGAACCATCATCATTTGTCTGAATAGAAATTGCTGTAGCATCATTAGCAATAGTTGGAGTTGTAGGAGTAGTCGAATTTCGATTATTCCGATTTCCAAAATTAGATGTAGCCGTTGTAATACTGGCAACAGGTGTTCCATTTACCTGTGCATTAGTACCTGTTAAATTTCCGTTAACATTTACGGTTCCCGAAGGTTGATATGGGTCTTGGTTTACCGCTGTAGACTTGATCACATTGGATGTTAAAATTCCATTAGAATTAATATCAGGATCAACATGACGATATGCTTGAACTCCAAACGTGTAATATCGGTTCGGAACTAAGCCAGTTACAATAGCAGAACGTTTATCTGCTTGATAGGTATATGTCTTTTCACTTGCAAGATTGGAGCCGAATGTATAATTTTCATTTATTCCAAGTGAGCGAACATAAACAATAAATCCATCAATGTCATATTGGTCTCCGTTAGGTGTTGCTGCATTATATGCCGTATAGCTCCAATTAAAATGAATATCAGCAGAACCATCATCGTTTAATATCGATGTAATTGCTGTACCATCACTAGCCACAACTGGATCAGCAGGAACAGTTGATTTACGATCATTTCTACTGTCAAAGTTTTGACCAATTAAATCCCAATTGTAACGTTTGTTATTCAACTCCATTACGTTATTTGCAGTATTGTAAATATATTTAATGTATTTATGTCTAGTATGTCTTGCTATTTTTGCGTTTGAAATTGTTAACTGAATCTCGCCTGATTCAAAGTTATATTGAATTTCAGATATTTTCGCATTAATGTCAATGTTCATTGGCTCATATAGAATTGTAACTAAATCGCCTAACACAAGTTTATCCCAATTCCATTGTTCTTCTATACACTGCAAGAAGTTTACGATATCAATTTTAACAATCAACTGTGGAACATTAATCTCTAATATTTTAGATGTAGCATAGTCGTATAGAGATTTAGAATCAGAATAATTAGATTCTACAAGTTCCTTTTCAATAACGAATGATTGTAATTCTGTTAATTGAGCAGAAGTAAAGTTATTTGCATAGGATAAAGTATTTCTTAAAGTCGCAATATTATTGTTAACAGTTGTGATGTTATTATTAGTAGTATTAATATCTACTTGTTTCAGGTTAATCAGATTCTGAGTATAGTCTAAGCAATATTTCGTAATGATTGCCGATTCATTACCAGTAGCCGTGTATTCAGAGTTAAGAATGCTCACAACAACAATGTTAACCGTTACATTAGTAGCTGTTCCGCTAAACTGAACAGAAGTTGTTGTTGCACCATTACCTAATTTACCAAGTACCGTCCAAGTGTTTGCTGTTATTGTTTTTGTAACATTATCAAGTTTAACAGTTAAATTAGTCGCACTTGAAACTTTACACAATATAGCGTAACTGTAAAAATTATTCAATGGTGTTGTATATGTTAAAGTAGAACCATTGTAAGTATTAGTATAACTAGCAACATTTTTAGCATCCTGTAGAAGTGCCAACGTATCAAGTACCTGAGTTTTTTGAACAGTTAGATTAAACATGTCATTCTGCTGTGTTGTTAATGTACTTTGATAAGTTGCTAGAGAAGCTAGATAGTTGCTATATGTAGTCTTATTTAAAGTGATCAAATCATTGTAGTCCAAGATTGCATTTGCTAAAGAATCAGACATGTAATCTGAGTGAGTGATTACATTTTTTTGTGCATCACGAGCGAACGGAGAGAGGAAACGGCTGTAGTCCTCGATGTAAGATTGACCGTTCGGATTTTGATCCTGAATGGAGATGTCGTTTTTACCGTATACCTTCAAGCGAGTACACATATCATCCATATTAATTTCATAATTTACACCACGCAAATAATGGCCTAGAGTGAATCTCAATCCTTTATCTGTTCCAATGTTCTCCGCTGCAACTAAATTGACTAAGCGATTAATTTCATCTAACACCATTAAAACATCAAACGCAGCAGCAACTTCTAAGATTGCATCTAATCCAGTTCTACCAACCATATCAAATGAACGTACTTTTGCGGATATGCTACTCTCAATACTTCCCACGTTCCAATTAGTACCTGCGACTATATCAGAAATTGCTTGAGAACAAGATACGGAATCCACCTTGTATTTATGTATTCTTTTTCTCTTTAATTCATATCCAAGAGAAAAAGCATCAATTTGGTATATATCTTTATCTTGATCCATCACTTTTGTTATCTTGGTAATGATAAACCACCGATAATCAGTTCCTACAACCGCTTTGAGCAGATGTCCTTCTCTGATTGTTTGTGCATTTGGATTCAGTTGTAATTGATGATCAATTTCAAGATAAACTGGCATCTCAAACTTTAACTCGTGTATAGAATTTAATTGTAGATGTAAATCTTTATTGTAAGCCTCTTTTAAAATCCCCACAATTGTCATATCAGGTCTTGCAAGGAAGATATCGAGATTGCGAACTTTTTGAGATAAATCAATTGTATCAAGTAACGCCATTTAATTCCCTCCCTATTAGAATATTGTTAATCTGTCGTATCACTGTAAAATGCGATACTCCCATACAAATTTCAATTTGCAGTTGCCTACAACATTTAAATTGTTTACTCCATAAAGTAGTTCAAGCCAGTTATTATTAAAATTGCTATATCTATATAAGTTATTTTGATCGGTTGAAATATACTGACGAGTAGAATCCACGAATAGATTCTCACCATTCAAAAGTCCAGTAAACTTAAATTCAATCCCACCGTTGCTGTAATTGAAGATTGAAATATCCCCATCACCAACCTTTTGGATATATAGTTTAGGGAATACTGATAAATCACCATTGTTGGTAAATTGAAATAGCGTTCCACCTGCGACATTGGATGAGAAATCGTAAGTTTGCGTGTAGGATGGACTATAGGCATAAGGCGCGTTCGTCCTAAATTTTAGATTGATATATCCATTTGTTCCTGTGTGAATTAGACTCGAATCATTCACAGGCATTGCAAAGTAAATCTTATCTGGATCATCGCTAAAGACGAGAGGACAGAAATAAGATACATTTAGCCAACGAGCAATTTGTCTTAATTTAGTTTGGTCAAAACTATCCTGTAGAGCAAATGATACGCTAAATTCAATAGGTGAAAGTTCCGTATATTGATAATAAGGCTTATCGTTTCCTCGAATTTTCACTTCATGAATTGTTCGAGATGCCAAGAATGGTTCTTCATACATTCCTTGAGAAACATTAACATTCAGAATCCCCATGTCCTGAGAATTGATCCCATTAAACATAAAATAAAGGCTTGATTTAATTGTCAAAAATATTCACCTCTCTTTTGAACAAAAGAAAAAGGAAGCAGATAAACTGCTCCCTCACATTTTTCTTACACAAAATCAAAATCTCCACCAAGTTTATTTACTTCTTTCCTCACTTCATTCATGAAGAAATCTACACCTTTTTTATCTCCTGTGACCGTCCCAATGTTAACACTCATATTAAATGTCTTGTTTCCACCAGCAGAAGGAGATGCTGTTGCTAAATTAGGCATAGACATACTTGGTAGACTATTTGCAATTTTACTCAGAAAGTTTATTGGTCTTGAAATGATTTCTCTTAGTTTCGATTGCATTGCTTCCGTATAAACATATTCGCCAAGTTTAAGAATCGCTGGCATTTCATCAGGGGCTAATGCAGGTTTACCAACTTCGCCTCCTGTATGGTAAATAGGCGTGTCCCCAATCCAACCCATTGGAGAACCTTCGCCACCACCATTATAAATAGTGGGACGATCAGAAGTATAAGTTGTTCCACCTACATTCTCGCTATAAGAACCACCGCCACTATTGTAGGATGGTGTAGGATTGTAAGTAGGCGTGGGTGGTATGTAAGGTGGCGTTGTATTGCCATTCATCGCATTAACCACAATATTTCCTTGGGCATCTTTCCACACACCACTTGGATCATAAGTGAGTCCAAGGATACTGCCCAATGCAACGTTCTTATCGTGCAATGATTTTTGCTGATTTGCGTCACTAGTCATGTTATAAGCAGCAGCATTGGCTTGCATTGCACTAATCATCATATCTTTAAACTTTTGGTCAACTTGAGACAATGAATTAGTTAATCCAGTGAATTTCAATTGGTCAAGTTCTTTAAGTTTAGTGAGTAGACCTTCGACAGCGGTAGTAACTTGACTTGTGACACCAGTTCCAACAGCACCAAGTTTGGATTGTAATATTGATAAGTTATTCCCCATTACCATCGAGATAGTATTCATTGTTGTAGTTAATGAATTCATCGTACTTAATATGCTACTGGAAATATTCTGACCAATAGCTTGCGAATTGGATTGTAGAAAACTACTAAATTGAGCAAAGTCACTCTGAACCTGTGCAAAATTACCTTGAAGAATTTGGTTACGGATTTGGGTAAACTTTTCTTCATTGTTAACTAAGTCACTATAATATTGTTCAGATGCAGTTTTTTGTTTATCAAGATAGTCTACAGCATCTTGATAAGTCATCTGCTGATATTGGTGAGTTTGTTGGTATTGCTGATTCAATTGATCAATAGCAAATGTGCTTGAATCCTTTTGTGCCGTTAACTCCTGCTTCTTCGCATCAAGTTCATCTTGTAAACTTTGTTTACGTAACGTTTTTTCTCTATCACGAGTTAGCTTGTTAATCTCATCCGTTTTAGTCGCTAATTGGGTTTGCAATTCTACACGTTTTGCTTTTGCATCAGTGCTATCATCCATTTGCATCGCGTTGAGTTGCTTGGTGTATGTCGCTGCTTCATCTTGAAGTTTCTTTAACTGTTGATTGTAATCCTCAGTAGCGGTAACTTCATCAATCTGTCTAACTTGAGCTTTATAACGTTCTTCATACTTTTTAATTTCTGTGTCAAGATTTTTAACTAAGTCTTGATGCTGATCGTCAAGTGCTTTTTTCTCTGCTGTGATTGAATCCGTAGATAGTTTCTTTTGAGTGTCATAAAACTTTTTATATACCGCAATAACTTGGTCGGCAACATTGTTCAACTGAGTTTTTAATTTATCGTTAGCATCTTGGATAGATTGAGTCAGCTTTATCTGAGTATCAATAGATGTTCTCAATTGATCATTAAGACTTTTCCATTCTGATTCAGTTAAACCAACTGTAGTCATTTGGTCACGGATTGTTTGCTCATGTTGCTTTTCTGCTGCGATACGTTGTTTAATGATATCGATGTTATTAAGTAATTCTTGATCGTATTTCTGTACATCGAGTTGCTTATTATTCTTAGAACCTTCTTCGTACATTTTAAGACGAGTATCGGATGCTTGGATTTGAGCGTCAAGGTTTTTAAGATGAGTATTCTGCTCATCAATGACACTTTGCATCTTTTTAGATTCATCTTCGTGGATTGCTTTTTGGTTATCCGCTAAGATTTTGTTGTAATTTGCAAGTTGTGCTATTTGTAGATCGGTTAAAGTATTACTCTTTAAGATTTGTTCAGTTTCATTGTTGAGAACATCATTTTTTTGTTTGATAAGATTGATTTCATCTGTTAAATGGTCTCTGTAACTGGAAGAAGTTTTATCATATACTCCATCCAAATCTTTAGAGGCTTGGATTTGTTTGTCAATATCGGCAAGTTCCGCTTTAACAGTTTCATCATGGACACGTTTGATTTCTTTCTCGGCCTCTATACGCATTTTAGCGTTATCTTGATGAGCTTCTGCGACACGTTTCCAAGCTGCCTCTTCATCTTGAAGTGGAAGCAAGCCTAAAGTTTTTTGTTCAGTAATCCAATTTTTAGAGTTATCAAATGCTAACTGCTCCAAGGAAATGTTTGTTGCGTTTGTGGATTCCCTCAAAGCATCTTGCTCTTTTGTTAACTCAACATAACCTTTTTTCTGAACCTGAAGAGCGTCAAAAACTTGCTTTGCAGTTTTTATTTGCTCGGCTAACTGTTTGTTTTCTTTTTCTTCTGATTTAGATAATTTATCTTTACCATTCAGCAGGTTATATTGCTCAGTTTGAAGTTTTTGTATGTAATCCAGATACTCTTTTGAGGCATTGCCTTGGGAGTCAAACCAAGCATCAAACGATTTACCATCTTGACTAAACTTATTACCTAAAGAAGAGAAGCGAGGATCGTTTCTTATTGAATCTGCATCTTTCGATACGTTATTCTTAGCTGTATCCAAGTCAACAAGGGCTTGTTTCTGTGCAATAAGCAGGTCGTTTGTTGTCTTAATTGCATCAGAATAATTCTTTTCCTTCTCATAATTTTTTGCTTTTTTATCAAGTAAATCGATATTTTGTTTCGTAACCTCATATGCTGATTTGGCAAGTTGAAGTGATTCTTTTTGTAGGGACACGTCTTCAACAGTTGGGATTGATGGTGCAGTAACCGATGAAGAACCTGCTGGATAACCTTTTGCTTTTAAACCAATGCCATCCTTAGCACGTTGAATTTCTTCATCGATTCCATAAAGGTCTTTATCCGAAAGTTTGTCGGCAAATTGATCACGTATTTGATTTAGTTTATCAAGTTGTTGTACTGCATCCGTATAACCTTGAGCCTTCATGTTCACCAAATGACGGAAGTCTGCCATTTGATTATCGAAATTCGCTTTGATGTCCTTGGTCGTTTCTCCCTGTGTCTTTCCGCTTTCTCCATTTAAATTATTTAAATTAATTAAGTCTGCTGTTACAGTTATTTTTTTATCTTCGATTTCTTGATTTTTGCGTTTAATATCATCTAATTCTTTGTTTGCCTCTTCTTGTTGCTTTTTAAATTTGTCAATATTTTTCTTTCTATTAATTGCATTAAGAGCACCTGTACCAGCCAAGTCACCAAAGGGAGCATCATCGGATTGTCCATTTAATTTATCGAGTTCTCTATTTGCTTCATTTCTTTTTTGTAAAGCAGACAATTCTCTATCACTTAAACTTGAGGAATCTTCATTTAAAGTATCAAGCATAGATTGTTTTAATGCTGCCTTACGCTTAATTAATGATTGGATAATTTGTTGCGTAGCCTGATCAGTAAATTGTGCTGCTTGTAATTGAGCAAATCCTTCTTGACCAATTGTATCAGCAAGTGCTTTTGATACTTTATCTAAATCATTTTTAGCCTTTGTTTGACCTTCAGCAGATAATGTACCACTTTCCAACGCTTTAGTTAATTCATTATGGAGATTAACCCATTGTGGAATAACTTGAATCTGTTTTTCTGCTTGCATGTATTGCTGTTCTTGTGCAGAAATAGATTTATCTCGCTCATCATTCAAATTTTTCTCGGCTTTTGTTGCTTCCCCTGCATTCATGACGTAAGCAGCCAGTACTCCAACCAAGATGGATGCACCTGCTGTCGCAGCAGCTAATGTAACAGCCGATCTAGCTTCTGCCGCTGTCATTGTATTCACAGCTACTGTTGCACCTTCAGTAGCAACGGTTTTGGCAGTAGTTGCAACAGTTGATGCTTCGGTTGCAACTGTTTGTGCCGTTGTAGTAGTAGTATTTGTTACGTTTGAAGTAGTCAACACACCAATTGCGGTAATTAAAGAAGATACAGGGTTTTTTAACGCAAGGTAAGCAGTTCCAAGACCACCCAAAACCCCAATTATTTCATAGACTCCTGACGGAACTTTTGAAAGCCCAATTAAAAATTGATCAACAACATCAAGTATACTTTTTATTGAGTTTCTAAGACCGTCATCTCCAGCAGTATTAAATAGTTCAAGCATAGTTGCTCGAACTTGCTTAGATTTTCTTTCGATAGTATCCATTTGAGTTACTAAATACTGCGATGTACTACCAACACTATTTATACTCGCCGCTTGACCTTGAACAATAGAGCCAAGATCGAGGGAAGCTGCTAACTTCTGGTACTGATATACCCCTCTTGCAATATCCTCGTACGACTTTGTTAAGTCTTCATTTTTGCCAATGACCTTAACAGATAAATCAAGTAGGATATCTTCGGCTTTTCTCCATTGTTCTGTACCATTAACAACTTCTTTGGTTGCCACACCTAAACGCTCAATCTCACTAACCGCTTTATCAGTATGGATGTTACCAAGCACAGTTTTCCACATATTACCCAAATTTTCACCTGATAAAGCCGTATTTCTAAAACCTGATGCGAGTAAGCCATTCATGAAATCTACACTAACTCCTGTTTGGTTTGCCACTGAACCCATTCGCTCATAAGCAGCCAATAAGTCTTTTGCAGGAATTGCGCTATCATGTGCTACCTTAGAAAATTTATCGAGTAAATTATTGCCTATTACCTGTGCGTCATTTACGTTATTTAATTGTACATGGTACTGAGCAAGAATTGCCTCCATACCTTTAGTTGCATCACCAAGAGATACGAGGTCAATTGTAGATAATTTAGTTGATTGCCTTACGAGTTCCTGAACTACGTTAACGTCCTTATACATACGACCATACAAGCGTGCCGATTCTAAAACACTATCTAATTCTGCTCCAAGGTCATGAGTAGTTTGTATAAATTTATGTGTTTCATCATTTATTTTTTGTTCAGAGTTAAAGTATGCCTCATTAGTCTGAACGTAACCTGCCATCTTAGCATCTATTTCGGAAATAGACTTGGCGAAATCCTCAATAAAATGGATTCCTGACATAAATAGTGTCATACCGCCAAACCATAACGGAATAGACTTAGCCATCTCTTTTAGTTTATCGCCTAGTGTTAAGTTTTGAGATGCGGTAGTTAACCCTCTATCTAACTTATACACTTCTCCGGTTGCTTCAACAACAGAAACAGTATAGTTGCGCCAATACTTCTCTCCCTCTTTAACTCGAACATTCATTTCTTGAATGGAGCCGAACGTTTTATCTAATCTTGTTGTAACTTTTATAAGTTCAGCATCTGCCCCTGCAACTGATTGGGCGAGTTGTTTAAATCCAGCTACATTTGTGCTACCACTCACAGAACTTATTAGACTTGTATTAGTTCCAAGTTTTTGTTGTTCCTGAGTTTGCTTCGTATCATATTCTTTGTTTTTTTGAAGCGCAAGATAGTGTAACTTATCCATATCCTCAATGCGTTTATTGTTATCACGTATGGCATTAAAATGAGCGCGATCTAATGCTTCTGCATCTTTGTTCGCCTGCTCCTGAGCTTTTAAATCAAGTTCTCGATTTTTTTGTAAAGCAAGATAGTGCATTTTGTCTAATGCTTCTTCTCTTGCTTGGTCATCTCTTAATGCTTGCCAATGTATTTTGTCTAATGCTTCAGCTTTTTTATCAAAATCAGCGTTCATCCTATAGGCTTCATCCAACATTCTCTCTAGTGCTTTATTATTGGATTCAATAGGATTTACTTGATTTAATTTTGTTGGAGTAAACATTTTTGAAATGTTATCACCATTAGCAACATTTAACATATCAAATTTTAATTTTTCGATTTTTTTATCTGCGTTTTCAACAGCAATTGAAAATGATTCTAATTCCTTTGTAATAGGATTAAGAGTTTCATTCGTGATTTTTACTTTACCTAATTTTGAATACTCATCCATTACTTCTTGAAGTGTGGCGTATAGTTTTTGACCATTAGAAATCGATGAACTGTCTACCACCTCAATTTTCTTTGTTTGAGACAACTGCTTAGAAATGATTTCAATTTGATTAGTTAGTTGATTTAAATTCTGCGAGTCAACTTTAACATTCAAATTTAAACCTGATACTTTTTTAGCTATTTCATTTATCTGATTATTTAAGTCACCAATTGCTTTAGTGGATGTATCTAGACTAGCTTGAATAATAATTTTTAAATCATCTGCCATTGTTTTAATCACTCCTTTTTTGAAATAAAAAAGAAGCGATTAATCATATCGCTTCCTAAGAATTTTTATTGGTTCAGTAATTCAAAAACTTTAACCTCATACTTATTATATTCATTCATATACTTCTGTTTATTTTCTAAATTATTTTCTTTAACCGCTTCTTTATACAGTTCTAAGTCAACATATAACTGAGTTAATCCACCAAGTATTTGCTTATCATTATCACTTAATTTATTTAAATTATCAGGTTCTTTAAAATGATTCATATAAAAATCAATTTTTCTTTGTTGTTGATCAGTTATTTGACTATTTCCACTCATAAAATCATGGAATGTTTTAGCAACAACTTTTGAATCGTCTTTGAAAGTAGATATACCATTTGCGGAAACTGAACAACCTGAAACAATCAGAAAAACAAATAAAAGGATAAAACAAACCCTTATATGGTTATGCATGTACAGAACAACCCCTTTAAAATTAATGGTATGTATTAATCCATTATAATCCAAAAGGGGTGCTATGTGCATAATTATATATTAAAAAATATTCTCATAAGACTCTTCAATTTTTACTTTTAATTGAAATTTTGATAATTTCTCAATTAACCCAAAATAATTATTATCTAAATCAGTTGGCAAAATAGCGATTAATTGTATGTTCGCTTTTTCACAGTCATTAATTTTTTTAATAGCCTTTTTGGTGTATTTAGAAAATTTTGAATCATTTTTTAAACTTTTTTCATTAAACATCCCAAAGTATTCAATGAAGATATCATGTTCTTGTAATTTCCAATCAAAATTTCTCTTCGTCTTATCGTTTGGAATTACCTTTTTATATGGGTATTCTTTAATAAATTTTATCTCATTGTCAATGAGTATATTTGAAATTACCATTTCTGGGTATGATCTACATTGTTCTCCGTTTCTGTCGAAACAGATTTTTCCTTCTCCAGATTTATACAGAACAATTTCATTTTTATAATCGATGTTTAATAAATTACATATATCTCTAATACTTCCCAACTTATTTTTATATGTTGTATAGTTTGCCATCTCGGATTGATTATTAATGTCTTCCATTAATGGGATTCTTTTTAGTTTATTGTATAATTCAAAATAATCTTGAAGCATTTCTTCGTTTGATTTATTGCTATAAACGTGACCAGTTAACGC
Organism: Paenibacillus cremeus; assembly: GCF_007786445.1. Lineage (GTDB taxonomy): Bacteria > Bacillota > Bacilli > Paenibacillales > NBRC-103111 > Paenibacillus_G > Paenibacillus_G cremeus. The sequence goes on along the minus strand of NZ_VNJI01000011.1, from coordinate 131,649 downwards.
CCAACCTAGTTCTTGAATGATTTGATTAAAAGTCATTCCAAATACTCGCTGTATTTGATTAATACTAGTAAGTCCACTTTCCTTTATTTCTATTGTCATAGGCGCTCTACCTAGTTTGTTTTTTAATTCATTTAAAATTTCAATTAGTTCTTCTTTTGATCGTTTGACGATATTTGCTTCTCCAATGTATTTTAAGCAAATATCATTATAATTCAATCCAAGCAAACCCTCTAAGTTTCGTCTGCGACTCAACTTATGTTTTTTTGCATATTCATCATATTCTTGAACCGTTGGACAATAACCTAATTCACTGAATAAATTTTTCAATCCCAATATTGCACGATCAATTCTTTCATTCTTGGTTATTATTTTATCATCTGTAACAAGTCCTGCTTCAAATAATGCTTTATTATAACTGCCAAATTTTAGTGCGAACCACGAATCATTCAATCCAAGATTCTTAAGATCGTTTTTAGTTGGTTTTTTATTGCTACCTTCATAAAATTGTTTCAAAAAAGTAATTCCGTCTTCTTTTGTTTTTAAACTGTGATAATTTTTATTTATTGGTAAATTGCAATCTATAAGAAATTCATTCCAAGAAGGCCAATAATGTCTAATAATATTACTTGAAAATGATAATTCATTATAATAAGGACTTCTATTATTTTTTTCGTAAAAATCAATTGCTTCTTTCATTAAATATTCTTTATCATAAACTTTCAAAGAATTTAATTCGAATCCAGCAGCAATCAGAGCATTATTCCAACTTCCAAATCTATCTTCAAAAACTGTTGAACTTGGAAATTCCTTATCTTTATTCATTCCATTTATATAAGGAGTCTTATTATATTTATAGGAAAACCTTTTTAATTCATTTATCAAAAACTCTTCACTCATAGTCTGTTTACCATATTTCGCTTCTTTACTTCTTTGTAATCCTAATTTCATTGCTCTTAGAACGATTTGAGGCCAACCTCTTTTAATTAATAGCTTACTTAATATTTCTTCTTGTTCTGCCGTATTATATAGTTCGATTAAAACATTATCATCCTCTTTATTCCATTTAATTCCACCCATAAAAAATCACTCCTTAGTTAATTACTCCACCACATAAAAGACAACAGAAGAGGTGAGTGGAGTGTATTCACCTCTTGTCAGATATGGTAGCTAATCATATCCTATCTATTGTAAACTTTATAAACATATTATATAATTTCATTGAATCCATTCAGCATCGGTTCAGTGTTCCAGCACTGAGCCTTTTTCTATGTATTGGCTTGTAAATCTGTTTACATCCCAATGTAGCTCATCGATATTACCTAGAAACCACTTGTTAACAAACAATCCAACGTGATCGTCAAGCCAAGTATTCTTAATTAAATCGAATACCCATTTCTCTTCAGATACAATCTCAAGTAACGATAATAATTGCTGCTTTGTCTGTGCTCGATCCAATTGTTCAGTGAATAGTAGTTCCATCCGAACCATCTCCTCTTGGAATAATTTCCATCCCATAATCAGAGTATACAAGGTTAAGAACCTTGTGTCAATAGTTCATCAAAAGCAATATTTTTTCACTTGGAAGCGTAACTTTTCACTCTATAATGAAATAATTTAACTTTTACAGTTCAACGTTATATGTTATATTGTTGTTAAAAGGTTAAGAACTTTGGTACAACTTTTGATCAGGAGTTGATTATATGGCTATTGCAGACAATAACGAACGGTTTACATTCGTCCTCGATAAAGGATTAAAAAATAAATTGCAGATATTAGCCGATGTAGACAAGCGCAAATTGGGTAATTATGTTGCGCACATTCTTGAACAACACGTTATCGAATATGAGCGAATGCTTCTCGACAAGTATGGTTTTGATGGATATGATGAAGCATATGACGCATTCTTCGGTGGATTGCGATCTCATTTGTTTGTGAATGAAGCAGATTTTGAAATGCAAGCCAAACTAGAACGGCTAAGACAAATTCAAAAAGATTTTGGAGATAAAGTATAACTACATAAAATTCCTTAACAAAATGAACTGCACCTATACTTATAGATGCAGTTTTTTTATTAAGAATAATCCTATGAAACGAATGTTTTATCTCTATATCCCACTTTTATGAAACTTAGCAACACCTGTAAACAAAGTAGATACATGCTCATTTGCATCAATTAACTCAGCAGCATGATAGTAACTTCCTGATAAGTTTTCTGTATCCGCAGGATTGAGATTGATTACAAATTTCCCTGTGGCAGGGTCAATTGAAATTCCACCATCAGATGAAATTTTTAATACTTCATTATTTACATTTATAACTGACTTCTTGACTGCCCACTTGATGGTTGAACCAGATAAATCAGTATTTGCAGACATTGTTACAGGAACGCTTATATATTTTGATTCACCAGCAAACATTTCAAAATCTTGGTTTTGTTTCGTCACTCCTATACCTCCTTCGAGGTTGATGTATAAATCTTGTTCACCGCTAAGGTAAACATAAAGAACTTGTTCGCCACTAAGGTGAACATAAAGAACTTGCTCACCCTCAAGTTCAATTGTTCCGATAAGCGTTGGGGCATTTGGCAAAGTCTTTGTAAACGCTTCTGTAGAAATAACCACATCGTACAAGCGCAAGCTCATACTGGCCTGTTTAGAGAATGTTTCTGCTATACCAACAGAATCAGATTTGCTTTTTTGGATTGTTTTTTTCAGTGATTCGGTAATTGAAATGTTATCGCTCAAAACAACAAGTTTACCTGTGCTAGTAGTCAATACATCCGTCTGTGATAAGAAATCAGATAAGAGTTTATTTGTTGATGCTCTATCTGTTTCGGATGCCAAAACATTGTCTGATCTGGTCAAAGTAAGTGCTTTGCGTATTGAATCAACAATGGCGATAGAATCGCTTAAGTTGACCGCTTTACCTCTTGAAGCAGCAATAGAGTCAGACTGTGAAATCAAGTCAAACAGTTGTTTAGAGGTTAAATCATTCTCGCTCTCTGTTGTAGAAACAATATCTGCTTTGGAGATGGAAAATGACTTGCGAATAGTATCTACGAGAGTAATTGAATCACTCAGATTTATCGCTTTACCTTGCATCAATGCGATGGCATCAGCACTAGTGATAAAATCGTTGAATGTAAATGATTTAGAGTTATTTCTGCTTGTGCTTTCTGAGCTGTTTACTGTGTCGGACAATGATTTACCGGATTGTTTGGCAATGGTATCAGTGGCAGATAAATTATCGATAATCGTAACTGAAAGACGTTTATTTATAGTATCTGTGCTCACTATGGTATCAGACTTGGTTAATGCGCTTGATTTTGCAATAGCATCGGATAAGGTTAAGGAATCTGATTTCATAGATGACAATAATTTATATATTGTATCAGATGAAGAAAGCGAGTCAGATTGAGATTGCATTATTCCTTTTAGCAGTATTTCGGAAAAAGAAACTGAATCAGAAAGCGATTTTGTGTATGATGAGCCTGTGCCCGCTCCAAATACCGCTTGCCCTTGCTCTGTTAGCGCACCGTTTACCCTTCGTCCACGTTCGTCTAGTGTGGATGTGGCTATCCTGCCTCGCTCTGTTATTGGCATGGGTTATTCACCTGCCCTTACCACGTTATTGCCATTACTGTAGGAACATCTGATTCCTTGGTATTTGATTTAATTTGTTTAACCAGCGTATCCCATTTATTGAATTTATCCCGAAGATACAGCCTTCCGTCTTTCCAAACTTGGCAGAACTGGTCTTTTGTATGGTTTACTCCACCTTGTTCCAAGGTATACCATAAAATAGGTAGTCCGTCATAGTCAGTGCTATTAACATAAGCATACTCTGCGTTAAATTTACCTAGTGATGTGTCATCGGCTAAGTAAGTAAAAACAGAGCCTAATGCTGAAGATTGAAAAGTTTGAGTTGCCCTTCGATAATCATTTGTAATTAATGTAATTTGTTGTGTTTGTGCTTCGGAAAGCGATAGTGTATTCACGGGTGCATCTACATAAGTAACTTCACCTGTTAGCGCATCGAAGTTTGCACTTTTCATGCCGTATACACCTCCATTACCGTTCCGTTAGCAATTAGTTCCCCACAATTGAACGTAATCCCCGAAATTAAGGAATCAGCGAATGTCGTGTTTGTAAATACAAAAGCGTCAGTTATACTTGTACCTGTAAACGTCGCCGCCGACGGTGAAGCCGTTATTGTTTTTCCTTTATAGCTTGCTTTGGCGATTCCAGTTGAATCGAAATACGCTTCTACATAGTTCCAATAATTCGCACTACTGCCAAGACTACAGTTACCGAATGTGTTATCTGCGTACCTTATCGAACTGTTATCGTTCCAGTTGTTAGGCGCACTAGGGTAAAGCATTAACGAAACATTCGACGCTGTTGTGCCATACAAAATACATCTATATTTTGGGGCGGGTGGAAGATTAGAAATGCTTATTAGAGTCGCTCCTATCACTTCAAAATGCCACTTGGTTATATCTCCACCACTTATAGTTTTTGCCGCCCCGCCTGATGTTGCAGATACCTGAAAGGTATCCGTTGTAGCATTGACCACATAATAATAAGAATTGTTCGTTGAAAACCCTGTAGGAAAAGCGGTAAAGGGATGTATCTTGCCTGCATTTTGATTAAGAAATATTGCAACCCTCTGACCATTTGTAAGACCATGTGCTGTACTTGTAAAAATGTTATTAACCGTATCAACACTAGAGACTGATACGGATTTATTACCATTAAATACATATCTTGCAACAAGTTCGCCGAGGTCTTTATAATTCGCTCGGGTATCGCCTAACCATTTCACGCTCATATTTTCACCTACTTCGTTACAACGCCGTCATAGGCAATATTGACTGCGCCGCCCGACACGTTTTTGATTTGCAGATATTGCGTGTTGTTTACGTGGAATACCGCACCCAAACGCGCACCAAAAGAGGTATCTGAATCGAATTTAATGGAGTTCGCGCCGTTCACAATGTAGAACTCCACCGCACCGGAATAGTACACGTTATGGACAACCCATTCCGCACCTGATGCAGGCTGAATGTTAACTGTGCCGTTATTTGCTACGGATGCAGATAATCCCGATGTTACGTCACCTACTGCCATATAATTACCCCCTTAAATAATAAAATACCATTTAACATAGTCTCTGCCACGCTATTAACTAAACGTTACTTGCCATGTAATTTGAAGACTGTCAGAAGAGGATGATAAAGTTACTGCTCCTGTAAGTTGATGAGCGAATAATGTGCCAGCAGAGGAAGCACTGAAAAGGCCGCATTCTTGAATCGTAGGTGTAGAGGTTACTCCAGTTAAAGTAGCTTGGTATTGAATTACGTTACCAGATGGATTAGAACGAGTTACAGAAACACGGTTATATCCTGCTGATCCAATTGTTAATTCTGCGCCGAGTGCAGTATCTCCAGCGGCAACTGCGGTAGCAGATGTGCCAAAGCCCATGTGAGTAACAAGAGATGTACCTGCGCTTGCAGAGTTCAACAAAGATGCGAGAGAGTTTTTACCTGCTGTCGTTACAACGTTGTCTCTCCATTGACCTTCTTGTACAAGTACGCCATCGCGATATAAATCAACTTTTAAGCGCCCTGTTACTTTGATATTTGCATCAATCATTTTATAATTCCTCCTATGTTTTTTTGTTTTGTTAGATATAAAAAAGAGAACCTGTAAATTTGGCTCTCTTAGTCAAACTTGCTTATTTTGTTTTTTTTGTGCGATGGAATGAAAGTGTGATTTTATTCTGTTTTAGTTAAGTGATCCTTCAGTTTTTCTAGGTCTTTCCATTTCTTTTCTTTAGCGGTTAAGTCGTTATAGACCTTAACCATGTCAGTAGAATTCCATCCCATCACTTCAACGATAAAATCAGAAGACATTCCTAGACGAGACATGTAGGTAGTTATGAAATGACGAAGGCAATGAGGATAGAAAGGAACTCCCAAAAATAATTCCCATTTTTCGATCCATCCTCGAACTGTCTCAACTGTGGCAGGTTCACCATCTCTTTTAATAAAGATTGAATTATGATCCTTGCCTTTGTCATTCATAATTCTTTCTCTCTCAACCAACCAGTCTTTATAATAGGGCAGGAAAATGTCTTTAATTATATACTTCTCAATCATTTTGCCTGTCTTGGTTCGGCCTTTAGTTTTTATTTTCTTAGTAGTCTCAAGAAACATATCTTCAAAAGCCGTGTTATTTTCATCTATGATATCGGTTGTGAATCGTAGCCACTCAGAGACCCTTGCACCACTTGCGATTGCTAACGCGAGAAGACAGGCTTCTTGAGGTCTGCTGATTTCATTTTTAAGATGATTCAAAAGACTATTTACTTGTTCTTCAGATAAAATCGTTTTTTCTCGTACAGGGTTACGAGGCATTGATTCAATTGCTTTTAGGATAACATTTCTAAAATTGGGATGATCTTCATCATAGTATCGAATGATAAATTCAGAGAGCGAACTAAGGCAAGACTTCATTCGTCCAAAACGAGCAGAACCCCACTTTAATTCTTCAACACAGTAACTAAAGAAATCTGCGAATTCAATCTTCTTAATTTCAATGAAAAATTTATTTTCATTATTCAGAAGATTCCATGTGAAGAAAATATTTAAGTCGCTGGTGTAAGCTTCAATTGTTGTGTCTGAACATCGTGTATTTTTTTCCTTCAAGAAACGATCAATCAGTTTCTTATTTTTTTGATTTATTTGTTCTGTCAGTTCTGGTGATGTGATTTGCTTTTTAAATGTTTTTCTAGGCATTAAACCACCTCTCTTGATTCTTCAAATAAAAAAGAAAATACTTCATCAAGCGATTTATTGTGAAAATCAGCAGGATAAAGTATTTTGTAATTTAAATTATTACGTTTTAGCATTTTGAAATTAAATATGGAATGTATCCCTGACCTTGGTTTTTAACAAATGCAGTATGTATTGTTCGATAACTGGGTAAATTATCATTTTGATCTATTTCAGCATTTGTAGGTATTCTTCCCAATTTTCTTGTATAGTTTATTATTCCTTCATATATAATATTAAAATCTATTTTTGCTGGCATTACTTTCTCATCCTCTCAATTCACCCCATCCCAACTTCCCTATATAAAAAGAAACAAGCGCAACGTATCACTAGGATGAGTTAGTGACACTCAAGGTTTGCAACCCTTGTGCGCTTGTTGAACAAGTAATTCAAAATCTAAAATTTATTTCACATTCAATCCTAGCCTAGTCATACCTTGTTTAAATGCCTCAACGTGTTTCTGATTCTTTAACAATCTTTCAACAGTATCGGCATAGAAATTACGAGGAAATGGTTGCATACTATAAATTTCAGAATTCTTCCATGTATATCCAATACCTGTTGCGAAAATTTGTGCTACATCTGTAGTACCATCCATACGCTCATTAGTAATGGATATAGTGTTATCGTCTATAACCTCTACTTGCATGTTTCGAACGTCACTCAAGCCACCATCATCCATTTGTCTAATATACGGATTCTCAGCATGTGATACATACTTGGGATACTCAACTTCTTTTATTGTCTCACTCATTTCCTGAGTAACTGTTTGAGCAACTTCATTTTTCAATACTTTTGATGCTTGAGACTCGATGTATTTTTGAAGTTCATTCAAACTATTGAATGTTGGCATCTTGCTCAACCTCGTTTTGTGTCAATTTACTCAAAGCAGCCTTAGCAAAAATCTCTCCTAATTGCTCTCCAATCAAGTCGCTATTTTCACTAACTTGTTTCATCATATTATTCACTTTTTCAATTTCAGCAGGATCAAAAGCATTCATGATTTCCTCTAGAATATCAAGGTCGATCAACTTTTCGCAGACAATTACCATTTTATCAACTTCGTTCGGGATAATATTTAAACTTGTGAAGTGGCGTAGAAGGAGCATATAGAAAATAAAAGTGATGTCCTTAATGACGTTCATATCCACTTCTTTTTCTTTAAGTTGTTCGAGGATTTCTTGATAGTCGATTAAGAAGCGTTGAATACTAGTTTTCTTAAACCTTACTTGTAAATCGATATAATCACCTGTTTTAAGTGTTACTCGCTTTTGTTCGTTGAACTCTTTTGCGTGGGCTTTATTTATGGATGAAAGCGTAAGTTGTTTTGACATTTTGGATAAAACCTCCCTGAATATTTTTAATCCTCATATTCAAAAACCCTTATAAATAAAGGGTTTCTCAAGATGAAAATCACAATAAAACCAACATTTCATTTGGTAAATAAAAAGAGAAGCAACCAAAATGATTGCCTCTCTTAGAAGAATATAAAATTATCAAGAAACAGTTACAGTAGAAGTATCAGTCAGTCCAGACGCAGTATGAGTAGTTGTAATGGTGCAAGTACCTGCTGCGACACGTGTGATCAAGCCTCCAGCACTAACAGTTGCCTTGGAAACGTCAGACGATACAAAAGTACAGCCACTAGTTACAACATTGTTTGCGTATACTCCCCCACGAATACCATATACCGTCAACTGAGCCGTAGGTGTTCCGGCAGACACCGAAATTGCAGATGGTGTAGCAGCAATTGCTTGATAAGTTACTGCACCAGCACCAGTAGGCTTCATATTTACATAAGCATATGCGCCATCAGCAGCATTTACGAGAGCCATACCATCCAGTTTGGAGCTGGAGATACCGTTTGCCGTTAAGTTAAGATCGAAGTTACCGGAGATACGGAAGTTAGGGATGACAATTTGCATAGTAGCTGTTTGACCACTAGCCTGAAATACCTTTGCGCTGAGGGTCAGCTCGTACCCGTTCGGTACGCTTTGTGCGTCAATTGTAATAGTATCAACCGCTGTGCTGTAACGATAGGTTACTTTTACAGTTGTATTTGCACCACCAGCAACAGAGAAGCTAGTTCCAGATGGGGTAACTGTGACTAACGAGTTGTCAGCTTTTTGTACATAAACCGAACCTACAGGTGTGTTAGCAAGTGTACCATTACCACTTGCAAGGGTGATAACTTCATCGATTACATAGAAATTTTGTGGGGAGTTGATAATGGAAGCACCATTATTCAAAGCCAAATAAGTTTCGTCAAACTTCGCATCTTCAATCGAAACTTCCAATTTTTTGTCATGTTGATAAACGAAGAGAAGTCCATTATTGGCTCCACCGCGTTGCTCAGTTGTAGCAAGAGTTTGCTTGAAAGCAGAGTTGATCAGCGTCTTACCTTTCAATACTACAGCATCAGCTACAGTATCTCGAAGCACAACGTCAGCTACCGAAACCAAGAACTGATTCGTGTTAGTAGACATATTATTGTATTCCTCCTATATTTTATTTATTAAACTATGCCTTGAACATGTCTTTGTCAGATGTAATTTTGTCAAACTCTTCTTTGGACATAATCACATCGTCGTATTTACCTTTTTCTTCGACATGGGATAGCCAATGTTGTATGTCTTTGCTTGCACCATTTTCCGCTAATAAAGCAGAATAAACATCGAAGTTTTTGATTATTGCAAAGCGTTCTAACGTTTTGTTAAATTGAAAAATGGTGTAGTTTTTGATTTCCTGATACGAAACACCTGATAGACAATGCAGGGCAACTACTCGTTCCTCTAATGTGGCAGGAGTTCCGTTTTTCTTGGCTAAAAACTCTTCTGCCGCTTTAAGTTCTTGTTCCAATTCAGGATCGATGAACTCCTCATTGAATTGAATTAGATTTTGCTCAAGAATAATCTTTTTGAACTCATCGAACTCGTATCCATTGATGATTGCATCTTCGACTTGTAAAGATATCTTGGCAGAGTCAGTTTCATTGTATAAAAATGCATATTTTTGCTCTTTTAAAACTAGGCTCAAAAGTCGATCCAGTTTACCCATTAATGCGTTTTCTTGCTGAATAAGCGCAAATAAAAAATCAAGATATGTCATCTTGATCACTTGGATGTCTTGAACTTTATTTTTTTCATACAAGAATACCTGAACGCATTCATAAAAATCCATGCAGTCTTGCATGGTTATAGGATAGATAGAGACACCTTTGAACTCATGAGGATCGCCCCAGACTCTCATCTAAATCGACCTCACATTTGGATACAATTCATAACCTGAAAAGTAGGCGTTATAGTTTACAATTCGTATTCGACTGTTAAAATACAAATTCCCAACAAGTTCAATGTCTACTCCATTAAGACTTTTCAGCAACTCTTGAATGATGACCAATGGCCTTTGTTTACCTTCATCGAGTCTCCATATCCTATTACTTACAATAACCTGAAAGGCAATATTAACATTGGCAATATGAATATTTTCAGGCTCAAAATCTCTGATAAAGATTCGCAATTCACTTTTTGCTTCTTCTACTGTCGTTAGGTTGAAAGGTGTGAAAGATATCCTTATGTCTCTGGGATCAGAGTCATAGTCGAAAAGGACATTGATTTCATCTTGAGTTAAATCAGGTTTACTTAATGCATCAGGAGATGGATACTTGAGACATTTTAATAAGTTTTGATTGTCAATCAATTTAATTAAGATATTTTCGATGACTCGATCAACATTATCTAAGGTATACACTTTACACCCCCTATATCAGACTTTTTACTTGTATTCGCTTTACACTAAAAATTGACCCATCGCTCACCAAACTTGCTTTCACCTTACAGTATCCATATAACTTATTGTCATTACCCTTAATCACACACTGAGTTCCACTTTGACTTGTAATAGTAACTAAGTCTGTATTACCATCCTCACTATCATTTACAAGTACCCAAGTTACAGTTTGTGTATTGTCAATTACTCCATTGAGATATACATTAGCCGTATAAGTTTGACTTTGTGTTACTTTGCAAATATCAGAACCTGTAACCACAATTGAATATCCAGATGGTTGAGGGGAAGGCGTAGAGGTTGGTGTAGTGCTAGAGTAATAATCAACTAATCGTAAATCCAAATTATCCTTGGATGGATTGATGGAGTCCTCAGTTAACTCTAAGTAAACAAGTCCAGTTGTCAACCTATCAACACCTACAACTCTCCAGCATCTTCCGTCAATGATAAAACGTCTATCTTTATCAATTTTAATGGTATCGGCATTATTCTGGACATAGATGTATCTTCTCTCTTGAGGCATAATGAGGACAGTTCCATCATTTACACCTAACCCACGAGAAGTATCAGATTTATAAGTAAACCACGCCTCTTTTATCACGCCAGTTTCCATCCACTTTAACGATGATACACATTTTCTCAAAGTCCCACGATAATAGACATCGCTCATATTGTCCGTTAAAATGTTGATCCACTTTTCACTATTCCATGTGATGATATCACCATTTGCAATAGGGTTATCATGTAGAGAAAGCAACATTTTTTGCTCACGCACATCAGAATCATCGACAATATGGACTCCAATAGGAGTTGTGGAGGAATTTAATAGGACTTCATAGTAAGATGGAGAAGAGGTAAAATTGTTATCGATTATTTTAGATGTAGTTTTGAGCAAGGAATTTCTAATTGTTCCATGTACTCTGGATTTATAATCATTAATTGAACTCATAGTTCACCACCTTATTAAGTGGCATAGTAGTAGTACACCATATCTTCAACCGCTTCAGAAATTAACTGCTTCTTCAGAGTTGTGAGCTTATCTAGAAAGTTGGCTCCAGAATAAATCTGAAAATCCTTGTTTCCTAAATTTTGTCGTATGTTCTCCAATCGAAGAATATTAGGATTAATCCAATGTACCAACATAAACTTAGCAAGAATCTCCTGTTCAGAGTCATTCAAGTCAATGTTAAATGTCATTGCGGAATCATCACGATTAGACAAGTCTTTTGGGCAATATTTAAAGTCAGAAATTGCGCCTCTAAGGAATTTATTCAGATTAGACTCAAGATCAGCATCAATCAACTCTGCAAGCTCATAGTCAGTTATTTTACTGAGGAATCGGTCAAAGATTATGTCATATGTGGTAGCCATTTAATCACGGCTCCTTATTTTTCTTCTTTACCTGTGTCTACAAGTTGATCAAAGTCGTATCCAGACCACTCTTGAAGATATGTGATTTTATTGCGTTGCAAATCTTCCATTCCTTTTGCAACATCAATAACTCTGTCAATCTCATGTTTTTCAGTTACATTGACAAGAGTATCTTTGATTTTGTTAATTGTTCCACGAAGTAGAGTTTTAATTTCTTCATCAGAAAGTCCGATAACTGGCTTCTCTGCATATCCAAGCGCTTGATTGATTTCAGGATCAGCAATAAGTAGATGCTTGTGGCTAAACGTTCTGCTTACACTGTTGATGAAGTATACTTCATCCTCATCGAGTAGCGTGAATGAACCACCAGCAATATTGATTTCACGAATGCCATCCATTAATTTGAGTCCATGAGCAAAAGGATTTGGATTAACAAGTTTCACTTTTTTATTTGCCATTTTAAAATCTCTCCCTAAGTAATTTTAAAAATAAAAAGAGAGGATGATCGAAACCATCCTCTCAACTAATTAGTTAATACTACAGAGTAGTATCTTCGTATACGGCAAGGGCATGACGAGTACCAGCGATTACACCAGCACCCATATGCTTGTCAAAACGCATTTCATACGAGCCATCTTCAATATTTTGACCTTGCATGGATTGAACTCCACCAGCAAATTGAATTTTCAGAGTCTTATTCATGTCACTAACAGCAGGAACGATATAAATATAACCACGATCCAAAACAGTGTTGAAACCAGACAGGCCAGTGTATGGGTTAGTCAGGGAAACAACTGGAGCGCCTTTATATGTACCGATGATACCATTGCGGTTCAGGTCGTTGATGATTTCATTGCTCGTACGACCACTAATAGCAGTAAGAGCAGGAAGTTTTTGCAGAGCTTCGTAGTCACCGATAATAGCTGCTCCACCAAGACGCATCATAGAGTTCAAAAGCGTATCGAAAGTAGCAGTTACGCCAGCACCACTAGCATAGTTAGGGGAGGACAGACCGCTGAAAGTTGCATACAAAGTGTTTTGAACTTTTTGTGCAACTTTAACTTCGAAATCGTTAGTGATATCACGAGTCAGTTCAGCGAAGTCATAACGACCAGCGGCAACTTCAGCCCATTCAGTAATCGGACGAGCAGACAATGCATCGATTTTCAAGGAATCATACTTGTAACCGATTTTAGTCTTTTGTGGAGTTGCACCAACAGCTTGCCAGAAACCTTGTGCATTTTGAGTCTTAATTTTGAATTTTGGACGCTCATCGAAAGCAGTGTTTTTAACTTCAGCAATTTTGCTCATATAGTCCATGCGAACATCGATTACAGCGTCAACAGTATAAGCGATAATTTGGTTCAACTCATACAGGTTATTTGGATTAGGGTTGGAAGCCAATTCTTTCACCAGTTCCATTGCAGAAGCATAATCGGATTTTTCAATAGCAGTCATTTGCTTGCCATGGTTCAGTGCGGCTTCGGCAAAAGTTTCAATAATAGCGGATTTTTTATTAAGTTGAGACATTTATTTTATACCTCCTATGTATGTTTTATTTATTAAACGGACAATACTACGCATTTAATAGCGTTGTTGCCGAACAGAGTAGTTTTCTCGATAACTTTTACCGACAGTTTAGGCGTACGAGCACCAATTGCGTCTAACTTACCAGCGGCAGCAGCAGCAAGAACATCATTCACGTTGATAGAGCCAATTGCTGGAACAAATTGATCAGTCGTGAAAATGTCACCAGTCTCAAGAGCTTTCAGACGCAGATATTCACCATTAGCAACAGCAAAAGTGTCATCTCCAACAGTTTGTTGATCGATGTTGATATTTACGTTGTTCACGAACAAAAGACCAGCAGCGTCACCCTCAGCAGTACTTGCAGTAGCAGCAGCAGTACCAGCAGCATAGTCAGCCTTTACGAAAACGCCATTAGCAATAGATGCTACAGCTTTAAGAGTTCCAATATAATCGTTATCACCAATATTAATTACAGCAGCCATTTAATATAGCCTCCTTGTGTGTATTTTAGTTTTATTGTTTAGAAGCATAGAGTTTGCTTCTGAGGTCTTGCGGAAGAAGGTCTTCCGATTGACGAGCACTTACAACAACATCGGTTTTAGCAGGTACTTCTTGAGTGGATTTAGATGCAATTTCTTTTGCAACCTCGGACACAACAATTGCATTCATAGCAACTTCATCAAGTGCTTCAATTGCATTTACAACTTGCTCAGATTTCATAGTCTCAGCAGACAGTAACTTGCTAAATTTCTCTGTCATACCATCTTTTTTAGCTTGTTTCTCAGCAGTTTCAACCTGCTCTTTAAAAGGTTGCAGACCTTCGATTACACCGTTAAGTTCAGTTTCTTTATTTTGCAGTTGAACGATTTCTTCCTTTTGCGATACTACGATACCGTTCAATTCAGAAACTTGATTTTGCAGTGTTTCAAGTTGAGATTGAAGCTCTTTAATTTGTTCTTCTGTCACCTGTAATGCCTCCTCATGCTTGGTATTAAGTTCATTTTTGATATTATTTATCTCAATCTCAGCAGCGTTTTGTTGTGAGATAAGATCATCCACATTAATTCCTTTCGGGATAAAGCCTTTATACCCCTCAATCCAATTCTCCTTAGCGTCAAGTACAACCATGTCGCTCTCAATGCTAAAGTTGATACGAAAAAGAGTTGAGCAGTCTTCCCAATCTTCAACGATCACATAACCGTCAAAATTATCCGTCTTTGCAAAATAGACAGCATTAATCCAATAGTTATATTTTCTATAGTTACTTTTCGGGTCAACCGGATTCAGAACGTTATAAATCTGATTAGAGATATCACTTGAAGTTAAAGCAGAAATTTCAATGTTTCCATAGTAACTAATTTCAACACCCTTATTGAAAACGAGAACTTCAGACACGTTTTCACCTCCTCCCAAGTCTTTTTCCAAAGCTTCTGCTACCAACAGATTCGCTTTAGATTTCGGTTCGGCTGGATTTGTGACAATGCACGAACCGAACAAACTATTGATACTTCCTTCATATTCATAATTGACGGAACGCTCATTTGTTTCAGTATTGATATCAGCATAACCGTAGGCGTAAATCTCACAACTAAACTCTAAATCCTCGGATTCAAAAAGCTCAATCATTGCATTGCAAACATTTGGGTAGCGCTTATACACTCGAACAAGACCCATGAGTTTTAAAACACCGTCATCATCAGTTTCAGACCAAAAATCAACGAAACTACCGATAGAATCTGTTTTAAGAATTCCGGTTTTCTTATCTAGCTCATGAGTAAGATTGTAGTATAAACCGTTTTCAAGTTTGTCTCTATTTGCAACAAGAGGTATCCCAATATATCGATCTTTGTTATCAACAATTCCGCTGATATAATCATCAGTGAATTTTAATTTATTAAGATTGGTTTCATTGGTAAGAACACACATGGTTAATTCCATGTAAATATCATTTGCTTCTTGTAGATGGAGAATCTTTGGTTTTACGGATAAGATTTCTTTGTTCAATAATTTCACCTCCTTCTTCCGGTTCGATTGAACCAAGTTCAAGAAAAGTAGTGGTGAGAGAATTGGTTTGAATCTTTGTTGTTGGTTTATTGAGTTGAATAGGAGAGCTGCCTTTCAAAAAATCACCACCTTAAAAAGAAAAAGAAGCGTCAAAAACGCTTCAGTTTAATTACATATCAGGTTTTGCGTTACCGTTGTTCCCTTTGGATTTAGCAGTGTTATCATTAGTTGGATTCTTTACACTCGGCCTGCCACTACTGTTTCCATCGCCAGATTGAGTGAATGAGGTTACGTGAATAGGTAATGTTTCATCCAATTTAAGAACTTCATTCTCGTACCTAACTTGTGCAAGCCAATGGTCAAAGTCTCTGCCGCTTGCCTCAACATAGTCTTTAAGACTTCCTCGCCCTTTAAGATACAGTGATTCAGCCTGAGTAAATGCACTATCCTTATCCAAAATAGTTGCTCGACTAAATCTAATCTTAGGATTGAAGTTGCCACTTGGCACAATGATTCCTAAGAACTCGTTTAATGCAGATTCAATATCTTCTATAATATAGAAAACAATGGAATATACTTTTTCAACGTTAATTGTACCTGAACCAAAACTCTGGCCTGTTCCACCACCCATGTTAAGAGTAGAGGAGAACCCTAATTTTTTGTAGATATCTCGATCAATACGTTCCCAAATTTCTTTTGGGAAAGTGCTCATATTGATTTTCAACTCTTCGATATCAACGAATGAAGGGACAGTCAATGGAGCAGTTGCAGCATTATCAGAGGAATTTGTATCAAATTTTTTCTGTAACAAATTTTTAAGATTAGTGTGGTATCCCTCAACGGTTGCTTTAGGAACTGGAAGACCCACTTTTCCATCAGCACTAGGCATGTTACCAACCTTTTGAACAATAATCTGATTGATAATACGATCAGCTACAGCCTTCTCCGTCTTTTCAAGCAAATCCCTATGTATGATGCTACTAATAGCAGGTATCGAATAGGGAATACCGTATGGCTCATTTCGTGATCCACGAAGTTTAAAAACCTGAGTCTTATCGATATCTAATGGCACATATCTATATTTTTTATTATCTTTCTTATATAGATTATATTTCTCAAGCGTCACTTCATCTGGGGCAGAATCGATCTTTGCCATAATATAATCAAGATTATGACTTGTACGATATTGGTCGATATAGAGC
The DNA here is from genome assembly GCF_007786445.1 of Paenibacillus cremeus. Lineage (GTDB taxonomy): Bacteria > Bacillota > Bacilli > Paenibacillales > NBRC-103111 > Paenibacillus_G > Paenibacillus_G cremeus. The sequence goes on along the minus strand of NZ_VNJI01000011.1, from coordinate 114,921 downwards.
ATATCGTAAAACACTTGCCATTTACCGTTAACCATATAATCAATCATATATTCTTCATTTTCGAGAAATTGAATGTACTTGTTATCACGGTTATACCAAACACAAGTACCCTCTTGAATGACAGAGAAAATGGTGTCTCGAACTAACTTTTTTACTTTAATTTTTTCGAGAAAAGTATCGACAGTTAGTTTATTTTTAGTAAAAGCCTTCATGTTCATGTTCTGCCAAAGAACCGAGAAATTTAGCACAGGAAGAACATTAAAAAGATCGTAACAATCCGTTACGACTCCATCACGATTGTAATAATATTTACTTAATTGAATAAGTTCTCTACGAAACTTTGGTGGGTTCCGAAGCCAATTCATTAAATTGTTGATATTAATATCGATAATTCCTCTACCAACAGCAGATGTGCTAATAAAATCAAAATAAGCAGCCAATTCGTAATACGATGTATCAACCATAGAATTGGTGTCGATTTGTTGCTTGGGTGGGCGACCACGTTTTTTCTGTTCTGTTATTGTTTTCACCCTCTTTCATATTTTATTTAGTTGTAGATGAAGTAGTTATAGTCGTCGTAATTGTTCTCTTTAAATAAACTACGCTCAAGTTCCGAAGCTATAAAATTCCCATATGTAACCGAACTATAACGGTCTTTCCGTTTGGACTTTGGCTCTTTAAGACGAATTAAACCATTATCTGTTCGTTCACCCTCAAGATTAATCATTTCATTTACGAGTAGAGTAGTTTGGATAAATACGGCTTCGTATTTTACCTGTATCTCAATCGGGAGAGCTTCGAAACCTTTTAAACTCTTCAAATACTCTTTGCCATCAGCCTCTTTAGCAAGCAATCTAACCTTTCCTCGCTTTAATCCATCTCTAAGAAGGATTGCACACTCGCTATTGAACTGCATATTACCCTTGATGCTATAAATAAGTTTCGGTGCGTTTGTATAAGTACATCTTTCAGCCATTTTATCGTCATTGATACAAGTCCAAGGATCATATTCAACATTTCTGTCCTTGTCATACAAAGGCTGAACCAATTGGTCATATATGCCCAATCCCATATTCTGCGTATCTAATACAAGATAATCGCAGTCAAAATCATCATATAATTGTCTTATACGGATTGCTTGAGTTACGGTATGACCACCAGACATACTTTCCATATAGACGATATGGCGATCAAATCCCTTAGAGTTTGGTATTAAGCGAAAAATAGTGTATACGCTGGCATCATTTTCTTTTCCTGCCATACCTGCGATATCGCAACTAACCAAGCGTAATTCACCATCTTTTTTAGGCTCGTATTTAAATGAGTTATCCTTTAAAAGAGGATACATTTCCTTTGGATACAATGGCTTAGAGATTCTTCTGTTCTTGTCCAATTCCTCAAATTTAAAGAAGGCTTTCTCTGACTCGCCAAAGAATAAGCATTCCATTTCCATGCTAAATCCAATTTCATCAAAATCTGCTTCAGACATCTCATCTTCAACTTGTTCCTTCATTAGCAATCCTTCTTTGACTGCTAACTGATAAGGGAGCCCACACACAAAATAGTTCTTTGCTTCAGACATCGATTTGTAGAATGCAAGCAACTTATTCCATGACCAATGAATCTTATACCAACTGGACGAGAGATAGATTTCCTTGTTTCGCTCTTGTAAATGTGCGTACTCAGGCTTGTTTAGATATTTTGGTTGCCGAGGAGCAGTTAAAAACTTTCTTAGTACCTTGTTGATGATTTCTAAGTCAATCATTCGAAACTCATCTGCAATAAGACAGTTTGCTCTTTTACTTCGTGCTCCATCATTTGACGCAACTACCTTTATCCAACTACCGTTATGAAACTCTACTTTAGGATCGTTTGTTGAAGTTGATAAGTCACTAATTTCTCTAGATAAATTAGGTGAGTTCTTTCTTAAATCAGCAATCTTCTCTATAACTTCTCTTGCCTGTTTCATATTACCTGAAGCAACTACAATTTTAGTTTCAGGCCAAAGGATACAGCGAATCACGCAATAGATAGAAGTAAGGAATGTTTTCCCTTGACCTCGACTAGCTAAATACATGAAGTAGTGAGAGAAGTTCATCATGAAAATGAGGATTATTTGAAACAACTTTAATGTAATCCCAAGATATTCTTTAGCAAATCGATGTGGATTTGCACGATAGAAACTAGCCCAAACCCCTATGCCATCCAGAAGTCTTTCAGATTTATCTGCTGACTTATTAAAATTTCTACTTTTAGCGAAGATATCGTTACCATTATGAGCCTTGTTACGATTAACCTGAAAATTCGCAAAACCACTCATACTGTTACCTCTTCGCTGATGTCATCATCGTACTTTGGAGGATCAACAGTATATTTGGCAATTTCTTCATCATAAAGTCTGGAATAGTCGTTGTTAATTCCAATCATTCTACACAGGTGTCCGAGAAACCAAACTTGGATATAACGCTTTATTCCATCAACATCTTTCCAAGCTTCATCAGGCTCAGGAATTGGACGCTCGTTTTCATATTTCTTAATCAAGGTTCCAAACGTGGCCTGTTCCGTTGCATTTGCACCTGTCTCTTGAACGGGTTTAACATTTGCTGATCCCAACAAGTCTTGGAGAGTTTTGAGTTCTTTGTCTACCGATTTACCTTCTTGACGCAATTTATTAATTGTTAACCTTTGCTGAGATGCTTCTTGGAAAAGCAATTCCATTGCATAGGAGTCGCATTCATAAGAGTTTAGAAATTTCTCATATTGTGTTTGCAGATATTCAAGTTCATCAGGAGTGTAATTTTTACCCCAAAATGAAGATAACTCTGAAATTTCTTCACTCGTGTAACTGCTTGGAGAACTGTTTAGCACAAAGCTTTCATTTGGGTTTTCTGTGTTTATTTTTTTATCAGTAAATGTACTATCTGCATTCGTCAATCCTTTGTACTGAGGAAACGAAGATAATTGAGGGATATACCTTCCCCAATCTTCATCTCTTGATATCCATAAGTCATAGAGGAAAGGTTTATCCATAAGTCCAAGAACAAGTTTTACTCTATTCAGATATCCTGACGAACTTTTAGTACCTATATATTCTGATATGCAATCCTTACACACTTCTAACTTCTCAGAAGAGAAGAGTGGGTTTGTATTTATATAAAAATTTGTTGGCGCTTTTTCTTTACCACACTTGCCTTTACATTTAATCTTTTCTATTACGAGTTTATCTTTAGCGCTGCTCCCTTTTGGCCTAGCCATATTTCCACCTTCTTTCAAAAAAGAAAAGAATCTCCCTAACCCGAATATGGGCTAAAATATCTTGAGCTGGACTAAGGGGTAGACGGGAGATATCGCCCTTACTTTACACGACCTTAAACAGATTGCTTCCAGCTCAAAAACTTTGCAAACCAAAAAGACCCACCAAGATGGTGAGTCAGTCTAGTTCAAAAAGTTTATGAAATGTGAGTTTTAATAAGTTTTAATTAATTAAATAATCTCATCGATAACGCCCCACTCTAATGCACTTTTAGCAGTGAGCCACCACTCACGATCCTTCATATCCTCATACTTTGCATCTGTAATCTTAGTGTTACGAATAATAAAGTCTCGGATTTGTTGATCCTTTTCCTCTTGGAATTTAACATGGTCTTTTACCTTGTTACTGGAACCATAAAGTACGGTCGAACCATCGTGGAAGAGGACATTCGAGAACTCGTATGCTCGTCTACGTCCGTGCCTAGAACCGGACACAAGCAAGAGAGCACCCATTGAAGCAGCATTACCGATGACAGTGATTGCAATAGGAGTTACTGATTTCTCAATTACAGCGCATAGTGCCATGCCAAGATATACGTCTCCACCGGGACTATTGAGAATAATTTCAATTTCCTTGCGAGACTCACCATCAGGCAATTTATCGTCTTCACGATTCCACTTGATGATTTGATATCCAACACGTTCGAGAAGATAATCATCGACTTCGCTATTTAAGATAATTTGACGATCTTCTAAAGCTCTGAAAAAAGTATATTCCTCAAAATCAAGTGCAGAGTAGGGCATTTTAAATTGTTCTTTTTCCATGTTTCATTCCTCCAATATGATTTAGCTTGGAGGCATCGGTCTGCTCTGGACAGGGTGGAGGCTTTTAATAAACAGAGCATACATACCTAAGACTTTTTTATTTTCGTCTCTTCGAGTATCTTAGCTTGATGTTGAATATTTTTGGTTAGAATATCACGCAACGTATTGTCACGTGTATCATCGATAATCATTCTGATGAGAGCATAAAATTCATCGGCTTTCTTACACGTTTTCAGAATTTCAATGTAATCATCCACGTGTTCATAGCGCTCTTCCTCATAGTTGTTGAGCATTATAAGGTTGATAGGAATATCATGGTCTAATTCCATAGTTTATTCCTCGTCATCGCCATCCATATATTGAACTTCTTGCATTAGAGTTCCTGCAATTTCAGCAAGAGTATCGCGTCTAGTCAAATACTCAACATATCCGATTAAGTTTTCAACTTCCTCACGGAATGTCTGACCGTTGATACTCAACCCTTTAATACGACTAATAAAATTATCAATTGTTTTGTCTTGCCACTCACAGTGAGGACATACATGCTCATGGTTGCAATTTTCTTTTTGATTTAAGATAGTATCAAAATCAATAACATTCTTATTTTTATCCATGAACATATCTCCCTATAATCTAATATCGTATGTATTAAATATTACAAGCATATTGTCTCGTATTTAGTAATTTTCCAAAGTTGTAGGGTATCTCAAAAATACTCGTTCTAACTGTCAACTTGTCAATATCAAAAGTAATCCATGAATGCTCCTTGAGGTGTTCCTTGGAGTATTCGAACATGGAAATTAGAACTTCTTCATTTGGAAGATAATCGTACTGAGAAGTAGAAATAATTTCGATCATTTTCCACCCTCTGTTTTTCAGGTAGTAATATCGTTTCTTATCGATTTCTTTCTGCTCTTCTTTGGATATTTTATTCATTTTAACAGACAGGTCATGACCTGAACCTTGATACTCCAAATAAATTTTATCCAATAAGAAACCAATGTCTAAATTAATTCTGTCAACGGGATAATTTAGTTCTCCTCCGAGCACATTCCAGATATATATTTGCTGTCTCGACGTTGACACATCGCCATTTTTATATAATGTTTGTGCCCTTTTTGACAATGCTATTTCTAAATGCTCAGGAATTTGCATCAGATTTGTAGCGCCATAATTTTTTAACAATGTTTGTTTACTTTTTTCTTTTACTTCTTCTCTTTGAAACTGATTGCTTACGCCGTATAATTCAATCACTGTATTGTTTATTTTATTTCTTACAGTTTCATTACTCAACGGACTTTCTGTGCCGTACTTCTTTAAGCATGTTCTTTTGCGTTTCTCCTTGGCTTTGGGGAGTTGTGCTGCGCTATTAACCCCGTATAGCAACTGTGAACTTTCCATTGATTTAATATTGCCACATTTAAAACAAGCATCTTTGTCGATTACTGAATTCTTGCGTATTAAATTATGGTCTTTAAATGTTCTAGAAAATTCTTTGTCGCAGTAGTCACATTTAATTCTAACTTTTTGATGACTTCCCTCAATTAAATCATAAACTGGTACTTCAAATTCTTTTAGATGTCCTGTATAGACATACCCCTTAGACTCGTACCATTCTCTATTAAAATTATGCCATTTAACCTTTACCATTTGCGGTAATATTATCATGTTTATCCTCCTTAAATAATAAAAAGACCGCTTAATGTCTCACGACAGAAGCAGTCCCTTATAAAAGGAGGTAGAGGATAGTGTTTCACAACATGACCTAAACCTCTATTTATTTCACTCTAAAATCATGAATGGTCGATCTTCCCACATCTTCTTTAATGACCATCAACTTAGCTCCAGCATTTGCTGTCTTTTTAATTTTTAACGAGAAGTCGTCAATTCCAACAACGCTTTGACATTGGATATACTCAATATCCCTAAGCCCATTCATACCAACGGTTTTGCTGTCTGTATGATGCAAATGCCCACTTATCATTAAATCAACGTTATGACCATAGATTTTAGGATACTCTGTTAAACTCATGCTCAAATTTCGCTCGTCATGTCCATGAACAGCAAGAACTTTTGTGCCTAGAATGTCAACATACATGTGATTTTTACATTTATGTATATTTACGTTTTTATTGTCTTTAAGATTGCATGAGATGATATGCGAAACAACTTTCTCCATATTTTCGTTAGAGAAGTCGCCTCGTTTACCGTTAAGTAATCGAAGTTCCGTATGATTGCCTGATACGGCATAGTAGTCCACTTTAGAGTATTTAGATAATTCATTTAACCAAGTACTCATAAACTCTGCGAACTCAATTGCCGAATCAACATTTCCCATCTTGATCCATTGCAACTGACTCATACGAAGAATACCGTCTAAGCTGTCACCTAAATTAAACAAATGAACATGATTAATGTTATCAATGTCGTTTTGGTTAACATACAGCTCAAGAATGTCCCACAATCGTCTTTGTGCAATTTGAGGGTTATATTCATTAAGGATTTCATCCATCCATCCTAAGAGTTGGAAGTTAGCTGCATAATGAATATCTGCGAGAGTAAAGAGGTAGTCTCTTTTTAATGTGTTCGGTCTAATGTAGATGTCAGGAACTTGGATTGTCTGCCTATTCTCAATAGCCTTAAGAATTTTTTCTTCAATTAATTCGTCTCTAGCCTCTAGTCGCAAATCCCTGCTTGGCTCAAATCTCACAGATTGAAGTTTAATTCTCTCTTTTTTTAACTCCAAAGTTTTATCTTCGATCTCTTTGATTTGATCATTATCCAAACCGGATTGTTTTCCTAACTCTAAACCATCAGAAAATGCAGCCCACCATTTGCGGTAAGCAGATTCACCGTAGTTATCGCCAGTTTGCTTATTAATAAGATCACGAATATCATCCCAAGTTAGACCATAATGTTCTTTATTGGAACAGATACGAATCTTGAAGTCTTTGATGGTTTCATTTTCCAGTTTGTTTAATTCAGATGGAGTCATTCAATCACTCCTCTGAATCGTATCCACCAACTGGAATTTCATATTCCTCGTTTGGTGCTACTTTAATTTTATCCCCATCAATAGTTACTGTAATTTTTGTTGCATTGGGATAAATAGCGAATAGTGCTTCACGAACTTGGTTCAATCCAACAATTTTTTCACTAGACATGGATAAAACATCTCCCTAAGTATTTTTTATTATTAAAGCAGTTCAACCAGCGAGGCAACATTAGAACGTTCATTTTTATCCAAAGTTACCATGCCAAATAGTTTGTGGCCTTTCAACTTGTAAAGTGTTCGAATACCGCTATCGGAATCATATCTCTTGTTATCTCGCTGCTTTAAGTCCCCGTTAATCCACAGTTCAGAACCTTGTCCTACGCGAGAAATGATAAGTTTCATATGATTGGACGATAAATTCTGTCCCTCGCTACAGTATAAAATTGAATTAGCAAAGCTTCTGCCACGTAAAGCAGAAAAGTTAGCAATTTCAATTTTTCCTTTTTCAACGAGCATTCGTAATCCTTCATACCCACCTAGACAGTCAGCAATCATTCCGACCCACGGTTCCATTTTTGCCATCAAATCCCCCGGCAAAAATCCTAATTCTTTGCTTCCTTCAAGTGGTTCTGTATTTCGAATGAATATCATTTTCTCAAATGCATTATCTTCAATTAACTTAATCATGTTAGCAACCATGGAGTAATCTTTTCCTGTGCCAAAGTTACCTTGGCAGAGTTTAATTCCAATATTGCGATTTTGCAACAAATCAAATAAAAGACGCTGCTTATAGTTAATAGGTGATACTTTACCCATAAAACGGCTCTCTGCATGTTTATATTTGATTTTAATTAATCGATTGCCATCCCATTTTAGTTGGTCGATTAATTCATATCCGGTTACTTTATTGTTTTCATCGTATGTTGGTTTAGATAAATCCCAGATTGAAATGTACTCATTGAGTGACAAGTCATATACATTTTGTTCCTGTGATTCATAAATACTGGCTAATTTAATTTGATCCTCTGTACTATTCCGATCAAAATAAATATCTTTCACGCCTCTATAGTGTTCATGAGTTACATCTGTTCGACTTGGAACGACAACCTCAATGCCAAATCCTTCTGCTTTAAGTTTTAGCAGGATGTCATTGGTTACTAATCCATATTCGTTTTCAACACACGCTTGAAGCATACGGTTATCTTCGTAGTAATTATCAAATATTTCGTTTAAATTGAAATGATAATCTTTCAAGTCATACGAAATATTGCTATTCTCATCCAAAAATCTTTTTACTTGTCTCGCTTTATATGATAATTCTTGATTATGACTATGTTCATGTTTCTCGATTTCACGCAAAGCATGGCTCGAAACAACATACTTTGTATCGTTGAGAATTTCATATTGATCAAGAATAACGTTGGTATCTACAAGATAGCTCTTCATAGGCAGTCTTTACCTTTCACGGTAGATTAGGAAATGGGGAAGAGAGCTAACCGTAATCGGCTAACCCTCTTTGTATGTATTGCGCCTCTTTGCGAGGATAACGTTATTTGCCTACAACTTCATCTAGACGTTTCAATGCTTTGAATGCGATTTTCTTACCTTTAGGAATTTCAATTTCTTCGCCAGTTTGAGGATTGCGACCTTTACGTGCAGAAGTTTCTTTTACGGTTAGTTTCAGCACCTTAGTGATATCCACTACACCATCTTCGTCAAGTCCTTCAACGATACAATCTAGGAATGCGTCTACGCAAACTGTAGCATCTTTCTTGGAATGACCTGTTTTACCTGCAAATTTCAAAATCAAATCTTCTTTTTTCATTGTTTATTTCTCCCTTTGGATTATAATTTAGTTTTTAAAGCGGAGTTCCGCTTCGCATGTTAAAATAATGTACGTAAAATATGTAAAAACATATCTTACTATATAAAAACCTTTGCATGTACCGAAAAATCCAGTAAAAATAAGGGTTTTTTCGACCTCTTTTCTAAAAAGTGTGTATTTTTATGTATTAATTGCATTTAAAAAAATGTTTTTCTGTGTTCTATATAAGACATTCATCAATCTTGTTGACACTTTACTTTTATTTTTCTGTATCTTTGATAAAATTGCATACATTGTTTCCGGTTTAACCTTTAATTTGCTAATATAGAAGTCGTAATACTTGATTATATCATCTAAAATGTGATTTCTTTCGTCTTCATCGGCTATATTAATGTACACCTTAATTATCTTATTGCTCATTTCCTCAACGTATTTGATTATTTTTTGTTCCTGATTTCTATCTCCATCTTTTATTTTATGCTTCACGAGTAGTTCATTCAGAGATATACTTTCTCGCGTCTCAGCATATTTAACGTCTGAAAACTCTATGTATAGATAATCCATGGGGCATTGCATCTCAAATGTTTTTATTTCCTTGTTCTGGCTAACGTATTTCCAGAACAGAGGCTTCCGACAATTTAATTCCTTTGTTTTTGCAACTTGCTCAACCTCTTGATTAATATCAATATCATAGAATTTCTTTGCCAAATCAATGCATATGCCACTTAAAACAGTCATAATATCTATTTTCTTCAATAAATCAGTAAGGTTGTCTTTATTCACTCCTTTGTTCAATAAGTCCCAATACTTTGACATACAAAATTGCCCAAGGTTTACGACTCTGCCAATATTCTTTTGACTCATTGACAATTGGTTATCAATGATTGCCATATCTGATTCGGTTAAGTTATATTGCCTTTTGCTGCTCTCAACCTTGTTAATGCAGACATTGTATTTGCCAAAGCAATTCATTGCTAACTCAAGCATTTTCGAATTATCGAATAGTAGCAATGTATCTGAATCATAATCAGAACCGCTTAATATGTCTTGCAATGGGAAATTAATTGCGTTGACACAAACGATGTTGTCAGTTAAGTTAAAATATTTCTCAATCTCCGCATTATAAGTGTTTTTGACTACTAATACATTACTAGGACTTGTGTGAGGATTTCTAAAGCCCACCAAACACTTGTTAAACTCAAATAAAGTAGTGTATATTTCATTTTCTTTAAGACTGGATTCATCCTCACAAATATTTAAGCGCCCAATGGAATGAACCAGAAATTCCATTGGATTCCCTAACATCGTGCAGTAATCACCGTGCAATCTAATCTTTCCATGTTTAATATGAGTCAGGTGCTTATTAACCTCGGCCTTGCGGAAATCTTTAAATATCTTCGTATGTGCAATTTTCTTGTTACGGTAATAAAGATCAGCAAACATAGCGTTACTATTTACAGTGGTGACAGACTTTAAGATGTGTTGAACAAAAAAGTCATCGTCATTTTTTAATTTTTCAATATATGTATTTTCGTATTCAGCAAGTTCATGGATGTCATTTTTATTTACTGGCATACTATTGAGCATTTGATACGATGTTTGCTGAAGGATTTCTCCACTCTCATTTAACCCATGCTTAGATTTCTTTTCACTCTTAACAACACCAAAGAGTGATGCTCCGTCAATGCTTACGTCAGAAATATAATTCTTCCAATAACTAAACATTTCTGAATCGTTACCAACTGCGTGACTAAATTTTAAAGCCTTTAAACTGCTTGGAGTAATTATTAAATGAATATCCTTTGCGAAGACTTCATTATACGCGTTTTTTATTTTCCACTCATCGAAGTTGATACCTTCTGGACAGTTATCCCTTAGATACGATTGAATATTGCAATTGAAGGCTGCTGATTTAAACATGTGATTACGAAGCAACATCATTCCTTTATCTTCAGGGAAGTAACTGCTATCTAACAGCGATTCGCCATCAAACAAACTATTAGAAATTACAATATCTTCTTGAAAACTGTCCAGCAATCCATTTTCGCCCTTTCGGACAACATTGCACTTTCTTAAGAATTTACTCTCAATGTCATCGACCAAGAGAATATTATTAGGATGAATTTTTACAACATCATCGAGAGACGAACCAACTAGGGATTGATACGCAAGCAAACTAGGAACATCCACCTTAACATCCTGAAGAGGGAGGTTCATACGACTCCAATTTATCATCTCATCGTATAAGGTCTCTTTAATAAACAAGCACTCTCCAACTCGACTCTTTGCGGAACTCCTCTTGTAAACCACATATCTTGTTTTAATAATAGCGTCTGTTTTGTCATCAATTGAAGTTAGAACGAAGCCATTCTCGTATAATAGTTTTCTTAATTGGTCATTACTTACTTCTTTCCATTTGGGAAGAATTTTTTCCTGTTTCAATAGTTGTACGAATTCTTCTAATTTATTTTTGTAATCAGCCTGATTATCTGTAAGCAGATTGATCTTCTTCTTAATCTGTGATACCATTTCATCTGCTGATTTAACCTTCTGCTTAAACTTAACGTTAATAATATCGTCTGATAGAAATTTCTCACTTGGCTTCTTTTTATACATGGAAAGACCAATACTTACTAATTTATTCAATTCTAAGCTACTTGGAATCATCCCCACATACTTACGATCAATGTCCTTATCTCGATGCATGTGCGAATAAATATCATTTGCTTCAATTGACGGTATGTATACAGGCTTATGCAAACTATTATTCAAATAATTTATCCCCCTCTAGTCCATTGGAACCCAATTTCCTTCATCGTCTACGTTGAAACCAAGACCAGCAGCAACGGATTCTTCGGTTTCATCATCACCGTTATAATAGTTATCCAACTCTTCATCACAAATAATATATTGTTCTTTGTTTTTCATCGTATGTATCACTCCTGATTATTTTTGTTAAAAAAAGTTGATATGTATTATTTATTTATAAAGACAAAGACATCATCTGTTTTAGGATCAAACGGCTTTCTATAATAAGGGGAGTCCTCGCACATATTTTTCAGTTCAATAAAGTGGTCATCGTTACAATTACACTCGTCTATGTATTTTTTATCTCGTAGATGATGATCCCATCCATCATTTACTCTTACATTAAAAATTTTCTGTGACTCTTCATCGAAAATCTCATACCGTTCATCAATCAGTCCATCATAATAGAGGTCTTCCCATGTTAATCTCGAATGTTTACCTTTTCCCATTTAATCTTCTCCTTTGTATTTTTCATTTTATCACTCCCTCTAAGATTTAGATTCGGCAGGTACATTTGGTAGTTGTTCCCTGCACACTTAAATTACCATCTTTTGCTTTTAAAGGTCAATACTTTTCAAAATAAAAAATAAAGAATCCACAAAAATGGATTCCATTAAAATAATGATTTCATTTTTCTATGCATTTTCTTCCTCATCTTCAAATTTATGTTCCCAACAAGTGGAACAATAATCGCAATTAAGGCACAAATGCAATTCCTTGCAATCATCGCATTCAACTACCACATTTTTTCTGAAGCAAGAGTCACATATGAATTCCACCTTAGACGGAGTAGACCCCATACGATATATCTTAAAAATAATTCCGTTATCGCTTACATCATCCACTTTGGGAAAGTATATTGAAGCATAATTTTTCTCTAAATGCTGAATATGAAATTCCAAATGTCCATATTCGGACAGCATGGTGTTTACGGCCTCGAAAATGCTTTCATACTCTCTAAAGTCCCATCCACCGTATTCACTGTCATCGTCATCAGGTACGCATGAATAACCAACGTCGAATGTGTAAAAATGTTTTTTCATTTGAGCCTCAAATCAGACCCTTTAGCGATGGTCACTATCTCATTATACTTTGAATACTTACCATGAATTTTTTTATTCAATCTTTTGCCCATTTTACTCCCAAGTGATGCTCCCATGTAAGTAGCTCCGACAACCCCTGTAATCAAATTAACGACTATTAGAGTCCCAAGCATGTTCGTCACCCTCCTTAAAATAGACTTCCTATAGCACTAACAGCATGATCGTAAGCATGACTCCAGAAATTTATCATGTTGATATCTCCATTAATCAAATGATGACCAGCATACGTAATATCAACGTTAATCGGCGTATGAATAATTTCAGCGATATCCAACTTAACATTTACTCCACTATCATCAATAGTTAATGGAATTCCATTCATTTTCAGAACCATTCAATTTCACCTCATTTTAATTTTTCAAGTTCAACTTTACGTTGTTCAGGGGAGAGTAGTAATTCATATCCCTTCGATCTAGCACTATGCTTCTTAACCCAACCTAATATGACCAATTCATCCATATATGCTTTGACTTTTTCTGTTCTCATTTCCAACACTTTCGGCAATTCTGATATCCGTGTTTCACCTGTTTCGAGTACGACTTTTCTGAACGCCTTGGTTTCATCGTTACGTTTCTTATTCCTAGCAGCCTCAAGATCAATAACTTCTTTTTTGTTGTCGCTTTTCCAAAATGACGACAATCTCTCAATTGCTTTTTCCTGCTCATCGTCATCCTTGCCTATTACAGCCCCTTGGAACCTGTGTATGCCTTGGATACCCTCAAGCCGATACATTCCATCTCCTTTACCAAGAAGCGTGTACTTAGGAGCCTCGTCAAGCACAACACGATACGCTGTTGAACTGTCTAACATAAGACATACGCGAGAATAAATGTTCCGCTTGATGAGCGGTGTTACAACCTCTCTAATTGGATATTGTGTTGCAATTATAAGGTGGATTCCTGCTGCTCTGGCCTTTTGAGCTAATCTAACCAAATACTCCTCCACTTCAGAGTTTGTTGACATCAAATCAGCCAACTCATCGATGACTAGTAGAAGGTAGGGGAGTTTCACTTTCTCATGCTTGTTATATTGTTGAATATTTTTATAGCCCTTTTGTTCGAATAACGAGTAACGCTCCTCCATTTTCGCACACAAGAAGAACAGCACACCTTCGGCTTCGTTCATTTCAGTATAAACATTCTGGACGTGGGGAAACGACCTGTATCCTGATAACTCAACTTTTTTTGGATCAAGCATATACACTTTTAGCATGTCAGGACTAACAAGTGAGAATAGCACAACAAGCAACGTATTTAGAAAATAACTCTTCCCTGAACCAGTTGTACCAGCGATTAGAAGATGCTTTATCATGGTAAGACAAGTCATGACGATTTCTCCAGCGGTATCCACTCCAAAGAATATTGGCAACTCATACTTTTTCGTCTTCTCCTGAAATGCTAATGATTCACTGCAATCACGAACGAATACCATTTCTCTATCCTCTTGTGGGATAATAATGTTAGCCGTACCTGCGACATCGCCTTGTTCAAAACTTATGCTATTCATTCCAAGCTCCACTTGAATATTCTGTGTTGACTTCGTTAAGTCTGACAATTTTAATCCAGCAGGTAAACTAAATGTAATTTTTTGTGTGGTTGCCCCATGTTGAAATTTTTGTACTACAACATCTGCTGTGGTCAATGAAAGTTTTTTAAGGGCATTATTTAGATTCGATGCAAAGTTAACATCATTTTCACGTACCAGTTTCGAACCTCTTGGAAAGAGCGCAAATGGGTTGCTCTTATCTTCCTCTGACACAGGCGATTCAATCGCAGCAGGAATAGGAGGTGCCGCAGGTTCAATGATTGGAGTTACTACTTCTAACGGTTGATGTTTCGAGATCATTAACAAGTTAACCAACTCTGAGGCACACAATATTTGTCTAGGGTAACTCAACGATGGTCTACGCAACTGCACATCCTCAAAATAGCCATGAATGTCCTTATCTTCTGACAGTAGCCAACTATTCACATAATCGACCTTGGAAAATTTCGAATGCACTAACCTTGCCAATTTTCGTCTAGTGTCTCTATTTGGCGCGATTACCATGAAGCGAACCTCGGTCTGAAACATATCCTCCTTTAGTTTTTTTTCGGCCTCATTAATACGTTGATTTCTTCTATATCCACCTTCGAGTTTAGCCTGAATCTCCATTATTTTGTGCTGAATACCTCGGATTATTTTATTATTTGTGGGATATTCCACTCCATTGATGTAGTCAATATACTGATCCGTTAATTTGTCATTCCAGAACTCGGTTTGTTTTTTAATCGCAAGTACTTGCAATATGATCAATTCATCATCTTTCATTTGTGTGCCGATTTCATGCAGCCCCTCGATAGGGGATTCACTCATTGTAAATGGAAACACTGATGATTTGTTGGAGTAGAGAAAGCTACAGTTTGATTCACCATATTCTCTCAGGATAAGCTTACTTTCTGTCTGCTGAATTGGAAGGTCAACTGAATGCGATTCGGCAATAAAGAAAGGTTCTAACTTATCCTTGCTAATGAAACATTCAATTCCGTATATCCTATCTGCCACAGGAATTGTGGCAAGATAGGACTTTAACATATGAATAGTTAATCCATCGAAATTGAAATGCCGTACATCTGGAAGCGATAATGACTTAGGTAAAAGTTGTTTTAGTACCATCAAGTATCAACCTCTCTTTTTAAATATAATTCTGTATGCTTTACCTGCAATCTTAGCCGAACCAAGTAGAGCACCTTCACTCATTTCTTTGGCAGTTTCAACACGTTTCAATTTGCCATCTCTAATTTCTCTATCCTTCAACTGTTGCATCCATCTATACATACCTGCTGCGTTATCATCAAAATTCTTTACAATTTGAGGAGGAAAAGCGAGACGGTATATTCCACCTGTTAGCAAAAGTGTTTTAGAAATTACTCCTGTGAATGTAGTGGGGTTAGGTGTCCCGAACATTAATATTCCTATAACTGTAACGAATCCTGCATACGCAAGTTGAACCAATCCCAACCGCTTAATTCCTCTTAGCCATTGATTAAAATAATCTCTTGTAGAGTCAAAAATAAATGCAACCATAGCTAAAGGTGTTAACATTCCAAGCATAGTAAGATCGAACCAACGACGAGCATGTAATAAGAGCATAGGTACGCATAATAATGAGATTAGAATTAAGAATAGAACCATCACGATTGCATTTACTGGCTCAAAAAGTATGGGAGTAATGAAAATCCCAACAGCCTTATTTGCACCGATTTCATCTGCCCCTAGTTTAAGAATCCAGTCAGTTACCGTGTTAAGTAATTTAAGACCACTTGAAAAAATGAATGGCGTAGCAGCCGATACTCCCAAAGCTATAGGAAGTCTTTTTAGGAAATCTGGATAAGGTGTATGATTGAGTTTGCACATGCGCTTGATACCTTCAATCATCGCTATGATGATAATCAGGATCACGCTTACTGATGAGAATTTTGCAACCGAGGAAGGGAACCATGAGTTGTTAAATATCCATTCGGGAGTATAGATGACGATTTTGGTTACAAACTCATATATCTTCTTAAAAACAAATTGCACAGAATTATGAGTCAACTGATTGAACATCGCACTGATGTAGATGATTATTTCTTTAAACCAGTCAGGCATAAAATGAGTGGCTGGAGCTGCGCCTACATAGTCATACATGTATTTTACAAAGTCAATCTTATCGTCATTAGGGTCAGGTGTTAGGAGGGCTTGTTGGTGGAGTTGTTCTGCTAATTCTTGAATCTTCTGCTTAATCCCTAGCCAATCGCTAATTGAAGGAAAGAGAGAGGATTGCTTCATGTTCTCCTGCATCTTCTCATTTGTCGCGAGTTCAGTAATAACTCCCTTTTGATGCTCTTTCCCAAACAATAAATCCGAGAGTGAAAGTGGAGCCATTGCAATCATAAATTGTTGTTTGTTTTTTAATGATGTTGAAAAAATACTCGAATTGGGTCTTCGATTGGCTGAAAAATTGCAACGTTGCCAAAGAGAAGAAAGTATAGTCCCACTATCAGACCGACTATGATTGGAGCCATCAGTAGTTGAGCTAGACCCTTGAGGATGTTCACCGACCATTCGTCTGCCTTGTTTTTTATTGGAGACATTTTGAGAATTGAGGACAGTGAAAGCAAAATTATCGATAAACCTACGCCTATTACAATTATTGTTATTATTGTTGCCTTTAGTCCGTCCGTAATATCTGTCGGAACTGGACTTGTTGGAGCAGCCATAGCTAAGTTTGTTTGCATTAACATGGATGCCAATGTTGTACCTGTTGTACAAAGATTCTTGAGCAACGATTTGGCTTGCTTTGGGTTCTGCATCACCTCCTCTTTTAATGCTTCGAAAAAATTTTCCGTTTCACTCGTTACGGCATTCTCTCCCACAACAAATGATTTACTCGATATCATCACGGTGAAATCTCGGGAGGGATTCATGCTTACCTTCATCCTTACCACTACCTTTCAGATTAATGGTCTTCTTGTTGAACCAATTGACTCCTGAAGTAATTCCGACCACTGACCCCAGAGCTACTGCAACTTTCAAGCCAAGTGCAACCACTGCCATTGCTGTTATTACTTCCATGTTTAAAACACCTCTCCTCGGAACATAATAAAAATAAAAAGCAGAGGGGGAGATTATTCATGACTAAACTTAATAAAATTATTTCTGCTGCTTCTTATGTAGTTGGAATCTCCAGTATGATCCTCGACAACCACAAAAGAATCAAACCGGAGTGGGAAAGAAAATTTGAGTTCTATGAAGGTGAAATTGCCGACAAGACTGGACTCTCTAAACGCAAACTTAGAGAGGTCATTGAAATAATGAAGGAATATGAGGTATTGGAAAGAGAGGGAAAGAGATATTAATCATCTTTCCCTTTTTCTTTTGTCTCGAAAAGTGGGCAAAACGGCACTTGGGAAAGATGATTTTAAACAGTGAGAAGATGAAATTAAGGAAAAGATGGATTAACCAACCAACTCTTGAACATCTTCGGACGTTTCCCCTAAAACCTCTTGTTGCAGTTGGTAATACCACTCGAATCCCTCTTTGGTCAGATTTAACTCCACGCCTTGAGTCTCCAATTTAAGCAGCATTGCGATGATTTCCATTTTGTTTTGTTTTGTCATAGTAAACACTCTCCCTTAGACAATGTATTTTTTCATTTCGCTGATTTTGCAAACTACTTCAAATTTCTTTTCCTTTTCTGCATCATCCATTGTTTTCTTTATTGTTAAAGCACCCATGAGGCCACAATACTTAAAGGGATGTAACATCGCCACTTTAACGGTGTACGCGAGCAATGTTTCAAGAAGCATTTTTCTCACCTCTTATATTTACTCAAAATATCCAGCATCGACTTTTTCTGCTCTTTCTCAACTGGTTTACGAATCTTACTAAGCAGGTCAGAAGCATTAGACTGATAACTCATTTGATTCGCCATCATGGATTCAACACGCTCTTGGTTGCTCTTGTTCAATCTTTCAATATCTTGTAAGCGCGAGTTACACCATGCAAGACCAGTCAAGATAGAGACAATTTTCCCATTGCTTTCATGATAATTACCCTCGAACAAATCCACTGGCATCCCATGTATAAACTCCGAGAACATCAGGTCGTGACGAATTTGCTCCATTAAAGATTCCTGACCATCGAAGATAATTGCTGCTCGTGTTACTTTTTCCATTTCAACAGGTGTAAATAATGTATTAGCCCACGACTTTCTGACTTTATCGGCTACACCTTCAGGAGTGAGGCTGATGTTTTGACCTACAACAGCAATATCTACTTCAGCAATTGTTGCGATCCCCTGAGTTCTGAGAACAGTTATGAAATCTTTTTTATCAAAGTTACCGTTTTTGGAGTGCATATCTGTATACATAGCCAATTTATAAAGCAACGCAATGGAGTTCCTATTGGACAATTCATATAGTTTATTTTTTCCGACATACGGATTTTGGTTCCGAACTAGTTGATTATCAACAGGGAAGATTGCAATGTTTAAGCCAGATAACTCCTCAAACGTCTTTAGGCAGTTGATTTGACTAGAAGTTGCTTCGCTTAATTCGGGCATTACCACAAAAGCAATGAATGTTTTATCAGGCATGGAATTAGTGGCTATGTCCAGCAAGATTGGGCTTATACCGCTTCCAGAACCTCCGCTCGATGAAAAAGCGAATGCAATTACATCACAGTTTGAAAAATGATCTTGGATGAACTTTAAAGCAATTTCCCACTGATCCTGAAAGAGAGCGATGGCCTCATCTCGATTTTTTCCTACTCCCTCTGACCCCAACAACCTCAATTTGTGTTTTACATCGACTGAATCCAAATCTTTTTGAGAATAGTTAATGACACCAGATACAATTCCGTATTTTGAAGCTTCTTCTGCGAAATTCGATCCTGCCTGACCTAACCCTAGAACACCTAACATTAAGCACTCACTCCTTCGACGTTAATCTTCAATGCTGCGATACCATAGTGGGTGAGATAAACGCTGTGTTGACGCTTATTTGGGACTGTAGAGATGAATTTGTTCGCTACTAGTCGATATACCACTTTACGGAATGTAGCCTCTGACAAACCAACCTTATCCATTACAACACTATGCGTCATAGCTTTAAATCCTGCTGTAGCGTCATTGTCGTAAAGAACACCGAGGAAGTTCATATCGTCTATTGATAATTCGCCAACCACATCTTTAAAATACTGTTCCATCTTCATCGCTCCTTTCTGAATTCATGTTGTTTTTGCTTTATGTTACAGGATATGAGTGGATATTTTGTCCTGATACCAACTCATACCAAAAAATTTCGGTATAGCTTGTTTTAAAATGTCACTGCTTGGACAATACTAGTTTCTAACTTAAAGTCCAAGGAGATGTATTTTTTATGTCGCTAACACCGTTTGGCAAATGGTTTTATGATGAACAGGACGCATACAACCAAGTTGAGTTTGCCGAAGAGATAGGTATTACTACAGATACTCTTAGAACCGCATTAACTCGGAACGGATGGATTCCTAGCCAAAATGTAATGAAGAAGATTATGGATGGTGTAAAGCAGATTGATCCAAGTAAGAGAGCGAGTCATTTTTGGGATTATTAATGAAGAAAGTATTAAGATAAATAAAAAATAAAAAATAGTGAAAAAATAATTGACCACTAATTGGTAAATATGTTATATTAAAAATAGGAGATGTTCAATCTCCGAATTTTTTATACATAGGTAAACAAAAGTTTACCCTATACGAAAGGCTGAATGATGTGGATTATAAACAACTAATTAATGAGAGAGGTATTAAGCAGCAATTTCTCGCAGATAAGCTTGGCATAAGCAAAACAATGATGTCATTATTTTTATCTGGAAAAAAGAATTTGTCTCCAGAAAAAATAAGTATGCTAAATAAATTATTAAACGTTAAGGAGGAATAAAGTTGGCGATTATTACCGATATTTATAAGGATGGGTCGTATTGGGTAGAGACATCTTTAGCAAGTAAGATGATTAGATATTACGAAGAATTAGGTTATGTTATTCCGAGAAAACCAAATTATGAAGGCAAATTAATTGTTCCCAAGGGAACAAAAATCTTGGTCAGAATCGAACATTTGTTAAAAAGTAGTAATGAGAGGGTTATTAAGATATGTGACTGCTGCAATAAAAGAATATTAAATCAAAAATATCAGAATATAATCAGACACAGAAAAATCGATGGATTAGACAGATGTGTTGATTGTGGAAAATTAAAAAGTGGAGAGTCGAATCGAACAAATGCTCCATATAATAAATCATTGGACTATTTGTTTCCTAATATTGCAAAAGAATGGCATTCGACAATGAATGGGGCACAGAAACCGAAATCTACATATGCCCAATCTCAGCAAAAAGCATGGTTTCTTTGTTCAAATTGTGGACTGCCGTTTGAACTGAAAGTACAAATAAGAACTTTATACAATGTTGGTTGTCCATTTTGCTCAGACAGTATTAGCTACCCTGAAAAATTTATTACTTCCTTATTAAGACAACTGAATGTGCAATTTGAAAAAGAAAAAATATTTAAGTGGTCTAGTGGAAAAAGATATGATTTTTACTTTAAAGTAAATCAAGTCGATGTTCTATTAGAGACGCATGGGCTACAGCATTATGAGAAGGGATTTGCAAATGTAGGAGGAAGAACATTAGAACAAGAAATTGAAAATGATAAAATGAAAAAACGACTTGCAGAGGAAAATGAAATTAACAAATATATTGTTATTGACTGTCGATATTCTGATTTTAATTTTATTAAAAATAGTTTAATAAATTCTGAGTTAGCAATATTATTTGATTTAACAGATGTTGATTGGAACGTTTGCAATGAATTTTCAATGAAATCCATTATTAAAACAACATGTGAATTATGGAATAATGGTAAAACAGCTAAACAAATCGAGAAAGAATTATTGTTAAACAAAAGTACAGTGATAAGATATTTAAAATACGGTCATGAACTTAGGTGGTGTGCATATGATCCTCAAAAATTAAAAAACCAACCTAAACCCGTAGTTCAATTAAATTTAGATGGAACATATATAAATAAGTATAGTAGCAGTGTTGAGGCTGCAAGACAAACTAATATTCATCATCAAAGTATTCGAGATGTGTGCATAGGGAAATATAAGCATTCAGGTGGGTATATATGGATGTACAAAGATGATTATGAAAATGAAAAAGATAAAATAAAAACGCCAGAAAAAATACACATCACTAAAAGTATTGTAAGATTAACCCTAAACGGAGAGTATATTGATGAATTTGAAAGTCAATCGAAAGCAGCGAGAGAACTAAATTTACAACAAAGTAGTCGCATATCAAATGTTTGCAATGGAAAGGGAAAATCAGCACATGGATATAAATGGATGTTTAAAAATGATTATGAAAAGTTGAAATCATAAAATAATGAGGTGGGATACCAATGCAAAGTCTTAAAAATATTGTTGGATTTGTTAATAGTTCAGTATATTCTGATATATGCTTATTTCTCGAAGACGTGCGACTTTCAGAGGGAACAAAAATAGGTTATAAACATGATATTGAATTATTTTTCTCATTTCTAGGGAAAAACTTGCTTTCGCTATCATTTGATGATCTTCAAATAGAACATAAAACAGTTGTTCATTATAGAAACTTTTTAATTAATGATAAAAAATATTCTTCCAGTAGTGTGAATCGCAAAATTGCTTCCCTCCAAAGCTTATATGCATTCTTCAAAAGGAATAAATATGATACGAAATACGGAATCGATACCGAAGTATTTCAAATTGATAAACTAAATAATAAAAGCAAAAGTTATGGCGACTTATCCCCTGAAGAAGTAGATGCTATGATTGTTGCAGTGCAAAAACAGGTTAAAGGATTGGAGAAGAGTCTTCTTATTAGAATGGCTACTCGCACCAGTTACAGGGAAGATACGCTGTTAAATCTCTCTTGGGATGATTTGCAAGTGGATCATGAACAAAATTGTTGTTTCGTTAATACAGTTGAAGAAAAAACTGATAAAGAAATGTCTCAACCGATTACTCTTGACTTGTACAATGACCTGAAACAAATCAAGTCGCTTACATACTACCAGCGGTACAGTGACAATAAAATTTTCCATCTAAGCAAAAGAACAATTTGGGAAATGATGAACACTCTAAAGGAAGAGTTGGGCATACATCCGAAACGGAATATCGTTTTCCACAGTTTCAGAAATTTTGCCCCCAACTTCATCATTGATACTCAAGGGGACTTTAAAGCTGCTCAAATGCAGACTGGACATAGTGATATTAATACTTTATGGAAATCTTACGTGAACAAAAAGCGTGATGTATCTAAGATGGCTGGAATTTTGTTGGATGAAGAAATTGACAATGACGCTTTTGACGAACTTACATTTGATGAGATGAAAATGCTACTCAACGGAACAAGAAATGGAATGAGAACGCAATTGCTTAGAGAAGCGATGAAGATTATAGGAAATAGATAAATAATAAAAGATGAAAAAGATGTGTAAAAAGTATTGTATTTCGAATGGTGAATAATGTATATTACAAGTGTACTAAATATATAGTACACTTTTTATTTTTTATTTACTTAAATATAATTAACGGGAGATGTTTACAATGGAACTACAGAGTGCCATCAAAAACAAAGGACTTAAACAGAAGTGGATTGCAGAGCAATTAGGAGTTACAGGAGCAATGTTGAGTATGTATTTAAGAGGAAAGACTAGCATGTCACCAGAGAAGGTTAGAAAACTAAAATTGATATTAAAATAAAAAATGGAGATGAAATATGTCAAAAAACATTATTGAAGTTGAAATTGTGCCAACTAAAAAGTTATTTTACAACAATTCATTTGGTATCTATTCTGCGATCCCTCAAAACCCTAATGACGAACACTTATTTCAGCTAAACTCATACGGCAATTTTTGCATTAAAGGAAAGATGCAAGAACTCATCTTAGACATAGTGTACAAGGCTAAACTAGAAGGTGTAGAAGATAAAAAATACGGTTTCGGATACAATGTTCATACCATTTATAGAGACGTACCTAAGACTAATCAAGAAAAACGCGATTTTCTTTCGACAATGATGACTGAATTGCAGTTGTCAGCATTCTATAATGCATATCCAAACCAAGACATACTGGAAATGTTCATACATAATACGTTCGAATTATTTAAAATTAAAGGAATTGGCAGTAAAACATATAATAAAATCAGAAAAAAATTGCTTGAAAACGTTGAACAGCAATCCCTATTCGCTGAGTTGGGTAAATACGGAGTCAAGTATGAACACTTCAGCAAATTGATCGACGTATTTGGGACGGCTGATAATGCGATTGAAAAAGTAAAGAAAAATCCCTACTGTTTAGCTGAACACTTACATGGGATCGGCTTTAAAAAAGCAGATATCATCGCTAAGAACATGGGTATCCCCGACAACTCTAAGTTTCGTATCCAAGCAGGAATCAAACATATTATAAGCGAAGAGGAGCAATCTGGTCATACATACTTAGAATATGATGATTTGTTAGAGAAGGCTGCTGAATGTCTCGTCTTGGATAGAGGTTTAATTGAGCCTGAAATTGATAAAACTGAAGGGTTATACATAGAAGACGACAAGATAGCACTGCGCAAAACATACGATGCTGAATCTGATGTTGCGAAGTTGTTATTGAACAGATTGAATAAATCAACCACGCTTAATATTGATATTGGTGAGTTTCTGATTACTCAGGAACGTGAAATGGGTATGACTCTGACAGATAAGCAAAAAGAGTTCTTTCACAATTTTGCAAAGTATAATGTTAATTTTTTGATTGGATCAGCAGGTATGGGTAAATCTGCATTACAGAAGATACTCATTAATCTTGCAAAGAAAATGAATGCTGAAACAAATGTATTAGATACAATAGAAGTAAAATATGATGAATATAGCGACGAGACTGATGTCGAAGATGGGGGCAGTTCTGCTATTAAGTACAGACTATTAGCTCCAACAGGGAGAGCTGCCAAAGTTTTATCTACTTATGTTGGAGATACTGAAGCT
Source organism: Paenibacillus cremeus (assembly GCF_007786445.1). Classification (GTDB taxonomy): domain Bacteria; phylum Bacillota; class Bacilli; order Paenibacillales; family NBRC-103111; genus Paenibacillus_G; species Paenibacillus_G cremeus. The sequence continues at coordinate 90,526 of NZ_VNJI01000011.1, read as the reverse complement.
TCAACCATACATCGCGCAATTGGATATGGACGACAGGAAAAGAATAAAGAGGATAAGGCTAATTATGAATTGCGAGAGGACATTATTATTATTGATGAAGTCTCAATGATGGACGTTAGATTAGCATGTGTATTATTAAAAAAAATTGTAAACCCATTTGCACGAGTTGTATTTATTGGCGATGACGCTCAAATAGCTTCCGTAGGGTGCGGAAATTTTCTAAGGAACTGTTTGGATAGCGGAGTGCTTCCTGTTACAAAGTTAGATAAGGTGTTTCGTCAAGCAGAAGGTGGAGGACTTTCTATTGCCACAGATGTAAGACAGGGACATAAATTTATCGAGAGTAATTTTGTCGGAGAAAAGAAATTTGGTTCAGATGCATTGTTAAGATCAGTATCACAAGAACATATGGAAGATGGTTACAAATACTACTATAAGTTGCTGCTACAATATTATAAGCCTGAAGATATCATGGTGCTTACCCCAACTAAAAAAGGCAATCTTGGAACAGTGATGATTAATAAGCATATTCAGTCTATTGTTAATCCTCCAGATGAGATGAAGAAAGAATTAAAGTATCATGATGACTGCACATTTAGAATTGGCGATTATGTTATGAATACAAAAAATACATATGAAATTCGAGATTTAAATGGTTCTTGGGTTGATATTGTTAACGGTGATACTGGAGTTATCGTTGATATTGTAAAGGAAAGCGACTTAGAAGCGACCGCTACAAATGAGACTGATGACAATGTTGATGACAATGTTGATGACGAAGAAGACTTATCTCATAAGATTGGGATATATGTTCAATTTGATGTTGGAATTGTATCTATTCCATTTGAGAAAATGGAGCAACTGATGCATGGATGGGCATTGACAATGCATAAATCTCAAGGAGGTAGTGGTCAAGGAGTGTTATGTATCCTCGACAAGTCGCATAAGTTCCAATTGAACGCTAACCTCATCTACACGGCTATCACAAGGTTCAAACAACGAGTAATCATACTGTGTCAGGCAGAGACATTGAATTTTGCATGTAAAAAGTTTGAAAATATGCGAAGAAGAACATTTTTAGAAAATTTATTAAGAACAACAAAGGAGAGATTGAATGAAGTTATTGCTTGATACTGTTGAATATAAAAGTAAACCGGATAAGATTGAAGTAAAGAAAGTAAATAATAGGATTATTAATAATATTGTTGATATTAGTACTCAAGAGTTGGCTCAGGAAATAGTCAAAGGTAAAACATTTGTACCAGCTCTGATTGATAAGAAAATTAATGGAAAGGTGAGACGATCAATTAACTCTTGGTCGTCTCAAGAGATTGTTTGCTTAGACTTTGATGATGGCATGAGATTGGATGAAGCCGTAATGGAGTTTAGTGATACTGCTGCATTCATTTACACTACATTTAATCATACTGATGATCATCATAAGTTTAGAGTTGTCTTTGTGTTGGATGAGACTATTGATGATTATAGTGTGTTTAGTGATTTGATTGGAACATTGCTTGCCAAGTATCCTATGGCTGATAAGAGTTGTTCTGATGGTTCTCGAATGTTCTTTGGTGGTAATGAGATTATTGAATTGGATTATAATAATAAACTCATTGTTAGTGACTATATTGATAAGAGTAAAATATATACAAGTGACTTTTGTCGTGCAGGGGTTTTTTCTACCAAGGATACATTAATACCTAATAATATAATTGGTAGAAAAAACCCCCCATCTCATGAAAAAGTCAGTAATCATAAGGAATTATCCAATGTACTCGATGACTATGTACAGATAGCAAATATAACTCATGAATTTACACACATCAATGACGCATACGACTTTTTGTATAAACAGGATTTGACCGACTATTTAGTTAGATATAACCACTTAGATGACGATAGTTATAAATTTCGCTGTCTCTTCCATGAGGATAAAAGTCCATCTGCCTCTATATTTAGAGATGTAAAAACAGACAATTACATGTACAAGTGCCATAGTAAAGAATGCGGATTCACAGGGAACATTGTTCGTGTTGTGGAAAGGCTAACTGGATTAAAGCGAGTCGAAGCATACAAGTTGCTTTGCAAGCAGTTTAATATCCATTTGATTGAAACCGAATGGCAGAAACAACAGAAGGAAATCATGGATCATAACATACATATATTGACTAGCAGCGGATTGAAGGATGAGCATCCTGAGTTATATAAAAGAATCAAACGATATATACCTTTGCTCATTATGATGAATTTATTAGCAAAACAATACATAGGCACAAATACACTGAGGGAAATCGAGGTGAATATGTTCTCAGCAAGTAAAAGTTACTTATCAGAAATGGCTAGGGATTTATCCGATATGATTTCAAATGCATATAGCAATGATTTGGAATATGTGAAAATCAATAGTGACATTAAGGAAATTAGTAAAAGGATTGATTTATTTGCTTTCCTTGGAGTGTTAGAGAAGATACATATTAACGAGTTGCCCAAAGAGTTGTATCAGATTGCTACATTTGAACGTGAGAAGAAAATGAAAGGGAATGGAAATAGAGAGGTTAATTTTCAAAATTTTTATTCCATGCCTGAATATGGAGATCAGTTGATGACCAGTGCTAACCTGAAAGCGATTGAGTTTAAAGAGAACAATATGGCGATGACTGGATTTGGAAGGGAGATGGTGATAAGAGGTATGAATAAGGATGAGGCCGATAAAGTTTATCCTATGCTTAGTAATGTAGAATTATCAAAACAGAGTAATGAGATATCTGAATACATAAAGAAAAAGTTTGTGGATAAAATTGAACAGAATGGATGGGTGAGTGAGAGTGAGATTTTGGATGAATTGGTGAAGGAAAATTTGGAGAAGACCAATGGAGAAATCAAAGGTAAGACGAGAAGTATGAAAAATATAAAAAAGAGTTTGAATGAACTGGTTGATGGATATGGATTAAAGAGGGAGAGATTGAGTAAGAAGTTGGTTAAGTTGTTAGGAATAGAGGGTATGGTGAATGGGTATCCGTTTGTAATTTATAAGGTGTAGGAAGTGGTGGAAGTTGAATATAAAGGAGAGATTGAATGACTAGTGGTGTTTATAAACAAATTAATATAGAAGTGCAGGGCACAGAGATACCATTTGTATTTGATGAGATAGGGATTCGATGGTGGCCTTTAGGGAGGTTAAATAAATTTATTTTGGGGCGTTCATTGTGTTCCGATAAAGAAATGACAACTATATATAAGCATCATTTCAAATTTTTTGATATACGATACACTCCTAAACAACCAAAGAAAAGCACAACATACATATCTGAGCATGGACTTATTGAAATTTTAGTAAAAACAAATATTGCAAGACTGACAGCAGCAAATATATTGGATCAGAATAAATTGCATGAATATTTAGGCATACATACTTTGCATATTACCGAGAGATTATTAAAATCGTTAAAAAAGAAGAAAGTTAAGAATAAAAAATGGACAAAGAGAATGATAATTAAAGAAATTAAAAAAAGACAGCAAGAAGGGCTATCTTTATCAAGTGCTTCTGTACAAAAGGAATATCGATCATTACATGATGCTGCTATTAATAACCTCGGCTCATGGCAAAATGCAATTTCTGAAGCTGGTTTAGATTACGAGGAAATAAGAGAAGATGCGGAATTGCTTAGGTACTGTGGCATTAAATTTGAAAAACTATTAGGCGATATTCTTAGAGATGTTTATCAGAGGGAAGTCCCAAAAGGATACGATCATCATGCTAGACCTGATTTTGTTGTTGAATATGGTGATTGGATAGACGCAAAGCTATCTGTTTGGACAAATAGCATAAATGAGACAATTGATAAATATGAGCTGTATTGTCATCAACTCACTATCATATATTTACGTGGAAATAAGAATATAGTAAAATATTTAACCGAAAAAACAAAAGTAATGAGTGTTTATAAATACATAAAGAGATTATCTAGAGAGAGACAAGATTACTACATACCTATTTTAAATAAATTGTATACAGAGGCTAATAACATTGAGGAAGAAGAGCGACAGAAAGTTTTGTCCGTAGAATAAAATATAATAAATTAAATTTTGTAGAAATGTATCGATGCGGTGCTATCGTATTCTTGATACATTTTTTTTATTTTATCCAGCGTTTATCAGGGATATGGCGAAATTACCTAGCGAATTATATGGCAAATATCGCTCAAATCCTTATGCAACAAGAGTTTTTGCTGATTAATATGCAATAAATGATAAATTAACGAAAATTATGCAGACTCAAAATCTTTATTTTATATGACATTTTACGATAGAAAATCGATTGAAATAATAGTGGAGATGAGGTGAAATTGATGGTAAATATAATCGAGTAAAATTATAGGAATAGTGTCGATTTTGATGTGCTCTGGTGCTATACTTACTATAAGTAAGTGATTTCGATGTAAAATACGCCCCGATACCCTTATGAATACATGCCTAAATAACCCTTATAGATGCTATATAATTATAGTTCTAATGCATCTAGGTTTATGCTGCTGGTTAGCTCCAGTTGATCCATATAACCATGAAGCAGTTGACCGGATAGGCGTAATGAAGCCGTATATGGGACAGGATGAGAGGTAAAATGGATATGGGAGCATACTGGAGCAGTGTATTAATTTAATCATTAAGGTAATCGCATAGTAACAGTAACCGCATGACCTAACACATAGTTTAACGAATAAACTAACTATAATAGTTAATCATATAAACTTATCGTATTAGTTTAACTATTAAACTAACTATCATAAATGGGTCACATATTGTCCCACTTGCATTAACATTACATCACTCATAATAAAATAAAATACGAATAATAACCATTATTATCTTGATTTACATATATAAACTTGGTATAATTAACTTATAGAATAAATCGCCTAAAGGAGTGTTACCTATGACTATTAAACTGAATTATGCATTAGATAAAAATGTTTTCGCTTCAGATGAATCATTCAAACTTGCAGTAACTCAAGTTAAATCTAAGCAAATTACTGTCGATGAACTACAATCCGATATTACCACTCAAATTTTATCCTTTTATTCAGCTATCTATAACCATTTTAATGGATCGAATCTTATTCAAGATGACATTCTTTACCGCGATTCCATTCACTCTTTTATTGAGTCAAACTACAATAATCCTCAGTATTGGACGTTCTTTTCTATCTTGAAGAATAACGGTTTAATCGGTGTATGTGCTAGGGGTTATACATTCGACTATAAACCTGTTGCTGAACCAGTCCAAGAAGAAACTACAGAACCAACAAACGAACAAACGAATACATATTACACCGCTTATAACCGTTCTTTTCCTACTTATGCCGAAGCCGAAGCATATTGTATTTCCAGTGACTTCGATCCCTCTTTCATTGTCTCAAGTGAGCCTATAACAACTATATCCGGTCAATGTACACTATACAATAAAACTTACCCAACATATACTGAAGCTTATCAATACGCTATAATGAATCAGGTTAAAACATTCATGATACACCATGAAAAGTCACCTATAACAAATGACCGATTACATGAATTAGAATGGCAATATATTACCGCTAAACACTCCATGTCATTAAATGACGCTTTAGCATTTCTATCTCATCTAAATACATTGCCATTATCTCTAGACATTGAACAACGTATTAACCATTTAAACTTTATAATTAAGCATCGTAATGAATCTGAACAACGTAAAAAACAAAAAGAACAACTTCAATCATTCATGTATAATCAAATTAATTCCATGATAGAGGAGATGCAACAAAAGGGACTAGAGAGAGTCGCTATAAGTTACGGAATAAAATACACCTATAACAACGATGTTTTAATATCTTTTATCGGGTCAGGAATAACCATTGAGAAAATGTATGATAATGTTTTGACGGTGTATAATGAGTATTTTAAATCAGCATAATGCAGCATAACAGCACGTTATAATTATTCCAGCAACTTTTTATTTCTGATCCATCAAAAAGTCGCATAACAGCACTTACTTTTGATTGCTGGCCTTTTTAAATTTGACGCATAACAATGAATGAATAAAAGTAAAATATAAAATGTTGTCCATTCAGAAGCCCGATATTAATAATAATATATAGGGGATGAGATTGGACAACATTGTGCTGCACAAACAAAAATAACCGCAACTATTGATAAAGTGTATTATGATTCTCAAGAGCACGTATACTTTGCCGATACGCTTCCAGATGCTACAGGAGGCCATTGGACGCTTTCACTGTTAGAATCTGATAAACTGGATCAAGCAACATTAAAACAGCTTACAGAGCAATATAAAGGCCGTTCTATAGTTATTGTGTACACTGGCAGTCTAGAGACCGATGACGAAATAGAAATTATCTCTTCTGAGTTTGTAAAGGATGCTGATACATATGCAAATTAAAGTATACTATGGTAAAGTGTTTGACCATTACACTACAGTTAATGAAATTTTAGAAACATTCAGCAATAAAGAAAAGGCTCAGATTCTAGCTAATGAAATTGTATCAAATGGTTATGCAATTAGGCCGATTAAAGGCACATATGATTTTATTACTTATAAAGTTGTATAAAGTACATAAGCGGTTAATGCTTGAAAGGATGACATATAATGATTTACTTTAATCATGCATTCAAAGTATTGAAAGCGCATAAGCAAGAACCAGCAGCGAAAACTTTTCAGTGCATGAATGAATATAAATTAACTAAATACAATGGGGATGTTATCAAGGTTTTATATTTTCAGTTTTACAATGGAAAGATGATTATACACAATCAAAACGGCCTACATATGCGTGATATAGAGGAGAGCAGCGAATACACTTACAAGATACTCAAACGCAAAATCAAAGCTTCTGGAGGCTTTGCAGGCCTTTTAAACTTTACACTTCGCACCTCTACAGACTTTGATGATCCATTAAACCGATTCTATTTTAATGTGTTAGATAAGATTGCATAAGCCGATAAAGTTTTAATTTTATAACCAAAAATAAAACGTAAAAGATGTACTTTAAATATTTACATTTATAAATTTCTATGGTATTATTTAACTATAGAGTTTAATACATAGGAGGTTTTACAAATGAAAACAAAAAAAGCGAATTTAGAAGTCAGAATTATGGAAAAAGGCTTTCATGTTGTAGGCTACAATATTACTCCTGTTATGCATGGCGATATTACTGGATTCATTAAAGAAACGCTTTACGATAAAGAGGCGAAAGCATTTTTAAAGGATCAAGGCTATGAAATTGCCTTAATAAATGGTCGTAACTACGAATGGGAAAAAGTTGACGAATTAAAAAAAGATGCTGAAAAAGGTAAAATTAAGGTTAGAAGAGATGAAAAAGGATTAATACATGTATTAAGATAAAGGGGATTAATATTTCCCCTTTATTTATTATGTATAATAATCTACTAGGAGAGATTATAAAATGAAATTTGCAATTAGACTTAAAAACACGAATGAATTTTTATGTAATTCCCCTTATCGGCTTTGAGATTATAAAAAAAGGAGTTTGAATAAATTAGATGGATAAAATAACCTTAATTCAAGAAATTGCAAACTTAAAACATGATTTAGAAATCATTAAATCACTAACTAATTTGCAATCCAAAAAAACGATTGACAAATTAATAAAAATTGAAATTAAGCGGTTAAATAATGAATTGAATTATTAGAATAAAATATTACATTTATAACCTTAATGGAGGTAATACCCATGTTAAAATTAAATGAATTCATTCTGTTAAAAGCTGTTTTCAATGAGGAATTGCATAATGCAGTACTAACAAAGGATCAAACCAAAATATCAGAAATTGTTAATACACGTTATCAATATGAATTAAATATTGAGCTTGAGCCAATCGACGTAAACCGATTATATAGTGAACATAAAAAGCAGCTAAAGAATGATAATTTTGATTGGGCAAAATAACCGAAACAAAACAAACGTAAAAATAATAAAAATTACGTTTGTTTTGTCATATTTCTATTAACTCTCTCATATAATAAAGTATAAAGCAAAAGAGGAGAGGATAAAAAATGAAATATGATTACAAATTGTTTGACGCTGCTTTTCGTTCTTATCACACTGGAACGCTTCAAACCTTTGTAAACTCGCTAACTGATCCAGAACTAAACGAATTAAAAAAGCAGCTATTAATCAAAGTTAACACTAAAAACCGTGAGAAGCTCATAAACATTATTATAAATCAAGTTGATAAGATGGCGAACAAAGGAAAAGCGTTCATGGTGTGAGAGGCTGAAAAGCCTCTTTTTGTTTTATTGTGTGAGTGTAAAATAAAATACGTATAATGAAATGAATAACTTTACATTTATAAATGACTATGGTAAAATATAGTTAAGGGGTTAGTTAATGTTTAAAGGAGGTTGACAGATATGAAATTTAAAGTTGATTATGAAGGAAATTCAATCTCGGTAAAAGTTTCTTATTACTCTGTAAATGGCCTATTATGAAGTAGATAAGAATCAAGGTGGGGTTACTTTAGTTAATGGGGATCATAAAGAATTCAAACGTTTAGCAGCGTGGAAAAAAGCGGTCGAAACTCGGTTTAATAATGGTTTGCCATTCGAATGGCAATAACCCTATAAATGAGTTGTTTTATGGGGCTATATAATACAAAAAATATAAAATTAATGGTTATAAACTGAACTTGATTCACATATATATAAAGTATAAACTAAAGGAAAACAAATGGAGGGATTTTCTAATGATGTACTTTGTAAATGGTGGTTATGTATCGGCTGACACAGAAACAGGAAAACAACTTCTTGATATCTTCAAAGGTTGTAACTGGAACAACTTCAAAGAAGGATACAAAGTATACGTAAACAGCGCATATCCTGAAATCAATTACGATCTAGTTATTGATTCAATAGAAAAGGATCGTATCAAATTACATTGGGTTCCTACAAAAGAATATTCCTTACCTATGTATTCTTGCCGCTAAAAAGCGGTTTTCTTTTTGTATCAGGGAATGAAATAGCTGCTTCATAGGGTTACAAACATTTAAAATAAAAGATATAAAAACAATAAATAATGTTTGACTTTATATATGTAAAGCCTTATAATAAGAAATATAAGGAATTAAAAAAATTCAATTAATCACTGGAGGCGGTTCTAATGACAAACAAAACACTTCTGCAAGTGATCAACACAATTCCCCATGAAGCAAAGCAGGCTATCAAAAATCTGTATCACGGTAAGGTGTATGTTATTGGAACCGCATGGGGAACGGTTTACCACTTTTCCAAAACTAAAAGAGGTGCAGAAGGTTACATTTCTAAAAAATCCAAAGTTTCTTGGTGTGATGACATGACTAATAAAATGGTCAATGCTGCTGATGGTTTGTTTATTGAAGAAATTCAAGAAAGTGAAATTCTTAACCCTGAAGCGTCTAAACAACTTTGGTATAACTGGCTCAAAAATATTCACGGTAAAGAACATATGTATTCTCATACTGTATCTGATTTGCAGTACTACAATGTAACTGAAGAAATTAGAGAGTATGTAACGAATGCAATTGAATCCATGAAAAACCGTGAAGGTTTAACAGTTATTGAAGAATTCGAAAATGCTCCAGCCATCGAAGAGCAAGCGGTCAAAACAGTACATGAAGCTAATACATATAACAATTCGAATAACGAAGCGACTTTAAACGTAAATAAAGAAAAGAAAGGAATAGAAATCAAATTTACTGTAAAACCATCTCAAAACGTAATTGATACATTAAAGGAAAATGGTTTTAAATGGTCTTCTTACAACTCTGTATGGTATACAAAACAAACTCCAGACGCTTTAAATTTTGCTCAGATGTTTGTTGATACTTTTAACGGAATTACTCAAGAGGAACCGGATTCAATGGAATCTGAGGCCGTTTGTGAGGCTCAGGAGCAGCAAACAACTAATGATCCATACGCTTTCAAAATTGATTTTAATTACCTTTACCATGACGTACATTTTAAGGCATGGAATGACGATGCAGAGACGCTTGCAAAGCTATTAGACCACAAGAAAATTAATTATTATGTAGCTGGCGAAAAGTTTTTTTGTAAAGGTTTGACGGTTGATGAGGTGGCATGGATTGAAGTAATCAACAAGGAAAATGGAGCTATCATTTTCTGTGATGCCAAATATGACGAATTGGAGGAAGAGCAGCAAACAGAAGTAAACCGCAATGACGGTGAAAAAATAAAGGTAAAAGAAATAACTTTCCTTTGGTCTGAATCCTCAGAAGTAAAAGACGGTCAAACGGTTTCAACCTTTGCTGAAGCCGAAGAAATCATTTTAAGAATCGCTTATAGCAAAGATACTCAGGGATATGATAAAACTAAATTCTGCATAACATGGGAAGATGGTAATACTTATTCAGGCCGTATTGATGTATTAGCAAGTTACAGACATAAGGCAGCACCGTTAAAAGAGCACATTGAAGGCCATTGCCTGTTTATGATGGGAGACAACAAACCATCCCATTATACACAACAGGACTATGAGAGCACTTTAAAAGCGTATGGAATTACAGATAAAGAGAAGGCCGAATATAGAGAGTTTTTGGATACATACGCACTAGTAGATATTGTAGAGCCATCACCAGAACCGGAAAAGGAAACTGTTAACACTTCCAACGTTATCGATTTTGCATCATTCAAAAGCAACAAAACAACCAATAACAGCGACAACAAGACAAACACACTAACAGCCGAACAAGAGTTTAAAAAGTTGATCCTGCTTGAATTGTTCGGGGAAGATAACTTTAATCAAGGCATAGAAGCTTTTAATAATGACATTGATAAGTTATTTAATGTTAGTGCAGAAGTTGCAATAATGCTCAAAGGTAACAAAGTTAAAAATAAATAATAAATATCAATAAACAGGCCGTTATCTAATGCGGTAACGGTCTAACAATCCAATATAAATCGGAGGTAGTACAAATGAGTGAATACATATTAAACCGTGAAACTAATAAAATTGAATTGCATTTCAGCAAATCAGAATATCAAGTATTGTCAGTAGAGCAAAAAGCCGATTTAAAACGATCCTTTCTCTTTAGTGGTAAATTGTCTGCATGGGTTTCTAGAAGCTCTAATAACCATTATGCAGCCATTAGAACGGCTGAAAAGTTGGGCTTTACTAATGGAGGCAATGTTGGGGAACGTCTCTCTTATGCTGAAGAGTTAGAACGCAAAGCGGAAAAGGCCGAAGCTCGTGCAGAACGTTTTGAGCAATATTCAGACAATGCGTATAACAGAGGTAAAGATTTGCAGTCAGGTTTTAAGGAAGCTGCTAGAGATTGGTCATGGGTAACACAACCTATTATTGCTGGTCATTCTGGGTCTGAGCGTTTCGCACGACAAAAGCAGAAACTTATAGACCGATACGAAAAAGGTTTTACAGAGTATCGGAAAAGCGATTATTTCAAAGATAGAGCCATAACAGCACGACAAACGGCTGACAAGTCACAGTTAAAAAATAAATCTTATCTTAATAACCGGATCGAAGAATGCAATACCAGTATTAGAGCCTTAGAGCGTTCCATTGTGGCAGCAGAAGAACGTAATAACAGCGAGTGGCTGGAATCGCTGCTTGAAAAAATGGAGTATGAGTTGGATAAACTGGCATTCATGCATAATTGCATGGATGAGCTCGGGGGAGTCCTATACAGTAAGGATAATGTTAAAGCTGGTTATTTAGTGAAAATTCGCAATGATTGGGAAATTGTAGTCAAGGCCAATACCAAAACAGTAGAAACTCAATCTAGACACGTTCCCTATACGCTTAAATATGCTTATGCGGATATCAAAGATATGAAAATTCCTGAAGGATGGACAGAGAAAAAGGAGATAACAGTTAACCCTTTTATTATCGGGGATATTGTTACCATGAATCAAATTGGCACTGACAGAGTTATGAGAGCTTTTCAAATATTAAAAACAACAGACAAAAGCGTTATGATCCAACGTATAAAAGTTGAAAATGGTATACCGTTTCCTGATGAATTTACCAGTGAGAAGCAAGAGCGTAGAAGTGTAAAAATGAACCGTAGCGGCGTAATGGTTGTAAACTATGATGATTATTACCTCTACAAATACAATCAACCTGTAACAGTTTAACAGAACCATATATAACAGGCTGTGAGTTTTATTGTGGCTTGCAGCCTAATCAAATCAAATTATAGGAGGTTGTTAACATGCTAGAAATCCGTTCAAATGGTTCTAAGTGGTACGGTCAGGAGTTAGATACCATTGAAGATTTAATGAAAGTCTTATCTGAATATCCATTGGATGCTACTTTTGAAAAATACGGAAACTTTGTTACTGAGTTTAAACCTGCAAAGGGTTGGAGGCCAGAAAACGAAAAGTATAAAGGATGTACTTCCTTCTTTGGAAATTTCCATACGTATTCTCATGTATTCAGCATTATAACAGATGAATTAGAGTTAATTGATCGTTTAACAGCAGCCATTCGTGAGAATCAGCAAACAGAAGCATATAAACAGGCTAGGATTGAAGTAGAAGAACGGGAACGGCAAATCGAAGAGGAAAGAGAAAAGAGAATGGAACGCTTAACAGAAAACCAAAGAATGAGAATGCAATTCACTGTATAACAGAACATCGAAAATATTCCAAGGAGGTTTTATTTCTTATGAAAAAAGCATTTCAAGAATATCATAAAAATGTTCCATGTTGGTCTGTGGTTGAATTGGATGATGAAATAAAAACAGTCAAATTCTTTAATTATGATATCATTGACGGTCATCTGTTAATGTTTGGCGAATGGATAACAGACTTTAACTGGTTAGGAGTAGAGACAATTAAACAGTTTGAAAAAGGCAGAGCAAAGCAATTAAAGTATGAGGTATTACATAATGGATTCGATCTATACCACTTGCCTGAGTATGAACCAAAACAGCATATAATGGCATAAAGGAGGCTATAGATATGTCAGTATACTACAAGGATAAAGTTACTGGTGAGTTATTGGAACGTGTTACAGATTGGAAAATTACAAACGATGGTGTTAGAACATTCGTGAGCGCATACTTTAAGACAAAATCAGGCGCAACTTTCTCTATGGACAGAAATGAAGTAGAATTATCTCAATAACAGCAAGCAAAAATTTTTTCACGCTAATTTTTATTCTGGCACTATAACAGAGTTTGAAAAATATTCCAGAAAAAGTATTGAACTTCTCATCTTTTATATTGTATATTAATGGTGTAACAGGATTTAAGTTTCTGTTACACCATTAAAACTAAAAAATATAAGGGAGATGAGTTTATTAAACTCAAGGATTTGACAGGGCAAAAATTTGGTGAACTAATAGTTATAAGCAGAGCAGACAATTTAATGGATAGAGTTGCTTGGAATTGTTTATGTGATTGTGGAAACCCAAACTATGTAATTACTAGAGGAAGTGACTTAACTAGAGGACGTACAAAAACTTGTGGTCATATACAAAACAAAGATCATACAAAATTAAACAATTCTAGAAAAAATGATATTACTTTTGGACGAATATCTAGGATTTATCATAATATGAAGCAAAGATGTTTAAATTCAAACCATAGACAATTCCAAGACTATGGTGGTAGAGGAATAATGATATGTAAGGAATGGTTAGGCGGAAATGGTCTGGACAATTTTTATCAATGGTCTATAAATAATGGATATAGTCAAAACCTAACTATTGACAGAATAAACGTAAATAAAGGCTATAGTCCATCAAATTGCAGGTGGGCTACAAAAGAAATTCAGGGCAATAATAAAACACTAAATATACAACTGAAAATCAGCAATAGTGATATTTGATACATAACAGCCGACACTTTTCATTCTAAGGCCGCTATAAAGGAGGCTATAACAATTACAGAAGAAAATAAAGATCATGCATGTCAAGACTGCTCATGGTGTCATGACTATGGGACATACGGCTATTGCCAGAATCGAAACGTGAAAAAGAATGAATTGAATAAATTAACATTTGAGGAATTGGTAACAGACAATGATTGTCCGTATTTTGATGATGACATTTGGCTTGGTGGATAGACTAATGATGTATCTTTCCTTCTATAACAGCGAGGAGGTATTATTCCATGGAAAAAATAATTTGTGATGGTTGTGAAAGAGAAGTAAACGAATCTGAAATTGTTCAAGTCTGGTATGAGCCAAAACAACTAGAAGGATCAGGAGTAATGCTGGATATCTGCAATAAATGCTTAGAAGGGGAATCAGAATGACATCTCTCATTGATAAATCATTTCGTTGGGTCGTCATTTACCATGACGGAAGCAAACATTACAGTAACCTAGCCACAAAGAATGACGTTTGGCTCTGGTATAAGAAAATGGGTAAGCTAGATAATATCTATGACATCGAGGAAAACCCTCTGTATGAGGCTCCTAAGCAGCCTAAATGGTTTTATGAGGATCAAGAAGAAGGGAAATAAAATTAAAAAGTGGCTTTTTATTTTGTGTTAAATAGATAAAAATAGCATATTGAAATTAATGTGAAATATACTATATTATCAAAGCACAAAGGAGAGATACATATATGAAACAAGTGATTATCGGCATGAAAGATGGTAAACCATACGTTATTTCTTCCCCTAAGAAGATCGAGGTTGTCTTTAGAGAGGAGAAGAGACGCAGCTTGAGGAAAGTGTGGAGAACGATGGTTTACCGTGTTAAATCTGCTCTGAGGGGTTAATCCCTTGGAGTTTTTTATTTTCCTATATTTACATACATAAATTCATATGTTATATTTACATTAATCAATTATAAATTATATAAAAGGAGATGTTTATTTTGACAAATTTAGCATTACAGGAAAAATTCATTGAGGATCAAAGTTTTCGAGATCAATACATAGTTAAAACGGAAGTAATGAATAAGGTTAAATTGCTTTCATTGTTACCGGACGGTGAGAGCATGACGGTTCAAATGGTGGCAGATTATTACGAAGTAAACAAGACAGCTATTGACCAAGTATTGCATAGGCATAAAGATGAATTCAAATCAGATGGAGTCAAGAAAGTTACTTCTAAATCAGAGGGTTTTGACATCTTGTCAAAAGCCTTAAACCCTAACCAGTTCATAGTAAAGTTGATTCCGAGAAGGTCGATCCTACGCATTGGAATGCTTCTCAGAGACAGCGAAATTGCAAAGCAGGTTAGAACGTACCTCCTTAACGTTGAAGAGTCTGCAAGCAAAGAGCAACGGTCTAAGGCCATGGATCACCATCTTGTAACATGGACACCAAAAGAAGAATTGATTTTGCTGGATTGTTACTATAGTACAATCAATAATGGTGGAACACTTGGAGAGGCAGCACAAAAAGCATCAGAGAAAATAAATCATACAAAGGCTGCTTGTTTGAATAAATACAACAATAGCTTAAAAACGATCATCACAGACGAAAAGTTTTTTGAAACTGTTGAACAAAATAAAAAGTTAAGAGGAAGAAAGAAAAATCACCTCCAATTGGTAACGGTTGAAGAAACGGCTTCATCTGTTGAAAGTGTATATATTGATAATGGGATGCTGGAACAGATACATAATTCCCAAACAATTGTTATTGATGACTTGTTTAAGAAAAACAGTAATTTGCTTGATGATGTATTTAAACTAAAAGATGATAACACGATGCTGAGACTTCGGGTGAATGAATTGGAAAGCGACAAGACAATGGCTGACTTTATAACCATGGATAAGGATCGACTTATTGAGCAGGTGAATGAGAAGAATCAGCAACTTTCAGAAGAAGTTGAAAAGTGGAAAAAGAAGTATGCAGAGAGCAAGAAGAAACTTAGTTCAATTGAGGATATGATTACTGGTAGGTCACAGGCCAAAAAGAAACAAGTGGAGAGCAAAGAAAACAAAGGTATGCAATATACAATTAAAGATGGTGTGCCAGTGTTTAAATAAGCCCTTTTTTAGGGCTTTTTCTTTTCCCATTGAAAAGATGATTTCGTTTGAAAATAAATAAAGTAAAATATAGATATTAAAACTTTACATATATAAATATATGGGTTATAATGGAGTCAAGAAGGAAATACATAGGAGGTGTCGAAATGAAAAAGTTTAAATATAACTTCTCACTAGAAGATACTGAACAAAAACCAGCTAAAGTTGATAAATGGTACGACAGAGGAACACGCTCGTGGGTTGTTCAGTTGAAGGATCATGAAGGAAACCAAATAGGTGACGCAATTTATGTTGCAAGCAAATCAGAAGCAGCAGAACAAGAAAAGGATTGGAGGGCTGAGTATGGAATATAGCAATGAAGAACTCTTTGTTAAGGCTAAAACCAGTTATCACAAAGCGAAATTGGGTATCACAACTTCGTATACTGAATGGCGAGAGTACAAGAGCATTATGTTTGAGCGAGGCTTATTTAATTTAGTTTGGGATATTATTACCAAATAAAAGGGTTATTTTATTGTGTGAAATGGAGGGAAAGAAAATGAGAAGTTTTATTATCGATGGAGATAAATACACAACTCTGGAATACGGAAAGTACATGTTAGAAAAAACCTTATCTGAAGGTATTGGAAAGCTTGATCCTAAAGAGATGTCCGATGAAGAAGTATCTCAGTGGGGCTTAGATTTCATTCTTGAGCAAATTAACGAAAGAGAAGACATTGAAGAGATTTTCCAATAAAATGACTGATTCATACTCTCATTTAAAGGAGTTGTATACAAATGAAAAAGCTTGAAGTTGGTCAAAAGGTTTGTCTCGCTTATGCTCATGATTTCCCTTATATCGGATTAATATCTGATGAAGTTGAAATAGTTAGCATAGGTGAAAAAATCAAAGTTAAAGTAACTGAAGGCTTATCCAAAGGTTTTATTTTTGAAATTGGAGATTCGGACATAGCATAAAATGTAGATTTCTTTAGGATCATCTCCGCAAGCTGGAGGTGATTTTTTATTACTTAAAAATGAAAATATGATTATAATTTAATGATTAAATGATTAGCATATGTACAAACTGGGTATAAATAAGATATACAAAGGGGTGTGATTGATGATGCCGATACCATAAAATGGAGCATATTTCAAGATGGATTTTCATAACAGAAAATAGTATTGACAAGTTGGAAATAAAACAAATGTTCGCTTGTGTTTGGTTAATTGGAACAGTATAATGTGATTATAAACATAAAATATGAATTTAGATATAGGAGTGAAAAGTATGGATCAATTAGAAATCAAACGTGGAGATATTGTGCTTTGCGACTTAACCTTCGCTGTGGGAGCTGAACAAAAAGGATTGAGGCCATGTCTAGTTGTTTCTAATGACATTGGAAATAGATTTTCACCAGTTGTGGGCATTTGTCCTATTACTTCGAAGGTTAAAAAAATGTTACCTACTCATGTTAATCTAAATTTAAAAGAAAGCAGCATTGCGCTTTTGGAACAATGCAGATTTGTAGATAAGGGAAGAGTATTACATAAACTAGACGCAGTTGTTAGTACAAGAGATATGACTAAAGTTGATGAGGCTCTTATGATTAGTTTTGGATTGTTTAATTATATTCCAGAAAAACAAGTTGCTGCTTGTGTATAAATAAAAATTTAAAAGGAGAGTCGATTATATGTTTCTTGTTGTTGGCAAAGGAGCTTTTACAAAGGAAATGCTGATGAATAAACTTATTGAATGGGGTATTGATCCTCAGAAAGCAATTAGCAAAGCAGAGAAAGATAAGCGTTTTGAACAAGGAAACATTAGAATAATGCTGGTCATGTAACCAACAGTCGAAAGGGATGTTACTAGTTGCCGTTTATATTTAAATTTAAAACATGATCCCATGTATCAATGAATAATTGATATGTGGGATTTTTAATATGAATAAAGAAAATAAATTAAGTAAAATATAGAAAATACATATTGATTTATATATGTAAACGTGCTAATATTAAGGTAACAAATGGTAATGAAACTATATTTTCATTCGATGAGGAGGATTTTCAAAAATGGAAAACAAAGTGATTGTATTTTTTCAGGAGTCTAGTCAAAAAAATACTTCAGGTAGTAGAAAAATTCAAGTTAAACAAAACACTTACTACACTGGTAGTTCAAATGTAGCGGCGAAAGTTTTAAAAACATTTGATAATATGATTGATGCTGGAAAGTGGATTGTTAAAAAAGGGTTTTATGACCACTGTTCAAGCAATACAAGACAATGGATGATTGAGAAAGGATTGATAAACTAATGAAAAATATTCATCTTTCAATTGAGGGTAAAGACTTTTTAATTAATCACTTAGATGAAATTAAAAAGGATAAATCAAAAAAACGAAACCTAATGTGTGTAGAAGATTGCATTTCTATAATTTTTACAAAGGGTCAGTTGTATGAGATTGTTTATGAAGATGATAAAGAGATTATATTGAAAGATGAGCAAAATCAATGTAACACCTTATCAAAGAAAAAGCAGGATGAACACTATTATGGCAAATGGTTCTGATGAATTGAATATTTTAAAAGGAGATGAAGTAAAATGAACGGATTAACGGCGCAACCTTTCTATTTAGTTTACCATACTCTTTCAAACGGTAAGGAGATATTTACTCGGATTATAGCTAACGATGAAAAATACGCAGTTAAAAAAGCAACAAAGGAACATGGAATTAATGAAAAAGACATAACACGAGTAGAATTAGAAAAAAGACGATAAAAGGATTCTTTCATGAGGAGGTAAACTTAAGAATGAATGATTGGCAATATGATGATGATTGGACACAGGAGCAGATTGATTTTATTGCAGAACAACTTGAGCAACTGGAAAAAGAAGTACAATAAAAGAAGTATTTCGAGGGGATGGTGTCTAAAATGATTAGTCAAAAAGTAATCGATGTTTTAAACAATGATGCGAAAGCACGTGCTTTACTTGGAGAGTTTAGACAGGTTGCAAATCGTAAGGGTTTAACTGGAGAAGAATATAGAAAGGTGTACGAAACATTTATGATGATGCTTATTTCTAATAACACAGAAGCAATGTCGTTAATGGCAAACGAAATGTATATGGACTTGAATCGATGACTCCTTTTGAACGAGGTTAAAAATGAAAAATAAGCATATTGCAGTAAAAATATTTATGTTACTAATACAGATATTCTCATTGTCTTTCGGATTGTTATTTTCTTATGTATCTTTAGCTGGCATATTAGAAAATGTAAACCTAGGTGTAATTGGAACGTCAGTAACAGCGGCTTGGTTCTTCTTGTGGGTTTTTTATGGATTTACTAGGGATAATATATGGAGGAAAAACTAAATGTTTGTAGTTAGAAATATTCTAATGGATTAATTAATGAATGTATATGATGTTCAAAAGATTGAGAATGGCTCGATAATGTTTCTTGTTTATATAAAGCATAAACCATTGGAGAGATGAGACTATGAGACAATGAAAAGTTTTAGCTAGGCACAAACGGGTGGCTGGAATTTATGCCACTGAATCACAAGGAAAGCAGGGATGAAAAATTAATCTATATGCCAAATTAAATTCTTATGTTATTTCCGATGTATTAAATATCCGAACAGTAGTTTTTACTATTGATAACAAGATGTATTTAGTTGTAGCATTTAGCATGAATTGATTAAATTGTGGAATGGAGGAGATAAACATGGGCAGTGAATTTGACTTTCAAGAAATTATTAACGGCAACAAACAAAAAGAGAATTTTTCAATTTATCAACGTGGCTTTATGTGGGTGGTTGAAGATTTGTTTGGCAGAGTGGCTTTTGGTAAGTCTAGAAGCGAGGCTATTGATAACATGATTGACTTTATCAATAAGGAGCAACAATTTGCGAGGAGTTGATTTATGTGTCTGGAATAACCACTCAAGAACTATTGCAGCGGATTAGATCAGGCGAACCATTCAAGCTTACATCACGCAAATTTCCTGCATACAGCAATTTCACTATTTACGAAATACACATCGGTTATGATACGTATAAGATTAACGAGGCCATTGCAAAAGTTATAAAAGAAAAATATATGAATTGAATTGTAACATGAATATAGGCCAGTGCATATAATATCCTATAAAACAGGAGATGAACCAATACATATGACAATGTGTAAAAAAGAATGTAAAAGATGTAATTCTCAATTTACCTTTGCGGAGTATCAAGAGAAAACGATGGTTTGCCCCAAATGTTACTCGCCTAACTGGAAACCAATCTTTACTCTAATAACATCAAGAGGAGTGTTTGAACATGAAAGCAAAAGGTTTGGTAATGGTGTTAAAGTCAGAGGAATTCGTTGAAGTATTGTTAGATGTGCAATTGACTCAGGCCGAAGCTGCTGAGATTGGTGTTAACGTAGTGACTATTTTGAATCTGGTTTATGATCCAGATGGTGAAATCATCATAACGGCACTGCTTGAAGGTACGGAGGCTTTTGAAATCTCGCTCACCAATGAAGAAGTTGAACATGTAAATCAGTTTATCTATGACAATGGTATCTATGATGAAGTCTTAGAGGCTCTAGGATTGGCTCAGGCAAGTTGAAAACTAAATTATGCATAGGAGTTGAGTGTGCATGGTAGAGGTTGAATTTAAAGTCTGTAGCAATTGTGGAGAGGTTCATTTTGGTTTCTATGATGAATGTAAAACCTGCTATAACAGCGAGACGGATGCAGAGTATGAGGCCAGAAGTATTGAAGCAAAGGGGAATTTGAAAATTGAAACAGTTAATTTGTAAGTTATTGCATCAACATCATTGGGAATATATTGGTTCTTTCTATGTAGAATGTAAAAAGTGTAAGACTCAACATGTGATTAGATTGAACTAATGAAAAAGCAATTTTATTCGATAGCAGGAGAGATGAAAAATGAAACCTAAGAAATATGAAGTGAGATTGATTGGATGGACGACTACAGTTTATGCATTTTGTGAGAAAGAAGCATTAATTCTTGCTCAAGCCGAGGCGATTAAAAATTGTTGTAATTATGAATTGGTCTCAATTGAGGAATTTTGATAAAGAGCAGCTTTTTTAATCATAACAAAATAAAAACTAGGAGATGGACTACAATGCAAACAAAATTTAATTATCCAATGAACGTAGTAGCTAAAGACAGTGTATCTGGATTTGAAGGTATTATTATTGCTCGTAACGCTCATTTGTTCGGATGTGCTCAATATGGCATAGCACCTCAAGAATTAGCATCAGATGGAACACCCAAGAAAACGGAGTATTTTGATGAGTCTAGAATTGAAATTGTCGATGATTCTAAAGCAGTGCATGGAGAAGATGAATATCAAAAAATATATGCTATTCCTCTGGGTACAGAAGTTCAGGATAAAGTGTCTGGTTTTCGAGGTAAGGTATTAGTGGTAATTGAAAACCTTCATAATTGTAATCAATATTGGGTAGAACCTCCAGTTGATAAAGATGGTAAGCCTCGTGATGGGCAATGGTACGATGAAGGCCGTTTGAGTGTAGTAGGTAAAGGGATTGCTCCAGAAGAAGTAGCAGCACCTAAGCGTGGGTCTGTCTTTTCTCGTGATTTACCTCGATAAAATCTTCGATTTATCATATAACAGGAGGACAACAAAAAATGATCTTCGCAAAGAATCAAGCAGTTTGGATTAATGGTTTGGGTAAAGCAATCATTAAGGATTATTATCCAGAGCAAGAAAAATACTTGGCTTCTGTTTTTATTAACGGAAAGCAACGTGTAAAAACTTATCGTAGTTCTATATTAAGCGTATTCCACACCAAAGAGGAACGGGATACATATAAAGAGGAGGCCGATGTATGGACTTTATAGATTCAACTTGGTGGAAAGCGTTAGGTTCGATCCTATGGCTTGCTGTAATGGTTGGTATTGTGTGGGCAGTCAATGACGCTAAAAAGGAATATGGGAGGATTTAAAACGTGAAAAATGCCAAGAGGATTCGATTTATTGAAAGAGACTATTTACTTAAGCGGATTATTTCTAACAGTGAATACATAACAGCAGATGCAGCAGAAACAATCCTTGATGAGCATGATTACTACGCTGATGTAACTTTTGTAATTTTTGAAAAGCCGAATGGATTCAAAGTTGATATCATCGACAACTATACAGATGAGCTTATAACAGTCGAAGATTTGAATTCCAGCAGTTTTGATTATTACTGTAGAATGGTTAAAGATTTATCGTTACAGCAGATTAAAAGTAAATTAGTTAAATCGGCTTAAAATTTGTGATTCAACTGGAGGTAAGTATGAAAATTTTAAAATTGCCAAGATGCGATAATATCATAGTTATTCCGCTTCGATATTCAGGTGGAGGTATTGTATGCACTGAAATCAGGAACAATGGCGAAGTTGTTTCTGGAGAATGCTATATTCATGAGATTGCATTTGAAGATGCCATTGATCTTACTGAAATTTTTAAAAGCTTATGAAACTCGTCTTTCCTTATAAGTTAAGGAGTGTTTGGTACACAACATTGTTCAAGGAGAAGTGATCTTAGTGAAAGTAGATGAACTCGAAGAAGCAGAGTTTATTCAAGATTATTTGAAGAATAAAGGAAAGTTGTACACAATAGAAGACATTTTGCTGATAACGGATGCTCAAATTGAATATTTAAAATCAATCGGACTGGTGGTTGAAAACAAATAATCTTTTGCGGAGGCTACTATGCGAAAAAGTGAAGACGTATATTGGTCAAAAGACCCTAAAATCAGATCAAAGACGTTTGATTTTTCAAATTTCCATAATAGCGAACCAAATATGTTCGATAGGTTATTTGAAGGATTGCCACCTCTAAAAAGTGTAAAAGTTACAGTGACAGAGATACGAGACGGTTGGAATTGGTGGGCTAAGTATTATTGGGTATTTAGTCTCCCTGTAATAAACGCAACTTATAGCAATGGTAAAATCGCTGGTGAAGGTAAGGCGAAGTATCAGCATATTATTAAAGAAGCAATTAAACGATTTCAACTTAATGGGACAGATGAATCAAAAGCAGTGAAAATATGCGATGACTATATTCTTAAACCTGCTGTCATGTACGACATAACTGACTATCATGTTTTTCAATTAGATGAGTACAGTGAGCTAAAACTAAATTATAGTACGAAGAATTATGATACTACTGCAAAAGATAAGCAAAGAGACCATAACAATGTTCGGATTGCGTTGCTACCCATTATTTATGAAGGAAGAAGACATCATGAGGTGAGTTCATCATGGAAGTGGTTTATCGTAAGAGTGGATTCGTTACTATGATTGTTCCTGTGGGCACTGTAAGCGCAGGATTCGGATCAGTAGACTCAGTTCATAAAATTCCTCATACGGGCATCGACTTTACGTGCAACGCAGGAGATTCGATTTATGCGCCTCTAAGTGGGGTTGTGTCACGAGTAGTCGAGCAAGGATCAAAAGGTTTAGGCCATGGGATCATCATAAAACTAAATGACGGTAAGCAAATGGTGTTCGGGCATTTTAGCGAGTCAACAAAGTTACACGTTGGAGATTTTGTTCAACGGGGAGACGCAATTGGAAAATGCGGAAGCAGCGGAAACTCAACGGGCAATCATCTCCATTTTGGTCTCATTGATGCGAATGGAAAGTTTATGAATCCAGTTGAGCTGTTTAAAGATATTGGATCATTCTTGAGTCGTATCTCAGATAAGGCGATTGCCGCGTATACTAATTCGGATATTCTCATGGACTTATTTGACTTATTTCAAACGTCATCAACTTCAATATAAATATAAAACACAGGAAGAATTAATCTACCTGTGTTTATTTCTTTCCCTTATCATCTTTTTCATCGACTTCTACAATGGTTATAAGTTCCTTTATATCCTTCACACCCAAAGCATTGATTATGCTATTTAAATTATCTCTGGCAAACATCTTGTTTTCATCCTTAACCATGTCGCCTATAGTTAATTCCCTAACTTTAGAGATGTTATGTAGTGTTTTCTGATCTATTCCATGCTTTCGAAGCAAATCCTTTAAGTTTGATTTGACTACTCTTCGTTTCGTCATATGTATCCCCTTTATTTGCCAATTAAGATCGAAGTGTTATCAGTGCAGCATAAACAATTATATTGCCGTACCCAAAATAATACAAATAAATTCCTTGACAATAGCGTTTTGCGTTATTATAATGTGTGTCAATGACGAAAAACGTTATTGAAAAAAGTAAAGCTGGGGAGAGCAATGAGTGATTCAAAGAGTAAAAGGTACTGTCTAGAGAGATTATCCAATTATGATCCAGTTAATAAAATGGAGACATGGATAAAAACGGGATTAACTAGTAACCATAAAAGTGCATTGACATTCTTCCTTGCTGATCGTTACCGGATAGTGGATACTAAAAACAATAACAAAGAAGTAGTACGCAATGTGGATTTAACTAGATGGTAAAAATAAAACCTGTTTCCGTGGGCGATTCGGAAGCAGGTTTCTTTGTTTATAATTCATCATCTGACACAGCATCAAGCCATGTCAATTTGCAGTTGGTCGCTATAAGTGGAAAGCAGCGTCCGTCAGACGTATGTATATCGCCATCGAGTACAGTGATTAGCTTACTATTGAGAGCGTCTGTAGCTGCTTTTATGACTTCCTCACGGCTGTAATATTGGGTAGGGTGTTCAAGGTATATTTCGAGTTTACCCCATGCTCTTCGTGTCTTTTGCGGCTCCATGTAACCATCTCCGATTCATTTTGGTGGGCGTGGGCTGTTCTGTAACGGTTGAATATATAATAGCATGACTTGCTGGAAATTACAAACACTTGTTCGTATTTATGTTCGCATATTTGTTCTCATCTCCTTTCCCTTAAACGTAGTAAAACTAGTACAACGATTGTTGTATTTAATATACTACATATATTCGTTGTAGTCAACGTACAACATTGGTTGACTAAAAAATACAACGAGTGGTATGATATGTAACGGGTGATGATAATGAACTATGCTGACATGATAAAGGATTATATAGCAAGGTCTCCATTTTCACTGCAAGTATTATCGAACAAACTTAAGAAAATTGGATTCCAAGTTGATAAAGCCTATTTGAGTAAGTTGCAAAATGGGAAGGTTTCTCCTGCGAATAACGAATTGAACAGGGCAATTGCAGAATTAACTGGAAACGATCCTGAACTGTTGATTCGAGCAGCATATATGGAGAAGGCTCCAGAAGAAGTTAAAGAGGAACTTAACAAGGCCGACTTGGTAACAGATTTGTTAACGATGATAGGCGATTTATCTGCCATAGCAGACAAAGGGAAACAGCATAAAGATGATTTAGTTAAGTTGAAACGTCTAAAGATGCAATATCAACTACCTATTGATATAGATGAAACTTTGTATTTGAATAATCCTATTGAGTTGTTAATGCAATTGAATCATTTACTTAGATTTCAGAAATGGAAAGATACTAGAAAAAAACAAGGTATTATCATTAAAACTAAATTTGAAGAATATCTAAAGGAAGAAGAAACAAGTATTCCCCAATGGTTTCTTAATGCTCGCTCTAATTCTTATTCGATGACAAATTTAACATCTGACGAACGCGATTACTTAGAAGCATGTTTGATGACGTATAGGGCATTAAAATTAAAACCAATGAAGTAATAAGTTTTATGAGGCAGCAATGCCTCTTATCATGAAAAAAATAAAAGATGAATAATATATAAAATATTAATTATCGTATTGATTTACACATGTAAACATGTTATATTCAATATATGGAAATTATGTTGGTTATTGAGGTGATAAGATGATTAATTTTAGTCCATTATTGAAAACTCTAGAGGAACAAGAAATGACATTTAAAGAGTTGATTGAATCTCATGGTTTCTCATCGAGGACACTTGCTAAGATCAGAAAGGGTGAGTCGATTACGTTGGAAACCATCGACAGACTTTGCTCAATTCTCAAGGTTCCGATTGAACAGGTTGTAGAGATATTGAATGATAATGGTGAGAAGTACTGAGTCGTTAAAATTCAGATTTCATTGTAAAAATGATGATGAAAAACAGAGCATTAGAGAACATGAGCGAGATTGATGGAGGTGTAAAAATGGAGAAATTGAAATTAGAAATAGATTTAGTGCCAGAAACTTCTTTTTACAATAATCTCAGAAAAGTTGTCTCGAAAGAAACTTGGGATAAATTGAGAAAACAAACTTATTCAAAATATAAAGTAACTTGTGGAATATGTGGTGCTGAAAATGTAGTTCTTGACTGTCATGAAATTTGGGAATACGACGAGACTGACTTGATCCAGAAACTTGTAGGATTAATTGCAATTTGTAAACCGTGCCATTTGATTAAACATCATGGTTACGCCAATATTCTTGCACAAAAGGGTGAATTAAATTTAGATGAATTAGTTTCTCATTTCATGAAAGTTAATAATTGCACAAAAAAGGAATATGAATCACACAGGAAACATGCATTTAAAGAATGGAGAGAAAGATCGACAAAGCAGTGGACGATTGATTTGGGTCAGTATGAACAGTATGTAATTAATAAGTGATGTTAAATCAAAAAAAATTCTAAAGGGAGGTGAGCCATATGAGGTCAATTGAAGTTAAAGGTAAAGAATATAAATACTTCATTGGACGTAGATATGTTAGAATTGTAGATGAGGCTCATGGCATTAAGAAAGCACCAAGTTTATCTGAGGTGACAGGTGAGAACTGGTACGACTACTTGGACACTTCAGGACGAAATATTGCGATAACAGCAGGAGTTTTGGAGTCGTACATTGAAAGAGAAATGATTTAGAATTTTTCTACGCGAGATAGGAGGTGAAAATATTTCTTGTCAACATTTATTTTAGAATTACCTTTAAATTCATCAATTTCTGACAATCATGCGTTAGAGAAATACTTTGAGTTGTCTCGCAAACTTTACAATGCCTTACTAAAAGAGTCGCTAAAACGGCTCAATCTAATGCGACAATCAAGACAATATCGAAATATTAAAAATCTGCCAAAAAAAGAACAGTCTAAGGCATACGCACGAATTCAAACTGAATTTAAATTTACTAAAAATGACATGATCATGTTTTCAACTCCTTTGCGTGTGAATGAATTTAACGGCATTGATTCAAGTACAACTCAGAAATTAGCACAAAGAGCTTTTGCTGCAACGTTTAAAATAATGATCGGCAGAGCCAAGAGGGTATATATTAAACGAGTTGGCGAAATGGACTCAATTGAAGGTGCAAGTAATAGACAAGGTATTAAGTATCGTAACGAGCATCTTGAATGGAATAAATTAAAAATTCCAGTCCTTCTTAAGAAGAATGACGATTATGCATATGAAGCATTAACAAGAAAAATTAAATATTGTCGTATTGTTCGCAAATTGATTAGAGGTGAAACTAGGTATTATATTCAACTTGTACTTGAAGGCATCCCTCCAAAAAAGATTGACAATGAAACTGGAATGTTTAAACATAAATTTGGCGAAGGTAAAGTTGGGATTGATACATCATTACAGATTATGGCTGTGTCGTGTGAAACTTCTGCTAAAATATATGAGCTTGCACCAAGTATCAACAGTATTGATAAAGAAAAACGTAGATTGCAACGCAAATTAGATCGTCAATGTAGGGCGAATAATCCTCATAAATTCAATGAAGACGGGACAATTAAAAAAGGAAATAAAGACAAATGGATTTTAAGTAAGAGTTATATTAAAACGAAAAACGCACTGGCAGAATTACAACGCAAATTAGCAAGCATAAGAAAAATGGATCATAATGTTCTTGCTAACGAAATTGTATCACTTGGAAATGAATTTTATATAGAGCCAATATCTTATGCTGGATTGAGTAGACGATCCAAAGAAACAGAGAAGAATAAACATGGAAAATTCAAGAGCAAAAAGAGATATGGTAAATCAATAAGTAATAAAGCGCCTTCAATGTTTATTAATATACTAAAAAATAAATTGAGTTATTATGGATTGCTTTTAAACGAAATTGACACAAGATCGACAAGAGCAAGTCAGTACAGTCACATTGATGACACATACAAAAAATCTACTATAGAAGAAAGATGGAAGAAGATTGGAAATAATTTAGTGCAACGTGATTTATATAGTGCTTTTTTGATTATGAATGTGAATAGTAAATTAAATGAAGTTAATAGAGAAAAATGTATTGAAACTTGGGACAACTTTTTGAGGTTGCATGATGTAGAGGTTGGTAGACTTGAAATGATGGACAAGAAATTAAGTGTAGTTTAGTATCAAGTTTGTATCAAATATCAAAAGGTGTTGAATTGCGCCTACGTGACTTTAAACATCGCTGAGATGTTTGTCCATTAAAGTCTTTGGATACTACTTTCAATAACTATGATGATGTATTGCGATATGCAAGAGAGCATAGAGACGAAAGTAGAGAAGAAGAACCTGCCAAGTATGCAGAGATTCGGAGAAAATAATTTCTGATCAATTGGGAATTTTTCGAGGGGAGATTTTTGAAGGTAATGAACAAGTTTTACATTGGAACAATTGATGTTGGAGGAGAACTTCATCTTACTTTTACAACAGAACAAGATGACTTAATTAGTGTATTACTTATTAGTGATGCAGAACATGTGGATCAAGACTTGCATAGACTTTCTAATGAGTTGAAGAAACCAAAATACTTACCTTTTTAGTGTGCAAGGGTAGGGGGTTTTTGCTACCAAGGATACATTAACCTAATATATAATTGGTAGAAAAACTTAATTTTATTCGACAAAGTGTCGAACGTTTAAGTTAAATGTTTTCTGTTTATTATGATTAATAAAACTAAGTAAATGGTGATGTTTTGATGCTCAAATACAAAAGTGAAATCAAGATGTTTGGCGTATCACTCAAACCTCATTATGCGAGAAAACAATACACTGTTATTCTTCATGCGAGAAGAGAAATTCTAAAGGCGCAGAAACTACATTACAGCTATAATGTGCCAGCTCGTATATTAGTGTATCTTCAAACTGAAGATAAGTTTAACGAGTGGGAATTGATCGATCAAGTTGAAGTTGATATTTCTGCAACTTAGAGTATTATTTCCTAGCTCAGTAAAGATTATCAAACATAATTTTAAATATACATTTTTATTTTATATTAGTGTGTATTTTTTATATTTAACAAAGAAGTAAAATATGGTATTCTATAATATAAAGGTGGTGGATAATAATTGAATAAAGTATTTTTAGATGACCTTCCGAAAAAGGGAAAGTATGTTGACTGGAAACGATGTGTAGGGTTGAGCGTTGGTTTTATTTATGAAGGAATGTCTGGGTTTGTTGAGATACTGGAGTATAATGAGAATTACTACATAAAGCTAAAATATAAAAATCGAATTCATTCGATGTATATAAGCGGATTTACGAGTTGCAAGCTAGGGTGCTTATTGGGGAAAATAACCTCTGATCATTTTCACGAGATTGGAAGTATTATCGACAACGTTAATTCTGGGAAACTAGAGATAACGGGAAAATATAAAGACAATAAGAAGGCTAAGATTTATTTTTATAAGTGTCTAAATTGCGGAAATGAAGACAAAATAAGAGAGGCAGCTATATCTCGCGGAGCAGGTTGTAATGCATGTTGTATTGCCCCAAGAAAGATTGTAAAGGGGATTAATGATATTCATACTGTCGATCCAATTTTAGGCACCCTACTTTGGAATCATGAAGATGGATATCGGTATACAATCATGAGCAAAAAACATGTTGATTTTAAATGTCCTGATTGTTTAAGTAAAATAAAGAATAAAAGAATAAGTTCTGTTAGCTTGTACGGTGTTTCTTGCCCCAAATGTTCTAATACAATTCCTTACCCAGAAAGGCTTATGTACAATCTACTATTTCAAGCAGGTATTGATTTTGAATATCAAAAATCTTTTGAGTGGTCAGAAAAAAAGAGTTTTGATTTTTATATCCCATCCTTAAACTGTATCATTGAAACTCACGGGAGACAGCATTATGAGGAAAACACATTAGGCAAAAGAACATTAGATGAGGAAAAAATGAATGACTGTTTTAAACGAGATATGGCCTTACGTCATAATATAAGGTATTATATAGTGATTAATTGTAGCAAGTCAGAGTTGAATTATATAAAAGGCAGTATTCTAAATAGTGAATTGGCAACAATTATTAATTTGAGTAGAATAAACTGGGATTCGTGCCACGAACTAAGTTTAAAATCAATGATAAAAATAGCTTGTGAATACTTCAATAACGACAATATTACCGCTAATGAAATTTCTGAAATAATGAAAATATCTAAACCTACGATAATTAAATATCTTAAGATTGGGTTGGAATTAGGTTGGTGTGCGTATGATCCAACAAAAGAATCGAGAAATGGAAGTGCTAAAGCAGGTGTAAAAACGAGAAAACCTATTGTTCAGTTGACATTGAATGGTCAATTTATCTGTGAATATATAAGTGCGACTGTTGCTTCAGAAAAATGTAAAGTATCAATTGAAAATATTTCTTCAGTGTGTAACGGAAAACGAAAAACAGCAGGTGGGTTTAGATGGGCATATAAAGTTGATTTCATAGATGAAGTTTAAATTTGAAATTGAGATTCACTCTGTTAATTTTAACTTCTGCAAAATCACATAGAACACATTTATATAATTTCCGAATATACATAGTATGAAATTGCGTAGACTGCAATTTTCATTTATGTGTATTTTTTTATTTATTTGGTGTATAATTAAAGTAATGGATAAAAAATATGAGGGGATGGTCTTGATGAGTAACGTTGCTGAAAATTTAGATTTAATTGATGCATTAAGTTTAGTTCTACAAGACGTAAATAAGAAAAAAGAACAACAAATGCAGATAGATGATGAACTTGCGAAGCACCATATTCCAAGAGGAAGATTTAATGAAATTCTAATTCACAATGAGCGACTGGATCAGTTATCACAAGAAGAATTAACTCTGCTTACAATTGTAGTTCACAAAATTACAGATGATAAAAGAATTGATCCAAAGTCATTTTACAGTTCTAGAGAAATAAATAAAGCCTTAAAGTATGAATACGAAAGTGAATTACCAACTTTCCCTTATACAATTGTAAATGTAATTAGAACTGGTAAGACAGAATTCATAACTGCCATGTCATATAAAGAGATTGTAGGATGGTACTTGGCAGACATGATTACGTACAACTTCAAGTGTCAAAGACTTCCGATTGAAAAAGCAACAAAGAAAGGAAAAGTAACAGTCAAACCTAAGACAGTCAAGAAAAGTGTAGAAGCAATTGCTGACAAAATGTTAAAAGGCGATTTTAGTACTGACACCATCATCTTCAACATTTTGGTGAACGGAAACGATAAGATCGAATATGATAATGGCGATTTGACAATTTATGAGGGTACAGAAGTTGATATTATTGACGGTTGGCACAGACTTCAGGGTATGGTTAGAGCACTTCAAATCGATCCAAATCTAGAAGGTTATATGAACGTGTCAATCAAGCATTACACTCTCAAGAAGGCACAGGAAGCCTTGGGGCAGTTCAATACGGTCAATCCATTTGATAAGGTATTGGCAAAGCATTACAATGAAAAAGGGTCAGAAAGAAATATTGCTAAAAGACTTATGGATGATTCTGCATTAGAAGGTAAAGTGTCAATTAGAACGAGAGTCGATAAAAAACTGGGGCAGCTTACAAACATTGATGTACTTTCTAAATCAATTGGAACTATTTTTGAAATTAAAAACGACTTAGAAGAAGAAATGGTATTTGAACATCTCAAGAGATTCTTTGGGATTCTTCTCAATTCTTATCCTGAACACTTCAAAACAAACATTCTTGCAAAGTCGAAAGAAGATTGGTTGAATCATCATAATACCTTTGTAGGGTATTGTGTAATAGCGAAACATTTATATGATAATAAATCTCTTTCAGTTGAGAGTGTTACTCAATTAGTTAACTCAATCGATATGAGCAAGGATTCTGAGTATGGAACAATTATGAAAGAGCAAGGAAATAGAAACTCTAATCAGACTAAAGATTTAATTAGAAAGTTTTTTGAAAAACAAGTTAAGGGAACTGAACCTGATGGCAATGTAACTATAGATGATTTGATTAATTAATTTTCGTGGGAGAGGAATTGTTTAGCGATGTCCAATATTCTTTATGGGGATCAGATATACAACGAAGAATTTAAAAATGAATTTATGTCTCAGTATGGCAAAGGGACACAAAAAACTTTGGGTAGAATATTTAAGATTTCTTTTAATAAAGAGAGCGATTTAGGAAAAGACCTTTATGATTTCAACATTGAGCAAATCAGACAGTTATTATATTTGTTCAGGCCTACAACAGAGTATTCCAGCAAACAGAATATAAGCTGGATTAGCAAATATATTTCATTTGCCTTAGATTCTGGAGCAAAAAAAGGACTGAATCCACTTGATTTCACCCCTAATGATTGGGCAATCCAGTTTGTCAATAATCAAATTAAAAAGTATTGGACTGGAGAGGAATTAGACAAGATTATTGATAGTTGTGTTAACGCTCAAGACGGAGTGGTAATTAGTTTGCTTAGAAATGGGGTCTCAGGGAAAGAAAGTAGCGAGCTCCTTAATCTTAAGGCATCTGATGTAGATAGAGACAATGAGACGTTAACTCTGACGGACGACGAAGGGAACAGACGAACAATTAAAGTAAGCCCTCAATGTATCAAATTAGTTGTCCGCGCATCTCTGGAACTCGATTATGAAAAAATGAACGGAGAGCCGAACGTCAACCGCAAAGCTGATATTGCAAATCTGATCGACACGGAATTTGTAATTAAGACAGCTAATACTAATACCAAAAGCTACTCGCAAAGCGAAAAGAATATAATTCACCGAAGACTTACTAAAATTGCTGCGGATTTGCAGGAGCCGATGTTTGTGCCAAAGCATATTGCATATAGTGGCATGTTAGAAATGGCGAATTCGTTACTTGGTTCGAAAGATCAACTAAGCTCTGAAGACTATAGTTTGATTATGAAACAATTCGGCATCGATGGTGAGCAATCAATGTATAGGATCAAGTCAGAATTTTTAAATGTGGAGACAATTCGCAATCTGTACCCTCGTTAAATTACGAGGGTATTCTTATTTTTCAAATAAAATAAAATATACAAATAATATATAAAAAACTGTTGACTTATACATGTAAAACATGGTAAATTAATAAATGTAAGGACGAGTTAAATTGCTTGAAGAGATTAAATAGATAATGTATAATTGGGACTATGTTTCTAGAAGGGGGAGATTGCAATCATAAGTCGTATGGCCTACGGATTGGCTGTTTTAGTCAAGAAGTGGGATAAAGAATCGGATGTAGAAGTTGAGTGGCTGCAATATGGCTTAAGTTTATGGTTAAATTACATATTTGTTATTACGTTCACGATAACAATAGGATTGATCATCGGAAGTCATTTTCTAGACATTATTCTAGCAATTTTCTGCTTCGCTTTACTAAGGCGATATTCTGGTGGCCTACATGTAAATTCATCTGAGATGTGTGTGTTGATATCAACCATCATATTAACAACGATCCCTCTAATAAAAGTAACTGAACAGACTGCGCTTATAATGTCTATAGTCTCGATAGTAATACTATTCATTGGAGCACCGTTAACATACAAGGTTAAAGCAAATTGGCAAAGTAAAGTATATCTGAAACTAAAATTTATCTCTATCCTAATAGTCCTGCTTAACTTGCTGACAATAAATTATGAAACAATAACAGTAGCATTTTTTGTTCAATCCTTAACAACATTATTTAAATTAAATAGAAACCATTAAAAAGAGAGAAGGTTATTCTAATGTTGGAAAAGGCGTTATTTATTCTATTGTCATCTCTTGAGTTTTCATCGATTTTATTGTTGGTAATGTCAATATTCCACTTCCACGTAAAGTATTACATCAAAGAGTTAGTTGGATCATCGGTACTCTTGGCAGGTTGTTCTTACATAATTATTGAACTGCTTAATATGCAGCAATACGCAATTCCGATTCAAGTTTTGTTAGTTGTAGCTATGATGATTCTGATGTTCAAGCAGAAATTACTCTATGGATTTTTTACTTCAATAGTTGGGTATGCTGCTTTCCTGAGTGTTCAAGGACTTTTAGTCTTCATCATAAAAATGTATAACATTGTCGATCTTGAACAAATTCAACCTGATTCATTCGAAGGACATGCATTACAAGTTGTCACAGTAACCATCATTTACATTTTCTGTTGGTACATAAAATTCACAAATACGAGCTTTGGATTTGAGTTAGACGGAAAAGAAAATGTAACAACGAAGAATATTGTATTCCTTAATTTGGGTGTACTTGTTGTGATCCAGTTAGCGGTGTTTAGTTACATGTACTTTTCAGAAAAAAACGCTACAGCATTGATTGCATTCGTCGTTATTCTAATTTTGATAACGATGGTTACAATATATTTCTCAAGCAAACGTAATAAGGAAGAGTTTAGTAGAATGTAAATTATTGCCTTTCGCATATTTCATTAAAGGAGGTGAAAATACATGTTGAACAAACTTCTTACTAAAGCAATCATGAAAACTGCTGTTGATGCTGCCTATACTGATACAACTCCAACAACTGGTGATGTTGTTATCACTCCATCGTCTGCTGGTTTT
The DNA here is from genome assembly GCF_007786445.1 of Paenibacillus cremeus. GTDB lineage: Bacteria > Bacillota > Bacilli > Paenibacillales > NBRC-103111 > Paenibacillus_G > Paenibacillus_G cremeus. The sequence goes on along the minus strand of NZ_VNJI01000011.1, from coordinate 55,836 downwards.
GTTAACGAGCCAAAAGCTCCAGCATCTTTGCTTGAAAAAATGTCCCAAAAGAACTAATGATTCTCTATTGGGTTGCCATAAATAACTCCCGTTTATGGCAACCATAACAGGGGGATGAATCAAGATGCTTGAAAGAGTCAAAGCATTGCTCCTTGATAAACTTGGATCAAAAATCACAACAGATGAAATTGATAAATTATCTCTTGAAGTTGCCGATGAGATTTCCACTGAACCTGAGCGATCTATACCGCTGGTAAATACATCATCAAAAGAAATAGAGTGGGTTCCATTAAACACCATTTTATTTTTAGAGCAGCCAAAAGACATAATGATGTTTTATACTCGGTCGATTGTTTATGAGCGACTGACTTGTAGTAAAGGAAGTGGTAACTTCGACAGGTTTTTGGCTCAATATGGTTTTATACCAACTCATAAAAGACAATATGTAAATATGAGGTTAGCCAAAAAATATGACAGTTACTACATGCGAGTATATTTTGATGAAAATGCAACCCATGAAACTAAGTTATATGTAACTGTTTCTGGAGATTGTATAAAGGGGAATATATCAAAGGCACTCGGAAAAGAAAATGACATCAATACTCAAGTTGGCATATATTCATCTAAGTTAAGTTTCCCGAAAAAAAGAAGCGATGTTCTGATATGAACACGCTTCTTTTTTATATTCGACAAGGAATCGACAAAAATTCGACACATATACATAAAAATAAGGCATTGTAAACGCAGATTTTTATGCGAAAATCTGTAGTTCCAAGCGAAGTAAATTGTGGTATATTTAACAAATGTAATACTGAACTTACAAACATTAAAAGAGGTGATACATATGATTGTAATAAAAAATACTCCCTAACTAAGTGGATTTGTTTGGCGACAGCTCACTATGTTAAGGAGTATGTGTAACGCTTGTGTTGCGCTGTATCTTACAAGAATGATTATAAGTTAATGCACAGTGTATGTAAATTACTTTTCATGGACTGTGAAAATTCATTGACAAACGCTAAAGGTTGTGATTTGAATGATGACTGGCGATAATTTAGTTTTGCTTAACATAAGATCAAGTATATTAGAAATAGTAAATAAATCAGATATTATCATGATCGAAACTGAGTTAGGTGAAAAGGGAGTTATTTTCATCACCGCAACTGACCGTTACAAAATAGCAAATACAATTGAGCAATGGAGCGACATTTTGTTCTTTGATAATTTTAGACAAACTGATAGAAATAACATCTTAAACCTGCATCAAATTGAGTCAATGGATGAGAATGGCAATGTTAATTTTTACGATAATAAAGAGTTGCTCGGAAGTGTAGCGAGAATACATGAGGATTATATCAAGTTTACTTTAAAACGGATTAAATTCGGTGCGTCTATAAAAGAGAGTGATTATGAATTTGCTCAGCAGAGCAGAAACAAAAAGGGCATAACAAAAATTCTAGCATCGATTATTAAACGGCTATCACATGATGAGAAAAATTTAAGGGCAACAAAAATATAATAACTAAAGGGGAAAAATTTATGCCACATGCAGCCAGATTAGATAAACAAAACTTTGATTATGATTTTTATCTTGAAAATTGGGATAGAGGTAGACAGTTTTTTATGATTTGGCTGGAGTTTGTTTGTGGCTTATCCAAAGAGTCTGGTCTATATAAAATCATTGACTCTTCTGTTTGTTCTGACAGCGATCTAATCTTCTGGATCGACCATTACGATGGTGACTTCAATCCAGAGGGATTAGAGGCCACTACAAGGCGCTACATACAATCGAAACTTGGCGATAACAGTTAGGAAAAGTAGGTAGTATTGAGGTGAGCTGAGGAAACTCAGCTTTTCTTTATATTTTGACAAAATAAATAATGTATAAATAAACGTTAAAATATATTGACTTATATTTTTTATGTATGTTATATTCTAAATACAGGAAGTAATTGGATACATAACGGCACGAAATGGTTACTTTATTCTAGGAGGCCAACAGAATGCAAAAGAAATTATCGTCGATCAAAGTTGATGGAAGAGAATTATCCTTCGAAGTTGGATTTATAACCGTAACTACTAGTGGTAATGGAATGAAATTTTGGACTGTGGGCATTGATGGCGCACAAAATGAATTGACTAGCCTATTGCTAGGCACAAGACAGCAAGTGAATTTAGAGATGATCTGTGATGATGGGGTTGGGCTAAAGGGCAATGCTATTCCAATTAGAGTAAACGAATTACAGGGTGCTGGAGCACTAGAAGAAATCTAAAGTTGTTGTTCGGTTTCATCATCTGTTTCTGGTGATAAGGTTGTGGATGATGAAACCGAAATTTCATGAGGAAGTGATAAAGGTGCAAGTTGGAGACAAAGTATATCTGAAGGCCGTTGGGAATAATGCCAGAGGTCGAAAAGAAGTATATATTAGAGAGGATATCATATCTAAGGTTGGCAGGAAGTATTTTGAGGTGGGCGATGGTTTAAGGCCACTTAAGTTTAGAATCGAAGACAAGCAGCAGAAAATGGGAGGGTATATTGCAGATTGGCAGTTGTACTTTTCTAAGCAGGAAATTCTAGACGAAGAGGAAGTTAGCAAATTGCAATGGGAGATAAGAAAAGTATTTGATACTTTAGGAAAGATTGATTTGACGTTGGATCAGTTGAGACGAATCAAGACTATTATAAGCGAATAAAATAGATATTTCGAAGGGGTGTGTAATTAAAATGGAAAACAGATGTGGGAAATGTAATTATGAAATCCCTTTTGAACATGCTTCTCTAAATCGCATGGAGAACGATGGGACAGTTACTAGTTACCATTTTCACTGTGGGAATGTTGGAAAACCTTGTTTGGATTGTGGACACCACCGTGAAGTTTGCGATGAATGTAAAGAGTGATGAAAGGTTAAGTTCATTCAAATAACAGAGGGGTTGGGATTGAGATATGGCTAAATTTTTAGTGTTAGCACTGGATATGCAGGAAGTAAACGAGAAGATATATATGAGATTGATGATGAAGATTTTGACGGTTTGAGTGAACAAGAGGCAGAGTCTTTGATCGAAGACCATTATGATAAATGGTTACATGAGAAGATTAATTGTTCTTGGTCAAGAATCGAAGATTAGGTAATGAAAAGATAATTTTATTAAGGGAGAGATTCAGATATGAATGAGTTGGAGTTTTACGAAAAGGTAATGATTAAAGAATTTATTGAAGAAAATTGGGCTATGTTCGTTGAAAAGGTCGGTACTGAAGAAGAAGCAGAAGAGATTATTAAGAAATTCGAAGATAAGTAGAGGGTGATATATAGATGGATGTCAAGGTTGAGGATTTGGTTAAGGAAGCGGTTGACCATCTTCTTGAAGCAGAATTGCTTGAAGTAAACGGTTGGACAAAAGAACACATCAAATTATTGAAGAAACTATCAAGCAAGGATTTCGATGTAATTTTCAAAGAATCTGCCGATACTACAGATAAAACAAATATTTCGTGAGGAGATGTCGGAATGAAAGAACTGATGCAGCAACATTTAAAGGATCGTGCCTTAACAGCGCAGAGATTAATTGAGGAATTAAAGAAAGTTTGTCATGAGCAAGACAGAAAAATGACTGGACTTGATGCAAATCTGGCTACTTTAGGAACTATAATCCTGTAACAAGTCAATTTGTTTTCGCTTGAAATAATACTTTCATAAGGTGGTAATAGGGGTATGAAAGTCATTTGTATTAGAAATCTTAATATTCTAGGTTATCGAATGACAACCGCAGGTAGAGTCTATGAAATGCATATGAATGAAGACGGAGAATTCTGTATTATAGATGATAACGGTAGAGAGTTTGAACCAGTTATTGATGGTAAGTATTTTGAAATTTTACGTTAAAACAATTCTTTTAACAGGAGTGATTAGCATGTGGTTTGAAATCGAATATTATGGAGAACTTCCGTCTGACGAAGAGTTAAATAAATTTAAGGAGTTAGAGCCTCCTGCTTCATATATAAATATGGATGATGATTGGGATTTGGCTACAATAATGTGCAGAGCTTTGTGGAACTATAGCGACGAATCATCGAGAGATTTTAGTCCATTGAAATATAAAGAGGCAAAAATGATTATGATTGAAACTCTGGAGAAGTTAAGAAATTTAAGATAAATCGAGTCTTTCAACAGGATGGTGGATGGTGTGAATGGATAACGCATATCGAGTAATTCCTATTGAAGTTGGATTGAAAATCACTGTAAGAGATTTCGTGTTCAACAATATAAGAAAAGAACAGTATATTCAGCATCATTTCAAATTAAACTCCAAAAGGATTAATAGATGGTGGTATAGCGTTTATTTTGATGAGATTTGCAAAGCACGATGCAGAAAAATTGAATTTTGATGGTTACACCTTTTGCTTAAAATGTAGAGCGAAAACAGAGTCATCTTTCAACGGGAGGTAAGGATGGAAAAGGACATTAATTCGATGTCGATTGAAGAAATCGAGAAGCTGCAAAATGAGTTGGAATCAAGAAAGAACGCAATAAAAGAACAAGAAATGAAGAAGAAAAGAAAAATTGTTAAAGAAAAAATTGATGGTCTGGAACAATATAGAGATATTATTTTAAGTTTACTTAATCATAGCCGAACTTCCTGCTCTGATGATCATATATCGAATGGATACATTGATTCGTTGGGGTACGCAAAGTGCTCAAAATGCCACTTAATTGAAATTTTTAATGGCTATTATGATAATGGTGAGTTCGATGTGTCGTTTGATGTCACAATTACTCAGGTTCGATAAAATGAATCTTTCGTGAGGTGATATATTGATTATCGAGGGTTGGCTTGGTGGAAATTACGATGATTTGGGCATCTTTGATACAAAGGAAGATGCAGAACGAGGGATTTATCCAGCAGATACACTGTGTGACCTACTGCAAAGCGTAAAGACAATGAAGGTACGAATTACAGTAGAGATAATTGAAGAATGATTAAAATAACTTTTAAATGTTTGAAATGTGGACATGGCAAAGGGAGAGTCAATGTTGATATTCATTTTGAGCCTTATATCGAGTGTTTAAGATGTGAAGAGTTAGAGGAACTGCCTAAGTATATACATAGTGAAGAGGTGATTTAAGAAATGTTTGTCTTTACAAATAAAGAAAGAACTTTGATTATTAATAAGTGGAATTACGAAGAGGCAGTTAAGGAAGTTTTGGAAAATTATGATCCAAAGTTTTTTGAAAAAGACGCAAAAGTTGCTCAGGTGTAAGGAGGAAAACGTTGAATAGTCTTTTGAACGATATGGCAAACGCTATCCTGTTTTATTGTATTGTTTTACCGCTGCTTTGCTTGGGTGTTGGAATCGGAATTGGATACTTTATTTGGGGATAAATTCGAAGATTTATCGGGAAAGGTGTGATGGATTATAAGTGAAAAGAAAAAGCCGCTGAAATATGAGGAGTGTCATAAACTAGTAGAAGGTGTGGAATATAAACTTTGTAATACATGTTTACAATGGTTTCCTTGTAACAGCGAATATTATTATAAAAATAAACAAAACAAAATGGATGGATATAATGCTTATTGCAAGGAATGTACTATTAAAAAATCGAAACTTTGGCAAAAGGAGAATCCAGAACAGTACAAAAAGTTAAAAGAAAAACATAACGCGAATAGACCTGAAAATCAAGTAGTATCTACTCGATTAAGTTCTAAACGTAGATTGAAGGATGGAAGACATAAAGAATGGCAGCAATCAGAAAGAGGTAAACTGGCACATAAAAAGAGCCGTGAAAGGAGAAAAGCAAAGAAACATATAATTAGCAAAGAAGAATGGACTAAATGCAAGTTGTACTTTGATGATTCGTGTGCATATTGTGGTTTGCATATAAGTGAACACTTTATAAAATATGCTGGCGAGTTCAAATGGACTGATCTACATAAAGAACATGTTGATGATAATGGTGCGAACGATCTGAGTAATTGTATTCCATCATGTAAGAATTGCAATAGTCAAAAGTGGGAATTTGATTTAGATGAGTGGTACAATGAACATAATCCTTTTTTTACATACGAGAGACTTCTGAAGATAAATAAATGGCTAAATGGCGATTGCTACATACATATAGATTAAAACCAAAGAAATTGAGATTTCCTTGGGAGTTGATATTTATTGTTCAACACTCCAGCAGGAGAAACGCATCAGTTTTATATAGATAATTATCTGATTACAATCGACACGTGGAGATATTGGCTTTTTAGAAGTAATTATTATTTAGTTTATGTCTGTCCTAGAGGATCATACATAGGTGCTGATGATTGGTATGGTTTTAAATTACCATGTAAAAGCAGCAATCTTCAATTGATTGGTAAAGTTGCATTGCGGAGATATCGTTAAGATCATAACCAAATGAATTTCATGTTTCATGGTGTAAATTCCTCGGAGAATAATTAAATAAAAAACGAAAAATAATGTATAAAAAATATTGCCAAGCTTTGGATATGGGTGTATTATAAGGAAGCAATGAGGAACGCCAATAAAACAACAGGCCAAAAGCCTGATAACATAGATGAGAAATCATCTTAAACAGAAAGGAATGGTTGATTGAAAGTAGGTGATAAAGCATAGCAGCTAGTCGATCGCCACCAGAAAGACTCCCTTAAAACAAACATAAAATAATAATAAACTATAATATAAATAAGGGAGATTGAATACATAATGGCAGAGTTGAAACAAACAGTTGGTAAGATTCGAATTGAAGGTAAGATTCAAGGTCTGGAAGCTGAAGGTGCTTACCGCGAAGGTAGAACAAAGAATGGCGAAGGTCAACCATATCGTAGCATCAGCACATCAGTAAAAACTTCTCCAACGAACACTATTTATAACATCGACCTATTTGGTCAAGTGCCTAATAAGAAAGTTAAAATCTTCTCCAATAAAAATGGCAACAAGCAGCAGATGGAGATTGATTTTGATGAACGTGATCAGATGCCAGATGGATTTACTTGTTTCGGATTTGGCACAGTGGGAACAGGATTTGAACAAGAGAATGGCAGACTGAAAATGAAAAATTACTTTAACTATGATGGCGTTAAAGCAATCAAGGATAATCTACATAACGATACTCCTGTTTGGATCGATGGAGAATTTAACATTAATACATATGAATCAAACGGTGAAACAAAAACAAATGTAAAATACACAATTGCAAGAATTGGTTTGAAAGACGAGATGGACTTTGACGCTGATAACTTCAAAGAAGTAGCATCTTTTGAGCAAGAATTTGTAGTAACAGAACACCAGTTAGACAAAGAAGCAAGAAAGCTTTATGTCGGTGCTCGTATCATTGGTTGGGATAAAACATGGAAAGATATCACTTTCGTTGTTGATGCTAACAAGTATGAGACACTTGCAAACAATGTATATAAGAAAACAAAATTTGGCGATTTGTTGAAAGTCCAAGGTGTCATTCGCAGTGGAGTTGAGTTAGCGGAAGTAGAGGAAGAGCCAGAATTGAATTGGGGTGGCGAGACTCCAACAGGACAAGGCAAAAAAGCAATTCGAAACAAGATTAATGAATTGCAGATTACCAATGTAATGAGTCATACGGCAAAAGTGTACAAAGAAGATGACTTCATTGTAGATAATCCATTTGAACAATCGAACGCTCTAGACATCGAGGACAGCGACCTTCCCTTCTGAACCAAATAAGTAAAAATAGTGAGTCTAATTAAGTAAAATATAAAATATTAGGAGGATTATTTTAAATGGCATTGCAAAAACGCGAGAAAAAACGTGAAGGTGTAACATTTCTTTGGTACGGTGAATCTGCGACAGGGAAGACTCCAACTGGTCTTTCCTTCCCTAATCAACTATTGTTTGATAGTGATGGTGGGACTAAGTTTTACGAAGAGTATAATGACAACATTTTGATGGAGTCCAATACTCTTGTCTTTAAAGAAATGAATGATGATCTAGACGATTTTGAAAGTGATGAAGAACTGTTCAATCAAGTAGAAACGATCAATATTGATAGTGCTACTCGCTATCATGAGAACATGAAACATGCTGCTCTAAAAGTGGTTGAACAACGTGCTAGAAAATCTAATCGTCTTCTTGAAGGCGAAGGGCTTTCGTTTAAGGAATACGGTGTAATGGGTCTGCACTATGACAGATTCTTTGCAAAGCTTCTAACATATGTGAAGATGGGTAAAAATCTATCCTATGTTGCTGAAGCCAGTGATGAAACTGAGAGCCGTACAGACGCTCAAGGTAATCAAATTAGTGTTAAAGTTGGAGTGAAGCCGAATCTTCCAAAGGGTAGTAAATTTGATTTCGATGTTGTTGTTCAAACTTATACTAAAGATGGAAAGTCTTTTGGAAAAGTTGAAAAGGATCGTACTAAAACATTTAACATTGGCGATATCGTAGAAATGCCAAATTACAATCATTGGAAAGCAGCTATTGCAAAGGCTCAAACTGGCAGAAAGATTACCAAAGAAGAAATTAAAAACTTCGATGAGACTCTAAATGCAGAAGCAGAAAGTTTGAGTAATCCTGAAGGCAATAAAGTTGATGAATTGATTTCTAAAATCGATACCATTATTGCAACTCTGTCTCAGGATCAGAAGAAAGAACTCGCTAAAGGATTGACGGATAAGTTTAAGACTGCTAAGTATAAAGATGTTAAGGATGAAAAAACTCTGCAAGCAATGTATGAGTACACGAAATCCCTATAAAAGAATTATTTTAAATGAAAAAGTGAGGTGAAGAAACATGGTGAGAGCAAAATTCAAGTGCGCTTTTAAAGAAGGAAATAGTGTACGCTTAGAGGCTGTAATTTCTGGATCAGAAGAGAATGAGCAATTTTGGAAATATACGCCATTTGGTCAAATTCAGATGAGCGTTGATAACGAGAAAGCGCAAGAACAATTTGAAGAGGGCAAAGAGTATTACGTTGATTTCACGCTTGCAGAATAAAACTGAATAATACATATAACAACGTTCGATCCACGCTCTCTAGAATAATCCAAACAGAAAGTTCTAGAGAGCATTTTCACCAATATACACAACAGGAGATGACAAATGAAGCCGATTACAAAGCACTCTCTCGCACTTGCTTTGGTGAGCAGTGTCTTACTCACAGCAGGGAGTTTAAGCGCAGGAGAAGCGAAAACAGACACCTTAAAACCCGTTTACCAGTCGCAAATGGCTGAAGATAATTTTAAAAATAACATTCATCATCTAGCAACAGCAATTAAAGTTGCAGAAGAAGTTAATCCAATAGTTCCAATTCCGGTTGAACAAGTTAAGCCTAAACGTCCACAATTAGATGTTCCTCTTCCAGAAGAAGTTCAGCAATACCTTTGGGAGTGTTCAAATAAATCTAATTTCTCATACGAGATGCTGTTAGCACTTGCGAATACAGAATCCAAGTTTGACTATAAATCTATAAGCAGCACTGACGATTATGGTCTATTCCAACTGCATCAACCTAACACGGTTGGATGGATTGCTTCTGAAATGGGACTCAAGAAATACAACCTACTTGACCCTAAAACGAATATTGATATGACAATTTGGTTGTTATCTTACCTTAGGGACTATTGGAGAAGCAAATGGATGTCAGAAGAACAAGTGTTTGATATGACAATCTTAAGTTTCCATCATGGGATTGAAGGAAGTAAAAAATACATAATAAACAAACGTAATAATGAATATTTGAAAACAGTAAAAGAGTACAAGTCTGAATTTGAAAGGGGTGGATAGGTGGCAACTGTTGACGATTTAACGGGACGTAAATTTGGAAGATGGACTGTACTAAAAAGGGTAGAGAACAATAAAGTAGGTAGAGCGATGTGGTTATGCGAATGCAGTTGTGATAGCAAAACTCAAAAACCCCTCAGTAGTTCAGTCCTAAAAACAGGAGATTCTACAAGTTGCGGTTGTTTTCAGAAAGAGTTAGCCTCCAATGTAAATCGTAAATATGATATCAGGTTGCAGAGTAAAAGGATTTATACGATATGGAACGATATGAATCGTCGTTGCTTTAATGAGAACTGCCGAGAGTTTAAGTGGTATGGAGAAAAAGGGATTACTGTTTGTGACGATTGGAGCGACGAAAATAATGGCTTCCCTAATTTCTTTAAATGGTCTATGGAAAATGGGTATAGCGAAAATCTAACTATTGATCGAATTGAATCTGACGGAAACTATGAACCGAGTAATTGCAGATGGGCGACAAAGATAGTTCAAGCGAATAATAAAAATAATACAATTTATGTGAAAATCAATAATGTTACAAAAACAGTTGGCGAATGGTCTCAAGAAAGCGGAATTGCGTCAGGTGTGATTAGAAGTCGATTACGTTCTGGATGGCAGAACGAAGATTTATTGAAACACGTGAAAGTAAAAGTTAGTAATGACTAAAGGAGAAAATGGATGAGTTATACACCAGCAGAACGTGAAACTGTTTTACAGTGTGATGATGAAAGCAAAACTTGGACTATTACAAGTTGTCAGCCAACAGTCATTACAAAGTTGAAGAAGTCTAATCTTGAGCCTTATAAAGTCACTGACGATGGAATGCATTGGTACAAGGATATTCCTTTTAGTCAAGTTTCATTCCGGTCAGTGAGCAAGCGCAAACCAATGAGTGACGAACAACGTCAAGCAGCAGCAGACAGACTCAGAAAGGCGAGAGAGAAGCAATGAAATTTAAAATTGGTGATAAGGTCAAGTTTAATAAGCGAGGGCTGGATATTTTTTTTAAGCAACATGAACCAGAACATGCTGATGACATCAAGTATTATACCAATCGAGTAGCCGTAGTCGAGCAGATTCCAAGTGGCAGTCAACTATATCTTACTATTGTTTTTGAGAACGGCAAAGATTTCCCTGTGTCAGAAGAAGAAATTATTCAAGCATATGAAAGCGATATCCCACTTAATTATCCATCGGAAGAGCCAGTTCAAGCAGGATACTTTGAGCAAATGGGACTTAACATTGGTCAACTGGTTGATAAGAAACAATTGGCTTATGGTGATAGTGTTGAAAAGAGTTATAGATTGATGCAGATTTTCTTGGAGAAATGGCGTAATGAAGATGGAACTTATACAATTTCTGATGCATTGTTGAAACATTTATTGTTGATGGTCAGAGTAATAGATAAACAGAACAGGATTTTTAATAATCCTGAAACAGATTTGATGGATGAGAATTGTTATCTCGATATTACAGGTTATGGCCTCTTAGGTCAGCGAATGGTTGATAAGAATTAAACTTTTTGGAGGTTGATAAGTTGACCACAATATTTAAAAGTGAAAAAAGTAAATATAAACCGTATTTCAATAATAAATCAAAATGGCAGCATCAGAAGGAAATTAAAAAGCAGGATACTAACCCAGAATATTATCTTCCAATCAATTTACAAGGACTGAGGAGTTATGATCAAAATACATAATGCTATTTAAAACATTTGAAGGGAAAACACACAACGAAGCAATTGATTTAATGCATAAATGGATCAGAGAGAACTCTGAGAAGATTAAATATGTTGATTTCTCATCTGATTGGGATTGGGGCAGGATTAAGGTTAAGTACCAGTTGAAAAACCCTTGATATATAAGGGTTTTTCTAAAGCATATTTCCAATAAAATGACGTTTTCAAGGGGAAATTTTAGGAGGGGATAGCACAATGAACGATAACGAAAAAGACCTTGCTTTGCAATACGCTGATTATGATGGATATGTGAGATTAGACAAAAAGGAAATTTACAGTCTAATTGATAGTGAGAAGAAGGCTTGGGAGTTAGTTGAACTGACAAAACGGAAATTAAATTACATTGCAACTATCACTCAAAGGAGTTGGAGAATGGATGACCCAATCGATCTGGCAAGGGTAGCTTTTGAAGAAATACTAGAGGAAATTAAGCTGTTTGAGGACTCTGCGAAATAAATTAAAAGCTAAGGAAATTTGGTTTTTATAAGGAGGGCAAAGATGCCAATCGTCACTAGGGACAATATAAAGTGTTTGCATTTTGGTTATGGAGATATATTTGTCGGAGACATCCAAGATGATAATGGGCGTACAGAAGGTGTTGCTTTTATACTGTCGCAACCAAGAGAAATTGGATCAGAGTGGGAGGAGTCAAAAGGACAAACATTAGACAGTTTTGATACACATGTGGTTATGAAATTCGATGACATTAAATCATTAGATGTTGTTATACAGGTATTGGAAGCAACACGTAATTCGATGAGATTGCAAAGGAATGCTTATTGAATGAAGAAAGACATCCATTTGTGGTTTGGCCTTACATATGCTCAATACTTAACCATTCCTCGAAGTGTATTACAATCCATGCCTGAAGATTGGCAGCATAAATTTGTGGAATTGCTTGAAGAGCTAGGAGATACATATTGGACTGATATCCTCCCAGAAGGCACTGACTACCGTGTTGAGTCAAGAAAGTCCGTCTGTGACCATTCTGGTAAGTTTAAGTGGGGTAAAAAAGTTGATGATCCACTACAAGATTATAAAAAAGGTAGGAGAGATATATTTCAGGAATATGGAAAATAATCAAGAAAATAAAGGGAAAATGAAAGATGATGGTCGTTTTAAGAGGAAACCCATAGAATTTATCATTGATGACAATGGGTGTTTTGTTTGTACTTCACATTACGCCAGCAGTGAAGAAAGCGGCGGTCATATAAGGTATTGGTTCGACAAAAAAGTTTCCGTAATGCACAAATTCATTTACAATGAATTATTTGGCGAAGTTCCAGAAGGGTTGGTGGTAAGGCACACTTGCGATAATCCAAAATGTATTAACCCAGAACACTTAATATTGGGAACGCAAGGAGACAATGTGCGTGATAAAGTTGAAAGAAATAGACAAGCAAAAGGAGAAAAGGTACACACTTCTAAATTAACCGAAGAGCATGTGCTTGAAATACTCAAAGATAAATCCAGCACGAATGCAGATTTAGGAAGGAAGTACGGTGTAATAGCTGATGCAATATCAAAAATTAGACTAGGGATAACATGGAAGCATGTCAATAGAGAGACCGTATAAATTTATAAACGCGGTAGACGAGATGTGTTTCAGGAGTATGGAAGTTAAACCCCAATGATATTAGGAAGTGACAAAATGCAATTAGTTGTCGGAGCAGTAATCTATAACAGCGATACTGACAGATTTTTATGTGGTAAGCGATATAAATATAACAAATGGGAGTTTATTGGTGGGAAAGTTGAAGAAGACGAAACCCCTGAAGAAGCTTTGCGGAGAGAAGTAATCGAAGAGATTGGATGCGAAGTAAAAGTCGGTGATATGGTAAAAGATGTTCAACACGACAACATTCGATTGCTTACATATATGTGCGATATCGAATTGGGTAAACCAGTACTTTACGAACATGAAGCTTTAGCTTGGATTAAGAGAGATGAACTTTGGATGTATGATTTTCTTGAGGCCGATATTCCTACTGTTCGAGAGTTGATGGAATGGGTTTGAAATTGGACTTTTATGAGGAGGCATAAACTTAATGGCTAAGAAGCCAAAAAAAGAAGAAAATGAAAGATGGGAAGCATTTCTTAGACAACAGGAAGAAGAAAAATATCCTCTTGCTGTAGCTGCTGTAATAAAAGCCAAAGAGAGCCATCCGGAGAATGAGGCATACGCTTCTGTATCGTTATTACAAAGGACTTGTAGAGTAGGCTATAAACAGGGAGAGCGCTTGATCAATCGAATGGTCGATGAAAAAATTCTAGAGCCAGAAGTTCATGAGCACTATACGAGGTATCGAGTAATTGGATAAAATGGAACTTTCTTGAGGAAAGTGAGGTGATGTACTCTGAAGGGTTTAAGTTTTAATGTTACGTTAAGTAATGAACAGATGGATCATATCGCATCTCTTGCAGCAGATAAAGTAAATTATACACTTGGAAAAGTAAAGAATAATGACATGTGGTACGAAGAAGAGATTAAGCGTCTTAAATCACAGACGAACAGAGTAAATGAATTGATGGTCGGTAAAGAGTTATTCATTGATAGGTTAAAGAGGATAATCGAAGACCAGCAGAATGAAATTGACGAGTTGAAAAACCGTTGAAAAGCGAATTTTATGAGGGAGATGAAAATGAGAATTTTTGAATTGTGGTGGAAAAAGAACACAAGAACTTTAAATATATCGTGGTTTCGTGGAATCAGAAAAGAAAATAAACGGCTATATCCAGATGATTCTGATGCCAACACGGAAGCACAATGGGGGATTAGTACGAATGGAGCAAGAAAAGGAATCGATTCTTGTCTTGATTGGACTTTATCGTTAGGACATTTAGAAATTAATTATATAAATTGGAATTACAATAGATGAAATGAATACGGAGGAAAGAATGACTAAGAATGTAAATTTGTTTGCAGAGTGGAATTGGTCATCCTTAATGTTTGGAATCTCTTATGGAATAGTGGAACAAACTCAATTTAGAGTTGAAAAAGTTTTAATAGTTTCCATAGCCATGTTCTCTTTTGGATGTCAATGGTTCATTGATAAATACCTTTGAAAGGCAAATTTGATTGGAATCGAGGTGAAGTTATTGGAACAAGATATAGCATTGCCATCACAATTAATTACTACACCTATGGAATTGGAAGAAGTTAAATTAAAAACTTGGGATAATTTTAAAGAGGAAATGGATTATTTCTTGAATTTGCTTAAGCAAGACAATCTAACTGAAGAAACAAAAGAAGTGATAAATAAATCAATTAGACAAATGATTCATTTTTGGGCTAATCCAATCATTTATTGGAAATGAAAGGTAGATTTTAACCGGAAAAGTAGGAGGTAAAGACCCCAAAAGTTTGTTATCAAGGTTATATTATATAGAAATTGACGGAATCGAAGATAAATAAACCTTTAATACATAAAAAAAGGAGAAATAACATGGAACTTAATACAATTGATAACAAGAAACTTCTAGAGGATTTTGCAAAATCATTTGGTAGAGCTGCTTTCGATAAAGAGCCACAACTTCACAGACAAGTCGAAGATATGAAAAATGAAATCCTAAAACGTATGCAAAGCAATATTATTACAACTACTGATCTGAAGTATTCACTGGCAGACGAATATGTAATTATCGGAAATGAAAATGTAGAATCTATATTTACAGCACTAAAAAACAAATTGAATATTGTTACTCCAATCACCAAGAAAAAATCTGCAACGATTATCTCCATTATTGACTCTTCTGGTTCTATGGGATCATTTGAAAAGTATTTGAGCCAATGCGTGTCATTGTGGACTGAAAAATTAATTGAACTAAAGTATGAGAAAGTTAACCATAGGTTTATTTCTCACCATACCGAAGCGCAAGAAGTACATAGAGATGTATTCTTTGTAAAAGGCGAATCAGGTGGGACTATTATCTCCTCTGGCCTAAATAAAGCAAATGAACGCATTAACTATATTGATTATGAGAATCAAGATATCTATGTATTCCAATATAGTGATGGCGATAATCTTACGAGCGACAATGATGTATCTGTTCGTGTATTAAAGGATATCTTGAACAAAGTAAATCAGTTCGAATATGTTGAAATCAATCAATATAGTCGAAGCAGTACAATTATGAGCGCATATCGAAATGTTCAAAATAGCAAATTTAATGCTCATGTATTACGTGAAAAAAATGACGTTTTGAAGACTGTAGAGAGTATTTCAAGTGCTATTATGTTCTAAATCAAACAATGCTTTCAACGGGAGTTGATAACATGGAACCGAAAGAGTCATTATCGAATTTTAAAGAACTGATTCATTCAATCCCAGAAGAAAAATTTGATGATGTTCTATCTGAGCTTGCAACTCTCCTCGGCAAATACTCGCTCGAAGATCAACTGAAGGCACTTGAGCAATTGAGGGAGTTGAGAAGCCATAACTAAAGAGACCTGTATCCACTGTGCATTTGAAGGCCACGAAGTTGAACTATATGCAAGCGAACATTTGAACCGCTGCTTAAGATGTAGACGATCCACTGAACAGGAAGTCAAAGGTGAAGAACACTTCAAGTTGAGAACTGGTGTTGATAAACATAAACAAAGTAATTGAATACATAAACAAAAATGAGATTGATGATATGGTTAATGAAATAATGAGACAGGGTAAGGACATAAAGAAGGTGCTCCATGACATTCGTATGAGTAGAGTGGAGTACCAAACTAAGTCGCAGCATCTTCAGTGGGCATTGGAGAAGTATTTGGAGGATGATGAAAATAAAAACGTATGATGTTTATTTTTACTTTGGTGTTTATGTACCAAATCCATTCATGAAAGCATCTAAAGTTGTAGAGGTTGAAATTGAAGAAAATTCCACTGAAAAGGACATTATTTTAAAAGCTCTAGGTAAAATTGGGGCTTACCCTAAAACATATGCCGCAAATGTTATCGAAAGAAAATAAATTAAAATTCTTCTTTCATAGGGAGGTTAAAAATGAAAACATTACAAATTGAAATTACCGAAAAGGATTATCATCTACTTCGTAAATTATTGGAGCGAGGTTATTATTCTGCAAAAGACAATGGTAACTTAGAGGAAATGGAACATATTGATGATTTAGATAATTACTTTATTTCTATGCAACCAGAATGAAAAGGCAAATAAAAATCTTATTTCAATGGGAGAATGATGCATGGAGTTAAATGAAACAACGAAGCCAGTTAAGCCAGAATTCACACTTACAATGTCTTTAGAAGATGCGATTGATCTATGGAGAATTGTGAACGCTGCTTACGATAGCGGCAATCAAAACGCAGACAAGTTTGTCGATGTATTGTATGATTTTGCTGCAAATTCAAATAGATATACTGAGTATTTAAGCAAATAAATCTGTATTTCGAATGGAGTGCGCCGAGGTGGGAAAAGATTGGGAGGAATTGGTTTCGAAAGTTAAAGAGTTATTCCCTAATTGGGACAATGAAAAATCATGCACTAGATGTATTCATACAGATGGATGGTGCGAGGTTAGAAGTAGTGATGTCAAAGAAAAAATATACATGATTTATTGTGGGGAATTTAATAAACCAATAGGCGACTTCTTAACAGAGGCAGAAAGTTGTCATGAGTATTGTAACAAAAGTGATTTACAATAAACTTGGATTTCAAAGGGTGAAATATGAAAAATCAGGCCATTGAATATTTGCATGAGTACCATAGACTCAAATGTAAAGCAACTGATTTATCTGCCGATTTATACTTTTATGACGGTAGTATTGAGAGGTTTAAAGAAGAAATCGAAGAGGACTTGCGAATTGTTATGAATAAGCTTAAATCAATCGAAGACAAGTTCAGTAATTTTTATTCGCAATAAAGAATTTATAAGGAAGGGATTCTAAAATGAGCATTGAATCAACCAAGGCCAATTTACAAAAATATATTAATAGTTATGAAAAATGTGTTGCTAATTTTGATCAAGAACGAATAGAACATAAGCATAAATATGAGTTAGCGCAACAGAAATATGAATTTTATTGTACAAAATTAGCCGAGTTTAGATATCTTCTTAATGAACTTGAAAGTTGATAAAAGCAGCATTTCCTCATGAAAAAGAGTCCACCCAATGGCAGACTCTTCGGAAGGGAAGCAAGTTCTTCGATGCATTAAAATTATTTACATAAGCGAACATTTATATACATATGCAAAGGAGAATGTATAACCAATGGATAACAATGAAGTTTGGTTTGATTTTGCTGGTGATGATAAATGTGAAGATTGTAGAGGTTGGGATGGGGTAGATAGTCGCTGCGACTGTGGGAACAGGAGAGTGTATTGGGACTGCGAGAAAGGTAATGGTTGCAAGTGTAAGGATAGAGTTGAAACGGCTGAGTGCGAACATGCTTATGCTGTGGCTGATTAAGAGGAGGAGAATATAGAATGGAAAAGATCATGAAGCAAGTTCCTGTAAAAGTTGAGCAGATGCAAGAGAAAGAAATTTTTGTCACAGCAGATGGAAGAGAATTCGAAAGAGAAGAAGATGCATTAGTTCACGAGACACTTAATCTTATCAATCAAATTGACATCTCTGATTACTTCCCTGCTTACAACAAGCAAATTAAATTAGTTTATTTTGAAGATGAAACACAGGTTGAACTATATGAGCAGTTGCACTCAGGAAATGCCGATGATAATACATGGATGTCTTGGTTGAGCCATGCACATAAACACAAATTTGAAAATTTGCCCAAGTGGGTTGTGTGTCATTTTGAGAACCATGGAAATGATTATACTGCTTTTTATTACACACTAGATGAGTTTAAAGACAACTTGAGGAAAGTTTTGACCGTGGTAGACATGTGTTAAAAATTCAGCATTTATAAGGGTTTTTCAAAACAGAAAAGCCCACGAAAACATGATTTTATCTTAATTAAACAATAACTTTGAGGTGATATTTATCAAATTAGGAGAACTGGCAAAACAAAGTTTCTATTACAATAAATTTGGTATGCTCTTAAATGGTGAAACTATTGAAGAAATGTCTAAATTACCAGAAAAATCGATTAATCTAATCTTGGCTGACCTTCCATACGGTACAACTCAAAATAAATGGGATGAAGTCATTCCTTTTAACAAACTTTGGGAACAGTACGAGAGAATCATTGCTGATAACGGAGCAATCGTTTTAACTGGTAAACAACCATTTACAAGTATGCTTATAATGAGTAACCAAAAACTATTCAAATATTGTATGGTGTGGCGCAAAAATTTAAAAACAGGAAATCTCAATGCTAGGAAAATGCCGATGGGTGCATTTGAGGATATTGTTGTATTTTATAAAAATCCTCCAACTTATAATCCGCAGCAGATTCCAAGAACATTTCAAGTTAAATCAGGGAATAAGACAAACTCTAAGACAACAAATTACGGTAAGCAGAGAGAAGAATACATAGATCGTCAAAGTGATTGGCTTATGCCAGATGATGTAATTGATTATGAAGACGCTTATGCATTAGATGCATTAGAACTTGAAAATGAAATGTTATACATAAAATGTGTTCATAACTCTAGTGGCAAATTACATCCAACTCAAAAACCTGTTGAATTATTTGAGTGGCTGGTTAAAACCTATACAAGTGAAGGAGATGTTGTTCTTGACAATACAAGCGGTAGTGGAACTACGGCTGTTGCAGCAGAGATAAACAATAGAAAATGGATATGTATTGAACAGGATCGAGGATATTGTGAAAAAACCGTTGAGAGATTAAAAAAATTGCACCACGAGGCTGTTTAAAAAATCAATGATTATAAGGAATTTTTAATACGTAAATTACGATGAAATTGTAATTTTAACGACATAAATTAAATGCAAAATACATAAATAATATTAAATAAATAATGGGAGAGTGTATACATATGACACAACTTTACGCATTGGCTGACCAGTACAGAGCATTTAATGAATTTGTTGAAGCTGCATTGGATCAAGAGGATTTGACCGAAGACGATTTGCAGATGTTCATCGATACTCTTGATGGCATTCAAGATGCATTGGAGAATAAGGTTGAGAATATCGCCAAGTTTATGAAGAATATCGAAGGGGATATTAAGGCGTATAAAGAAGAAGAGAAACGTTTGGCTCAAAAGCGCAAGTATCTGGAGAATAAGTTTGATGGCCTGAAATCATATACGCAAAGTGTTCTTGAGGTAAATGGCATTGATAAGATTAAGGCTGGTAAGTTTACTGCAAGACTACAAAAGAACAACCCATCTGTTGGCGTTGTAGATGAGACAAAAATCCCAGAGGCTTATCGTATCCCTCAACCTGACAAAATCGATAATAAGAGCATCCTAGAGGATTTGAAAGCAGGTAAAGAAATTGAGGGTGTGCAGCTCATTACCGATAAAATGCATCTAAGAATTAGTTAAAATAAATTACGAAAAAGTATTGTTTAAAATAAACTATAGATGATATAATCACATTACCGAGTTAAATCTTGGTAGTGATTATATCATCTATACATAGGAGGATAAAATATGAAGTTTCAGCATTACAAAGGTGGAATCTATACATACATTGGTGAAGGCGTACATACGGAAACACTAGAAGAATATGTTGTGTATCAGAATGAAAGTGGCAACATTTGGCTACGTCCAAAGGATATGTTCTTCGGATTTGTTGAGACTGAACATGGTGCAAAACCAAGATTTAAGAAGATTGAGTTGCATTAAAATCTCGGTTTCATTGCCCATTCATAATTTGGATAACGCGATTGACATACTTGGGGAGCATCGTGCTCATCTCACTCTTGATTAACTCTCTGCGCATTTGAAACGTGAAATGGTATCCTCGCACCATGTATGGATAGTGGAACAAAGGATACTTGGATTGATCTCGATCAAATATCTTTATGTTAGCTTGTTTAAGCAACTTTCTATTCTCTGCCATATCCTGATGGATTAGATTCATCACGGCTTCGCAGGAAGCAATGTAAAGTGGTTTAAGCGTAGACTGATTGAGGCTCAAATCCTCTATGTTTTTCTGCACTACATCCAGCATCAAGGGAAGGATAATGTGCTTCTTGATTAGTTCCATCTCTTCGTTAGTTGCGTGGTTGTTAGTCATGGTATCACCTTTACGGGAATATATGTTCTTATATTATAATGGAATATTGATTGAGTGGCAAATGGGAGGTGAGATGTTGGCACAAGTTAAATGCCAATGGTGTGAAGCAAAAGATTTAAAAGAAAAGATGACTAAGGAGCATCCAAAAGGATACATACACTTAGAATGTTTGCCGAAATACATAAAAGATAAAGAATTCAAGAGAATAGAACGCGATAAGAAGGATAAGCTTGCTGAAAAGATTGCGGAAATATATGAACTAGAATCGATTCAAATGATTCCTCATCAAATCTGGCCTTATATCGAAGATATCAGAAACGATTCTAAACTCTTTGGAAAGTTAGGGAAGTCTTATAAAAATGGCATTCCTTACGAAGGGATTGAATACACTCTTGAGTTTTGCAAAGATAAGATTCGACTAGCAAGAAAAACTGTTCGATTTAAGAATCTCCAAGCAGAATTAAAATACGGATTAGCTATAGTTAGAAATAATCTTGCAGATGCGAAGAATCACGCCATCAATGAGAAGAGAAGAAAAGAGTTGGCTGAAATTCAAAAAAATAAATCACAAGAAAAGATTGAGACAAAAGTCGAATTCAAAAAGAAAGAAGTAAATAATGACATATCAAGTTTTATTTAAGGAGGCTTAAATGACAACAATTAAAGAGAGATTACAAAAAGAAGTTGTTGTATCAGAAGGATACCTTGCCGCTTTATTTTGGAATAATCCAGATTTATATAATTTTTATTCTCAAGAGAAAATTAACTCAAAAACATTCTTAAATGAAGTTTATGGCTATTTTTATGGACTAGGAAGAGAGTTAGCAAATAAGGGAATTGTTATTTTTGATGATATTAGTGTTGCTAAAATTATTCAAGAAATGAAATTGGATAAATATCACGAAAAATACGGTGGGACTGAAACAATTCAGGAGTTGATGAAAGAAGTAAAGGGGAAGGAGGATAACTTAGATGCACACTATAATGAAATTAAAAAATACAATTTGATTAAAAGTTTAGTTGATTTATTTGGTGAAAAAGTTTTGGAGTCAGATGGAAAATATAATTATAAAAAGATGACTAAAGAGCAATTGCATACATATTGGAATGACAAGCTAAATCAATTAGCTTTGGATGGTGATAACAAATATGATGAACATTATCTTCTAGAAGGGCTAGAGGATGCAGTAGAGGAGTGGGATCAAAATCCTGCTGTAGGACTTCCATTTTATCAAAGCGAGAAAATGACGCGAATTTGTACAGGTTGGGACTATGGAAATGTATACATATTTGGTGGCTTCGGGGGGTCTGGGAAAACGAGCATAGTTTTTAACAAGGTTGTTATGTCTTGTATCGAACATAAAGAAAAACTATTGGTAATCTGTAATGAGCAGTCATTGAGTGAGTTTAAAAAGCTTCTCTATGTAACAGCGATGGGAGTTGGAACGAAGTCTTCCATACAAAGACAAAGGTTAAATGAGGGTAATTTTACGGATGAAGAACATGAAAAACTGAAAAAAGCAGCGGATTGGGTAAAAGAGTTATGCGAAGGTGATGAAAAAATTGTCACATTCGTTTTTATGGAAAATTACATCATTGATGATGTTAAGAAATTGATTAAGCATTATGCAGCTAGGGGAATCAGAAGAGTTCTGGTAGATACCGGAAAGCCTAGCGAGGGTATGAGCGATAAGGCAAGATGGGAAGTTATGACCGATGATTTCAAAGAACTTTATAAATTGGCTAGAACAAACGGAGGAGGGTTGAACCTTGCAATGTGGGTCAACGTTCAATTATCCGACTCTGCGTTAAACCGTAGATTTTTAAATGAACATGCTCTTGGTGAAAGTAAAAAAATAAAAAATGAGGCTTCTGTAATGTTTATGTCTCGTACTGTATGGGATGATGAATTAACTGGTGGGAAGCACGAATTGAAAGTAACCAGATATGTTCCTGATCCATTTATGGGAGGATATAAGGAAGAGGAATTTACTCTTGATAAAGGAGAGCAGTGGATTTTATTATTCACGTCAAAGAACAGGCGAGGGATGGATAATAAAACTGGTCAACGAGTTCTTGTTCTAAAACCTAATTTTAATAACAATACATTCAAAGAAGTTGGTTGGACAACTGTTTATGACGATAAAAATTATTAATGAGAGAAGGTAATAAATGGCGAGTGTAATTAAATTTAAATTCGACAAAGAAGAATTATATGATTTGTTTGTAAATCAACTCAAAACTACCAAGGAAATAGCTGATATTTATGGATGTACAACAGTAACAGTAAATGTTAATTTGCGGAAATACGGTATAACTTGGGAAGACAGAGATAGGAACGATCCAGAAAAAAATAAATACACAAGAGAATGCCTGTATAACTTATACATAGAAGAACAAAAATCACCAGAAGAAATCGCTGAAATATATAATACTACTCATACCGTAATTAGAAGGAGATTGCAAAAATTTAATATTACTTATGAGATGCAAAAAGAAAAACATCATGAACAATTTTTAATTAGTGAATTACAACATGATGTAATAATTGGCAGTGTGCTTGGCGATGGTGCTTTGACAAGAAAAGGTGAGAGCAGTATTCTTACAGTTTTTCATCAAGAATCACAAAAGGAGTATTGTCAAGCCAAGTTTGATGTTATGAGAAATTTATGTCCCATTAATGAATTAAAATTCTCATATAGACTTAATGAAAGCGATGGATACAACAGACAAAATCAATTTTATTTTTACACTAGATACATTCGTAATTTAAATAGGTATAACGATATGAATACTTATGAATTACTAAACAATCTCAACCCAAACAGTTTGACAGTGTGGTATCTAGATGATGGATCGCTTGAAATTAAAAATTACCGTAAGGGTAACGGTCATATACAGTTCGCCATGAAATGGTTAAACAGAGACGAGATTGAATACGCCATACAGATGTTTAAAAATAAATTTAATATAAATGCTAAAATAAAATGGAGAAAAAAAGAAGAAGGAATTTATTCTGGTTTAAAATTTGATATTGCAGATACAGAAAAATTAATTAATGTAGTAAAAAATTCTGAGTTAGGTAAAATGGCAAGAGAAACAATGGCCTATAAATTATTGTTATTAGCATAAATCCTCAATGGGAGGAGGTGGCATGTCAGACAGTCTCAAACAACTAAAAGAGCGCATATCGCAAGAAGATGGCAATGTTGAGCAATTACTTGAGGAATTAGGATGCGACAACGTAAAACGCAAAGAAGGGCGTTCTGGTGATGATTTAGTAACTGCCAGATTGCCTGACTCTCAAAATAGCCGAAGCGTTCAAATCTATATTAACCCTAATTTAAACTCATACATAGTTAACCGTGGAATCGAAGGGGATATCTATTCAATTGTTGGATATATTCTTTATGATTGTCAAACTTTTGATCATGTTAGAGAACATCTATACCAGATTAAAACATACATATGCAACACTTTAGGTTATGAAAACATAGGCAATGATTTCGCGGATAAGCCTGTTCCTAAAACAGATTGGAATTGGTGGCTCCGTGATATTCAGAAGCAGCGTAAACGTGAAATAGAGATAACTGAAAATCATGTTCTTGATCCAATTGTCTTAAATCAATTTGTTCATTATCCTTGGCTTGGATGGGTACATGAAGGATTATCCATCAGAACGCAACAAGAATTTGGTATTTGTTATGACTTGCAAACTGAAAGAGTTATAATCCCTGTCCACAATCAATATGGTCAACTTATTGGCGCAAAAGGTCGATATTACGGATTAGACACTCGTGTTATTGATGAGTTTGGACAGAAGTATATATATGTCATCCCCTGTAGCAAGAGCATAGAACTGTTTAACCTTTTTCGTGCATTGCCATATATTAAAGAGAAAAAACAGGTTTTCATTGTAGAAGGAGCCAAGACTACAATGTTTCTTTGGGAATGGGGCATTAAGAACGCAGTAAGTATCGAAGGAGACCGTCTTAGTCCTGTTCAAGCTATGCTGCTTAAAGGTATTGGCCTTGACATTGACTTAATCTTCGCGTGGGACAAAGGTAAATCAAAGGACTTTATTGAGAAGCAAATCAAGCAGATCAAGAACAGAAACGTATACTATCTCTTGGATAATCCCGATGGAATCCCAGATATTGATCGATTCAAAGATAAACAATCTCCTACTGATAATGGATATCGCATCTTTATGGACTTGCTGGAGAATGACATTTATAAATACACGTAAAAAACGCAAAAACAATTAAAAAAATAGTGGACAAATTTACCATCTAAGTGCTATACTTACATCACAGACATGAAGTATAGCACTTTTCATTTTTTATACATAACAAATTAAAAAAGGAGAATTAAAAATGGAACTTCTACTTAATCACAAAGGTTTAAAAGTTAAACATTCAGACGAATACGAGAGAGTGTACTACTACAACGATGATATGCTAAAAAATAATGTGCTTATCACAGAAGATACTTTAATGAATGACAATGAGAGTGGGAAAGTAAATGTTCAAACGTCTATCTCTGTCAAACATTTCAATGAAATCGATGCAGTCACGTATGATATTTATTGGGGGGATTTACTTTCGCCTATCCAAGTTTATCGAATCACTTTGGATATTTATGAAATGTACAAAAACTATCCGTTGAATTTATTTTTGGAATTGATTGATGATATCAGCACAGGAAGCATGTCGGCAGCATCTCAATCCAAGCAACAAAGCAGAGATGAGATCATGGATTGGATTAAAGGCGAATTTGAGGAAGTCATGGAAGGAAGTGAACGATGATCCTCATGACAATCATCGTTCTAATTTGGCTCTTCATGGCTGGCATCACAATATCGTTTCTATCGGAATCAAGTAAAAAGGAAAAGGAACGTTTAGGCGAAGATTACTATAGATAAATACATAAATAATACATATAAAATGGATATGGATTGGATGAAATAGATGAAGCTTAACAACATAGACGATATCATAAAATATTACTCTTTACCAGTTGAAGAACGAAAACAAACACAACAGGCCAGTACAGCCACGAAACCAAAACAAGGGGAATACGCCAATGTCAGTTACCGAATATGTTGATAAAAGAATGGATCAATTAAAACAACTTAGATTAACAAGCATCAGGAATGAGGACGCATTTCAAAATTCACAGGTTTGGGCAAGAATTGATGAGTTGAAAAAATTAAAAGAGAAATTTAGCGACAAGGAAGGGAACTGGTTAATCTGAAAATTTCAAAGCAGGTAATCGAAAAGTATCAGCAAATTTGTCCACTAAGCTCATCAAAGTGTGAAAGCGATGAAGAGATTGAGTATAAAGTCACTCGCTGCGTAGAATTGGGAACGGTTATTGCCAGAGCAGAAGATGGCACTCTTACTAAGAGATATTATCATCTCAACTTTGTTTACAGGAATGGCGAAGTAGTGGATATGTACAAGGATACTGAGGCTAAGATTTATCAGGTGAGCGAGGAGCTTAAGGAGTTGCATTGGAAGAAATATTACGAAGCTTGGTGCAAGCGTAATAAGGTACTGGTATAAAACTAAAATACATAATATGAGGTGTTATACATATGAAAAACGAACGGCAGATTCAAGAGTTGAGAGAACAAATTGCACAGTGGAGATTGGAAGCAGAGAGAATCGAGGACATGATCGAAGCAGCATATAGTCGAATTGATGAATTGGTGGGGTGAAATATGCGGATTCTTTGCGAAGTTATACAGGATAAATCTAATGTAGGAAAAATCTTCAGAGTATCAAAGTCAAGCAATTTTGATAAGTTTGGATTTAAAATTGGTGATGAAGAAGATATATACTACTTTAAAGTAGTAGGCGAATGCGCCAGTGATAGAACTAAATTTCGTGTCCAATTTGTAAAGGAATAAAAGACTAATTTCAAGAGGTGAATAACAATGCTAAACCGTCATTTGAAGAACCCAAGAGATATAAAAATTACAACCGAAGAAGAAAGCCATAAAAAAGATAAGAGAGAATTTTATGTAGATTATTATTGCTATGTAACGGAAGATGAATCTCATGCAATCATTACTGTTCCTGCTCCTGATAATTGGACTTCATGGGACTTATATGCTGAAGTTCAAGTGAGCTTTGATAAAGTTCCAAAATCAATACATAGATGGGATTATGACAAAAAAGAATGGAATCAGTTGCATGGGGCTAAGGAAAAATTATCTCATCGACTTCCAATTATCAAGGAGTGAGACAGTGACAGAGAGAGAAGCAGCAGGCTTAATTGAGCAGGCATATGAAATTGTAAAGCGAGTAATAGAAGCTGGACATAATCCAGCATTAGACTTGTCGTGTGCGAAATATCATCTATATTATGGATTGGCAAATCTTAATAATGAGTTTGACGAAGATTAAAGGAGGCGTTAAATGTTCAATAATTGGTTAAGTGGTAGTGGATCAAACAGCCATGTTACTGAATGGTTAATGTGGCAATGGGCTAGTCAACATCCGTATTTATACACACTAATCAAAATATCTCCTCCAGCCCTATACGTACTAATATCTCTACTAGGTGTGAATGTGGTTAAGATGATTTTGCAACGTAAAATACATAGAAGATGAAATTATACAAGGAGGCAGTACATATGCAAAAATACAGAGTTTACGCAAAGGATAACCTAGAGTTATTCCCTCACACATGGACTAAGGATTTGGATTATGAATTGATTCAAAAAGAAGATCATTTTACTTTGGCTTCGAATGAGGGTCAAATTAACATCTTAGGTAAAGCAAGTGAAAAATTAGTTGATATTTTTGAAGTTGGATTTCTAAAAAACGGAGTAAGTGACTTTGTAGATTTTCTAGATGAGGATAGAATGCACTTCAGAACATGGTAAGAGGAGAGAGGTATAGATGAATCAGTGTTTTAAAATTACACGTGGGACAGACTATGATAAAGCGGTTAAGAAACATTTTAAACAGAAACCATTGTGGCACAACGTATTCGTAAGAGTGAGTGCGATGCTAAATGAAAAGATTGACAAAATGGCACTTGTGCCTGATGAACTTTGGGTGGAATTCAATGATCTCACTAAAGACGAAAATAAAAAGTTATTTGGTAAGAACGGTAAATTGAAAAACAATACTAAAAGAGCAAAAGAGACGCTTGAGCAATACAGACAGATTGTTACCGATGAAGGATTATCTGATTTTAGACAACTTGGCGAAATAAACTTTATCTATGGAGTTATGCGATTTCAAGGAGAAGAACTTTCGAGTTTTGTGACAAGCGAAAACGATATTTATTATCAGGCGAGTTTTAACTTGCAGGAACGCAGCGAGGGGTTAGTAGAGACCATTTCCGAAATTGAATATCAAGAAATGTACCTAAAAGAATTAAAAAATAAATCGGCATAAAACAACGATTGTCTAGGGAGATAGAAAATGAATGTTGGGGAACTAATTGAATATTTAAAAAACATCAATCCAGAATCAAGAGTATGGATTCAGAATGAATTAGGTTTTACTGAAAATATTGTTATAACTGAAATTGATGATGATGTTTATTTAGAAGAATGGAAATGAAACACGATTTTTATTAGGAAAATTAAAAGGGAGATAAATACATATGACATTAGAAAATAGTATTAAAGACGTAATTGCAGCTAAACTTGCAGATGGAGTAGTGGAGACATTAATCTCAGAACAACTTGAAAAGGGAATTAAAAATGCACTAGACAGTATGTTTGGTTCATATGGAGACGTAACTAAGATTATTGAAAAACAAGTTAAGTCTGTTATGATTCCTTATCTCGAAAACTATGATTACTCTGATTATATTGTGAAATTGGATAATGTCTTAGTTGAAGTCTTGAAGAACTCTTCTTTAGAAAACAAGAAAATTCTTGGCAATTTCAAGTCTTTAATTGAGCCACAAGATGAACTCAAGACAATTAAAGTATCGGAACTTTATGAGAAGTGGATGAAATATGTAGCGGAGAATGTAAAAACGGATGATTTAGAGATAAATTATGATGAAGGTGTAAGTTATGAACCTGTAGAAGTTAGCTATAATATTGACTATAACGAGGATAAAAGTTGGAGTTCGTTCGAATATGCAGTACTAAATTTTGAATGTGAGCATGATGAGGAAATGAATTTTACCATTCGTTTGTCTCGATGGAAAAAGGATAAGAAAGAAGGATGGGATATTGGATTTGATCAGGAACACACTTTAAAATCATTGAGACATTTAAACGATTTTGAAATTTATCTTATGAAATTAACCCAAAACTATACAAAGTTAATTATTGATGAAGATGGAAGTTCTGATGAAGTGATACCTGATAAAGAACCAGAAGCATCGTATAATTAATCCAAATAAAATAGCGATTTCGAAGGAGTTGAATACATAAAATGTGGACTATTATATTCTATATTTGGATGATCGTTTCAATGTTATTTGCAACAGTTAACGTGATATATGGAAATGGACGCAAGTGGAAGATGACACATGGACATTTACTTTGGTTTATTCTTGGAATCATCTTTACGGCGATACCGTTTGAATGTATTCTGCATTTAATGTAAGAAAGGGATTGGATCAATATGAATATGAGCTTGGTAGCAGTGATCTTTGGATGCGTCTGTACTATAGGGGCACTTTTTGCAGGATTGTATGGATATATTGTGCCCAATACATTTACATCTTGGTTCTGGTTTTTGGGTTCATTAATGTTTGGAGTGGCGACAATCATTGATTATATAAAGTATAAAAAGCAAATAAACTAACAGTTTCATTCTAAAAAAATTAAAGGAGATGTTCAGGATATGCCAACAGGTTATACTCATGATGTAAGCGAAGGTAAAATTACAGATGTAAAAGATTATATTATGCAATGTGCTCGTGCTTTTGGTGCTACAATTATGATGAGAGATGAGCCATTAGGCACACCAATCCCAGAGTTTGAACCAAGTACATATAGTAAGAATGCAATAGAAAAAGCAAGGGAGCGGTTAAAGGAATTGCAGTGTATGAGTAATGATGAGATCGAAGCACAAACAGAAGGTGAGTATCAGTCTGAACTGAAAAGAAAAAAGAAGTATGCTCAAGAAAAGCTTGAAACGAAAAATAGATATACAAAAATGCTGGTAGATGTTTATGCTTGGCAAGCACCAACATCTGATCATGGCAAGCTTAAACAATTCTGTATTGACCAATTAAAAGAAAGTATTAAATGGGACTGTGACAACATGGAGGGGTACTACAACCCTGAGAGTGTTAAGAAACAAACTGCTCAAGAATGGTTGAATAGCAATATTGAACGTTGCCTGAGAGATATCGAATATCATTCTAAAGAGTGGGAAAAAGAAGTAGAGCGCACAAATGAGCGCAACTTATGGGTTAAACAGTTAAGGGATAGTTTCAATTAGTGTAACGAAACTATCGTTTCATGAGGAAAGGTGGTGTTCATGGCAATGGCTGAAATTATATTCATCAATCTAGGATTGATTACAGCCTTCGGTCTTGGTATTCTTCAAGGTTGGGTATGGTGGCGTAAGGATACGGTAATTGGTCAAGGTTCCTTTGGTGTAGTAACAACTGCCAAAAGTCAGATAAAAAGAATAAGACATCAAAATGAAGAGGGTGTACTTGGGTATGAGTGAGTCTATTTGTAATGACTGCAAACATTCCGATATAGTTTCGGATGAAAAACCTTGTGACAGTTGTATGCAGTACGACTTTGATGGGCATTTGGATGCGCGAAATTTTGAACCCCAAAGATCAAAATGAACAGGCGGTGAACATTTGAATCGGGAACGAATTTTAACGAATATCGGCATAACTGCTGTAATTGCTTTTGCGCTTGGAACAGCGTTCGGATGGTTAATTTTGAAGTAATTCAATGAATATGGGGTGAACATGGGATGGATAAAGAAAAAGAGTCCAGAATCAAGGAAATTGAGAAGTTATTACATGAAAACAAGGAAGTTATTTTTCAAGACGAACGCGCCTTGCATGAGTTTAGAGAACTGTTCAAAAAGCTTCAAGGCGAGAAGAATGAGGTGATACCTATAGAACCATTACTATCCGGCTTAGACACAGCCAGAACGCTCAGACGAGGCCAGAGAGCCATTGGAGTCAACGGGATATACCACAACTACATCATCAAAAAGGACGAGTATGGAGATGTCCTATGGGACAATGGTGAGATTGTCGGTTTAAGTCGATTTTTTATAGAATCACAATGGAAATTATTAAGATAAATTTAGTATAAAACTATTGACCGTAAAATGTAAAAGATGGTAAAGTACTTGTACAAGCCGAGAGGAGTTGATCAAACTGGATTATCAATTAATCAAAACCACTGAAACAATCGAAAGGATTTATCTTCCAGTTTCATTCGAAGCGAAAAAAGCAAGGTCGCTATACGGAGCACTAGAAAAGAGTTTTGCAATGGCGTTTGATCACTGGTCTGATTTAGATATACAGACTCATGAGTACCCTGTATTGCATTTGTTTTATAATGGGATCGAAGAATCAGGAGTACTAAACGGAGAGAGCGAATCTTGTTCAATTAATTTAGAAGCAACATATGCAAAAACATTTATTGAATTTATAATTAAATGGATTGGTTTGTGTAGTGAAGGAGCTAACGTCTTAGGTATGGATGAAGGTGAATTAGAAGTCGTTTTTGGGCTACTGGGAACTATTGATCAATCAAACATAATGCATTATGCGTAAAAAATAAGAATACATAGAAAAGAGAGTGTCATATGGAGTTTAGAAAATATCAGCATTTGGAACGATATTCTACAGATGAAGTTGATGGAATTGAACTTGGCGAATGTCTTGTGTTCCCTAAACTGGATGGTACGAATGCTTCAGTTTGGCTTGATGATGAAGGTAACGTAAAAGCAGGAAGCAGAAATAGGGAGTTGAGCTTAGACAAGGATAACGCTGGATTTTATGCTTATATTCTAACAAACAAGAACATTGAAGCATACCTTAAGAAACATCCAACACATAGGCTTTATGGAGAATTTCTTGTTCCTCATACGATCAAAACTTACAGAGAAGACGCATGGAGAAGGTTCTATATCTTCGACGTAACAATTGATAAAGATGAAGAGCACGTAGAGTACATTCCTTATGATATCTATAAGCCAATGTTGGAAGAGTTCGAATTAGATTATATTGCTCCACTGGTTAAACTTAAAAACGGAACATATGAAAGTTTCATCAAAACTCTTGAACAGAATAATTTTCTAATTAAAGATGGTCAAGGAAATGGTGAAGGAATCGTAATCAAAAACTACGACTTCTACAACAAATACAAACGTCAAACATGGGCGAAGATTGTTACAAGTGAGTTTAAGGAGAAGCATTATAAGACAATGGGATGCCCAGAAGTGCAACTTAAAGAAATTGTTGAACAGCAAATTGTAGATGAGTTTGTGACTGAAGCGTTTGTTGAAAAAGAATACGCTAAGATTGTTAATGAGAATGAAGGTTGGCAAAGTAAGTACATTCCTATGTTGTTAGGAAGAGTATTTTCAGAGTTGATTAAAGAAGAGACTTGGAACATCTTGAAGAAGTTTAAGAATCCCAAGATTGACTTCAAGACGCTTAACACCCTTACAATAAACAGAGTAAAACAAGTAAAATCAAGCGTTTTTAGCTGACATTATTCCGTTAAAATGAAGGTTTTATTCTGAATTGAGGTGAAAAAGATACAAAATAAACTGTTATTGTTTGTGAGTTTAATGTTGTTATTGTCAAGCTGTGGTCATGCACGAGCGAAAGAAGATGTTCAATCAAGATTTACTAGAGAACAGGTTCAGAATTCGTTAATCGATGGCTACTATTACATTGTTACGGATCATGAAACTGGCTGCAAGTATTTAATGAAGGATAATAAAGATTCAAGTGGTATTACTGCTTTACTTGATAAGGATGGCAAACCTGTAGGTTGTGGTAAGTAACATATGAAAAAGATAATAATTATCATAATGTCCCTGCTTCTTATTGCTATGTTATTGAGAGAGCATAATAAATCTCCAACGCCACAACCAGCAGAAATGCATCTCCCACAATTCACCATAGACAGGGCGATGGTTATCAAATCATTGTCCTCCTCAAGTCAAATTGTTGGCTTAAGTGCTACAGTTACAAAAGAATACAAATACATAGATAACAAATTTTATGGTCACAGAGAGTATCATTACACCGCTGTATGCTATCTCAAACTAGGCTATGACGTTGAAGATGTCATCAAAAACATAAGCATTAGCGGTACAACGATTGTCATACATAAACCAGAGGTTAAGTTAATATCCATGGATATTCCCATGAACGAAATTAGCGTAGAGAGAAATGTGGGGCTGCTGAGAAGTGAATTGTCATTTGAGGATCAGCAGGGGATATATGAGTTTATGCGAGTTAATGCAAAGACTGATGTGATGCATGACGAGAAGTTGTTGAGTGAAACTAGATTGAAAACAAATAAAGCTGTAGAAAGTTTACTCATGGCTATTCCCAATGTGAAAAGAGTGGAGTGGGTACAGTGAAGGTTGAATATGTGAAAGAGCTTAATGCTATCTGTGTGCGTGATGGAGAAACTGCAACGACAATTCCAGTAACATTGCAAGCGTTGGAGGCTGTTGCCGAGTATTTTTATAATAATTATGGTAGTTATGAGAATCAAAATGGAAGAATAAATTATGAATATAAATATTGAAAAACTATTGACCGCTCTAAAGAAATGATGATATATTAACCAAGCAAGGTAAATTAATACAAGGAGGTGATTGATTGAGCGAAGAACAATTAGAGCAGCATGAAAAAATTTATTCGTTTAGTCGTATCAATGGGTTTGCATTAGCTGAGATGGGAGAGGGATGCTACTGGAATTGGTATAAAACATACATAGAGCATGATCGAGGAATCAATAACTATTTTGGCCTCTACGGAACTCTGTTTCATGAAACAATTGAGAAGTTGATGAAGAATGAATTGTTCGAATGGGACATTAAACAAGAGATCACAACAGGAATGAGGAACTTCGAATTTAAAGCACCATTCCCTGCAATGGGCAAATCTTATGAAGAATCAATACATAGGTTTTTCGATGACGGAAGTTATGAACAAATCTTCTCTCAGTACAAAGTGTTAGAATCAGAAGAAGAAAAAATATTTGATGTAGGAAATGTTAAAGTAAAGGGATTCCCTGATCTAGTTGCTAATCACGATAAATATGGATTTGTAATTGCTGATTATAAGACAGCTAAGAAGTATGAGGGAGATAAACTGGATCATAATTTAATGCAACTTTATCTCTACAGCATTCCCATTAAAGAGAAATATGGAAAATATCCTGATCATTTAGTTTATATCTTCCCCAGAGAAAAAGGACAAAAAGAGTTTGCTTATCCATTTGAAATTGAAAAGTTAGAGAGGACAAAGGAATGGGTAATTGATACTGTAGCTAAGATTGAACAACATACTGATTGGAAACCAAGATGTGAAATGGTGGATGGTAAGCGCGACTTCTTTGCTAACCAATTGTGTAATTCACGATGTAATTGTATTTATAAGTAACATATATAAACTATATATAATTTAAGGGAGACAAAACAAATCATGCAAAAACTTTACGCTATCGCACAAACTCAAACTGGAAAATCCGTAGTTATTGATAATCTATCCGATTTCTATCCAACAGCACTTCGTCAAGCTCAAGAACAATGTGCAAAACAAGACCTCATTTTTCAAGGAATCCGTCCAGTGGGCAATGTTGAGAAGAAAGAGAGCACAATGCAGAAGCGCTTTAGCAGCGGATTGCCAACCCCTAGAAGTGGAAAGGGTAAACGCTAATGATATTTTGGACGCTTGTATTTATTACAACGAGTCTACTCACTCTTTTCAATAAAGGGATTTTTCAATCCCTGAATCAAAAAATGAAACAACTGGAACTTAAGCGTTTAGGCGATGGTAATGACGAGGCTTATACAAAAGAATTCGTTAAGTTCGGATGTTTTTCGTTAATTGCAGGAATGGCGCTGTTTGTTGCTCAGATTGTATATATCATCAAGGCAATTGAAATTGATCCATATAAGTATCCTTCAATCTTGGCAGTAGCAATTGTTATTATTTGTTTTCTTAGAATGAAGAAGAGCAAGAAAACATCCGAGATGAATGAGCAAGAGTTGATTATCTATAAAGCAGAGTTATTGAAGCCGAAAAAGCGTACATTTTTACAAGTTGTTCTTTCACTACTATGGGCTGCGTACTTTGGATATATGTTCTATGTGTTGGTGTTTTAATAAAAGGAGGAGTTAAATGGACACTATCAAATGGTTAAGCGAAAGAGAATTGCAACTTAAGGATAAGCAATTACAACTTAAGGAACAACTTGAAGCAGTTGAAAAAGAGTTAGCGATTGTTGAAGTAGCCAAAGATTACCTGCAAGAATTCTATTTCAATAATACCGCTCAAGAATTGTTTCTCCTCTATCTTACTCACATTGAAGCTTATTGCAATTGGACGAAAGTGGATGTTGATGGTGCTCTTTATGATCCAGATGAAAAGTTAATGAGAAGAATCGAAGAGAAAATTGGGATCAGCGAAAACGCAAAGAAAGCATTTCGAGAAGAAGTTTTAATCAGAATGTCATCTTATAAGAGAAAAGGTAAACAGTTCGATTATAAATCCCATGAGAGACTGAAAGAGGCAATCGAAAATTCCTTATAAATACTGAGTTTTTTGAAACTAAAAATCCGATAAAAGTCACGTTTCATTAGAAAAAGGAGATGTAAAATGAAATTATTTAATGTAACTTTCAAACATTCATTCGCTGCTGGATCGAGAGAGATTAACTTTATTGTAACTTTAAGTGACTATGAGCTTTTTGACGAAGATGGACTTCCTCTTGATGCAGAGTCACGAGCAGTTGAATATGCGTTAGATAAATTTTTTAAGCATGATTACATTTTCACGACTGGTGCTAGTTTAGAAGTTTTGAGCATCGAAGAGGTTGAAAATAAGGACGCAGGTAATGTGATTAATGTAACAATTAACGGTGTAAAAACAAAAGAATTTGATGGATATAAAATGCTTAATATCATCCAAGAACAATTGAGCAAGTATGGAAAATACTAAACCAAACCAAATTAACATTTTATTAAGAATAAAAAAGGAGAAATGAAAATGACAATTTTAGTCACTTTAAAAAATGAAAGAGAAATTGAGACTGAAGTAAGTAATGAATCGTTTGATGATTTCGCCCAACGTTTTGTTGAAAATGGCAGTCTGTTCCTTGTAACCGATGACGCTGTTATTCTGAAGGATGCAATCCATTATATCCAAAAGTGGTCTTAAATTAATTCCTATCAAGCCGTTCTTTATTCTAATAAAACAAAACTATACATACAAGGGAGATTAAATCAAATGAAGAAAAACACAAACAAATTGGCTGGACTCGCACCTCGTCAACAACGTAGAGAAGAAGCAAAAGCAAATGGTGTGGCATTTGAACCTGTATACAATGGGGCTAAACCTGAACGAGTGCAGCATAAGGCTGTTTATAAGGCTCAGGTTAATGAGGCTAAACGCAAGAGTAGAGCAAAATAAGGAGGTGACAATATTGAACTCACAAATTGAAAACAATTTTAAGTATCATCCAACTAAAGATGGTCAACCACAAACATATGAGAATATCCGCAATAAGGCCAAAGAATTTGCTTATATTGGAACAGGCTGTATTTTGGGCGAATGCTTCAATCGCTAGAAATGAGTAGTAAGGCAATACAATAGTTAATTCATCTGGGAGAGTGCTGCTTACTGATTGTAGTTTGGGATAGTCGGACAGGAAATGTTGAGCGCTTTGTTAATAAACTAGAAGGAATAGAAAAAGTAAAAATACATAATGACATAATTGTTGATGAGCCATTTGTGCTAATTACATATACAACTGGTATGGGTAAAGTCCCACAGAGTACATTGGATTTTCTAGAACATAACCATCAACATATGCTTGGTGTAGCTTGTAGTGGAAACCGTAACTGGGGTGATTCCTATGCAAGAGCAGCAGACATTATATCACAAAAATACAATGTACCTATTCTACTCAGGTTTGAATTATCAGGCTTGAGTAGCGATGTAAATTCATTAATGGAAAGGTTGCGACAATTTGAGGCACATTGAGTTAAACAATGAAATTCTCATTAAGAAAGATGGTTTCTTTGATCTAGAAAAAGATAAGGAGGCCGTAAAAGAATTTATTAAGGTAGTCCAGAAAAACACCGTATACTTCAGTAATTTAAAAGAAAAAATTGATTACCTTATCAATAACGATTATTACATCAATTTCTATGATTTCTATACATATGAGCAAATTGAGAAAATTTATAAAATTGCCGAATCATACAATTTTAAGTTCGAGTCTTATATGGCAGCGTCTAAATTCTATTCCGACTATGCCCTCAAGACAAATGACAAATTAGATAGAAAATATCTTGAAACGTATAGTGAGCACAATGCTCTGGTGGCTTTATATTTTGGTAAGGGAAATGTGGAAGCGGCAGAGATTTTAGTTCGAGCTTTCATGGAGCAACGAGTGCAACCAGCTACCCCTACATATCTGAATGCAGGACGCAGTAGACGAGGAGAAATGGTAAGTTGTTTCCTTCTAGACATGGATGATAGCCTCAATTCCATTAACTTTGTTCTAGGTGTATGTATGCAGCTTTCGAAATCGGGTGGCGGCGTAGCCGTGAACGTCTCTAAACTCAGAGGTAGAGGCGAACCAATTAAAGGGGTTGAGGGCGCAGCAAAAGGAATTATGCCTGTACTGAAACTCATGGAAGATGCATTCTCCTACGCGGATCAGATGGGGCAGAGAAAAGGTTCAGGGGCAGGCTATTACAACATTTTCGGGTGGGATGTAATCGAGTTTTTGGAT
Source organism: Paenibacillus cremeus (assembly GCF_007786445.1). Lineage (GTDB taxonomy): Bacteria > Bacillota > Bacilli > Paenibacillales > NBRC-103111 > Paenibacillus_G > Paenibacillus_G cremeus. The sequence goes on along the minus strand of NZ_VNJI01000011.1, from coordinate 18,268 downwards.
AGCAAGAAGATTAATGCTGATGAGAAAATTCGACTCAAAACACTTTCTCTCGGACTCATTGTTCCACAAAAATTTTATGATCTGGCAGAACAAAATAAGCCATACTTTATCTTTGCTCCATATTCTGTCTATAAAGAATATGGCATTCACTTGGATGATTTGGACATTGATACAATGTACGATGAATTGGTTGCAAACCCAAAAGTGCAAAAAAAGCAAGTTATGGACGCAAGAGAGATGCTAATCAAAATTGCTACAACTCAGCTTGAATCAGGCTATCCATATCTGATGAACAAAACAAACGCAAACAAACAACATGCTCTTGGTAAAATTGGAACTGTGAAGATGTCTAATCTCTGTACCGAAATTTTTATGTTGCAAGAAGTCTCTACAATTACGGACTATGGGCAGCCTGATATCATCAATCGAGACATTAACTGCAATCTTGCCTCGTTAAATATTGCTCCAGTTATGGAACGTAAAAATTTGCGCGAATCTGTACATACTGCAATGGATGTGCTAACAGTAGTATCAGATGATACGGATATTGCAAACTCGCCAACTACTGCGAAGGCGAACAGGGAATTACACAGTGTTGGCCTTGGAGCAATGAATCTCCATGGATATTTAGCCAAGAATAAGATTGCATATGAAAGCAAAGAAGCAATTGATTTCGTGAGAGCATTCTTCAGCGCAATGAACTTCTATTCCATTGAGAAATCGATGATGATTGCCAAAGAAAAAGGATCATTTAAAGACTTTGATAAATCCGATTATGCGAGTGGCGTATACTTTGACAAATATCTTAAGAATGATTATTCTCCACAAACGGAGAAGGTTAAGAAATTATTCGCAGGTATGCCTTTCCCAACTAGGAAAGATTGGGCGAAGTTGAAAGCAGATGTTGCACAGCATGGTCTGTATCACGCATATCGCCTTGCAATTGCACCGACTCAATCAATTAGTTATGTTCAAAATGCAACTTCTAGCGTAATGCCGATTGTTGAGCATATTGAAGTAAGAACATATGCCAATTCTACAACATACTATCCGATGCCTTATCTATCCAGAGATAATTACTTCTACTACAAATCGGCATACAATATTGATATGTTCAAAATGATCGACCTCATCTCAGAAATTCAAGAGCACATCGATCAAGGTGTAAGCACCATTCTCTATGTAAATAGTGATGTATCGACTAGAGAATTGGCACGTTATTATGTTTATGCAGCTAAGAAAAATTTGAAGTCCTTATATTACACTCGAACAAACAGATTAAGCCCTGAAGAATGTACTTCTTGTGCAATCTAATTAAATTGGGGGAGAAATCCCCCTTTATAAAATACATTTACTCATAGGAGTGACTAGAACATTGTTTAAAGCTGTTAACTGGAATCGACCTGATGATGATTTTACAAAAACATTTTGGGATCAGAATATTATGCAATTTTGGACTGATGAAGAAATCCCATTGTCAGATGATAAGATGTCTTGGATTGACCTCAATAAATCTGAACAAGAAGTCTATAAGCGAGTTCTTGGTGGCCTGACTTTGCTTGATACTGTTCAAGGTGGAGTTGGTATGCCTAAGATTATCGATCACGTAGAAGGGTTGCAACGTAAGGCTGTACTTGGATTTATGGGCATGATGGAGCAAATTCACGCTAAAAGTTATAGTAGTATTTTCACAACACTGGCTACAACTGAAGAGATTGATGAGATTTTTGCTTGGGTGGAATCTAATAAGTACCTACAAAATAAAATTCAAATCATCTCGCATTACTATAGAAATATTAAGACTAAAAAAGATTTGTTTATGGCCTTAGCAGCAAGTGTATTGCTTGAGTCGTATCTTTTTTATTCTGGTTTCTTTTTCCCATTGTATCTTGCTGGACAGGGTAAGATGACAGCCAGCGGAGAAATTATTGACCTGATCCTCCGAGATGAGAGCATCCATGGCCTGTATATCGGTCAACTAGCTCAAGAGGAATATAGTTCGCTAAGTAAACGTGACAAAGAGAAAGCAAAAGATCAACTGGATCGTTTACTGTTTCAATTGAATTCTAATGAGAATCTTTATACTGATGAACTGTATTCTGCAATTGGACTTCAAGAAGAAGTCAAGAAGTACAGTCGCTATAATGCAAATAAAGCATTTATGAATCTAGGATTTGAGCCTTATTTCCCAGAAGAAGATATTAACCCAATTGTAATGAATGGTATTAAGACAAGCACCAAACAACACGACTTCTTCTCGAAAAAGGGTAACGGCTATATTCGTACCTTGAAGGTAGAGAAATTGACTGATGCTGATTTTGTATTTAACTTTTAATCTTAGGAGACTCAAATGAAACTACTAAAATTCCAGCAACCGAATTGTGCTCCATGCACTCAAGTCAGTGAGTACTTGGACAATAAGAATATTAAATATGAAAAAATAAATGTATGGGATGATCCAGAACAAGCCAGTAATTACGGAATCATGTCTGTTCCTGTTGTCATCCTATTAAGCAGCGATGGAGTAGAAATCAGACGTTCAGTTGGATTTAAGCCTCAAGAATTGAACGAATTCGCTGAATTTTTTCAACAATAATTTACAGAGGAGAGTTTCCTTGTCTAAATCTAAATATCAAAAAGTAAAAGAGTTTCACAAAGCATTCAATTACCCTATGGCCGATAAGCCAACTCCAATGTCCATGGAAATGGTATTGAACCGTTTAGGTTTTATTGCAGAAGAAATGATTGAAGTCCTGCATGTTACATCCAAAGATGATACGGAATTTTCTCAAATGTATGATCAATTAATTGGTCGAATGTTGCTGTCCTATGCAAAACAAGCCAAAAAAGAGCGCGTTGCTGATGTTCTTACAGGACAGTTTGATGGATTCCTTGATATCGAATACTTCAACAACGGCAATTATACAATTCTAGGACTCGATCCAGATGCTCCATTTGACTTAGTACATGATGCTAATATGAACAAGTTATGGGAAGATGGTAAGCCTAGATATGATGAACATGGCAAAATTATTAAGCCACCACACTTTGTCCCTCCCGATGAAGCCATTAAAGAGGAAATAAAGAGGCAAATTGAGAATGCAGGAAAATAAAATACATGTATATAATGATGGTTACAAAGGGAAATTTAAATCTTCTCCAATCCAATACATAATAGGTGACAATGGCTGCTGGAATGTTTACGGTAGAAATCTTGATACAGATGGATACTACTATATAAGCAGAAATTGTAAAAAGTATAAGTTGCATAGATGGATTGCTCTTAACGAATACGGTTTTACAGAAGAAAATCAAAAACTAGTGGTGAGACATCTATGTAATAATAAAAAATGTATTAATCCTTCGCATTTAAAATTTGGCACACCAAAAGAAAATTCTGAGGATAGTGTTTTAGCAGGAATTCAACCTCATGGTGAAACATCTGGACAGTCAATACTTAACAATGATGATGTACTAAAAATTAAGGAACTGCTTCAGAATACTAGTATCACCTTTAAAGAATTAGGGGAAATGTTTTCTGTTGATGAATCCACAATTCAAGACATCAATCAAAGAAGAACTTGGGTTCATATTGGGAAAGAGTTTACTCCTCGCCCTAAGAAAGATAGAGTAATTGCCGATGAAACAGTAAAGAAAGTAAAAGAATTACTACTCGAAGGAAAGTACTTACAAAAAGAGATAGCGTTGATGTGCGGAATAGATAGAAAAAGAGTTTCAGATATCAATACAAACAAAAAATATAAAAATGTTAAATTATTATAAAATTTGTGGACGGTCTTCGGATCGTCCTTCTTCAAACAAATTCCAACCCCAAGGGAGACCAAATAGATGACAACAGAAATTCTAAAAGTACTTGATAATGGTTATGTGCGACTTGTCGATGTATTAGGTTCTGATCTTACAGTGGCAAACGCAGCTCGTGTATCCTATGCCAAAGAGTCCTTCGAACTCACAGATAAAGATATTCGCCTAATCAAATTCCTTGCTCGTGAAGGTCATACATCACCCTTTCGTCATGCCATGCTTCAGTTTGAAGTTTTTGCCCCTCTGATGGTTGCTAGACAGTGGTGGAAGTACGTAATTGGTTCAACTCACCAAGAGGCCACCGGAGACTCTATGGAGGCTTGGAATGAGTCAAGTCGTCGTTACATTACCGAGGAGCCTGTTTTCTATAGGCCGCAACCCAATGAATGGAGAGGCAAACCAGAGAATAGCAAGCAGGGTAGTGGTGATCCAGTTGTGGAGAAACTTGGTCTATACTACACTCAAAGTCTTAATGATTTAATTAACAAAGCAGAACGATTATATGAGGCTGCTATTGAAGATGGTATTTGTGCAGAACAAGCACGACTATTCTTGCCCTCTTATGGCATGTATGTTCGTTGGTACTGGACAGCATCTTTGCAATCCGTATGCCACTTCTTAAATCAGCGTCTAGAGCACGATGCTCAAAAAGAAATTCAGGATTTTGCTAAAGCAGTATACTATTTAGCTAAACAGAGATTCCCTGTTTCGATTGAAGAATTAATTAAGTAAAAAATAGAAAATAACTATTGAACAAATAATATATAAATGCTAATATATGGTTAACGGACAAGACAAACACAAGTCAAATCTCCGTTAACCATTTTCTTTATGAGGGGATGACGTAAAGTATGAAACTCACCAAGTCTCAGATGAAGAAGTTACAAGTTACCGAACATGCCGTAAAAAGAGCCAAAGAAAGATTCAATCGTAGGGATAGGAATGATGTTTTAAATTTCTGCAAAGCTCATTTAGGTGCAGCGCAATACATAGGTAAAACGACCAGCGATAACGGAGAAGGATTAATGTTCTCTCGACATGGAGTGATGATTGTGCTATCAGAAGATTTATCAAAAGTAATTACTTTAATGGAAATCGAAAACAGGTCTCACATTGCTAGAACAGAACCGAATACGCCACTATACAAAAAGTTGAAGAGTTTGTATGAAACAGAAATCCGAAAACTAGAACGAAGCGAAAAAAGTTGCAACAAGAAGGTTGATTATATTAAAGCAGAACTCAATGTTGAATTATCTCAGTTGAATTTAAAATTATTGAAAACAAGATCAGAATCAATCAGATGTGCGTGTAAAGCAAGAATAAATGCCATTGAAACATACATAAAAGATAAAGAAAGTGAATTGTGTAATATACAGAGCGAAAAGAAAAAAATTATTAAGGCATTAGCGTGTATTGTATGAATAACTTAAGCGAATCAGCATTAGCCTTTATCTCTCGCTGCTTTCATGGAAATGAGATTCGAGTAATTAATCCAATCATAAATGAAAAATACATAATAAATAACGTTAAACATACACTTACAGGAGAAGTAATCGATGAAATGATTGCCTCAAATAGAGTTAAACTACTCTTCAAAAATGAGAAAACTGCTAATATCATAGGAATCGAGGGAATGCATGAGTAAAAGAACTTTCGTTATCAGTGATATCCACGGTTGTCACGATGAATTCAATAAACTGTTAAAAGAATGTGGATACAACTCTAAAACTGACCATCTTATCCTGCTCGGTGATTATGTTGACAGGGGTTTTAAAAGTAAAGAAGTTGTTAGTCAAGTAATGAAGTTAGTGTATGAAGATGATGCAATTGCATTAAGAGGAAATCATGATCAAATGTTCCTAGATATCTTCTCCGACGAACCTGATGATTATCTATTCCTTCATAACGGTGGAATCTCAACTATTGAAAGTTACTGTGGACTGAATTGGTTTGAAGGATATCAAGGTTTTGACTATATGCGATATCTGCAAGCGAAGGAATTTATTTTGAAACATTATACGAATCACATTCAATTTTTACGATCCCTGAGATGCCACTATGAAGACGATAACCACATCTATGTCCACGCTGGATTACACCCCATGTACGAAAACTGGAAAGAGCAACCGGCTGAACATTTTATCTGGATCAGAGACATCTTCCTGAACAATAAAACATCAGTTGATAAAATGGTTGTGTTTGGACATACACCAACAGTTAATCTACACAATTCTGCTGAGGTTTGGTTCTCCGAAGAAAAAATCGGGATTGATGGAGGATGCGTTTTTGGGTATAAACTCAATTGCCTAGAAATTATCGAGGGAAGTTACAATACACATTCGGTTGATAGTAGATTGAAAAGAGATGATTAAAATAAACAAAGTAGATAAAAATAAAATTGATACATATATAAAGGAGTTGTGTGCAAATGAACTTGTGTGAGTTAGTTAAAGTTATGGAAGATGGTCAAGTGGCATTTTCAAAAGAATGTGATGAGCGAATTTTTTATAGCGGTGCGATATTTAGGCACAAGGAAAGTGGCAAAGAGGTAGTCTGCGATTTCAATTATTTGCTTGCCGAAGATTGGGAAATTGAAGTTGAATGGGTAGACTTTTGGACAGCTTGGAAAGCCGCGAGAGATGAGGGATTGGCAATAAGGTCTGAGCATTCATGGAATCCTGTCGTATTTCAAAATATTGTAGCGGTAAATAAAGAAATGATTAATGGACGATGGATAATATTGCGATAAAATAAAATAAAATAAAATTGCAGCTTCATCGGAAAATAAAAAGTCGGCATAGTCATCTATACCGACGAGACCGAAACTGCTCTTTCTTGCAAATTAAATAGATAATAAGTATGAATAAAAAAGTAAAAATTATCAACAATAGACTAATCGCGTTCAAATCCTGTAACTCTAGAGCGACAATTGCGATCAGGGTCGAAGTTGCAGCAATGGTAAACATAATAATTTTGTTTAGTAATGTAGACACAACATTCCTTACTGTGCGCTCCTCTGGTACAAAGGTGAATCCTAGCCTGTACTTTTGAATTAGTTGACAGCTAATCATCATCAAAGCAATGGTGGTCAGTCTCATTAAATAAGCAACAGTGGTGTCCAGAGAGTAGACTTCGCTAATAAGATGAATTGCGCCAATTGACTTGTAAAGATATAGTGAAGCCGTAGTTAACAGAATGAAAAATACATAGCTAACTATTCCTAAAATGATTGCGTAAAACTTTTGAATCCCGAACATTGTCCAAAGTAGCAAACAATAGAACAACATTTGTGCAAGCGCGATGTAACCATCCTGATTCAAATCTACATTAATGAAGTATGATACCAACGCTAACATAAAAGAAGACACAACTATACAAATTACCTTATCTTTAATTGTAAAACGGAATAGTGAGAAGGCCAGATGAAACAACGTAGACCATCTAAATGTTGCGACTATCATGTAAACTAAAATGGTCATAGTAACCTTCCTTACGATGCAGTTGTCATCACTATAATATATACGGAAAGTATATATTATTTTAAGGGGTAGGACTAGTGGATAGGATAATTTATTATTTGGAAATGTATTCTAAAGTATGCAAAATGAACTCGTTCAATCTCACTTATACTCATTAATGCTCGTTCTTACGATGTTAATAATATGATAAAAGTGTAGTTTCATTAGGAAGAAAGGAGGTCGTTAGACAAATGAAAGAAACTATTGTAATCTCAGAAGGTGTTGGATGGAAGATGCTTGCTAAGTGCGAAGACGGTATCATTAAACGATTAATATATAGATCAAATTAAATGCCTGTTTCAAAGGAAAGGAGCCATTAAATGAACACAGGCATGATGGACATCTCAAACTGTTCACCAGAGCAATTCATGAGAATTTTATACGAAAATGCAAAATGGAATCGTGAAATAAGTGGTGAAAATGGAACGATTGAATCGGAGTATTTTTGGTCAGGAACTTTAAATGGAATTTATGCAACTTTAGAAAATTTGGGAATCAAATATGATTGGCTTCAAGGTAGAGATAAGGATTTTAACGAGTATTATAAATCAAAATAAAACTCAGATTTCATAGGAAAGGATGGAGATAGCCAATGACCACTGTAATGACTAAAGAATGGTACTTAGGTAAAGGTTGGACTGCGTATGCGATGATTCATAAACTTAGCAGACCAATTCTAGGATTTCAAATTAGTACAGATAGAATAGATATTGATTTAATTTATATATCTGTAGGCTTTTGGAGATAAAAAATTAATTTCGTGGGGAGATAAGATGAATACAAACAATAAAACAAATTATAAATTATACAATGAAGATAATATTACTATTGAAGCACATATGCAATACTATATAGATTATGCTAATAAATTGTTTTATCCATCTGAAGTTTGGATAGAAGGTGTTCAAGAGGGCAAGTGGATTGTTGTTAAGTCGCAGCAGTTTCTTGGTGGCGATGAATATCGATACGTTGTAGACTTTGATAAAAACGGGATTTTTATTTGTGGCAATTCTAGATTTTATGGAAAGCAACATAAGAACGATGTGTACGACCAAAATCAATTTAAGCAGATCATCAAAAAGGAAATCAATAAGGTAAATAATCTTCATGGTACAACAGTTAAATTAATAAATAGATAAAAGATGAATTTCAATTGTAAAGGAAGTGAACAAATGATTAGTCCGAACTTGGCACATCCACTATCTTCAAAAGAATTAAATATCATGTTGCAAGATGTTGAGTCAAATAAAACTAAACTAATTGAACATAGTTTGCGATATGTTGTGTGGGTTGCAAGTAAATACGAGAAATATGAAGATATTGAAGATTTAATTCAAATTGGTTGTATAGGATTAATAATAGCTCTCCACAACATGGAAGGTATCGGTTTTGAACAGTACTATTATCACGTTAAAGAATATGTTCGCTGCGAAATTGAACGATACATTGAAAATAAGGAAAGACAAAAAACGAAATGAAGTAAAAGGCGAAGAGAGGCAATTAGACAAGCAAAATAAAATCTCAGTTTCATTATAATTAAAATATAAAATATAAAGGAGATACATACATATGAATACAATGACAGCATGTATGATGGGTGAAATGAACAGAGGCAAAGAATTGAAGGTATTTGACTGGAATAAAGCTGCTACTCTTATCAAAGAGAAAAATGTTAAATTTGCTGCTGCTGGTTTGAGTGGAGATTGGGAGTATACAGGTGGGACAATTTTTATTGATGGTAAACCAGACTACGATGATTATACATATTTGGCATCCACATGGGCAGCTCCTGAACTTAAAATTGATGGAGAATATATTGACTGCTATCTAATGCAGAGCGAAACAGACAATTGGGATTCTGAGACAAAATGGCCTCAATCAGCGATTGATATTTTAAACAGTAAATAAAATTCTATTTCATGAGGAGATTTAATATTGAAAATTGTATGTGGTTGTGGCAATGATGACCAGTTCACAGTTGAGATTATTAAAGATTACTCGTCTGATTATGGAGTGGGTGGATGGGGAATCGAAGGGTTTGAAGTTAAGTGTGACTGCGGCAAGTCGATTGAGATTAATACAGATGGTATCTCTTACAGTAAATAAAACTTTATTTTCGTGAGGTGTAAACAATGGATCACTTAGACGATATCATGCCATTCGGTCAGAATGGTCATTGGGGCGACAACGGAGGATTCTTCAAAAAGAGAGAATTTGAGAATTTCCTTGAAGAGTTTAAACGTATGCGAAGTGAACCTAGACTCAAAGAAATCAAAGGTCAATAGCAACTATCTACCAACATTTCTTGAACAAATTCAGGCCAAAACCTTGCCAGTGAGTAAAGGATATAGTGGATATATGAGTTTATATGACGGAGTACCATTGATTTTAGATGATTCAATTGATACATATGAGTTGGTTATTGATCAAGGAGAAGGTGATTACAAATAAATCGAGAACAGTTTGAGTTAGAGTATTACAATTATTTCATTAGTGAGCCAAAGTATGAATATGCATTTAAAAAGTGGCTCGAATACTATCATCAAACTGAAGTATTTGACCGTAGAGTATGTAGTGGAATTAACGAAAAGACTGGAGATGCAATACCTCTTAGTACAGTAGAATACAGATTAATAAATCAGAATGCAAAAAGATTAATGAATCAGATTGTTCTTGATCTGAGGGAAAAAGAAATTAATGACAACGTATGGAGAAGTGCGAGAGATGCTGCCTCCAAGTATACACATCAAGAGGTTGAACGATTATTGATGAATTATTATCAGATAAACTTTGAATCTCAAAAGGAAAAGAGGTTTTAAAATGGAGCAAAAGAAAAATCCACCAAAGGAATTTCGAGCAGAGTACAATGCAGTAAAAAATCACATGCACAATACACTTGGAATCACCAAAGAAGATATTCAAAAAATTATCGTAGAGACTGTTCAAACTGAAATTCAACGAGTTATCAATCATGGAGATATTGAACGGATGACAACGAACTATGTGAATCTTTTAGTACAGAGAGCGATTGATAGGGGGAGTTACTGGACTAACTTTGAAAAAGTAGTGGCATCAAGACTAAAAGACGAAATTACAAATACGATTGCTGAACAACTTACAATTGATGTTCAAGTAAAAAAATCCGTCGAAAACTAGATTTTATCAGGGGAGTGATAAATCTGAATCTATGGCAGCGACTTGAGAAGCGAGGAAGAGAAGAATATAAACTCGATGAAGATTGGCACTTATATGCAGTTGATTTGAGTGATACAGATAATTTTGCCGAATTGAAATTTGCCAAGAAAACTGGAGACCGATATCTAACTAATAACGATATTATTATGAACGTAAAGTATATGGATTTACGTTGAAAACAAGATGAGGTGAGCAATGGATTCAACAAAAGAAATGCAGATACAAAGTTATGGCCTATATCTAAATGAGATGAAGCAGCGTGGAGTATCAATGATTCCGATTGATCAGCACATAAAATTGTTTGAACACTATATTGAATTAAGCGAATACATGCAGCGAAGCCATGAGAAATTTTCAAATGTGATGGATATTCTAAGAAGTTTTAAAAAGTAAAAATACATAGGAGTTGAAAAAAATGTTTGACTACGAACAACAAACAGATGGAACCAGTTATGATTATCGAGTTGGTGAAAAGGTGCAAGATATGGTCGATGATGGCTACACTGAAATTTTCGTAACTAAGATGGAAGATGGATGGGAAATTGTAGGTAGACGAAAATTTGAAGAGGATTAACCGGAAGGGAGGATATCTTTGCAATCATTCGATGAATATGTAAAAGAAATGATTGATAAGGGTTACATCGCCAAAGATGGCAAGCCTTTAAAATGTTACCACTGCGAATCAACAAACTTTGATGAAAAAGAATATTACTTAGATGGTAGATTCATTGTCATTGAAAAGGTTGTTACCTGTAAAGATTGCAATATCAAAGTTGGACAGTGGAGCTATGGAACTTGGGAAATCTAAAGAAGGAACAATTTTATCAGGGGGTGAAAACTACTATGGTGGAGAATCAAAAATATTACATTGCAAAAGTGGGTAGTCTTTGGGTGCATAGCTGCTATTCAAATATTTGCTCCGTCAATCTTCAACTTAGAAAGCAATTTGCGACTCATATAAAAGAAGAAGATATTAAGTGGTTACAAGCAGCAATCCCATCAGTGGAAATTATAGAAGTAAATGTAACTATTGAGGAAACTTTAGTTTAGGAGGAAGAGGTGATTCATGCTGCTTTTCGGAAGTCTATTATATTTGCTTATTGGTGTGTTATCTGCGATTTATTTTCTTTACAATACAAAAGATGAAGAATTTGGTGCGAATGAAGTTACTGCGAGTTTTATCGCTATATTTTTTTGGCCTCTATATTGGTTATCAAGGATTTGAATACATATAAGGAGATAAATAAATGATACATAAAATTAAATATCACTGGCATAATTTTCGAGCTATTGTTTGTTCGCATATGTTAGACAGTTTGGTGGACACAAAATGTGATGAGTATAAAAAGTATAATGATAAATTTAATTATCATATTCTGAAAGCACTTCATCATGCTCAGAAGCATAAAGAAGAAGGATATCATTAAGGACGATTTCATTTGCATTCTAATGCATACAAAAGGAGAGATAAGCAAAAAGTGAACGACCATGATAACACAAAAGGCAAAGAAGTATGTGCAGATTTTTGGAATGTAGATTTCGATATTTTGGACTCACTAGAATACATAGAAGCTTCGATTAAAATTGCAATCCAGAAATGTGGTGCAACTCTTGTTGGTACAATCGATAAAAAGTTCCGTCCAAGTGGTGTCACATTATTAGGACTACTTGAGGAATCACATATAGGGATTCATACATATCCGTCCAAAGGGTTTGCAGCGATTTCTTGCTATGTCTGTGGGACTGCTGATCCAGATATTGCAATTGATTATTTAACTGAAGCATTCAAGCCGAAAGAAGTTCTTAGACAGACATTGATTCGAGGAGTTAGGTAAAATGGCTACTAAAAGCAATGCGAGTTATACAAACGAAATTTATCACGACTATAATTGGTGTTATCAGAAATTTGTAATCGAAGGCTTAAATCATCAAGAGATGGCAAAAGAAGCAAATACAACGGTCAGAACAATTAAAAAATGGGTTGTTGAAAAACATAGATTGACTGGAAATATTAGAAAAGAAGTTAAAAAATTGAGTTCGAGGCAAGAAGATTTAATTGTCGGCTCAATATTAGGCGATGGTCACATAACAAATGAAAAATACATACCACTATTTATCGTCTCACATGCGAAGGATGAAAGGGACTATTTATATTGGAAGTATGAGATTTTAAAAGACATTTGCAATACAAGTCCTAGGCTAATCAAATCAACAGAAAAGCCATTCGGAGACAAGGTGTATATTTCTCAAGATGCTTTTAGATTCAATACTAGGAGTTTAGATGATCTAAAAAGATTTCGTGATATGCCAATTTGTGACGTTATGGATAGACTGAATGAATTTTCATTTTCCATTTGGATGTTAGATGATGCCAGCAGAAGTCCTACATATTGGGAGTTATGTGTTGCTCCGTATAATGAAATTGAAGTTGATAAAATGCTTGATATTATACATAGAAATTTTAACCTTGATTGTAAACTGCAAACATCAGATAAGAGATACATAAGATTTACCGCAAAAGCAAGTAGAGATGTTGATACAATCATTTTAAAAAACATCCCAAACGGATTAGATGTGGTGAAGAAAAAGATTACAGAGAATGAAATTTCCGAAGAAGCGATTTATTTTTGGGTCTCTTATAACAATGAAAAAATCGGACTAAGGAGATTTTGCGACGAGAATGAGCTTCCATATCTATTGGCTAGAGATTATTATCACAATGGTATTATAGACGGTGACATGCTGATTGATTACTTGGGCAAGAATAAAAATAACAAATGAATATTGATACGTAAAACTAAATATGGTATGATAGCAATACCATATTTTTCTTCTATAAGGAGGCTGATTCATTGAGTAAACGCTTTTCAAGCTTACACAACCATACATATTATTCGCTCCTTGATGCTGTAATGTCACCTAAAGAACTGGTTGAGCAAGCGTACAATCTTAATTTTAATTCTATTGCAATCACTGAACATGGGAGTATGCATTCATTTGTTGAAGGTTATAAAGCTGCAAAAAAACTTGGAATCAAGTTTATCGCTGGATGTGAGGTCTACGAAACATCAGACATGAACTATAAAGAGAAGGATGCTGATCGATACCACCTTATCCTTCTTGCCAAGTCAGACCTTGGATTAAAAAATCTGTTCAAGATTGTTACCGAGGGAGCAACCACAGGTTTCTATGGCAAGCCTAGAGTGGACTTGAATCTAATGAGCTATTATTCGGAAGACATCATTTGTATGACAGCGTGTTTAGGCTCTAGGATTGACAGACTTTTATATGGTGGAAGATGTTCTTGTTGTTCAGATGGACTTGCAAAAGATGAGTGCTACAATTTTGTGCCAGATTACAAATCAGCCAAAAAATGGGTTGGTAAATATAAAGAAGTGTTTGGTGATAATTTTTATATTGAACTTCAATCCCATGACACCGAAGCATCTAATATTGCCAATCAGAGACTTTTGAAACTCGCTAATGATACAAGCACAAAATATACAATTACATTCGATACGCATATCCGTGATGGTTCAGAGTTACAAAAAGACGTACATCGTAAGTTCATTCAGATTTCTCAAGACAGAGAAGTTGGAGAGACATACGAAGGCTGTTGGCAAACAGATATTGATACAATACATAGTGTAATGGATAAACAGATCGGACATGAAGCAGTCGAGATTGGCATTGACACATCTGACGAGATTGCATCACAGTGTAACCTTGAAATTCAACTTCATCGAGAATTGATGCCAAAAATTAAAATTCCAGATATGTTCGAGTCAGAACAAAAATACTTGCAACATCTCGTTCGGACTGGCTGGATGAAACGAGGATGGAATAAATTTTCTCCTGAACAAAAGAAATTGTACAAAGAGAGGCTAGAAAAAGAGTTTGAGGTATTAGATTATCTCGGTTATTGTAGTTACTTTATAATGCTTGCTCAACTAGTTGACAAAATGAAGGAAAGAAAAATCCCACTTGGTTATAGTCGTGGATCAGGAGGGAACTCCCTCACACTATATGCAATAGGTGTAACTGAAATTGACAGCATCAAATGGGATTTGGATTTTTCTCGATTTGCGAACAAAGGGAGAAAAGGTTCAGCAGCGGATTATGACTTAGACATGAGCCAATTACGTAGACAAGAGGCTCTAGAGATTGCATCGGAGTTGTTTGGACAAGAAAGCATTGCACAAGTGGCAACTTTTAATTCACTCTCTCCTAAAGTTTGTATCCGTGACTTAGGTAAAATATTTGACGAAGAAGGAACTTATAAAATTCCGTATGATATTAGAGATAAAATATCGAAACTGATACCTGATGATGCACAAGAAAAAATGACTATCGAAAGAGCCTTAGAGAAGTCCGATGAACTTCAATCATATGAAAGGCAGTATCCGTTGCTTTTTGAGTACTCTAAATATCTTCAGAATTTACCTAAATCAGTTGGATGTCATGCTTCTGCTGTAATTATTGCACCAAATCCTGTTGTTGAATATGCTCCATTGATGCTCAACAAAAATGGCAACATTATGATGCAAATTGAGATGCACAATGCCATGGATGATATTGGTCTCGTCAAAATGGACTTTCTTGGACTAGTAACAATGGATGTGGTAGATAAAACACTTGAATTAGCAAATCTCACATGGAACGATATTGATCTTAGTGAATTAGACTTGGAAGATGGCGCAGTATTCAAAGAAATATATGCACAAGGGAATACACATGGAGTGTTCCAAATGGAGGCATACGTAGCCCAAGAAATGTTTAAGAAGATGAAGGCAGATAGCGTCTATGACGTTTTTGCAGTAAATGCAATGAATCGACCAGCTATCTTATCTGTTGGAATGGACAAAGTATACATAAGTAATAAAAATAATCCAGAAAATATTACATATATTCATGATGATTTAAGGTCAATTTTTAATTCTACAAATGGAATAATGCTGTATCAAGAGCAAGCTCTAAAAGTGTTTGAACTTGCAGGATTTCCAGAAGATGAAAGAGATAAAGCGAGAAGAGCAATCGGGAAAAAAGAAGCAGTGACAATGAAGAAATTATTTGACAAGTTTGAAGAAGGACTGCTTGCAAGGAATTGGACGCGAGAACAAATTAAGTCCATCTGGGATTTGGTTGAGGCGCAATCAACGTATTCCTTTAATGCAGGGCACAGTACAGCTTATGGACTTCTATCTTATGTTACTGCTTGGCTAAAGTATCATCATCCGGTTGCTTTTATGACTGCACTCCTAACGTCTGAGATTGGCGACTATCAACAAACAACCAAGTATATATCAGAGTGTCACAAGATGAATATTAAAGTTTCGCCTCCGAACATTAACAAATCTGATCGCTCTTACACTATTCATAATGGCGAAATCCTATTTGGTCTTGAATCTCTTAAAGGTGTAGGCGAAAAAGCAGTAGAGCAAATTATCAACGAGAGAAACAATGGAGAGTTTACATCATTGCTGAATTTCGTTGAGAGATGCAAGCTAGATTCTGCAACAATCATTGCCTTAATTAAAAGTGGCTGCTTTGGAATGAACAAAGATGAATTGCTATTATCATATGCTGAAACGCTCTATCCAATATCTCAGTATAAACCAGTGTTAACTATTCCGACGAAAAGTAAGTTATTTGAACTCGATTTTATGAAAGGCCACGAGAATATAATCGACAAAAACAGATTGCTTGAATTGTACAATGATGGAAGAAAGGTATTACACAATGAGCAAGCGAGAGTCAAAAGAGAAAAATACATAAATGATTACAGAGAAAAATACATGGACTCACCCGAAATGTATGAATATGAAACATTGTCAATTTTCATCAATGGAAATCCATTTGATAGTGTATCTCACTTTTTTAAACCGTTTGACGAATATGAAGAAGGTCAGATATGCGTTCCAATTGGTACAATTACATCTATTAAACGTAAAAAACAAAAGAATGGACTTACAATGGCTTATATAGAATTGCTGACCCCAGATAAGATGATCGAAGGAATGGTGTTTGCAAAGCAGTATGCTGAATATCAAGATATTCTCAAAAAAGGCTCAAACATTGTTGTTAGGGCGAAAAAGAGTGGCGCACAATTTGTTGTTGATCAAATTAAGACATTAGAAGTATGGAAAAGGGAAAGAAAACTCAAATAACTCAAGGAGGAATAAAATATGCAAACTCTAAAAGGTAGACCAAGAAAAAACGCAACTCAACCTAAACAGCAACGTTGGTATCTCCAATATATCACCTCAGACAATACGCCACTTCAAATGGTGTTCCGTGGTGAAGAGTCGTTAAATACATATATTAAAGAACAAAATATACATAAAACGCATATTAAATATTTATCAACAAATAAGTTTCCATGGAGGCAGCATTATAGCCTGAACAATAGCACATCTGAATTCGTTTCTGCTATTGGATCAAATGGGAACAAAACAACTAAGCGTATGGGAGGTAACTAGATGGATCGATTTGATACTAGAGGAGACTCACAACAACAACCTATTAAAGCTCATTGTGCAGCCTGTGGTCAGGGGATATATGAATTAGAACTGGTCTATAAATGTCAAGATGAGATATGCCATAAAGAATGTCTGCCAACATTAGTCGATGCCGAACTATTTACAGCAGGAGAGGAGGATGAAAAGTGAATGATGAAGTGTTCAAAAATTACATACGTTTGAAGAAATGGACTCAACATTTAGAAGAAGAAAATAAAAAACTAAAAGATGAAAATGCCATATTAAAAGGTTGGGTCGTTGGTTTGAAGAATGGCATGAGAGAGTTACAAAGTCAAATTGAAGCAGACAAGTCAATGGGGAAGGGGTGTTAGGTTGGGAAAGAACGAAGGCAAAGGATTCGAGGAATCCCTTGAACAAAGTGTTAAAAGCATGAAACCTAAAATGTTCTTTTTAAGAATTAAGGATACATTTATCCCTCCAGATTTGAGAGCAAGGGTTCGTGTAACTAAGAATAAATATGACTGCTTGCTATTCGATCAAGGCTACCTATTGACCTTAGAGCTTAAGTCAACCGGAAATAAATCGGTTAGTTTTGATGAGAAAATTATTAAGCAGCATCAAATCGACAACCTGTTAGAAGCGTCTACATATGAAAATACAATTAGCGGATTTCTATTTAACTTTAGGGAATACGACAACAAAACATATTTTGTACATATCCAAGACTTCGTTAAATACCAACATACAGCACAAGGTAAGAGCAGTCATACATATAAAAGTAAAGTAAACAAAAGCAGTATCTCCTTAGACATATGCGAAGAGATTGGGATTGAGTTGAAGAACTATTTGAAGAAGAAA
Organism: Paenibacillus cremeus; assembly: GCF_007786445.1. Lineage (GTDB taxonomy): Bacteria > Bacillota > Bacilli > Paenibacillales > NBRC-103111 > Paenibacillus_G > Paenibacillus_G cremeus. Next base: position 393 of record NZ_VNJI01000011.1, on the reverse strand, counting down.
AATTATCATTATCATGTTCGGATTATGATTGATGAAGCCATTAAAAAATACTGTGATAAGGACAATCCGGTTGAGCGTATTGTTGTAGTGTGAGAGGTGATGCCATTGAAGGAAGATGAGGAGCTTATTATTACAATTTCATTCGTTGATAAATACACTGGAGAATTTTTAGGAAATGACCCAGAAGAGGTCTTTGCTAAATTTCCGACAGAGAGGCAAGCTCAATTTAAGGCATTATGCTTAGAAGCATTGACAGGTAAGAAACATAAGATGGCTAAATGAACACTTAAAGATACATATATTTAATACCAAATAAAAATGCAGCTCCCACACATAAGGGACTGCATTTTTTTATCGCTTATATAGGTATCACCAACAAACACTTAGGCCAAC
>NZ_VNJI01000109.1 GCF_007786445.1 Paenibacillus cremeus | reverse complement strand
GCCCGTGTTTGGCGATATGAAAAACAACCGAGGCTTCAAAAGGTTTCTGCTTCGAGGCTTACCCAAAGTAAGTCTAGAGGTCGGATGGCTTTCGCTTGCCCACAATTTGCTAAAGAAAGCAGCAGTGGACGTGAAAAAGCAAAGAGCTAAGCGAGAACATGCCGCTTAGCTCTTTGCTTTTTCAACTGTTTCCCTTGTTTCTCTCTAAGATTGTCCCGAAAAGTTACTTATGAGACAGCCTCCTTTTTTCAATGTAATCTACTAGAAGTTAAGTTCGTCTTGGCGGCATCAATGGCCAACCATAAAGTACCTCTCTTTAGGAATTCGCACACGCTTCAGTCGCTTAACGATACAAGCGATCTAACCTACTCGGCAGCTTCGTAATGTGGGGCTATTTTCGTTAATCAGATTTCCTGACCGTGTTCCTTTTATCGCTGCTGACTAAGCCGCATGATCCTGGATAACCATCGCTCATTTGCATATCGTCAATATTCTCACGCATTTGCGCATCCCCACGAATATCGGCAACCAGCTTTACAGAAGGTTGCCTAAATTCCACATGCCCTTTACTTTTTTGCTCCGTCAATTCTGCTCACCTACCATTCATGAAGTCGCAATCCCCTATAGTTTGTAACCAATAAGAGAATTTTACTCCAAGCTCAAATTGCGTAATCCTTTCACTGTTCGGCGGAGCGTATCACTCACTTTATTTTGAAATCAGTTGTTGAATAAATACAAAAGAGACCTACATAACTATAGGTCCCTCAAACTTAAGCGGATGATGGGAATCGAACCCACGCTACCAGCTTGGAAGGCTGGAGTTCTACCATTGAACTACATCCGCATCTATATGTGGTCGGGACGACACGATTTGAACATGCGACCCCCTGGTCCCAAACCAGGTGCTCTACCAAGCTGAGCTACGTCCCGATGCCGGTAGAGGGACTTGAACCCCCACGGTTTCCCTCACGATTTTGAGTCGCGCGCGTCTGCCAATTCCGCCATACCGGCTTATTCATTAATACGTGCCCTGAGAGATTCGAACTCCCGACCTTTTGATTCGTAGTCAAACGCTCTATCCGGCTGCGCTAAGGGCACAAAATAAATGCTTTATGGAGGCGCCACCCAGACTCGAACTGGGGGTAAAGCTTTTGCAGAGCTCTGCCTTACCACTTGGCTATGGCGCCAATTCAAAAAATAAAAGCGGAAGACGGGAATCGAACCCGCGACCCTCGCCTTGGCAAGGCGATGCTCTACCGCTGAGCCACTTCCGCATAAAACAATGCGATCGAGAGGACTCGAACCTCCACGGCTGTTACCCCACTAGAAACTGAATCTAGCGTGTCTGCCATTCCACCACAACCGCGCATGAGATCATTAAAAGTGAGCCATGTAGGACTCGAACCTACGACACCCTGATTAAAAGTCAGGTGCTCTACCAACTGAGCTAATGGCTCATACTAGAAAACTGGGGATCTAGGATTCGAACCTTGGCATGACGGAGTCAAAGTCCGTTGCCTTACCGCTTGGCTAATCCCCAATGAAAAAGGGCGATCGATGGACTTGAACCCACGAATGCTGGAGCCACAGACCAGTGCGTTAACCCCTTCGCCACGACCGCCGCACAGGGGAAGCAGTACGTACCCAAAGGTTTTGGAACCCTAAACTAGGTCCCTATAAAAACTGGTGGAGGCTGATGGATTCGAACCACCGAACTCGTACGAGAACAGATTTACAGTCTGCTGCGTTTGGCCACTTCGCTAAGCCTCCGTGATGGTGCCGCCGAGAGGACTTGAACCCCCAACCTACTGATTACAAGTCAGTTGCTCTACCAATTGAGCTACAGCGGCAAATAAATTAATGGCGGAGCCGACGGGATTCGAACCCGCGGTCTCCTGCGTGACAGGCAGGCATGTTAGGCCTCTACACCACCGCTCCACACTAAGAAATATTGGTTGCGGGGGCAGGATTTGAACCTGCGGCCTTCGGGTTATGAGCCCGACGAGCTACCGGGCTGCTCCACCCCGCGTCAGCAAGAAAAATATATATGGTGGAGGCTGACGGGATCGAACCGCCGACCCTCTGCTTGTAAGGCAGATGCTCTCCCAGCTGAGCTAAGCCTCCATAAAAACATGACCCGTAGGGGATTCGAACCCCTGTTACCTCCGTGAAAGGGAGGTGTCTTAACCCCTTGACCAACGGGCCTTATTGAGTTTTCTCGAACGGAGAGAGAGGGATTCGAACCCTCGCACCACTTACGCAGTCTAACCCCTTAGCAGAGGGTCCCCTTGAGCCACTTGGGTATCTCTCCATATAGCGGCGAAGGGGATCGAACCCCCGACCTTACGGGTATGAACCGTACGCTCTAGCCAGCTGAGCTACACCGCCACAATATTACACTTTCAACGGAAAAAGAGGGATTCGAACCCTCGAGACGCTTGTGACGCCTACACGATTTCCAATCGTGCTCCTTCGGCCTCTCGGACACTTTTCCATGAATGGCTCCCCGAACAGGACTCGAACCTGTGACAACTCGATTAACAGTCGAGTGCTCTACCAACTGAGCTATCAGGGAACATTGGTGGAGCCAAGCGGGATCGAACCGCTGACCTCCTGCTTGCAAGGCAGGCGCTCTCCCAGCTGAGCTATGGCCCCAAAGGTATTTAATATGGTGGGCCTTAGTGGACTCGAACCACCGACCTCACCCTTATCAGGGGTGCGCTCTAACCAGCTGTGCTAAAGGCCCTTGATGATTTGGAAAAAATAAAGAGCCCACCCCAGGTGGGCTCCTCAGTTGCTTGGCGACGTTCTACTCTCCCAGGACCCTGCGGTCCAAGTACCATCGACGCTGGAAGGCTTAACGGTCGTGTTCGGGATGGGTACGCGTGGTTCCCTTCCGCCATCATCACCAAACGGATTGTTCAGGATTTGCACCCTGAAAACTGGATTCGAAACAAAGCTTGCTGAATCGTTTTGGATAAGCCCTCGACCGATTAGTATTCGTCAGCTCCACACGTTGCCGCGCTTCCACCCCGAACCTATCTA
>NZ_VNJI01000108.1 GCF_007786445.1 Paenibacillus cremeus | reverse complement strand
ATCGCCGCAATCGACGGGACAAATCTACCTTGCTCTGGACCCTTATATTCGCGCTTACGCCCCCGGAATTCCGCGCGATTTCTATGAGTTCAACAAGAAAATCATTGATGAAAAAGCGAAAATTAGTTCGGGGAAAATCGACGCCGGTCTATATTCCGAAACGGATCAGAAGGCAGGCGCAGAGCTTCGCAAAAAAATTCAGGACGTGAAGACCCAAATCATCCTCGGGAAAAGACCGCTGTCCGATTGGGACTCTTACGTCGAACAATTAAAGAATGATAAAGATCTGATCAAGATCACTGAGGAATTGAACAAATCGTATCAAGTCCGAATTTCATCCAAGTGAGTGAGGAGTGTTCACTGTGTGACTTGGAAGTTAAGCAGCGAGGCTGACCTGCAGGTATTTTATTGAAGGCATTGCAATACACCTTAAAGGAGAGATCCCCTTGTCAATTTTAACCTCAACTTCAACACCGCAAGTCGTCCTGGTAATGGATAATACGTTTGCCTCATCTCAAGCTGTACTATGGGCACAGCAAACGTTAGCAGAAGCGCTGCAGAAGCGCGAGATTTCCACAGCTCGAATGGATCATTATAACGAAGCTTCAAAAGCCGCCGTACATATCGTCATTAGCGGAGTCGATTCAGGACACGATTCTGAGATTGAGTCTGCGGGGCTTGATCTGCCCAAAGCAGCGGAATCGTTTGCCGTCGCCGTTTCCGGCAATCGCTTGGTGCTCGTGGCTCCCGACGAGCGCGGAATGGTCTATGCCTTGCTGGAACTGGCTGACCGTGTTCAGCACGGCTCCGACATATTATCCGAACTGTTGGCAATCGTATCGTTTGCTGACCGCCCGGCGAACCAAATCCGCAGCGTGATGCGCAATTTTTCTTGCGAACTGGAGGATAAGGATTGGTTTTACGACAAATCGTTTTGGGACGAATATTTGACAGAACTCATCTCCCAGCGGTTCAATCGTTTTACAATGTCATTCGGAATGGCCTACGACTACGGTCATGACCCGAATGTCCACGATAATTATTTCAATTTTACCTATCCGTACCTGCTCCAAGTGCCGGGCTATAAGGTGAAGGTTACCGAACTCTCCGAAGAGGAAAGACAGCGGAACTACGATACGCTTCGCTATATCTCGGAAGAAGCAAAGCGCAGAGGGCTTCATTTCCAACTGGGATTATGGAACCAATCCTATGTTTACCTTGAAAGCCCGAACATGAATTACAACATTGAAGGAATCAACGCCGACAATCACGCAGAGTATTGCCGTGATGCGCTGCAGCACTTGCTGAAAGAGTTCCCGGCTATCGATGGCCTTACGTTGCGGATACATTATGAGAGCGGCATCCATGAGCCTGCATATGAGTTTTGGAAGGTCGTTTTGAGCGGAACTTTGGATGTTGGACGGCCTATCGAAATAGATATGCACGCAAAAGGTCTTAATGACGAGCTGCTGAAGGGTGCTTTAGCCACCGGGCAGCCGATCTACATCTCCCCTAAATATTGGGCCGAGCATATGGGGCTTGGTTATCATCAAGCCGCTATCCGGGAGTCAGAGTTCGGGTCTAAAGAGAGTACGACGGAGTCTCTGAATGCGATAACCGCCAATTCCCGGCGATTTACGAGATACGGGTATGCGGACTATTTGCGGGATGACCGGCAGTACGGTGTTTTATTCCGAATCTGGCCGGGTACACAAAAACTGCTGCTGTGGGGTGACCCTGCGATCGCTTCAGCTTACGGCCGCGCTTCCCACTTTAGCGGCACGCAAGGCGTGGAGTGGTGCGAGCCGATGACGTACAAGGGCCGTAAAGGGACTGGGGCCATCGGCGGTCGTGAGCCATATCTGGATAAGGCCCTTCAGTTACCTAACCGCGATTGGGTTAAGCATAAATATACGTACCGGCTATGGGGAAGATTGCTTTACAATCCGGATGCCAATCCGGCCTCCTGGCAGCGTTTTCTACGGACAGAATTTGGCGACGCCGCATATGCCTATGAGCAGGCTCTCGCTTATGCCAGCCGGATTATGCCTTATTTCGTCACCGCTCACCTTCCATCAGCATCCAACGCCATATATTGGGCAGAGATGTCCTCCAATCTGCCGATTGTGAGAACCGGGCCGACGCGCTATGACCATGATACGCCTAAACCGGGAACATTCGGTGTAGCGAGCCCGATAGATTCCGCTTTATTTTACCGCGTAGACGACTTTACCGACGATATTATAAAGGGCTTCCGCCTAGGCAAATATTCACCGCTCGAGATCGCGGAGCGTCTGGAGCAATTTTCCGCCGGGGCGGAGCGGTATTTAAATCAAGCAATCGAGGTGGTAGAGGACAAGGAAAGGGCTGACTTCCGCCGTTTCTCAATTGACGTGACGATGCTGATTGAGATGGGTCGCTTCTTCGCCGGGAAGTTTCGCGCAGCTTTGGCATACTCTCTTTATGAACGCACATTTGACACAGCCTTTCTGGATCAGGCGGTTGAACTGTACCGTTCTGCAATAAACCATTGGAAGCAGGTGATAGAGGTTTCGAAGGACGTGTATAAGGCGGACATCACATTTGGTATGTTTCCTGAGATACGAGGACATTGGGCTGACCGCTTACCTGCGATAGAGGAAGATTTACAGGCATTGGAGCGGTTAGCCTCAGAGGCGCGCAACGGAGCGGCCAAGCCGGTTCTCATGGAAAAGAGAGACGCTGCTTCCAGATTTCTGCAAACGAACGCCGAAAACCGTCGCCTTGCATACACTCATGAAGTTCCAGTACGCATGAAAAAAGGCCAGGCATTGGAATTGTGCATTTCCATACCGGAGGCTCCGAAAGGCTTGTCCGTCCGCTTGCACTATCGCCACGCGGATCAGAGCAAACGTTATGTCGTTGCAGAAATGTCACAGGATAAAACAATATTCTCCGCTTGCGTTCCCGGGAATTATACCGATTCTCCCTATGATTTGGTTTACTTCTTCGAATTTCGGGACAGCGGAGGGGATGCCTGGCTTGTTCCCGGCTTTAACGAGCAGGTATCCAACGATCCTTATTACGTTGTATCCGCGAGATAGGCAGGGTTTTAAGTTAATGGGAAAGCGCTCGGTTCTTGAGCGCTTTCTTTTCATTGAAGACACCCGTTCACGTATAGCCTGAGGTGCAATTGCTTAAGTATAGCATCGAAACAAAAGATGGCATGGCCAAGGGTCTGATTTGTTCAGATTCGTCTCAAGGTAAAAATTTGTCCGCACCCTCTTTTTCATGCTGAAACAGCCCTTTGCAAAAATGTTTTATTGTTGATAACTATGATTAGATACATACTTTAGATCAAAACAGGAAGGAGGCGCCCACATGAGTGGAACAAACTTATATACCGACTCATCCGTTTCAGGGGTCGGGACGGTAGCCCGAAATCGCCAAAGCCAGGGCTGGAGGGCGTTGGTAAAAAATAAGTATTTACTTTTGATGGCCCTGCCCGGAATTTTATACTTTGTTCTATTTAAATACTTGCCGATGTGGGGAATTCTGATTGCCTTTCAAAAT
>NZ_VNJI01000107.1 GCF_007786445.1 Paenibacillus cremeus | reverse complement strand
GGCGGTCAACGCCCTTTTCAGACAGAGATTTCTGGTGTAACATAATGGTATGCACCTTTCTGTTTGGAATGGGGATCTAGTCAATTTCCATTTTACCAAACGAAAGGTGTTTTTTTGTCAATTAACTGATTTTTATGCTCAGAAGCCGCATGATGCAAGGTTTAAACTACAATTTCGAGCTGCGAAAGTTGAGTTATTAATAAACGCCATGAAAGTTAGCTCTTTAACTGCGCTGCCGATCATGATATTCGGTGGATCTCCGATGAGAGTAGCGGTGCCTCCGATATTTGAAGCAAAGATTTGTGTGATAAGAAAAGGTACGGGATTAACGCAAAGTGTTGGGCTCAGTTATCTGGGGAAGATGGAGAGTTCCATCTGGAAGGCTTTCGATTTGTCGCGTTTTCTGTTTTTCTATGACATGACCCCGGAAATAGATTCCCTTGTTCATTTTATGGAATGAATTACGACCGACGAAATACGAATAGTAAAAAGGAGTGATTTCAGTTGAAAGAACAAAATTACCGGAATCATATCAGGTTCTATTCGCTTTATCATTATATTGGAATACCTCTTTGTCTAATCATTCTGATTGGTTCCATTGTACAGTTCATCCGTGTGATTCATCATCATGGGAGTGTTTGGTTTTCGATTTTCACTCTTATTTTAAGCGTGCTTTTCATTGTCACCTCTATTAGTGCAAGATTTTACGGTCTGACCGTCCAAAATCGAGTGATTCGAATGGAAGAAAATTTCCGCTATTATCGACTTACTGGGAAACTACTCGATTCTACGTTATCATTGCCTCAAATATTTGCACTACGTTTTGCGAGCGACGAAGAATTTGTCGCATTATGCAACGAACTGTCCTTGAAAACTTATCGCCAAAAGACATTAAACGTGCAGTCAAGAATTGGAGGGCGGATTATCTTCGCGTGTAAGAAACATGCAAAGAGATTACCATACAATTTATATTACCGATCCCGATAAAAACATTATGGGATTAAAGCAATAAAGCTCGTTCATATAAAGTAAAATGTAAACAGGCAATCAGTCCTTAGACCGGTTGCCTTTCCTTTTTAATCGTATGGATGCTCTTGCTTTGGTATTTTCATTGAAATTAAGAGAACTCCTGGCGCAGCCGATCCTCAAAATACCGGTCGCAGTAATCCTTCACAAACCAGTCACGTTTATCCTGATCCTCTTCAGATCCGAATAGCCCGACACTCTTCGTCCGTTCCTTTTTCGGCAGTTTCGCCCATGCCTCCAACGCCTCTTGCTCGAGCGCGATCGTGACCCGGCGGATCGTCAAATATTCGTTGGTTCGTTCGGTGCGCTCAGCTTTTGGATCCGTTGCCGGCGGCAGCATCCTCCGGTGCTCTCTGCTTTCTTCCGACAGTTGCCGGTTCTCTTCCGTTAGCTGCGCAACTTGGGCCGTTAGCTCCGAAATCGCCGGCGAAAGCATATTCTGAATCTTCTGATGCTCCCTGTTTTCTTCAGCTAACTGTCGGTTCTCTTCCGTTAGTTGCGCAACTTGCGCCGCGAGCGGTAAAATGGCGTTTTGAACCGCGTTCTGCACCCGTTCTTCGATCGCGGTAAGGAGCGTTTCGGTAAAGTTGTCTTGAAGAACGTCTAAAGAACGTCCAGAGGATGGAAGAAGCTCAGGAACGGCTACCGTTGTTGCGCTTGCAGCAGCCGCTTGAACTTGCATCATTGTTGCACTTGCGGCGTTCTTCAGATTCTGCCCGGTATCGAGGCGCTGTTTCAAAATTTCGAAAACCTCAATGTCTCGCTGAACGAAAAGACGGTTCCCCGATTCTTCCTTCTTGAACTCGTAACCCTCGGCTTTCAGGGCGTTCGCCCACTTGCGGAACGTCGAGTCCGCGATCCTGAGCCGTTGGTGTACCTCTTTTGGGGCGTAAATTAACTCGAAATCGTTATGCATTGGCTCATCACCTCGTTCTTTAAACGTTTGCTAACCGCACTTAGGAATCCTGTCTCAGGAACGGATAAGTAAAATAAATAAGGCTTTGTGTGTGCCCAAGTAGTCCTTGCAGTGATGAAAAATATGTTCATTAGCATAAACGAAAGGTGACGTTGATTTTTATAATACGAAGTATGCCAATCTTCTTTCATCCCACAGACCGTCATCAACCCGGTGACCCTATAACCCAGTTAATCTAGCTGAAATGAAACGTATTCGTCACTTATAAAATGTTAAACCAAATCTATCCTGCGTCCTAATTAGGGGACGTTTTTTTGTTGTAAATCAACATTAAGCGTTAACATAACCTAAAATAAGATAAAATTCGTACCTTTGTTCCCATTTCTGGGGTATATATACACAATGTGTGTGGTTTATACAGATTTGAATCTCATCAATCGGTTTGCCGAATTGCCGCGAATGACGTTTAGTCAGTAAGAGACTCGTCCAAAATGGGAATGACCGTGGTAGTAAGCCGCGTTTTGCGTAACGATCTAATGAAGGCGTAGAGAATGCCGGGAAAAGGGGTAATAATCGGATCAATGAGACCAGATAAACCACTTAAGCAGCCTCCCTCGGAACTGTTTTGGAAAGCAGCATTCAAACATCTTGGTCCTGCGTTAGCTATACTTCCCAATGAGAGAAGGCAATTGGATGGACGACGAAACAATCATGAGATCGGAAGCGTGGAAAACGAATCCAGGAATGAGCCTAAAAGCGTGGAAAGAGATGCACCAATGGGTAGTGAAAGTTGAGCAGAGATTAGAACGAGAAGCAAAAAAAGTTGAAAACGCCGATGAAGGGAGGTGCGACTGAGCATGAATTATTTTTATAAAATGCTTAGATATGGAAGAGAAGCTACGTTAGCCGAAGGCGCCTATACCTTCGTGGACAAGCTTGTTAACCACGAAAAATACGAAGAGAAGTATAGGCAAGAGAAAGAAAGACGAAGCCAACTTACGTATGAGGAGAGATATAACGAAGATCGGGCTAAGGTTTTTAGACGCATGAGATAAGTGCGTCCAACCCGTATGACCATAGGTCTACAAATCCAAAAGGGGCGGCAAAAAGTCGCCCTCAGGCTGTCGAGAAAGTCTCTCGATAGTCTTTTTTATAACCATATAATTTAACACGACACCGCGTTAATATGATATAATTGAGTTACTACTTACGAACGGATGGTGCTTGTTATGCTTCGCTCTAGCCGCGATAAACAACAAAATTACGAGTTGGTCTCCATCGAGGTCCTGCCGATCACTTACTTCGAAAGATTGATAAGCACATTGACTTCACTTTCATTGATGAGAAAGTTCGTCATCTTTATTCCCAGGACAATGGTCGGCCCGCTATTGATCCTCTTGTTCTTTTCAAAATGATTTTTCTTGGTTACTTTTACGGGATTCGTTCAGAGCGGCAGTTGGAGCGCGAAATTCAGACAAACCTTGCCAACCGATGGTTTCTAGGGCTTGGGTTAACAGATCGCGTCCCAGACCATACCACGATTAATTGGAACAGACGAACACGATTTAAAGACACATCGATTTTTCAAGATATCTCTGATGAGATTGTGCTTCAAGCGATCTCTCACCGCATGGTCGGTGGTCGTGTCTTAATTTCGGATTCGACACATGTAAAAGCCAACGCCAACAAGCATAAGCACACCAAAGAGCAAGTGCAGCAAAACACACGGGACTATTTGGATGAACTCAATGCCGCCATT
>NZ_VNJI01000106.1 GCF_007786445.1 Paenibacillus cremeus | reverse complement strand
ACGCTTTTGCCTTCGTGCCAAGATTTTTAAAGTATCCCTGGTTTGGAACAAGAGTATTTCCATTCCTAAATTAAGAAAATTACGGAATTATTGAAGGGGTATTGACCGCCTCGTTCATATCAGCTTAATGGGCTGTCGAAATGCCGGCAGCCTGTTGTTCACGGCGCCCTCGTAATCCGTTTGCTTAATGATTAATTCTGCTTAAGATCTCTAAAATAATCTATATAGTACCCATCGGATTCCCAGTAATCTTCGTATTGTTTATAAATATCAATAATCTTCTCTTTGGGTGTTCCACAACTTTCATAAAGCCAATTCTTTATATACTCGATATCTTTATTTACATCTTCCCAAATAAAATCTAGAATTGCTGACTCTTTTATGCCGCTGTCTGGTACATTAATTGCATAGTTTGATGTGAAATAATTGGCTAAATCTAATGTAAGTTTCTTAATATAGAGCTGAATTTATTTGTCTCTGAGAAAACTTCTCCACCTAATATAATGATTAAAATAACAAACCTTCTCTGAGAATGTAAGGTCAATTCCGCAAGGTCCATCGATTTCCAAAGTACCACCAATCCCGTCATTGACCCTCCAAGGCTTTCCTGCATCCTCAGGGTTATATGGGAGAAGTTCCCGAAAACTCAATTTAAGCTGGCGAAATGCCGGCAACTTATGTCACGGAGTTCTTTCGTATCCGTTTAGCGGAATAATTTGTTCTGTTACCAGACAGATATATGACCACTTCCAGTGAAAAGCATCGCTGCTTCTGGTCCTCGCTAACCATCCTCTTTTAAAGAAATTTCTACCCCATCCCCATTATCAAATATTATGCTAATTGCGTGACCGTCCTGAACTACCGATTCTTTTACTACTTGATTGATTAATGAAACCAGAGCATCCCGATAACCAACTGTATGGCTGTTGTATTTTCGACCACCTACAAACGTTAATGGCAGCGTATATGCAGTTAAGGTTGCTGTTTGTTCCCCTTCAAAAACAAATTGCAAGTAATCTCTTATAAAAATTACAGAACTCAATTCAGAATTTTTTAATGTCTCAATTGTCATATTGAAGAAAACTGCCAGATAGCATAATAAACCGCCCAATAATTCTGCGGCAGCTTATTTGTGTTTTCTGAGCTAGCTTAGCAGCAGAATTATCATTTGAATTGTATTTCTTAATGCTATTTTGACAATGCTATCCTCGGAGGTGAAAGCATGGATGATAATCAGTTTGACGATGAAACAATCGCTCCAGGTATGAATACGCATAATGAACTCGAAGAAAAAACAACTGACAAAGAAGTACAAGAAGGTGAGTCAACTTCAGTAACTCGCCAATATCTTGACCGCACTCCGAAGGACTAAGGTATGTCCTCACTATTCCCAAGCTCAGCTGTTTGTTTGAAACCAGGTCTAAAATAAGACAATATAAAAGCCCTCGATAGTCCCAACACTGAACTCGAGGGCTTATTTCTTACTGTGAATTGAACCTAGTTAGGATCCTCATCCATATCGACGACAGAATCATATACATTGGCTTGCGGAACATTTGTAAGATCCAGCTTTTGCTTCACCTGATCACCGATACTCTCATACCACGCTTCAAAGGAGTTGTCTAGTTGCTCCTCTCGATTATGATCCTCATTTACATCTGAATCCACTTCGATTTTATTATAGTCGTTTATAGGCTGAGTCATCGATTACTTCAACTCCTTCGTAATGGAATTGAATTAAAATCCCCAGTGAAGTTCCATTTTATGCATTAGCTAGCCATTGCTGACCCGTTGCTGTCTAAAACAATTCAACTATCGTTTAGCTTAAACATTTTCCCAATATTGAGAATGAGGTTGAGGAAAAGAAACTGTCTTTGTTTGAATATCTAAAATTCGAGTTCGTACATCATTTTTAGAAACGAAAATTGAATCTCCATTTTTATCAAAGCAGTATGCGATTGGTATGGATACATCACTGCCTCTGAATGAACCATCGGCGTGACTTGTGCCAATAATCATTGTTTTATATATAATAGCAAGCTTTTTTGCTTCATTTATCCATTCGTCAAACTGTTCCTCACTGAACATTCCTACACCGATTGGATGGACAATTAAGTCAATACCTCTGGTATCTTCATTCTTCACTCCTTGTTTAACCAATTCATCACAAAGTATTTGCCCTATCTTCAGACCCTCTACCGACTTAAAAGCCGTCTGGCTGTATTTAATCCTATCCAAAATAATGTCACCAGAACGGTTAATTATTATGGCTCTATCTTTTGGACTGTCGTTTAGCCTTCTATGTCCTCCAATAAAAATCTTGTTGTAGTTCTTTGCCAAAAGACATGCTTGTTCCACATTTTCATTCAAATAACCTTCTGGAAAGATTACAACATCAACGGAAGGATTATTGTGTAACTCACTCTCAAGTTGAACAATGCTCTTCTCAAGTTTTGGTTGGATGATTAGAAATTTCATTCAAATTCGCCACCCTTTTTTAAAGCAAAATTTACCACTACCCATATTTCCACAACCCTTGGAAAATTCCTTTGTGTATTTGAACTAATCTGCCAAGTAGTTAAGCGGATCGATATTAACGCAAACAAGCGATGGATCGGTTCCATTGCCGCACTATCGTATCCGTTACTTTAACGACATTTGAAGTATGGCTTCAGCTTTTTCAGCTTCACACCCCCATACTAAATATTCAAATAACCTACGGTCTTATTTTTTGATTGTATGTCGAAATTTGTAGCGAAATATTTCCCCACCATTAACCTCAAGGATGAGGATGACAGCTATGCATTATAACTTCTACGAACAACTACAAAAACTCAAACACGATGATGAAATGAGATCAACGGTACTTATATACGGTATCAAGCGAATCCTCGAGGAGAGGCAGCAAGAAAACAAAATCAAGCGATTTTTTAAGAGGAAGAATAAAGTTGAGCCTAAAAATTGGATCCAGGGTTTTCCAGTGGAAAATAAGGAAAATAAACAATAGGACTCATATGATCATTTAAAATAGTCCGTGGGCGGAACCATTATTCTCCTGTTTTCTACTTGACCGCTTGTGTCACATTTACGATATAAGGTGTTAAATCCTCAACTCTCATATATTGCATTACATTACATGCTTCTTTCGCAACTGGCCAATTCATATCTTTAAGTAGAAAAAGCATTTGAGGGACAAATCTTACTTGATCCTGATAATCTAATTTTAACATTCTCTTCCATGAAATCACCTCTAACAAGTATTTGTGTTCATTTGAAGTATTGATAGAATTACGCAAAGGCTTATCATTAGCTGATGCTGACGATATAAAATTCCGAGTTCAAGATAAGTTGATTTTTGACCAAGATAATCACTGATGTTGTGTTGGGAATCATTGAAGATAACGGTGTGAAAGACTGGACACCGGAAGTTTTAAATGAGTTCGCTTAAACGGTGCAAGACATATTAAGGAAATAACAGATATTGGCCAATATGCTCTTTAATTGAACAATTAAATGAAAGCTAAACACCTCCCAAAGTTGTAAGAGGCCACTGAAGAACTTACGTTTTTTTCCTGGCCGGCGAGTTCAACCAAAAAGAAGACATTTATTCCCATTTTGTAGAGGAGATGTCTTCTTTTTTTGACCCTATTCGGTTGTATTCCTCAATGATCCTTAGTCGGCTATTCTCAATATCCGCTTTAGATTCACCGCAAATATGGCCATCGCACCTTGCAACTGCATGCCA
>NZ_VNJI01000105.1 GCF_007786445.1 Paenibacillus cremeus | reverse complement strand
GGCAGGTTGCCTACGTGTTACTCACCCGTCCGCCGCTAGGGTCCGAAGACCCTCGCTCGACTTGCATGTATTAGGCACGCCGCCAGCGTTCGTCCTGAGCCAGGATCAAACTCTCCATTAAAGAAAAGCTGATAAGCTCAAAAATTTACTACTGGCGAGAATTTTCATTCTCTTATCTTTTGCACTCACTCGATGTTCAGTTTTCAAAGGGCAATTACTTGTCGTTTCTTGTCAACCGTTTCAGCAGCGACTTTTATAATGTATCACATTCGCCTATACGATTGCAAGCATTTTTTTCTTTCTTGTTTTTGGGACAATTAATTCATTTCCTCAAAACGAGAACGAGATATAAAATATCATATCTGCCTGCCCTGAGTCAAGCAGTTATTTCATTCAATTTTAATGATACATCCGGTTCCTTGCATATTTCGAAATTTCCTTGGGTGAAGCCAGACGGGCATACATGCGAAAGATCACTTTATATCTGGATTCAATGGCTACTTTGATATCGGAGTCAATTCTTTTATCGTTTAAGTCAAAGAGCATTTCATCCAATTCTTTTTTCAATACATAATCAAGTTCTCTGCATTCCCGCTCATTAAACAAAAAACCAAGCATGGTCGTATTACGGCCCCTTTCGAAACATCAATATAGGCACAAAAAGGGCATGTATCCGAAGCGTATGGAAGAAGAACCGGCGCTTTGTTTACATACCCGTTTCTGCCAAAACCATCTTGGTATTGTTATGCACAGTTTTTTACATTTTTATGAGTGAATTGCTATTTATTTTTAACTGCGGGTAAGCCAGAACGTGACTGTACTTTCGATTAGCGCTGCTACTAACAGAACCCCCACCAAGAGCGTACATACTGGTATAAGTGCCTTCAGGAAGCCCTGCAACTGCCCTCTTACTAGTGTCTGGCGTGTCGGACTAATCATCGAAAATGAAAATTTTAATACTAAAAATCCTAATCGGAGCCCAAGGGCGCTAGCAAAAACGATGGCCGGAATTTCTAAGATGCCATGGGGGATGATCGATTTTACTACAACGAGCCAAGATTGTTTTTCGACTGTTACCATGCACATATAACCGATAAGCAACCCGTTAGCCATTAAAAAGAATAAAGGAAATACACCGAAAAACAAACCTAATGCGATAATCAGCAGCGATTTGGAAGCATTATTCCAAAAGATGAGCCAGAACAAGGTCCACTGCGGATTCTCCTTGCCGTCTACAGATTGGGCAATCTGCTTCAAGGCTTCCATTTGACTATCAATAAACGTATGAAACTGCTCCGAGTATAAAGCCCCCATTATAATTCCCGCGATAAAAACCAGTGCAGACGCAATAAAATAATGCTTCATCGATTTCATCTGCGCAGCTGTGTTACTCCAATTCATTCGAGCACCTCCAAAGTTAAGCATAAGTTAGTGGTACGAGCATACATTTTTAGTAATCAAGATTAAACAAGCCTCTCGATGAGACAGGCAAAGGAGGTAAACATGTGAATTATTTTTATGTACTCAACGGCAAAAAACTTAAACAAGCCCTCATTATTGCTGTCGCCGTCTTGTTCGCTATCGGTATCATTTACTCCGAAACGGAAAATGTTTCAGTGTTCTCCCAAAATGACCCGGCAGCCGTCTACAGTGTTCAAACTGAAAAAAAGCTGATCGCACTTACGTTTGACATCAGCTGGGGGGACAAGCGAACGGAGCCGATCCTGAAAATTTTAGAAGACAAAGGGGTCAAAAAAGCAACCTTTTTCCTGTCGTCACCATGGGCCAAGAGTCATCAGGAAGTCGTAAACCACATTGTCAAAGGCGGCTGGGAAATCGGGAGTCACGGCCATAAGCATGTTAATTACAGCAGCTTAAGCGATGATGAAATTCGTACCGAAATCAAAACCGCTCATCAAATTATTTCCGACGTCACCGGCACTAATCCCAATCTCATCCGTCTGCCTAATGGTGATTTTGATAAACGCGTCCTTCGCATTGCCAATGAGCTCAACTACACCGTAATTCAATGGGATACCGATTCAATGGATTGGATGAATAAGGGCGTAGATAATATCATTAGCCGCGTGGTAGGCAAAGCACATCCCGGCGATATTGTTCTAATGCATGCTAGCGACTCATCCAAGCAGACCCACGAAGCTTTGCCCGTTATTATAGACAAGCTGCGTGAGCAAGGCTACGAATTTGTTACGGTCAGTGACTTAATGAAGCAAACTCAGGTAAATAACAAGACACAGATCGAAGATCAAACAATGAAACGTATTCATTAATACCAAGAGAGCCGTTTAAAACGGCTCTTTATTTGTTTTCAGCACTTTGCTCAAAATCAAAATTTGCCATGCATTACATACGAACAGCGGTATCATCATAAAAAGAACGGATGCAAAACCATTGTTCATTACAAGTGCCGGTTGGGCTTCCATCAACGTTCCGACGGTCATAAAAAAGAAAGTCGGTATTAAGGCATTTTTGTTCGTGATTCTGACTTTGAAATAAGCAATAGCTGCGCAAAGCAAGACAAGGATGATCGTGCCCACTACATTCGTATAGCCAAGATAAGCCATATCAAAAAGGACAACTACCATAATCAGTAATTGGAGCATATTCCAGGTCCAATAATTCCGTATGATTCCGATACCAATAAATCGAATAATCAAATACGCAAAGAAGCCGACCTGACTAATTAAGCTAAATAGTGCACCAGCAATTAACATCCAGAAAAAATTATAGCCCATCACGGACATGCCCATGAAAACAAAATCTTGATCCATCGTTTGTAAAGAAAGACCAACAATTCCACCAACGACCGCACCAATTAGAATTGTTGTCCAAAATATATAGAACCATTTTCTTAATGTCACGTCCGTACCCCCACACGATTTTCTCTCAAATGTTAATTGTACCAACCTTCACAGTAAAAAGCTAACGACAATTGTGTTAAGCAACCCGTACATTACAAATACTAAGCTCAAAAATACGAAAGGGAGTCAGATGGATGAAACAACGCTGGATCCGTTTGTTACCCGGCTTTCTGATCGTTAGTCTCTTGACTGCCTGCGGTTCTGACAATCAATCTGCATCCTCAGGTGGCGGCAACAACTATAAAGACACCAAGTCTATGGTCATGGATATTTTAAAATCCGAGGATGGTCGAAAAGCCATTCAAGAGGCGACGATTCAAAGCAACACCAAAATGCAGACTTTATCGGCTGGAGATACCCAAATGCTGCAGCTTGCTGTAAAGGACGTGCTGGTCGATCCTCAGAGCAATCAATTTCTTCAAAAAATGATTACCGACCCGAAGTTTGCAGGGCAATTTGCCAAAGCTATTGAAAAAGACACCAAAAAACTGCACAAGGATCTTCTTAAGGATCCTGAGTATCAAAAATCAATGCTTGATGCTATGAAGAGTCCCGATTTTGAGACCATGATGCTTAATACAATGAAAACAACTCCTTATCGAACTCAAACTAAAGCGGTGATTCAGGAGTCTTTACAGAGTCCGTTGTTTCGGCTAGAGCTTATGGATTTAATGAAAAAAGTGCTTCAAGAAGAGTCGATGCCGAAAGAGCAGCAAGCTAAAGGAGCTCAAGGCGGTCAGGATCAAAAAAGCGGTGGAGGACAAGGGCAAGGCGGGGATCAGAAGCAGGACGAGGGGCAGGACAAAGAAAAGGACGATAAGAAAAAACAGCAGTAATAAAAAAAGGACCGGCTTATGCGAGGCCACTGAAGAACTTAAGGTTTTTGTTTAGAGGCTTATCAATGCAAAAAGAAGACATCGCCTCCTAGGGATAGATGTCTTCTTTTTGTTGTATCGGCTTATTGCCTTAATCCTTGAGCTTCAAGATTCGCTTGAGAT
>NZ_VNJI01000104.1 GCF_007786445.1 Paenibacillus cremeus | reverse complement strand
TGTTTGGCTCCATCTACACCCATCATAGGATTACCCTCCAAAGTAAAAAAGACCGTATAGAGATAAATTCTACACGGCCCTCCAAAAAACCTATTAAATTGATACGTTTGTCAACAGTCCCTAAATTGGGGATTTTATATTTGAAAGCACACATGTTTGTGTCGCGAAGCCACGACACAAACATATGCGTATAATCGTGAATGAAATTGACGTCGGGTTATAAAACATTATCTCATTCCCAACGGCTCTCTGTGAAGCGAAAGAAAAAATAAAAGAGCGATGTACTCAGCCTATTGAAATTTGCTAACCGCAGGAGGTTTGGTCTATTTGACGAATAAATAAAGTAAGGAAGGAAGGTCCCCTAAATTGCAAGAGGAGTTATTAAGCTGGATACAGTAGTGAATGTATATACATAATAGCTGTTTCAGAAAAGTCCTTGTAAATCAAGGGCTTTTTCAATTTACCGCGGCAAACTTATGGGTAAGTGACATGAACTTCGGGTCCGGATGGAATTAAAGATAGCTCTTCACGGCCAAAAAGATCAGGACATAAAAGCAACCGCGCTAATATATCCCTTGCGGAGCCTCTTCAAAATTGTAATAATCTCTTTAGTGCACTCTTTAACAGGAATTAGAAAGGCAGCATCAAATAACAATTCAGAAAAATATCGAATGACTTTCGTAAAAGGTGATGGAATGAGCCTGAGCATTTTTAAAGATTTTTTGCTTCAGCTGGCGCTTGTAGCATCGATGATGTTCACTTATCAACTATTTTTTGCAGAGAAGTCGGTGAGGAATCGTTACGTAAGTGTTTTTCATTCCCTTCTGGCCGGGTTCGGCATTCTGCTGTGTATGTCCTTTCCCGTTACGATTACCCCGGGTTACCGAGTCGATATCCGAATCGTTCCGCTACTGCTCGGGACGTTAAATGGCGGCCTGGTGACAGGGATCGTTCTGTCGGCTGTGATTCTGTTGTTCCGGTCGTATCATGGGATCGAAGTGGGTCTTTTCACGACGTTTTTGAACCTTTTGTTCAGCATGCCGGTTTTTCTGATTTTTCAGAAGATGTTTGTTCATGCCAATAAAAAGTGTAAGCTGCTGATTGCATTTTTGCTGGTTCTGTATAATAGTCTCAACGGGCTCATTATCGTATTTTTGACTAGCGGACAGTCTTTTTTAGCGGTTTTTCAGGAGCACTTCTTTCATAACCTCATTAATGTCTCGGCGGTGTTGTTCTTCACGGCGTTAGACGAGACGATCAAAGACATGATTCGGAAAAACCAGAAGCTGCAGGCCGAAAAAAAGGACGCGGAAATCGCCTTTTTGCGATCCCAGATCAAGCCTCATTTTCTGTATAATGCCCTTAGCTCCATCGCCGCGTTGTGCCTTGAGGACGATGCTCGAAAAGCGGGGAACCTGACGCTCGATCTTTCGAAGTATTTGAGAAGCGGATTTGACTTCAAGCAAATGGATTCCTTCACAACTTTAGAGAACGAGCTGGAACTGGTCAAAGCGTATATCAACATCGAGCAAGCGCGGTTCGGCGACAGATTGGGTGTGGAATATGATGTGGATGCCAGCCTGGGCATTCCGATTCCTCCGTTGATTCTACAGCCTTTAGTGGAAAATGCCGTCAGACACGGCCTGATGTCGGGACCGCAGGGGGGAACCGTAAAAATAACCATCAAGCAGGGAGCGGACAACTTCATCCGCTTTATAATAGAAGACAACGGTTGCGGGATGAGCGAACGAAAGTGTAATGAAATCCTTAAACCGAATGAGGCAAAGAAGGGCATCGGGCTATGGAACATCAATCAGCGTTTTCAGCTACTTTACGGAACAAGCATTCGTGTTGAAAGCGCGGAAGGACAAGGCACGAAAATTTCTTTTGAGCTTCCCGGTCCTGCACGACTGGTTAAGACTGGAGGTTGAAGCATGCTGCGGGCAATTATCGTGGATGATGAAGCGCTGTCGGTGAAATTGCTTAAGAATTTACTGTCTGAAAGTAACGTTATCGAGATCTCCCAGACATTCCTGAGCTCTTTGGAAGCCTATGAATATGTGAAGGCCAATCCGGTTGATGTTGCATTTCTCGATATTTCCATGCCGGGAATAAACGGGATGGGACTTTCCATCCTGCTGCATAATCTTGATCCGTCGATCGATGTGGTTTTTGTCACCGCCTATGACGATTATGCGGTCCGGGCTTTCGATCTAAGCGCGCTGGATTATATTATGAAGCCCGTGGATCCTCAGCGTTTGTCCAAAACACTGTGCAAGATCCGCAATAAACATCGAAACGAAGCGGGCGGAGCGGGGTACTGGAGAGGGCCTACAGCGCCGGAAGGGGAAGTGTCCCTTGCCGCGGGTGGGCCAGATCTAGAGAACAGCTTGCTGCGGTTGATCTCGAGCGGCCTCGCGAAGCTGGGCATGTCGAACGAAAACAAAAAGAGCTTTAGCAAAGCGGGCCTGCGGGACGATGCGCTCGTCGAACCGTTGACAAGCCGGGAAACGGATATTTTGTATGCATTGTCGAACGGTTTGTCCAATAAAGAGATCGCAGACAGGTTCGGAATCACGGAGGCGACAGTTAAAAGCCACGTATTTCGCATATACGGAAAGCTGGGCGTGAAACGACGAGTGCAGGCCATCGCAATGGCAAGAGATCTGAAATTTATCGAATAGTCTTCTATGGTGAAAATCGATTTAAAAGCCGATAACCAGACCTTTACTAAGGTTTTGGGTGGTCGGCTATTAATTTTTTTCGAGTATTTTTGGCAGATTTAAACATCCTTACAACTTTAGTTTGACTCTTTTCTGAAAATGAACAGGTATACTTAGGTGATGAAATAGTAAATTGGTCGTCCCTAATTTATATGGGATTGGTCCTAATATTAGGAACTCGGTTGCTTGTCGCTTACAAAAACGCGATGCCGACGGCCACTCTGGCGTGCGGCTCTAAGGTAGCAAATCACAGCAGCGTGACGCTGAGCATCGCGACAATCGGAGCAACGAACTATTACACGACAAATAGAACGATACCGACGACGAGCAGTGACGATCAGCGGAGCGCCAGGGAAAAACGTAGCGTCAGAGCGATCGCGGGTGCGGCGCGAGCAAACTGCGACAGGTGATGATAGCGATAGTGGCGCTGTAACTCGTCCGAGCTAATCGGCAGGCGATGAGACTGTGACGTTGACGGCTACCATCACAAAACCGGATCGACCGATACATAGATGTTCACGTTGACCGTAACGAAACGAAAAAAACATACAGCTATGGAGCAGTTCTTGGAGGGTAAAATCGATGTCTGGTGAAACCATATTACTCGTTGATGATGAAGCGGAAATCATCGAATTGATCAGCTTGTATCTGAAAAATGAAGGGTACGAGGTGCTATGCTCGAATAATGGCGCGGAGGCGCTGGGGATGGTGGAGGAGCATCGGCCGGATCTGGTAATTCTTGATATTTCGCTGCCCGGCATGGACGGAATTGAAGTATGCCGCCAGCTGCGCAAGTCGTACATCACTCCGATTTTGTTCTTGAGCTGTAAAAGCGAGGATATGGACATTATTCTGGGCTTAAGCATCGGCGGAGATGACTACATCACCAAGCCGTTCAGCCCGGGCCAACTGGTCGCCCGAGTCAAAGCGCATTTGCGCCGCATTCAACTGCTGAAGCAGCACAAGGAGGAGTCGCAGCATTTGCATTTCCCGGGGCTGGAGGTCGATATGGTCAACCGCACCGTGAAGGTGGACGGGCAGATAGCTCCTCTTTCCTCCAAGGAATTCGATCTGCTGCTACACCTGGCCAAGGCACCCGACAAAGTGCTTCCCCTGGAGCAGTTGTACAAAATGACCTGGGGTGTAGACAGCAACGGCGATACGCGTACGCTGCTCGTCCACATTAGCAATTTGCGCAAAAAAATCGAAGCCAACCCAGCCGAGCCGAGATATGTCCACACAGTCCGTGGAATGGGCTACAAATTCAATGTGAACTAACCGGAGTAAACGGAAACGGATACGGAAGCCGCTGTAACTTCCCTTTATGGCGAGCCACAAAGGCAATGAGTAAGGTTTAATTTAAAGAAAGCGGTTAGACGTATCCGAAAGCTTCACTTAAGAATGATAGCAACGCTCCTGGGACAAGATATGTCAACTAGCAATCAAAAGGCCAAACGTTTACTTGGATGGACACCGCGTTCGGCGGAAGAAGCCATAGCTGCTACGGGTAAGAGCATGATAAAGATCATTAAAGAGCAGAAGAAGTCGTAAAAATATAATGAATAAAGCTTCTCGAAACTTATGAAGTAGTGATCATTTAAGAGGCGTTTATGAGTCACCAAAAGGCTCCCGATCGGGCAATGTCATTTAGTTAAGCTCAAAGACTAGACTGGGTATAAAAATGTAATCCGAAACGGCATGGGACAAAGTCCTGTGCCGTTAGTTTTTTGGGTTTAGTCAAGCAAAATGTGCACAGCAAACAAGCGGATGTCATATCCGCTTAAAAAATGTTCATTCGAAATGAATTATGCTACTCTGTAGACGAAGCTAACGGCTGATTTATAACGGATTTT
>NZ_VNJI01000103.1 GCF_007786445.1 Paenibacillus cremeus | reverse complement strand
GACCTGAATGACACCTTGAAGCGTAGCAACATTTTTCTTCCATGCAGTGTGATGGCGTTTCAGCTTTCGTCCGCAATCTGGACAATTTTCGATTTCCGCACGATAGTAGATTTTTTTCTCAGGAACAATTCGATTTTTGGGCAAGGGCATAAGAAAACCTCCGTCAAAATAGCTGTTAACTATTTCGACAGAGGCATTGGAATATCCTGTTAGTTAATTGGACTTCCGTAGTTTTTTTTTGCAGAAAGGACAAATGTTGAAGCCAAGGACAAATCTTGCACTTCGCACGGATAAGCGGTGGTATTGCAAGACTTGTCGCTGTCCTGCCTTCATGCACCTTGTTATTCTTACGATGTAAGAATGCACCGATTCTCATCGGGCTGCTTTACTTCATATGGAGAGGTGTGTTTTCATGCAAACCGCAGTAGTTAAGGTTAACCGAAAACGGGCTGTAGCGCAGGTACGGCCGCGTTTGTGGACGACGATGGTCAGGTATAAGTTCCTATATTTACTGGCAGTACCCGGAATCGCATATTTCATTTTGTTCAAGTTTGTTCCTATGTGGGGACTGGCGATCGCTTTTCAGGATTACAATCCGTATGCGGGCATCGATGGCAGCCAGTGGGTCGGACTCAAGCATTTTAAAGAGCTGTTCGCGGATCCGTCCTTCTACATTATGTTGAGGAACACGTTCGCCATCAACCTGTTCGGCCTTGTGTTTATGTTTCCCGTTCCCATTGCGCTCGCCTTAATGCTCAACGAGGTCAGGCACGAAGTGTTCAAACGATTTAATCAATCCATCGTTTATTTGCCTCATTTTTTATCCTGGGTTGTGGTGACCAGCTTGACGTTTTTTATATTTTCAACTGATGTTGGTATCGTAAACAAGCTGATCATGGAAGCCGGTCACGAGCCGATCTCGTTTCTTTCCAACCCGAATTACTTCTGGGCACTCATCACAGCGCAAAATATGTGGAAGGAAGCCGGATGGGGGACGATCATCTTTTTGGCGGCAATGGCCGGCGTCGATCCCCAACGTTATGAAGCGGCCGTCGTAGACGGGGCCACGCGTTGGAAGCAAATCTGGCATATTACACTTCCGGCTATTCGGCCGACTATTATCATTTTGCTGATTCTCCGTTTGGGACATATGGCAGATGTCGGCTTCGAGCAGGTGCTGCTAATGATGAATCCACTGGTGACCTCGGTGGCGGAGGTGTTTGACACTTATGCTTACTCCATCGGGATTTTGCGGGGCCAAATCAGCATCGGCGTCACCGTGGGCATGTTTAAGGGGGTCGTCGGGCTGGTGCTTGTGCTGGTCTCCAACTATGTGGTGAAAAAGATGGGGCACGAAGGTATTTATTAATTTAGGATTGAGGAGGACGGATCCATGAGTTTTGTTGGCACCAAGAAAGTTACACGCTTCGATTATGTTAATTACGCACTGCTTGCGATCATCTCGTTAATCTGCTTGTTCCCATTCCTGTATGTGTTCAGTGTATCTTTCACCGATCCCAAAGCGTATATTCCGTTGAAATTTTATTTGTTCCCGGAGAAGTGGTCCCTCAGCGCGTACAAATATATTCTTTCGACGAACAGCTTTCTAAATGCGTTAAAATCCACGTTATTCATCACGATCATCGGCACCTTGATGAATATTGTCGTCTCGTTTACGTTCGCCTACGTCCTGACGAAGAAAGTGCTGCCAGGTAGATCTATCATGCTGGGAGCGGTCGTATTTACTCTTGTTTTTAATGCCGGTATCCTGCCGAGCTATATTCTGATCAAGCAGCTTGGTTTGTTAAATTCGTATTGGTCGTTGATTTGGCCGAGCTTAACGAGTGCATGGAGCTTGATCGTTATTAAAAGCTTTCTGGAATCACTTCCTTCGGAGCTGGAGGACTCAGCCCGGATCGATGGCTGCTCGGAGCTTGGGGTGTTCCTCCGCATCGTCATTCCTTTATCCATGCCGGCAATCGCCGCTTTTACGTTGTTCTTTGCCGTGTCGCACTGGAATACTTACTTCAATGCATTGATCTATCTGTCCGATTCAAAGAAGTGGACACTTCAGGTACTGATTAAAACGCTCGTCATCGACTCCGATTCCAACGGGGTGGGTCAGGCGGGAGCGGGCGGGGACGACAGGGTTGTGCCGCAGGAGACCATTCGGATGGCTGCAATTATGCTGGCCATGGCTCCGATTCTAGTGGTTTATCCGTTTCTGCAAAAGCATTTTGCCAAAGGGGTTATGTTAGGCTCTGTGAAAGGATAATAATCTGACGGGGGGAATAAGGGATGACTGTTGGAATAACGTATCGGGAGGATTCACCGCAAATCGTTTTTGCGGTGGAACGGTTGGTGGAGGCGCTCCGGGAGATCGGGGAAAATGCGGAAATGGTTGGTAAGGAGCAGCTGCTTACCGCAGGAGGCATCTGGATTGAGGAAAGCGGCCTGGAAGCCGCTAAGCTGTTCGGGGAGCTGTCCGGGGAGCTGCAGCCGGAGGGCTTTCGGATCATTTCTGCCCAGCGTGAGGGCAGGCCGCTCCTCGTGGTAGCAGCGTTGGACGAGGCTGGAGCGATGTACGGCACATTGGAGCTAGCTGAGCGGCTTCGCGGCTGCGGCTCACTTTCCGAGGTGCAGGAATGCGTTATGAACGCCCGGTTTCCGTTTCGGGCGATCAAGTTTAATCTGCCGTGGTCGACTTACCGTAGAAACGAGAGCTTTCGGCTGCAGATCGAGACGATTCGTGATTTAGGGTTCTGGCAGCGTTTTCTCGATCGAATGGCGGAGAACCGCTACAATGCTTTAACCTTGTGGAACTTGCATCCGTTTCCTTATATGTTCAGAACGGCTAACTTTCCGCTGGCAACTCCTTTTAGCGACGAAGAGCTTGCCGAATGGAAGCGTTATTGGACGGCCCTTTTCCGAATGGCTAAGGATCGAGGGATCGAGACCTATTTGGTCAACTGGAACATTTTCGTCTCGGAGTCTTTCCGTGAGCATTACGACGGGGAGGCCATCAGCGACGATACCTTCTATCATTACGGAGATTCGTACTCGACGGAGCAAATTAAGCAATATACCCGCGAATCGATCACGCAGCTTATTAATGAATATCCTGATTTGACCGGCTTCGGCATTTCTTTGGGCGAACGAATGAACGACATGACTCCCGAGGACCGGCAGGAGTGGATCAAAGAGGTTTATTTTGAAGGCATCCGAGAGGCCGACCGCCCTGTAAAATTCATTCATCGCGCTCCATTTTCCGTGGATCCTTCGGTCACCCGCGACGCGATCGAAAGCAGCGACGTCTTTGAAGGGCCGGTATGGGTCGAAGTTAAATTTAACTGGTCCCATGCTTATTCCTCGCCGAAGCTGCTGCTTACGCATGGAGGCTCGAACGGGATGGAGGGCTATTGGAACCCGCCTCCGCGGAATTACAAAATCACCTGGATGGTACGGAATGAGGATTTCTTCACGCTCCGGTGGGCACAGCCCGATTTTATCCGCGAGCATATCGCTGAGAACGGTCAAGAATATGTAGGGGGCTATTTCGTGGGCTCGGAATGCTTTATTCCGGGCAAGGATTATTCCCACCGGGAAGGAAGCCCACACGTCAGTTGGACCTACGCCTTTGAGAAGCATTGGCTCTATTACATGCTGTGGGGCAGACTGCTCTACGATCCAAGTACGCCGGACCGCGTGTTTGAGAACGAGCTTGACCGGAGGTACGGTTCGCCCACCGGAAATCAGCTGCTTAAAGCCTATTCCGCCGTCTGTAAAATGCCGATGGCGCTGGCGTCCTTCTACAAATTTACGTGGGACTTTACGTTGTACGCGGAAGGCTTCCTGTCAACAGGCGAGGATGAATTCAACAACGGTCAAGCTTTTATTTCGCTGCAAGATATGCTCGGCAGGGAAACGTTTGATCCGTCTTACTTATCTATCCGGAATTATATGAACCGGGTGCTGCAAGGCGAATCCTTGGAAGGGTATACAACGCCGGTTCAACTGGCGGAGCGTCTCGAAGCCGATGCGCAGCGAGGATTATCTCTGATCACCGGCCTGTCGATTAAGTCGCCGACGCTGGAGTGCGAGCTGTGTGATATTGAAGCGTGGGCGCACCTGAGTCTGTATTTTGCCGATAAACTTCGGGCCGGCGTAAGCTATGAGCGATTTCTTCGTACAGGGGACGAGTCAGAGCGAAGAAAGGCTTTGTCTTGGCTCAAAGCTCCCCACGCTGCGGGACATTGGGACAATCTGATCCGGGTGACGCAGTCGCATTACCATGAGCAGCCTTTGCTTCATCTTGGCGCTACTCCGTTCTCGTGGGAGCGGATGCGTCCTATGGTTCAGGATGATATTGCGTTCGTCGAATCGCAATCTTCAGCCGGGTCTCGAGTTTAGCAAAGGTGCACCCGACAGTAATAGGGGAAGTCTCGGGTGACAAGATCTTTATTTCTTTAAAAGCCGCATAAATGGGACTGTTGACAAAGTATGGCTAGGGAGTAAGTTCCCTAGCCATACTTCAGTTTTTGGCATATTTTCTCTTGAATTGTTGCGATTTGCAGTGGTTAACTTCCCCCTTATACCGCTCTTATCATACGTTTTATGTTTAAAGCCAATGCGGAAAAAAGGCAATGTTCGGTGGCGTTCCGAATGCCCTTCTTGTAGGTCTGTGTGAGGTTATGACATCTT
>NZ_VNJI01000102.1 GCF_007786445.1 Paenibacillus cremeus | reverse complement strand
TAACATAAAGTTCGGGTGCCACTGACATCTCTCGAATAAGGGATGTCAGCGTTTCTTTTAAAGAGCTCGCGTACAATTCCAATGACAAAACCTCCTCGTTTTTCAAGGGGCTTCGCCACATTTTTTTAACTGCTTGTCAATACCTATTTCGCATTTTTGCGCAAAAAAAGAGCGGGCTATCTTTTCGATAACCTGCTCTTGTTCTTGATTTTGGACACTATGCCTTAACTAAATGACATTGCCCCGCTGCCCGCCCTTTTCATCAGCCCTCTCAGCTTCGTCAGTGAATTCGTGAGCCGGAGCGAGAAGCCGCCGAGAACCAGCAAAGAAATACAGGTAACGGCAATCAAAATGATAATGGTCAAGTTGCGCAACGCGAACAGGTCTCCGGTTAAATCGGCCAACGGAACCTCCGAGATTAGCGTCCATTCGGTCAAGGGGGATCGTTCGAACACGATCAGCTTTTTAACCCCGGAATCCCCCAGGATGAACGCACCCTTATCCCGAGTATTAATATGGTCGTTATACCAGTCCGGCACATTGGTCCCAATCCGACTCTGATCCGGGTGGAGCATGATCACGCCCTCTCCGTTTGCGATCCAGGTGGAGCCGGTTTGACTCGAGCCGATTTTGCTGATAAACGCGGATATTTCGTTGAGACGGATATCTACCAGCATGAGTCCGTGGGAGCCTTGCTCACTTTTAATCGAGAGCGTTCTACTGATCGTGAGGATCGGGATTTGATTTTCCCAGCGTACGTTGTTGTAACTCACTTTTCGCTGTCCCTTCGGCTGAAGCCGTTCGAGGTCGCGACTGGCCCATCCGTCCATCGTGCTGGCCAAATTGGAAGCCATCATCCCATTTCCTGAGTAGATGGAGAAGCCGTAAATTTCTTTTTTTCCATAAATGATTTGATCGATCACTTGATTCTGGATTTGCGCGGTAATGTAAAATCTTTGGTAAACGTCGTCCGGAGGTAGATTCATAAAGGCTTGAATCAACGGATGCGTAATATAAGGCAGCGTGCTGCGCTCTAAATCATTGAAATAATAATTCAAGTAGCTGTTGGCCTGCTGAATGGACTTCTGCGCGGATGCGATGGCATTCTCTTCGATCGATTTCGTGGAACGCTGGTACCAAATGAATCCGAATAAAATAAAGGGGAGCAGGAAGAAGACGGTAAATAACAAAATCAGCTTGGACCTTATCGATTTGAATTTAAAATTGAGCATGTTCTTGTGAGTTCCACCTTTAAAAGAAAATGGTACTTAAAAAGACCACCCAATCATGCTGGACGGTCCTTGTAGTGCTAGCCCATAATGCGTTTTGATACTAATTATAAAAACGATAGTTAATCATGTATAGTATATCTTTATTTGGACGTGAGTTGATGCAGAAATAGGAAAGAGCCCGAGAACCGGGCTCTAGGCGGACAGCTATGTTTTGAAGCGGATTACTTGTTGAAATAGTGACCCTGTTCAAGGTCCGCGATTAGCCCTCGGTGAATAGGTCTCCAGCCTAAAAGTTCCTGCGTCTGCACGCTCGACCTTGGAATGTCGAGCCCAGCAAGGAGGGCGAGGAATCCGAAGTGCGTGTTGGCTTCCTCTCGTGAAATACTGACCACCGGCAGCTTCAAGTGCTTGCCGATCACACCAGCGATGTCGCGGAATGGCACGCCCTCGTCCCCCACTCCGTCCAGTCGCGCCCCCGCAGGAGCGGCCTCTACTGCCATGCGGAACAGGGACGCTGCATCGAGGCGATGTACGGCCGGCCAGCGGTTTGACCCCTCTTCTACATAGGCAGAGACACCCTTTTCGCGGGCGATGTGGATCAATCTCGGCACGAACCCTTTGTCATCCTCGCCGTGCACGGATGGCGCAAGCGTCACGATCGATGTCCGTACTCCTCGTTCAGCCAATGCGATCGCCGCATGATCTGATGCCTCTCCATTAAAGTGAGCCGTAGTCACGAACGGCTTGCCAGAGCCCTCGAGCGCCGCTCCTATCGTTTCAATGGCGCGAAGATCGGTTGTGAGCGCACCGGCAAAGTCCGAAAAATCATGCTTAAACGCCAGGTGAATGACACCATCCGCAGCCTTGGCTCCAGTGCGAAGGCTGTCCAAGTCCTCCAGATCACCGCGGTGCGCCGCGGCCCCCAGTGCCTCGAGCATTGCGGCACCTTTGTCCGAGCGTGTTAGACCCACGACCTGATGACCGGAATGGATGAGTTCGCGGACGACGGCGGAACCCACGTAGCCCGTTGCTCCTGTTACGAAAATACGCATATATGATCTCCTCCATAAGCTATTAAGTATTTGAACTATTTCTAGTGTAAACTATAGAGTGAACTCTAGAGCAAGTCATCTTAAGGGGAGACTTTTTGTGAAAATTCAGGAATTAGTTAAAAGGACGGGATTAACCGTCCATACCATTCGATTTTATGAAAAGGAAGGCTTATTGGACACTCGGCATGTCCAAAGACAGAAAAATAACTATCGTAACTATTCAGACGACGCGATCGAGCGGCTGAAGCTCATAAAAAAGTTTCAAGGGATCGGTTGTTCTCTCGTTGAACTGAAGGAAATCTTGCAGGATCATGATACCAATACGCGCACCAATCAACAAGTGATGGAATGGATCCGGCAAAAGATCAGTGAAATCGAACATAAGAAGAGCCAGTTTGATCTAATGCTAGATACGCTGCACTTTATGTTGGAATACAGGATTGCTTTGGAGCATGACCCAGAAAAGGCTAGTTCTTTATTAAAAGCTCGAAATACGGATTAAGTCGTGCGGCAAAAAAAAGCCGCGATATTCGTATCCGCAGCTTTCATGAGATATGGTTCTTGTCGCCCGCCACCCCGGTGTCTTACAACGCTCCGTAGATTACCGAACGCAACCGCGGGTGGTGATACGCTTCGAAATTCGGGAACATTTGCTGCATATACACCGCCGAAAGCTTCAATTTTGGGTCAATGAGCACATAATTTCCGGCTGCTCCGCTCCAACCAAATTCCCCGACGGAGCTGTTGCTTCCTCCAGCCGCCGGATCAATCATTACCCTGACACCAAGCCCATAGCCGTATCCAGCCAATTGAGGGATATTGAAATCGGCCATTTGAGCTGGTCCTAAATGATTGGTGGCCATGAGCTGAATTGTATTCGCGCTGAGTACGCGGACTCCGTCCAGCTCCCCGCCGCAGGCCAGCATCTGCGCAAACCGGCTGTAATCCCCCAGGGTGGACAGCAGCCCCTGTCCGCCCATTTCCAAGACGGCTTCAGGTTGGTAGCCTGCGTCCATTCTCGTGATTTTCGTCATCGTCCCGTCATCGGACCGATTGTACAGGCTGCATAGCCGATCCCTCTTGTCGTCCGGAATGCGGAAGAACGTATCCTTCATGCCGAGAGGATCGAAGATTTCATCTTGCAAAAACCGGCCGAGTGTTTTGCCTGTGAGGACCTCGATGAGAACCCCTAAAACATCGTGGCTGAGTCCGTACTGCCTGTGTGCGCCAGGCTCGAAAGCCAGCGGAACGCCGGCAAGTGCCTTCGAAAAATCCCGCATGCTTACTTTGTCGCCTTCGGCTGCTCTGCGGTTCAGATCCTCTAATATTTTACCGGTTTCGCGAGCTGTCTCCAAAAAGTCATCCTTGATTTTAATCCCAGGTAAGAGCCCATACGTCAACCCGGAAGTCATGGAAAACAAGTGTTTAATGCGGATGGAGGACGCCGCGGGAACCATGGTCCATTCGCCATTCGTATTGCGCTTGTAGATGTGCGGATCTTTAAACTCAGGCAGATATTCCTCAAGAGGATCGTTTAGCAAGAAAAGTCCGCGCTCATACAAAATCAAAGCAGCTGTACAAGTAATGATTTTTGACAACGAATAAATACGGTAGATCGTGTCCGGTGTGATCGGTTTGTTCAGCTCCAGGTCGGCCAAGCCGAAGCCTTCCTCATACACTGTTTCGCCATCACGGACGACTGTGCAGGAACAGCCTGCGGGTCCCTTCTCGATAAAGCTTTTAAGCAGCGATGTGAGATGGTTCATGTTTCCCATGGAAGAACACTCCTGTCTAGTTCAGATTATCATTCGGCATTCGGATGCGAGTTTATTTTGTCGGACAAATTGACAATCTTATCGTACCCGTTTCGGAACAGAGCGACTAGTAGACGAATGCACAAATTGTTTCAATTTTTTACTAAGCAGTTGGGCTGCAAAAAAATAACCCCACAGCAGCAGGGCTGTGACCGTTATGACGCATGCCGCTTACATTTTATCCAAAATTTTCATCATTACCGAATTTTGATATTGATCCAAAATACATTAGTCTATCCGGTCCTTGAGTGAACAATCACAAAAGTAAAAGCAATAGAACGAGGACGATTAATAAAAATGCAACTATAGCAAGTCCAATCGCCAGAAACCAAATGATGGAAGTTGGAGACTTAAATAGTTCTTCATCAATACCTTTTTGCTTTCGTTTGTAATCCCATGTCGCCATGAAAATAATAATGGTTCCCGTTAAAACTGCTCCAATGCCAACAATCGCTGCAACGATATGACCAACATGTTCAAAAGTTGTTGTTCGAAAAACGACCCCAGCTGCTAAAAATCCTAGCCCAATAACCGCAATAGCTGTACGTATCCAAGCGAGAAATGTACGCTCATTGGCTAAATGCTGCTGTACATACTTGAAGTCCGACTTCTTCTCTACCATCTAATAGTTCAGCCTTCCGTAAGTTGTTAACCCTATTATTCCCTCCATATTGAATTACAGTAGGGTAAGACGGGGAATTACTTCCCCGGACTCCCCGTCAAACCGTGCATGCGGATTTCCCGCACACGGCTTTCCTTCGTCAGTTCCCCATCTTCAGGAGTGAGTTGTCTTCACCCGTCACCGGGCTGCATATTTCACTACTGAATTAGAAACGTGTGGTGAGTAAGTTTGTTAGAAATACCATGCCCGCCGCTTCCAACGCTTTGTTTGGAATGAGCGAGTTAGAGACCGTTGAC
>NZ_VNJI01000101.1 GCF_007786445.1 Paenibacillus cremeus | reverse complement strand
GAAAGAAAGAGATGGACTGAACGTCTGCTGGACGGAACAAAGCGGCGGAGGTTTCGAAGGAACCCTCACAGCTACCTAAAAAACATCGAAAACAAAGTCAGTGAGTTAATTGGTCAGCCGTAGTTTTTTTTCCGCTCATCGCTCTTCGTCCCCTTTATCCTTCAACTGCCCAGCGCTGCGGAAAAGAATTGCAGGATACTAACGGCTGCTTATTAACCGCTCATCCTTGGTGAAGTACAGCCTGTAACTAAGCATACTTAGGAGCATGCTGCTGATTGCCGCGGAGGACGACAAAATAAACACGATCAAAATTTGATACCGAACCGCCTCAACCGGATCGGCACCGGCTACGATCATACCGGTCATCATGCCGGGCAGCTGAACCAGACCTATCGTTTTCATACCGTCGATAGTCGGAATCATGCTCGCCTTGATCGAACGTTTGAGGGAGAGATGGATCGCTTGCCGAACGCTTGCACCCAGGGACAGCAGCGCCTCAATCTCCCCTTTGGAGGATTCGAGCTCACGCTTCATCTGATTTAAGAATAGGCCGGACACCACCATCGCGCTGCCAATCGTCATCCCGCTTATAGGAATGATATATTGCGGGATCGCTTCGATCAAATGACAGCCGATGAGCACCCCCATCGTCAGCCCTTCCGTGAAAAGGATCGACAAAAACACTCTAATGACAACGCCTTGCAGTCCTTTGCCACGCTGGGCGGCGTTCCAAGCAGCGATGGCAACCATAAGCAAGATAATGAGAATCATGAGGGCAGGATGCGCCGTATGAAAAACAAACTGAAGCACAAAGCCGACCAAGAGGAGCTGCAGCGACGAACGGACCGTGCCGATCAGAATGTCCTTTTCAAGACCCAGCTTCTGCCTCATGGAAGCGAAAATTGTAATGGCTACAAACACCAGCGTAAAGCCTAGAGCGGCTGCTGACATGGTTACACCACCCCCTCCTCTGGCCATTGCAAAAATTGCTGCGCTGCCGGCGTTATCGGCTGTCGAAAAAACAGCTCCGTCGGCTGACGCTCCATCAGCATACCTTCCGCCATAAACCACACAGTATCGCTGACCGAACGCGCTTGCTGCAAATCATGGGTAACCCACAGCATGGCGGTCTCTTCTGCCGCATGCCACTCCCTCAGCAGCTGCTCTACTGCCTGCTTGCTGTTCTGATCCAATGCCGAAGTAATCTCATCGAGCAAAAGCACGCGAGGTCTTAAAAGCAGGGAACGGACCAGCGCTACCCGCTGCTTTTCGCCCCCCGACAGCTCGGATGCATTAGACTGCCACGCTTTATCCTGCAAGCCACACTGCGCCATGAGCGCTCGGGCGAGCTCTGCCTCAAACGGTCTGCGATGCAGCGTACTGACGGTGCGCAGGTTGTCCTCCACGCTACCAGGCAGCATGATCGGCTGTTGGGCCACATAGCAAACCTTCGATCTCCAGTCCTGCGGCTTCCACTGATTAGAGGGGCGATTCTCTAAGTACAGCTCCCCTTCATCCGGACGATCCAGTTGGCCCACAATTCGCAGCAGCGTACTCTTGCCCTGTCCAGATGCACCCAGCAGCGCGATCCGTTCCTTTGACCCGATGGCAGCCGTCAGCTGCTGGAATAAATGGCTGCGTCCCATAATGGAAAGTCGTTTGCCGATCGATTCCATATGTAAAATTACGTTTTCGTTCAAACCCGCTTCCCCTCTCCCCACTCCACTTCTTTGCTGCAATCTCAAAATTATATACCGGAATGCGGCATTGTGCACGTTTACGTTCATTTTAAAGCAAATTTTAGTTGTATTTAAATACATACTATCGTATATTTATGCAATGCCATTATTGCTGAACGGAGTGATCGTATTGGAAAACAAACAGCTGTATTCACACCTCGATCGGCTTGCCCTGCAAACCTGGCCGGCTAAGATTACATGGGAGCTGGGCTCTTGGCTGCTGCGTGCTTCAGATGGTGTAACGAAGCGGGCGAATAGTGTTTGGACCGCCGATGGCTCTTTGAGCTGGGAAGCTGATCTAGTCCGCATGGAGGAAATCGAGTCATTCTACAGCTCGCAAGGGCTGCCTGCTCGTTTTCATCTTAGCGACGCCTCCCCGGAAGGGTTAGATGCGTGGCTTGAAGCCCGCGGGTATGCGAAGGAAGTGCCCTGCGACATGATGATTGCAGCCGCCTCCGAGGTCATCGATCATACCATCGACCGACGAAATGAGCAATTCCGCGCAGAGATCGTTTCTACGCATAAATCCGGCTGGCTTTCCGATTTCATTCGGCTAGAGGGGTACAGTGAAGAGCTAATCTCTTTTTATGATCAATTGTTCAGCCGCATCAAACCGAACGCCGGCTACTTGCGCATTATGGATGGCAGCGAGTGTGTGGCGGCAGGTGCAAGCGTGGTGCAGGATGGCTGGGCCGGGTTTACCAGCGTGATCGTACACCCGCAGCGGCGCGGACTGGGCTTGGGACAACGGATTGTGCACGAGCTGGCGATCTGGAGCAAGCAGCAGAATGCGGAGCGGCTGTATTTGCAGGTAATCTCGGATAATGAGCCTGCGGTGAAGCTTTATCGCAAAGCGGGGTATGAAAGGCTGTTCGGCTATCATTATCGCTCAAAGGCGCTTAGCTGATTACAGTTTTGGTTTGCTGGCTGGTGGAAAATGCCATGGAAACGATAGTGCGAATACGCGCATGCTAAGCTCAACTTTCTGCGTTATACCGAACCGCGGAGAGTTGAGCTAAGCTCAACTTCGAATTGAAAGGAGCGCAAGAACGCATGTCCACCACGACAATGGAAAAACAAACCTTTCCACCGCAGCACCAACAGCAGCAGCCTGGCATCGAGTCGCAAATGAATCCGCGTCCGGCGTTTGAGGATACACGCTACAAAGCGGCAGGCAAGCTGAAGGATAAGGTGGCGATCATTACAGGCGGAGACAGCGGCATCGGCCGAGCGGTCGCCGTAACGTATGCCAAGGAAGGCGCCGATGTGGCGATCGTGTATTTGAACGAACACGAGGATGCCAAGGAAACGAAGCGCCAAGTGGAGGAGGAAGGCCGTCGTTGCGTGCTTCTCCCCGGCGATATCGGTACGGAAGTGTTCTGCAAGCAGGCGGTTGAAGAAACCGTGAAACAGCTCGGCAAGCTGGACATCGTAGTGAATAACGCCGCGGAGCAGCATCCGCAGCAGCGGCTGGAGGACATTACGTCGGAGCAGCTGGAACGAACGTTTCGTACCAATATTTTCTCCTACTTCTACTTGACCAAAGCTGCACTAGCTCATCTGAAACAAGGCAGCGCCATCATCAACACGGCCTCTATCACCGCTTACGAGGGCAACGATCAGTTAGTCGACTACTCAGCGACCAAGGGGGCCATTGTCACCTTTACCCGCTCGCTTTCTCAACAGCTGATCGGTCGCGGCATCCGCGTGAATGGCGTAGCTCCCGGTCCGATCTGGACGCCGCTCATCCCTTCCACCTTCACGAAGGAGCAAGTGGCGAAGTTCGGCGGGGATACGCCCATGAAGCGAGCCGGGCAGCCGGAGGAGCTTGCGCCGAGCTACGTGTTTTTGGCTTGCGGTGATTCCTCCTATATGGCTGGCCAAATTTTGCATGTCAATGGCGGGACGATCGTGAACGGATAAGCTAAATCAAACGAGATAAGAACTGAAAAATCCCTTCATCCAACGGCTAGAGACCGGAGGGTTGGAGGGATTTTTTCAGTAAAGCACTTCTATCTCTGCCTCAGTCTCTGGATGGCTCGATCCCGAATGACAGCTGCAGCTTGTCGAGCTGCCATTTGGTCAGCGCCAGCGTCTCCCGGCTTTTGTGCCAAAGCATCATAAGCACATTCGAGTCCATCGGCGAAGCCATCACGTTTTCATAGCCTAAGAAATTCGCCATATCGAGCGCTCGAACCGCATGGTACCGGTGGGTAATGATAACCGCCGATTTCCATTGCTGCTTTTGCATGATCGCTTGGCTAAACTTCATGTTTTCATAGGTGCTCGTCGCATGATTTTCCAGAAAAATAGCAGACTCCGGTATGCCTTTGGCGATCAAATAGTTTCGCATGCCCTCTGCTTCCGTCAGCTTGGAATCTGCGCGATCATAGCCGCCGGATACGATCATGCGCTGAATCGTTCCTTGGCGATACAGCTCTACCGCCCGGTCTAAGCGCTCACTTAGGGCGGGACTTGGCGACGTCTGCCACAGTGCAGCCCCCAGCACAATGCCCACATCTTGAGGCGGGAGCTTCGCATCCGGCAGCGTAGCCATACGCCACTGCACAAAGCCGATCCACGCGAGGGCGGTCAGCACGAACGCGAGCAGGAGCTTGGAGATTATGCGACCGACGGAGACCAGACGGCGACCAATAGGGCTTGCGCCTGCTTTTTTCGTCAGCTTCATCAAGTCCACACCTTCATTCGTTCCGCTAAGCTGCCTGTGAACAACTCGAGCTCAGTGCCGTCCGGATCGAGAAAATTCAAACTCCAGCCTCCGCCGCGCTGAATCGGTCCTCGGACGATACGCACGCCAGCTTGCTTCAAGGTTGCTTCAGCTTCATGGAAATCCTGCTCCGCAATGGAAAAAGCTAAATGATCCACCCCGAGACGTGATGCTGAGAGCTTAACATCCCAACTGCTCTTCCGCTCAATTAAACATACCCAAGCACTTCCCCATTCTAGGTACGCATCCAGCCTACCTAGATGCACCAGCTTCATGCCTAACAACTGTTGATAAAAGGATAAGGACGCCGATAAATCCGAAACACGAATCGTGGCATGATTAAAACCGGTAACCTTCATACGTTTAACTCTCCCAGCAGCAGCTTCTAGGCGTCACGATCATCGCATTAGCGGTCGGCAGCCCCTGATTGTTCAAATAAACGGACAGCCAGCGCATCGATGTTCACTCTGTCCGTCAGCTCCACAAGCCACTCTGTCGGGATCGTCCCGAACCCATAATAAGCTCCAGCCAGCTGCCCATAGATGGCACCGGTCGTATCCGCGTCGTCGCCTAAATTGACGGCCAGCAGTGCGCCCTCTTCGAAGCTGTCGCTCCGATGGAAGGCCCATAGCGCCGCCTCCATCGACCGAACCACATAGCCTGTTCCTTGAATGTCCGGCGGCTGCCGATCCTTGAAGGAGCCGGAAGCGATCTCGTCGATCTCCGGTACGAGCGGCTGGCGCTCCCAGAACCCTGGCGCTGGCGTATAGCGCGGACTGAGCAGCTCCTCTTTAGCGACTCCTGCCAGCGCTCCTACGATTAAGCCGCCGTAATAGCGGCACGCATCCACGGCGAGCACGGCCCCGTGCGTCGTCAGCGAGCTGTCTCCAGAACGGATGATCGCTTGGGCGGGATCCGCCGCATAGTACATCGGCACAGGTGCAAGCCGCATCAGCGAGCCATTGCCCGACGCCATCCGGCTGATCGAGCCGCTGAACGGCTCGCCTGTCTGCTCGAACCGGCGGAGTGCATCGACCACGGTATTGCCGATGTCAAAGCAGGTACCTGTGCTGCTGCGGTAGCCTTCCCGATACCATCGCACATACCGCAGCATTTGATCCAGCGGATTAAACATGCGTCGCTCGAGCAAACTGTCGGCCAGGCACAGCGCCATAGAGGTGTCGTCCGTCCACTGACCGGGCTCCAGGCCGAACGGACCGCCCCCCTTCATCTCTTGGATTGGTTCGAACGAACCGGGCGTCTTGAACTCTAGCGTCGTACCCAGCGCATCGCCCACCGCAAGCCCCAGCAAGCATCCACGAAACCGGTCCACCGTTTTGACCATCGAATGACTCATTCCTTTGATCTCCTCTCTCAATAGACGAAGATGGATGCCCAATCGTTCAATAAACCTATGTAAAAATGTTATGTGGCTGGTATGCGATTAATAAACCGTTCCAGGGCGCCGTCAAACGGAAATTGCTTGGACGCGATCCGCTGCTGAAGCCGTACAAGCTCTTGTCTAGCCCTCTCCACCAGCTCGGGAGGGTAGCCGAACTGAACGGTGTGCAGTACGAACTCATCCTCGTCCACTACCTTCCATGCTCCCTGCCGATACACATAATCTAGATCCAGATCGACAAAGGAGATGACACTGCCTTCCCTGCGGGCAGGTTCATTAATATTGCAATAGTATTGCTGAATGGTCCCATCCATGACATCCGCGCTCACCGTAAACCACGAATGGAACGAAAAAAATTCAATCGTCCAATTCGGTACCGTAAACACCTTTTGCTTCGTATGATGATGAAGCGCCCGGCCTTTCTCCCCCAAGACAAACACGTGCGTGTCCGTTTCCTCCAGCAAAGTCGTGTTCCATTCATAGTGCAGCCGATTCCCGTATTTTAAGGCTTGAATGGTCATCCTGTTCTGATTCATGGCAATTCTCCCCCAATCCCCCATGCTAGTAGGGTAAGACGAGGGATTACTCCCTCGGACTCCCCGTCAAACCGTGCATGCGGATTTCCCGCACACGGCTTTCCTTTGTCAGTTCCCCATCTTCAGGAGCGAGTCGTCTTCACCCGTCGC
>NZ_VNJI01000100.1 GCF_007786445.1 Paenibacillus cremeus | reverse complement strand
GTAACGAGTTAAGTCACGCAATTCTCGAACTTCGACGGAAGGGACGAAACTAGCCTCAATTAGCCCGCATCGAAGTAATTTTGCAAGCCACTCGGCGTCTTTCATGTCTGTTTTTCGGCCGGGTAGGTTTTTTACATGATGAGCATTAGCCAAGATAAGCTCAACGTCAAACGCTTCAAGGACATTCCAAACGGGCTTCCAGTAGATGCCTGTGCTTTCCATGGCGACATGGGAGCATTCCATTAGAGTGAGCCATTCGCCGAGTTCAAGCAAATCTTCCGTCATCGTTCCAAACGTTCGAATCTCCATCCGTGGAGCCCGATCGAGCGGACCAGATAAAACACAAGCAACGACCGTTTCTTGGTGAACATCTAACCCTGCACAGCGTTCCAGAATAGCTTCCATCATGAGAACAACCAACCTCCGAAAGGAAATGGGGGGCCAGAAAACAACCTGAAAGAGGAAAATTTTTTATCCGGACTCGAAGTCCAATAGCCTGTGCTTCAAAGGTTGTTCATTCAGTTTTATTTTCGGGATCAAGTCACCACAAAAAGCCACGAACTGATCCAGCCCTTAATTCTAAGTATTGTCAGTTGGTGAGAAAGAAAAACGGCTACGATGAGATTTTCATCATAGCCTGTGACCGGGAAGGTCATGAAAGTTTTATTTGCAGTCGGAAGGAAATTCAACTAATCAACCAAGGAGGTAAGGTAGGCGGCTTTCTTCGATAAACATTCGGAGAAAGTCTAGGGCTATATGAGAATGAGTTTTTCGAACAATGATGAATTCCATCTCCAAAACGAAATTGCAAGCCATATAGGAAAATTGCTCAGAGACACGTTTGGGAAAGGGCCCCAATATATCTATGCAAGTATCCATTATCCCTTTATTGTCATTTATTTGCGCAACTTTATAACCCCAACGGAAAAAATACTATTGAAGCAGGGGCAAATCAGCTCTGTCCGGCAGATCAGAGATTTAGTAATGAAATCGTTAATTCCTGAAATCAAAGCTTTTTTGTTATTAATGACTGGAATAGAACTGGTTGAATTTTATTACGACTGGGAATTATATCGTCATTCAGGAGTGTTTGTTGGCCGGCAATTAGAGGATCTCCCGTTGATACTCGAATCGCAGGAACGATATGAAGGTAAGGGAAAGCTTCATCGGGAGCTAGAAATTATCAGTCAATGTGTCCAAAAAAGACCGGACCAATTATCTTCTTACATGCTCAATAAAAGAACACTTCTTGTTGTCCGTAGCGGCATTCTAATTGAGATTAGTAGAGAGTTGATACGACTTGGCGATGAAGACAGTTTAAGAAAAGCGCTAAATAACCTCGAAAAAAATGATTTGCGCAACAACTCACAATTTCAAAAAATATTAGGTACAACGATTGAAGATGTTTTCGTAGATTGGAATTTTCAGCTTGATCGAAGTGTGATCGTATTTATTTTACGTCCGGCAATATGAAGGAAGTCCTCAGCTTTTCAATCAGCTGGGGGCTTTTTTTACAAAGGTCATACGCCGCTCAGTTTGATTTCCGCCGGTTTATCAGGATCGCTTATAAATAGTATAAAATGATTTGAATTGAACTGTTATTCCGAGTGTGATAGTGTGAATTTAGGAGAAAAATTTGTAAGTGCACGTCGGATTACGAATCTAGAAGCAACGATATGGGGTGGATCTAGTTGGTACTTCAAGTAACGAACAGTCCTTTTAATCAAGAGCAGGTTGAGCTGCTTAACCGGCTCCTGCCGGCACTCTCGGAATCACAGCGATTTTGGCTCAGCGGATATTTGACAGCGATGGGCAGCGCGTCCGCAGGAGCAGGCGCAGCACCGCAAGCAGCTGGAGCGGCACCGGCCGTAACGGTTTCCAAGGAAGTGACCGTACTCTTCGGATCACAGACCGGAAACTCCAGCTCCCTGGCTAAGAAGCTAGTCAAGCAGCTGGATGGGCAAGGCTTCCAATGCACGCTGTCGTCTATGAGCGACTTCAAGCCGAATGGGCTCAAGAAGGTTCAGAACCTGCTCGTCGTCGTCAGTACGCACGGGGATGGCGAGCCGCCGGACAATGCCATGACATTCTACGAGTTCCTGTACAGCAAGCGCGCACCGCAGCTGGAGGACCTGCGCTTCTCCGTTCTGGCGCTCGGGGACCGCTCTTATGAGTTGTTCTGCCAGACGGGCAAAGATTTTGACAAGCGCTTGGAAGAGCTGGGCGGTAAACGCCTGGTACCGCGCGTGGACTGTGATGTAGACTTCGGCGAGCCGGCTGCGGAGTGGATGAAGCAGGTCGTTAGCGCACTTAGCGATTCGACAGCTGCACCTTCAACAGCAAGCGGAACAGCGGCGGTGTCCTTCGCGGCGGAGACGGAATCGGAGTATTCACGATCGAACCCGTTCCATGCGGAGGTGCTTGAGAATTTGAATTTGAATGGTGCGGGCTCCGAGAAGGAAACGCATCACCTCGAGATCTCTCTGGAGGGCTCGAATCTTCAATATGAGCCGGGCGACAGCCTGGGGATTTATCCCGAAAATCATCCTCGTCTAGTCGACGAGCTGATTGAAGCGATGGGCTGGAACGCAGACCAATCGATTACGATTAACAAAAACGGCGAGCAGCTTCCGCTGCGTGAAGCGCTGCTGCGCCATTATGAAATCACCGTGCTGACGAAGCCGCTCCTGGAGCAAGCCGCTCAGCTGGCTCCAAGCAGCAAGCTAAGCGCGCTGCTGGAAGCAGGACGCGAGCAGGAGCTCAAGTCGTATGCCAGCGGTCGGGATGTGCTCG
The DNA here is from genome assembly GCF_007786445.1 of Paenibacillus cremeus. Lineage (GTDB taxonomy): Bacteria > Bacillota > Bacilli > Paenibacillales > NBRC-103111 > Paenibacillus_G > Paenibacillus_G cremeus. Next base: position 3,779 of record NZ_VNJI01000100.1, on the reverse strand, counting down.
ATCTGGTGCAGGATTACGGCTTGAAGGGCGTCCCTGCCGAACAGTTCGTCACTATTTTGCGGAAGCTGCCAGCTCGCTTGTATTCGATCTCCAGCTCCCCGAAGGCGAGCCCGGATGAAGTGCACGTTACCGTTCGTGCGGTTCGCTATGAGTCGCAAGGGCGTGAGCGCTACGGTGTCTGCTCGGTGCATTTGGCTGAACGCTCGGAGCCCGGAGCGAAGCTGCCGGTGTTCATTCAGCATAACGAGAATTTCAAGCTGCCGGAGAGCCCGGATACGCCGATCATCATGATTGGACCTGGCACAGGCGCCGCTCCATTCCGAGCATTCCTTGCGGAGAAAGAAGAGACCGGAGCAGAAGGCAAGACATGGCTGTTCTTCGGAGATCAGCGCTTCCGTACCGACTTCTTGTACCAGATCGAATGGCAGCGCTGGCTCAAGGATGGGGTGCTGAGCCGCATGGACGTCGCCTTCTCAAGAGACACGGATCAGAAGGTCTATGTGCAGCACCGGATGCTGGAGAGAAGCCGCGAGCTGTACCAATGGCTGCAGGAAGGCGCTTATGTTTATGTTTGCGGTGACGAGAAGCGGATGGCGCATGATGTCAATAGCGCTTTGCTGACGATTCTTGAGCAAGAGGGACGACTCAGCAGCGAAGAAGCGGTCGAATATTTGAACCGAATGAAGCAGAATAAGCGTTATCAACGGGACGTATACTAAGTCCCTTGGTGCGGAAGAGAGGAGAACGTCAGCATGTCGGACAATAATTTACTATCGCCTAATAGTGCGCCGCACAGCGATGTGGAAGATATTAAACGAAACAGCAACTATCTTCGGGGAAGCTTGGAGGAGACGCTGCAAGATCGGATTACCGGCTCCATTCCAGAGGACGACAACCGGTTAATGAAATTTCACGGCAGCTACATGCAGGACGACCGGGATTTGCGCAATGAGCGGCAGAAGCAAAAGCTTGAGCCGGCCTACCAATTCATGCTTCGTGTCCGTGCGGCAGGGGGGATCGTTACTCCGGCGCAGTGGCTGATGATGGACCGAATCGCCCATAAATATGCTAATGAAACGATTCGTTTGACGACCCGCCAGTCGTTCCAGCTGCATGGTATTCTCAAGTGGAACATGAAGCAGACGATCAAGGAAGTCAACGATGAGCTGTTAAGCACATTGGCTGCTTGCGGTGACGTCAACCGTAACGTCATGTGTAACCCGAATCCTTACCAGTCGGAGGTTCATTCCGAGGTGTATGGCTGGGCTTCGCGGATCAGCAACCATCTGGACCCAAGAACACGGGCGTACCACGAGATCTGGCTCGACGACGAGAAAGTGGTAGACAGCTTGGCCAGCGACGAAGAGCAAGAGCCCATCTACGGACCGGTGTACTTGCCGCGGAAGTTCAAGATCGGGATGGCCATTCCTCCATCAAATGATGTGGATGTGTTTTCACAAGACTTAGGCTTTATCGCCATTGTTGAGGATGGTAAGCTGAAGGGCTTCAACGTGACCGTCGGCGGCGGCATGGGAATGACACACGGCGATTCCAAGACGTATCCGCAGGTGGCTCAGGTGATCGGCTTTATTAAACCGGAGCAGGCGGTGGATGTGGCGGAGAAGACGGTCATGATCCAACGGGATTATGGTGACCGCTCTGTCCGTAAACATGCACGCTTCAAGTATACGATTGACGACCGCGGGATCGAGTGGTTCATCACCGAGCTGCAGACTCGACTTGGATGGAATCTGGAGCCTGCACGACCGTACTTTTTTGAAGATAATGGCGATAGGTACGGCTGGGTGAAGGGAAGCAACAATAAGTGGTACTTCACACTGTTCATTGAGAATGGCCGCGTCAAGGATGAAGGCAGATATCAGCTGATGACGGGTCTGCGGGAAATTGCCAAGATTCATACTGGAGATTTCCGTCTCACGCCCAACCAGAATCTGCTCATCGGTAACGTCAGCACCCAACAAAAGAAGAAGATCGAGGAATTAATCAAAAAGCATGGCTTGACTGATGGCAGTCATTATTCCGCTTTGCGACGCAATGCTATGGCGTGCGTAGCTTTGCCAACCTGTGGTATGGCCATGGCGGAGGCGGAGCGTTACCTCCCGACCTTGCTGGATAATCTTGAGCCAATCCTGGAGGAGAACGGCCTGCAAAATGAAGATATCGTCATCCGCATGACCGGCTGCCCGAATGGATGCGCTCGTCCGATGCTGGCGGAGATCGCTTTTATCGGTAAGGCGCCTGGCAAATACAACTTGTACTTGGGCGGCGGCTTCTCCGGCAATCGTCTGAATAAGCTGTACAAAGAAAACATCGGCGAAGAGGAGATCCTGGATTCGCTTAAGCCGATCTTGAAGCAATACGCTACCGAGCGGCGGGATGGCGAGCATTTTGGCGATTTCGTCATTCGCGCAGGCTATGTTAAAGAAGTCCGATCCGGACAGGATTTCCATTCATAAGAGATTAAAACCGCGCGCTGGCGCGGTTTTTTCTTTGACACGAAAAGGCGCTAGAATGTACCGATACCTGTCACAGCGTACTCTATGTTATGATGTAGATTATAGTCTATCAATTTTCATCTCATCATATACATTTTTGGAATGGGGAACCGATCTTGAAGCGATTTAAAAAGGTTTATATAGAAATTACCAGCATTTGCAATCTGGCTTGTACCTTCTGCCCGCCTACAGAGCGCAAAGCTAGTTTTATAACAGTAGAGGATTTTGCTAGACGACTGGACGAGATCAAGCCGTACACCAACCATATCTATTTACATGTAAAAGGAGAGCCGCTGCTCCATCCCAAAATCGACGAGCTGCTGGATATCAGCCACGTGAAAGGGTTCAAGGTCAATATTACGACGAACGGCACGTTGATCGTGAAAAACCGGCATAAGCTGCTCGGAAAGCCGGCGCTGAGACAGATGAATTTTTCACTCCACAGCTTTGATGGGCATGAAGGGTCGACGGACCGCGAGGGCTACTTGCGTGAAATTTTATCCTTTGTGAGAGCAGCCGAAGAGCATAAGGTGATATTTTCCTTCCGCCTCTGGAATTTGACTCAGGACAACCTAACGAATGTTCAGAGGCAGCGAAACCGTGACACGCTGGAGGTTATCGAGCAAGAGTTTGGACTGGACTATAAGATCGAAGAGAAGGTCGTGCCGGGAAGCGGGGTACGCATTTCGAATTACGTCTATCTGAACCAAGACTATGAGTTCCAGTGGCCGAGCTTGACCGCGCCGAAGGATGAGGGCAAAGGCTTTTGCTATGCGCTTCGCAGCCAGGCGGCGATTCTCGAGAATGGGACGGTTGTGCCTTGTTGTCTAGATGGGGAAGGGGTCATTAACCTGGGCAATGTGAATAAAACTTCCTTTGCCGACATTGTAGAAGGCGAGCGCGCCAACAACCTTGTCGAAGGCTTTTCCCGCCGGGAGGCTGTAGAGGAGCTTTGCAAACGGTGCGGCTATCGCCAGCGGTTTGGCGCATAAAATAGAAATGAAAATGGGGTGCCTTATGGGCAATGTCATTTAGTTAAGGCATAGTGTCCAAAATCAAGAACAAGAGCAGGTTATCGAAAAGATAGCCCGCTCTTTTTTTGCGCAAAAATGCGAAATAGGTATTGACAAGCAGTTAAAAAAATGTGGCGAAGCCCCTTGAAAAACGAGGAGGTTTTGTCATTGGAATTGTACGCGAGCTCTTTAAAAGAAACGCTGACATCCCTTATTCGAGAGATGTCAGTGGCACCCGAACTTTATGTTA
>NZ_VNJI01000010.1 GCF_007786445.1 Paenibacillus cremeus | reverse complement strand
GACCTGAATGACACCTTGAAGCGTAGCAACATTTTTCTTCCATGCAGTGTGATGGCGTTTCAGCTTTCGTCCGCAATCTGGACAATTTTCGATTTCCGCACGATAGTAGATTTTTTTCTCAGGAACAATTCGATTTTTGGGCAAGGGCATAAGAAAACCTCCGTCAAAATAGCTGTTAACTATTTCGACAGAGGCATTGGAATATCCTGTTAGTTAATTGGACTTCCGTAGAAAAAAAAGAAAACCGACACCTGTATGTGATGTCGGTTTTACTAATTAAACATCCGCACTCTGCACCGCATGATCCCAGCTTGGGAAGTAAAATAACGCATTTTGCAGCAATTCGGGATGGGATTGTTTTAGTTTTTTCTTGTTCAGTTGATGACCGTTGTTTTTTAAATCTTGGATTTGGGCGATAACATCGATTACGCTCATACTTGCTTCCATGGACTTCACTCCTTTAAAGTAATGTAATGTTTATCTTAGAATATCGTTGCCATTTCCTGAGTTGGATATTCAAACTTGACTAAATTTTTACTTATTATTCATGCTGGAAGCGGTTTACTAAAAAAATACTACTCAATGGAACTTCCCCATAGTACGATACAGCTATGGAGAGGAGCTGACAGAGATGATCAAAGCTATGGTATTTGATTTCGACGGTTTAATTCTCGATACGGAAACCCCGGAATTCGAGTCGTTTCAAGAGATTTACCGCCGGCACGGAAGCGAGCTGACGATTGAGATTTGGGGTGTCTGTATCGGGACAGGGCCTAATGTCTTCAATCCATATGAGGATTTAGCCCAGCGCAGAGGTGCTCCTTACGATGTTGAAGCTGCCCGAAGCTTACGCAAGTCTCTTTATGAGCAAAAAATGATGACGGCGGATGTCAGACCTGGGGTGCGTGCCTACTTGGAGCAAGCCCGGGAGCTGGGACTGCGCATCGGACTGGCCTCGAGCTCAACCTATGAGTGGGTCAGCGGTTACTTGCAGCGCTTCGGATTATTCAATGCGTTTGATGTTATCCGCACCCGTAATGATGTGACCAATGTGAAGCCGGACCCGGAGCTGTACCTGCAGGCCGTCGCTGCGCTTGGGGTGCAGCCGCATGAAGCGGTGGCGTTCGAAGACTCGCCGAATGGCGCCCTGGCGGCCCATCGTGCTGGATTGTACTGCGTTACGGTGCCGAATTCCGTTACAGCGCAATTGACGTTCGGTGAGCACCATATGCGGCTTGGTTCCATGGAGCAGATGAACCTGAAGGACGTGATCGAGCAGCTTCAAAACGGTGAAACGAACGGTTAACCGGAGCTTCTCATTTGCATGAAGGCGGCTGCCGCAGCGGATAGGCTTCGTTTGGAGCTTGTAGCGATCCCTATGCTTCGCTGCGGCAGCGGCTGGACCAGCGGCATTTCCAGCAGTACGCCCTTGTTCAATTCATGTTCAACCAGATCCCTATGAATGACAGCGATACCAATTCCCATGCGCACCAGCTCCTTGATCAAATCCACGCTTCCGACGACCATTTCTGGCATTAGCTGTACACCACAGCGCATGGCTTCCTGCTCGATGAAACGGCGTGTACTGCTCCCTGACGAAAGGACTATCAGCGGTTCTTTAAAGTGCTTTGAAGAGGGCGAAGGACACTCACAAAGAGCGGCATACTTGGTTTGCGAGCCGCAAATAAAGATCGGCTCCGCCAGCCAATCCTCAAGGATCGATATCGTTGTACCCGCGTTTGCCAGCGGCAAATGGACCATACCAAGGTCAATCCGCCCATCCTCCAGCGCACGAACAATTTCTTGCGTTTTTCCATGAATGAAGCTGAACTTGATCCCCGGATGCTTCCTATGGAATGCTTCGACAGTGGAAAGCAAGTACTGCTTAATGAAGATCTCGCTTCCCCCGATTCGAATTTCTCCGGCTTCCAAGCTCTTGACTTGCGTGATCATCCGCTCCCCTTCCCCCAGCAGCAGCATTGCCGGCTGTACATATTCCAGCAGTGCGCGCCCCTCCGGCGTCAGCTCCACCCCTTTGGATTTTCGCAAAAATAACATTGTATTTAGCTGCTCCTCGAGCTGCTTGACGGCATAAGAGACGCTTGGCTGGGTGATGAACAACCGTTCTGCGGCCTTGCTTAAGCTTCCAGTTTGGGCAATTTCATAAAACACTCTATATAGCTCCAATGGCGTACTGATATTTAACACCTCTATAACTAATATTCATAATATCAATTAGATCTATAATTCTACTTCCAACTATAATGGATTTAAAGCATCCAGGCAAAAAAATCCATGACTAGCGGAGGTTGTACGAATGATGGAGGAGCTCACAGAGCAAAATTCGATCCCGAAATGTAGTAGTATTTCCTTAACCAGTCCGGTTCGCGCGATCCTATTCGATCTCGACGAGACTTTAATGAACCGGCGGAAGGCGCTCAGCGCATTTACCGAGCAGCTGATTCAAGATTACGGTCACGATTTCGAGGTGCAAGATCCCGATCGTATCCAGCAGCTCGTGAAGCAGGCGGATGGCGGCGGGTATATTCCGAAAACCGAAATGTACGAACGTCTGGTACCGCTGCTTGGCTGGCGGGAAGCTCCTGCAACGGATACGTTTATGGGATATTGGTACAGACTCTACCCAACATGTGCCAAGCCGGAAGAGGGACTCCTGCCAACGCTTCATTATTTCAAGCAGCAGGGGCTGTGTCTAGGCTTAATTACGAATGGGCAAACCGCTGTTCAGCAGCCGAAAATCGATCTGCTCGGCATTCGGGACTTGTTTGGCAGCATCATTGTTTCTGAGGCAGCCGGTTGTAAAAAGCCGGATCCGGCGATCTTTCAGCTGGCACTGCGTGAGCTCGATGTGACTTCCGCCGAGGCCTGGTATGTGGGTGACCATCCGCGCAACGATGTCTTGGGCGCTGCGTCGGCCGGACTTTGCACGATTTGGAAGCAAGGCATTCATGACTGGGAACACACCCTTCCCGTGCAGCCGCAGGCCGTCATCACAGGGCTGGAGGAGCTGATCCCGCTGTATAACAAGCATCGGCTCACATAGTTTTCTAGGAACGTCAATTCTCTTCCCTTCCAAGAGAGCCGGCGTTCTTTTTCGTCTGCCCGTCCCTTCAGATTGGAGCATGAACCGCGCCTTATGATGCATAAAATGAAGGAGGAACGAGGTGAGATCGATGGAGGATGAACAGCGAACGATAACAAAAAAGGACCGCCAGATCAATGTGGTATTTAACACCCTTGGTACACCTACGAAGCCTCCGCAGGAGCCGGTGAGCCCGTACACCAACAAAGCGAATTTGACGCATCTTGAATCGTTCTCAGATATATTTAAAGAGCTGGACGACATGATCGGATTGGAAGAAGTGAAGGAACTGATTTTTCAAATTTACGCGATGCTGCAGGTCAAGCAATTTCGCCAGGAAGCGGGACTTCATGCGGGGGCGCATGTGTACCATATGATTTTTAAAGGCAATCCTGGGACAGGTAAAACGACCGTGGCGCGCATTGTAGCAAAGCTGTTTAAGTCGATGGGCGTGCTTAGCAAAGGGCATTTGATCGAGGTGGAGCGGGCGGATCTGGTCGGTGAGTACATCGGACATACCGCTTTGAAAACCAGGGAAATGGTCAAAAAAGCGATGGGCGGCATTCTTTTTATCGATGAAGCTTATAGCTTGGCACGGGGCGGGGAAAAGGATTTCGGCAAGGAGTGTATCGACTGTTTAGTGAAGTCTATGGAGGATCATAAGAATGATTTTATCCTGATTTTGGCGGGGTATCCCGACGAGATCGACACCTTCCTGCAGACCAACCCGGGGTTGCCTTCGCGCTTTCCCATCCAGCTCGATTTTCCTGACTATACAGTCGATCAGCTGATAAAAATCTCGGAAAAAATGGTTTCCGAACGCGAGTACTGCCTGCTGCCGGACACGATCCGTAAAATCAAAGAGCACCTGCATATCGAAATCGCGTCGAATCTGCATTTCAGCAACGCGCGTTATGTACGCAATTTGCTGGAGCGGGCTGTCCGTCTGCAAGCCGTCCGATTGCTGAACCAAAGCTCCAAGCCGAGCAAGCAGCAGCTGATGGAGCTGTATCCGGAGGATGTCCGAGTTGAAGCGCTGGAAAAGGATCTAGCTTCGCAATCCCCATTTGTTCAATATCGATCACAGTCCTTTTAATGCGCTGCCGTTGTGATAAATCGCTTAAAGGAAAGCTTTACATTGTTTTTCCTGAAAACGACGTTTACAATGGACTTGAGCGAAAAAGGACTAAAATGGAAACGAACTTGGCAAACTAACGACTTAGCTCAATCGGCATCAAAGGAGACGAATACCTACAGATGAAACAAACAATACATGAGGTCAAGCCGGATGAGCGTGATCAGGCCATTCTGGTGAGCCTAGTTACAGCAGAGCAGAAGAGGCTCGATGATTATGATCCGGAATATTCCTTGACGGAGCTCGTTCGACTGGCGGAAACAGCTGGTGTCGAGGTACTTGGGAAGCTGACGCAAAATAAGGAGTATACCGACTCCAAGTGGTTTGTCGGGAAGGGAAAGGCGGCGGAGCTGAAGGATTTGATCGCCGAGACGGGAGCGAATACCGCCATTTTCGATCAGGAGCTGTCGGGGGCGCAGGTGCGTAACCTGGAGCAGTTCCTGGATGTGAAAATTATTGACCGGACGCAGCTCATCCTTGATATTTTCGCTGGACGGGCCAAGACGCGCGAGGGCATCATCCAAGTGGAGCTGGCGCAGCTGAGCTACCTGCTTCCACGGCTGTCCGGGCACGGTAAAAATTTGTCCCGGCTTGGGGGCGGGATCGGGACCAGAGGTCCGGGGGAATCCAAACTGGAGACCGATCGCCGGCACATCCGCGGCCGGATCGACGAGCTGAAGCGCCAGCTTCATGAGGTGGTAAGGCACCGCAGCTTGCATCGCGAGCGCCGGAAGGAAACAGGGGTCTATCAGGTGGCGCTGGTCGGATACACGAATGCCGGCAAGTCCACACTGCTAAGGCAGCTGACCGATTCGGACGTGCTCGTGGAAAATCAGCTGTTTGCTACGCTGGATCCGACCTCCAGATCGCTCACGCTGCCTAGCGGGGTGGACATCGTGCTGACGGATACGGTAGGATTTATTCAGAACCTGCCGCATGAATTGGTCGCCGCGTTTCGGGCTACCTTAGAGGAGGCGAACGAAGCGGATTTGATCCTTCATGTCGTGGACAGCTCCTCGGAGATGATGACCATTCAGATGAAGGTTGTCGATCAGGTGCTGGAGGAGCTTGGTGCGCACGGGAAGGAACGCGTTACCGTGTTTAACAAGATCGATATGTGCCCTCCGGAGCAAGTGGATATGCTGACGACCGAAGGAGAGTTTTTACGGATTTCTGCGTATCGTGAAGCAGATCTGCAGCGTGTGCTGGAGACGATCGAGTCGAAGCTGATGGGAGATAGCCGAACCTTCCGCATTCCTGCCGAGAAAGGCGATATGATCTCGCTGGTGTATCGGATTGGCGAGGTGCTGGAGAACGAGGTCGACGGTGACGACATGCTGATGCGGGTACGATTGAATAACAAAGAGTATCAAAAAATGGGGTATATGCTGGCCGCGTACGATTCGGCTCGGCAAGCGCAGGGAGAAGCCAGAGGAGAGACAACCGAACATGTTTAAGGAAAAGGTGCTCGGCCTGATGAATCAGGCCGAGCTTCAAATTGATGGGAAGCTGAAAGAAATCGACCGGATCATCGACCAGAACCAATGGAAAGTGATTCGCACATTCCAGAAGCATAGGGTAAGCGATTATCACTTTGCCGGGTCGACAGGGTACGGCTATAACGACCGGGGCCGCGAGGTGCTGGATTTGGTGTATGCGGACGTGTTCGGCGCGGAAGCGGCGCTGGTACGACCGCATTTCGTTTCGGGTACGCACACGATCGGAACGGCGCTGTTCGGCGTGCTGCGTCCAGGAGACGAGCTGCTCATGATTACAGGCCGGCCGTATGACACGCTGCACAAGGTGATCGGTCAGCCGGGCGATGGTAAAGGCTCGCTTCAGGACTGGGGCATTCGGTATGGGGAAGTACCGCTGCTTGAGGACGGTTCGCCTGACTTTGCAGCCATTAGCAGCCGAATAACTCCAAGCACACGCGTCATTGGAATTCAGCGTTCACGCGGATATTCGTGGCGTCCTTCGTTCACGGTAGCACAGATCGGGGAAATGGTTCGTTACGTGAAGGAAATCAAACCGGATGTCATCGTATTTGTCGACAATTGCTATGGGGAATTCACGGAGCTGACAGAGCCGACAGAGGTTGGTGTCGACTTGATGGCAGGGTCGCTGATCAAGAACCCGGGCGGCGGCCTGGCGGCAACGGGCGGCTATATTGCTGGTAAAGCCAAATATGTGGAGCTTGCCTCGTATCGGTTAACAGCACCGGGCATTGGCGGGGAAGTGGGCGCGATGCTCGGAACGACGCGATCAATTTACCAAGGGTTATTTTTGGCGCCGCATTTAGTTGGACAAGCAGTGAAGGGCTCGGTGTTTGCCGCATCCGTATTCGAGCAGTTGGGCTTCGTCACGCATCCGCGCTGGAACGATCCTCGTACGGATCTCATTCAGGCGATTCGATTCACAAGCGCAGAGCACTTGATCGCTTTCGTGCAGGGGATTCAGCAGGCCGCAGCGGTGGACGCGCACGTTGTTCCAGAGCCGTGGGACATGCCGGGCTATGAGCATCCCGTGATTATGGCCGCCGGAACCTTTATCCAAGGGGGCAGCCTGGAGCTCTCCGCAGATGCCCCCATACGGGAGCCATACATTGCCTATATGCAGGGCGGGTTAACTTACTCCCATTGCAAAATGGGCGTGCTAACCGCCATTCAAAACATGATCGATCGGGGCTTATTAAGCTGAAAATCATGATCTGACCCTCAGAAAAAGCGCTTTCTGTAAAAAATGCTTACATATTGCATAAACCTTACACAACTTGACACATTTTGCCTTCAAGGTTACAATAAAGGTAAGGTTCAGAGTGCTTAGGAGTGATGGTCATGACTGATGAAATACGCCGTAATATGGCGCTTTTTCCGATCGGCATCGTAATGAAGCTGACCGATTTGACAGCTAGACAAATTCGATATTACGAGCAGCATGAGCTGGTCATTCCGGCTCGTACTGGCGGTAACCAACGTTTGTATTCCTTCAATGACGTAGAACGTTTGCTCGAGATCAAGGACTTGATTGAGAAGGGCGTAAACATCGCAGGGATCAAGCAGGTGCTGCTGCCGGTATCCAAAGATTCCGAAGACGCGACCATTATCAACGAGCATTCGGAAGTGAAACGCCGTGAAATGACCGATTCCCAATTGCATAAGATGCTCAAACAGCAGTTGCTTGGCGGAGGCAAACGCCCGAATCAGGTCTCGTTGATTCAAGGCGAGCTATCTCGTTTCTTTAGAAAATAATTGCTGTGCCGGGGCTTGCAGCCGCTATCCGCTGGCTAGCATGTTTGGACGTCGTCCAGACAAGCCCCGTTATCTTGGTACATAGTTTAAGGAGGAGATTGCTCAGTGACCGAAAAGAACTTCAACAAAGAAGATATTATGCGCATCGCCAAAGAAGAAAACGTCCGTTTCATTCGCTTGCAGTTTACCGATCTGCTCGGTACGATCAAGAACGTAGAGATTCCTGTCAGTCAGCTGGAGAAAGCTCTCGATAATAAAATGATGTTTGACGGCTCTTCAATCGAAGGCTATGTGCGGATTGAAGAATCGGACATGTACTTATACCCTGACTTGAATACTTGGGTTGTGTTCCCATGGGTAACTGAAGACCGAGTAGCGCGCTTGATTTGCGATATTTATTTGCCAGACGGCAGACCGTTCCCAGGCGACCCGCGCGGCATTCTGAAGGCTGCGCTCAAGGAAGCGGAAGAAATGGGCTTCACGGCAATGAACGTTGGTCCGGAACCGGAGTTTTTCTTGTTCAAGACCGATGAGAAAGGCAATCCTACGATGGAGCTGAACGACCAGGGCGGCTACTTCGACTTGGCACCGATGGATCTTGGTGAGAACTGCCGCCGTGAAATCGTGTTGACGCTCGAGGAGATGGGCTTTGAGATCGAAGCTTCCCATCATGAGGTAGCTCCGGGTCAGCACGAGATCGACTTTAAATATGAGAACGCGATTAAAGCGGCGGATCAGATCCAAACCTTTAAGCTCGTGGTCAAAACGGTCGCAAGACAGCATGGGCTTCATGCAACCTTTATGCCGAAGCCGTTGTTCGGCGTGAACGGCTCCGGGATGCACTGCCACCAGTCGCTGTTTCGCGGCAAAGAGAATGCATTCTACGATGAGAGTGATAAGCTTGGCTTGAGCACCACGGCGCGCCATTACATGGCAGGCATCCTGAAGCATGCTCGAGCGTTTGCTGCGATCACGAACCCGACGGTTAACTCGTACAAGCGTCTTGTACCAGGCTATGAAGCGCCATGCTATGTGGCTTGGTCAGCGAGCAACCGCAGTCCGATGATCCGTATCCCGGCTTCCCGCGGGCTTAGCACGCGCGTGGAAGTCAGAAACCCAGACCCAGCGGCGAACCCTTATCTGGCTCTTGCGGTTATGCTGAAAGCAGGCCTTGACGGCATCAAGAACAAAATGCAGCTGCCGCCTCCAACGGACCGCAACATTTATGTGATGACGGAAGAAGAGCGCGAAGAGCAGGGGATTCCGAGCCTGCCGGTCGATTTGAAGCAAGCGCTGGATGAGCTGCTTCGCGACGATGTGATCTGCGATGCTCTGGGCGATCATGCTTTGGCTCACTTCTATGAGCTGAAAGAAATCGAGTGGGACATCTACCGTACCCAGATCCATGCTTGGGAGCGCGAGCAGTATTTGACGCTGTACTAATCCCAGACGTATAAAAGACAAACCGTTCATTTCAAGGCTTCCTTGAATGAACGGTTTTTTTGTCGTTTCATAAATTGACCAGTTTTGGCACATCCTATGGGTGCATTTTACGTCGAAGCTACGGGAGTGTGGACTATGCTTCGTAATAAGAAGATTACGGCCTTGCAAATGTACTGCATTCTGATGCTTTCGATTGGCATATCCAATCACGTGTGGTTAATACCGGTTTTGCTGCAAGTAGCAAAACGTGATTCGTGGGTTGGCGCATGTGCCGCCATTGTCCCAATTTTGCTGTGGATCTGTGTCTTTTATCTCATTGTGAAGCGTGTTGGAAATCGAAAATTAACGGATATGCTCAGACAACAATATGGCAAGACTGTGCAGGTGCTTATTGTGAGCATCCTGTCGATCTATAGTTTTGTCATTTCGGTGCTTTCCCTGCGGGATACGGTGACGTGGACCAATGTTTCTTACTTGCCGGCTACTCCAAGAGGTGTATTGGCAGTCATGTTTATGCTCGTCTGTTTTTTCGCTGCCAGAGCAGGCATTCGCGCAATAGGGGTTACATCGGGCTTACTGCTGCCGGTGGTTGTGGTGCTCGGTTATTTAGTGGCTACGGCAAACTTTCAATACAAAGATTACTCCTTGCTGAAGCCCTTGTTCACCCATGGATATATGCCGATGCTAAGAGCTGCCATGGATACGTTTGGAGCACTGCTGGAGCTGGTCTTCATCTTGCTCATGCAGCATCATGTATCGACAAAAATTCGTTTTTCCAGTCTGGTGATTTTTGCGATTATTCTGATCGGATTGACGATAGGGCCATTAACGGGATCCATTGCCATCTTCGGGCCTTTCCAATCGGCAGATCTCAGGTATCCGGCTTTTGAGCAATGGCGAATGGTTAGAATGGGTAAATTTATTTCACATCTGGATTTTCTTTCGATATACCAATGGATCTCAGGGGCCTTTGTACGCATTTCATTGATGCTCTACCTGATAAGTGATCTCGCTGGAATCCGGCGTGAGCGTAACCGAACCATACTTTTGGGCTGCATTGCTGTATTCACTGTCGTACTTACGATTATCCCCATGAGTGATATGAAGTTTTTCCAACTGCTCAAGGATTGGTACTACCCGTCAACCGTGGGTTTAAATCTGTTTATGACCGTGGTCATTTTCGGTTTAGTCATCCTCGCTGGGAACCGAAAGGAGAATCCGTCCGGATGAATACCTTAGCCTTATCCGAGATGAATGAGCAGTCGTTTCGGGATTGGTTTGCCATGTCGGCAGACGTCCAGATTCGTACCTACGATTTCGGTACACCAAGCTATCCGATTCCACTTGTTCTCATGTATTGTGAGGGCATGGCGGATTTATCTGTGATTAATGAACTCGTGCTGACTCAGCTGCAGCATATGCTGGATTCATTCGATGAAATCAAGCCGGAACTGTTGAATAAGTACAGGACGCTTCAGCTCGAACAAATTACGACTCCGGATCCCTTGGTAACGCTGCAGCATCGGTTATATTCCGGTGAACTGATCATCTTTTTTGAAGAACACAAGTGGATCTTTTCCTTGGACATTTCTAGACCGCCGGAACGGGGGCCCGAAGAGTCGAGTACGGAAGTGTCCATTAAGGGGCCTCGGGATGGGTTCACGGAAAATCTGACCACGAATATCGCTCTCATAAGAAAACGGTTGAAAACTAAATCGTTATGCATTGAAAAATTCGTGATTGGAGAACGAACTCAAACCTCAGTCGGTTTAATCTATATATCGGATATCGCAAATCCCGAAATCATCGTAGAGGCCAAAAGCTGGTTAACAGCCATTAAAGCGGACGCTTTATTGACTAGTGCGCAATTGGAAATCCCTTCGACCTCCTTGTTCCCCCTCTTTGATAGCGTTGGTCGACCTGACTATGTCGTTCAAAGCCTATTAAGGGGCCGTTTCGCTGTCCTTGTAGAAGGAACACCGATGGCCGTTATTGCGCCGGCAAATTTATTACTTATTTTAAAATCACCTGAAGATGTGCACCTGCCGTTCTTCTATGTTTCGATTGAGCGACTGCTTCGTCTCCTTGGGCTAATTTTAGCGCTTTTTCTCCCGGGCTTTTGGATCGCCGTGTCATCATATAATCTAGATCAAATCCCCTTTCCGCTGCTTGCTACCATTTCTTCGTCGCGGCTGGGCCTCCCGTTTTCTGGGACGGTGGATTTTTTTCTCATCCTCGCCTTGTTCGAGATGTTTAGAGAAGCGGGACTTCGCTTGCCCAAGCCGGTTGGGCAAACAGTCGCTGTTGTTGGTGGGCTGATTATCGGCGATGCGGCGATTCGAGCCGGAATCACCGGTCCGATTACGCTGGTTACGACTGCGATCTCAACGATATCGATGTTTACCCTGGTCAATCAGTCTTTGGCTGGAACCATCACGCTGTTCCGACTGCTCATTCTGATTGCCTCTTCGATGTTTGGCATGTTCGGATTTATGCTGGCCGTCGTCTCGCTTGTGTTGTATTTGTCTACGTTGGAATCTTTCGGAGTGTCTTATCTTGCACCGTTGTCGCCGCCGAAGTTCCGCAATATCGCAGCGGCTGTACTGGCATTGCCCTGGAAAAAGCTTAAACGGCGTCCTGCATTTCTTCATCCGACCGATCCAACTCGTCAAGGGGGGGATGCAAGTTGAGAAGGCTTTTGATGCTTGGCTTTATGATGACGCTTCTGACCTTCACCGCTGGCTGCTGGGATATCAAATCAATCCAGGATACGAATTATGTGACAGCTGTTGGGCTTGATTTTAAGAATGGAAAGTACGTCGTTTATGGGCAAATGTTGGACTTCTCCAGCGTCGCTAAGCAAGAGGGAGGGAAGGCGGGGCAGCCTCCATCGGTTTGGGCGGGGACGGCAGAGGGGGATACGATTAGTAATGCTTTTAACAAGCTGTATGAAACATCGCAGCAGCGTATGTTTTGGGGCCATGTATCATCCGTTGTTTTTACAGAAGATGCATTGAAGCTGGGCTTATATCCGTTTCTTGATAGTCTTAGCCGAGTAGGAGAGACTCGCTACAAGCCATGGGTTTATGGCACCAAAGAACCGATCGACAAAATATTTACGGTGTTGCCCTTTTTTAACCTGTCTCCAATCGCTTCGATATTACACAATCCAATTGATGTTTACAAACAATTTTCTTTTATCCGGCCACTGCGGTTATATAAAGTGATTGTCGATTTTCGCGAGCCTAACTATACAGTCATGCTGCCAAGTCTTGAGATCGCAACGGATGCGTGGAAAAAAAACGAGAAACCAGATCCTAAGCTTAAAGTAAGCGGAGCCTATGCGATTCAGGATGGCAAGCTGAAAGGATGGGTAGAGGAGAAGCAGCTGAATGGCTTGCGATGGCTGGAAAGAAGTACGATGCGTACGCCGTTGGTAGTTTATCGTGGTGAGAAGCCTATTGTAAAGGTTACCGTTGAAAAATCCAAGAGAACGATTACTCCTCAAACCAGAGGGCAAGAAGCCAGCTTCTCTGTTCATTTTAGCGGGAATGTGCTGTTGGATGAAATCAACGTGATGATGGACGAGAAGGCAATAAAACAAGAGGTGACAAATGAAATCCGCGATCAAATTACGAATACTTTCAAATACGGACAAGAACACTCGATCGATCTTTACAGACTAACGCATGTTTTATATCGAGAGTCATTTCCTGCATGGAGCAGGTTGACTCAGAATGGCAGTAAGCCCATCAGCTATTCGCTGCAGTCTATAGATGTGGAGCTTAATATCGTCCATTCCGGAATGAACCAGTTTCATATTGAAAAAGCTCAATATTGATATTTGGACATCTTGGAAAAAAGAAAAATCCCTTTCGCTTGTGCGAAGGGGATTTCGTGTTCTAGTGAATGTCGCGGAATACGCCGATTACTTTGCCGAGGATCGAAACATGCTTAAGCCGCAATGGCTCCATGGTCTGATTCTCAGGCTGAAGTCGAATGTGATCCTTCTCTTTATAAAAGGTCTTGACAGTGGCTTCGTCTTCCTCGGTCATGGCTACCACGATCTCGCCGTTATTAGCGGTCTGCTGCTGGCGAACGATTACATAGTCTCCGTTATGAATTCCTGCATCGATCATACTTTCACCGATAACGCTGAGCATAAATACGTTATTATCTCCGACAAAGTGACTCGGAAGCGGGAAGTAGTCCTCGATGTTCTCGGTAGCTGTAATAGGTGTGCCTGCAGTAACTCGTCCGATCAAAGGCACTCTAGCAACCGATACGGCGAACGTTCCGTCGCCTACGCTTCCATCCAAGATTTCAATCGCTCTAGGCTTGGTAGGGTCGCGTCGGATCAAGCCCTTCTTCTCTAGACGCTCTAAGTGCCCGTGCACGGTAGAGCTGGACGCGAGGCCTACTGCTTCTCCAATTTCCCTTACGGATGGAGGATATCCCTTGTCCTTGACCTCATTCTTGATGAAATCCAAGATCGCTTGCTGGCGATTGGAAATCTTGCTCATGTGAATCACTCCATTTTTGGTAATCATTACTTAGAAGTATAGCACAGAACCGGAGTTCGTACAAACATAAGTTCGAAAAAGTGTTGACGCAAACGAATGTTCGTGTTATCTTTATAACAGAACAAATGTTTGGGGGATGAGTTAAGATGATTCAAAATGTACAAGTGATCGAGAAATCCAACCGACGTGGAGTAAATCATAAACAACTGATGCAAAGCAATAGGAAGTATAATAATAGAACGTATGTTCGAGCGTTCTTCTTTGGAGCTTTTCTTCTCATGATTCTTTCGATTAGCGGATTGATCTCTGCCTTCTTTGGCAACCAGGATGCCTACGCCGCTTCCAATCATAATGTGGCACAGCCTTCGGTAACGGTCGAGTCAGGGGATACGCTGTGGAGTATTGCATCCGAGCATGTGGCGAAGGGACAAGATGTTCGAGAGTATGTATTTAAGCTGAAGCAAGTCAATGGTCTAAGTTCTTCCACTGTGCATGAGGGTCAGAAGCTCTTATTACCGACTGTTCGCTAATGTGTATTCTGGTTCTTACATACGCTTCTATCTCTTGACAATCTTTTTCCTTAATGTCAAAGTATTATTAATCGCGAAGGCTTTTTCGCGGACAGCTTTGACAGACATTGGGAGGAACGCTATGAAGGAATCGGAACACGACGAAACGGTGAAACGGATCAATGAGTTAGCGCGCAAAGCGAAAGCGGAAGGATTAACGGATGATGAACTGGAGGAGCGTAATACGCTTCGCAGAAAGTACATCGATTCATTTAAATCTTCACTGCGCTCTCACCTTGAAAATATTAAAATCGTAGATAATAACGAGAATAAGTAATTCGAGTTTTCTACAGCGTTTCAGCGTGAAGTTGGTAGAGTGGAAGTAAACGAACACATAAGGGGTTAAGACATGTCACGCAAGTGGGCGCGAATGGTACGCAAGAATACGAAGGTAATTAACACCCAAAGAAAGAAGCACGGAAAGCCGCTCATTACTGATGCTGCAGCTTCCGACGGATCGGTTACATTCAAAGGCCGCAGCTGGTTTCTGCCAATGCTGCTCGTGGCTACGGGGATCTTTTGCTTCATCACGTTCCGCAATATGGCGTCACAGGACAATCTGTATTGGGTGACGGGAGCAAGTTACATTTTTCTCGCGGTAATTATTTATTGGGCGCGCAGACCGTTCCTCAAGATCGGTAAGACGGCCTTAACGTCCCGCAGATTTGGCGGTGACAAGACGATGGAAGCTTCGCAGATCGATGAAATCACACTGAGCAAGGATAGCGTAGTTGTTCAGTTCAAACCCAAGGGAAACCGTTGGGTATTTACGCGTTTTTTCAATCAGTTTCCAATGGATGACATGCAGGACAAGCTTAAAGAGTTTGCTGCGGCACACTCCATTGCCTTGAAGCAGGAGTAGGAGCAATACATTATTGGCTCACACATGGGAGAGTACAGGGAGAGAAACGAAGATGACGATTAAAGCGGTTCTGTTTGATTTGGACGATACGCTCCTTTGGGATGAGCGCAGTGTTAAAGAAGCTTTCCAAGCGACTTGCCAGGTGGCGGCTCAGCAATACGATATTGATCCGGAGAAGCTGGAAGATGCCGTACGCACCGAAGCAAGAGCACTGTACGAATCCTTTGAAACCTTCGCCTTTACGAAGATGATCGGAATTAACCCATTTGAGGGGCTTTGGGCGAATTTTACGGAAGGTGAGCAGGAGGAGTTCCGCAAGCTTCAAGCACTGGCTCCTGGCTACCGTAAGGAATCGTGGACACGCGGTTTGAAAGCACTCGGCATTGAGGATGCGGAGTTAGGTGCAGCACTTGCAGAAAAGTTTCCTGCCGAACGTCGCAATCGTCCGATCGTTTATGAAGAAACGTTTGAAGTATTGGACCAGCTGCGTGGGGCAGGCTACAAGCTGCTTCTCTTAACGAACGGATCACCGGATCTGCAGAAGGAAAAGCTTGCGGGTGTACCGCAATTGGCGCCTTATTTCGATCACATCGTAATTTCCGGTGAGTTCGGTGTGGGTAAGCCAGCGGCCTCGATTTTTGAGCATACGATGAAGCTGCTTGAGATCGGCCCTGACGAAGGAGTTATGATCGGAGATAAGCTGACAACGGATATACTCGGTTCCAATACAGTTGGGATGCGCAATATGTGGATTAACCGTCATGATCTTCCGCGCACCGAGATCGAGCCTGTGTTCGAAATTCAGAGCCTGCGTGAAATCCAAGACGTTATCTCTCGCATTGGATAAGCTAACCAATAGAAAAATCCCGTCGGCTAAGCCGGCGGGATTTTTGTATGATGATGATTATTTTTGGAAAGAAGCGTCTGCGAACGGATGAGCAATCCAGCCCTCGGTTTCGATGAAGAGGCGAACGGCTACGATTTGACGGTTTTCCATCAAAGTGAAGAAGTGGGGCTTATGCTCAGGAACGGAGATGACATCGCCAGCTTCCAGCTCCACATCGAAATAGCCAACATCTTCTGTGCCCTTGATAATGAAGATGCCTTTACCCGCTGTAATAGCGCGGACTTCATCTTCCGTATGGGTATGCACTTGCTCGAATTTTTTCAGCAGCTCATCCAGATTAGGTGTGGCGTCGGACAGTGCAATGACGTCCCACGTTCTGTAGCCGCGGCGGCTGGCCAGATCCCGAATCTCAGCATCGAATGTCGACAAAATTTCAGCCTTGTTCTCATCCGTAAGTGTAAATTTCTCTTGCAGCTGAGCAGGCAGCTTGGAAGCATTCCAATGCTCGTAAAGCACCTCTTGTTTATCCAAAAATGCCTTCACATTTTCTTCCCCGGAGATCCGCTCATTGGTGTTGCGAATACGAATTTCAGCCATGGTTTAACCTTCTTTCATCACGGATAAATTATGGAATTAGCTCCTATTTGGTATTATAGCGGATGCCAAGCTTCGTGTCGATGCACCTAAAATTAATTATTCCGATGAACATTGTCGGACAAGTTTTGAAAATTTGACGAGATTGCTTTTCATCATGTCAGGTTTCTGGTACACTATGGGTTAAATCTTATTCGAGAACTTTCGCGCTTTTATGCGGGTGGCAATATATAGATGGCCTACGCGGGAATGGTGACGGTGAGTTAGGCAGAGGGAAGGGGATCATCAATGAATAAACCAACACTGCAAGATCAGCTGCAAAAGAAAATCTTGATTCTAGACGGTGCCATGGGTACCATGATCCAGCAAGAAAACCTGACAGCGGACGATTTCGGCGGAGAAGAGCTGGATGGCTGTAACGAATATTTGGTCGTTACGCGACCGGATGTGATTCAGAAAATCCATGAAGCTTATTTTGCCGCGGGTGCGGATATTGTTGAAACGAATACGTTCGGGGCGACCAGTGTCGTACTTGCGGAATATGAGCTGCAAGACCGTGCGCGTGAGCTGAACTTGGCTGCAGCTAAGCTGGCGATCCAAGCCGCGGAAAAATACAGCACACCTGAGTGGCCGCGGTATGTTGCCGGAGCGATGGGGCCGACGACGAAGACCTTATCGGTTACGGGTGGGGTTACATTCGATGAGCTCGTAGACAGCTACTATGAGCAAGCATTGGCGCTGATCGAAGCCGGTGTAGACGCGCTGCTGCTCGAGACGTCACAGGATACGCTGAACGTGAAAGCGGGAAGCATCGGGGTGCGCAAAGCGTTCGAAACGACCGGCAAGAAGCTGCCGCTCATGATCTCGGGGACGATCGAACCGATGGGAACGACCTTAGCAGGTCAAAACATCGAATCGTTCTATATTTCGCTGGAGCATTTGGAGCCGATTTCGATTGGTCTGAACTGTGCAACAGGACCGGAGTTCATGCGGGATCATATTCGTACACTGTCGGAGATTGCGGGCACAGCTGTCAGCTGTTATCCTAATGCCGGTTTGCCAGACGAGAACGGAAACTATCATGAATCGCCTGACTCGCTTGCGAAGAAGCTGGCCGGGTTTGCCGAGCAGGGCTGGATTAATATTGCCGGTGGCTGCTGCGGTACAACACCGGACCATATTCGCGCTATGGCGGAGGCCCTGAGTCAATACCAGCCGCGCCCACAGGTGGGCACGCATCCGACAGCAGTGTCGGGGATTGAAACTATATACATTGAAGATGCGAATCGCCCATACATGGTCGGGGAGAGAACGAACGTTCTGGGTTCGCGTAAATTTAAACGATTGATCGCTGAAGGCAAATACGAGGAAGCATCTGAAATTGCCAGAGCGCAAGTAAAAGGCGGAGCCTCCGTTGTAGACGTCTGCTTGCAGGATCCGGACCGCGATGAGATGGGGGACATGCAGAAGTTTTTGGAGCTTGTCGTGAAGAAAGTCAAGGTTCCCCTCATGCTCGATTCCACCGATAACCGGGTTATAGAGCTGGGACTCAAATATTCCCAAGGGAAAGCGATTATCAACTCCATTAACCTGGAGGACGGGGAAGAAAAGTTCGAGAAGGTCGTCCCTCTCATCCATAAGTATGGTGCTGCGACGGTTGTCGGTACGATCGACGAAAGAGGACAGGCCATCACGGCGAAGGATAAGCTGGAAGTGGCGAAGCGCTCCTATGACCTTCTGGTGAATAAGTATGGATTGAAGCCCAGCGATATTATTTTTGACCCGTTGGTGTTCCCTGTTGGTACTGGGGATCAGCAGTATATTGGATCCGCGAATGAAACGATTGAGGGCATTCGTTTGATTAAAGAAGCGATGCCGGAAACCGGAACCATTCTCGGCTTAAGCAACGTGTCGTTCGGACTTCCTCCGGCAGGCCGCGAGGTGCTCAACGCCGTCTATTTGTACCATTGTACAAAAGCCGGTCTGGACTATGCGATCGTAAACACCGAAACACTGGAGCGTTATGCGTCGATTCCCGAAGAAGAGCGCACGTTAGCCGAGAAATTGATTTATGAGACGAATGATGAGACACTTGCTGACTTTGTGGCTCATTTCCGGGAGAAGAAGGTCGAGAAGAAGGAGAAAATTTCGAACCTGTCGCTCGAAGAGCGCCTCGCTTCCTATGTGGTTGAGGGTACGAAGGAAGGCTTGATTCCGGATTTGGACGAGGCCCTGCAAAAGTACGCTCCGCTAGAAATTATCAATGGACCGCTCATGAAAGGGATGGAAGAGGTCGGCCGCTTGTTCAATAACAACGAGCTGATCGTAGCCGAAGTGCTGCAGAGCGCTGAGGTCATGAAAGCATCCGTTGCTCACCTAGAGCAGTTCATGGAAAAAGCGGAAAGTGCGGTCAAGGGGAAAATCATTCTCGCGACGGTTAAAGGCGATGTGCACGATATTGGTAAAAACCTGGTAGAAATCATTTTATCCAATAATGGATATAAGATCGTTAACCTGGGGATCAAGGTACCGCCGGAGCAGCTGATTGAGGCGGCGCGCAAAGAGAAGCCGGATGCGATCGGATTATCCGGATTGCTCGTAAAATCCGCCCAGCAGATGGTTATCACGGCGCAGGATTTGAAAACGGCCGGCATCGACGTGCCGATTCTGGTAGGTGGGGCCGCCCTGACGCGCAAGTTCACAAAGACCAGAATTGCACCGGAGTATGATGGAGCTGTCTTGTATGCTAAGGATGCAATGGACGGGCTGGATATCGCGAACAAGCTAAGCGATCCGAAGCAGCGGGAGCTGTTGATTAAAGAGCTTCGTGAGAGCATGGAGTCGGATGTTCAAGAGTCGGTGCGCAAAGTGGCAATGCCGGAATTGACAAGGGTGAAGACGTCCACAGTTGATCGTACGGTGCCTGTGCAAGTGCCGCCGGACTTGGACCGCCATGTGCTGCGAGACTATCCGATGAGCCATTTGATCCCTTACATCAATATGCAGATGCTGCTGGGTCACCACTTGGGGCTGAAAGGCAAAGTAGAGAAGCTGCTGGAGGAGAAGGATCCGAAAGCGGTTCAACTCAAAGAGACGGTGGACCAAATTTTAGCTGAGGCTCAGAAGGACGGCATCATTAACGCCCATGGCATGTATCGCTTCTTCCCGGCACAATCCAAAGGCAATGAGGTGCTGGTGTACGATCCGCAGGATCACAGCAAGATACTGCAAACATTCGCCTTCCCGCGACAGGAGACCGAGCCGTTCTTATGCTTGGCCGATTATTTGAAATCGGTGGACAGCGGCGAAATGGATTACATCGGCTTCCTGGTGGTCACCGCAGGGCATGGCATTGGAGAGCGTGCGGCAGAGTGGCGTGAAAAAGGCGACTACCTGCGTTCCCATGCGCTGCAAGCGGCGGCGCTGGAGACGGCCGAGGCGTTCGCTGAGCGCGTGCACCACATGATGCGTGACGTGTGGGGCTTCCCGGATCCGGCCGAAATGACGATGCAGGAGCGTTTCGGAGCCAAGTACCGCGGACAGCGGTTCTCCTTCGGATACCCGGCGTGCCCGAATTTGGACGATCAGCAGCAGCTGTTTGCGCTAATGAAGCCGGAGGATATCGGCGTGACGCTGACCGAGGGCAGCATGATGGAGCCGGAAGCATCGGTTTCGGCAATCGTGTTCGCACATCCGCAAGCGAGATATTTCAATGTGGAGAAAATTTAGGGTATAGTATACAGGGTGGAGCCGATGTTGCTCCACTCTTTTTCCATAAAGGTACGTGGGTTGCAACTGTTACAGCGTGGAACCACGATGTCAGTTGTCAACGGAATGACGTGATTGGAGACGATGAAGCTTGGAGCTTTATTTTTTAGGGACAGGTGCAGGCATGCCTTCCAAGGAGCGGAACGTGACGTCGGTCATGCTCAATTTGCTGGCGGAGCGCAATGTGTATTGGATGGTGGACTGTGGAGAAGGGACTCAGCATCAGGTGCTGCGCGCCCCGGTGAAGATTGGCAAGCTAGAAAAGCTGTTTGTCTCTCACCTGCACGGTGATCATATTTATGGCCTGCCGGGCCTACTAACGAGCCGCTCTTACCAAGGAGGGGACACGCCCTTCACGATCTATGGACCGAAGGGGATTCGCGAGTTCGTGGAAACGGCATTGAAGATTAGCGCGGCGCATTTGACTTACGAGTTATATATACATGAGTTTGAGGACAACGAGGCTGGCGTCATTTTTGAGGATGAGCAGTTCACGGTTAGCATTGCGCCGCTCGTACACCGTGTTGAGAGCTTTGGGTTCCGCATCGTTGAAAAGCCGCAAACGGGCAAGCTCGATGTGGAAAAATTGAAGGCGCTGGGCATCGTTTCAGGACCGACCTACGGAAAAATCAAGCGCGGGGAACCCGTAGAGCTTCCTGATGGGACGGTGCTTTTGCCGGAGCAATTTATTGGGCCGTCGTACGCTGGAAGAATTGTTACAATCCTAGGGGATACACAGCCGTGTGCCAATGCGGTTACCCTTGCTGAAGGGGCTGATGTATTAGTGCATGAAGCAACCTTTGCAGAGCACCGGAAGGAGCTGGCGATTCGGTACGACCACTCCACCGCGATGGATGCGGCTAGGACGGCCAAAGACGCAGGAGCAAAAGCGCTCATTTTGACGCATATCAGCTCGCGCTACCAAGGGGAACAGGGGGAGCAGCTAACCGCCGAGGCCCAGGAGATTCATCCGGAAACCTATTTGGCTCACGATCATTTTCGGTATGAGGTACCGGGACGCAGGCAGCAGAGCAGCGGCAAAGCATCTCTCTAATAAAAAGCCTCCCGCCCTTTTGTTAAAGGGATGGAGGCTGATCGCAGATCCAGCTTGCAAGCGCGTTTGGACTTAGGATTGATCCTGGTAAGCCGCTTCGTCCTGCATTTCCGATTTGAAGCCTTCTATGCTTTGTCGGCGGCGGTCATTCTTCGACTCGATAGCTTGTCTGTCCTGAGGACTAATTTCATCCGCGTGCTCATCCAGGTAATCCTCAGCCTCCGACAGATTCTCGATCGTGTCGCTAATGGCGTTCTGCAAATGATCTAAATTGTCAGCTCGGTTATCCGGTTTTGCCATGGTTATTCCAGCTCCTTTGGATCAATTGTATAAGTGCACCTTGGGTGTGCACCCAACTTACGATACCACGCGAGGGGGCCAATTATACGTAGGAAGTATCCTTTTCGTAGGGGGAAGTTTAGGTTGACGGAGATCATATTATATCCGAAAGCACCGTATGATTTTTCCAAAATTATTGGACGAATACAGGGCGTGAAGCACGAGATGTATCGGTTGGAAGGGGAGTCGCTCTGCCGTACGATCCGCTTAGACAGTGGTGCCAGACTGATCCGGACCCGTTCGGTCGGTACGATTGGGGAGCCGCAGCTTCAAGTAGAGGTCCAAGGGGAGCTTTTGGAAAAGGATCAACGACAGCTGACAACGAGCCTTGAGCGCATGCTTTCCGTTTCAGTTGATTTGAATCCGTTTTATTCGCATATGAAATCGGTAGGGCAGGAATGGAATGCGATCTGTGAACGCTTCGTGGGACTGCCTCTAGTGCTGGAAGCGGACTTGTTCGAATGCATGTGCAAAACGATTATCGGACAGCAGCTGAACCTTGCTTTTGCCTCCGAATTAGACAAACGCTTAATGCAGCTCACAACGGAGCCGATTGAATTGGCAGGGATTTCCTATCCTGTGTTTCCATCCCCGGAGCAGGTGGCGAGGCTGGAGTATGAGCAGCTTCAAGCACTGCAATTTAGCCGTCGAAAAGCGGAATATGTGATCGATTGGGCACGCAAGGTGGCGGATGGCACGGTGGATTTGGATGCGCTATATGCCTTCAGCAATGAGGAGATCGTGGAGCGTCTAACTCGTTTGCGTGGCGTTGGCCGCTGGTCTGTGGAATGTTTTTTGCTATTTGGGATGGGTCGAACCGACCTGCTCCCCGCTGCGGATATCGGGCTTCGGAATGCGCTGAAAAAGCTGTACCGGCTCGATGAGCAGCCGAAGGAGGATGAGGTCCGCCGCATGGGAGCGGCTTGGACGCCTTGGTCCAGCTACGCCACCTTCTATCTATGGGAAAGCTTACACGATGAGGATTGACACGGAAGGAGCGCAGGGACATGATTGGCTTTGCCATATTGCTTGCTTTTTACATGCTGGGGACGGTGATTCAAGTGGGTTTACACGTACCGCTTCCAGCGAACGTCATCGGACTGATTCTTTTTACGCTATGTTTGTTTCTTCGAATTGTTAAAATTGAGTGGGTGGAGGACGCCAGCCAATTTCTCATTAAGAATATGCTGATGCTGTTTGCGCCGTTTGTGGTCGGTACGATGGTGTTCTTTTCACTGATCGGCCAGGAGGCCGTGCTAATGCTGATCAGCCTTTTCGCCAGTACGTTCGGCGTGCTCCTAATTACCGGCTGGATCACCAAGCTCTCCGTCGGGCAGTCGGCTGGCACTAAGTCAAAGGAGCGGCAGCTATGACACTTCAGGAATTCACTAACCAGCCGCTGTTCGGCATTACGCTCACCGTTATCGCCTATGCAGTGGCGCTGCTCCTGCAGAAGCGTTGGAAAGCGCTCCATCCCTTGCTCATCTGCTCCGTGCTGATTATTGTGGTCCTGATGCTGATGCGGGTGCCTTATGATACTTATAAAAAGGGCGGCGATTATATCGTATTCCTGCTTGGGCCGGCTACGGTGGCGCTCGGGGTGCCGCTGTACAAAAACGCACAGCGCATCCGGGAAAGCTTGCTTCCGATAGCTGCCGGCATCACGGTGGGAGCGATTAGCGCACTGCTGCTTACCGCCGCCTTGGTTTGGTGCTTAGGCGGCAGCCGTGAGCTGATCGTGACGATGATGCCCAAGTCCGTTACGTCGCCGATCGCGCTGGAGATTTCCCGTCAAGCCGGCGGGATCCCTGAGCTTACGGCCGTTCTGACGGTATTAACCGGACTGATCGGCAGCATGTTCGGTCCCGGTTTGCTGCGGCTAGCGGGCGTTCGCGAGGACATTCCGCTGGGCACGGCTATCGGCACGGCGTCACACGGCATCGGCACCGCCAAAATCATTCGAGACTCCGAGCTCGCCGGCAGCGTCAGCGGGTTTGCGATGGGAGTGACCGCCATTTTGACCTCAGTCTTATTTATTCCTTTATATTATTGGCTGCACTAGCTGCGCCTCTTGCTCTTCGCGGAATCGACGATGATGTCGGCTCCGCTTTTTTGTTGTGGGATAAGCTCGACGAAAACTTACAAAAGCTTCAAAGAACGAAAACGCTGGCTTAATATTCCTCTGGTACGCTGAAGCTATACTTCCCTGAAGAGAGGCGTGTTGACGATGATTCAAACGGCAAACCCGATTACTCATCCGCATCCCAGTCTGGCGTTATTGCTCGCCGAGAGCACGGCCGATAAGGAACAAGCCATGCGTCTTCGTTATCAGGTATTCGTCGAAGAGGAAAAGAACATGCAGATGCGAACTGTCGACGGCTTGGAGCAGGATGCATACGACACTTTTTGCGATCATTTGATTGTCAAGGATTTGGACACGGATCGTGTCGTTGGCACCTATCGGCTGCTTCCCGGCGAACGGGCGCTGCAGAACATCGGATTTTATTCGGAATCGGAATTTGATTTAAGTGAATTCACCATGCCTAAGACGGCCACATTGGAACTAGGCCGCAGCTGCGTCGATCCGGCTTATCGCGGCGGAAGAGTCATTCAAATGCTGTGGGAGGGCATCGCGTCTTATATTACCGAGCGGGGCTATGATTATTTGATCGGCTGCGCCAGCGTTCATTTGCGGTCCATCGAAGAGGTGAACCTGATTTATTCGATGCTCAAGCAAAAGCAGGTCATTACGGATAAATACGGCGTTAAGCCGCTGCAAACACACCGAATCCCTGGGCTTCAGCAGGTAGAATTGGATCGAAGCGAGAAAGACATTTTTCGTCTCCTGCCGCCGCTGATGAAAGGCTACCAGTGGTTGGGTGCTGAAATTGGCGGAGATCCGGCTTATGATGCTGTATTTGAGACGGTGGATTTCTTTATTGTGCTGGAGCGGGAGCGCGTGAGCAGGAGATACCGCAGGCACTTTTTGAAACCGTAGGAGGAGGCTGTCGGATGTACGATTGGATTGGCAAAGCCGCCTCGAATGAGCGTCTGCTCCAGCGGTGGGTCACGTTCACCGGATGGCTGCCTCGAAGCTGGATGCTGGGCTGCTGCCGGATCACGGCGCTGCTGCTCTTTTGGGTGTCCGGACGCGACTTAAGGGAGAAGGTGCTGGGCAATTTGCTCGACCTGCTGCCGAAGCGTTCGGAAGCGGATTTGCGCCGGATCAGGCTCAGCTATTTTCAAAATTTGGTCATTACCCTGTATGAAATTGTCCTGGAAGCCCATCGGCTGGCGGGAAGCGAGCATTGGCGCTTTCAGGTGGAAGGCGAGGCACATTTGGAGGAGGCGCTTCGATTGGGTCGGGGCGCAATTGTGTATACACCGCATGAGGGCAATTTTTTTTACTACTACTGGTATTTGTGCCAAAAGTACGATTGTTTGACGGTTGCCACCGCCGGGAGTGCGGAGCTCCGTCCGCTTTATTTGAAGTTTCAGGCGATGGGCTGTCCCGGATTGGATTACGACAATACCCCGCCGCTGGAGCTGCTTAGGAGACTGAGAAAGCATTTGCAAGGGGGAGGCGTGGTGTTTTTACTCGGCGATTTTTGGCGGCCGACGTTTCCCCGCTCGCGTCTGTTCGGTCGGGATACGCGAACTCCGGATGGGGCTTCCAGCTTATCCATCGAGCAGCAGGTGCCGGTTATTCCGCTGCATGGATGGCGTGAGCGAGGGTGGGTTCATCGGCTGCAGTTCGAGCCCGCGCTGCACCTTTCTTCAGCATTTACAAGTGCTACGCGTTCGGATGCGACGATGCTGCTGAATCGATTTATGGAACGCGTAATTACTGAGTGTCCGGAGCAGTGGTTTTACTGGTTTAATGCGCATGAGCGCTGGGAGATCCACCATGCCTCTCAAAAACGAGAAGCAGAGAGGCCGCAGGAAGACTTGCATAACACGCATTCCGCCTGACAAAGGAGAGATTGCTATGGATACTGGAAGTCATCTGCTCTTTGGGGCTTCGTTAGCCGGTCTTGCTTTGCTTTGTCCCGCCATTGGGCAGGAGCCTGTTTTGGCACATGCGGTACTGACCGCGTCCATCATCGGCTCCCATGCCCCGGATTTCGACACGGTTGCACGGCTGAAAGGGATGTCCGCGTACCTTCGCATTCATCGCGGATTGACGCATTCGCTTCCTGCTCTGATGGTGTGGCCGTTTCTGATTGCCCTGCCCGTTGCCCAAGGCTTTCATGTGTGGCACGCTTGGCCGCTGCTTCTCCTTTGGACGTTTGCAGCGGTTTTTTTCCATGTGCTGCTCGACTGGTTCAATGCCTATGGGGTGCAATGCTTCCGGCCGATCACTCGCCAATGGTGTCACCTGGATTTTCTCGCGCTGTTTGAGCCGCTGCTTTTTGTGATCCATGCGATCGGGATTGTGCTCTGGGTGTTTACGGATTTCGCGCCGGGAACGGTATTCGCAACCATTTATGCGGCCACATTCGTGTATATCGGGCTCCGGTTCCTCCATCATCGATCCGTCCTGCAGAGGATCAGCCATGTATTGAAGCTGGAAGGCAGCTACCAGGCCCTTGCTAATATGCATTGGTTTCGCTGGCAGTTTGTGGTCGAGACCAAGGATCTGTATTATACCGGAAAAGTGATCGGGAAAGAGATCGTCGTGGAGGACGTGTATTCGAAGGGAATGCCGTGCTCAGTGGTGCAGGCGACGCTCAGTACGGATGGTGTTCGAGCGTTTCTGGCGTTTGCCCAGCGGATTCATGTCTGCTATAAAGAAAAACAGGACGGATACGTCGTTGAATGGCGGGATGTACGCTTTCGGCATAATCATAAGCTGCCTTTTGGCGTCGATGTGACGCTGGATCGCAATTTGAACGTTGTCGATCAGTAGCTCGGCTGGCGGAAGAAAGCTTGGGATCCTCCTTTTGTCTAGAGTAAAACCATCTCCAAGTATGAAGAATGTGGGAATGGGTAAGAATAGTTGCAGTAAAAATCAATCAACTTCAGCTGACGGAGGGATTGCGGCATGGATTTCACAAGTCAAGACATTGCAGTGATCGATCAAGCGTTGCGTATCGCTATGCGGTCGCAGACATCGGAATCGAAGGTCCATCCATTTTATGAAGTGCTTTCCAAATTGCAAGCCAAAGCCGACATGGCGATGAGCAGGCCCTATGCCCACGCTAGCAGTATCCCGGACGGTGTCCGGTACGATTACGACGATTCGTCGGATTTGCTTTAAAATAGGACCTGGAGCGGGACGCGATTCCGTTTCAGGTCTTCTTTTTTGAAGAAGTGATTGATGCCCGAACATGTATTCGGTATAATGAGGGTAACGCTTTTTGGCACAAAGGAGTTACGCTGATGAACCGATTAACCGGCAAAGTTGCCTCTATAGATGAAATGATTGAACTGGTCAAGCAAACGCCTGAGCTGATGTCTCAGGTGACGTATTGGCATACGATTCCACCTCGCGAGGGGCGGTATGACGATTTTCCTGCCGAGCTGAACGATCAACTGCAGGAAGCGCTGAAGGGTCGCGGAGTTAGCCGGCTGTATTCGCATCAAGCGGAGTCTTTCCGTGAGGTGAGCCGCGGTCGTCATGTCGTGACGGTTACGCCGACGGCATCCGGCAAGACCTTATGCTACAACCTGCCCGTAGTCCAGGGCATCTTGAACGATGAGAGCGCGCGTGCGCTCTATTTGTTTCCCACCAAAGCGCTGGCACAGGATCAGGTGGCCGAGCTGCAGGAGCTGGCGGATGCGATGGGCGCAGACATCAAGACGCACACCTATGACGGCGATACGCCGCCAACGGTTAGGCAAGCGATTCGCAACGCCGGGCATATCGTCGTGACGAATCCGGATATGCTGCATTCCGCGATTCTGCCGCATCATACGAAGTGGGTCAAGCTGTTTGAAAATATTAAGTTCATCGTGATCGATGAAGTTCACTCGTATCGTGGAGTATTCGGCAGTCACGTTTCGAACGTGATTCGGCGGTTGAAGCGGATTTGCCGGTTTTACGGCTCGAATCCGCAGTTTATTTGCGCTTCCGCCACCATTGACAATCCGAAGGAGCACGCGGAGCGGCTCATCGGCGAGACGGTGTCGCTGGTGGATAATAATGGTGCACCTGCAGGCGAGAAGCATTTTGTGTTCTACAACCCGCCGGTCGTGAACGAACAGCTCGGTATTCGCAAGAGCAGTGTGCTGGAGACGCGCAAGATTGCAGGAATGCTGCTTCGGCAGGGCGTCCAGACGATTGTCTTTGCACGAAGTCGGGTGCGGGTGGAGATTTTGCTCACCTATCTTCAAGAGCTGGTAGCGCACGAGCTGGGCAGCAAGTCGATCCGCGGCTACCGGGGCGGCTATTTGCCGAAGCTGCGGCGGGAGATTGAGCGAGGGCTGCGCAGCGGTGAAATTCGCGGTGTCGTGAGTACGAACGCGCTGGAGCTTGGGATCGATATCGGCCAGCTTCAGGCGTGCGTGCTGAATGGTTATCCGGGCTCGATCGCCAGCACCTGGCAGCAATCGGGGCGCGCCGGACGACGACAGGAAAGCTCAATCACCTTCCTTGTGGCGAGCAGCAATCCGCTGGATCAATACATGATTCAGAACCCGCGGTATTTTATCGAGCGGCCGCCGGAGCAGGCGCTTATTCATCCTGATAACCTCATCATCTTGGTTGACCATGTCAAGTGCGCGGCCTATGAGCTGCCGTTTGAAGTGAACGAGAAATTTGGCGACGAGTCGCTGAAGGATATTCTTGAGTTTTTGACGGAGGAGCAAATTTTGCACCGGGTCAAGGATCGCTGGCACTGGATGGAGCAATCGTTCCCGGCCCATGATATCAGCTTGCGCTCGGCTGCACAGGAAAATATCATCATCATTGATATGACGAACGGCGCCCGCGTACTTGGCGAGGTAGACCGCTTCAGTGCACCGACGCTGGTGCATGAGGAAGCGATTTACATCCACGAAGGGATTCAATTCCAAGTGGAAAAGTTGGATTACGAAGAGAAGAAGGCATACGTTCGCGAAGTGAATGTGGATTACTTTACGGACGCGAGCTTAGCAGTGCAGCTCAAGGTGCTGCACGTGCATCGAGAAGCGGTGCATCGCGGTTTGGAGCGGCAGTTCGGGGAAGTGACGGTCAACGCGAAACCGACGATTTTCAAGAAAATCAAGCTGCGCACCCACGAGAATATCGGCTCCGGGCCGATTCATTTGCCGGAAGAGGAGCTGCATACGAGCTCTTATTGGTTCACCTTCGAGGACGAGGTCGCCAAGACGATGACAACGAACGACATGCAATTTGCGCTGCTAGGCTTGTCCAACGTGCTGGTTCATATCGCCCCGCTTTACTTAATGTGCGACCCCCAAGATATACGAGTCGTTCCGCAGGTAAAGGCTTTACATAACAAAAAACCGACGATTTTCTTCTATGACCGGTATCCAGGCGGTGTAGGACTTAGTGAGCGGTTGTTCGAGGTACATGGGGAGCTGATCACGGAAGCGGAGCGGTTGATCGCCTCTTGCGGCTGCTTGAGCGGTTGCCCAGCCTGTGTGGGTCCGATTGAAGAAGTCGGCCTGACCGGCAAGCAGCTGTCGCTCGGTTTGCTTCGGCAATTGGGGGGCTCCCGATGAGTTCGCTGCGAGAACGATTGCTGAGGCATAAAAAGCCGTCGTCTGTGGGCAGCAGCATTCAGGAGCCGGATGATGCTGCTAGGTATGATCGCTTGGA
Organism: Paenibacillus cremeus; assembly: GCF_007786445.1. GTDB lineage: Bacteria > Bacillota > Bacilli > Paenibacillales > NBRC-103111 > Paenibacillus_G > Paenibacillus_G cremeus. The sequence continues at coordinate 146,640 of NZ_VNJI01000010.1, read as the reverse complement.
TGAAGCTGAGACTAAGGCAGCACAAGAACGGGCGGATTGCAATGAGTGGCAGGCCATAGAAGGAATGATGGAGAGCAACGAATGGGGCTCCTTTGTGCTGCGCCGGCGCACTTACACGCCCGGCTTCCGCCATGGCAAGTACGTGCTGAGTGAGCTGGAAGGGGAGGGAGAGCCGCTCCGGTTATTGTTAGCCAAATCGTCGGAGCTTTCCGTTGCAATTGAGGGGACTCCCTTGCACGAACAGCTGCTTTTTATCGATACGGAAACGACGGGGCTTGGACTTGGAGCGGGGAATGTCCCTTTTATGGTCGGGATTGGCTTCTATAACGGCGGCGTGTTTACCGTGGAGCAAATGCTGATCCGGCATCCAGGCGAAGAGATCGCCATGCTGGCTCATCTGCAGATGAAGCTAAGAGAGCGACCGATTCTGATCTCATACAACGGCAAGTCGTTTGACTGGCCGATTGTGAAGGGCCGATATATTATGAATCGATTGCCGCTGGAAGTCGAGCCGGAGGGGCATATCGATTTTTTGTATCCATCGCGAAGCCTGTGGAGGCACACACTTCCTTCATGCCGGTTGGGTAAGGTGGAGGAAGAGCGGCTGGAGGTGCATCGGGAGGACGATGTACCGGGTTCGATGGCCCCAGCGCTTTACTTTCAATATTTGGCGGAGAAGGATCCTTCCGTGCTGAAGGGCGTCTTTTTGCACAATGAGCTGGACATTTTGTCACTGGCCGGGCTTGCGGTTCATTTCGCCGGGGTGCTTGCTGGACGGATCAGTTGGCGGCAAACCCGGGTGTACGGGCTTGAGGAGTGGTTTCGGCTGGGGCTCTGGCTCGATCGGCTGGGACTAAGCCCTGCTGCGAATGAAACGATGGATGCGTTGTCCGAGACATTGCTTTTGGAAGAGGATGATTCGTTAGAAGTGCATGATCTCGAAGCGGAAGATGGCTCAAGTCACTGGCTGCCGCTGGCGCAGTATTATAAGCAGCAGCAGCGATATGATCAGGCCTGTGCGCTGTGGAAGCGGTACATTGCACTTAAGGGAACGCGGAGCACGGCTTCACTCGAGCCCTATATCGAGCTGTCGATGTACTACGAGCATAAGGAGAAGCAGTGGGAGACGGCCTTGCAGTATGCTGAGCTCGCACTGGATAAGGTTTGGCAGCGGGGAGCGCTCATGCGAAGCGGCAAAGGAAGAGCGGCACCAAGTGGTAAAACGACGAAGAGAGCCCGAGGCTCTGGGAAATCTGATCCTGTGGATAAGGAAGCGCTGGAGTTGGAAAAGCGGATCGAACGGTTACGGCGGAAAACCGCTAATCGTAGTACCCCCGCTGCGTCAGTAAGGAAGCCGAGAGCGCCCAAGCCGTTAGGGGTGGAAGCCCAATCCAGCCGGGGGACGAAGCTCCAGGCGGAGCAATTGTCACTCCTGATCGAGCACAGCGTATAAATCCATCCGGATTTGGGAATCCAGTGTAAGGAATCCGAGCTTAGCTGGAAGGAGAATGACAATGCCCGAGCTACCAGAGATGGAAAATTACCGCCAGCTGCTGAGCGGAAGAATTATCGGTCGAACGATTACCGGTGTGGAGATCGGCAGGGAAAAATCGATTAATTTGACCCCGGAGCAGTTTGAACGGGAGGTCGTCGGTCAAGCGGTTCGATTCATCGAACGCAGAGCGAAGCATTTGCTGTTTCATCTCTCCTCCACGCGTGTGCTTGTGCTGCATTTGATGCTGGGCGGGATGATGTTTTACGGACGAAAGGAGGAGAAGCCGGATCGAACGGTCCAGGTGCGACTTTCGTTTGGAGACCACCACCTATTCTTTATCGGGCTGCGTCTTGGCTATCTTCACCTGCATGAGGCGGATGAGCTCCCAACGGTGATGGCGAAGCTGGGTCCGGAGCCGTTTGACCCGCAGCTAAACGAAGACCGATTTGCTGAGCTGTTGCGCCGTAAGAACAGCACCCTCAAAAATACACTGGTGGATCAGAGCGTGCTAGCCGGCATTGGTAACTGCTACAGCGATGAAATCTGCTTTCATGCCAGCTTGCGCCCCGTGAATCGAACCACGGCTCTCTCAGAGCAGCAGCTTTCACAGCTTTACCAATCCATGAGAACGGTATTGAACGAAGCGACACGATTTGGAGGCTATATGGAAATGCCACTGTTTGTCGGTGACACCTTGACCGGAGGCTTTGACAGCCGCTGCCGTGTATACGACCGGGAGGGAGAGCCCTGCGAACGGTGCGGTCATCCGATCGTTTTTCAAGAAGTGTCCTCCAAAAAATCGTACTGCTGTCTTCACTGTCAGCACTAAGGGAGCGTAAGCCATGAAGGTCGGCAGTCATGTCAGCACACGGGGAGGCTACCTGGAAGCAGCCAAAACAGCGATGAAGCTTGGGGGGGCTTCGTTTCAGTATTTTCCTAAGAATCCCAGGGGCTTATCGGTGAAGACGTTCAATCGTAAGGATGCCGAGCTGTGTGCCTCTTTTTGTAAGGAGCATGGGCTGGTTAGCATCGCTCATACGCCCTATCCGACGAATTTGGCGGTGGAGGAAGGAGAGCTGCGCCGGGTGACGATCGCCTCGCTGCGCAACGACTTAGAGATTGCAGACACCTGCGGTTCTGTGGGCATCATTGTCCACTTTGGCAAATATAAAGGGTCTGACCCGTTACAAGGCTATAAAAATATTATACAATGTATAGATGAAGTGCTTTCCGGGTACGCTGGACGCGCGTTAATGCTGATCGAAAATCAAGCGGGTGAAGGCAGCAGGATGGGGACGACACTCGAGGAGCTGGTTCAAATTCGGAGCTTATGCGCTTATCCGGAGCTGGTCGGCTTTTGCCTCGATACGTGCCATGCTTACGCCTCCGGCTTATGGCCCTCGTCGCAGGATGGCTGGGTGGAGCTGGAGGACAAGGCTCATAAGCTGGGTTATTTCGCATCGCTGCGAGCGATTCATTTGAACGATTCCATGTACCCCGGAGGCGCATGTAAAGACAGGCATGCCATGATAGGACAAGGTGAAATCGGCGAAGACCGATTTAGTCAGCTGCTGCGCTCCAAGGTGCTAGTACAGCAACCGGATCTTCCTGTGGTGCTGGAAACGCCGGTGCCGAAGGGAGCGACACACGCGACGGAAATTCGCTACGTGAAGGAGCTGATGCAGAAGTGATCCACCTCTATTTGGACGATTACCGCTCCTGTCCCAAAGGTTTGGTGCTCGCGCGCTATGCCGAGGAGTGCATTCTTCTGCTGCAGGAGTTCGAAGTGGATGTACTGTCGCTGGATTATGATTTGGGCTGGGGGCACCCGAATGGGATGCACGTTGTCACCCAAATCGTAACAAGCGGTCGGTATCCAAGGCGTATCTATCTGCATACGTCAAGCGATAGCGGAAGACAGGCGATGTTCCAAATGCTGTATTCACATAAACCGGATCACGTCCAGCTGCACAACGGTCCGATGACACCCGAGCTCCTCATGGAAATTGCTCAATCCGCTCAAGAATAGGTTGTGATGATCCGTGTCTCAAATTATGTCTTTAAGCCAAATTGATTTTGTACGTGAAGACCGCCATATTTTATCTGATATTAACCTCGATATTCGTCAAGGAGAGCACTGGGTGATTCTCGGAAAGAACGGCTCCGGCAAAACGACCATATTGGAGCTGCTCAATGGGTATCAATTTCCTACTAGAGGAAAAGTGCAGGTGCTCGGCAATATTTATGGAGAATGCGACGTACGCGAGGTTCGCAAGCGCATTGGATACGTTAGCCAATCGTTATACGAGAAGCTAACTCCTGCCGATTCGGTCTGGGAGGTTGTCGCTACCGGGGAGTATGGCTTCCTGCGATTTTATCAAGAAATCCCGGATGAGGTAAAAGAGAAGGCGATTGAGATGCTGGGCACCGTCAAGCTAGCGCATCTAGCTTATCAGCCGCTTGGAACCTTGTCGCAAGGAGAGCGCAAGAAAGTCATGCTAGCCCGTTCGCTCATGACCGAGCCTTCCATCCTCATTATGGACGAACCGTGCTCCGGCCTGGATCTTTTTGAACGGGAGAAGCTGTTGGAGACGGTTAACGTGCTTAGACAGAAACATATTACCGTCATTTATGTCACTCACCATATTGAGGAAATTATGCCGATGTTCAGCCATGTCTTCTTGATTGATCAGGGGCGTATTATTGCCTCCGGCGCCAAGCAAGAGGTGCTCACCGAAGATAATTTGTTTAAGGCGTATCAGGTTCCAATAAAGCTGGAATGGTTCAACGACCGTCCGTGGATTAAGGTGTTGTAATGGAAAAATCCGTATTTATCGGCACATCAAATCGAGGCTTTGCTCAGCAGGCGCAGGAAGAAATTCGCAGGCTGTTCACCGTACCTGTCCACAGTGTGTGGCTGGTGCCGAACGAGATCTTCAAATTTGAGCTGGCCGTCAATCGTGCTGAAGCTGTAAAGATGCTGCTCGAAAAAGAACCGGCTTTCTTGCGACATATGCACCCCGTAGATGCAGAGGCGGAATGGGGCGGGACAAGCGAGAGTGCCCTGCATTTCGCACTTGAGTATTTGCGAACCAGCGGCTCGCTGAGTGGACTTCGAGTCGCGGTGCAAATTCGTAAGACCGAGGATCAGATCGGCGGCGAATGCAGTCCTTCCGAGCTTAAGCAGGAGCTGGATGAGATGCTCGCCAAAGATTTTGGAGCTGAGCCTGTGGTCAAAGAAGCGGATGAAATCATCTCGATGCTGCTTGCGAGAGACCGTCTTTATATTGGCCGCTCGAAGCCGAGTGAGAACTTGTCCGATTGGTCTGGTGGAGCCGTCCGCTTCCGCAAGGAAGACGGGCAAATTTCCCGCGCCAAATTTAAACTGCTGGAGGCCGAGTCGGCGTTCGGACTGGACTTCTCGCAATATCGCTCCGCGCTGGATATCGGTGCAGCGCCTGGTGGCTGGACTTCACTTCTCCTGGAGCGAGATGTGCAGGTTACCGCGGTAGATCCGGCCAAGCTGGACGCAGGCCTACTGCGAAACCCGAAGCTGACCTATTTGCAAAAAAACGCAGGCGACGTCGTATTTTCTTCGAATGCGTTCGATTTGCTGGTCTGTGATATGAGCTGGAGCCATCGACAAATGGCGAAGCTGGTCAAAGGGCTGTTGTACGCGCTGCAAGCTGGTGGAACGGCGATCATTACCGTCAAGCTGATGAACAAAAAAGCGTTTCAAACGCTTCGAGAGGTCATCCAAGATTTATCGCCTGAGCTAGAGGTCCAGAAGGCGAAGCAGCTGTTTCATAACCGCGAGGAGTTAACGCTGTTTTTGCTTAAGCGGTATTAGACTTTTTTGAAGGCAGGTCTTGATCGATGTCGGAAGCGAAGTTCTGGAATGAGCACTATGAGGGCATCCGTACGGAGCAGGTTCGGTATGATTTTTGGCTGGAGCCCTTCCAAGAGGTGCTGAGCAGCTCCAATGGGATTCCCATTCTGGATTTGGGCTGCGGCGCCGGTAACGATACGCTTTATTTGACTGAGCGCGGGTATCAGGTGATTTCGTGTGACTTATCGGAGGAAGCGCTCAAGCATGCGAGCCAGCTTGTTCCTACAGCACAGACGCAGCAGCTGAATTTGCTGGAGCCCTTGCCATTTTCAGACGATTCCGCGCAGGTCATCATATCGGATTTGAGTCTCCATTATTTTGCATGGGCGGATACGGAAAAGGTAGCTGCCGAAATTCATCGCGTGCTGCGTCCGGGTGGGGTGCTGCTGTGCCGGGTGAATTCAACGCATGATGTGGAATATGGCGCCGGGCAGGGAGCGCAGCTGGAACCGCATTACTTCGAATGGGAAGGCAAACGCAAACGTTTTTTTGATCGTGGGCAGCTGGAGAAGCTGTTTTGCCAAGGCTGGAAGATTACACGCATGGATGAACAGTCAATGAACCGCTATGGTAAGCCCAAGCAGGTCTGGGTGCTGGCGGCGCAAAAAACGAGCCGAGGAGCTGGGGACATGGATACGTACGCGTTGATCCAAAAATATGCCGATGGCTATAACCTGTTAGTCGCTGCGTTGGACGGAGTGAGTGAGGAGCAGCTTTTGTTTAAGCCGGGTGAGAAGAAGTGGAGCATTAAAGAGGTGGTCATCCATCTTTGCGATGCCGAGCTGGTGGCGCTGGACCGGATGAAACGGGTGATTTCGGAAAACCAGCCGTTTTATTTTAAATTCGATCCCGATGCATGGGCTAACCGTTTGGATTATCACTCGCTGGACATGCAGACGTTCTTGTACTTGTTCCGCGCATTGCGTGTTTCCATGGCCTCCATTTTGGAAAATATGCCGGATGATGCGTGGCAGCGGTCAGGTGTTCATAATGTAACCGGCAAGCAAACGCTGCAGGACCTGGTCCAGATGTTTCTTGGACACGTGGACCGTCATATCCAGCAGATTGAGCGGAACAAGCGGGATTTTGCGGCCTTCAATCAAGAATGAATGGGAAATACGTTTGCAATTACCACATTTTGTGCTATAATTCAGGTAATTCAACTCAAACACAAGCGGAAGCACCGCTGTTCGAGGACTTGGTCCTTGGCAGCGCGTGCTTTTTTTTGTTTTGAAAGGGGGCGAGCCAGCAATTGAACTTCGTACAAGCTATGGAGCATAGGGGGAGATGCGGGAACAGAATAGAAGTAACGCAGCTCAAATGTAAGGAGGAAAGTGCATGAGGAAAATGACCCTGGTTTTGCTCGATTCCGATCGGTATTTCAGTGAGATGCTGTCTGTTTTTATTCGTACCTCAGAATATGCTGACCGTTTTACTATTCATTGTTTTTCATCTAAGCCGCAGGGGCTGCAGTTTCTCGAAGAAACGCAAGAGCCTTTCATATTGCTGGTTCAAGAAACCTGGTTGCCGCTACCTGAGACTTTAGCCCGGTTGAAGCTTGGCTGCACGGTGTTAATTAGTGATCATCATCACTCTGTGCTTGAAGTCGACTATCCTGTGCTCTGCAAATTCCAGCCGCTGGACCGTCTGCTCTCCGAGGTAGCAGCACATTACAACGACTATTGCGCTGTACAGCAGCCACTGCTAGGCTCCCGAAGCACCCGAGTGATTGCGGTCTATTCGACAGTTGGAGGAGCGGGGAAGACGGTCACGGCACTGCAAATAGCCAAGCAGCTAACCCTGCACGGGGAGCGCGTATGCTGCGTAAGCTTCGAAAGGCTGCCTTCCTACGCATGGTATCCTGTTCAGGATGCCGCAGGAGCTGAGGCTTTTTCCAGTATGGTTTACTACGCCAAGATGAATCCTAAGCTCCTTTCTAGCAAAATCGAGCGGTGGAAATCGAAACATCCGGTCATGAAGTTTGACTACATACCACCGCTTGCCCATCTCCGGGAATGGCAGGAGCTGACAGAGGATGACGCGGCATCCATCCTGCAAGGTCTTGTGGATGCCAAGCTGTATGATGTGCTTGTGCTGGATCTCGATTCCATATTAAACGACGTAATGCGTCAGCTGCTAGTGAAATCGGATCAAGTCCTATGGCTTTTGCTTGACGATGTGGTATATCTGCAAAAAACAGTTACATCCTTATCTGAGTTCAGACAGACGGATGAGCCCGATTCGTGGCTGGATCTCAAGAAAAAGATAAGCTTTGTTCAGAATAAGCGGACGGGTGCGCCTTTGAACGATTTTGAGGGGCTTGGCTTCCGTTTGAGCGGTGCTCTGCCCTATGTTCCAGATTGGAAGGCGATCGGGAGGCTGGAGCAGCTGAGCAGTCCGATGTTTGCCGAAGCAGCGGCAGAGCTGGTTCGGAGTAAGGAAAGCGAGGTCGTCTCGCTTGTGGTCTAACGAAACGAAGCTGGCGCTAAAGCAAAAGATTAAGGAAGCCATGGATTATGGCAGCTCAATGACCGATGAAGCGCTGCTGGAAATGATTGAGCAGGAAGTGTTCGCCTACTCTCGTACCTCCTACATCACAGCAGGGCAAAAAAAGCTGCTTGTACAAGAGCTGTACCATGCATTTCGTGGATTGGATGTACTTCAGCCGCTGGTGGATGACCGTTCGATCACCGAAATTATGGTCAATGCACATGACCAAATTTTTATCGAAAAAGAGGGACAGGTGCTGCATACCGATGTTCGGTTCGAGAGCAGGGAGAAGCTGGAGGATACGATCCAGGCTATTGTGGCCAAAGTGAACCGGATGGTCAATGAATCCAGTCCCATTGTCGATGCAAGGCTGAAGGACGGCTCAAGGGTCAATGTCGTATTGCCGCCCATAGCACTGCGTGGTCCCGCGATGACGATTCGCAAATTCCCCGAACAGCCATTAACGCTGAAGGATTTATTGGCTCGAGGAGCGCTGACGGAAGAAGCGATGCATTTCTTAATTCATCTAGTGCAGGCGAAGTACAATATTTTTATAAGCGGAGGTACGGGATCGGGGAAGACGACTTTTTTAAACGCGCTGGCCCAGTACATACCGCCTGATGAACGCATAATCACGATTGAAGATTCGGCAGAGCTGCAAATCCGAGGTATTCCGAATATGGTCAGCCTGGAAACGAGGAACGCGAATACGGAAGGCAGGGGAGAGATTCCGATTCGCGATTTGATCCGTTCTTCCTTGCGGATGCGTCCTAACCGGATCATCGTTGGAGAGGTACGGGGAGCAGAGGCGCTGGATATGCTACAGGCTATGAATACTGGGCATGATGGTTCGTTATCGACCGGGCATTCGAACTCCGTCAAGGACATGCTGAGCCGGCTTGAAACGATGGTGCTGAGCGGTGCAGCGAAGCTTCCACTAGAGTCAGTGCGTAAGCAGATGACCTCGGCGATTGATATTATGGTGCACCTGAGCCGACTTAGAGACCGTTCTCGGAGAGTGACGGAAATCTGTGAGGTTGCTGGTATCTCAGATGGAGACATCCAGATCAATCCGCTTTATCGATTCGTAGAAACCGGCGTTACGGAGGAAGGCAGAGTAATCGGACAGCTGGAAGCCGTTGGGGTCTTACATGAACGGATCTGGAAGCTGCAGATGGCAGGGATGGTGTAATGCTTCGGAACATGAGGACTTTGGAGAGCAGTAAGTCGTTCGTTTGGTGGGGCAAACGACAGGCAAGTGAGATTATTCGCGGAAAAGAGTCAAGGAAGCAGCTGCCCGACTACGATACGTACCTGCTCAGCTGGAGAGAATTCGTATTTTCTTCGCTTTGGGGAGCGGTTGTCATGGGGGGGATTGCTTATGTGTTCTTTAAGCAGCCGGCTATTTGTATGATTTTTGCGCTGGCGGGTCTTTCTTATTCTCGGCAATTTCGGAAGGGACAGATTCGGAAGCAAAAGACACAGCTGAAGCTGCAGTTTAAGCAAATGCTTGCTGCGCTCTCTTCTGCACTTGGAGCTGGGAGATCGGTGGAATCGGCGCTGCAGGAGGCATTGAGTGATCTTCAAGTATTGTATCCCGATTCCGGAGCCATGATTGTGACGGAGTTAGGACTTATGGTGCGGCGAATTGAGAATGGTGAAACGGTAGAAGCTTGCCTTATGGGCCTTAGCCGAAGAGCGCATATTGAGGAAATCGATCAATTTGCCGAGGTGTTTGTTACCTGCAAGCGATTAGGCGGAAGTCTGGTCCAGGTGATTCGACGTACTGCGACGATACTGCAGGATAAGCTGGAAATTGAGCAGGATATTCAGGTGCTTCTGGCTCAGAAACGGTTTGAAGCTAGAGTGCTGAGTGCGGCGCCTATTGTGATTATTGCTTTGCTTGCGTGGAGTACACCTGAATATATGGAGCCTCTATATCATGGTGGGGGATTGCTGATCATGGGCGTCGCGCTGGTTGTACTGTTTGGCTGCTATCTGCTGACCCAAAAAATTATGAATATAAAGGTGTGAACATTCCTTGTGGATGCTCCTGTTGTTTTTGGTTGAACTCGCGGTAGCTGCTGCAGCGTCAGCCGTATTTCGTTCGCGGTACGCTCCGTGGCTTCATGCTAACAAAGGATTGTTTGTAGCCGGGTGGGGATTTTGGCTGCCTGCGGCCTTATGGTTTATGGATCGCGTTCGTATAACCGAGCATTTTTCTGCTGCGATTGGAAAAGTTCATCAGACGATGATCGGACTGCACGGGGCCAAAGCGGCCGTGACCCAAACGAAAGGGTACGTCGTCCGGTTGATATTGCTCTGTTACGCGATGTTTTGCCTTAGTACACTTCTTAGCTGGGCAGCAGGCAATGATGAAATACTGCTTTATGGTGTGCTGCTGATGCTTGCGCTTCCCTTTGTTCAATTCCAGCAAGAGGCAGTCCGCTTGAAACGAAAAAAACAGCAGATGCTCATGGAGCTGCCGGAAGTGGTTAATCAGTTAATGCTGCTGGTCGGCGCGGGGGAGACCGTTCAGCAAGCCTTAATCCGCTCGATTAGTTCCAAAAGCCATACGAATAGCAGCCCCCTTTTAGCTGAGCTGGCACTTGTCGTTCAAATGCTGCAAATGAACGGTTCATTTCCCCGTGTCATGGAAGAGTTCAGTAAACGATGCGGGCTGCAAGAGGTGTCTTTGTTCACTACAACACTGCTGCTGAATTATAGGCGGGGCGGAGACGAGCTAATGTTATCTTTGAAGGAGCTTTCCATAACGTTATGGGATAAGCGCAAGGCGCTGGCCCGGACTCTGGGCGAAGAGGCCTCTTCAAAGATGGTTTTTCCGATGGTTATGATTTTCTTTGTAGTCATGGTTATGGTTGCAGCTCCGGCCATCATGATGATGAATTAGTACATTTAAACAAGTAGAGGAGAGATGAATGATGGAACGTTTGCAGCAAGCGTGGAGTCGGTTTTGGAACGAGGAGGATGGCCTGGGAACCTTGGAAATATTGCTGATTATCGCGGTCTTACTTATCATTGGCATCGCGTTTCGCAAATGGATCGTGAAGTGGATGGGCCAGCTGTTCAACTCTGCGGATACGCAAATTAATGGCGAGACGAACAGTATCAGGTCTGACGCGGATACCCTTTCACCACAATGACAACCTCCATTCCAGTCCAATGGCGACGATTCATTCGCAGTTCGAGTGGTCAGTTTGCCGTTGAAGCTGCTTTGACGATGCCTGTCATTTTCATTGCAACGATCAGCTTCATCTTTTTCGTTTTATATGGGTACTACCAGTCTTCCCTTGTACATGCGGCTGCAAGTGCGTCGGAACGAACGGCATTCGTTTGGGATAACAGCAAGAAGGATCTCATGACCGGCGAAGTCACAGAGGGAGCGAACGACGGGCTATATTGGCGTTTGACGAATGATAATGTGTCGAATGTACTAAGTTTTATTTTGCCGACAGGCGTGGTGAAGGTCATGCTTCCGCTGCAAAGCTCCCAGGTCCATGGGGAGAAAACGGCCGATCCGGCAGGAAAGCTGGTCAAAACGGCGGTTACTTTCCCGACGCAATGGCGCGGAGAGCTTCGGTATGAAAATGGGGGGCTGCTGCGCCGTGTAGGGGCCAGTCTGGAGCAAGCGTTCAACGCGCCATCTTACGCCCGAATTTTGTGGAACAAATCTGATGCAGCAGCAAATGCAGGAAGCTATGTGACAGATCCTGTCGAAATGATCTGGCTTACGGATTTGACGCGCACGTTTATTTCGGAAATACAAGGTCGAATCAAGCCCAAAGATGCCGCAGATGTATTGGTCGAGCCCCGCAAGAGCTTAGAGGAGCCTGTACGAATCAACAGCCACGCGCAAGCTGCGGATTATTTACGAGTTTTAGTTGGCGGAACGGCGCAAGTGGTACAAGTTAGTCCCGACCGGAAGAGAGAAATCGATGCCATGGATGCTGGGATGGTAGCTCATCAGGCTTATTACACGTTCAACGAAACCAACCTGCGGGAAGAGCAAATGCCAAAGGATGCGGAGCTTTTGAAGCAAGGGACCAAGGTTCGCGGTGTCGTCTGGCACTTCTTTAAACTATCCAAGCAGGATAAGGTCAAGCTGAGCCAAGGTCTGAAGCAGGAGCTGGAGCGCAATGGGATTGTTGTTGTTTTACACGAATAGATCAAGAGTAGGAATGGAGGGGGAGGCTTGCTTTCGCACTGGAAAAGCTGGTGGACAGAGCAGCATGGGGCTGTTTCAGTATATTTCATTTTAATTTTAATTCCGCTGTTTCTTCTATGCGGCTTGTTAATTGATGTCATTCGCTGGAAAAATGCATCCAGAGAAACAGAGCAAGCGGTCAAAGCTGGAGTCCGCTCCGTCTTATCAACATTTTCAAGTACTCTGCAGGCTTACGGGCTATATGCCATGGAGCCGGCTGCTGATGAGCAGTCGGCCGTTTTTGAACGGACGGTTGCAGGCAACTTGGACGTGATTGAAAACGAAGGTTCCTTCAGGTTTATTGATACGAAGCTGATACCTGGCAGTGCAAGGATAGTTCCGATGTATTCCTTGGCCAATCATAATGTACTAAAGCAGCAGATTTTAGAGGAGATGAAATATCGGGCGCCGATCTTGTATGGACTACAGATTCGGGACACCTTTCAGAAGACGGGTCTTGCCGCTCAAATGAATCAAGCCTCTCGCTTCTCAGAGCGCGCGGAAAAAGTCGATGCTATGCTGGAAGAAAGAGATGAGCAATTGGAGAAGGCATGGAAAGCGTTCGAAGACATCTACCAAAAGGCGCAAAATTTGCATCCGTTTTACAAAACACAGCTCAGGGACTTGAATGAACTAAGCGGTCGTATCGGGATTCATACGGCAGAAGAGATACGCAACACGTTACAGCAAGCTCGTAATCAAGTAAAAGCATTGGAAGATCAAATCCGCAACATTGATATGTCGATGGCTTCCTTGGCCCAAGCAGGGATCAGCGCGGCTGATGCGATCATGCAATTAAACCAATCCCGATTGCAATTGGTTAATCAGTTTCAAACCGCTTCACAGCTCGTCACCGAGTATGAACAGCTGCTTAACGACATTTTGCGTTATGCACAGCTGCTTACGGTCCTTAAGCTGAAATCTGAAACGGATTTTGCCGCCGTATCGACTTTGAATGACTCGTTTCAAGAGGCGATGAAGCAAGCCATTCGTGTCAACGACTCATTAAATGCAGAGCTCAGTACAGAAGCCTCCAAAAGCGGGCTGGCCGCTGATGCGGTATATCAAAATCTAAAACTTGTAAATCGGCAGGAGCTGGAGGAATTTGGTGCGGGAGTAAGTACCGCGGTATCCCTATTTTCCGGCGTTCATGCGCAAATCCAGGACAGTCTAATGTTTACGCAGCAAAAGTACAGCTCGACCGATTCGGCGTTGGATCTTTTTTTGCAAAAGGCTGTTGATCTGTATTCCAGACAGAGTCCCTTACAAGCGGAGCGGGAGCAGAAGCGAAATGACAACTCTGCGGCCAAAAAGGACCAGCGCAATAAAACGAAGCCGATCTAGACCAAATCCGACAAGGACTCGGCACTTGCAGCCTTATATCCGATGTTGATCCCTATGAATCGAACTATAACCTCCTTCAAGGAGATCCGGGGGTCGCAGGGAGCAGCGGCTATTATCAGACTTACTTGAACAGCAATCAGCGGCAAAATAGCATCCAGCCATTGCCTGATATTAATTTATTGGAAGCGGACCAAGCAGGTCTTAGCGCCATGAAGCTTTTTGCCGGGCTTAGCGATCTTATAGTGGATGTGCGGGATGAATTTTATGTCGATGAATTCGCTCTTAATAAGTTCAGCTATCGAACTTTAGGGCTTGAAAAAGACGGCGCAGGCGCTCCTAAGGAATCTAAGGAACTACCGCTTCCTGCACAGCACAAGCTTAAGAACCAGGAAGTGGAGTATATGCTTTATGGGTCACATTCCTGTGCTGGTAATTATTCTATGGCTTACGCGGAGTTGTTTGCCGTTCGACTGGCGGTTGGGATCACGGAGGCTTTAGCAAAGCCGAGCAATGAGGTGCTTGCTGCCGGGTCGCCGATGCTTGTGCTGCTAAAAGCGGTTGTGGAGGGTGCTATTGCGGCGCAGCAAGATGTTACGAAGCTTATTCAAGGTGAGCAGGTACCGATCACCAAAGGCTTTGCTAGTTCGCTTACGTTAAGCTACAAAGATTATCTTCGTCTATTTTTGCTCCTCCACAGCAAAGAATCAGTGCTGCTTTCACGAATGCAAGCGCTTCTGCAATTGAACACAGGGATCCAGTTAAGCGAAGCCTCAACATATACCGTGGGTACGGCAAGTGCCTCGCTTCACTTATGGTTTCTACCAAATGTTATGAAAACGCTCGAAGCAAGAGGGTTTTCCGGCTGTGAAGGCGGAGTTGGGGCTGGCAATAACATATGCAAAATGACTAGAACAGCGCATTTGAGATACTAGGAGGACATTTAGATGTCGATGAGGTGGGTAAAAGATCAGCAGGGAAGCATGGTGCTCGAAGCTGCGCTGGTGCTTCCCTTTTTTCGTTGCTTTCTTGATGCTGCTCTTTGGTTTTGTTCAAATGGCGCGAGCGGATATGGCGCTTCAGTCCGCTGTTTCCGAATCGGCTAAAGTAGCTGCTGCGAATATGTATCCGGTGGAGCAAGTGTATCGGAAAGGGCAGGCGAAGTGGGCTAACAGCCGGGCGAGCGGTTGGCTGAATAACGTAGTGTCTCAAGCGGAGTCCGCAAGGGAGAAGGTGATCGACGCCGAGACGTTCTCCGAAGAATATGAGCGTTGGATCCCGGATGCATTATTGCAGCTTGTACGAATTGAGCAGGAGCGTAGGGAACAGCTCGAGGCCTGGGGGCAATCGACGACCGAGGAGGCAAAAAACCAGCTCAATCAAAAGCTAGCCGAGGCTGCAACTCCCGTCGTAGCTTCTTTGACAGGGGTTCAAGGCTTGGATCGGAAGCGGTTGAAGGTGACTTCGATCGGCTTTCCCGATTTGGATGATAAAACGAACAGCTATATCACTATTGAGGCACAGTATGAGTATCATTTTGCCGTCCCCTTTTATCACAAAACGGTCTTGCTCAAGAAAAAAGCGGTGGAACGGGCTTGGGTAGGTGGAGCGGGTTGATTGTATTTTGGCTTGCGGGGATCATGCTGGCGATCGCCTTTATTACGGATACGGCCAAGCAGCAAATCCCGAATGTTTTAAACGTAATTGGAATTTTTACCGGATTACTGCTTCATTGGTTGCTTGACGGATGGGATGGGCTTGCATTCGCAACTATGGGGCTTGTTTGCGGGTTCATCCCAATGTTTGTACTCTACTTATTACGTGCGGTTGGTGCCGGCGATGTGAAGCTGTTCACGGCATTAGGCTCTTTAACTGGTGCAGGCTTCTCGCTCTATGTTATGGTCTTTTCGCTTCTTGCAGCGGGAATGGGCGGGATAATCCTTTTGTTATTTCGAAAAGATGGTATGTGGCGGTTACAGTGGCTGAGCTATCTTTTTATTCGACTGTTTGTTTGTCGCGATTGGACTGTTTTTAAGCAAGTCACGCCAGCTGCCGAAACACTCCATTTTCCGTTTATGTGGGCTGTACTCCCCGGGGCTGTGTATGCATTTTTCAGTTGGAAGCTTATGATGGCCTGATCGAAAGGGGTATACCAATGGCTGATTCACTGTATGATCTGCAAGTTGACTATGTTCGTCATCATGGACATTTCATGGTGCTGTCTTCTCCTAGAGGACTTAAGCCAGAGGAGCTATCCTCTTTTCAGATGACCATGCTGTCTACGAACCCCGTTCCTAAGCTGCTGCAGGTTCAGTTGGAGGCACGAGAAGGGGAGATTCAGCTTTATTATACGATCACGGGCAAACGAATCTTGAGGCATTGGCTAAGGCTGGAGAAGCTGTCGCTGTATCAATTTTATTCCATGCTATACCAGATCGCATCTGGACTAGACGATAGCAGAGTGTATATGCTTCAGCCTGAGCGATATGTCTTGAAAGATGAATTTATTTATTACGGGGACAGTCTGGACGATTTGTATTTCACATATGTTCCTGTTGAGCAGTTAGAAGGGAAGGCGACGATCTCTGAGGATCTGCAGCATCTGGCTTCACGTTGGATTCATCGGGTTACCGAGCTTCATGGCAGCGGCTATCAGGAGCTAATGAGTTATTTAACAGCGGAGCATTTTAATTTGCCTGAATTAACGCAGCTGTTGCTTAAACAGATGCGTTTAGCAGCTGAGGTGTGGAAGGAACAAGATGAAGTACCGATTCGCGGAGCGCGGTTGGAAAGAAATGCGAAAGTAGATTCTGAGGTGCAGTTCGTAGAGCAGCACATCAGCCCTGGAGAAACCTTATTCCCTTTATCTGCAGAAGGGGATGGTAAAGCACTGCCGGAAGTTAAACCTAATCAGCTTAAGCGAAAATCGATCTTAATGGGTGCAACAGCCATCCTTGCCTGCTGTTTTGTCTGGAAGCTGTATGCGGACACCCCGGGGACGCGTATGCTTTATATTTGCTCCGCTGTGACCATGCTTCTAGTCTGTGCCGTCTTCTTCCTTCTGAGAAAACAACGAGAGCAGGTCTTCGAAGAGAATAACAGTCATATGGTGGTGGCGGAGCCCTATGAGAATATGAAAATTAATGAAGCTGATGCAGATGATTTTTTGCGAGAAATTGGATTAGGGCAATCCAACTCGTCTAGGGAAGTTCGGTCTAATTCCAAAACCTCTATGCAGACCACACCACTTCTCTCTTCGAATGCAACAGTTTTATTGGGCCGTTTAGCTCAAGCAGGGAGTCCAACGAACCCATATTTTGAATATTCGCGGGAGGGTGTTAGACAGACGGTCATCATTCATAAAAGTCCTTTTGTTATTGGGAGAACGGAGCTGGGTGTAGATTGGGTATGGGAGGAAGAAGGCGTGTCCCGGCTGCACGCGGAGATTGTCAAAGAAGGCGACAGTATCTCGATAAAAGATTTAGGATCACGCAATGGAACATTTTTGAATGGGGAACTTTTGGTGCCATACCGGGTGCATCCGCTGAAGGAAGGTGATATTATTAAACTTATAACGACAGATTTTGTCTATAAAATGAGGTAGTCACCGTTGAATCTAACGTTTTCCATACATTGGAAGTATGGGGCTGGCACGCACACCGGCTGGTTTCGTACATTAAATGAAGATCGCTCATTGCTGCGTATGGGAACCTCTCCTAGCGGAGTACCCTATGCTGCTGCCGTGATGGCAGACGGAATGGGAGGAACCGGCGACGGTGGACTGGCAAGCGAGCTGGCTGTAGAGAAGCTAAAAACGTGGATGGAGCAAAAGCTGCCCACGGTTCTGGATGATTCGAAGTGGATGAGCAGACTGGAAATCGAAGGTACAGCGCTGCTTCATAACTTACACCGACATTTGGTGGACAAGCGTCGAGCTCATGGACAGACATTAGGCACTACGCTAACCCTATTGGTGCTATTTCAGTCGGTTTACAATATTTTTCATATTGGTGATTGCCGAATTTATAAATTTTATTCATCGGGACGGCTTGCGCAGTTAACCCGTGATCATTCATGGGTAGCGGAGCAGGTCCGCAAGGGCTTCCTCGCGAAGCACAAAGCAAGAACGCATCCCAAGCGTCATATTCTTACCCAAGGCCTGGGCCTCGGAAAAGAGCCAAAGGTCTATGTTCGATCCGGAACGTACCACCCAGGTACACTATTTCTACTAACTAGTGACGGCTTTCATGATCGGTTTTCCAACGAGGCGATAGCTATCATGCTGCGAAGAGCATCTAGCAGTTTGGAGCCACAGGACGTATGTGATCAATTGATCACACGAGCATTGGACAAGCATGCTGACGATAATATTAGCTTGCTTCTGATTAAGCCGATTGGCAGAAATAAGACGCTGAGAGCGCTGTTAGGAATTAGGACGAAGCTATGCTGGCTTTGGATTCGACGTTTATTGAGGCGCAGCTGATAAATACTAGATTTCACTCATTTTCTACTGGGGGGAAATTGATGAATGAAACATTAATTGAAATACTGAAACAGCTTCAATTGCTGACAGCCGGACAGGGAGAGTTGGTTTCAAGGATTGATAAGATTGAGGTGGGCCAAGATCGAATTACCGGAAGACTCCAAGCATTTGAAGTCGGCCAAGACAAAACCAATCTGCGTCTTGATCGCGTTGAGGAGCAGTTATCAGAGATCCCGAGGATCCGGGAAGATGTAGGGATATTACACCAAGCCGCAGCAGATTTACCAAAAATCCGTGAAGCCGTCACGGATATCCCGAAAATCCGAGAGACAATTTCTGTAATTCCCAAGTTGCTTGAAGAGGTTGATGAGATAAGCCAAACCGTAGCGGATATTCCAAAGTTCCGAGAGGCTATATCAGATTTACCCAAGATTCGCGAAGCCGTAGCTGATATCCCAAAAATCCGAGAAGCAATATCGGAAATTCCCAAGTTGCGTGAAGAAGTCACGGAGATACGCCAGTCTGTTACTGATCTACCCAAAATACGCGAAGCCGTCGCGGATATTCCAAATATCCGCCAAGCCGTCTCCGAAATTCCGCAGATACGTCGAGCTGTTGCCGAAATCACAGCGATCCGCCAAACCGTATCCGAAATTCCAATGATCCGCCAAACGGTATCTGAAATTCCAATGATACGTCAAGCGGTGATGGAAATGTCGCAAAATTTGAAGCAAACGGAAGCGAACCAAAAGACGTTCGAGCGGCATATGTCCACAGAATGTAGTAACTTTGAATATACCATTGATATCCTTCATAAAGAGCAGCTCAAATTGAAAACGGACATCGAGAAGCTAAAAAAAATCGTCAATAAATTAAATCTCCAAAAGGCCATTGAACCCGCATTGGGGGATGGCTTTTTTTACTCCGGTGGTAATGGTATAATGTTATGGTTATATTTGAAATTTGGGCCGATCTGTACATAGGTCGCTGCATAAGGAGCGGAGAAAATTATGATCACGCATGTTGTATTTTTTAAATTAAAGGACCGCAGTCCGGAAGCGATTAAAGTCACTTACGATGTACTGAAAAATATGGATGGAAAAATTCCGGTGCTCCGTCATATCGAAGTGGGCATGGACGTCCTTCATCAGGCTCGCTCTTACGATATCGCTCTGATTACAAAGTTTGATTCACTAGAAGATCTTCAAGTCTACGACGAGCATCCGGTGCATGTCGAAGTAAAGGCGCATATGAAGCAAGTGCTGGACGGCACTAGTCTTTGTGTAGACTTCGAAAGCTAGGCCGGCCACAGCTGGGGCTTCATAATCATAAGCCAGAGCATGAGAAAGAGGACGAATAAATAGACATACAGCGAGCGGCTCAGCTTTTTTAGAAGGGCTGCTCGGTCTTGGTCAGCGGATTGGCGGAGCTTGCGAATAGTCGGGGAAAACGCCCGAGCCAAAAAAAAGATCGATCCGAACAAGACGGCAAACGTGCCCGCAATCCATGGTGTGGTCCATGGCCAGCCTCCGAGCCACATAAGCAAGAAGCCCGATGCGACGAGAACATGCCCGGCATGCTTGGATAAACGGACGACAAAATGAAATGAGTCCAACATCGAGGATTGCAGCGCACCATCAGCAGAATGCAATTTGCGAAGCATGGGGATCAAGACGAAGAACGGTCCGATGGATACCATCGCACTAACCGAGTGGATAAATACAAGCCAATGATACATTGTAGCGAGCCTCCAAAAGAAACAGTAGCATTGCAAGGGATGAGGAACAAAACAGTGCAGCAGTAGCTGCTCACGACTCAGCTGTGAACGATTCGGCCGTCGTGAGCATAGATACCGCTACACTGTTTTTTGCATGATTAGATGGCGCGGAATTCGTGTACCCATACCTTCATATGCGGAAGCCACGGCATGCCGGCGTGCATCGACAGAATGTAGTTTTTATAGGCTTCCACATTCGGGTAGCCTTCGGTTTGAACTGCTTCGTCCGTTAGCTCGCCAAGCGACTGCTGGTAAACCTTGGTCACTTCGAATTGGCGTCCTTTGAGCTCCATGATTTCGCCGATATCTGCGTAACGTCCGTTACGGCGAGTGGCGGTTTTTTCACCGCTAAGCACCTTTTCGATATCTTCTTCAACGGTTACGAGTCGCTCAATACTACAGGTTTTTGGTGGCAAAGTTTCAGACATAGTGAAGTTTCCTCCTTGATTTTCAGATCCAAACGTAGCTTACACGAAAATAATTCCAGAAGCAAATGATTGAAAAGGGGTTTTCCCATGAAAAATCAAATTAACATGGACTATGTGAACGAAGTGTTACAATGGTTGCTGTCCACGCCAAGTCCAAGCGGCTACTGCCATACGATCATGAACAAGCTGGCGTCGGAAGCTGAAAAACTGGGCTTTCCTCTCGCGTTTACCCCCAAAGGCTGCGGGATCATAACGGTTCCGGGAAAGCAACAAGGTCGCGTGATCGGCTTGTCCGGACATGTAGATACGCTTGGGGCTATGGTACGCTCGATTAAGTCGAATGGCACGCTTCGTTTCACGCTAGTCGGCGGGTTCATGCTGGGCTCCGTCGAAAATGAATACTGCCAAGTACATACAAGAGACGGCCGCGTTTATGACGGAACGATCATGACAAGCAAGCCTTCGGTGCATGTCTATCCAGACGCTCGTGAGCTTAAGCGCGAGGAATCCGTCATGGAAGTGCGACTGGATGAGCGGGTGAAAAATGCAGCTGATGCGACTGCGCTTGGCATTGCGGTGGGAGATCCAATTTCCTTCCAGCCTAGAACGGAGTTTAAAGCGAACGGCTATATCAAGTCACGACACTTGGACGATAAGGCCGGCGTTGCAGCGCTCTTTGGGCTGCTTGAGCTCCTGAAGCGGGAGAACCTTCAGCCGGAGTACACGATCAAAATATTGATCAGCACCTACGAAGAGGTAGGTCATGGAGCCGCGTGGATTCCTCAGGACATCACCGAAATGATCGCTGTGGATATGGGCGCCATGGGCGATGATCTCAGCTGCACAGAATGGGACGTGTCCATTTGTGCCAAGGATTCCTCCGGTCCGTATGACTATGCAATGACTTCGAAGCTGATTGAGCTCGCTAAGCGGGACGGCTTGTCGTACGCGGTGGACATCTACCCGCAATACGGCTCGGATGCATCGGCTGCGCTGCGCGGCGGGAGCAATATTCGCGCAGCATTGATCGGTCCTGGCGTGCATGCTTCACATGCCATGGAACGTACACATGTGGATGGTATCCTACATACAACGGCGCTGCTGGCGGCCTACGTCACGGAACCGGCGAAAGAATACGGCAGCGGAAATTAGTTAGCAACCAGCAAGAAGAGAGGAACACCAGTAAATGAACATTTTAACAGTGGAAGAGTTATATAAAAGCTACGGCGAGAAGGTGCTGTTCGACGACGTCCATTTTCAAATTAATGAGAAAGAACGAATCGGGCTCGTTGGAGTCAACGGGACAGGGAAGTCGACGCTGCTCAAGGTCATGGCGGGTCTGGAGCCGCTGGAAAAGGGCAAGTTGATCCATGCCAATCACTTTCGGGTGGAATATTTGCCGCAAAATCCGGTGTTCGAGTCGGATTCAACGGTGCTGGAGCAGGTGTTTCACGGCGAAACTCCGCTGATGCAAGCGCTCAGAGAGTATGAATGGGCACTGGCCGAGCTGCAGCTCGCGCCGGAGGACGAGAAACGTCAAGCGAAGCTCTTCACCGCTCAGCAGCGCATGGATGCGACTGGAGCATGGGAAGCATCGACCATCGCCAAAACGGTTTTGACCCAGCTGGGAATTCGCGATTTTGGGCAAAAGGTCGGTACGTTGTCCGGAGGGCAGCGCAAGCGGGTAGCGATGGCTCGGGTGCTGATCCAGCCGGCGGACTTGCTCATACTCGATGAGCCGACTAACCATATCGATCATGAGACGGTCGAGTGGCTGGAGGAGTTTTTGAGCAAATGGAAAGGGGCCTTGCTGCTCGTCACGCATGACCGCTACTTTCTGGATCGGGTGACGAACCGAATTTTCGAGCTGGATCGAGGCAAGCTGTACAGCTACGAAGGAAATTATGCCGCCTTCCTGGAAAAGAAAGCAGACCGACTGGAACGGGAAGCAGCGGAGGAAGATAAGCGGCAAAACCTGCTGCGCCGTGAGCTGGCCTGGCTGCGACGAGGCGCTAAAGCTAGAACCACGAAGCAAAAGGCTCGCGTGGAACGAGTCGTTGCATTGCGCGACAAGAAGGTGGACGGTCCGTCTGCCCAATTGGAAATGGCACTCGGTGCCAGCCGGCTCGGGAAAAAAATCATGGAGCTGGAGGACGTCTCCAAGTCATTCGGCAGCCGCAAGGTGCTCGATAACTTCAGTTATATCGTTCTCCCTGAAGATCGGGTGGGCATCATTGGCCCAAACGGAACCGGCAAATCCACATTGCTCAATATGCTGGCAGGGAGAATGATGCCGGATCACGGAACAATCGACGTCGGTCCGACCGTGAAGCTCGCATACTATACACAGGAAGCCGTCGAGATGGACGAGAAGATGAGGGCGATCGATTACATCAAGGAAGCTGCGGAAGTGATCCACACGACATCAGGCGAGGCAATCACGGCAGCGCAAATGATGGAGCGTTTCCTCTTTTCGCCATCGCAGCAATGGACTCCGATTGGCAGGCTTTCCGGCGGTGAGAAGCGGAGATTATACCTGCTGCGTACTCTGATGGGCGAACCGAATGTGCTCCTGCTGGACGAGCCTACAAATGATTTGGACATTCAAACGCTGACGGTGCTGGAGGAATATTTGGAGGATTTTCCAGGGGTCGTTATTACTGTATCCCATGACCGGTATTTCTTGGACCGGACGGCAGATCATTTATTCGTGTTTGAAGGCGACGGAAGGGTTCGACGGTTCTTTGGGAATTACACGGAATACATGGACGTGCTGAAGACGGAGCGGCAGGTGGAAGAGCAAGCGCGAAGAGAACAGAAGGCGGCGGAGCCGGGAGTGAATGATCCGAAGCGGGATGCGAATCGTCCACGCAAGCTTTCTTTTAAAGATCAGAAGGATTGGGATGAGATCGAAGGCCGGATCGCAGGACTGGAAGAGCGACTCTCCCAGATCAAGTCGGAGATCGAAAAGGCTGGGAGCGACTACGGTAAGGTGCAGACGCTATTCCATGAGGAGCAGGAGCTGAACGCCAAGCTCGAGCAAGCCATGGACCGCTGGACGGAGCTTTCCGAGCTGGTCGAACAAATCGCGAATAACAAGTAATAGGGCTGAGACTGTTGCAGCAAGGAGGGGGATCAAATGAAAAACGCGAAGTGCTGCGCCCTGCTGATGGGAGCGATGTTTATGCTTGGAGGCTGTGCATCCAGTACAGTAGATGAGGCATATTTACCAACGAACACGGCAGTGGCAGTACAATCAACGATTAAGCCTGCCATCATCCCCCTCTCCAATGATCAAACCGATGATGACAATCCGATTAACTTCGAGCTGACACCCTACACGGCGTGGCAGGACGCTATTTTCATAGGCGCGTTCCCTGAGTATGAAGCTGCTGTGGGAGAAGCCAAGCATTTTGCCGGATCGTCTGTCCAATTTAAGAAAAGGCCGATCTGGTCCAACGTCGAGCCTGCCGGAGAAGCGCTGATCGATGCACCGCTGATCTATCAGATGCCGGAGCTGGAACGAGGCTGTGAAGTGACGAGTCTGGCCATGCTGCTCCAGCATGCCGGCATCAATGTAGACAAAATGACGCTGGCGGCGGCCATTCACAAAGATTCGACACCATTTACGATCAAGGATCACATGATTCATTTTGGCAATCCGAATGACGGCTTTGTTGGCGATATGGCCACGTTCGAGGAGCCGGGCTACGGCGTCTACCATCAGCCGGTCAAGGAGCTTGCGGAAACCTATCTGCAAGGGCAAATTATCGATGCCACGGGCGCCGAGTTCGATGACCTGTACCATTTTCTAGATCAAGGCGTTCCCGTATGGGGGATTGTGAACATGGACTATGTAGAGTTGGATGACGATGCGTTCGAAACTTGGGATACGCCTGAGGGGACGATGGATATCACGTATCGGGAGCATTCGGTGCTGGTCACAGGGTATGACGATCATTATATTTATATTAACGATCCGCTGGGAGAAGAAGAACGAACGGAAAAGGCGGATTTCATCGCCGCGTGGAACCAAATGGGCCGACAGGCGATCACGTATGTAAAATTTTCGCAACAAAGCTGACAGGTGTTGGGAACCAAGCGGTACTTATGCTATACTATATGTTTGGAAGCGGTATTGATTATAAGGCTTTAGTCTACAACTAGGAAAGTGGGTAATTTTTTCATGATTACGGTTACGGGTGTCACATTAAGATACGGGAAACGTGCTTTGTTCGAGGATGTTAACATTAAGTTTACTCCAGGCAACTGCTATGGCTTGATCGGAGCGAACGGTGCAGGCAAATCGACGTTCCTGAAAATTTTGTCCGGCGAAATGGAGCCAAACAAAGGCGAAGTCAGCATTACTCCGGGTGAACGGATGGCAGTATTAAAACAGAACCATTTTGAATATGACGAGTTTCAGGTGCTTCCAACAGTTATCATGGGGCATGCTCGTTTGTTTGAAATTATGGAAGAGAAAAATGCGCTGTACGCCAAACCGGATTTCTCCGAGGAAGACGGCATGCGCGCGGCGGAGCTGGAAGGCGAGTTCCAGGATCTTGAAGGCTGGCAGGCGGAGTCGGATGCGGCTGAGCTGTTGATCGGTCTGGGCATTCCGAAGGATCTCCACGATGTGCAGATGAAAGAGCTGGACGGCAACCAGAAGGTCCGCGTCCTGTTGGCGCAAGCGTTGTTCGGTAATCCGAATATTCTGCTGCTCGACGAGCCTACGAACCATTTGAACATTGAGTCGATCAACTGGCTGGAGAACTTCCTGGCCCGTTATGAAGGCACAGTCATTGTTGTATCCCATGACCGTCACTTCCTGAACCAGGTATGTACACACATCGCGGATATCGACTTCGGCAAAATCCAGCTGTATGTCGGTAACTATGATTTCTGGTACGAGTCCAGTCAGCTGGCGCTCAAGCTGGTGCGCGAATCGAATAAAAAAGTCGAAGAGAAGCGTAAAGAGCTGGAAGAGTTTATTCGCCGATTCAGCGCCAATGCGTCCAAGTCCAAGCAAGCGACCTCCCGTAAAAAGACGCTGGAGAAGCTCACCCTCGAGGATATCAAGCCATCGACGCGTAAATATCCGTTTATCAAGTTTACTCCAGAGCGCGAAGCAGGCAAGCAGCTGCTGCAGGTGGATCGGATCTCCAAGACAGTGGACGGCCAGCTCATGCTGAACAATGTCAGCTTTACCGTCAACAAAGGCGACAAAATCGCGCTGGTCGGCCCGAACGGGATTGCCAAAACGACCCTGTTCCAAGTGCTCATGGGCGAGTTGGAGGCGGATGCTGGTGAGTATAGCTGGGGGGTTACGACTACGCAAGCGTATTTCCCTAAGGACAACTCCGAGTACTTCAACACGGATATCAACCTCGTGGATTGGCTGCGCCAATATTCGAAGGATCAGGATGAATCGTATCTGCGCGGGTTCTTAGGCCGCATGTTGTTCTCCGGTGAAGAAGCGCTGAAAAAAGCAAGTGTGCTGTCCGGGGGCGAGAAGGTGCGCTGCATGCTGTCCAGAATGATGATGACGGGCGGCAACGTACTCATCTTGGATGAGCCGACGAACCATTTGGATCTCGAATCCATCACCGCGCTGAATAATGGCTTGATCGATTTTGACGGAACGATGCTGTTCGTATCCCATGACCATCAGTTCGTCCAAACGATCGCGAACCGAATCATCGAGATCACACCAAACGGTATGATCGACAAAATGATGACCTACGACGAGTATTTGGCGAATGACGACGTGAAGAAGCAGCGCGAAGCGCTCTACGTGTAACGCTAAAAAAGGATGAGACGCTGTCCTCTTACGACGACGGCGCTCATCCTTCTTTTCCATACGCCCAGGTAAAGCTTAGCTTCCTCCGGTACGACGGCGCTGGTTATTCGGCTTTTTGTTGTTCTGGCTGCGCATGACCGCGTCATTGCCGGCACGCATTTGGCCTCCGCCCTTGCCTTCGGCCTGTGCTTGTTTCTTCTGTGCAAGCTTGTTCTTAATGGCATCCGCCAAACTCATCTTGCGGGGTTCTTCCGCAGTTACGGACGTTTCGTTTGTATTAGGGGAATCTGACATTTTCTACACCTACCCTGATCTTAATAATTCCATAATACTGATTTGTGAGTTCGGAAGCAATACTCTCCGAATGAAAGGGAGGTACTAGTCTGTGCAGCTGCAGGAATGGAGCGAAGAGCAGCTCAAAAATTGGACGGCCGAGTCTAGGACCGGTCAAGGGAACAGCGAGCTTGAAGTCCCGATACGCTTTGTGTTTTTTTACACTCCGCTTTGCGGCACTTGTAAAGTCGGGGAACGGATGCTGGAGGTCGTGCTGGAGCTGAACCCGATGCTGCCGCTCGGCAAATGCAACGTCAATGCTTGCCGCACCTTGCCCTATGAGTGGCAAATTGAAAGCGTACCCTGCTTGCTTCGCTGGGAACAGGGACAGGTGCAAGCCAAGCGGTACAGGCTTTCTGCAGTCGATGAGTTATATCGTTTTATGAGTTAAGCGACGATCAATGACAATAATTGTAATCCATAGGAGATGATCACGATGCTTCAAGCAGGAGACTTAGTAAGAGCCGCATACAAAACAGGGGAATATATCGGTGAGATTGTCGAGCAGACCTCCCCGATGAAAGCCGCAGTCAAAATATTGTCGGTCATCAAGCATCCGACGCAAGGCGATTTACATAATCCTTCGAACCCGGATGTGCCGTTCTTTCATCAGCGTCGTGCACTGGCTCATCAAGAAATTGCGCTGATGCCGCTCGATACGATTCGGCCATACAGCGGTGAGGTGCCGGAATACAAAGCGTCACTGCATGCGGCGCTGCATCGCGATATGGAGCAGCTTCAGCGGACGATCCGGTTTGCAGAGCGATGCCTGGAGGAGCTGGAGCAGCTCAAGAAAGAATATAACTAATCGCTGCAGCGTAGTCGGAGTGTGATTTTCAAATGCTGTTTGTGCTTATCGGGCTTTGGGTGATCGGACTGCTCTTGCTGCTGACCGACCCGAAACGGACGACGACCCGCTGGATCAGCTGCATTGCATTTACGGGCGGCTCCGGCGGCTTATCGGCCGTCATTGCGGACGATATCGTTCCGCTGGCGCAGAGTCACCTGGTGCTGTCAGATCGAATGGCGAGCGCTCTGTACACGGCGGAGCTGGCCAGCTCCCTCCTTTGTTATTACGGACTTCCTTACACGTTCATCATGTTCGCGATTCATTATTATCCGAACTACGCTTTGTGGAAGCCGTCATGGAAGCGGTTCATTCCGTGGCTTCTGCTCCTTCCGATCGCGGTATCCTTCCTGTTCGAACCACGCCCGGGGGATCCGATTCCGTACATTTTTGTATCCTTTTGGACGACGCCTTATATTTTAGCCGGGATCGTGCTTCTCATCCTGTCGGTGCGAATGGAGCGGAACTCCTTTTTACGAAGAAGCCGGTTGCTCACGACCGCTGCAGCTGCGCCGACGTTGTTTTTCTCCATGTTCACCTTATATCTTCTTCCGGCATACTTTCATTTATATGAGCTGTGGCGCTACAACGCGGGGGCGATTGCGATCACACTTGCGATTATCGTGGGGTCCAGCTTTCGTTACGGGTTCATGGGCCTGCAAATTTCCATCCAAAACCAGAAGCTCGATTACACGTTGAGAGCGATTACGTCGGGAACGTCCATTTTGAACCACGCCATCAAAAACGATGTGGGCAAAATCCGACTGTTCAGCGACAAAATCAAAGCGGATGCATTAGCCGGGCAATCGTCACCGGAGCAGGTGGTGCAAGATATCGAAGTGATCATGGCGGCCTCGCAGCACATTTATGACATGATCTATCGAATCCATGGCCAAACCCAGGAAGTGGAACTGAAGCTCGAAGTCATTCGACCCGCCGAAGTGTTAAGCCAATGCTTACGGATGCTGTCTCTTGATCTGCGGAACATTCAGGTGCAGGAATTCTATGCTTTCGATGGGGAAATGCTTGGCGACAGAGCGCAGCTGACCGAGGTTTGGACCAACGTAATCAGCAATGCCGTGGAAGCAATGCCTCAGGGGGGCAGCTTGACGGTGCGGTTGACGGAAACGAAGCGCAAAGTGGTAGTCGAGATCAAGGATTCCGGATCCGGGATGAACGCTCAGCAGCTGAAGCGGGTATTCGACCCCTTTTACACCACCAAGGGCGGAAAAAAATTAAACTTCGGCTTAGGCCTATCCTACTGCTATACTATTGTACAAAAGCATAAAGGCGCGATGAGCATGGACAGTAAGCCCGGGCAAGGCACGAGTGTATTCATGCAGTTTCCCAAGCTGACTCGGGCGGACGCGAGGAAAGGAGAGACATGGACCTAAGATGACGATTGAAGCGGCAAAAATACGTGTATTTCTTTGTGAGGACGATCCGGATTGGCTCAGAGGCTTGGTCAGCTATTTAAAAAAGGAGCCGGACTTTGAGGTGATTGGGCACGCGTCGAGCGGTCCGGAGGGGGTCACGTTCTTGGAGCAGCACGAGGCGGATGTCGTCCTCATGGATATCATGATGTCTGATAACCCCGAAGGGCTGTGGGCTGCCGCCGAGATCGTCAAATGCAGCGGTGCCCGGGTGATCATGCTTTCGTCGATGGAGGAGAAGGAATTCATTTTCGAAGCATTCAAAGCCGGTGCAGTAGATTACATGGTGAAGTCGGATTTCAGCGAAATCCCTCAAGCGATTCGAGGTGCGTTCCAGAAGCGCAGCAGCATTCATCCGAGTGTGGCGGAGAAGATGCGCGAAGAATTTCGCCGCCTGAAGCAGCTGGAGCAGGAAGTGCGAATGAAGGAGCTCAAGGCGCTTTTGACCCCAACCGAGCTGCAGGTGCTGGACTTGATCGAGAAGGGGCATACCCAGACGCAGATCGCAGACAAATTCGTTGTTTCGATCCGGACGATCAAGGTGCACGTGGGCAACATTCTCAAAAAGCTCGGCGGTAAAAGCAGCAAAGAAGCGGCGCAAAAAGCTAAGGATATGGGCATTTTGTAAACGAACGGCAGTCTGGTGCTCCCTACCGGCTGTTGTTTTTTTGCATATACCATGAGGACGAGCTTTTATGGTATAGTAGGAGCAGTTTGAGTTGGGAAAATCATGGCAAAGCTAATGGAGGTAGAGAACATGGGAGCAAATGACAAGATTCAAATCGGCGTGATCGGTGCCGGCAATATCGGGAACGTACATATCCAGGAGTTTAGAAAATTGTCTGATCAAGCTGCCATTGCCGCAGTGACGGACGTATACCAGCCTCTCGCGCAAGAGCGGGCAAAGACCTACGATATCCCAAAGGTGTACGAATCGTATCATGAGCTGATTCAAGATCCAAGCATCGACGCCGTGATTATCGGGGTACCGAACGAGGCGCATGCTCCGGTCGCGATAGAAGCTCTGAATGCCGGCAAGCACGTGCTGTTGGAGAAGCCGATGGCGGTCAATGCGGCATCCGCGAAGGAGATCGTAAAGGCGCACCAAAAATCCGGCAAAACGCTCATGATGTCGCACCAGATGCGCTGGGAGCCGCTCAATTTGCAGGTGAAGGAACAAATCGACAAGGGCGCTTTGGGAACCATTTACAATGTCAAAACCGGCTGGCTTCGCCGCAAGGGCATTCCGGGCTGGGGCACTTGGTTTACTCAGATGTCCAAATCAGGCGGCGGTCCGCTGATCGATATCGGCGTGCATATGCTCGACCTGTCGCTCCATTTGATGGGCAATCCGAAGCCTGTGTCCGTGTTCGGAACGACCTATGCTGAGTTCGGACCGAAGAAGCGCGGGATCGGAACCTGGGGCAAGCCGGATTGGAACGGTACGTACGATGTAGAGGATTTGGCGACGGCGCTGATTAAGCTGGAAAATGGCAGCACGTTGACACTCGATGTCAGCTGGGCGGCGAATACGGATTTTGTAGACAATGGTCCTTATGTTTACCTCATGGGTTCCGAAGGTGGTGCATCGCTGCGCGGCAATAAAGGTCGGCTGCATACCGAGCTATTTGACCGGATCGCGGATGTCGAGTTAACCGTTCCGCAGAACGATGAAGGTGCGCGGGTACGCTTGTCCCGTCATTTTCTTGAATGCGTTAGAGAGGGCAAAGAGCCGATCACCTCGGCGATGTCCGGTCTGACGAATAGCTTAGTGCTTGAGGCGATTTATGAATCCTCCAGAACAGGGAATGTAGTCACATTAGATTGGAGTCTGTAATGTAGCTATGGAAGGCTTGTTTGAGATTAATCTGCAATTATTTAGCGTTATAGGTACGATTGCGTTCGCGATTTCGGGCGCGGTCGTCGCCATGGAAGAAGACTACGACATCTTAGGCGTATTCGTACTGGCCCTCGTCACCGCATTCGGCGGCGGGGTCATTCGAAATTTGCTGATCGGAGTTCCGGTGACGACGCTATGGGAGCAGGGGGTGGCGCTCAAAACCGCGCTGCTGTCGGCGTTCTTGGTGTTTATCTTCCCAGTCAGCTGGATTCGCAAGTGGAAAACGTGGGAAGCCTTCTTTGATGCACTCGGGTTGTCCGCGTTTTCGATCCAAGGCGCGCTCTACGCGACGAAGATGAATGTGCCGCTGAGTGCCGTGATGGTAGCAGCGATGCTCACAGGAATCGGCGGAGGGATCATCCGCGACGTGTTGGCCGGCCGCAAGCCGCTGGTGCTTCGCGATGAGATTTACGCGGTTTGGGGGATGCTAGCAGGCTATGCCATTGGGCTTGGCTGGGCCAAAAGCTCGATTGAGCTGCTGGTGCTGTTTGTAGTGGTAGTAGCCTTCCGGATGCTGTCCGTGCAATTCAGGTGGCGGTTGCCTAGGCGCTCGCTTCGCCTGCACGAGAAGCCCGTGCCTAAACGGAGCTAACCAGCTACAACATGGAGGTGGCTTACGATATATGAATACATCTTGGCACGCTTGGAAAAAAGTACCTTCCGAGTCGATCGCTGAGCGGCTGGAAACCGTTCGTGCCCTGCAAGAAGATGGGCATGAGCAGTATGAAATCGCCAAGGATCGGGAGACGGGGGAGCATTATCTGCATTATGCCTACCTGCATCGGAATTTTGCGGCCGTCGGGCCCGCGGCTGGTCAGGAGGAAGTGTTCCATCAGCTGATGCCGCTGGACAGTGATGATGTGCTGGCCATTATGTTTAGTGATGCGCCTTACACGTATCCGCAGCATTGGCAGAAGCCGTTTTTGCGCAACGGTCCTGAAGGAGCCTACGTCTGGTTTGATCCGTCTTACGCGGCGGAGGAAGCTCAGAACGAGGCTTTAGGTCAGGAGCTGGCCGAACAGCTTCGGCGCTTCAAAGAAGCCGGTCAAGTATCGGAGGATGCGGTTCGTAAGCTATTGGAGCGGTTGGACGACGACAACAACAAGAAATCATAATCCAAGAAGCCTTTCTACAGCATGCCGCGGAAAGGCTTTTTTCTTGTTCTGCTGCATAATTTGCCCACAATGATTCATCCTAAGTGGGAATGCGGTGAAGGAACAGGAGAGTGAACTATTCATGCCAATTGCAATCAGCCAGCAGCACCGGATCATGCTCGCAGCGGTCATCGGGTGCATGGCCCTGCTTAATGCTTGTGGAAGCAATCCATCGGAAACCGGGCGTACGGGAAGCGGGACGGTAGATATGAAGCAGCAATCCTTGCATGATCGGGATTCCCGGAATAACGAAGACAACAGCTTGGGCGTGAAGACAAAGTGGGTGAAGGAGCAAAATCAGCCTCAAGGGCGTGAATATGGCGGCCGGACGCAGCTGGATATGACGAACCCACATTTGTCAAAGACGATGGCCTTTACGCCCCAGATCGCTAATCGCGTGCAGCAGATGCCTGGAATACAATCCGCCCAAGTGCTGCTCACGGAAATGAACGCCTATGTGGCAGTCGTATTGAACGGCCACAATCCGGATGCGGAAGCCTCGCCTGAGGTCAGTCAATCCAGAATAACCTCGAATGGCGGTGCCGGGCTGTTCGGAACGGATCAATCGCCGAACCGGATCAGTTGGACGGAGTCGGGAGGGCTGTCGTACCGGACGGCGGACGAAATCAGCAAGCAGGTGCTGGGGATGGTGCCGACCAACATTCAGCAGGTGTATGTATCGGCGAACCCGAATTTTGTGCAGCGAGTCAAGGTGTATGCGGAGGAAGAGCAGAAGGGGGCGCTAGGCAGCTACCTGAACGAATTTAACACGATGGTGCAGCATGTCTTCCAGCGCGATACAAATACACGCAAATAAGGGATCCGTCAGCAAACGAATCGCCTCCTTCTGGGTGCAGCTCCTTGCAGCAGCATAACCGGGGGAGGCGTTCTGTCGTTTATAGTGCTAGCTGAATGGAAGGAGGGAAAAATGGCAATACCAAGAAAGACACACTACATGTCGTGTGTCTTTCTCTGGAAGGATGTGCCGTTCGATGAACAGCTGTTACAAGGTCCGTGCTTGCTGCAGTATGTCAAGCTGTGACAATGTCTATCACCAAGATGTGATCCGGACGATCAATCATGAATCTTCTTTTGCGCTTGCGATGGCATTGAACGAACGGGCGGATGAGCGAAAAGGGTGCCCTTCGTGCGGCGAGCCGCTTTTCTATTATCCTGTGGCTTCGATGGAGGAAGTCCTGCATTACGAGTAGCAGAAGCTAAGTCGTTAGTCTACCCAGGCTTCGCCCCAGCTTTGCACGGCCTCCATGACGGGCTCCAGCGCTTTGCCTTTTTCCGTGAGCTGGTACTCGATGCGTACAGGCGTCTCGGGGTACACGTGGCGGCTGATCAGGCCACAGGCCTCGAGCTCCTTGAAGCGCTCCGCCAGCATTCGGTCGCTCATGCCCGGAATCATCTCCGATATATCCTTAAACCGGCAAGGTCCTCGCAGCAATGAACGGATGATGAGCCCGGTCCAGCGTTTGCCGAGAATTTCGAAAGCCGCTTCGAATTTGGGACACATTTGGTGCAGATGATCTGCCATAGTATTCACCTCTTCTTTAAATGTATTTTAACATAAGCTACTTGACAAAGGTAAGTTTTTTTGTATACACAAACTAAAAAAAAGTAATCTACTTTCATTTTAGCGTATATTCAATAATTTCTCCACTTTTCGACGCGGCCATGCAAAATTCTGTTGAAAAATCGATGTAATTACAGTATAACATCGTTAGGCGACAGGAAATTTTGCAGCTTATTCTATTGGAGTAGGTAAATGCAGGCTGACAACTGACACCGTTGAATCGATACAACAGTTGCAATGAGGAGGAATTCATTTATGTACGGAGCCCCTTTATCGGGACAAGCGAAGAAAATGATGCTGCTCGGCTCTGGCGAGCTTGGCAAAGAAGTAATTATCGAAGCGCAGCGGCTGGGCGTCGAAACGATTGCGGTAGACCGCTATGCATCCGCACCTGCCATGCAGGCAGCGCATCGCTCTTACGTCATTAATATGCTGGACGGCGAGGAACTGCGCAGGCTAATCGAGCAAGAGAAGCCGGATCTGATCGTACCGGAGATCGAAGCGATTGCAACGCCGACGCTCGTAGAGCTTGAGCAAGAAGGCTACCACGTCGTGCCTACAGCGAACGCGGCGCGGCTGACGATGGACCGGGAAGGGATTCGCCGGTTAGCGGCTGAAACACTTGGACTTCCGACGGCAGGCTACGCGTTTGCCGACAGTCTGGACGAGCTGCGGGCTGCTGTAGCTCAGATCGGAACGCCTTGCGTGATCAAGCCGATCATGAGCTCCTCCGGCAAAGGCCAGAGCGTCTGCCGTACCCCGGAAGACGTCGAGCAGTGCTGGAACTATGCGATGGAGGGCGGCCGTGCGAAGAAAACGCGAGTGATCGTCGAAGAGTTTATCCGTTTTGACTCGGAAATTACACTGCTGACGGTTCGATCCGTCTCCGGAACTACATACTGCGCCCCGATCGGACATATTCAAAAGGATGGCGACTATATTGAGTCTTGGCAGCCTCATGCGATGAGCGAGCAGCAAATCCAAGAAGCGCAGCGGATTGCAGGCGCGATCACTGAGGCGCTGGGCGGAGCAGGCTTGTACGGCGTCGAGCTGTTCCTCGCACCGGACAAAGTGTATTTTAGCGAGGTGAGCCCAAGACCTCACGATACGGGAATGGTGACGATGGTCACACAGGATTTGTCTGAGTTTGCCTTGCACGTACGGGCGATTCTCGGCTTCCCGATCCCGACGATTCGTCTCTTGACCCCAGGGGCCTCCTACACGCTAAAAGCAGACCGGGAAGCAAGTGCAGAGGAATTCCGCATAGGCGGTCTGGAGCAAGCTCTGGCTGTACCGAATTCGCAGGTCCGTGTGTTCGGCAAACCGGAAACGAAGTTCGGTCGCCGGATGGCGGTGGCATTGAGCTCGGCGGATACCGTGGATGAAGCGCGGAAGCAAGCGGCTGAAGCTGCGTCCCACCTGCGAATCGAGTATGCTGCGTTGAAACTTTAAACCTGCTCTGTCGTATGATCATGCATGGAGCAGCTCTGTTTGGCAGAACGGATCTGATCGATCTTGAATTGGCAGAGGAGTGGACGTTATGAACGCACATGAAATTGATTACCAAATCAACGGCTCGGAAATGCAGTATGTCGAAATCGAGCTGGATCCGGGTGAAAGTGTTGTAGCTGAAGCCGGAAGCATGATGATGATGGATCAAAGCATACAAATGGAAACGATTTTTGGCGATGGCAGCGATCAAGGAAAAGGCCTAATGGGCAAGCTGTTCGGCGCGGGCAAGCGGCTGTTAACCGGCGAGAGCTTGTTTATGACCGTGTTTACGAACCGAGGCCGCGGCAAAGAGCGGGTCAGCTTCGCATCCCCTTATCCCGGCCGAATATTGCCGATGGACTTATCCATGCTAGGCGGAAAATTGATTTGCCAAAAGGATGCCTTCCTCTGTGCGGCGAAGGGCGTATCGGTCGGAATCGATTTTCAGCGGAAGCTGGGCACCGGATTTTTCGGTGGCGAAGGCTTTATTATGCAAAAAATCGAGGGCGACGGCCTCGCATTCGTTCATGCTGGCGGCGCGATCTGCGAGCGTGTGCTGCAGCCTGGCGAGATGATTCGCGTGGATACCGGGTGCCTGGTGGCCATGACGCAGGACGTTGATTACGACATCGAATTCGTGAAGGGGATTAAAACGGCCATTTTCGGCGGTGAAGGCTTGTTCTTTGCTACGCTGAGAGGACCGGGCCGCGTATGGATTCAATCGCTGCCGTTCAGCCGTTTGGCAGACCGGGTGCTGAGCGCAGCGGGACCTGGCGGCCGGAAAGAGGAAGGCAGTATTTTGGGCGGACTCGGCAATTTGCTTGACGGAGACCGATAAAAAGCGATATCATTCATAGTACGCATGGTTGATTACTGACAAGGTTTGCCACGAAACAACCATAGATACGCTGATGAGATCATTATATATGTTGAAAGAGGTGCTGAACTTGGCATACAATCCGCAAGTCGTCGATGCCAAAATCGTCAGTAACAATCCCAAGAACGGATTGTTTGAAGTCGTAACGCAACTGAAAGACCGGACCGTTTGCCGTCTGACGTTTGGTAAAGATGCGGCAGGTGTAGCCGTGCCTACTCATATTAGCCGTCTTTTGAAGGAGCCTTGCCCGGTTTGCCGGAAGGATTTCCTGTGCAACTGTATGTCCCGCTACAAAGAAACGATTTCTTCCCAAGCGCTTAGTTTGACAGGAACGCCATAAGGCGATAGCTTGGAATGACAACCCATGAGCTCCATAGCTCATGGGTTGTTTCCTTACCTAACGATTAAAACGACTAGTAACGACTTACCGTGGGAGACGGAAGACTATGCTGCGTTTGCTGATTTATCTAGGCATCATTTGTCTATTGATTTTCTCCGGTACCGCAGCGCTCCTCTATTGGCAATCAGTATCTGCCGCTCGCGAGCAGGAGGAGAAGCAGGCTAGATTGTGGCATGAGCAAGCCTCGCAGCGAATCGAGCAGTCGATGGGTGAGTTGGACCGGATGGTGAAGACGCTTTCAGGCGATTGGGCGGTTCGACGATTTGCCGAAACCGGGCTAAGCCGGGAGTCGGCGGAGGAAGCGGCGCTGCGCGACTATTTGGATGCGCTGATTAAGCAGCAGGCTCAGCAATGGAGCTATATTAATGAGCTGTGCCTCACTCAAGACAGCACAGGCCTCTCGCTCTGCAATCAGCCGGCCGCGGGAGGGAAATCGCTGGCGTCCAGACGCTTGCCGGCATTATCTCGCAATGAAAGGCTGCTATTGCCTGTGACGACGGACTCGATGGAGGAGAATGCCCGCGAGCATGAGCTGATTTATGCGGCGCCATTGTTTGAGCGGGGCACGAGCATCGTCAAAGGCACGCTGACCCTCTCTTTAAATGCGTCCAAGCTGCTGAAGGATGCTGTGAGTGATCGTGTATTTCGCCGCTTTGCGGTGATCGATGAGCAGGGCCAGCTGATCTACGGCTTAGAACCTTCAGCTACCAAGGCCGAGGTCTGGGCAGCAGCGGGTGAACGCAAAGGCGAGTTCCAGCAATGGGACAGTGGACGATACATCTCGCAAAAGCGACTCGGCATCCCTTACGTCTCCTGGTATTCAAGAGCCGAGCTGATCCCTGCACATTCTTTTGCAGATCGGAACCGTGTGGTGCTCCTTCTACTGCTGTTTACGTTGGTGCTGGCGCTTCTGTTTACCGCAAGTGCATTTTTGTATAAGCGTCTTTACATGACTCCTGTAGCGCAGCTGCGCGGCTTGATGAAGCGGGCGGAGCTGGGGGATCTCAAGGCCTATTGGGTGAGCAAGCATGGGAACGGATTGCAGGAGCTCGGTGAGAGCTATAACCAGATGCTGAACCGGCTGGAGGAGCTGATCAAGCAAGTCAAACGAGAAGAAGCGCTGAAAAAAGAGGCCGAGATGGAAGCGCTGCAATATCAGCTGAATCCGCACTTTTTGTACAATACGCTCAATACGATCAAATGGGTGGCCAAGCTGCACAAAACTCCGCAAATTTCGGAAGCCGTGACGGCGCTGGTCCGGCTGCTTCAAGCCAGCTTAGGGAAAAAGGGCGATTTCATAACCGTTCGAGAGGAAATTGGGCTGCTTCAGGATTATATGGAGATCCAGCGTTTCCGCTACGGGGATAAAATTCAATTGATCTGTGAGATGGAGCCAGCTTCAAAGGAGTGCCTGCTGCCCTGCATGCTGCTGCAGCCTCTGGTGGAGAATGCGATTGTTCATGGGATCGAACCGGGGAAGCGGGAGGGCCGGATTGCGGTTCGGATTCACGTCGATGTGAGCCGCGGCCTGCTCCTTTGCGAAGTAGAGGATAACGGGGTGGGCATGACCGAGAGCGCGCAAGGGACAATGGAGCTGGAGCCGCCTGCTGGCCCCCGTGTTCGAGAACGGATGACCGGCATCGGTCTCAAGCATATTCGTGAAAAAATCCGGCTGTATTACGGCAGCGGTTACAACATGCACATCGTCAGCAAGCCGGGGGAAGGCACGACGATCCGGCTCACGCTTCCGATGCATCAAAGCGGGGGATAGCGAAGGTGAACGTACTGATTGTAGATGACGAGCCGATTATTCGCCAGGTGCTGAGGACCATGATCGATTGGGAGTCGGAGGGGCTGGCTTGGTACGGCGAAGCGGAGGACGGGCTGGAGGCCTGGGATGCGCTTCAGAAGGGCGAGATCGATATCGTTGTGACAGATATTCTCATGCCTCGCATGGACGGCTTAGAGCTCGTTCGCAAGCTGGAGCAGGAGCAGCTCGATGTGGCGGTTGTCGTGCTGAGCTGTCTGGACGATTTTCAAGTCGTGAAGGAAGCGATGAAGCATGGGGCTGGCGACTATATTTTAAAGCCGACGATGGAGCCGGAAGGCTTAACCGTGGTGCTGCACGAGGCCAAGGAAGCGCTGGTGCGCAAGCGAACCGAGGCGGCGGAGCGCAACCGCTGGCGGGAGCAGCTGGAGCAGTCACGCCCGACGCAGACAGGGCTCTATCTTCGCAGGCTGCTGGAGGAAGAGCCGCCACTGGAAAAGGATGAACAGCTGCGAAGCCTCTGCGGCACAAACTCAACCGACACCGCAGCTTTCGTCAGCTGTATGATTCATTTGTCATCGGACCTCAACTGGTCATCGGCAAGCGGAGCCTTTCCCGATGCCATTGCCCTGATGTCTTGGACGGAGCGCCAAGGGATGGTGCTTTATCTCGACTCTGCTGCAGCGCAGGACATCACAGCGCATGTTCGGGGGCAGCTGCAAGCACATGGGGGTCCCCGGGTGTCGGCTGGCGAAGTCGATAGACCTCATTTTTTTATATCTTCCGTTAGTGGTATTCATAATCTAGTGGAACTACAGGCTGCCCTAGAGCAGCATCAGCTGGAGTGGGAGCGCTATTTCTACGCGGGCAGCGCCGACACAGCAAGGGACGGTCGCTTACCGCAGGAGGAGAAGCACAATTTGCTTCGGGCGCTTGCAGCGGCGAACTCGGAGGCGGCCCTTCACTGGCTGCGGGAGATCGCTCATCGAATTGCGGCGGAGCGCCCGCAGGTAGCGAGGGTGTATGCCTTTTATCAAGAGCTGCTCAGCCTGGCCGCGGCCTTCGCTCAGCAGTACAATGAAGCGCTGGATTTGGAGACCTATGAGGAAGCGTATCTCCATTCTGATAGCGTGCCGAATCATTTACAGCTGGAGCCCTTAGCCCAGTTCACCGAATCGGCCATCCTCCATCTGATCACGCTTCAAAGTGGCATGGGCTCGGACGTGATGACGTCACGCAATCCGTTTATCCGCAAAGCGTATGAGTATATGCAAGCCCACTACCATTTGCCGGTCAGCACGACGGACATCGCAGATCATGTTCGGCTAAGCCGCAGCTATTTGAGCGATCTGTACAGCAAAGAAACGGGCGAGCCGCTATCGGAAGCGTTGACGCGGATTCGTATGCAGGCCGCCAAACGCATGCTGCAGGATGGCAGCCGGAAGGTGTATGAGATCGCGGAAGCGGTCGGCTTTCATGATGCCAAAGCATTTGCTAAGACGTTCAAAAAACTGGTTGGCTGCACACCAAAGGAATTTGTAGATCGCGAGTAAAACGATCGGAATCGAACAAAAAGACTCCTTTTCCAACAAATAGGAGTCTTTTTTTATGCGCTGGAACACAGTAGAGTTAATAAAGTGAACGCTTACAATCGAAGAAGGAATGTGATCGCAATGACAATTCCATACCGGGGGATGGACATCGAACCGATCATCGAAGCGGTGGGCATCACCCGTACGTTCGGCAAAGGCACGGCCGCAGTCCACGCGCTGCGCGGGGCGAATCTCCGCATCGCACCGGGCCGGCTGGTGGCGCTCAAGGGGCGTTCCGGCTCGGGCAAAACGACGCTGCTCAACATGCTCGGATCTCTTGATCGGCCGACGGAGGGCGCGATTTATTTTAACGGCCACGAACTGACCGGCTGGTCGGACAAGCAGCGCAATGAGTGGCGGCGTACGCAGCTGGGCCTGATTTTTCAATCGTTTGCTCTCGTTCCCTATATGTCTGCTTATGAGAACGTCGAATTCGGGCTGCGCATTGCCGGGGTGGCCTCCTCCAAA
Organism: Paenibacillus cremeus; assembly: GCF_007786445.1. Taxonomy (GTDB): domain Bacteria; phylum Bacillota; class Bacilli; order Paenibacillales; family NBRC-103111; genus Paenibacillus_G; species Paenibacillus_G cremeus. The sequence goes on along the minus strand of NZ_VNJI01000010.1, from coordinate 106,867 downwards.
CGGCGTGACTACGCCGAGCAGGCGCTCGATTTCGTCGGCTTGAAGCCGCGGATGAAGCACCGTCCCTTCGAGATGTCCGGGGGGGAGCAGCAGCGCGTAGCGATTGCCAGGGCGATTGCTCATCGTCCCTCGTTGCTGCTGGCTGACGAGCCTACAGCGGAGCTGGACAGCCGGATGGGGCTGCAGGTGATGAAGGTGTTCAAGGATTTGGTGCAGCAGGAGAAAATGACGATTATACTCACGACGCACGACCCGGCGATTATGGAAATCGTCGATCAAGTGTATGCATTGGAGGATGGACACATTGTGGAAGAAGCCTAATGGGGCCGGTATCGGTGCCCGTAAGCTGTGGGGACCGCTGGCGTGCACGGTGACGCTGACTGCGCTTTTATCCGGATGCAGTCTGCTCCCGAAGGAAGAGGAGGCGTTGAAGCCTCCGCTCGTGAAGCCGGTGAAGGAAAATTTTGAGCTCTACGATGTGAAAAAGGGAAGCGTGACGAAGGCGGTCACTGGTGTAGGGACGTTTGCATCGGATCGGCTGCAATATTTGTTTTTTATTGAATCGGGCGGGCGACTGGCGACGATGAACGTCGGGCTGGGGTCCGAGGTGAAGGCCGGAGATGTGATCGCTTCGATCGAGACCGGGGATTTGATCAGTCGGGTTCGTCAGCAGGAGCTGGTGCTGGAGAAGGCCAATATCGCGCTGGAGCAGACGAAGGATGAGAAGCGCGGCGACGCCATGTCGATTCGGATGAAGGTGCTCGACGTGCAGAAGGAGCAGATTCAGCTGGATATGCTCAATGCCCAGATGAAGCGGGCCAAGCTGGTGTCGGATGTAAGCGGGATCGTAACCTACATTGATCCGATTAAGCAGGGGGATGTGGTTCAGGCTTATAAGCAGCTGGTGACGGTATCCGATCCGACGAAGATGAAGCTCGTTTACGAATTCACGAACATCACGGATTTGACCGGGATTCAGATCGGTATGGACGCGGATGTCAAAATCAAAAACAAGCTGTATAAAGGCACCGTGGTGCAAATTCCAGCCACTGCTCCGACATCCGATGTGAAGGCCGTCAACGATAAGAATGCCAAAACGGTAGCGATCAGCGTAGCGGATTTGCCGGGGGACGTGACGATTGGCAGCAACGCAGACATTACAATCGTGACCGAGAAGCGGGACGGCGTGCTGGTTATCCCGAAGGTGGGGCTGCGATCGTACATGGGACGCGATTATGTGCAGGTGCTCGAAGGCGACAGCCGGAAAGAGATTGATGTGGAAAAAGGGATCGTGTCCGCCACCGAAGTGGAAATCCGCAAGGGGCTAAAGGAAGGCCAGAAGGTGATTTTAAACAATTGAGGTGACGCTTCGTGGCGTTATTGGTCATGATGATCCGTAAGATGGTCAAAAACAAATGGCTGGAGCTCAGCTTGCTGCTCGGCCTGGTCATTTCCGTGGGGCTCGCGAGCAGTATGCCGATCTATACGAATGCGATTTTGCATCGGCTGCTGATTAAGGATTTGGAGCTTTTGCAAACGGACACACAGCAATATCCTGGCATCCTATGGACCTCCATCTACTCCAGTGCGGAGAACGGGGTGGAGGATAACGTCAAAAAGCTGCGCGAAGCGGATCGCTTCATGACAGAGCAGCTTCACCCGCGTCTAGGCCTGCCTTTAAAGACCTATGTGATTGAACGGGCGACCGATCGCTTTGCTATGCTGCCTGTTGACCCGACCCGGGTGGATGACAAGGTGAACCGTCCGGTGGACATCGTCGCGATGAGCGAGATGCAGGAGCATGCCGTGCTGAAGGATGGGGTCTGGCCGCAAAAAGAGCCGGTCAACGGGGAATACGAGGTCGTGGTCGTAGAGGATGCGTTAAGCAACCTAAAGCTCGTTGTCGGCAACGAATTTGTCATCTCCGATGAAGGCGTGACGCCGCTGAAGTTTAAAGTGGTAGGTGTCATTGATCGGAAATCATACGACGACCTGTACTGGTACAACTACATGTCCAGCTATCGGGGCAGCTTCCTGATCCCATTTGAAACGTTCGAAAAGTCATTTATGGAAGAGCAGCAGCTGTTTGTGCGGTCGTCCATCTGGTATACCGCCGTGGATTACACCAAGATGACCCTGAATTCGATCCCGATCTTCAGCTCCTGGTATGCGGGTACGGAGAACTTTTTGGGCGAGCGGTTTGCCAATGTGTCTATGAAAGCGCCGGCGCTGCAAACCATGGGTGGCTATTACGTCAAGGAAGAACGGCTGAAGCTGATGCTTTGGTCGCTCAATGTGCCGGTGATGATCATGCTGGCCTACTACCTCTTTATGGTGTCGAACCTGATTACGGAGCGGCAAAAAACGGAGATCGCTGTCCTGCGCAGCCGTGGGGCGAGCCGATTTCAGATCGTCGCCAGCTATTTGATCGAGGGGCTGATGCTGGGAGCCATTGCGCTTGCTGTCGGACCTTATGTCGGTCTGATGCTGACGAAGGTGCTCGGTGCCTCCAACGGCTTCCTGGAGTTCGTTCAGCGCGCAGCACTGAAGGTAGAGCTTACGCGAGATGCGTATCAATACGGCCTCATTGCCGTGCTGTGCTCGGTTGCGATGACGATCCTTCCGGTTCTCTTTGCTACTAGAGCGACGATTGTCGGTCACAAGCAGCAGATGGCGAGGCAGCAGAAGCAGTCGTTTTGGCACAAATATTTTGTCGATGTGGTGCTGGTTGGGATCGCGATCTACGGCTTGCAGACCTTCCAGCGGCGAATGAACGATTTGCAGTCGTTAGGTTTAGACGCAACCGATTTGCGTATCGATCCGCTGCTGTTTCTTGTACCGGCGTTGTTTATTCTGGGCTGCGCTTTCCTACTGCTGCGGATTTATCCTTTTCTCATCCGACTCTTGTACGGCATCGGGCGCAAGTGGTGGCCGCCGTCGCTGTACTCGACTCTGCTGCAGGTAGGGCGCTCGACGACGCAGTATCAAGCCATCATGGTATTTCTGAGCGTTACGCTGGCTACAGGAATGTTTAGCGCCAGTGCGGCGCGGACGATTAATAAGAATTCCAGCGAAAAAATTCTGTACGGCAATGGCGCGGACATTATGATGCAGATCAAATGGGAGGACGATGCGCCGCCCCCGGGCATGGAGGATCAGCAGCCGGATGCCTCAAGCGATGAGGATGGCACCCCTGCGCCTGTAGTGATCCCAGCGGTGAAAAAGAAAATACAGTTTTCGGAGCCGCCATTCTTGCCCTTGACGCAGCTTCCCGGTGTGGAATCGGCGGCCAAGGTGTTCGTGAAAAAGGACGCGGCGATTACATCAGGTAAAAACAAGGATACCGCGACCATCATGGGCATCGATACGGATGCCTTTGGTCAGACCGCTTGGCTGCGCAATGGGCTGCTCGATCATCATCTTAACGATTACCTGAACCTGATGGCGGTGGATCCTTCCGCGGTGCTGATCTCTAGGTCGATTGCGGACCAATTCAACCTCAAGCCTGGAGACCATATCTACGCCGGCTGGAGCGGGGTGGAGGCCGCCATGTTCAATATTTACGGCATTATCGATTACTGGCCATCGTGGAATCCGAATCCGAACTTTAGCGATAAATCGGCCACGAGCAGTGCTGGTACAGCCGCGAACAAAAATGCGAAGACCTCGACCAAGGTCAAATACCCTATGCTCATCGTCGGGCATTTATCGTTTATACAGAACAATCTGGCGCTGGAGCCTTACGATGTTTGGTTGAAGCTGAAGCCGGATGCGAGCAGCCAGCAGCTGTATCAATCGCTCGAGGATAAGAACATTCCCGTCACGAAGCTGAACGATGCCAAGCAACTGCTGATCCGCGCGAAAAACGATCCGTTCCAGCTCGCCATTAATGGGGTTATGACGCTAGGGTTTCTAATCTCGATCATTATCAGCTTCTTCGGCTTCCTGCTGTACTGGATTTTGTCGCTGTCCGGCCGCGTGCTGCAGCTTGGTATTCTTCGCGCTATGGGGATCTCATTCCGCCAGCTGATGATCATGCTGGTGGGCGAGCAGCTGCTGACCTCCGGTGCGGCCATTGCCATCGGTGTGCTGCTGGGCAACACGGCCAGCCGGCTGTTCGTGCCGATGTTCCAGCTGTCCCTGCAGACGTCGTCTCAGGTGCCGCCGTTTCAGGTTACCTTCGATCCTCGAGACCAGCTGCAGCTCTTTATTATCGTCGGCTTCATGCTGTCGATTGGACTGTTCATCCTCGGCTCGATGCTGTCCCGCATCAAAATCCACCAAGCTGTCAAGCTTGGTGAGGACTAAGAGGGAGGCCTGTGCGTGATTCATTGCGATAACTTGGTCAAAATTTATAAAGTAGCGGATCTGGAGGTCGTGGCTCTGCAGGGCCTGGATTTGCATGTGGAGCCAGGTGAGCTGATGGCCATTATCGGCAACAGCGGCAGCGGTAAATCGACACTGCTGAACATGCTGGGCGGTCTGGACCGCCCCTCCGCCGGTCAGCTGCAGGTGGATGGCAAGGATTTGCTGAAGTTTACGGAGCGGGATCTGGTCCGCTACAAGCGCGAAACCGTCGGCTTCGTCTGGCAGAATAACGCGCGGAACCTGATTCCCTACCTGACAGCACAGGAAAATGTGGAGCTGCCCATTCTGCTGAAAGGACGGCGCAAGCGCGAGCGGGCGCTGGAGCTGCTGGAGGCGGTAGGTCTGAGCCATCGCCGAGGCAATAAGCTGAACCAGCTGTCCGGAGGCGAGCAGCAGCGGGTTGCGATTGCGATCGCTCTGGCCAACCAGCCGAGGCTGCTGCTGGCTGATGAGCCGACCGGATCAGTCGACACAAAGATGGCGAATCAGATTCTTGATTTGTTCCGCGAGTTGAACCGGAATCTGGGACTGACGGTCGTCATCGTAACCCATGATCCGCTGCTCGCCAAGAAGGTGGACCGGGTCGTGGCGATCCGGGACGGGAAGACATCCTCGGAAATTATTCGCCGCAAGTCGTATGCCGATGAGCTGGCAGAGCTGGAGCGGGGTGGTCAGCCCGACGAAGGGGAGGAATCACACGTGGAGTACGCCGTTGTCGACAAAGCGGGCCGATTGCAAATTCCGGCCGACATGCTGCAAACCATCGGCTTAACGCAATCGAACAAGGTCAAAGTGCAGGTGGAGGACGGCCGCATCGTATTGCTGCCTCCGGAAGAAAGTCAGCAGGAGAAACCGAAGTCGAAGGAGGAAGCGCTGAAGTGAGTCGTTCAAAGTCAATCAAACTCAAGTGGGTGCTGATCGGACTGCTTGCCGCCGCTCCCATTGCAGGACAAGGCACCGCCGCTTACGCCGCCAAAAGCGTGGCCTATCAACGGGATTTGCTGGCTTCCGAGCAGCAGCTGGGGTCCGTATATGTTACAGCCAATTCCTTTTTCCAATTGAAAAATGCCGTCATCTTGCCGTCGGAAAACGGGCGCATGCTGTTCTTTACGATGACCGTGGCCAATGGGGAAGCAAAAGAGCTGTCGTTCTTAGATTACTGGGTACGAGTGTCGAGCAGCAGCGGTGCAGAATTTGAGGTTCAATTGCTCCCGCAGGACAAAGCGAAGAAGGACATCCCAGCCGGGCAATCGATGGATTTCTCCTTTTATGCGCCGGTGAATGATTCGGTGACACTTGGCGAGCTAAGCTTCCAGATCAAGCATTGGAATTACATGTCTGCGGCGCTGGAGGAACAGGTCGGAAGCATCCAATTTCCCGCCGAGCTCGATTCGGTGCTTGCTAACTCCTCGGACAGTCCGACGCTTACGTTCGGCAGCTTCCCCGTGGAAGCGCAAATTACGAAGCGCTATTTGCAGCAAAAGGATTCCTACCTCACGCCCCGGCTTCAGATGCGGCTAACCAACCACGGCAGTGCCAGCTTGAAGCTGCCCGGTCTGCAGTATTCGCTGCGGACGAGCAGCGGGACGCTTTATCCGCTGGACGCGGTTGTACCTGCGGATAAGCAGCTATTGACACCGGAGGTTGCCGTAGAGCTGCAGCTGAAGGGTAGCTTGCTCCCGAAAGCAGCGGCCGAAGGGGATTGGGAGGTGGTCATCTCCCAGCCGGTCGCGATTGCCGACGATCAGAAGCTGAACTATCCGATCGCGACGCTCACCGTCCCAGCGGCGGTTCAAGAGTCCATCCCGCTAGGCAGTCCGGTGGATTATACGAACCTCACAGGGACTTATCGGCTGCAGGTGGAGAAGCTTCAGCGGATGCCGTGGGAGGACCAAGACATCCTTAGTTCGGACCTTTCGCTTACTCATCAGGAGGAATCCGCGCTCCCTTTTCCAGACCTGAAGGCGTACTTTCTGCTGGATGACGGCGTCAAGGTGGAGGCTAAGGCGATCCGCACGGATCGGGCTGCAGGGCTTCCGCCCGGCACACCGATGCATGTACAGCTCGCGGCCAAAATTCCGTACACGTATCCGTTCTCCAGTGTCAGGCTGGTCGTTCAGGAAAAGGTGAGCGAGACGACGGCCGAAGATATGGCGCAGTTTGAGCTGCCGCTGCCAAACGTTTCCATGCCGATGGTTGCCTTAGGGGATAAGCAGCCGATTACCGGTGCGGGCCGCAAAGCGACCTATGCTCCGCGCGCGGTGAATACCTACGTGGATGATACCTCCAAGTGGGTCGAGGTGCAGCTGGAGACGATCAATCAGGAGAAGCGATCCGCTGCCTTGCCGAAAGTGGCTGCCTTCTTGAAAACACCGGACGAGCAGCTCTTTCCGATGAAAATCCGTGAAGTAAAGTCAAAGCTCAATCCTTCTGGTATTGCTGTGCAGTCGCTCATTACCAAGCTGCCTAGGGACTTCGACACCTCAAAGCTTAGCTTGGTTGTCGGGGAAGCCGTAACGGATCAGCATTGGAGCGGAGCCGATGAGAAGACGGATGCGTATCTGAACGCCGTCGAAATGACCTTGCCTCAGGAGCAAACAACGCCGAAGCCGATTCTGAAAAACGTCGATATGTTTCCTTATACGATTTCAATCGGTCATGTCCAAACGACCATCGATAATAAAGGGCTGCGCATTAATTTCGATTATAAGCTGAGTAAGGACAATTTCTACGAAACGAACAATGAAGGCACCAAGCTGATCTTCGTGTTCGAAGATGCAGGCGAAGCGGGACCGACGGAGGAAGTCTTATATTTGGAGACAAAGCCGACGGACGATGACAAAAAGCTGGATCTCGGTGATCACAAATACCTCATCTCGAAGGCGGATCCGGATTTGATGTACCGAACCAAGTTCATGAAGCAATACAAGCTCTCGATTTATTCCGAGCTGCAGGGCAAGCGCAAGCTGCTGGCCTCGAAAATGGTCGACTGGTTCACCATTTTGGATTAGAGATCGGCGCCCGCCTCCTGGGCGCTGTTTTTTCTTTTCCGCATTAGTATGGTAAAATGAAAGAATGATGTTTGAGGAAAGGCGGTCCGTTCATGCGCATTGGTGTTGTATCCGACACACATATGTTTAGCCGGGCTGCCAGTCTGCCTGACGCGCTGGTTCGCGGTTTGGAAGGTGTAGACCTGATATTGCATGCCGGAGATTGGATGGATGAAGCCGTGGTTGACTTGTTTGCAGCGATTGCACCGGTTGACGGGATTGCCGGCAACAATGACGGAATCGAGATCATTCGCCGCTTTGGCAAACGCAAGGTGCTGAAGCTTGGCCCTTATCGCATTGGCATGATTCACGGCGATGGAGGGCGTTCGACCCCGGATACCGCCTACCGCTCCTTTTACGGGGATGAAGGGGCTACAGTGGACGTCGTCATTTTCGGGCATTCCCATGTCCCCTATATGGAGGAGCGCGGAGGAATGCTGCTATTCAATCCCGGCTCGCCCACGGATAAGCGAAGACAAACGCAATACTCCTATGGCATTATGACGCTGGGTGAGCGGATCGAGGCAGTCCATTATTATTTTGACCGCAAGTAAACCATGAGATGGAGGAACGAATGATGACACAGTGGAAAGAAATTACGACGAACGATGAGTGGAATCAATTATTTGAAGGGACGGCCTCCAAGCCGATCGTCCTCTTGAAGCATAGCACGGCCTGCCCTGTAAGCTTCAACGCTCTTCAAGAATACGAAACGTATCTAGGCAAGCAGCCGAACGAAGAGGTGGATTACATCCTTGTGAAGGTGATCGAATCCCGTCCGGTTTCCAACCAAATTGCTGAAGACACCGGTGTGAAGCACGCTTCGCCGCAAATTTTATATATTAAAAATAAAGAGACCATTTGGAATACGTCCCACTGGTCGATTACGGAAGAACATATGACCGCCGTGCTTAGCTAAACCCAGCGTACGGCAGAAGAGGGGATTTGCTGCATGAGCGTACAACCTTTTCCGTTTTTCTCGGGTGCTTTATATCAGCGCAAATTGTGCAATGTCTATTTACCGCCAAGCTATGATACGTCGGGGGATCGCCGTTATCCGGTCATCTATTTGCTTCACGGCCTGTACGGGAATGAAGCCAGCTGGCTGATGAAGGGCAATGCGGAGACTACCTTGGATGCTATGATCGCATCGGGTCAGCTGCGTGAATGCATTGTCGTCATGCCAAGTGACGGGGGCTATGGGCAGGGCACTTTTTATATGAACTGGTACGATGGCTCTGGTCGCTTCGAGGACTATTTGCTGTATGATCTGATCCCGGCGATTGATATGGAGTACCGCACGATCGCTGAGCGCGAGAGCCGAGCGGTGTGCGGCTTGTCGATGGGTGGGTTCGGTGCCTTCATGCTGGCGCTTCGCAATCCCGGGCTGTTCGGCGCAGCAGCTAGTATTTCCGGTGCACTGACGGCGGCCAATCTCATCACGGAGGAGCTGCTTCGAACGGAGCTGTGCCGGATGATAGGCCCAGTCAAGGGGCCGCATGTACGCGAGCATGATTTGCATGTGCTGGCGGCACGGATGGTAGGGGAGGAGAATCGACCGGAGCTGCATTTTAACTGCGGGACGTCCGACTACTTGTATCCGCTCAATACCGCGTATACGGTTCTCTTGGAACAGCTAGGGTATCCGCATGAATATATGGAGTTTGAAGGAGAGCATACCTGGGATTATTTCGGAGAGCATTTGACCGAGGCGCTGCAGTTTATGGAGCAGTTTTTCGCTAAGTCCAAGTCCAGTTCCGGGGAATAGACGCAATACTAAAAAACTAGCAAGGGCTGATTAGGTGTCAGCCCGATGCTAGTTTTTTTGGTTTTCTGGAAGCTGCACCGCCAGCGTGCGATCCAACTCGGCCGATTTCCACGCAGCGCCCCATTTCGCATATAAGGCTTGAGCTTTGGACAAGGAAGTAGACGCGATCTCGAGCAAGCCCGATTGCTGCTGGCATTTCGCCATCGCTTCCCAAGCCATCGCCTCATAGTGCAGAAAATGCTGCTTCACCGCCGCTTCAATCGCGCGTTCATAGCTCCTTATGGCCAATGCTGACTTACCGTTGATTCGATACCATCCGGCTTCCAGCAGCAGCTTCAGGTGCAGAAAATTGTTCGGCGAATGACGGGCCCATGGCGTAAGGAACCGCAGGCTTTTGCGAACCCGTCGTTTGCAGCGCTTTTGATCGGCTGGAGAGGCACTGGGGTATAACGCTGCAGCAGTCATCCCTTGGTTGAAATAATGCAGGTGGATATGCAGTAAGCCAAACACGTTCTTGAGGCTGGTCTCCGCCGCTTCGCATATAAGATATGCGTCCTCGTAACGGCCCTGTAAGTAGTACGCCTGCGCTTGCAGCGTGTAATAAGTATGGATCGCCGCTTTATTCGTCAGCGCCTCTAGCTGCCTGATTTCTTCACCGCTCATGAAGGCCGCTTGGTGCTCCGCGTCAGCCATCATGTTCACCATATACCGCTGCAAAACCGAATAGATCGATATCGCATCCTGATCCTGCGCTTTGGCCATAAACGCGCCGTAGAGCACCGATTCCTTCCACACCTCCGCTAAGAAATGGCCCATATAGATTCGAAGGAAAAACCGAAAGTTGATCGAATAGCCGGCATACACGAAATCACCGGATTGAACGCCGAACTGGTACGCTTTGAGCAAATATTCAGCATGCTTCTCCATGTGCTCGCTCAGATTGCTGGTGAAGGCGCCATATCCGAAATACACTTTACACTTGATCGAGGTGCAGTCCAGCGAATCACAGAGCTTCAGACCGAGCAAGCCATAGTCATTGCCGGCTTTCAGACGGCCGAAGATGGAGCTCAAAATGACGCTGTAGGTGGAATAAGCTAATGCCGACCCTTCGGAATGGCCATGCTCAAGGGAGTAATTAAACATCCGAAGCATGAGATAAATGTACAGCTCGGAATTCAAATAATACGCGGGCGCAATCAAATGGACCATTAACCGCATCACCGCGAAATGGTTCGGGTCCGAGATGACAGGGTGATCCAGCAGCTCCTCCGGTCGTTTAATCCCTACCGCGATTCGGGTCTTGAGCATTTCCCACATAATGGTCATTAGATTTACAGACGGTTGGATAGGTAGGTTAAACAGACGCAATCCTTCCAATCCCATCCGCAAAGCCTCTTCGTGCTCACCCGTATTGGTGTACAGCACCATCATCAGATGATAAACATTGGCTTTCTCCAGCTTGGAATGGGCGTTCTGCAGCAGTTGGGCGAAAGTCGCTTTGGCTTTCTCAAAGTGTCCGCATAAATATTGCAGCTCCGCAAGCTCCATGTGGATCATGAAAGTCAAGTCATAATCCCATTTCCAGTCTGTATGATGCAGGCTCTTAGCATAGATGGCATAACGATAGGCCGTTTCATGAGCGGCGTTGATCTTGGCCTTCTGGCACGCGGCGATGTTGAGGCGAATCAGCTGCTCACGTTCTTCCGCCGTGCTGATCCATGCCATGCCGAGATTGAGCTGGTTCACAATCTCAAACCGCTTCTCCTCTCGAACCTCTTCGGATGTATGCTGCTGCAGCAGCCGGCCGAGCTTCAAATGGAGCTCCTGCTTGTGCATTTCAGGGATCAGCGAATAGAAGGCCTGATGTACGCGATCATGCATGAATTTATAGGACTGGTGAGGGGAATCGATGGGATGCCTTCCGCGGGCGGAATAAAGCAAAAGCCCTTCATCCACCGCTTCGGTCAGAAAGGGCTGCAAAACTTCAAACGGCTCATCAACCGCCAGCGAAAGCGTTTGGGCTGTAAACTCGTGCCCGATGCAGGACGCATCCTTTAGCAGCTCCTGAAGCGTCGAAGGCAGCCTTCCAATCCGCTTAAGCATGAAGTCAAACACATTATCGGTCATATGGAGCTCGCTAATTTTGTCCGCATCCCATCGCCAGCCTTGCTCCGACTCCACATACCACAGCAGCTGCAAGTCATAGAGTGACCGGACAAATTGCTTGACAAAAAACGGATTGCCCTTCGTTCTGCTCATCACGATTCGAGTCAAAGGCTCTAAGGATTGCTTGGAGGAACGTAAGGTGTCCGAAATTAACTGGTGCAGGGCGTCCTCATCAAGAGGCTTCAAGGGTATCGTTACGAATCGCGCGGCTTGTACGTGGAGAAGCTTCTCCAGCATCGCCTTCAACGGATGGGACTCGCTAAGCTCTTGATCCCGATAGGCTCCGATGAACATCGTATGCTGGGCATCGGTATTATTCGACAAATCACTAATTAGCTGCAGTGAAGCCGGATCTGCCCATTGCAAATCATCCAGGAATATAATCAGCGACCTCTTCAGCTTAGAGAGCACGGATAAATAGCTTCTCCAAGTCATAATAAACCGATTGTGAGTCTCTGCAGGAGTAAACCTTGCGAGCGGGGGCTGCTTGCCTAAGATGGGCTCCAGCTCCGGATGCATGTCGATTAGAATTTGACCGCTCGAACCAATCGCCTGCAGAATCATTCGTTTAATCGTCTGCAGTTCCTCCTCTGGGAGGGTCAGCAAGTATTGAGCAAGCTGGCGTCCTGCCTGCTGAATCGCTTGATAAGGGATTTCGCGCTTGAATTGATCGAATTTGCCTGCTACGAATAATCCTTGCTCCGATTGGACAAGCCGCTGCAGCTCGTTGATTAAATACGATTTGCCAATACCGGATACGCCGCTGACAAACACCATCTCATACCCGCCCAGAAGCGAGCGCTGGTAGGCGTTGTAAAGCAGCTGGAGCTCCGCATCCCGACCGTACATCGATTCAGAGATCGTAAATCGGCTAGGGGTTAAAGGAGAGGTAACGATATCGTCCAGATTCCACGTCAAGGAGGTCCCCTCCGGTTGGAAGAATATGAATAAGAAAAGCTCCTCATCGGAGCTCTTGGAATGTCGCTTTCTTGTTTAACTGTGTGGTACCCGAGTCTACGCCTTCTTCTGCACGGAATCGGAAAGCCGCTGGATATAATCCAAAAATTGTTGACGTTCGACTTCATTAAATTGTTCAAAGGCATCGGACAGCGTTTCCGCCCAAACCGCCTTCGATTGCAAAATAATGTTCGTTCCCTCATCCGTCAGCGCGACCATGCGGACACGCGCATCCGGCTGGCTGCTCTCCCGGTACACCAATCTGGCTTTTTCCAACCGGTCGATCATTTGGGACATCGTACTGGAACGTACGTCCAAATGCGAAGCAAGCTGGCCGATCGTACTGGTGCCCTCGCGGTGAAGATGGCGAAGTAAAAGCCACTGTACGCGGGTAAGCGGACTATCCTGCCGATCCAGCACCTTGGAACGCAGATGTCGGTTGATGGTTTGTAGATGGGTGACAAACTGCTCTAACGATTCTTTGATCTCCATAATTTAGCCTCCACAACCAAATTATACTTTCTTTCTAAATCGTTTGACAACAGGGAAATGGCAGGTTTGTGTAAACAATCCTTGCTCTCATTTACGGAAAATATCAAAAAATAGCTTAAGCTAGATTGGGATGTGGTTACAAAGTCCTACAATCTATAATCTGAATAATTATTCAACATTATTTTGTATTTACATCGAAGCTTCGATGCATTACGATAGAAAAGTCGAAACCGTTTACACTGGGGTGCGCTCGATGTTTACAACTGCCATCAAGGTACGGAGCACAATAATATGAGGTGGAGCTGTGTGAATGAACCAACTTTATCACATCTATCATAAATACAAGAATCTAGAGTTCATTTACATCATCCCATTAGTACTTTTAGCACTTGACAAGAAACTGGATCATTATTTTTGGAGGCTGAGATCCGGCTATGGATTTCCCCAATCCGAGGACAGCCAATGGTACATCGACTATGCGCATAATCTGATGGCTACGTACAAGATCGGCCTGACAATGAACGATCTTTTATATGTTGGGTATAATGTCTTGCTTACCGTTCTGCTGGCCATCGTTAAGGAGCCGGAGAACATCTTGTTGATACAGGCGGTAACGGCTAGCTTGAATGTGATTCTAGTCTATTTAATTACACGCAAGCTGTTTAATCGGCTGTCGGCTATTTTTGCCTCATATTTTTATTCCGAAGCTTGGGATACGACGCTGTGGGCGATGTATATTTTATCCGAATCGTTTTTTATCAGCGTGATGCTGCTTTGTATTTATTTCCTGGTTATGATGATGGATACCAAGCAAAGAAAATATCAGATTTTATTTGCGGTCACCGCGTTTTATATGATGATCTTCAGACCTACGGGCATCATTTTGCTGGCGTTTATTTTCGGCTATATCCTCTACAACCTGAAGAAAGAAACGATCTTACATTTTGTTAAGAAGTACAGGTACGTCTTGGGTGGCTTGATCACGGCGGTAGTTGTCGCGGCTGTCTATTTTCTGGCCGGGGATAAGCTCGAGCCTCTGGTCACTTCAATGCAGTTCAACGCCAAAAAGGTCATGTACAATATTTACGCTAAGGGCTGGATTTACGATAAGCCAACGGCGTTTGACGCTCCTTTTAAACCCGACTATAACATTAACATTTTAAATAGTCTTGTCTTAAGCTTTATCATCAACAACTGGGATCATGTTATGGCCATTTACGGCCGAAGATCGATTGCCTTCTTCGGACCTTGGGTGTGGGAGACGAACATACACACCTTGCATGGGATCAAGAAACTGATCTTGAATCTGATCCCAACAGGGCTCTTTCTGGCCGGTACGGTAGGCGCTTTCATGAATAAACAGTTTAAGAAGGTTTCCATCGTGTGGCTGATTATACTGTCCATTTTTATCTTTTGTGTCATTTTCTTTATCGATTGGATGTACCGTTACAAGGTGCCAGCTACGCCATTTATTGCGATTGCAGCAGGCTACGGGGCGGAAAGAATCATTCATGTCGCAATTGTAATTGCCAAAAAATACACGGGGTTGCTTCTACATGGATCAAGACAAAGTGCTGATCGTCATACCAGCGTATAATGAGCAAAACAACATTCTTAAGGTAATCGGGGATATTCGAGCCGCGAATCCTGAGTTTGATATTTTGGTTATTAACGATTGTTCCACGGATGCCACATCGATCACAGCTAGGAGGGCGGAAGGGGTCAAAGTGGTGGACCTTCCGTATAACCTGGGGATCGGCGGTGCGGTCCAGACGGGCTTCAAATACGCATTCTCACAAGGATATTGCTATATGGTTCAGATCGACGGCGACGGGCAGCACCTGCCCAAGGAAGTCGATAAGCTGGTCGATGCGATGGCGCGAAGCGGGTGCGATATGGTGATTGGCTCGCGGTTCCTCGACGTCCAGTCGTTCCGCACAACATGGTCGAGGAGACTGGGAATTAAGGTGTTTTATTTTCTGTTCCGCATGCTGATTCAAACGAAGGTGACGGACAGCACTTCCGGCTTCCGTATTTATAATCGACGCAGCATCGAGTTGCTTTGCCGGCATTATCCAGACGATTATCCCGAGCCGGATGCTATTATTTTGTTGAAAAAGCATGGACTCCGCATTTCAGAGGTTGGGGTCGAGATGAGACACCGGGAGCACGGAACGTCTTCGATCACACCGATTAAAAGCCCGTATTATATGGCGAAGGTCATTCTATCGATCTTCTTCTCCTATACCAGGACAAGGTGGTGACAAGGTACATGGAGGGGGGACATATTGACAGTATTCACCTTATGGGGGTCGCCTTCAGCGTGACTATGATGGTCTCGGTATTTTTTATGGTCAGAGCACGGAAGCTGCGGGAAAAATACTCCTTAGTGTGGTTCTTGATCGGCATGTTTACGTTGGTCATGTCGGTTTTCAAAGGCATGATGGATTGGTTCTCCAATCTGATCGGCGTTTACTACGCCCCGTCGGCCTTTTTTGCCATCTTGATTGCCAGCGCCTATCTGTTGATTCTGAAAACGAGCGTCAGCATATCGGGGTTAAAAATGCACAATAAAGCGCTCACCCAGGAGCTCGGCTTAACCAAGCTGAAACTGGAGGAGCTGGAAAAGAAATTAAACAAGGCGGACTTATGATTAAATATTTAATGCTGTTTGGAAGTCTATCCCTAACCGTCGTTGCCAACACCCTGCTCAAAATGGCCAGCAAATCGCTCAGCTTCGAGGGAGGAATCGTCTCGGTTCTCCTCGGCTATCTGTCTTCCCAGTTAATTATCGGGGGCTTTGCAGCTTATGCGCTAGCGGCGGTCGTATGGGTTTATTGCTTGTCAGCATTTGATCTCAGCTATGTTACCTTTGTATCCAGTGTCCAATATATTCTGATCATCGCCGTTTCCATTTTGGTGTTTCAAGAGCAGATCAGCATGATGAAATGGTCCGGCTGTGCGTTTATTATGATTGGCGTCATTTTTTGGATGAAAGGATAATTCGTTGATGTTCAGATGTATTGCGTATACGGAATCCATGAAGGACGAGTGGGACCGCTTGGCTTTGACCCAAGGGACGGTGTTTCATTCGACGGCGTTTCGGAAGCTGCTTCTTCGGTCGTTTGGGTATCAGTGTGCATATCACGCGATCATGGACAAGGATGACCGCATTTGCGCGATGATTCCGCTAGTGGTGGGGCGCAATCTGGGACTGAAGCGGGTAGCGGTTTCGCTGCCTTTTGTGAACTATACCGATATTTGTGCGGTGAGCAGCGATGCCATGGCGTTCGCGATTGAGGCCATCGCAGCTTTGAAAGCGAAGCTAGGATTGAGCTACGTCGAGCTTCGATTCAAGGCGCAGCGTATTAGCCGGCCAGACTGGCGGGAACAGCTGCAGAACCATACCTTTGTGCTTCCACTTTCAAGCAATGAAGAGGAAGTGCTGTCGCGTTCATCGAGCAGCAATCGCAATCATGTGCGGAAGGTGTACAAGAACCATTGCTTTAGGGTATCGTTTGACCTTAGGCACCTGGACGCTTTTTACAAGGTATATGTGCGTAGGATGAAGCAGCTGGGTTCGCCAGCTCCGGATATCCGTTTTTTTAAGCGTTTTTTTGAGCTTTTGCCGGATCATGCGGCCTTGCTTACGGTTCAGGACAGCGTGACCTCTGCGACGGTCGGAGGCATGCTGCTGCTCAAAAGTCCCGGGAACTCGACCTTGTATTATCCTTACGGGGCTAACCTGGTAGAGTATAACAACAAGTACCTGAACAATTTCATGTACTGGGAAGCCGTCCGCTACGGGATTCGCAGTGGATGTCAATATCTTGATCTGGGCCGGTCGCAAACCGGATCAGGGACTTATAAGTATAAGGAGCAATGGGGAGCCGAGGCCAAGCAGCTGCAGTATTTGATTTATGACGGAGGCCAAGCTGCAGCAGCACCCCCAGACAAGCAAAGCTTAAGCTTCTTTATTGAGCTCTGGAAGGCAGCGCCCAGCTTCGTTACAAATCAGGCGGGTAAACGGCTGATCCGATTTCTAATGCCTTAAGGCAACCATCTCTATTGTTCTGAACATCGGAGGAAATTTACGTATGAGCCATTCCAATAATTGGAAGCAGTATTTTGACCAAAAGGCCGAAATTCACGGGGCGTCTGTCAAGTCCTCCGATTATTTCGATGATGAAAGCTTTTTTATCCAGCGGGACAACACCTTGCGTTGGCTGGGAGAAACACAGGGCCAAACGATCCTCGATGCAGGCTGTGGTGTTGGCGCGTTCAGTGAGCCGCTGGTGCAGCGCAATACGGTTCACGGGGTGGATTTCTCACAGAAGAGCCTCGAATTTGCTGCTGCCCGTGGTCTTCAGACGTCGTCGCAGGATTTGACAGGGATGGATTTTGAGAAGAATACGTTTGACGTAGTGCTTTGCATTGGCGTCATTCAATTGATCGAGAATTATATCCCGGTCATCCAAGAGCTCGCGAGAGTGACGAAACCGGGCGGAACGCTGCTGATCCAAACGCTCAACAAGGGCTCATTGCAGCGGAAGCTGCTCATGCTGATTGAGAAGAGCAAAAAGTTCGATCAAATGTACTCGATGAATGAGCTTAAGGGCGTGTATGAGCGGTTCGGCTTCGAGGAGATCGAATTTTTGAAATATTATCATCCGCTCAAGCTGGTGACCCAGAGCGACAGCGAAGGGGTGCTTTCGGGGATGCTCAGCACTTCGTTTGCAATCAAGGGGCGGAAGAAGCGTGGCTAAGATGGAACGGATTTCGAACATGCTCACGTTTGACATTGAAGAATGGTTTCATGCCAACTACGACCACATTAATCCGGCAGATTACAGGGGCAAAGGGTCGAGGTTCAGAGCACATATGGATGGTCTTTTGCAGATGTGCAGCGACACGGGCTCTAAAGCAACCTTTTTCGTGCTGGGGTGTATCGGCGAGGATTACCCGGAGGTGGTGAAGGAGATTGCCCGGCAAGGGCATGATGTCGCCTCCCATGGCTATGGGCATGAGCTGGCATACAGTCAAACCTACGATGCGTTTAAGGCGGACGTGAAAAAGTCGGTGGACATTCTAGAGGATCTGACGGGAACAAAGGTACTCGGTTACCGGGCGCCATCCTGGTCGATCGTAGAGCGCAATCTGCATTATCTTGAGGCGTTGGAAGAGCTGGGGCTGCAGTATGATGCTAGTATTTTTCCTGTCCAAACGTTCCTGTATGGGATTCCGGATGCGCCGACCGAGATACATAAGCCTAAGGTGGGCGGGCGAGAGCTTCGGCTTTATGAGGTACCGATGTCGGTTATGAACCTGGCGGGCCGCAATATGGGTTATTCGGGCGGGTTTTACTTCCGGTTTTTCCCGCGACTATTCATTAAACAGGCGATTAAAGCGGCGAACCGCCGTGGAAGCAGTGCGATTGTTTACCTTCATCCGAGAGAGATCGATGCAGGAGAGCAAAAGCTGAGCTTGCCGCCAAAGGAGCATTTTATCCACTATTATAACGTGCGCGGGACGAAATCGAAGTTGGAGAGTGTCCTGAAGAGCTTCCGATTTACATCGGTTTCGGAGCATTTAAAGCAGCATTGCGGGTTAGAAGTCTAAGGGGCATGATGGAGGGGTTCTGACCGAAGCGGTTCGATGGGACTCCTTTTTTTGTTTATGGCACATTTTGTTATATAATAAACCTAATTATTATACAGATAAGTTGATCCGTCGACTAATTGAGCAGGTGGAGGAAGAGCAAATGAAAGTGGCGATTACAGGAGCTAGCGGGTTTATCGGTCAGCACCTGACGAAATATTATTTGGAGCAAAAGGCGTCGATTATCCACATTTCCCGTGACAAGAAAAAGCGGACGGAAAATCCGTTGATACGACACATGACTTGGTCAGAGCTGGAGACAAATGTAATGCCGCTCGAAGGCGTCGATGCGATCGTCAATCTGGCGGGCGAAACGATCAACCAGCGCTGGACGAAGTCGGCGAAGGAACGCATTATGCAGTCGCGATTGGATGCGGTTGCGAGGGTTAGCAGTATCATCGAGCGGCTGGAAAAAAAGCCGGTGCTTATTAATGCCTCCGGCATATCGATTTATGGCAGCTCTGAAGAGAACGTATTTATGGAAGACAGCGAGCTAAAGGTCGAAGGCTTCCTCTCTCAGGTTCTGGATCAATGGGAAATGGCGGCGGAGCATATTCCAGACACCCGTGTAGTGCTGCTGCGAATCGGGATTGTCCTAGGGACGGATGGTGGCGCTCTGCCGCAATTGATGAAGCCGTTCAAGCTGGGCTTCGGAGGGCGAATCGGCTCCGGTAGGCAGAAAATGTCGTTTATTCACATTAATGATTTGTGCCGATTGATTGATTTCTGTATTCAGGATGAGGAAATCGAAGGACCGGTGAATGCGGTGACGGCGTTTGCGGTATCGAATGAGGAATTTGGCCGTGAGCTTGCCAAAGTGCTGAAGAAGCCGTATCGTTTCCCAGTGCCTGCGTTCTTATTGAAGCTGATGTTTGGAGAGATGTCGACCGTGCTGCTGGAAAGCCAGGCTGTGCTTCCCATAGTGGCTAACAGCAAAGGGTTTATTTTTGAGTATTCGCTGCTCGAGGATGCGCTGAAAGATTTGTTAGGCAAGGAAAAGGGCAGGTGAGCGGCGCATGATGACTTATGGTTCAAGCGAGGTTTCGGAGCTGCGCTTCATTCATTTGCAGGCCGAGGCGGAATTGAGGGACTCACAATGGATGGACGTGACGCTGCGATTCGAGTTGGCGCCAGGCGGGGAACTGCCGGAAGGCATCGAGGAGCTGTCGGCGCTAATCATCTGTACGCATAGCGGCGATATTGTGCAAATCGTGCCGCAGGATGAGGACCGAGATTGCGAATACCAGTTCACGGAGCTGGAGAAGGAGCAGCTGCGAGACTACTATACGAAGACGGTGCGTCCGCGGCTGTCGGAATATTTGATTTAAATGAAGAAACCTGGCCTCCACTTTTGTGGGACCAGGTTTTTTGGTTGTGCGAAGGACTATAACTGATTACTTCTCTTCCTGCTTTTGCAGCGCGGCTTTGAGAGCATCGCCGAGACCGGAGGACAGCGACACGTTATCACTGAATTCCTTCGCCATCTGTGCTTGCTGGCGCTTAGCGCCGCGTCCGCCGCCGCTAGCGGAATCATTCAGCATCTCAATCACGTTGCACGGTCGGCATTGCGCGTATTTACCCGCTTTACCGGTGTGAAGCTCCATCTTCTTATGGCACTGCGGGCAGCGCTTATTCAGCATCGTCGGCTCCGCCGCGCGCTGGTAGCTGCACTCCCGGTTGATACAGGCCAGACGCTTGCCGCGTTTGCTTTTGATTTCCTGCAGCGGCTGGCTGCATTCCGGGCAGCGCGAATGAGTAATGTTATGCGGCTTGTATTCGGCGTCGCTATTTTTGACCTGCTTTACAATGGCGGCGGTTTGCTGGCGAATTTGCGTCATGAATTTCTCCGCATCGCCTTGACCCTTGGAAATCCGCTCCAGCTCTTGCTCCCACGCAGCGGTCAGGTCCGCTGAGCGAAGCTCTGGGACCACCAGCTCGATCAGCTGCGTTCCTTTGCCGGTGGGCTGGAGCGTATTCATTTTGCGCTCGATTGTATCGGTCTGCAGCAGCTTCTCAATAATGTCCGCGCGGGTGGCCGGTGTTCCTAGATGATTCTTCTCCATCACGGTCAACAGCGCAGCTTCGGTATAGCGACCGGGCGGCTTTGTGAACTGCTTTTGGAGTGCGAGACGGAACTCTTTCAGCTCGCTGCCGACCTGAAGCGGAGGGAGCGACTGCCTGGTGGAGGCGGCGTCTTCTGCGGCGTTGTCCTCATCCTCGTCGCTATCATAGTCACTTCCGCTGCCGCCGAGGCCATCCTGCTGGCCGTGAAGGGCCTTCCATCCGGCGTCGACGGTCACCCGACCTTTGGCATGAAACATTTCGCCGCCGATGTCAAGGGTGACGGCAGTTTCGTTATAACGGAAGGCAGGGTAGAACAAGCTGATAAACCGCCGCACGATCAGGTCGTACAGCTTACGCTCATCGGCGCTTAACGCGTGAAGCTGCGGACGCTCGTCAGTCGGAATGATCGCATGATGATCAGACACCTTGCTATCGTCGACGATCCGTTTGGTGATCGGCAGCGGCTTGCGAAGCAACGGCTTCACCAGAGTGCCGTAGGGCTGCACCTGGAGCGCTTCCAGCCGCCCTGGCAGCGTCGCGGTCATATCCGAGGACAAGTAGCGCGAATCCGTCCGCGGGTACGTAACGAGCTTATGCTGCTCGTATAACTTTTGCAGCACATTGGACGTTTGCTTCGCGGAGAAGCCGAAGCGCTTATTCGCATCGCGCTGCAGCTCGGTCAAATCGTAGGCCAGCGGATGCGGCTCGCTCTTCTCGTTCATCTTCAGCTGCGCCACCTTAGCGGAGCGCGCTTTATTGAGCCGCTCCAGGAGGCTGTCGGCAGCAGCTTGGTCAAACAGTCGGCCGTCCGGTACGGAGGCGCTTCGCCAAACGGCCTGGAACGAGCCAAGCTGCGCACGCAGCATCCAGTAGTCCTTCGACTGGAAGCTCTTAATTTGCCGCTCGCGCTCCATTAAGGCAGCCAGCGTCGGCGTTTGGACGCGGCCAGCCGCCAGCTGCGCTTGATGCTTGCAGGTCAGCGCACGCGTAATATTGAGCCCGATCAGCCAATCGGCCTCTGCACGGCACACCGCCGAGCGGTACAAAGCATCGTAGGCTTTGCCCGGCTTAAGCGAGGCGAAGCCTTCGCGAATCGCTTTATCCGTCTGCGACGAAATCCATAGCCGCTTGAACGGCTTTTTCCACCGGATCATCTCCATGATCCAGCGGGCAACGAGCTCGCCTTCCCGGCCGGCGTCGGTGGCAATGATCAGCTCCGCCAAATCGCTGCGCTGTGCCAGCTGGGCGATTGCTTTGTACTGCGGCGTTGTTTCGCGGATCAGCTTCAGCTTCATTTTGTCGGGTACGAGGGGCAGGTCCTCTAAATTCCACGTTTTAAACTTTGGATCGTAATCTTCAGGCTCAGCCAGCGTCACCAGATGCCCTAAAGCCCAAGTGACGACATAGTCCGGTCCTTCCATGTAATGCTTATGCTTCTGATGGCAGCCGAGCACCCGGGCAATTTCCTTGGCCACACTGGGCTTTTCCGCCAAAACTAATGATTTGCTCATGTTCAAAACTCCTTTAGCTAATGACCGATACGTAAAGACCAGCTACCATTGTAACACATTGTGACGCTTTCCTTAATCTTTGTGGTACAGCTCGCGGTAATCGGTCGGTGTCATGCCCTCCTGCTCCAAAAATCGTTTATTGAAATAGCTGACGCTGGGATAGCCTGCCTGCAGAGCGATTTCCCGAACGGTCAGCTCTTTGTTCTCTAGCAGCCACTGCTTACTGAACTGCAGCCGGCTTAGCGTAATGAAGGTCATCGGCGTCATTTGGGTCGCTTTTTTAAACAATTTGCAAAAATAATATGTGCTGACCCCGGCCTGCTCCGCCCAATAATCCAACTCAAAGGGCTGACAAGCGGAGTTCCGCATCGTCGGCAGCAGGTCGAGTATCCGTTGATCGATCTCGATGCTTTTGGATGAGGTATGCGGAATGGCATTGGCGACGAATTCCGTCAGCGCCGCATAGGTGAGTGTAGACAGCCGAGGCAGCTGTAAAAATGCATTCTCCTCGACCTCCGTAAGCAGCTGATCAAGCGCCTGCTCCAGCGGCTTCCATTGGCGCATCGTCCACAAGGGCGAGAGATGGAAATCTTTTTCACGCATGTAGTCGGTTAAGGGTTTGCCGTAAAAATGAACCCACCGCACATTCCAGGGCTCCTCGTCGCTGGTCCAGTACCGCTGCTCCTGCATGGGAAAATACAAGAAAGCATCTCCGCGCTGTAGGGTATGCGTAATTTTCTCCGTTTGCACGTAGCCTTTACCGTCCAAGACCAAATGGATGCTGAAATTGTTAAGCGATCCAGCAGCCCGATACACCGAATGCTCGGGGAAATCCCAGTACCAGCCTACGGACTCCGGAAGAATTAAGTACTCGTGATCATTTAGCGTGGGGAGCTGCTTATGGTGTCTCATGAGGGAATCCCATCCTATGACAAAATAGTGTTAGTTGATCGCAAAAAGTTTCTATTTTCATTTTAATGGACGTTAAATATAATGACAATATCATACTAATTCATACATAGAAGGAGCGCTACAAACATGACTGCAAAGAAGCTTCGCTGGGGTGTACTAGGCTGTGCGGGCATTGCCATCCGTTCAGTAATTCCGGGAACGCAAATTTCCGAAACGGGTGAAGTCACGGCGATTGCAAGCCGCGGACTGGAGAAAGCGCAGGAGACCGCTGCCAAGCTGAACATTCCCAAAGCCTACGGAAGCTATGAGGAGCTGCTGGCGGACAAGGACATCGACGCCGTCTATATTCCGCTGCCGAACCATCTGCACAAGGAATGGACGATTCGCGCCGCTGAAGCAGGCAAGCATGTGCTGTGCGAGAAGCCGGCCGCGCTGAACGCAGCGGAGATGGAAGAAATGAAGGCCGCTTGCGAGAAAGAGGGCGTCGTATTCGCCGAAGCGTTCATGTACCGCTATCATCCGCGTTACGCCATGGTTCGAGATATTATCGCTTCCGGTGAGATTGGTGACATTCGAGGCATACACGGGGCGTTTACTTTCAATAGCGCAGCGAACAAAGCCAATGTCCGCTTCAAAAACTTCATGGGCGGCGGCTCGCTGTATGATGTTGGGGTTTACCCGATTACAGCAGCACGCATGATTCTGGGACGGGAGCCGGAGGCGGCGACGATGCACGCATTCTTCTCTCCAGAGCATGACAATGTGGACATGATGGCGTCGGGCTTGCTGGAGTTCTCCGGCGGCGTAGCCCTTACGTTCGACTGCGGCATGTGGAGCTCCGGACGTAATACGCTGGAAATTCTCGGTACCGACGGCCGGATTGAGTTTTCTCGCGCCTATGTCGTAGGGCTGAACGAAGGCGATAACTTTGCCGTTATTACCAAAGAAGGACGCAGGGAAGTCGAGGTTCCAAAGGTGAATCATTATGCACTGCAAGCGGACGCATTCGCTCGCTGCGTGATGTACGGGGAGCCGCTGCCATATCCGGCATCGGATTCGATTGCGAATATGCGCGTAGTAGACGCTTGTCTCACTTCGGCGAGAGAACGCCGTCGTGTAGAACTCTAAGAGGGGGACCGGGAGAGATGAGAACCATTCAAATTGAAGGCTTGGATAAGCCGGTATCATGCTTGATTCAGGGGTCGGATTTTTTCCGTCCGAATGTGTATGAGAAGGTATGCACGGTGCTGGACGGATACTTTGCCATTGGCGGCAACACAATCGATACGGCGCACATTTACTGCGGCGGCGAGAGCGAGGTCGCGATCGGTCAATGGCTCAAAGACCGCGGCAACCGGTCGGAGGTTGTTATTTTGACTAAGGGCGCGCATCATAACCGCGACGGCCCACGCGTCAATCCACAAGCGATTGCCAGCGACTTGAGCGACAGCCTGGAGCGCCTCGGCACGGATTACATCGATCTCTACGCACTGCACCGCGATGATCCAGCCGTACCTGTGAGCGTCATCATTGATGCGCTGAATGAGCATATCCGGGCGGGCAAGATCAAGGCGATTGGCGGCTCGAACTGGTCTGTGCAGCGGCTGCAGGAAGCGAACGACTACGCGGCGGAGAACGGACTGCAGGGCTTTACGTTCAGCAGCCCGAATCTGAGCCTTGCGAAGCCGAAGGAGCCGTTCTGGGCCGGCTGCATCTCGGCGAATGCATCGGATTGCGCGTATCACGAGCAAAAGCAGCTGCCGCTGCTGTCCTGGTCCTCGCAAGCGCGCGGCTTCTTCACCGGCCGATTCTCGCCGGAGGTGCGCGACAACGCGGATATGGTTCGCGTCTTCTACAGCGACGCCAACTGGGAGCGCCTGCGCCGTGCAGGGCAGCTCGCTGAGGAGAAGGGCGTCAGCACGATTCAGATCGCGCTTGCCTACGTGCTGAACCAACCGTTCCCAACCTGCGCGCTGATCGGAGCGCAAACGCCGGAAGAGCTGGAGTCCTGCCGACAAGGGGCAGAGATCAAGCTGACCCGCGATGAGCTGAGCTGGCTCGAAAACGTAGAGTAATCACTCTAAGGCATCCTCGTAAGAAAGCGGCCCACGCTGCTTTGTCGAGGGTGTCTTTTTTCATGTAGAAGCCCCCCCTTGGAAGCCGGCTCGATTTGCTTAAAACCGTGGTTTTCTTGCTATTCCAATGGTATAATGACTGCACTAACGCTAAGATTTGGAAGTGATTGGAGCAGGAGAGATGAAGGTAAACGAACAGTTCGGACATATCGATATTTATTTGTTTGATCAGCTTCAAAAGGGGCGAATCGAGCCGGGCATGCGCCTATTAGATGCGGGCTGCGGCGAGGGGCGTAACTTGATTTACTTTTTGAGGGAAAGCTATGATGTGTTTGCGGTGGACCGATCGGAGGAGGCGGTGCAAGCCGTCCGGCGGCATGCGGTTAAGCTGGCGGATTTCGCGCTGCAAGGGAACGAAAGGTTTCGAGTCGAGCCGGTTGAAAAAATGAGCTTCGCCAACGACAGCTTCGACGTGGTCATCTCCTGCGCGGTGCTGCATTTTGCCGATCATGAAAGTCACTTTCAGCAGATGGTGTCTGAGCTATGGCGCGTGCTGAAGCCCGGGGGGCTGCTTTTTGTTCGTACGGCTTCGGGCATTGGGATGGAGGAGCAGGTCAGGCCGCTTGGCTCGGGTCGCTACGGCCTTCCGGATGGGAGCGAGCGGTTTCTCGTCACGGAGGACATGCTGCTGCGCTGCACGGAAAAGCTCCATGGACAGCTGCTGGAGCCGATCAAGACGGTGCTTGTGCCAAACCAGCGGTCGATGACGACCTGGTGCGTGAAGAAGCCGCATATTTTATTTTTTGATCCGATTGAAGAGATGCCGGATGAGACCGGTCAAGGGAAGGAAGAGGGAAGTCTGTGAGTAAGCTGAGAGTATCGGCAGTGCAGTATCATCTACATACGATTCATAGCTTTGAGGAGTTTGCGCAGCAGGTGGAGCATTATGTAAAAACAGCGGCGGAGTTCGAAGCGGACTTTGTGTTGTTTCCCGAGCTGTTTACTACCCAGCTTCTGTCGATCGGCAAGGGCAATGGCTCAAGAGAGGCGCTCTCGATTGAGGCACTTCCAGGCTTTACGGAGCAGTATATGGAGCTGTTCAAGAAGCTTACAGCAGATACGGGGATGCATCTGATCGGTGGTACTCACATCATCGAAGAAAATGGCCGATTATATAATTCGGCGTACTTGTTTTATCCGGATGGCCGGGTAGCGGAGCAGCGCAAGCTGCATATTACCCCGACGGAAGTGAAAGAATGGAGCATGGCAGCAGGGGACGGACTGCAGGTGTTCGATACGGATAAAGGCCGGATTGCCATTCTGATCTGCTACGATATCGAATTTCCGGAGATTGTGCGGATGGCGAAGGCTAAAGGGGCGGATGTGATTTTTTGCCCGTCCTGCACGGATGATCGGCATGGCTTCCATCGCGTTCGGTACACTTGTCATGCGCGAACGATCGAGAATCAGGTTTACGTCGTTACGACGGGAACGGTGGGCTCTTTGCCGACGGTTGATTTTATGCGGGGGAACTATGGGCAGGCGGCGATCATCACCCCGAACGATGTGCCATTTCCTCCAGGCGGCATTATGACGGCAGGCGAAGTTAACGGAGATATGGTCATCACCGGCGATCTGGATCTGGCGCTTCTATACGAGGTGCGGGAGAAAGGCTCCGTAACGACCTGGCGCGACCGGCGGACGGATTTGTATACGGATTGGAGCTAAGCTAGTAGAAAGCGGGAGAGGTGAGCTTATGGCATCGAATGCTTTCCGAAAAGAGCTCTATGTGTTCGAACGGGGCCCTGAGGGGAAGCCGGTTATGGCTGTCATCCGTAATTATACGGAGCGCGATTTTGACGGTTTGATTCGAATTCAGCAGGAAAGCTTCCCGCCCCCGTTTCCGTCCGAGCTGTGGTGGACCAAGGAGCAGCTTGCGAATCATGTTCACTTGTTCCCCGAAGGCGCGCTGTGTGTTGAAATTGACGGCGAGCCGGCGGCTTCGATTACGGGGCTGGTCGTTGACTTCGACCCGTCCCATGCGGAACATACGTGGGAGGAGATTACGGATGCCGGATATATCCGAAATCATAAGCCTGACGGCAATACACTCTATATTGTCGACGTTAGCGTCCGACCGATGTACCGCAAGCTGGGACTGGGCAAATGGCTGATGCAGTCGATGTACGAGGTAGTCGTGCAACTGAAGCTGGAGCGTCTGCTCGGCGGTGGACGTCTGCCTGGCTATCACGAGCATGCGGATACGATGACGGCGGTGCAGTATGCGGAAGCGGTGCTGGCCGGAGAGCTGAGGGATCCGGTGATGAGCTTTTTGCTGCGCTGCGGCCGAACGCCTGTCAAACTCGTTGCCGGCTATCTTGAGGACGAAGACTCTCTCAACTATGCCATGCTGATGGAGTGGAAAAATCCTTTTATACGGTAAGCTTGCAGTCGATTTGAGAGGGTCCCCACGTTTACACTTCCCGTTTCTGGTTACACTGATCTATTGTACTTGGAACAGAGGTAATCAAGGCAACAATAGGGAGGTTGTACGATGAAATCGTGGGTAAAAATGGCTGGATTGTCGGCGGCATTGAGCTTGGTGCTTAGCGGATGTCATGGAGAGCCGCATTCGTGGCTCGGATTGGGCGGGGCCAAAGCTACGGTAACGAGCCCTGATGAGCACAACGAGCATGCCGCTTCGGCGGATCACATGAACATGAATATGAACTCGTCGTCCGTGACGGCCAAGGAAAGCCCAGCAGCCGTAGTGAACGTGGATTTGCTCGGCGCGAAGGGAACATCCATTGGGAAGGCCACGCTGACACAGGTGAACGGCGGGGTTCAATTTGACGTGGATGCGATGAATTTGCCGGAAGGCACCCATGGCATCCATGTGCATGAGAACGGGAAGTGCGTCGGTCCGAATTTTGACTCGGCGGGCGCGCATTTCAATCCGGCTCACAAAAAACACGGCGTAGAAAATCCGGAAGGACCGCATGCCGGCGATCTTCCGAATCTGGTGGCCGGTGCGGATGGCAAAGCGAAGTTCTCGTTCGTCAGCAAAATGGTTACACTGGAGAAAAATCAACCGAACTCGCTTCTCAAAGAGGGAGGCACCTCGCTCGTCATTCATGAGAAGGCCGACGATTATAAGACAGATCCGTCCGGCAATTCGGGCTCGCGCATTGCATGCGGAGTCATTCAATAACCGCTCGTAGCTACAGAAAAGAGCAGTCCTCCATTGCGGATTGGACAGCTCTTTTTTTGTTTGCTAGAGGTGGGGCAATGGTTACGGCAGCATGGCCATCAAATGACGGGCGGCGGCGGAGACGGGGACGTCTTTTAACGTAATCAAGCCAATGTGGCGCGGCGGGATCGGAGGCTCAAGCTGGATCTCGAACAAGCTGCCTCTTTCGAGCTCGTCGGTTATAAAATCTTTCACGACACATGCGATGCCAAGGCCGATCTGGGCAAATTGGACGAGCAGGTCGACGCTTCCAAGCTCGATCTCAGGGTGCAGGACATGCCCCTGCTGCTCCGCATACCGATCGATGTACCGGCGGGTGCTGCTGCCATGCTCCAGGAGGATGATGGGATGCTCGAGCAGCTTGCTGAGCGAAACAGGGTGCTCGGCGATGCCGCGATACCTGACTCCGGCCACAAAGCAGTCTTGAATGCGCTGCCCCTCGCGGACGATCAGCTGTTTATCCTCAATGGGTAAGTGGACGATGCCGAAATCGATTTTTCCTTCCTTCAGCAGGGCTATGGTCTCTCTTGTAGTCCGATTCGTCACCTGCAGCTTAATGGCCGGAAATTGATGATGGAACCGCTCCAGATGCGGGAGCAAATAATGGCGGCTGAGCGTATCGCCCGCGCCGATTTTTACTTCCCCTGCCATGAGCTGCTGCATTTCGCTGATTTTTCGCTCGCCGGTTTCCATGAAGTGATACGCCTGCACGATATATTTGAACAAAACCTCACCTTCGGCTGTGAGAGTAACGCCCTTGGAGGTGCGGAAAAAAAGCTGACCGCCCAGCTTTTTCTCCAGCTGCTTGATGGAGTGGCTGACAGCTGGCTGAGTGAGATACAGCTCCTCTGCGGCCTTTGAAATATTGCCTGATTTGGCGACAAAATAAAACACGCGGTACCATTCCATATTCGCTAGCATGATATAAACCTCGTTTATGATGGATATAAACATTATTCATTTTTTTTATGCTATATACCTCTAATATAATATGAGTGTAACCATTAACTCAAGTGGAAAAGGGGAACGGAAATGAGTGTAACGGCAGTCGTAGGCGCCAATTGGGGAGACGAAGGAAAAGGGAAGGTGACCGATGTATTCGCGGCTGAAGCAGATGTTGTGGTGCGCTATCAGGGGGGAAGCAATGCCGGGCATACCATCATTAATTCGTATGGGAAGTTTTCGCTGCACCTGCTGCCTTCGGGGGTGTTTTATCCGCATGTGACGAATGTGATCGGTCCCGGCGTAGCGCTGAACGTATCGGAATTGATGGCGGAGCTTGCGATGCTGGAGGCTGGTGGAGTGCCTGCGCCAAAGCTGTGCGTGTCGGACCGTGTTCAGCTGGTGCTGCCTTACCATGTGCTGTTCGACGGTATCGAGGAAGAGAGACTGGGTGCTCGCGGCTTCGGATCGACACGCAAGGGGATTGCGCCATTTTATGCGGATAAATACGCCAAATTGGGCATTCAGGCGGGAGAATTAAGCCATCCAGAGCGGCTGAGAGAGCGGATCGAAATGGCGGTTGCGGCCAAAAATGTACTGCTGGAGCAATGGTACGGAAAGCCGAAGCTGGATGTCGCGGTGCTGGTGGAGCGGCTGGTACGTGAGGGGGAGCAGCTGCAGCCGTATTTGTGCGACACGACGGAGCTGCTTCATCATGCGCTGGCTCGCGGGGAACGGATTGTCGTAGAAGGCCAGTTAGGAGCGCTGCGTGATCCCGATCATGGCATCTATCCTTTTTCAACCTCGTCTTCTACGCTTGCGGGTTTCGCCGCTGTAGGGGCCGGGCTGCCACCGTATGCCATTGACCGCATTACGGCCGTAGTCAAAGCGTACTCCAGCTGTGTCGGCACCGGTCCATTCGTAACGGAGCTCGCGGGAGGCGAAGCGGACGAACTGCGCAGACGCGGAGGCGATGCGGGCGAATTTGGCGCAACCACGGGGCGTCCCCGCCGGATGGGCTGGTTCGATGCGGTGGCCACGCGTTACGGCTGTCAGGTGCAGGGGGCGACGGAGGTGGCTCTGACGAACCTGGATGTGCTCGGATATCTAGAAGAGATTCCGATTTGCACGGCTTACCGGATGGCTGATGGCGTTCGCACGGAACGATTCCCTGTAACCAGCTTGCTGGATGGGGCGAAGCCAGAGCTGACGGTGCTGCCAGGCTGGAAGTCGGATATTTCTCAAGTGCAGTCCTTTGAGGAGCTGCCGGAGCAAGCCCAGGCATATGTGCGTACTATTGAACGGCTCATCGGTGTGCGTATTCGGTGGATTTCCGTCGGTCCGAAGCGTGAACAGATGTTTGAGTTAACGCCTTAACTTCTGTTGGATGTGCCATTTTTCCTCTATGATCTCTATGGATTCATATAGTATACTAATAGTCTGTTATGGAATCGATAGGGTCAAAGGAGACGCACACGGCATGAGGTTTGATGTGGAGTATATCTCATTTTTTGTCATTCAAGTGGACGGAGAAGAAGGAACGAGCGGGAAGCGCTCCAAGCATTACGTGACGATGGACGGGGACGATTATGCGGAGAGCGAGCTGAGCTCGTTTTTGAATGGCGAGTTTTCCAAGACGGCGAAGCGAAAAGCTGAGCGGAACCCGAAGGCTGAGCAAGTACCGACCAAGATCGGCCGCTTTATTGCAGAGCCGGGCTATGATTTGGACACGAATCCGAACTATAACCTGTTCGCTAGACTGCGTACGGCCGCGACGCTCGACCAATATATGGGCCATGCGGACGAATTGGTCACGACCTATATGGATGCCAGCGCGATCCGCGGCGGAGCGATGTTCATCGTGCGGGCGAAGCTGAATGAGCTGTTTGATGAGCCTTTTCTGTTTGTGTTCAAATGTGACTTCGAATCTAAAATTGCCCGGATTACCGATGAGCGCAGCCTGCTGAATCAGGTGGAAATGGCGATCAACGCGAAAAATATGAAGTCCATCATGTACCCGCATATGCCGGAGCCGGGGATGATCGAGGCATGGGAGCTGAAAATTCATCAGTCGTCGCATGCGCGGTACTTCGAGGATTTCCTCAAATACGTCGAGTATGAAAAGTCTGTACCGGAGCTGATGAATGAGCAGGTGCTGGGCTTCGTGCATCAGTACGTCGAGCAGGAGTTTGAGGATCAGCCGGAGGCGAAGGAGCGCGAGATGGAGGAGATCGAGCTGTGGGCCCACAGTGACAAGCGCGAGCTGCAGGAAAAGTGGGAGCCGCAGCAGGTCGTGGAGGCCGCCTCGATCATGGTGGAGCAGAAGCCGGACCTCGAGCTGAAGCTGAAGCTGGGCCATATGGCTGTGAGAGCGATGCTGGCCGACTTTGGCGACCGCTTGCATATTGCCAAGCACGGCGATCGGTATGTGGTCGTGCTGGAAGGCGACTTTGTGCAGTTTGAGCGCGGGATCTCGCCGATCGAGCTGCTGGCGCCGGAGCCGCTGGACGTGCTGATGGAGCGGCTGATGCGGAAGATCATGGAGGAAGAGCGGGAAGCGGTGTTTAGTTAACATACATCGCAAACAACTACAAGAAAAAGTGAAAGACCCACCCTAAGGTTACCGCCTCGGTGGGTCTTTTTTACCACGAAACCAACCGGCTGACAATGTCTCAGCCTTTCACTGCAGGCACCTGAGCGGTGCTCGCCGTACGCTTTCCGACCACGTCCAGCAGCAGCTCGCCGCTGGCCTGTGTCTCCCACGTGGCGGCGAACCGCACGTCGTGCGAGACGCCGAGAATATCGTAGCGCTGGGCGAGATGCTGGCGGGCCGTGCCAATGATCAGCGTGTGCAGGCGCACCTGCTTCGAGCGCCCCAGCTCGCCAAGCTGCTGGCGCACCGGAGGCGAGACGGCGCCGACGCCGTCCGTGACCATGACGAAATCGGCGTCATGGTATCGCGGCTGCGCGGTCACAAGCTCGATGCCCCGCCGGAGCGGGGCGTCGAAGTGCGTGCCGCCGCCGAAGGTGAGCTGCGCGAAAGCGTAGAACGCGGGCCAGTCGGGCTTCCGCCAGGAGAGCGGATGCTCGATGAGCTCGCCGCGGGCGCCGAACAGCAGCAGCACGAAGTCGCGCCGTTCGAGCAGGCTGAACGCTGCGAACGTGGCGACAAACACCTGCGCGAGCCGGAGCTTGGAGCCGCGCATCGAGTGTGACGTGTCCAGCATGCAGATCACGGGGCCCTTCAGCGGCTCCTCCGTCCAGCCGGAGATCGTGTAGGTAAGCAGCTTCCGCTCCAGCCACTTGACGGTGAAATACGCTTCGTAATCCTCATCGGCCAGCAGGCTCGCTTCGCTCGGCAGCATGTGCGTGATGTCGTCGGATTGCCGTAGATCATCATAGCTTTCAGGGATGCGGGGCGAGCGGGTTTTCTTGCGCTGCGCCTTGAGGTGCTGTACCTGCCGTCCGACCTCTTGGAGGAAGGCGATGAGCTCCGGGTGACGTTTCAGCTTCTCGACCCACTGCATGTAGTTGGCGAATTCCTGCCGGTGCAGACGGCCCAGATCGCTGCCCCAGCGGCGATTGGCAATTTGCTGGCTCGCCTGTAGCAGCTCGAAGACGTTCAGGGAGTCCTGCTCCTCCTGTCCGAGCGACTCCTTGAGCGAGCGGGCAAGCCAGGCGCCGAGCTGCTCCTCCAGCTGCCGGAAGGTTTCCTGCTCCTTGCGAGTAAAGCGCTCCAGCTGCTTCTCCCGTTGGGTAAGCTCGGCTTCGGCCTTCTGCAGCTTTACACGCAGTTTATCCCGCCGGACGAAGTCGGTGCGCATCTCTTCCTGCAAGGAACGCACTCTCGCCTTCAGCTCCGCAATTTCCGTTTCCGCCAGCGGACGCAAATCCTGCGCCGCTTGCTTTTCTTCCACATTGCGCTTACCCTGCTGCAGGGTGTAGCCGATCAGCCGAAGCTGCTCAATCTGCTTATCCGACAAATGCTCATTGATCTGCGACGTTTCCTCCCCATGCTGCTGCTTCTCGCCAAGCCCGATCGTCCGCAGCTGCTGCTCCTCTTGCTTGCGGCGCTTCACTTCCTCCGTGAAGCTTGCCGTCAGCCACATGAGCGCCTTTAACGCGGTTTTGAAGGATGCATTCACCTCACCAACCGTGCGGGGATGAATCGTGTGGTAAAAATATTGCTTCTGCAGCTGCAGAACAATCCAGCGGTGAAAGGGCGTAGCCGTCCCAGCGCCGCGCTCCACCTCCGGCTGCTTCAAGTAGAAGCTCATGAAAAAGTCGGCGAACAGCTCAATGGAAAACCAAGGCGTGTTCGCCTGTGCTTCGCGAATCCATTCCTGCGCTGTACGTGAGGAATGAACGAAGCCGTCAAAGACGTAGCGGTCAATGCGCGCCGAGCGGATGATCATCGTGCTGCTTTCACCTCCGAAGCCCAAGCCGTTAGGCTACAAAGTGTAATCATACTGCACACCAGGAATATCACGGTCAAACAGCGTACGGTACAGCCCCTGCATCGTTTGCAGAATCCGCTCGCCCTGAATACGCAGATGCGTATACTTCACCGCGTACTGCGCCGTATGTAAAAGAAGAAAATTGCGGTTGCGGATGTAGCCCGGCAAATCTTGCTCGCGCTGGAGCCACCCTGTCAGCTTACCGCGGAGCTCGCGGGCGGTTTCTTCTAGCTCCAGTCGGCACTCCTCCAGATTGGCTTTCGCTTTTTCCTGATCCTCCTTGCTCATGCGGCCGCCGACTTCTTTTTTAAATTGAAAGGCATGCAGCTCATCTTCTTTGTCCGCCCAGTGGCGTGCGATCTGTTCATAGCGGCGAAGCGGCAGCTCTCGTTCCGTCTCTTGCTTAAGCGCATCCTGAAACACCTTCTGAAACTGCTCCTGCAGCGCGGGAGCATCCTCCGGCAAATCCCAGAGCATGTGCAGCGTATAGACGGTATCCCACACATTCACTTCGGTACGCCCGTTCAGAGCTGCAGAGGTTTTCCAGACGTGGCCGATTTTACGCAGACGGCGGTCGGAGAGGGTGTATTCCTTGGCTTCCATGGCCGTTTTGAGTTGATACAGCATGTAGATTAAGCCTTCCGGGATGACGATCTGGTCGGCGGCTTGACGAATAGCACCGATGTCTCGCATGGACAACAGCTCGGGCAGCGGCTCCCCCGGCAGTTGGAACAGCTGCTCGAAGCTCGAAAGATGCTTTAAATACCCCACCTCATACCGAATCAAAAACCGGTCATAAAGGGCGGCCAGCTGCTCATTTTCTTCCGGTAATTCATTAGAAGCGGCCATCAGGAAGAGCAGGGGAACGCTTTGCTTATCCTGCCCGTTAAAAAAGATCCGCTCGTTCAAAATCGACAGCAGCGCATTCAAAATCGCACTGTTCGCTTTAAAAATCTCATCGAGAAACGCAAAATCCGCATCCGGCAAATAGCCGTCGGTCTTTCTCACGTATCGGTCCTGTTTAAGCTGCTGGAGCGACACGGGACCGAACAATTCATCCGGCGTGGTAAACCGCGTCAGCAAATAATCGAACCAGCGACCGCTGCCGAACAGCTCGGAGATGGCTCGGGCCAATTGTGATTTGGCGGTGCCCGGCGGCCCGATCAAAAGTGTATTCTCCCCGGCCATGAGGCCGAGCAGCAGCAGCCGGATTAACTCCTCACGTTCGAGGAAACGGGCTTCAAGCAGAGTGAAGGCTTCTTCTAATTTGCTCTTAATCGTCTGGAACTCATTCATAGTACTCAGGTGCTGCCTCCTTTGTCCCGCATACAGATTCATGTGTCTTATTGTAGCAGACAGCCGGTTTTTTCTCTAATTGGAACTTGGGTTTATCACCCAGTGGAATCATGGTACAATGAATGGGATTGCAGTAACATCCAAATCCACTCTGGATCAAAGGGGATAATTAGTATGTCGGTACATTCCTTCACAGTAAAAACCATCGACGGAGCCACCCAATCGCTCGCCGATTATAAAGGCAAGGTGCTGCTAATCGTCAATACGGCCAGTGCCTGCGGACTCACACCTCACTACAAAGGGCTTCAGGAGCTCTACGAAACCTATCAAGACCACGGCTTCACGGTGCTCGGGTTCCCTTGTAATCAATTTGCCGGTCAGGAGCCAGGGACAGAGGCGGAGATCAAACAATTTTGCGAGCTGAATTACAACGTCACCTTCCCCATGTTTGCTAAAGTGAATGTTAAAGGGGAGAACGCCCATCCCTTGTTCCAATACTTAGTCGAGCATGTGCCGGCGCCGTATAAGACAGGAGACATCGAATGGAACTTCGCGAAGTTTCTAGTGAATCAGGATGGGGAAGTAGTAAAACAGTTCAGTGCGCGCACAGAGCCGTCCGCCATTGAAGAAGATATCAAGAGACTTCTATAAAGTAAGCAAAACCCCTTTTGCTCGGAAGAAAAAGGGACTATAATAGGTTAGAAGGTTTTTCAATCTGATAATGCAAACGTGTGCAGAGCATCATCGTCTGTGCGCGTCCGCGACAGGAGGCATACCCCATGGAATCCATGGAGCAAAAGATAGAGCAGAAGTACGAACAGCTGGGCGACATTTTAAAATCGATGGGCAAGGTCGTCGTTGCGTTTTCGGGCGGCGTGGACAGCGCTTTTTTGCTGAAGGCGGCGCTTGAATTTATGGGTCCGGAGAATGTCCTGGCCATTACGGCCGATTCGGAAACGTATCCGGAGCGCGAAAAGTATGAAGCCATCGAGTTGGCCAAGCAGCTGAATGCGCCGCATGAGGTCATTCATACGAGCGAGCTGGATATCCCAGGCTATGCGGAGAATCCGACGAACCGGTGCTATTTTTGCAAAAATTCGCTGTTCGATCACCTGATTCCCATCGCAAAGCAGCGCGGGTTCGAGCATGTTGTGTTTGGCGCGATCGCTGATGACTTGGGTGAGCATCGACCTGGCTTGCAAGCAGCTCATGAGCGTGGGGTACGTGCGCCGCTGCTTGAAGCGGGGATTAAGAAATCGGAAATCCGCCATTTGTCCCGCAAATTTGGGTTGAAAACTTGGGATAAGCCGTCCTTTGCTTGTCTCTCCTCGCGTATTCCGTACGGGGAAGTAATCACAGCTCAGAAGCTATCCATGATCGACCAGGCTGAAGATTTCCTCATTCAACTCGGCTTCCGGCAAGTTCGCGTCCGTCAGCATGAAAATTTGGCACGGATCGAAGTACCGGTTACTGAGCTTGCGGAAGTGCTCGCCGTAGCGGATACCGTCCATGCGAAGCTTAAAGAGATTGGCTATGCCTATGTAACATTGGATCTGAAAGGCTACCGTTCAGGCAGCTTAAACGAAGTGCTTCCACAAGAGCAGCAAGCGGTGCAAGCCGCGGCGCAGGGCTAATCACAGGAGGGCGACCAGACGATGAGCAGACCGAAGGTTTATATAACAAAGCCGATTCCCGCGGAAGTACGGGCCTATTTGGATCAGCATTGCGATTGTACCCAGTGGGAGGAAGCGGGCGTTGCACCAAGAGAGCGTTTACTTGAAGCCATTCAGGATGTCGAAGGTCTGCTCACGCATGGCAGTCTCGTCGACGATGAACTGCTGGGCCATGCACCGAAGCTGCGTGCGGTAAGCACGATTTCCGTAGGCTATAATCATTTTGACTTGGACGCGATGCGGTCGCGTGAAGTGATCGGCCTGCATACCCCGTATGTGCTCGACGATACGGTAGCGGATCTCGTGCTGGCTCTCATGCTGTCCGCCTCCAGGCGAATTGCGGAGCTGGACGCTCTGGTAAAAGCCGGAAAGTGGCAGAAGGGCAGCAGCACGAACGAGCAGGAGCATTTCGGGATGGACGTTCACCATGCCAAGCTGGGAATCATTGGTATGGGCCGCATCGGCGACGCGATCGCCAAGCGTGCCGTTCATGGGTTTGGCATGGAGCTGCGGTACTATAACCGCAGCCGTCGTCCGGAGGCAGAGGAGCGCTACGGCGCGCAGTACTGCGATCTGGAGGAGCTGCTGCGTGAGTCCGACTTTGTCGTGCTGATGACGCCGCTGACGCCGAAGACGGTGCATTATATCCGCAAGGAGCATTTTGAGCTGATGAAGCCGACTGCGTTCTTCATCAACGCCTCGCGTGGCCAAACCGTGGATGAAGCCGCGATGATCGAAGCGCTTCAGAGCGGTAAAATTCGCGGCGCAGGGCTTGACGTATTTGACGTGGAGCCGGTCCAGCCAGACAATCCGCTGTTGAAAATGCCAAACGTGGTCACACTCCCGCATATTGGATCGGCTACGGCGCAAACCCGTTTTGACATGGCGATGCTGGCCGCCCGCAATCTGGTGGAAGCGCTGAACGGCAGCCGCCCGCAGCATGTGGTGAAGGAACTGCAATCATTGCTGAACTAATTTTTTGCTACATAAGTAAAGCCGCTCGTACCTCATGTTACAGAGGATGAGCGGCTTTTTAAGTGTAGCCTTCTTATTTGGCAGCTGCGGCTGCTCGTTCGGCGAAATCGCCTTCAATCTCCGCGATGAGCGGCGAAGGCTGGTCGCTGTAGAAGAGCTTCAGCTCGTGCAGCGCACGGGTGCAGCCGACGTAGAGAAGCTTCGCATCCTGCGGCGTAGCGGTGTAATGGTCGGGATCGACATCGATCAGAAAGACCGTATCGAACTCTAATCCCTTGGCCATATACACCGGCACGATCGAGACGCCGCCTCGGTACTGCTGCTGCCCCGGCACGATCAGGTTCGCCTCGCAGCCGGCGGCGGCCAGCTCCGCGTGCAGCTTGCGGCAGCGCTCCTCCGTGCGGGCGAGCACGGCCAGCGTGCCGGCGCCTTCACGGCTGCGGTGCGCGGCGACCGCCTCGGCGATGCGCGCCGCCAAGGCCGCGCCGCCCGCCTGCACGAGCGCCACCGGCTCGCCGCTGCGGAACACCGGAACCGCCGGCGCCGGCGGTTCAGCAAACCCGTGCTTCAGCACTTCGTTCGCGAAGTAGATGATCTCCATCGTCGAGCGGTAGCTCCGATTGAGCGTGAAATAGCCTCGGCTGTCTTCCGCGAACATCGACAGCAGCTCATTCCAATCCTGCACGCCTTGGTAGGCGTGAATGCCTTGCGACAGATCGCCGAGGATGGAGAACGAGCCGTTCTTCGTGTGCAGCGCCAAGACCGCGACTTGGAACGGAGAGAAATCCTGCGCTTCGTCAATGACGGTGTGATCGAAGCGAAGCTCGCCGTGAATGCCGACAAAGCGCTGGCGGATATGGAGCAGAGGAGCGAGGTCTTCCGTCTGCACCTGCTTCTTCTTAGCCGCCGCAGCGGTGGAGGTACGAATCGCTTCCGGAATCCAAGCCTGTGCCTCCGCTGGTAAAAACGGTGGGCGAGCAGCGGCATCAAACAGCTCTTTATAGAACGTAAACGGAGTGTAGGCCGTCCATTGCTTGGTGTAGGCTCTAAGGCGTTCGCCGCCTTTTTTCTTATAGTCCTTGCGCAGATGAACCTCCCAGACCTTCTCGAGCTCCATCTCCATCCAGCGCTTCATTCTTGCAAGCACTCGTTCCCGACGCTTCATCAGCGGCTCATGCTTGTACTCCACGTCGTACCATTCGCGAATCGTGGCCGCGGGCAGCTTCGCCCGCTCCCATGGCAGGAAGTCCGCCTGCGGCACCGCTTGCTGCTCATAAGCATCCAGTGCACGCTCGAGCCACGCTTGAAATTGAAGTGAGCCCTTGAACCTTCCTGGCGCCGAATCATCCATCACGGGGCGGTTCGGGCCGATGCTGAACCAATACCGCAGCCGTTCGGCCGGATCAGCCAGCTTCACTTCGTTTTCAAGCAGCTCCAGCGACCAGTCAGCGAATGTCGTCTGCTGAATATGACCGACCCCGAGCTCCGGAAGCACGCCGGAAATATAATCGAGAAACATGCGGCTGGGAGCGAAAATAATCATTTTTTCCGCCTTCACTTGATCGCGGTAATGATAGAGCAAGAAGGCGAGCCGATGCAGGGCGACGGTCGTTTTTCCGCTTCCCGCCACCCCTTGGATGACGAGGGCGTTATTTTTGGCGGCGCGTATAATAGCGTCCTGCTCCGCTTGAATCGTGGATACGATGTCCCGAAGCTTGTTGTCCTTGTTTTCACCGAGCCGGTACAGCAAAAATTCATCGGTCACGGCCATCGAATCGCTTTCACGATCGAACGTGTCGACAACCCGCTTTAGTAATTGTTTGCGGATCACGAGGTTCCGCTTCAAATAAACGAGCCCCTCGATCACTCCGTCGGGTGAAAGATAGCTTGCAGCATCCGTTCCGCCCGTGAACGAATAAAAGAGACTCGCGACCGGTGCGCGCCAATCAATGACCATGAGCTCCGGGGAGTCCGCTTTTTCCACGCCGAACTTGCCAATGTATAATGGAGTCGGTTCCTTCTTCCCAGCTTCGTGAAAGTCCAGCCTGCCGAAGTACGGCTCCGGCATCGCTTGGGCCAAGCTGTGCCGCTTCGTCTCGCGGATCGATTCCAGCACCTGCTCCGTCAAATCTGGGCCGGTGTAGGGCGGGATCTCCTTCAGCATCTTTAGATGGGTGTCCATTTCGGTAATCGTTGATTCCAGACGTTCCAATTCCTCTTGATAAGCGCTTTGCAGACCGGATTCCACTGTCTGATACCTCCGTTTCGAATGAACTCCCTAAAAATGGCAGGGATACACTATAGCATAATCTCTGAGACTGTTGCAACAGTTTTCTTTTACATCTCCGCTGCCCTTCATGGTATCACATTCCTGATACGCATCCAAAAGCGAATAGGACCGAAGTCCTCAACAGGATTCGACTTTCTTTTACGTTGTCGGTTGGAAGAAAGTGCCTTACAATTAATTCAAGTTTCAGCGCTAGGAGGAACCGCCCGTATGTGGACTGTAAAACGGAACAAGCCTGGTGGTCACGGAGTGTTTGTGCGTTTGCTGATACCGAACATGCTGTTTTTGCTGCTGCCGCTCCTGGTCGGATGGGTCATTTACAATCAAACGCTGCAGGAGATCGAGAAGGAAGTGACGGCGGCGCATTTGAATCTGCTTCAGCAGAGCAAAGAAAACCTTGATCGTCGATTTTCTGAAATCGCTTCCATAGCCAACCAGCTGGTGAGCGATACGCGCATCATGCAATTTCAAAATATTAAAGAGCCCTTTCAAGGCGCCAATACGTACGCGATTCTCGAAACTCGCAAGAGCATCTACAATTTCAGCTTGTCGAACAATTTTCTGTTCAATTATTTTGTGTTGTTCAAAAATAGCGAGCTAGTGCTGGCGGAAAGCACCACGTACAAGCTCTCGGATTTTTCCAAGTCGTTTCAATATGTCGCTATGGACGCCAGACAGTGGAAAAGCGTCTTCATGGACGCGTATCATTACCGGAAAGTGCTGCCGGCGCAAGAGGTGACGGTGAACGGCAGTCCGTACTCGCTGCTGACCTATATTCAGTCGCTGGGGTTTCCTGGGGCACCGCAGGGGGCGGTCGTGGTCACGGTCGACAACCGGGAGGTGCAAAAGCTGTTTAAAGGCCTCGACCTGTCCGGGGGCGGCTGGGCGTATATCGTAAGCACGAGCGGAGATATTGTCAGCTCCCTTTCGTCTGCGCCATCGTCTCTTCAAGCACTGCCTGTGGATCGGAGCAAGCTGGTTGGCAAGCAGGGGACCATTTTGCAGGAGATCGGCGGACAGGAAATGATGGTGACCTACACGACCTCGGCGTATAACGGATGGACGTATCTGGTGGCGCAGCCGGTGCATGTGGTGTTCGAAAAAGTGCTGTATATCAAAAAAATTACGTTTACGATGGCGTTTATCTTTTTGGCGCTCGGCCTGCTCATTGCTTACTTAATCGCTTACCGAAACAGTCGGCCGCTAAGGAGCATTCTGGAGACGATTCGCGAGCGCTCCGACCGGGAGGTGGCGGTGTACTCCGATGCGTACCGTTTTATACGGGATACCGTATCCCAGCTGATCGATAACAACCGGGAGATGCAGGGGAAGCTGGAGAAGCAAGCGCCTCTCTTGCAGGCAGCGCTGTTCGAACGGCTGTTGAAGGGCGAATATGTGTCGCCGAAGGATGTACCGGTCTGGCTGCAGCATGTAGGGATCGAGACGGACGGCAGCTACTTTGCGGTAGCTATCTTGCAGCTGCGTGGATATGACGGAGGCCTTGATCGTGATGAGCTGGAAAAGCTGGAGGTCAAGCGTGTTCTCGTCAAGGATATTATTCAAGAAGCGACGA
Organism: Paenibacillus cremeus; assembly: GCF_007786445.1. Classification (GTDB taxonomy): domain Bacteria; phylum Bacillota; class Bacilli; order Paenibacillales; family NBRC-103111; genus Paenibacillus_G; species Paenibacillus_G cremeus. The sequence goes on along the minus strand of NZ_VNJI01000010.1, from coordinate 65,393 downwards.
ACGGCACAGTGCACTGGCATGATGTGGCGGAGGATCAGATTGCGCTGCTGTTTGCTTTTGGCCCGGGCTACATGGCAGATCATACAGGGCAATTAGATCAATTCATGAGCCATGTCACTCGTTCAATCCAAGCGAATGTCCAAATGGCCGCGCGTTTCGGTGTTGGAGGCATGCACGAAAATTTAATGAACGTGTCTCGTTCCTATGAGGAAGCAAAGCGAGCGTTGGAATATTTGCTGTGGCGTAATCAAAGCGGCATTATGAGGTTCGAGGAGCTGCCGAAGGAAAATAACGGCTATTATTATCCGGCGGACTTAGAAAATCGGTTGAGCAATCTGGCCAAAGCTGGTGAGCAAGCGTCTGTCATTGAGCTTCTGGAGGAGCTGTACAGGATCAATTTTGAGGAGCGGCGTTTGTCGGTACCGATGCTGCGTCTGTTTATGAACGAAATGTGGGGCACGATCGTCAAGCTGCTGCCTCAGGTCGGGATGGATGAAGGGGCCGCGATGGAGCAGCTCAAGCCTTTTTCCGGAGATATGTCTACGTATGAAGGCTTAGATCATAACTACCGGTCTCTCACGTCCACCTACAGGCAGGTGTGCGGCTTCGTCAACGAGCATAAGAAAAGTCAGAACGTTCAGCTGCTGGAAAAAATCATCAAGCTGCTGCAGGAGGGCTTCTCGAGATCGGAGCTGTGCCTCGATTCGGTGGCGGATCAAATGAATATTTCCAAAGGGTATTTATCGCAATTTTTTAAGGAGCAGACCGGTGTAAATTTCTCCGATTATTTGGAGGATTTGCGCATGAAGCAGGCGAAGGCGCTGCTCACGCATACGGATCTGCCGGTGTATGAGATTGCCGTGCAGGTGGGCTATAGCTCATCTAATACGTTTTGCCGGGCGTTCAAGCGGATTAATGGGATCAGCACGACGGAGTTTCGCCGTTAAAACAGCGCTTTGAAAGCGTATTCTAACGAATTGCACATCGCATATACAATTGCACATTCCCATTTCTGAAGGCCTGCACATCGAGATGCAGGCTTTCACATTTACGCCGCTTGCTCTCATCCGCTATCTTGGGAAGTAGAGATCGAACGAAAGGAGGTGCACATTTGGAAGCGCTTAAATCCGCAACAACGATATCCACCGAGGCCCGTGTGAAGGCGAAGAGCCAAACACCGATTCAAAAGATCCGCAAGGTATGGCAGCTGTACGCACTGATTGCTCTGCCTGTGATCTACATCCTCATTTTTAAATATGTACCCATGTACGGCGCGCAAATTGCATTTAAAAATTTCGTTGTGACGAAAGGCATCTGGGGGAGCGAGTGGTTAGGCTTTAAGCAATTCACCCGGTTTTTCAACTCGTATGACTTCTGGAGAATCATGAGTAACACGATTATTTTGAGTGTGTACAATCTGGTGGCGGGTTTTCCGTTTCCCATCATTCTGGCGCTCAGCTTAAATTATGTCCGCCAGCATTGGTTCAAAAAAACGGTGCAGATGATTACGTACGCGCCCCATTTTATCTCGGTGGTGGTCATGGTCGGCATCATTCTGGAGCTGCTGGATCCGCGCAATGGCATCGTGAATACCGTCATCAAGCTGATGGGCTTCGATGCAGTTAGCTTTATGGGAAAGCCGGAATACTTCAAATCGATTTACGTCTGGTCGGGCATTTGGCAGAGCGTCGGATTTTCCTGCATCATTTACTTGGCTGCACTATCGAGCATCGATCCATCGTTGCATGAAGCGGCTGTCGTGGATGGTGCGAACAAAATGCAGCGAATGTGGCACATCGATCTGCCCGGCATTATGCCAATTGCAATTATTATGCTCATCATGAATACCGGCCATATGCTGGATGTCGGGTTCGAGAAGGTGCTGCTGATGCAGAACCCTCTGAACATCCGGACGTCGGAAGTCATTGATACGTATGTGTACAAGGTCGGATTGGCTTCGCAGGCGATGAACTACTCGTATTCCGCTGCGATTGGTTTGTTCAAATCCGTCATCAACCTGATTCTCCTGGTGGCCGTCAATAAGGTCGCTCAGAAAACCAAGCAGGCGAGCTTATGGTAAGCGGGGAATGGAAAGGAGTGCTCTGTGGAACATTCAGCCATTAAAGAAACGAGCGTAGACCGGCTGTTTAACGTGTTGAATTACGTGATCTTAAGCTTGTTTTTAGTGACCATCTTGTACCCGTTGATCTACATTATCAGCGCGTCTATCAGTAATTCGGAGGCCGTTATCTCCGGCAAGGTGTGGCTGTGGCCCATCGATCCGACGCTGGAAGGGTATAAAGCGGTGTTTAAGCACAAGCTGATTGTCAGCGGGTTCATGAATTCCTTCTACTACACGATTGGCGGGACGCTGATTAACGTGTTCATGACCATCCTGGCGGCGTATCCGTTGTCGCGGAAAGATTTTTACGGTAAAAATGCCTTCATGTTCCTGTTCGTGTTCACGATGATGTTCTCCGGTGGTTTAATTCCTACGTATTTGCTCGTCAGGGATTTGGGGATGCTCAATTCGGTTTGGTCCATGCTGCTTCCCGGGGCGCTAGGCGTATGGAATATGATCATTACCCGCACGTATTTTCAGACGACCATACCTGATGAACTGCTGGAGGCCTCCCAGTTGGATGGCTGTTCAGACTTTCAGTTCGTATGGAAAATCGTGCTTCCGCTTTCCGGCCCGATCATTGCGGTCATTACGCTGTTTTATGCGGTCGGTCACTGGAATTCGTATTTTAGCGCGCTCATTTATTTGAAAAATCAGCATCTCTATCCGCTGCAGCTGGTGCTTCGCGACATCCTGGTGCAAAACGATGTGGATCTGAACATGCTGGTCGACGCCCAGGAGGCGGCCAAGCGGGAAGGGCTTCGCGAGCTGCTCAAATATTCACTAATTATCGTCGCTACGGCTCCGCTGATGATTATTTACCCGTTTGTGCAAAAATATTTTGTCAAAGGGATCATGATCGGTTCGTTAAAAGGATAGCAAATCGCTATATACAGTTTTTAACCAGGAGGGGTTAGGTTGAAAAAGACGACGGGAATTTTACTATCAAGCGTGTTGGGCACTGTGATGGTGCTTAGCGGCTGTTCGGGAAATCAGGAGGCCTCAGGCGGGAAAGGGGAGGACACCTCAAAGGCAAAAGCGGCCGTGTCGCCGCCGGGCCAGTTTCCGATCACAACCGAGAAAACGACGATTAAAGTGCTCGTGAAAGGCAGTGCCTCCGTTGAGGACTTCGCGACCAATGAATTCACCAAATGGCTGGAGCAAAAAACGAACATTCATATCGACTGGGAAGTTGCACCAGAGAAATCTGCTACGGAGAAGCTGAATCTGGTACTCTCCAGTGGCGACTACCCGGACGTCATTATGGGCTTTGGCGTATCGCCTACCCAGATGATGATCGGGGGAAGCCAAGGGGCTTTCCTTCCACTGAACGATTTGATCGACAAGTACGGGGTCGAGATTCAGAAGGTGTTCAAAGATAACCCGTTCTACAAGGATTTGATCACAGCACCGGATGGAAAAATTTATGCACTGCCGCAGATCAACGAGTGCTACCACTGTATGTACCAGCAGCGGATGTGGATCCACAAGCCGTGGCTGGATAAGCTGGGTCTGAAAATGCCGACGACGACCGACGAGTTTTATGAGGTTTTGAAAGCGTTTAAAACGAAGGACCCGAACGGCAACGGCAAGGCGGACGAAATTCCGCTCTCCGGCTCGATTCAAGCGGCCAGCAGTCATCTGTTCTCGACCCAAATGATCGACTCGTTCATCATGAACGCCTTTATTTACGACCATGGAGATAAAAAGCTGTACCTGGACAACGGCAAGGTGACGGTGCCTTATAATAAGCCGGAATGGAAAGAAGGCTTAAAATATTTGCGCAAGCTGTACGCTGAGGGCTTGATTGATCCGCAAGCATTGACGCAGGACAACAACCAGCTCAAGCAGTTGGGTGAGAATCCGGATACGGTTATCCTGGGGGCATCCTCCGGGCATAACATGGGCTCCTTAACGACGCTGGGTGCGAAGAGCGGTCGTTGGCTGACCTATGTAGCCGTGCCGCCGTTGAAAGGACCGAATGGCTTCCAAAATGCGGCATACCATCCATACGTGGTTGCTAACGGGCAGTATATCATTACCAAAAATGCGAAAAACCCGGAAGCCGCTTTCCGTTTGGCCGACTTCTTATTTAACTCTCCGGATACCACCATTCGCTGGTATGCAGGGCGAGAAGGTACCGAGTGGCGGTATGCAGAGAAAGGCGAGATCGGCATCAACGGCAAGCCTGCGATTTGGAAGCAGCTGACTCCATGGGGCGGGGTACAGAATGTCAACTGGGGCCAAACCGGACCGAACTACCGTTCGAACGACTTCCGCTTAGGCGAAGTGGCGAACCCTGAGCAGCCGCTTGAGGTGATCCTGTACAACGAAACGAAGCAAAAAATGGAGCCGAAGCAAATGCCGATCGAAAAGGTTATGCCTCCGGTATTCTTCACGGCGGAGCAAGCCTCGGAGCTCGCGGACCTGGAAAAAACGATTCTCGATCACGTGAAAGAAATGATGGCCCGCTTCGTCACCGGCGACTCGGATATCGACAAGAACTGGGACGCATATGTAAAAAATCTCGATAACATGAATTTGAAGCGTTATCTGGAAATTTATCAAAAGGCTTACGACGCAAGCTTTAAGAAAAAATAAGCAGCAGAGGTTATTAAACAAGCGCCCTCCAGCAGCGGTCATCCATGGCCGCCTGTTGGGGGGCGAACATTCGTATTCATTTCAGAAAGGGAGGCTTACTATGATACCCAGATTTAAGGATGCGCGCGATGTGTTTTTTGAACGCCGGTTCGGCCTGTTCGTTCATTGGGGGCTATACGCGATACCGGCATGGCATGAACAAATTTTGTGGCGCGGAAAAACAAAGCGGAAGGACTATGAACAGCTGATCCATCAATTTAATCCGGAGCAATTCGACCCGGACGAATGGCTGGATATGGCAGAACAAGCTGGGATGCAGTACATCTGCTTTACAACCAAGCACCATGACGGGTTTTGCATGTGGAACACGAAGTATACGGACTACAATGTGATGAATTCCGCCTACGGCAAAGATATTCTAGGGATGCTCGCAGAAGCTTGTGCTCGTAGAAATTTTCCGCTCAGCTTATACTATTCCTGCCCGGATTGGCATCATCCGAACTATCCGAACCAGGGACGGCACCACGAGATGTTTGGACCTCGGCCTGGGGATGAACCGGATATTGACCTCTACTATGCCTTCGTCCGTAACCAGATCAGGGAGCTTTGCACGAATTATGGTCCCATTTATCAGCTGTTCTGGGATGTGAACGTAGCGGAGCACTATGACCCGAGTCTCAATGAAATGGTTCGAGAGCTTCAGCCGGGCATCTTGATCAATGACCGGGGACCTGGTAAAGGCGACTATAGTACGCCGGAGAGGCACGTGCCGGAAGGCGGCGCGTTCAAAACACCGACGGAAGCATGTCAGGCGCTTGGGCGCGAGAGCTGGGGCTATAAGACGGACGAAGATTATTACAGCCATAAATTCATCATGCAAAGTATGGACAAAATCATGGCCATGGGCGGCAACTACTTGCTCAATGTAGGTCCGATGCCAAACGGCAAAATTGCGCCAGAAAACCAAGAAGCACTAGGGCGCATCGGTACGTGGTACCATTCCGTGAAGGAAGCTTTCTTGAATACTGTACCTGCATCGGACATGGTCTTTCGAGATGAGATTGTTATGGAAGGCTCCGCACGCCGGATGGTCCGCGACGAAGTGCTTCTAACCCGTAATGGTAATACGTTATATGTGCATCTATATAAAGACACGCAGAGCAATTCCATCGTCTTGAAGCCGCTGGATATACTGCCACGCAGGGCCACATTGCTGAACGATGGAAGAACGCTGGAAGCGTCCGTCGATCATATCCCTTGGGCGTGGAGGGAAAAACCGTACTTGCGCATTCGCCATCTCCCGGTCAACGAGCTGACAGATACGGTCATGGTGTTGAAGCTGGAGTTCGATGAGTCCGTGTGTGAATGACCACCTGAAAGCCATCTTCTACGGGTAATAAGGAGCGAGAAAGCGCCTAGCGCCCGTTTGCTTAACACATGAAAGGGCAGGCACATATCCTAGTAGAAAGATCCTAAAGATTCTTTAGGGTCTTTCTGCTAGGTACTACGAAGCTGCGGAGGATGGGATGTGGTTTCGGTGAAAATCAAATTTTACACCACGCTCCAAGTGAATGTGCCTGAAATCATTAAAGATTGCGATGTGCTCATCTCTGAGGAGGAGCTGTTCTCGGATATTAAGAGCATCGTTGAATTATGGGCAGAGCAGCGATTACTCGAGGACGGCTGGCCGGTCCCTAATGTATCCCAAACGATTCGAGAATATTTGATCGACAATGGATCGATTAGTGAAAGAAAATACTTCTAACGCCGATCTCTTGCTGAGTTCGGCTATTTCTACTTTCCATTTCTTAATTTGAGAAGACAGCGCTATCATTACTATTTTATGCTAGTTTTGAATAGAGCGATACCGAATCAGAGGAGGAGAATGATTTTGAATCAGCTGAAAGCGGCGTTAATCGGAATTGGCGGCTTTGGTAAATCGCATACGGCCATGATCTCTAAGCTGGCGAGCGAAGGGATCATCTCATGCGCTGCATTTTGTGAGCCGAATGCCGATAAATTTGAGAAAGAACGGGATATCCTGCAATCGCTTGGAGCACAGCATTATACGGATTATCGTGACATGCTGAAGCATCCGGACTTGGACTTTGTTATTATTGCTACTCCGATCCCTCTGCACAAGAGGATGTGCATTGATGCACTGGAGCAAGGAGTTCCCGTTTTGTTAGAAAAGCCCCCAGCAGTTGCAATTGAGGATCTGGATGCCATGATCGAGGTGCAGCAGCGAATTGGCCAACCTGTTGCTGTTAATTTCCAGAATACGTCAAGCCAATCGTTCCTTCAGCTTCTTCAGAGCATCAGAGAAGGACGAATCGGTAAAGTCGCTTCTGTTGTCGCAGTCGGAATGTGGAAGCGTACACAGCAATATTACGAACGCAACAATTGGGCCGGTACGCTCAGATACAACGGCGAATATGTTTTGGATGGCTCGATGTGTAATGCGCTGTCTCATCTCTGGCAGAATTCGCTGCTTGCAGCCGGAGCGGGCGATCCCGAGCAGGCGCAGCCGCAATGGATCGAGGCGGAGCTGTACAAGGGCCACCCGATCGAATCCGAAGATACGGTTTGTGCCAAAATCCGATCCAAAAACGGTGTGCTCGTCCACATGTACACTACCTTATGCAACGAGAATAATGATACCCCTTACATCAAGGTGATTGGCGACAAAGGCGAGCTGCAATGGAACTACGATCAATCGCTCCGTCTTACGGATGGAGAAGGAAAGATACATAACTTTGAGTTTGAGAAGGAAGATTTAATGCGGAATATGTATATGAACCTCATTCGCCGCATCCGCGGGGAGGAGACGAAGCTTTTTTGCGACCTTGCCGCTTGCCGCAACTTTGTGCTGACAGCGAACGGGGCGTTCACATCTTCGGGGTTGGTACATCCTATCCCAGAAGGCGCCTTGGATATCGCATCGGATGAAACGACAGTGACGACTGCGATTAAAGGTATTCGCGAGCTGGTAAAGGAAGCATCGGAGAAACAGCAGCTCTTCTCGGAGACAGCCGTTCAATGGGCCGTTCGCACACAGCGTGTAGATCTTCGCGACTACCGGCAGCTGCAGTTGGGGTAATCTCATAAGGATCATAGAGGAACGGAGAAGCCGTCAGACAGGAGCTGGCGGCTTCTTTGTTATGCGCTCTGAAGAATCTTGGCTTCGAGATTCGCGCGGATCATTCGGATGCGTTGTTTGACGTAAAAATCGTAAGCGGCTCCTCTAAGATCGTGGAGGGGGATCTGCAACTCGGTGACGTTATCGATAATGATCATCGATCCGTTATCGAAAAATTTAAAGGTCAGATCAACCCAAGGCTGATCGACGGCGTCCAAAATTTTGTCAATTTGACTCTCCGACATCATACTGCTGTTCGTCATCATGACATGTTTAAAATAATCACGCTCTATAAATCTAGCATTCGTCACTTTCATCGTCTGCACCCCTCTCGAAATAGGAACGTTTGTTTCTATCTCTATTATAGCAAACAAATGTTCGCAGTCAATAGATTGATAGAATAATTTTCCTATTCGGGAGAGTTACCAGCTTTTTCAGCAGATCATCAAGGCTTCAGTCGATCAAGTTCGGGCAATAGAGTGACGCTTTCCTGCTCGTTGGGATCGGTACGCGCAAGAATGGCCGTGCAAGATTCCGTTTCGCTGGGATTGTATGGAAGGTGAGGCATGCCTGCCGGAATGTAAAGAAAATCCCCCTCCTCAAGCTCCATATGAAGCTCCAGCTTTTCCCCGTACCACATCGCCGATTTTCCTTGCAGCATATAGATCGCCGTTTCATGGTTCTCGTGCAGATGTGCTTTCGCCCGTCCGCCGGGCGGAATGGTCAGCTTATGCATGCAAATGGCCTGGGAATTGGCGCTTTCCGCGGAGATTGCCTCCGCATAGTCGAAGCCTTGCTTACCATGATACGTTTTGGAGGATCTGATCAATCGGCAGGTTGGTTTTTGACTCATTTCCACATGCACCTCCGTAAATGATGCGACTCTCTTCATAAATATCCTCCAATTGCTAAAAAATAACCGTTTTGCTGAATGGCAATGTTTTAATTGAGAAATACCATATAAGGAAGAAAACGGGATTCCATAACGTGGAACAAGAAGATTCATTCAGGAGGAGTGCTCGCATGGAATATAGAATCGAACGCGATACGATGGGGGAAATTCGGGTGCCTGCAGATAAAATGTGGGGACCACAGACGCAGCGCAGCTCGGAAAATTTCAGGATCGGAACGGAGCGCATGCCGCTGGAAATCGTTAGAGCATTTGCGCTTCTAAAGCGGTCAGCAGCGGCGGCTAATGCCAAGCTGGGTAAGCTGGATGCGGAGAAAGCGGAGGCCATTATAGCCGCTTCGGACGAGGTGAGGCAGGGGAAATGGGACGACCAGTTTCCATTGGTGGTATGGCAGACAGGCAGCGGCACCCAATCGAACATGAATGCGAACGAAGTGATCGCGCGGCGGGCTACGGAGCTCCTAACCGCTAAAGGCAGCGAAACGCGCATTCATCCTAATGATGATGTCAACCGCTCACAGAGCTCTAACGACACGTTCCCGACTGCCATGCATATTGCAAGCGTGCTCGCTGTGGAGGAGAAGCTGCTGCCATCGATTCAAACGCTCAAAGGAACGCTCCACGACAAAATGGAAGCCTTCCGGGATATCGTTAAAATCGGCCGTACACACCTTCAGGATGCGACTCCGCTCACGCTTGGCCAGGAAATTAGCGGCTGGTGGGCGATGCTGGACAAAACCGAGCGAATGATCCGCCAAAGCACTGATACCATGAGGGAGCTCGCGATAGGAGGCACTGCGGTTGGTACGGGGCTCAATGCCCATCCGAAATTCGGCGATACCGTAGCGGAGGAAGTCTCACAGGTCACCGGACAGCCGTTTACGTCTGCGACGAATAAGTTTCACGGACTGACCAGCCACGATCAGATTGTGTATGCTCACGGAGCGATCAAAGCGCTGGCCGCGGACCTGATGAAAATCGCAAACGATGTCCGCTGGCTGGCCAGCGGGCCGCGCTGCGGGCTCGGCGAGCTGACGATCCCAGAGAACGAGCCTGGCAGCTCGATTATGCCGGGCAAGGTGAACCCGACTCAAAGCGAAGCGATGACGATGGTCGCCTGCCAAGTGATGGGCAACGATGCGGTGATTGGTTTTGCCTCGAGCCAAGGCAATTTTGAGTTGAATGTGTTCAAGCCGGTCATCATTCACAATTTTTTGCAGTCGGTCCGGCTGCTCTCGGATGCGATGGATTCGTTCAACGCACACTGCGCCGTGGGGATTGAACCGAATCACAGTGTCATTAAGAAGCATTTGGAGGAATCCCTAATGCTTGTCACGGCGCTTAATCCGCACATCGGCTATGAGAAAGCAGCTTCGATTGCCAAAACAGCGCATAAAGAAGGCTTGACGCTTAAGGAATCGGCGATTCGAAGCGGTTATCTGACTGCGGAGCAATTCGACAAGTTCGTTCGTCCAGAGGACATGATTCATCCGCTTTAATCCATTTTTTTAGGCGGAAGTGTGGCAAAGCACGACATCCACCCATATTTTATAAGAGTACATTCACTCACTTTCCGAGTGGCTAGGAATTCTTATAGGTGGTGTTTGAAAATGTCAGAGGATCAAATTCTGGATCGGGCGTACAGTATTACAGAATTTTCGGAACTGCTCGAAATTCCGCCCGGAACATTAAGGCAATGGGAAAAAGATTTTAACTTGAAAATACCAAGAAACGCAAAAAACGTTCGTTACTACACGCAAGGCGAAAGTGAAGTGTTTCGAAAAATCAAGTCGCTGCGCGAGAAAGGGAGCAGTGTGGAGTTTATCAGCCAGCTGCTTAGAGAAGACGAGATCGCGGAAACGGCTCCGGAGCAGGCTCCAGCGGCTCAAGCTAGTGCGCCGGAATCGGCGGCGATCCAAACGGTGCCGGTACTTAACGATGGGAATCACGCGCTGCTGTTGAACATTCAAGAGCGGCTGACAGCGCTGCCTGAAGTCATTAAAGCGGCGTTCTCGGAGCAGATTAAGAAGGAAGTGGAAGCGGGGAATAAGCTGCTGCTTTCGGGTTTGACGGATGCGGTGTGCAGTCAGGTCATCGACGTCTTGAGACGGGAGCTGACTGGCGCTTCGTTGCAGCAGGCTCAGATCGCAGCAGTTTCTAAGCCGGAAAGGAAGAAGAAGTCCATTTGGCGCAAGGATATCCGAAAGCCTCGGCCATAATCCTCGAAATAGGCACAATCTTAGAATAGGCATCGCTTAATTCATTTAAGCCATGCCTATTTCTGTCTTTTTTTGTCTATTGAGCTAACACAAATTTATAACCGATCCCCCAGACTGTCTTAATAAAATTAGGCTGACGAGGATTATCCTCGATTTTTTTTCGCAAATTCATAATATGTACGTCGATCGCACGGTCATTCACAAACGAATCGATGCCGCGAATCGCATTGATTAGTTCTTCTCGTTCGAATACTTTCCCAGGCGAAGAGCTAAACAGCTTCATAAGCTCCCACTCGGAATAGGTCGTTTCAATCTCGGTGCCATTGACGATGAGCAAGCGGCGGTCGTAATCAAAAATAATTTTGTCAGACACGCTCGATTCACTCGTCAAGCTCGAAATTCCGAGGCCTTGGCTCTCCATCCGCCGTAAAATGGCAATGATGCGAGCTTTTAATTCCTGCATGCTGAAGGGCTTACAAAGGAAATCATCCGCTCCGGATTGGAGGGCGTTAATACGCTCATTAACAGAGTTTTTCATCGATACTACGAGGATGGGGACATCGGTGAGAGTTCGGAGCTTAGCGCAAAATTCGGTTCCGTCGGAGTCCGGGAGAATTAGGTCCAGTAGTATGACATCGGGTTCAAATTCAGTCAATGCGAGGCTTCCGGCTTCCGCGGTTTCGACACGATGCACGATAAAGCCTTCGCCGGAGAAATAAAGATATAACATCTGTCCCATGACATTGTCATCTTCAATGATTAATATTTTGGTCATAAATATTGCTCCACCTCCCCGCCAGAAACATGCAGCTAGACAAAAAGAACGATTTGACAAAACTTAGTCTCATTATAGCTTGTTGATTTATGTAAGTCTACAAAGAAAACAGTCGAAAAAAAGAGAAATATGTCGAAACGTTTTTAATTGCTTATGCTTATTCTAGTGCTAAGAAGATATAAAAAATAGAAAAAAATGGAACATTGAAGCTCAAAATTATGTTTCAAATGTTAGGAAGCATAACAAAACACTAAAAGAAAAGAAAGAAATTTTCTCAGATTTATTTTCTATTATGGTTACAGTAAGGCTTTCAAGGAAAGAGGTGGATATGTGGAACTAATCCAATTTTACCGCGAGCAATTCGCTCAATCTATCGATGAGTTTGAACCCGATTGGCAAGAAGATCTGAATTACTCGCTGGGCTTTAGATGGGACCGGCAGATGAATCAATATCATGAAGTATTCCGAATTACCAATTATTTAGATAGAAACCCTAATTTAATTTATGCTTTAGTCCTTCCCGAACGCTTCAAAGAACGGAATATCGCAGACTTAATTAGAGAATTCCAATCCAAATATGAAATTGCTCTGACTTATTTTAAGCATGGCATTATTTTGAGCGTCTGCACCAACACGGAAAAAATGACCGAAACGGTGATCGGATTTTTATTTCGGGCCCGCAGTGAGCTGGTGGACTTAATCGAATTCTCAGTTATCCGTACGGAGAACTAATATGAGCAGGAGGAGCGGGGGGGCAAGATGCAAGATCAAATCCAGTATATTGAGTTTGGGATAGCCGATGAACGCTATGCCATTCCAATCCGTGAAATTCAAGAGATCATCCGTTTACAGCCGCTGACACCGATCCCGAATACGAAGAAAGAAATTCAAGGGGTTATCAATTTAAGGGGCAAAGTGGTGCCGGTCGTTTGTTTCCGCAAAAAGATTATGATGCAGGGAGCTACGGACGAGCAGTTGAAGCGCATTATTATTTTAAATACAGGGGAAGATTCCGTCGGGCTCATTGTGGACAGGGTATACCGCGTGGCGTCCTATTATAATACACAACCGACTCCGGACGGCAGTAACGAACAGCGCCATATTACCGGCATCGGTCAGACAGGACCTAACGAACAGCCCGTTGCCATTATCGCAGTAGACGCACTGCTTTGAATCTTGATGTAGGGGGGATGAAAATGTCGCAATCGTTTCAAAGCTCATATATGGGCATTTTTTTGGATGAGCTGGGTGAACAGCTGCAAATCTTGGACCAAATGCTGCTGGACCTGGAGCAAGGAGGCGGACAGGAAAAAACGATTCAGACCATTTTCCGCGCTGCGCATACTTTGAAGGGCTCTTCGGCTGCTATGGGCTTCGAGAAAACGAAGGAGCTTACGCACAAGCTAGAGAGCATTTTTGATATGCTCCGGGGCGGCGGACTTGATATACATACCAGCTTAATCAATGTTTTGTTTCAAAGCGTAGATCATTTGAAGAGTCAACGTGAATCGTTTCTCCAAGGTAATCTGGATGAATTCTCCATCGATCATATGCTCGCGGAGCTGGAGCCTTTTCTTACTGGAGATTTGAAAACGCAAGCTTTGATTCCCGAATCGGCGATGGAGCAGCGGGGGGCAGTAGACCAAACAGAAGAAATGGCTGCGCCTGGTTTGTTGGAGCTGTTCCAGCACGAAGATCGGATTCGTATAGCGGATGCGCTCAATTTAAACAAACAAGTGCATTTAATCGACTTAACGCTCGAGCCCGATGTGCAAATGCCGCATGCCCGAGCGATGCTTTTGCTGGAGAGAGTACGGATACTGGGTGAACTGATCGCATCGGAGCCAACGGATATCCAACTGCGTCAGGAGTACGGCTCAGGCTTGAAATTGACACTGGCTGCCGGTTCCATGGACGATATTCAAAGATTTGTCGATGAACTGAACCAAGTGTTTTTCTATAAACAAATCATCGTTGAGGATCTGTCAGCGGACCAATTGTATCACACCCAAGTCCATGTGCCGGAAATCAAGCCTGAAGCTGCCCCAGTACTCGTGAAGCAAGCTGAACCTCAGCCGGAGGTCAAAGCGGTCGTACCGGAGATGAAGCCGCTGCAAGCCTCGAGTCAAACGGTAAGAGTGGACGTAACCCGCTTGGAGCATCTGATTGATCTGGTAGGAGAGCTGATTATCGATCAAACGCGGCTGAAGGAGCTGGGCAAGCAGCTGCGGGCGAAATTCCGGAACGAGACGGAGACGGAGCTGCTGGACGACATTTTGACCCACTTGAACCGTGTGGTTGGCGAGCTCCAGAACGGCATGATGAAGGTCCGGATGCTGCCAATCGAGCAGCTATTTAACCGCATCCCAAGACTAGTGCGGGATTTGTCGCAGCAGGCAGGCAAAGAGATCGAGATTTACATCGATGGGAAGGAAACGGAGCTCGATCGAACGCTGATTGAAGAGCTGAGTGATCCACTGATTCATATTCTCCGTAATGCGGCGGACCATGGGATCGAGCCTCCGGAAGAAAGGGAACGTCTGGGTAAGCCGCGAAAAGGTCAAATTTGGCTCAAGGCCGCCCACCAGGAAAATTCGATCATCATTACGGTTACGGATGACGGACGAGGTATTTCCGCTGAGAGGATTAAGAATAAGGCCATCCAGAAAGGCTTCTTATCCCCCGAGGAAGCGGAGAAAATGTCAGATCGCGAAATCATCTCGCTCATTTTCCACTCCGGCATGTCTACGGCAGAGCAGGTCACAGAGCTTTCAGGACGCGGGGTTGGGATGGATATCGTAAGAAGTCATGTCGAGAAAATTCGAGGCATCATCGACATCGACACGACGCCAGGCGAAGGCACGATGTTTACGATCAAGCTCCCGCTGACCTTGGCCATCATCCGCTCGCTGCTTGTCCAAAGCAACGGCCGATCGCTAGCGATTCCACTGGTGAATGTCATCGAAATATTCCGCATGCAGGCGGATCAGTTCAGGACAGTGTCCGGCCGGCGCGTTTGTCTGGTGCGAGGCGATATTGTTCCGCTCATCACGTTGAACCAGCTGCTGAATCAGGGCAGTCGGGAGGAGAAGTCCAAGGACGGCTCCCAATTTGTCGTCATGATCGGAATTGCGGATAAGCGTGTTTGTCTCCAGGTAGACCGGCCTCTGGGCAACCAGGAGATTGTTTTGAAATCATTGGGCGGGTATGTCGGCCAAGTGCCGTTCATCACTGGTTCTACCATTTTGGGCGATGGCATCATACGGGAAGCAGGTACACTTCGGCTGAACGTGAAGGAAAAGCAAGCGATAGCCAAAACGGCCGCTACTGAGAGCAAGCTGGTCACCTTTTTGCTAGAGAAGGAGCAATACGGCATCCCGGTCGAGTTAATTAAAGAGATCACACCAGTGCCTTCAATAACCAGCATGGTTCACGCAGAAGAGCATGTGCTGGGCTGCATCAACCTCCGCGGAACGCTGATCCCTCTCTACGACTTAAGACAATGCCTAGGCAAGCCGAAGCATGTGAATGCCTCCAAATCGAGAGTGATTGTTCTGGAGCTGAAGGAACAGCTGATCGGCATTATGGTCGATGAGGTGTCCGAAGTGATGACCATCCGCAGCAACGAGATCGATCCGCTGCCAGAGTACTCGGCCAAAGGAGGTCAGCATCCGGTAAGCGGCGTTCACAAATCGGGAGATCAGCTGGTTATGCTGCTGGACATTACTCAAGCGATTCAGTGCAGCCCGCAAGTCGATCAAGTAAAAGGGGCTATGCTGACCTATGGATAAAACGGGCGTCTTAATCGTTGATGATTCGGTGCTTATGAGAAGTATTATCACAAGCTTATTCGAACAAGACGACCGTTTTTATATCGTCGGTGTGGCTACGAACGGGTTCGAATGCTTGGAACGCATCGTCGAGCTCCAGCCGGATTTAGTCATTATGGATGTGGAGATGCCCGAAATGGATGGGCTTGATGCACTGCAGTATATCGTTCATTATCATCCGATGCCTGTCGTCATGCTAAGCAGCTATACTTCCGAGGGCTCGGAGCAGACGTTTAAAGCGCTGCAGATCGGCGCAGTCGATTTTTTTCATAAGGATAGGCTATTTGAAGGAAATCCCCACATGGTGGATGATTTTTTGCTGAGATGCAAGGTGGCGGCTAGAAGTCGTATGCCTGTCCTCATGGATGTCAAAGTGACGAATAAGAACACGACTATCAACGTTTTAAAAGAAACACTGACCTACTGCTTGAAAATTGAAGAACAGCTGCGCATCGCTCAAGAGGAGCTATGGAAGACGATCCGCCAGCAAGGCGGGATGGTCGTCAAATTTAAGCAAATCAAAGGTGAATTTGTCCATACGATGTGCGAGGGAGAATTGCTTCGACGGTTTGGGCTTGTTCCGGATATGGTTTTCGGCAAGAGTTTGATTGATTTTTTCTCGGAGGATATAGCCGAACACCATGAAGAGCATTATGCCAAAGCCTGGTCGGGAGAAGAGTTCGTCTTATATGAAACCAATATGCGCGGTGCCGTCTACTTCACCATTTTAAGACCGATTCAGGTGGATGGGATGGTGAGCGAGGTCATTGGCGTGACGATTGACATCACAGAGCAAAGCAAAGCGGCCGAAAGCCTAGACTTCCTGGTCCGTCACGATTCGCTGACCGGATTGCCGAACCGCAACTATTTGACCGATCTGCTGAAAAAGTTAACCGCTCCCGGCGCAGGGAAGCCGTTTGCGCTGTTTTTCCTGAACCTTGACAATTTCAAGATCTTAAATGAGACCCTAAGTCACGAACTGGGCAGTTATTTGCTGGAAATTGTAGCTCGACGGCTGAAAAGCTTAGCGCGCGGCGTTCATACCTTAGCCAGAGTAGGCGGCGACGAATTCGTCTATTTGCTTCCGAATTGCACGCCGCAGCAAGTGGCCGAGATGGCCATCGCGATTCTCGAGACAATTAGACATCCCATTCAGATTCAAGGGCACAACTTGAAAATTACGGCCAGCATGGGAATCAGCCGCTACCCGGAGGATGCTTCCGATCCCGAGGCTCTGGTCAAATATGCTGATTTTGCAACGGATATCGCCAAAGAGAACGGCCGAGACCAATTCCATTTCTATACGGCAGCCCTGCACGAGCGTTTGGATCAGCGGTTAAAAATTGAGAAGCACTTGCGCAAAGCGCTGGAGCGGAATGAATTCGAGCTGTTTTTTCAAGCGATTGTCGATACCCGAACGGACCGCATTGTAGGGATGGAGAGCTTGATTCGCTGGAACAGTCCAGATTTGGGCAGGGTGCCTCCGAATCAATTTATTCCGATCGCGGAGGAAACCAATCTCATTTTGGATATCGGTGAGTGGGTATTATGGGAAGCATGCCGCTGGAATAAAACGTGGCAGAAGCAGGGGCTTCCTCCGGTGACGGTGACGGTGAACCTATCGTCGAGGCAATTTTATGATCATAAGCTGAAGGAAACGATCGTGCGCATCTTGGAGATCAGCGGCCTGACGAAGGACAGTCTGGAAATTGAAATTACCGAGAGCATGACCATGGATGTAGGACGGGCGATCTCCACGTTAAAAGAGCTGAAGCAGCTCGGTTTACAAATCGCCATGGATGACTTCGGCACAGGCTACAGCTCATTAGCTTACTTGAAGGAATTCCCAATCGATAAGCTAAAGATCGACCAATCGTTTGTGAAAGGGATCGAAACGAATCCCATCAATGCCTCGATCGTGAATACGATCATTTCCATGGCCCGGAACATGCGGATGAAGGTGATCGCGGAAGGGGTAGAAACCGAGGAAGCGCAGCGCATATTAAAAGAGTACGATTGTCACTATATGCAAGGGTATTATTTTAGCCGCCCCCTGTGCGGGGAAGAAGCAGCCCAATTAATGTCCATACGGAATATCGATTAACCAGCACGCAATTGCTCATAGATCAACTCTAGACCTACATATCTCAATCATACCAACTAATCGATTCCAATGGAGGCTGTGATGAAGGTGACACTTCGCGTTAAATTATTAGGAAGCTTTATTATGGTAGTCCTGCATTGCAGGGGATCCGGCGAAAAGGACGGCACTAATCAACAGCTACAAAACCCACCAGGAAACGTTTGGAAGCGCGTTCAGAGAGTACGAGGCACTCCTGAATTCGGAGGAAGAGAGAGGACTCTATGAAAATGTAAGAACGACTACCACCGAGTTTTTCAAGCAGGCGCTGGCTATTTCGGAAGCGATGACGAGCGGCGATGTGGAGTCAGCTGCGCAGCTCATCGACCTGCAGCAAGCCGCCTATGAGAAGGCCGTGTCGAGTCTGCAAAAATGGACGGATTACAATATCAAAGGTACGCAAAAGGACGCAGACAAGTCTGCTGCAGCGAACACTACCGGCAAGAGCCTGGCGATTGGTCTTACCTTGACGGCAGCGACTCTAGCGATCACGTTTGCGGTACTGTTCTCCAATTACTTCATTCGTACGATTCTCGCCATCTCGTCCGTTGTCGAAAAAGCGGCAAACGGGGATTTACGAGAGTTAGTGGTTATTAAAACCAAGGACGAGCTGGGCCAATTTGCCGACGCATTCAATCAAATGATCGTCAAACTGCGAGACTTGATCGGCGACATTTCTCTAGCCTCGCAAAATGTGGCGGCAGCCGCAGAGGAAATTTCCGCTACCACTGAGGAAATCGCAGGGGGGAACGCCATTCAAGCGAGCGAAGCGCAGAATATCACTGATATGTTCCAATATTTGCGGAGGGCAAGCGATTCGGTGGTCGCCAGTGCGGATCGGGCAGCCGACATGTCCCGGAAAACGCATCAAGGCGCAGAAGAAGGGGAACGCATGATTCAAGCGTCGACCCGAAGCATGGGACAGCTGTCTCAGCAAATGTCCTTATTGGAGAAAGACTCGAACAAAATCGGTGAAATTATCGGCGTCATCAATGATATTGCAGACCAAACGAATTTGCTGGCGCTGAATGCGGCGATTGAAGCCGCTAGAGCCGGAGAGCAGGGTCGGGGCTTTGCCGTTGTTGCCGACGAGGTACGAAAGCTAGCGGAGCGGAGCGGGGACGCCACCAAGGAAATTGCATCCATTATCCAAGGCATGCAAAACAATACCCGCGATAGTGTGAAAGCAGTTGAAGCTGCGGCAGGGTTATCGAATAAAACAGGACAGGCCTTCGTTCAGATTATCCGAATGGTGAACGAAACCGCCGAGCAAGTAGAAAGTATCACCGTAGAGAGTCAGGTGAGTCCAATCAATCGCTCAATGTGATGCGTTCACTTGAATCGATTGCGGCCGTAACCGAGGAGTCAGCAGCAGCGGCACAAGAATCGGCAAGCTCATCTCAAGCGCTGGCCAAGCTTGCAGACCAGCTGAATCTTTCTCTATCTTCCTTTAAGGTGTAATTGCTTTCCTTTTCGTGGACCCAATAACCTACCGCAGGATGCTTGTAATCCAACTTAGTAACTGAGGTGAACGCATTGCTGCAGGATGTAATCTTAGATTTTACTATCATTTGCATGCTATTCTTTCTAGTCATCATCAGGCATCAAGCGGACATTCGTCGAATTCGAACGAGCGAAGAACGATATCGCGCGCTCATCGATTATTCGCAAGATTTCATTCTAAGTATGGATTCGGAGGGGCTCATCACGTCGGTGAATCGGAAGCTGTGCAGCACGTTCGAGCGCCCTCCGGAGTATTTTAACGGAAAGCGGTTCGAAGAAGTAGTATTCATGCAAAGTCCGGAGCTCTGGGAGCAATACCTTACCTATACCAAGGAAGTTCGACAGCCCCAACAGTTTGAGTTGAGTCTTACCATGCCGGACGGCAGTATCAGGGAATTTAGTACAACGCTTTGTCCTCTCCTGAATGTCGGTTCGGTTCCCCTACAGATCAATGCTTTCATTCACGATATAACGGATATGAAGAAGCGGAAAGAAGCGGATGAGGCCAATCAGGCCAAAAGTCAGTATTTGGCGCGAATGAGCCATGAAATCCGCACCCCCCTAAACGGGATTATCGGGCTGTCTCAGCTGCTCCAAAAGACAGAGCTGACCCCGCTGCAAAAGGATTATTTGGACAAAATCAATTCCTCCTCCCAAGCGCTTATCGGATTGATCAATGAAGTGCTGGATTTCTCTAAGATTGAAGCAGGCAAGCTGAACCTGGAGCATGTGAATTTCCATCTCGAGGACTTGTTCAAGCGACTGGCCGACACGATCAGCTTTATTATCGGTAGTAAGCCGGTGGAGGTGATCTTTGATATCGATCCGGATTTGCCCTTAACGGTAATCGGAGATCCGCTGCGGCTGGAGCAGGTACTGCTGAACCTTTGCAATAACGCCATTAAGTTTACGTCCAAAGGACACGTCCTGCTGCAGGTCCAGCTGGAGGATGCCGGCTCGGGCGAAGCGATCGTGATGTTTTCCTTGGAGGATACCGGCATCGGCATTTCGCTGGAGCAAATCGCCAAGCTGTTCTCGCCGTTCATACAAGCGGAAGCTTCGACAAGCCGAAAATACGGCGGCTCGGGGCTAGGTCTTGTCATCAGCAAGCATCTAGTGGAATCGATGAAAGGCCGCCTGCACGTCGAAAGCTGGGTGGAGAAAGGCAGCCGATTTTATTTTTCGCTGCCGCTCGAGCTCCCACCGGTCGAATTAGAGACAAAGGCGCTGCTCGGGGATGGGGAGCTATCCGTGGTGGTCGTCTGCGCCCAACCGCTGCTCCGAAAGAGCCTTTACAGTATGCTGCAATCGTTTGGGATGCAGGTGCTTATGGCGGAAGGCCAAGAAGAATGGATGAAGACTCCGGATCCACCGAGTGCATTGGAAGCGGCACGGTTTCTGATTGTGGACTTGGAGGAGGCCACCGGCAGTGCGCGAGGGCTCCTGAAGCATGTGAATCGACGATTCACGAAGGTGCTTTTTATATCCACATTACATGCTCGGGAACGCAGCGCAGCATTAAACCCGGAGCTTATGGCTGACTACACGCTCATTAAGCCCGTTAGCCGTTCTAGCTTATATCAAGCTTTAGAGATGCTGCTTAAGGACAGATCTACAGAAGGCAGCGAATCGAAGCCCGTACACACGCTCAAACCCAAACCGTCACAAGAATTCAGGGGACACATTATCGTGGCCGAGGATAACGAAATCAATCAGCTAGTGGTGGAGGGGCTTCTACATCGCAAGGGCTATGCCGTAACCAAGGTCGAGCACGGGGCAGAAGTACTGAACAGAATGGATGAGCAGGCGTGGGATGCGATTTTTATGGATTTGCACATGCCGGTGTTGGATGGATTCGAAACGACGAAGCGAATACGCGAGCAGTCTGAGTACAATCACATTCCCATCATTGCCTTAACCGCCAATGTGATGAAGCAGGACCTGGAGCGGTGCCTCTCAATCGGGATGAACGATATCGTAACGAAGCCGCTGGAAGAGGAACGACTGGTTCGGGTGCTGGAAAAATGGATTCCACGTCTTGCCCTACAGTCGGTTCAAGGTGTGAACTTGGACAAAATGCTTCGACAAATGGGCGGTAAATCGCATATTTTACCGAAGGTATTAAGCAAATTTTGCCAGGAATACCGCGGGTTTCAATCCGTACTGGAAGCGGAGCTAGCTCAGGGGGATGCAGCAGCGGCGAAACGGGCCGTGCATTCACTCAAAGGCGTTGCCGCTACGCTGTATGCCGAAACGTTATTTTTGGCGGTGGTAGCCTTGGAAGAAGCGCTGCAGGATGATCAGAAGCAGGAGGCTTGGGGTGAGAAGCTGTGCGTGGTTCAGGCGGAGATTGGGCGGATCATTCAATCGGTTCCGTGGAGTTATTAATAAGGAACAGCCGAAGAACGGCGCTGCTTGCTTGGCCTGGGCAGTGTCGTTCTTCTTTTTGCACGACCCTTTCAATCCCTTCGGCATCTGGTATAATAGCGCTATACGATTTTTACATGAATGAATAAGGCATTTTGGTTGTAAACAGGAGAGACAGTAAACGCATGAAGACACTCATCATAGCGGAAAAGCCCGATATGGGGCGTAATATTGCCGCTGCCATCGATCCGAAAGCGAAGAACCACCGCACGTACATTGAAGGTGATACGTACATTATCACTTGGGCCATCGGCCACTTGATCGGGCTGGCGGAGCCGGATGCTTACGATGATCGATACAAACGATGGAATTTCAACGATCTTCCCATCGTGCCCGACCATTTCAAGCTGATTCCCAACCCGAAAACCAAAGATCAATTGAAAGTGATCGCCGACTTGGCTAAACGCAGTGCGATGCTGGTCAATGCGTGCGATGCCGGGCGGGAAGGACAGCATATTTTTTCCTTGATTCAGAGGCATCTGAAGCTGGCGCAGCCGGTGAAGCGGCTGTGGATTTCCGATTTGACGCCGGAGACGATTAAGAAGGGCTTCGCGGAGCTGAAGGAAGGGGCGGAATTCGAGAACTTAACCCGGGCGGCTAAAGCCCGCAGCGAAGCGGATTGGCTCATCGGGATGAACGGCTCCCGCGCGTTTACAACGAAGCATAACGAGCTGCTGTCCGTCGGACGGGTTCAAACCCCCGTGCTGGCGCTTCTCTACGACCGGCAAAAGGAGATCGAGGCGTTTACCTCCAATAAGTTTTACGAGGTGGAAGCGTGGTTTACGCAGGAAGAGACGAAGTACCGCGGCATGTGGCAGGGGGATAAGCTGACCGATGGCGAGAAGGCGGCGGCCATTGCAGCCAAGGTTCAGGGCAAGGAAGGACGGGTCGCATCCTATGAGGTTAAGGACACAAAGGAGTACCCGTTCAAGCTGTATGATCTGACCTTGCTGCAGCGGGAAGCGAATGCGAAATATGGCTTCTCGGCCAAGAAGACGCTCGATCTTGCTCAAGCGCTTTACGAGAAGCACAAAGCGATCAGCTATCCGAGAACGAATTCCAACTATGTTACGGAGCAAAACATTCCCGAGATGCATCGGGCGCTGGATCAGCTGGCACGTACCAGCTATGGCCCGCTCGTTCAGCAAGCGGATAAGAAGCTGGTGCACAAAAATAATAAAGCGATTTGCAATCCGGCGAAGGTCGAGGATCACCATGCGATTTTGCCTACGCACAAGATGCCGGGCAATCTCCCGCCGGATGAGCAGAAGCTGTATGATTTGATTGTGCGGCGGTTTTTGTCTCACTTCTACCCAGCGGCGACGTACAAGGTGCATTCCATCTTGACGGAGGTCGATGTGGAGGGGCAGCCAGCTGCCGAGCGGTTTAAGAGCACGGTCAAGCAGCTGTTGTCGGCGGGCTGGAAGGTCATTTACGCAGATCAGAAGAAGGAGAAGCCGGCCACGAAAGGCCGTGGCGCGAAAGCGGAGAAAGAGGCTGAGGACAGCGATGAGGTGGCGGAGGAGGAAATCAGCACGCCTTTTTCCTTAGACGCTTCTCAGTCGGTTCACTGCTTAGAGAGCAACGCCAAAGAGAAAGAGACGCAGCCGCCCAAGGCGTATACCGAAGGCACACTGCTGAAGGCGATGGAAAGCGCCGGCAAGCAGATCGAGGACGAAGAGCTGCGCGACGCGATGAAGGACTCGGGTCTCGGCACGCCGGCGACGCGAGCTTCGGTTATCGAGCGGCTGAAGCAGGTCGGCTACGTCGTGATGCAGGGCAAGCGGATCGCGATCACGCAGAAGGGCCGCACGGCCGTGGAGCTGATCCGCGGCGCCGGCGTCGAGCTGCTGACCTCGCCCGAGATGACCGGGCATTGGGAGCGCCGATTGAACGAGATCGCGCGAGGCATTGCCTCGGACGAGACGTTCATGCGGAACGTCAAGAAGTTCGCCGCCCTGATCGTCGAGAAGGTGCGGGGGCAGGCGCAAGCGCGCAAGCAGGCTTTCGCGGCGGGCGAGGAGCCCGCCGCGAAAGGGCCTGCGGCGCGCCGCGGGCGCTCTGGCGCGAAGGCGAAGCCCGCGCCTGACGGCGGCGAAGCCGCCGATGGCCGCGACGCGGCCGCGCCCCGCGCGAAGCGCGGCGCCGGCAGCCGCGCCGCGGCTGCACGCCGCCCGGCCGAGCCGGCGGCGGTGGTGCTCGCGAGCCCGGCGGCGCCGGCTCGCGGGGGTGCGCCCGCGGCGGCGGAGCCGCGCGCCGCGCTGCCGGGCTGCCCGCGGGCGGGCTGCCGCGGGCAGATCATTCGCGGCCGGCGCGGCTACGGCTGCAGCGACTACAAAGCCGGCTGCGGCTTTGTGATCTGGATCGACAGCTTTGGAGCCTCACTGACCGATACAGCCGTAAGCTACTTGTTGAAGCACGGGCGCACCGCGCTGATGAAGCTCACGGACGAGCAGGGGCAGCCCGTCGAAGGCCGCCTCGTCTTGAAAGATACGAACACCGGCCGGCTCGAGCTGGAGAAAGTCAATCGCTAGGTAAAGAAGAAGGGGGACACCATGAAAGAAATTCCAATGCCGTACGTGCGGGCGAACCAGACCGGCATCGTATTGTTCATTGTGCTCGCGATCGTACTGCAGCAGCCGGTACTGATCGTGGCCCTGTGGGCAATCCAAGTGCTGGGGCTATGGCAGGGCATCCGCGGCAACATCATCGTGCAGCTGGCCGCGCCGCTGCTCCGAAACAGAATCGCAGGGGCGCCGACGGAATCCCGTGAGCTGCAGAGGTTTAATAACACCATTGCGGTGCTGCTGCTGACCTTATCTATCATCTCGTTTTGGCTGGCGCCAGGCAGCTGGCTGGGGTATGTCCTCGCGGCGATGGTAGCGGTCGCGGCGGCGATCGCCTTGTGCGGCTTCTGTGTAGGCTGCTTCTTGTACTACCAAGTTAAACGCCTGCGTAGAAGATAATCGAACGTACACAAGGCCATCTGCTGCAACTCAAATAGCGGACCCGGATCATCCCCGGCGTCCGCTATTTCCGTTTCACGCTTTCCTACGAGCTTTCACCCCCTGACCGTTCGGACGGGTCCCTCCGTTCCGCTTCAATCGACGAAGCCAGCGGAATTTGAACCGCTGCCGCTTGGTGCCATAATTGCTCCCGGTCCATTCTCGCGGGTGGGCGAACGCATCCATCATGTGCCCGATCTCGATGGCACTTTTGCCCAACTGCTGCACGATCCGGGGACAAAGAATCCGCCCGGGCACACTGGCGCCGACCAGCACGAGGTCAAAGCGTTCCTGCTGCTTTGCCAGCTGCCCGAGCGTACGTCCGAGCTCCCGGTAATGGTTCAGGGGAACGGTGAGCGCGACGCGAATGCCTTGCTTCCGCAGCTGCTTAGCGGCCCGGGGAGCGGCACGTCCCACGAGCGCGACCCGGTAGGATCGCAGGAGGCGATGCAAGTACCCCTTTTGATAGAGCTGATCATTAATAAAGGAATCGGCGATATACGGAGGTCGCCAGCCCGTACGCCGAAGGAAGGCTTGGATATGGTTGATACTCGATAGATAATGCGATACGCCAACCACCGTAGCGGCTCGAACCGCTTGCTCCAGCTCGCGCAAAAACGCGGCGGAGGGAGGCAGATGAATTCCAAGAAATGATGAAACATAGGATAACGAGCGAAGCTGCCGCCGAGCGAGCAGCTTCCCCATCACATCGCCCAGACGAATGACGGAGACGGCTTGCCCGGTACGGATCGATCGCTGGATCAGCCGGTAGGTGAAGCCGGCACCGACGGTTCGGCGTTTGTAGCGCGATTCGATGATACGTACTCGTTTGACACTGTTAAGCATACCGAAGCTGCTGCCTCCTTTGGTGTGGCTGTCCTTTCTTCATAGTTTATGAAAAAGCAGCGGCTGGGTGCACCTATTTTCATGGACGGGCAGGGGCTACGGGAACGTGGGAGCCGCGCGGCGTTTCATTGGCCGGTTCCCCCTGAACGAGCCAGCGGCTTGGAGTATCTTGAACGCCCGACACTTCGATCTCGAAGGCGTCGGCGGGCCAATGATCCGATTGGAGAATCACCCAGCTGCCGTCCACCTTCAGGATCGAAAAGGGTACGCAAAGCTCATCCCCGCGTTGATGCAATCGATAATGCGCTCTGGCTGCAGCGGATACCTCATCGACACGCTTATTAAATGCGATGCGAATCCGTGAACGGTCCACTCGCTCGGCTTGCAAGGGAATCGGCTTCTCCTTATACATCCATAATCCAATGGAATACTCATACGCGGTCCAAAACCGGTAGCCCAGCTGGTCAGCCGTAGCGGCAAACGTTCGTACCCATTCCGTGCTTCGCCGCATTCGGCGCAGTGAACCGATATCGGTCTGTACACCAAGCGGGATGGAGGCATGCGATGCGCGAATTTGCTGAACGAACGGCTCGTATCGCTTCACATAATCCGCAGGGAGCCGTACACGCATCCAGTCGGGCCAGTGAGTCTGCAGCACGTGGACATCCGGGCGCACGGTCCGGATCATTTCTGCCGCATCGACCCCTTGATACTCTCGCACCGCACGGACCGGATCGCGCCCAGCATCGACCGCAACGGACCAGGTGGCGACCCGGATATCCGGTCTGGCCTCCCGCACACCGCCAGGACCGTTAATAAATGCATTCAAAAAAGCGTTGACCGCCTGCACGCGGAATTCGATCCACAGCAGGTAACGGGCCACGTCTTTTTTATAATAATAGGGGGAAGAGCGGTAGCGAAATTCGGGCATCTCCCCGCCGGAAAATTGTTTAAACGCGGCTCGCGCCAGCGGGCCCACATCTCCGTAGACCCAACTGTCCAATCCGTTCCATTCAGGGAAATAGGGCTCCGCCACTTCAAACCCGTCAAAGGGATATCGTCGAACCAGCTCGGCGCAGACGGCCTTCTTCCATTGCAGGTACCGACTGCTGAAGGGGGAAAGGCGGTAAAAGCCATCGTTCACCGGCTTCAGCAGTACCATTTGCCACTCGCGCCAATCCGGAGGCAAATGCCCCGTCGAATAAGCACCGTTGCCCAGCACCATAGCCCATACGCGCATTCCTCTATTCTTCAGCGCTTCCACAAGCCGACCGTTCACGTTCGTTTCATCGGTGACAAAATATCGGACAGCACGATAACCGGCAAGCGCAAGCTCGGAAGCAATGCTTTCTACGGAGCGGTCACGGTAATAGGCAAAGGTTGGGTCGATTTGAATCGTTGGCTCTATCGGCGGTTGCTCGGACATGGGTCACCTCTCTCCTTAGAATGGCTACTAGGCTTCTATGCGTCTTTCTACAAAAATAGTACCCTTAGCTTGCGCTCTTTTTGACAAGCTGAGGGGAGCAGAGTACAATTTTCTGGTAATGGGTTGAATTTGTCGAAATGATTCCTTAAGGTTTGGATCAAGAAGAAAGCGGTGTTTCAAGGATGAAAAAAGCGATCCCTGTTCATATTTTGACCGGTTTTCTGGGGAGCGGCAAGACGACGCTGCTTACCCGGGCGCTGGATTATTATAAGCTGCGCAGCATGAAACCGGCGGTGCTCATGAATGAGCTGGGCGAAGTCAATCTCGACGGCATGCTGGTCGATGAGGAAGTGCCGATGACCGAGATGCTGGGCGGCTGCATTTGCTGCACGGTTCGCGGCGATCTGGGCATGGAGCTGAAGCAGCTGATAGACGAGCATCAGCCCGATGTCGTGTTTGTCGAGTGCACGGGTGCGGCGAATCCGATTGAGGTGCTGGACGGCGTGACGGACGCTTCGCTGCTAACCGAGGTGGAGCTCCAGTCGGTAATCACGGTAGTCGATGCTTTGCAGTTCTCTGAACGTGCGGTGAACGCCAAGAGCAAGACGTTCCGCTTAATGGCGGATCAAATCCGCTGCGCCACTCGGATTATTTTGAACAAAATCGATCTCGTTCCTCCGACGGAGCTTACCCGCTTGGAGGCATTGATCCGTGAACTCAACGAGGTTGCGCCGATCATCGGTGCGGTGAAATGCGAAATCGATTTAAGCTTGTTTGATCAGCAGGGCGGCAGCGTCGAGGCCCGGTATCGTGAGGCCCACCAACACTCCGAGGCATGCGGCCATGGCGAGACCTGTAATCACCCGGATCATTCGCACGAGCACTCCGCTGAGGACGCCCATGCCCATCATCATAGCCACGAGCATGTGATGGTGTATACGCATTATTTTCAAGTCCCAATCGACAGTGAGCAGTTCGAGGCGCTAATCGGCCGTCTGCCGCAAGAAATTTACCGGGCCAAGGGTATCCTGCGCTTCTCCGATACGGTGAACCCGTTTCTGTTTCAATATGCGTACCGCGAGATGGATTTTATCAAAATCACTCCGAAGGAAAACGTCCCCAGTGTGGCGGTATTTATTGGGGAGCACTTCGACAAAGCTCGCTTGGTCGCGGAGCTAGCTGCGCTGGAAGCGTGAAATGGAGGCAGTTATGGCGAACCATCATAAGCAGGATATTGAATCTACGATGCAAGATATCGTTAAGGCTATGTCGGCCAAAGGCTGGCGCATCACCGATCAACGCAAAAGCTTAGCAACGCTGTTTGCCGAAGCAGAGGGGTTTTTGTCTCCCAAGGACGTGTACGACTCCATGCGGCAGCAGTACCCTGGCGTCAGCTTTGATACGGTATACCGCAATCTGCGGCTGCTGAGCGAAATGGGCGTGCTCGAGCAAATTTACTTGAATGACGGCTTGAAGTTCCGCGCCCGCTGCGGGTCGCACCATCATCACCATCTGATCTGTCTCCAGTGCGAGAAGACGGTTCCGTTCGAATTTTGTCCGATGCTGCACATGGCAGGTGTTCCAGCCGATTTTCAGGTGGTCAGCCACAGGTTTGAAATTTTCGGCTATTGTCCGTCTTGTGAATCAACAGCGTCGTCAGAATAAGTATTCCAATCACATAGGGCATCACGTTGGTCTGCGCTCGCGGATGACGTGGTGCTTTTTTCTTTGTCGAAAAGGGGCTTGAATTTTACCAAGCTGGCGGAAAGTACGCACGAGTCAGAAACAAAGTAAAGGCTTTCAACCATTGCCGACAGCTCTCTAGAACCCTCAAGTCTTGTACTTAATGTCATGGTGAAAATATTACCAACATCGATTGACAGTAATTTAGGCGGGTGCTACGATACATTCATACCAAGTAAGTTTATCGGAATAATAAATATAAGTTACCGGACCACCGGAACCGCTAGATGACTCGCTGGACGATGCATCCGATAAACGATTCTTCGGTCATTTCAACCGAAAAAATGATTCAAGGGGAGAGATTTAGTTATGAAAACTCAAAACAAACAGATGCTCCGAGCCATCGGCAAATGGTCCTTATACAGTGTTCTTGCTTTATCCTTACTAGGCCTGACGGCATGCGGCAGCAGCGCAACTCCGGCATCCAATGCGAGTGGTGACAAACCAGTTGCCGCAGCGAAGCCGCCCGTGGAATTATTGAACGTTTCCTACGATCCAACGCGTGAGCTGTACCAAGAGTATAACAAGGCTTTTGCAGCCTACTGGAAAAATAAGAGCGGGCAAACGGTCACCGTCAAAGCTTCGCACGGCGGCTCCGGCAAGCAAGGCCGATCCGTCATCGACGGTTTGGAAGCCGACGTAGTCACCTTGGCACTAGGTTATGACATCGATGCAATTCAAGAGGCGGGGCTGATTCAAAAGGACTGGCAGAAAAAGCTGCCCAACAGCAGCTCCCCATACACTTCGACAATCGTCTTCCTGGTTAAGAAGGGAAATCCGAAGGGCATTAAAGATTGGGACGATTTGATCAAGCCTGGCGTCCAGGTCATCACTCCGAATCCGAAAACCTCCGGCGGCGCCCGCTGGAACTACTTGGCGGCCTACGCTTATGCGTATAAGAAGAACAACAATGACGAAGCGAAAGCGAAGGAATTCGTGCAAAAGCTGTTCAAAAACGTACCGGTGCTTGATTCCGGTGCCCGTGATTCCACAACGACGTTCGTGCAG
This sequence comes from Paenibacillus cremeus, assembly GCF_007786445.1. GTDB lineage: Bacteria > Bacillota > Bacilli > Paenibacillales > NBRC-103111 > Paenibacillus_G > Paenibacillus_G cremeus. Next base: position 35,699 of record NZ_VNJI01000010.1, on the reverse strand, counting down.
CGCGGCATTGGCGATGTCCTGATCGCTTGGGAGAACGAAGCGTACTTGTCGATCAATGAATTTGGTAAAGACAAATACGAGATCGTGAACCCGTCGCTCAGCATCTTGGCGGAGCCTCCGGTAGCCGTGGTGGATAAGGTCGTTGATAAACGAGGCACTCGCGAAGTGGCGCAAGCGTATCTGGAGTACCTGTACACCGATGAAGGCCAGACAATCGCAGCGAAAAACTATTACCGTCCGCGCAATGAAGCGATAGCGAAGAAATATGATGCACAATTTCCAAAAATCCCTATGGTAACGATCGAAGATCCACTCTTCGGCGGCTGGCAGAAAGCACAAAAAACTCATTTTAACGACGGCGGCGTATTTGACCAAATCTATAAGCCGTAAGCAGGGAGCGGGATCAGCATGGCAAAGGCTCGGAATTCACGCAGGGTATTACCCGGTTTCGGGTTATCCATGGGCTATACGGTGCTCTACCTCAGCTTGATCGTCTTGTTTCCTTTATCCGCGATTTTCATTAAGACGTCGGGCATGGGCTGGGAGAAGTTTTGGCATACGATTACGGATGCAAGGGTGGTGGCGTCGTACAAAATCAGCTTCGGTACGGCGCTCGGCGCTGCGCTCGTGAATGCCATCTTCGGCTTCATCGTAGCTTGGGTGCTTGTAAGATACAAATTTCCTGGAAAAAGGCTGGTGGATGCGCTCGTCGATCTTCCCTTTGCACTGCCTACGGCAGTTGCAGGCATCGCGCTGACGACGATCTATTCGCAGAACGGCTGGGTAGGACGCATCTTGGAGCCGCTCGGAATCAAGATTGCGTTCACTCAGCTGGGGATTACGCTGGCCTTGACCTTTATCGGCATCCCGTTTGTGGTGCGGACGCTGCAGCCGGTCATCGAGGAGCTGGAGAAGGAGGTAGAGGAAGCGGCGGTCAGTCTCGGAGCGAGCCGGTGGCGGACGTTTAGTCGCGTTATTTTTCCAGAGGTACTACCTGCACTTCTCACCGGTTTCACGCTGGCGTTCGCCAGAGCGGTGGGAGAATATGGCTCGGTCGTGTTTATCTCCGGCAATATGCCGATGAAAACCGAAATCGCGCCGCTCCTGATCATGACGAAGCTGGAGCAGTACGATTACGCAGGCGCCACAGCGATTGCACTGGTGATGCTGGTCATTTCCTTCCTTACGCTGCTCCTCATTAACTACCTGCAGTGGCGGGCAAACCGGCATACGGTATCAGCTTAACTTATATAAGGAGGACGATTCCTATGGCCGGGTATGTTACCACCACGGTCCATGCGGGTCAAGTGAGCCTCGACAGGCCACGGCACATCACCGAGCCGCGCATGATTCAATGGTTTTTGATAGCGATCGCGTTAATTTTTCTAGGCTTTATGCTCATTCTGCCGCTGGCTAGCATCTTTGTGGAAGCCTTCCGCAAAGGCTGGGAGGTGTATGCAGCCGCACTAATCGAATCCGACGCCGCGGCGGCGATTCGCTTGACCATAACCGTCGCAGCCGTGTCGGTGCCGCTTAATCTATTATTTGGCATCGCGGCGGCATGGGCGATCACAAAGTTTAAGTTCAAAGGCAAAAATCTGCTGATGACCCTGATTGATCTGCCGTTTGCCGTATCTCCTGTTATCTCTGGACTCATCTACGTTCTATTGTTCGGTGCAAGAGGCTGGTTCGGTCCGTGGCTGCAGGCACATGATATCAAAATTATTTTCGCCCTGCCAGGGATTGTGCTGGCAACGGTGTTTGTTACCTTTCCCTTTGTGGCGCGGGAGCTGATTCCGCTCATGCAGGCACAGGGAACGCAAGAGGAGGAAGCCGCTGTGACGCTCGGTGCGGGCGGCTGGCGCATCTTTTGGAACATTACGCTGCCTAACATTAAATGGGGCTTGCTGTACGGCATTATCTTGAGCAGTGCCAGAGCAATTGGCGAATTCGGCGCCGTCTCTGTCGTCTCCGGTCATATCCGGGGGTCGACCAATACGATGCCGCTGCACATTCAAATTTTGTACAACGAATATAATTTTGCCGGAGCGTTCGCCATTGCATCGCTGCTCGTTTTACTAGCCGTGGTGACCTTGGGGGTTAAAAGCTTCATCGAATGGAAGTTTAAAGCTCAGCAGCACAGGGAAGGGGAGTAACGTTCATGCATATCGTTGCCAAACACTTGACGAAAAGCTTTGGCAGCTTTCAAGCCACCAAAGACGTCAGCTTCGAGATCGAGAAGGGGAAGCTGATCGGGCTGCTCGGTCCGAGCGGAGGCGGGAAAACGACGATCCTTCGCATGCTGGCTGGGCTCGAGGTGCCGGATGCCGGAGACATTTTGTTTCATGGGCAAAAGGTGAACCATCTGCCGCCGCAGGAACGAGGGATCGGCTTCGTGTTTCAAAACTATGCCTTGTTCCGGCACATGACCGTGTTTGATAACATCGCCTTCGGCCTAACAGTACAAAAGCGCACTAAACCACAGATTCGCGAGCGGGTCATGGAGCTCATCGTACTCACCGGACTGTCCGGGCTGGAGCACCGGCTGCCGAATCAGCTGTCTGGCGGACAGCGTCAGCGGGTCGCTTTTGCCCGTGCGATTGCGCCGGAGCCCCAGCTGCTGCTGCTCGATGAGCCGTTCGCCGCGATTGACGCGAAGGTGCGCAAGGAGCTGCGGACGTGGCTGAAGGACATGATCGACCGTGTGGGCATCACCACCATCTTCGTCACGCATGACCAGGAAGAGGCGGTAGAGGTGGCCGATCAGATCATGATTGTGAATCAAGGCCGTCTGGAGCAGCAGGGCACGCCGATCGAAATTTATAGGGAGCCGCAAACGCCGTTTGTAGCGACCTTTATCGGGGAATCGAACCGGCTGGATGATATTTCGGGCTTGAAGGGCTTTGACTCCGAAGCCATTCATCAGGCGAAAGCCGTGATTCGGCCGGAATTCATCGAAATTGGGCATCCCGGCGAGATTTCATTTCCTTCCGCAGCGGAACAGGGAAGGGTTAGGAATATCTTTTTCCGGGGGACGAATTGGCAGGTAGAAGTGGAAGTCGAGGGTGATCGCTTGTTTGCTTACCGTTCCATGGAGCTTCCGCCGTTACAGCCGGGAGATGAAGTCCATGTGCTGATTCACCGCCTCTACGTGTTCAACGAGAACGAAAACAGACTGCTGGAGAATCGATTGAAGGTTGATCCGATGCCGGTACACATATAATAGAGAAAGAAAGCGTCGAATCGATATAACCGTTGGAGGGGTACAGCATGGAGCATCATATTACAATACGCAGTGGAGAACTGGACTTGGCGGCAACGCTGCATTACCCCGTCTCGGGAGCTGCTGGAAGCAAAGCAAACCGTCATCCGATCATCATCATCGCACATGGCTTTATAGGCACCCGAATTGGCGTGGACCGGCTTTTCGTCAATGCGGCACGTGATTTTTGCCGGCATGGGTACATGGTGCTGCGGTTTGATTACGGCGGCTGCGGCGAGAGCACGGGAGATTATGGCCAGGGCGGCTTGGATGCGCTGATCGACCAAACCCGGCATGTGATCGATTACGCACTAGACATCGATTGCGTGGATCCGCAGCGATTGATTTTGCTCGGTCACAGCTTAGGCGGTGCGGTAGCGATCTTGACGGCAGCGCGTGATAAGCGGGTGAAGACACTGGTGCTCTGGGCAGCGGTCGCGTATCCTTTCAACGACATCATTAACATCACCGGCAAGCAGCTGTATGAACGTGCCGTTCAGAACGGCTCCTCGGATTACTTGGGCTACAATTTCGAGCCGGTGTTTTTCGACTCGCTGACCAAGCATCAGCCGTTTGAGCAGCTGCGCAAGTTTAACGGCGATGTGTTCCTGGTCCATGGCACGGCCGACGAAGTGATTCCGGTAGACTACTGCTTTTTGTACCAGAAGCTGTTCTGGATGCGCAGTCAGGGGCTGTGCGATAAAGAGGTTATTTTTCAAGCGAATCATACGTTCACTGGGCGAGAAGCGAAGGAGCAGCTGCTGAGCAAGACGAGGGAGTGGCTGATCACGAACGACAAGCAGAAACAAGAATGGAACGACTGGGAAATCTAATCAGGTAGCGGAGGGATGGACCATGGCAAAGCCATTGGAAGTGGATGAGCATTGGATTAAGCGCTTGGCACAAAGTGTGAATGGTCTCGAATACGGCACCGTTCAAATCGTCGTCCATGATGGACGCATTGTGCAGATCGAGCGAACGGAACGCAAGCGATTTGAGGCGGAGCTGGCAGCACAGCGCGTGTCTGCAACCAAGCAAGTGAAATAGCCCCTAGATCGGCGAGGTAAAAAAATGTATTGCAGTTCTGGACTTGGAAGAGTATACTAAACCAAGTATTTACCAATACAATTTCATTCGGCGTTTGCTTAGGGCTGAGATATTGAGAACCCAAAGTGCTGTTCATGATTCCTTCCGGAATGATGAAAACTGCATTTTGGGTTCTTTTTATTTTGTCGAAAGGGGGGCATTGACAGCCTGCTGACGAACGCTAAAACAACCATTAAGGAGATGAATAGGTGTGAAGCTGACCAAAACGAAAATGATGCTTGCAATCGCTCTCACGGGAAGCATGCTGGCCTTATCGGCTTGCGGCGGAGCGGCTCCTGCTACCGGAGGCTCTGGAGCAAAATCAACGGAGGCAGAGAAAAAAGCCTCCAAGCCGATCGAGCTGCAATTTTACTTCCCAGTGGCTGTCGGCGGGCCATTGACCAAAATTTTCGACAGCCTGGCCGAGCAATTCAACAAGGAAAACAAAGACGGGATTACCGTGAAGCCGATTTATACAGGCAGCAACCAGGACACCCTGGTCAAAGCGCAAACCGCTGTCATGGGAGGCACGCCGCCGGATCTGATGCTGTCGTCTTCCACGGATTTGTTCACCTTGATGGACATGGACGCGATTATCCCGCTGAATGACCTGATTGCCAAAGATGGTGGAGACGCTTACATTAAAGATTTCTATGAAGGCTTTATGGCAAACGCTCAAACCGGCGGCAAAACGTACAGCATTCCGTTCCAGCGCAGCACCATTATTTTGTACTACAACAAGGATGCGTTTAAAGAGGTGGGTCTGGATCCGAATAAACCGCCGCAAAATTACCAGGAATTAACCGAATACGCAAAAAAGCTGACGAAGCCTGGCAGGTGGGGCCTTGAAATTTCCTCCACCGACTACATTGGCTGGATGTTCCAGGCACTTGCTTTACAGAACGGCAAAAACCTGATGGATCAGGACGGCAAGAAAGTATTTTTTAATACTCCGGAGAATGTAAAAGCGCTGCAATTTTGGATTGACCTGATCAAGAAGGACAAGGTCATGCCGGAGGGCGCTACGAACTGGGCTACGATTCCGTCGGACTTCAACAGCGGAAAAACCGCGATGATGTACCATACGACGGGCAACCTCGGTGCAGTGAAGAGCGGAGCCAAATTCGAATTCGGCACAGCGTTCCTGCCAGCCGGTAAGAACTTCGGCACACCGGTAGGTGGAGCGAACCTGTACATCTTTAAAGGGATTGCGAAAGAACGGCAGGAAGCGGCGTGGAAATATATCCGTTGGCTGACCCAGCCGGACCGTCTGGCGCAGTTCAGTATTGATACCGGCTATGTAGCGCCGACCCGCAGCTCGAATGAGACCGAAGCGATGAAAAAATATATCGCCTCCTTCCCGCAAGCGGTTACGGCACGCGATCAGCTTCAATATGCTGCCGCCTCGTTCTCTACGCACGCTTCCGGCGAGGTAGGGAAGATCTGGAACGACAGCCTGCAATCCGCGATCACGGGCGACGTTCCTCCGGCGGAAGCACTCAAGAAGGCACAGGATGCCTCCGAGAAAGTGCTGGCTCCTTTTAACAAATAAGTGAAGTAGATAGGAGGGCGATCCATGGAGAAGCGGTTATTAGCCGTTCGTATGCGCAACAATGTGCAAGCGTGGCTGCTTCTCCTTCCTACTTTCATTTTCCTCGCGCTGTTTACGTTCTACCCGCTGTATAAGACGGTCGTTACCAGTTTTTATTTGAAAAAATTGGCGATCCGCGTCCCGCAGTTTGTGGGCGGAGGGAACTATCAGAAGCTTTGGGAAGATGCGAAGTTTTGGAAGGTGCTGGGCAATACGGTCATCTTTGTCATCGGGACCGTTCCCGCGGCGATGGCCATTGCAATGATCATGGCTCTGTTTGTCAACCGTGCGATCCGGGGCGGCGGCTTGATGCGAACGTTTTATTTTTACCCGACCGTCATTCCGGCTGTTGCTATCGCGAATATTTGGTTGTTTATTTACACTCCAAAGTATGGCATTTTGAATAGCATTCTGGAGTGGTTCCACCTCCCCTCGGTTAACTGGCTGGGCGATATGAGCACGGTGCTGGGCTCGACGATTGTGATGGCGATTTGGAAGGAAGCCGGATTTCTTATGGTATTCTATTTGGCCGGGCTGCAAAACATCCCTAAGGATCTATATGAAGCGGCTGATGTGGATGGAGCAAGACCATGGTTCGTCTTTTGGAAGGTGACGTTCCCGCTGCTGATGCCGAGCACGTTATTTATTTTCATTATTGCGACGACGGGCACCTTCAAGCTGATTGATCATTTGCCGGTCATGACCGGCGGCGGCCCCGACAATGCAAGCAATCTGCTGCTATACCATATCTATGAGACTGCCTTCAAGTTTTGGGACGAAGGGATGGCAGCTACCTTAACCGTAGTCCTCATTGTGCTGCTTTTGATCGTTTCGTGTATCCAATTTTTCGGGCTGGATAAAAAAATTCATTACAGTTAGGAGGAGTGGCATGCGCTTCCTCAAATATGGCCTGATGTATGTTCTGGCCCTCATCTGGATTATCCCGCTTGCGTGGACCGTCATAACCTCCTTTCGGCCCCGGGACCTGATCGTATCGTCCGGCTGGTCGCTGCAATTTACATTAGATAACTACAAGCATGCGTGGAATGCGGCTCCGTTTGCACAGTATTACGTCAACACGATTGAAATCGTGGTTGGGATCGTACTTGTTCAGCTGATTACGGTCATTTTCGCAGCTTATGCCTTTGCCCGCATGAACTTTTGGGGGAAAGATGTACTTCTCATGCTGGTTATGATGCAAATTATGGTTCCCCCGGATATCCTGATCGTTCAGAACTATCAAGTCCTGAAGTCGATGCATCTGATCGATACCAAGCTGGGAATTATGATTCCTTACTTTGCTTCGGCGTTCGGTACGTTCTTATTGCGGCAGACGTTTAAATCCGTGCCCTATGAGCTGGAGGAGGCAGCAAGGCTCGACGGCTGCAATCTGCTGCAGATTATTATGAAGGTATATGCGCCGTTGGCGATTCCTTCGTTGATCTCGTTTGGGATCGTGTCGATCAGCCATCATTGGAACGCCTTCCTATGGCCGCTCATAGTGACGAATTCTCCGGAGAACCGGCCGCTTACGGTAGGATTGGCGATTTTTGCTCATGCTTCCGAGACCGGAGCACAGTTTGCAGAGGTGACAGCGGCTACATTAATTATCGCGCTGCCGCTTTTAATCGGATTTTTCGTGTTTCAAAAAGGGTTCATCAACAGCTTTATGCATTCGGGGGTGAAGTAGCAACATGACGATTAAATTGATAGCGCTCGATATGGACGGCACGCTGCTCAATGAGAGTAAGCAAATTTCGCAGCAAAACACGGAGTGGATCGCCAAGTGCAGCGAGCAAGGAGTGCATGTCATTTTATCCACGGGGCGCGGAATTCATAAGATTCGTCCCTATCTTAAGCAGCTCCAGCTGGAGTCGTCGCTCATTGTCGCGGTAAACGGCGGGGAAGTGTGGAAAGGGCCTGATGAGCTGCTGTTTCGCCAAACGATTTCTGCGGAGGTGATTGAGGCGCTGCGGCAGCTGGCTCATGAGCTGGATGTGTGGTATTGGGGGTATCATTCGGAAGGCAAGCCTACGCGGGATTCGTGGGGAGATCGGGAGTTGCAAGGCTCAACGCTGCTGCAATGGGTTAAGTTTGGCTTTCAATCGGACGATCCAGACAAAATCGCGCAACTGTATGAGAGAATCCCGAGTATTGGAGCATTTGAGCTGACCAACTCTCATCCGTCCAATATTGAGGTGAATCCTGCAGGGATCACCAAGGCGAGCGGGCTGCACCAAGTGTGCAATCTGCTCGATGTAGGGATGCACGAGGTCGCAGCGATGGGAGACAGCATGAACGATATGTCGATGATAACGGAAGCTGCGCTTGGCATAGCGATGGGCAACGCCCAGGAAGAAGTTAAGCGGCGGGCCGATGCGGTCACAGACACCAACGATGAAGATGGGGTCGCAAAAGCGATTCAGCGCTATATTTTTTCTAGCTAAACCAAGGTTTATTTAATCTCTACCTTAGTAAGTATTCCTATTCCAGGGCTGCCAGATAAGTAGAAGCTTCTACTTATTTGTGCGGCTCATTTTTTCAGTTGGAGGCGATAATTGACAAAATAGAGAAGCTGTTGTCAAACTATCAGCTCTATTATATAATGTTGAAGTTACTTTGAAAGGAGAATTGACCAATGTTCAAAAACAAAGCTCTTATTGGTTTATTTGTATGTTTTGCTTTGGTGATGTCTGCTTGCGGATCGAAGGCAGCTGCTCCGGCAGAGCCATCCAAAACGACCGGAGATAAGCCAGCCGCGGCACAACCGGCGAAGGAAACGAAGCTGGATCAAATTAAGAAGGCCGGTAAAATTGTTGTAGGTACAAGCGCGGACTACCCGCCGTACGAGTTCCACAAAGAAGTGAACAAGAAGGACGAAATCGTCGGCTTCGATATCGAGATTGCCAAAGCTCTTGCTAAAGACCTCGGCGTTACGCTCGAAATGAAGGATATGAAGTTTGATGGTCTGTTGGCTGCCCTGGATGCTGGAAATGTCGATTTCGTTATTTCCGGTATGACTCCTACTGAAGAGCGTAAGAAAAGTGTAGATTTCACTAAAATTTACTACACTGCAGTTCAAACGGTGGTTGTTCGCGCCGAAGATAAAGACAAATACAAATCGGTTGACGATCTGAAAGGTAAGAAAGTCGGCGCTCAAAAAGGTGCTACACAAGAACAGATCGTAAAAGAGCAAATGCCTAACTCCGAGCTGAAAGCTCTTGGCAAAATCTCCGACCTCATGCTTGAGCTGAAAAACAAGAAGGTTGACGCGCTCGTAGTTGAGCAGCCTGTCGCTTCTGCTTACCTGTCGAAGAACAAAGATCTTGTCATTACTGACGTGAAGCTGAAGACAGAAGACAGCGGTTCGGCGATCGCCCTGAAGAAAGGCGCCCCTGAGCTGGTGGACGCAATGAACAAAACGCTTGATAAGCTGATGGCTGATAAATCCATTGAAAAATTTGTGGCTGAGGCAAACGATCAAGTGGAATAATAACTTCATAAGAGCGACTTTCCTATAGACGACAAAAACCTGAGCGGAGCTACTCCACCCGGGTTTTTGTTCGGTTTTTTGCAAATTTTATACGAAGGCTGAAGAAGGAGGGGAACGATGGATTTTTCATTTTTACCGAAGTATTATATGTTTTTTCTTGATGGCGCTAAAATAACGCTGATTTTATCGTTCTTTACGGTGATTTTGGGTGTCGTTCTAGGGGTTTCTCTCGCATTGATGCGCATGTCGAGGATTTGGCCGCTGAAAATTTTCGCTACCTCGTATATTGAATTCATACGCGGTACTCCACTGCTCGTACAGCTGTTCATTATTTATTATGGCCTTCCGCAAATCGGAATTACTTTTCCTGAGGTGCCGGGCTTTGGCTCCGCTTTTCCAGACTTTATGGCAGCGGTATTGACGCTTTCCATTAACAGTGCGGCGTACATAGCAGAATTATTCCGTGCGGGAATTCAAGCGATTGACAAAGGACAAATGGAAGCAGCACGCTCACTGGGGATGCCTCATTCGATGGCGATGCGCTATATTATTTTACCGCAGGCTCTTCGCAATGTGCTGCCGGCCCTCGGCAATGAATTTATCGTCGTCATCAAGGAATCTTCGATCGTCTCCGTCATCGGGATCGGCGAACTCATGTATAAAGCGGATACGGTACGGGGTAACACGTTCCAGCCGTTCGGACCACTCCTTGTAGCCGCACTGATTTACTTCGTCATGACCTTCACACTGTCCAAATTGCTCGGGGTAGCAGAGAGGAGGATGAGGACTTCTGATTAAGGTAATGGATTTACACAAAACGTTCGGCAAAAACGAAGTGCTCCGCGGCATCGATATGGAAATCGCCAAAGGCGAAGTGGTCGTTGTGATTGGGCCCAGCGGCTCGGGGAAAAGCACCTTTTTGCGCTGCTTGAACCTGCTGGAGACGCCGACGGGCGGCGATATTGAATTTGAAGGCACCTCGCTTGTGAAGAGCAAGCAGGATCTCAATCGTCTGCGTCAACGGATGGGGATGGTGTTCCAGCAGTTTAATCTGTTCCCTCATATGTCGGTCATGGACAATATTACGCTGGCGCCAAAGAAGCTGAAGAACCTCAGCAATGAAAAAGCACAGAAAATCGCCGCTGACCTCTTGCAACGCATTGGCCTCGCAGACAAAGCAGGGAGCTACCCAGGACAGCTGTCCGGCGGTCAAAAGCAGCGGATTGCCATCGCTAGAGCGCTCGCCATGTCGCCTGCGGTTCTGCTGTTCGATGAGCCGACATCGGCGCTTGATCCAGAAATGGTCGGCGAGGTGTTGGATGTCATGAAGGAGCTGGCGGCCGAAGGCATGACGATGGTCGTTGTCACGCATGAGATGGGCTTTGCCAGAGAAGTGGGGACGCGACTGGTGTTCATGGACGGGGGCAAAGTCGTGGAGCAGGGCAAGCCGGAAGAAGTGTTTGCGAGTCCGCAGCATCCGCGTACGAAAGAGTTTTTGAGCAAGGTATTGTAAACAGCAAAAAGCCGCACAGCCTCCGAGCGTTTCGGAAGCAGCTGTGCGGCTTCTTTTTAATGTTTCGACGCTCCGGCTTGGACGCTGCGCTTAAATTCCTCACGCATCACCTGCAGTGTCTCCGGGTTTGACAGCACATCGTAGGCCGTGTAGGCCAGCGCTTTGGCGCCTAGAAGCATTCCTTCGAAGGCACGCGGCTGCATCGCTAAATCGCGGAATTCCTTGGTGTGCAGCAGATGCTTCTCGTTCACTACTTTCACATACGGATGAATGGTCGGACAATGCCGCGACACATTGCCAAGATCAAGTGATCCGTGATCTTTGCCGGTCTCGATTTCATTCTCGGAGATGCCGAGCAAGCCCAAATTGCGCGTGAATAGTTCCGACAGTGTCTCATTCGTGATCAGCTCGTCATACGAGAACTCATAGTTCGATGTTTTGAGCGTACAGCCGGTCTGCAGCGCGGCTCCTTGGGCACAGCGGAGCACCTTTTGCACCAATTCATCGGTATAAGGGCGATTCGCGGAACGGATATAAAATTGCGCCGCAGCATACTCCGGAATGATGTTCGGGGCTTTACCGCCATCGGCAATGATCCCGTGAATCCGGGCATGGCTCTGCAGCTGCTGCCGGAGTGCGCCGATCGATTGGAACAATAACAGCACCGCATCCAGCGCGTTAATCCCTTCGTACGGCGTAGCTGCCGCGTGTGCGGCTTTGCCGAAAAATTCATATTGGATCGCGTCCATAGCAAGCGATTCACCGGATTTCTCGTACGTGTGATATGGATGCGCCATTAACGCAAAATCACAGTCGTTAAACAATCCTGCCGCGGCCATCGTCACTTTGGCGCCTTTCGTTTCCTCCGCTGGGGTGCCGTACACGCGTAGTGTCCCGCCAAGCTCCTCCATCACGGATTTCAGCCCGACCGCCGCTGCCAAGCTCATCACACAAATTAAATGATGGCCACACGCATGTCCAAGCTCAGGCAGCGCATCATATTCACATAAAAAAGCCACCGTCGGGCCTGGCTTGGAGGCGGTGTAGGTGCCGATAAAAGCGGTTGGCAGATCCAGTACAGGAGTCTGCACTTGAAAGCCTTGGACTCTCAATTCCTCCATGAGGCGGGTAGATGCTTTAAATTCTTCATGCCCTAGCTCCGGATTTTCACCTATGTATTGGGAGATCGCTGTGAATGTACTCGCATGCTGTTCAATCACAGAAGCGATGTGCTGTTTCATCGTTAAATTCGCTCCTCTCAGACGAGACGTATTTTCCTCTCCTGTATTATAAACGATGCGAAGCGGGCAAACAAAAAAGACCTTTCCACCTCGGTAGAAAGATCTTTTGTTTATTAGATCTTTCCACCCCTGTGGTAAGGCCTTACTTATGTTCAATTATGCTTACTGAAGGTGACGACGGCGGTCGATGATTTGCTCTTCCAGCTGCTTCTTGATCTTATGCATCGCATCGATTTCCAGCTGATGATTATCATTAAATCGGACACCGGTCAGAGCCAGGGCTTCATTAAGGGTCAACTCAACGGAAATTTTCTTTTCCTGTATTTCGCGGGATTGGGAATGCATTGGACATCGCTCCTTTTTCATGATCAAACGAGGTTGGCATCAAGAAATCAAGAAAGCGCATACAGGTCTTGGATTTGGGCTCGTAAAGTGCTAAAACCCTTGATTTTCCTTGGTTTTAATATAACATATCATGTGAAGTTTTTCAAGCTGAGAAATAAAAAAGAGGCGCATTATTTTGTAATGGCCTCTTAATATCTAAGCTTGTCCTTCATACGCATCCGCTGAAGACAAACAACAAGCTGGTCGATTTCTTGGCTTAATTTGACGACCTTTGGATCGACAAAACTCCCGGTTTGTTCTACGAGCAAGTAAAGCTGAAGCTGCATCCGTTCTAAATTCCTCTGCAATTCGACTTCCTTCATTCGTTCTGACCCCATTCGTTAGCTTAAGATTTGTCCATTATAATACGAATCTTTTATAAAAAATGTAAATCGGTGTCGAACCAATTGTTAAATTTATATGACAAATTTTCACAGTACATAACTGAATTTCTGCAGTGGCAAACTAGGCAGGATGGGAGGTGAGCCTCAGCATGGATAAGCAAAAAGCAAATGCGAAAAACAGCTCGTACTTTCGAAACAATAAATTTACTGAAGAAGAAGCCTTCATGTCTGCCGCCAAAGCGGCGAAACGACCTCCGAGCCTAAACGGAGAACCGAAAGAAACGAATCCGCAATAATATCGAAAACCAGCCGAAAGCCGCTGCCGAGGGGTGGCGGCTATTTTCTAATTCTACCTTGGATCAAAAAAGGAAGATATACTACAGAGGGGTTATTTACTCGCAAATGTTAAATGCGGCCGCAATGCTTGTGGTTTTTTGGCGCCTGTCCATGGTATAGTTATAGCAGGCAAGACATGGGACAACGGAGGAAGCAAGCAAAGGAGAATCGGCCGCATGATCATCGTACGTAATTTAAGCAAAACTTATCCGCCAGACACCCGCGTATTACAGCGGATCAGCTTTCAGGCTGACGAAGGTGAGCTGATCGCTTTGCTTGGCGCAAGCGGCAGTGGGAAAACGACTTTTTTCAAGTGCCTGATGCTCAAAGAAAAGTGGGATGAAGGGCAATATATTTATGACGGCAAAGATATTACCTCGATCAACGGATGGGAAAAGCTCATGCTGCGCAAGCAGTGGGCGTTCTTGGAAGAGAAGCCGAGTCTGAATGGGAAGAAGACAGCATTGAAAAATGTGCTAAGTGCGCTCTTGTTCAAAAAATCTTGGTTGCGCTTTCTCACTAATACGGTTTCCGAGGACGATCATCTGGAAGCGATGGACTATTTAGATAAAGTGGGTCTGCTCGAGAAGGCGCACGAGCCTGTCGATAAGCTAAGCGGCGGGGAGAAGCAGCGCGTAGCCATTTGTAAGGCGATGATCAAGGGCGCGAAGGTGATTTATGCGGACGAGCCGGTGTCCGGTTTAGATCCTGAGGCAGCCAGCCGCATTATGGAAGATCTGCAAATGATCGCCCGGAAAAATAAGCTGGTCATCTTCTGCAGTCTGCATCAGGTGGAGCTCGCCGAGAAGTTCGGCTCCCGCATCTGGGGGCTGTCGGAAGGCAGGCTTACTGTGGATATTGCGGGTCGCCGCTTAACGCAGCGCGAGAAGCAATTGATATTTTAATCGTATAAACAGTAAGATCGCCTGTTCCGAAATGGAGCAGTGCGATCTTTTTTTACTTTTATAGCCTGATGTCAACCTGTGATATGCCGGGCAATCAGTGTACCGTGATGGCGGCCGGTTTCGATGAAAATTTCATTCGCATCCGCCGCGGAAGCGGCTACGACTCCAGCGAGGTATAAGCCTGGAACCGAGGTTTCCATTGAATCCGTGTGGAAATTCGGTGTGCCATCGGGCTGCATGGAAGAGCCCAGCTTGGTTAGCAGGCTGCGGTTTGGTCGGAACCCGGTCAGCGCAAGGACAAAATCGTTCGCCAGCTGCGTTTCTTCACCATTGCTGCGCACCGTCACCGTCTGCTCTTCGATGCTCATGACCTGCGAGCTAAACAGCATGCGAACGCGGCCTTTGTTCACCATGCTTTCGAAAATCGGCCGGACCCATGGCTTGATATTCGGAGAATAGGTAGGCCCGCGATATACGACCGTCACCTCGGCGCCGGTGCGCATTAAATCCATCGCTGCATCAATCGCAGAGTTATTGCCTCCGATGATGACCACCTTCGTTCCGCCGTAGGGATGCGCTTCCCGATAGTAGTGGGTAACCTTGGCCAGTGATTCGCCGGGTATGCCAATTAGGTTCGGATGATCAAAGTATCCCGTTGCAAGGACGAGCTTCTGAGTCTCCACGATGCTCCGGGCACCTGAACGATTCTCCACCTGGAGCTGGAAGCCGCCGGTATCAGCTTGTACAATGTCCGTAACGGTGTGATAGGCACGAATGCGCAGCTCGCTTCTTGCCGCTACATTCCGGTAATAGGTCAGCGCCTCTTGCCGATAGGGCTTCTCGTTCGGCGTTGAGAACGGATAACCGCCGATTTCCAGCAGCTCGGGGGTACTGAAGAACTGCATATATGTAGGATACAAATAGATGGAATGGACGACGCATTCTTTTTCAATGATGAGAGGGTCGATCCCGAGCTTCTTGAGCTCAATCGCGGCGGATAGGCCGCAGGGTCCTGCCCCGACGATGACGACTTGTTCCATGGCCTCGCACCTCGCTTCTCGTGTGATCGTGATAGCAGTACTTATCTATAGTAACCGATCTATCGTAAGGATGCCAGCATGTGAGCGATTGGATGGAGGAGCGCTTTTCGGAAGGTAAAATGTGGTTGACAGGTTGCTCGTCGTTCCAATACGATGGTCATGCAGTCGAAAAAAGCGCTTAATATTTTTTAATAAGTGAGGTATGCCGAGATGTTAAAAGGAATTCCTTCGATACTTTCTCCCGAGCTGTTAAAGGTTCTGATGGAAATGGGCCATGGCGATGAGATTGTGCTGGCGGACAGCAACTTTCCGGCGGCGAGCCATGCACAGCGTTTGCTGCGCGCAGACGGCCTCGAAATTCCAGCGCTGCTGGATGCGATTCTAAGTCTATTCCCGCTGGATCAATATGCGGAGCACTCTACAGCGTTAATGGCCGTTGTGCTTGGGGATCCGATCAAGCCGGTCATTTGGGACGAATACCGCCAGATTATTCTCAAGCATGAGCCGGAGGCGCAGGAGCTGGAGCTCGTTGAGCGTTTCGCGTTCTATGAGCGGGCGAAGAAGACCTATGCCATTGTTGCAACCGGAGAAAGTGCGCAGTACGCCAATATTATTTTGAAAAAAGGTGTTATCAAGCCGAGCAAGTAAAGGAAGCAAGCCGCGCCTCACCGGCATGTAGAGTGCTTTTTTCATGCCGGCGTGGCAGCGAAACGTTTTGCATGCTTATTTACTCACTTGCTCAGTGGGCATGGGACCGGTGTAAACCGACTGCGGACGGAAAATCCGATTGATCGCGGCTTGCTCCAGCACATGGGCAGACCAGCCTACAACACGCGCAATGCTGAACGTTGGTGTAAATAAAGCCGAAGGCAGACCGATGGCACGCATGATCGCTGCAGCGAAAAATTCGACGTTCGTATACAGCCGTCTGCCGGGCTTATACTCATCCAACAGCTTTATGGCTGCAGCTTCCACATGAATCGCCAGCTCAAACCACGGGTCCTCGGAGGACAGTCTGGCGGTCACTTGACGCAGCGCTTCCGCCCGAGGGTCTACGGTTTTGTATACCCGATGTCCGAACCCCATCAATCTCCCGCCTTGCTCCAGCGTTGATCTGATCCAATCTTCCGCCTGTTCCTTATTCCCAATGGCATCCAGCATGGCAATGACCTCGGTCGGCGCACCCCCATGGAGCGGGCCTTTCATCGCACCGATCGCCGCCGTAAGGGCAGAGATAAGATCGCTTTGCGTGGAGGAAACGACGCGGCCGGCAAAGGTCGAAGCATTCATTCCATGCTCCATGCCGAGAATCAAGTAGGCGGTCAATGCTTTAACATGCGCAGCTTCGGGAATGACTCCTGTTAGCATGTACAGATAATTCGCGGCATGATCAAGCTGGTTGAGTGGCTCTATGAGCGGAAGGCCGTTTTCCAATCGGTAGCGATAGGCGACGATGATGGGCAGCACAGCGGTTATTTTTAGTGCTTGCTCAACTGAAGGCGGCCAGCTGTATTGCGACTCGGACATGGCCGATACGGCGGTTTGCAGCACGCTCATAAGAGGTGTTTCACGCGGCAGCAGCTTGAGGAGGCTCAATACATGCTCAGGTAGGCAGCGGTCGGCAACCCATTGCCCTTTGAAGGCTTCAAGCTCGGCAGTATTCGGCAGTTGGCCATACCAGAGTAAGTACGCCACTTCCTCGAAGGTGGAGGTGATCGCCAGCTCTTTTGCCCAAAAGCCCCTATAAATCAAATGTCCATTCTCGCCATCCACTAAGCTGATATCCGTTTCGGCTGCTACTACACCTTCTAAACCCGTTACTTTAGCCATTTCGTTTCAACCTCCATCGAAGGATCTGTTTTATTATTATCATATGTCCGGATCTTGATAAAGTAAATTTATAATAATTTATATTCTATAAAGATAAATATTATCGAAAGTTCTATAATCATATCAATTTGCACGACCGCATAGCATAGATTACAAGACTTCCATTTTGGAAATGGGGATGTGCCATGTACGCCGTGATTCGAAACCGTCTGCAGCTGATCGACACCCGTTATTTGCAGCTAGTGGTTGCGAGCTTTTTAATGGGGAATCTGATTGCCGTTGTTTTGTCCGTTTATTGGACGACCCCGAGGCCTCTTCCAATTGTCGAGCATTACAGCTACTCCACTTTCGTCGCTTCCAATGGGGTGAAGCTTAATGCGATGCAGACGTCGCCGGATAATATTGAGCTGAAGCATATTACGACCAATGTGTCGAAAACGTCCGATTACGGGATTAACGGGGGCTTTTTCTGGAACGGAGATTTGCTCAGTGTGGCTGTCATCGGGGATAAGCCGCTAAAAGGTGACGCAGGAGATTATGGCTCCGGCTGGTATAATATTGACTTCCCGAAGGGGACACTGGTGTGGGATGAAGTGACCCGCAGCTTTTCCGTTCAAGTGGTGATTGAGGCTGGGGAGCTGAAGGTGACTGATCGGCAGCACTACTGGGCGCAGGGCGGGGTGAGCATGTCGCTGCGGGATGAGAACAAGTGGGTGAGTCAGGCGATCGACGAGAACATGCCGGCCTTTGATGAGGCGAGGCTGCGCTCGGGGGCGGTGTACGATGATCAGATGAACATTTGGCTGCTCGTCTCGGACAAGCCCTGTACGGTAGAGCAATTCCGCACCGCGGTGAAGGAAGTGATCGCGCCGAAGCGGCTCGTGGACGGCATCTTTCTCGATGGCGACGGCTCCTCGCAGATGCGCAACAGCCAAGTGACGCTGAAGGGTGACTCGCGCGAGGTGTATCAAATGCTGGCTTTGAAGGAGAAGTAGAAGGATGAACAATATTCGGATTCGGCTGATTTCGGAGCAGGATGTGCTATTAGTAGGAATATTCCCGCGTTATCGTTAAGTGTCGATCCACGGAACCCAGCAGTACGCTATATACTAGGCTCGGATTCGTGCAAGTCGGTATGGAAGGCACGTCGATTACGATGAGGTTGAAGCTATAGCGCAGTAACCCAAACCTATTCCTTCCAACTGCTAAAGTATGGAGTTGCACAGTAAATGACCGTCCGGAAATCTTTCCCGACGGTATTTCTTTATGCTCAGAAATTTAGCAATTGTCATCATTTGGAGAAAAACTGGAAAATAATGCAACTTCAGCTTGGTCATTCGCGTATTAACTTTTGAATCGATGCCAAGCGAGGCTGGAGGTGCTCAGGATGTTGGAGCTTTACTGGGGGCTGTTGATCACCGGGGTTTTGTTCGCGCTGGTGACCGTGGTGTTCGGCGACGTGCTCAGCAATGCGATGCATGGCATGTTCGATTTCATGTCCGGCGATACCCATCACTGGCTGCAGCCGATGGTGCTGTTCAGCGGGATTACGGTGCTTGGCGGAACAGGAGCAATGCTCACCAAGTACACCGAGATGATGCCGTCCGCGGTATTGGTATTATCCCTGCTTGTGGCCGTAGGCACGGCGGTCGTGATCTTCTACTTCTATGTGAAGCCGATGCAAGCCAGTGAAAATTCGGTCGCGTTCTCGATGCAGGACTTGGTTGGGCGCATGGGTGAGGTCTCTGTACCGATTCCGGCCCGAGGGTGCGGTGAGGTACTGGTACGAATCGGCGGCAGTGTGACCAACCAGATCGCGCAAAGCTTCGATGGCGTTCCCGTTGAAGCGGGGTGCCGGGTCGTCACGGTGGAAGTGAAGGAAGGGACGCTGCTGGTGACCCGCTGGGAAGAGGAAAGTAAATAGCAAAGGAGCGGTTGGGGATGATGATTAGCGATGCGTTAGTGATTCCAGGTATTGTGGTTGGCGTAATCGTCGTGTTGGGCTTGGCCTTTTGGGCCCGATATAAGACGGTAAGTCCAGATGAGGCGATGATCGTGACCGGATCGTTTCTGGGAGCCCGAAATGTACTTACCGACGACACGGGACGCAAAATAAAAATCGTCCGCGGTGGCGGCTCGTTCATTCTTCCGGTGTTTCAGCAGGCCGAGTTCATCTCCTTGCTGTCGTTGAAGCTGGATGTATCTACCCCGGAGGTATATACCGAGCAAGGGGTGCCAGTTATGGCTGACGGCGTAGCGATTATCAAAATCGGCGGCGCAGTGGAGGATGTGGCTACAGCGGCTGAGCAGTTTATGGGGAAGCCGACCGAAGCTCTAAAAGGTGAGGCGCAGGAAGTGCTTGAAGGCCACCTTCGGGCAATTCTCGGCTCAATGACCGTGGAAGAGGTATACCGAAACCGGGATAAATTTGCTCAGGAAGTGCAAGGTGTCGCGGCGAAGGATTTGAAAAAAATGGGGCTGCAGATCGTGTCCTTCACGATCAAGGACTTGCGCGATAAGCACGGGTACCTGGATGCGCTTGGGAAGCCGCGGATCGCTGCTGTGAAGCGCGATGCGGAAATCGCCGAAGCGCAGGCGGTGCGCGATGCGCGGATTCAGAAGGCGCAGGCGGAGGAGGAAGGCCAGAAAGCCGAGCTTCTACGCGACACAAACATTGCCGAGGCAGCCAAGGAGAAGGAGCTGAAGGTCGCCGCGTTCAAGCGGGATCAGGATACGGCGCGTGCGGAGGCGGATCAGGCGTATCATATCCAAGAAGCGCGGGCGAAGCAGAGCGTGGTGGAGGAGCAGATGCGCGTAGAGCTTGTCCGCAAGGAGCGCGAGATCGATCTCGAGGCGAAAGAAATCTTGCGCCGCGAGAAACAGTATGACGCCGAGGTGAAGAAGAAGGCGGATGCGGACCGGTACTCGGTCGAGCAAGCGGCGCAGGCGGAAAAAGCGAAGCAGATTACACAAGCCGACGCGATGCAGTACCGGATCGAAGCGGAAGCGAAGGCGATGGCGGAGCAGAAGCGGCTAGAAGGGCAGGCGGTCGCGGACGCCGAGCGGGCGAAAGGGACGGCCGAGGCGGAGGTTATCCGGCTGCGCGGCTTGGCGGAAGCGGAGGCGAAGCAGAAGCTTGCCGAGGCGTTCGAGAAGTTCGGCGAAGCCGCGGTGCTCGACATCATCGTGAAGATGCTGCCGGAGCTGGCCGGCAAAATTGCCGAGCCGATCCAAGCGATCGACAAGCTGACGGTGGTCGATACGGGGCTGGGCGAAGGCGCGGCACGCGTCAGCAATTACGTCACGTCGCTCATGGCGACGGCGCCGGAAATGCTGAAGAGCGTCAGCGGCATCGATGTGGAGAAGCTGGTGAAGGGTTTGACGCACCGAACCAGTGCCTCTGCCTCTGGACTTGCCGTAGTCCAATCGGCTGCAGCGGCAGCAAAGGAAACGGAAAGCAACTAAACCAAGTAAAAAAGCAGCCATCCGGCGAGATGCATGCATCCGACCGGGGCTGCTTTTTATTTATGATATGAATCATTTATGCCATTAAATATTTTTCTGTTAGGATGGACAGCAGCTGAATGCCGACTTCGTTGTGCCCGCCCTCGGGGATGATCAGGTCGGCATACTTTTTGGAGGGCTCGATGAATGCTTCGTGCATTGGCTTCACCGTCGATAAATACTGGTCGTAGACCGATTGAATCGACCGTCCCCGCTCGTGAATGTCGCGCAGAACTCGACGAAGAATGCGCACATCCGGGTCCGTATCGACGAATACCTTGATATCCAGAATGTCCCGCAAATGCTCGTCCGATAGCACATGCAGCCCCTCGATAATGACGATTTTATTCGGCTTCAGCTCGATGGATCGTTCCGTGGAACGGGCGTGTACCGCGAACTCGTAGACCGGCGCTTGCACGATTTGCTTTTGCTTCAATTGCTTCAAATTCATGAGCAGCAGCTCGTTGTCGAACGCCAGCGGATGATCGTAATTGATTGTTTCGCGCTCGGTGATCGACAGATGCGAATGATCTTTATAGTAATTGTCTTGAGAAATAAACGTAACCTTGCCCGAACCGAGCCGGTCGATGACGGAGCGCGCCACCGTAGTTTTGCCTGAGCCTGTACCGCCTGCGATGCCGATGATCAACATAACTGTGATAATGCCTCCCACAACGAAAATGTACATTTGTTCAATTTTTGTATTGTAGCATAAACGGGACTTGAACACTAACCTATGGAAGTTTGTCACATATTGTGCCCGGCGGATAGCCAAAATAAGCTTGGTTTCGAAACATTTTCTAAGAGGGGAACGAAGCTTGATGACACTGTTAACCGCACCCAAAAGCCGGATTTTGCTGCCGGAGTTGAAAGATAAAGTGGCCGTGGTCACGGGGGCCGCATCAGGAATTGGTCGAGCGGCGGCGATCGGGCTAGCGCAGCAGGGGATGAAGCTCTGTTTGGTCGATTTGAAGGACGAGCGCAGAGATCAGGTCGAGAAGGAGCTTCATGAGCTGAAGGCGCAGGTGATGACCGCCGATGTCGACGTGGCCGATGCGAATCGGGTGAAGGAAGCGATCGATGCAGCAGCCCGTCAGTGGGGACGGATCGATATGCTGTTTGCCAATGCGGGCATTAATGGCGTATTGTCGCCGATTGAGGATATGAAGCCGGAGGATTGGGATCAGACTCTGGCCATCAATCTGAAGGGCACATTCTTGTGCGTAAAATACGCCATCCCACACATGAAGCAGCAGGGTGGCAGCATCGTCATTACCAGCTCGATCAATGGCAGCCGGGTATTTTCCAATTTCGGCATGTCCGCGTACAGTACGTCGAAGGCGGGGCAGGTCGCTTTTGCCAAAATGGCGGCGCTGGAGCTTGCACAGTACAAAATCCGCGTCAACGTCATTTGTCCGGGCTCGATCCAAACGAACATTGGAGAGAATACGCACCCTACGCCGGAGCTGAGCAAGATTAAAATTCCAGTGACTTATCCCGAAGGCAGCCAGCCATTAGAGCATGCCCCAGGCCAGCCTGAGCAGGTAGCGGATTTGGTTGCTTTCCTTGCTTCAAGTGCGTCCAGCCATATTACGGGTACCGAATTGTTTATCGATGGGGCGGAATCGCTCATTTAACGAATCGATTAATGGCATTAAACATCTTGCTCCCACTCGGGGAAGTGTCTAGGATTAACGTATAGCGCTGCCTAAACGATCTGTGGTATGCTACTACGTACAAGTCTTTTACACGTCATTCCGAAGTTGCGGCCCCTACAGCCCAGAGGAGGAAGATACGATGAACGAAAATTTTATCAAGATTAAAGGGCTCGACGGCGAGCTCAAGATCTCCCATAAGAAGAAGGATTTTGGCTTGACGGTGTCTACCAAGGAAATGGTGTATCAGAAGCCGCATGCGAATTATCACATCAAGCTGGAGGATATCGTCAGCATTACTCCTTATGAAGAGCCGATCGGCGCGCGTAAGATCCGGTTCAACAGCCAGAAAGCCTCCGGTAGCGAGACTGTGAATTTGCACACCGGCATGCAGCATTACCGCATTTATGTCCGGGAGGCGGAGCTGCATAACCGCAGCGGCATTTTCAAGCTGGAGACGGCGCAGTTCATTTTACCGATTATGAAGGACCTGCTGCTGGCGATTTCCAAGTACGGCGGCTTGAACGCTTTTACCTAACGGTATGCATCGTTACACCTACATGCCCTGCATCAGTCCATGCGACTGACAGCAGGGTTTTTGTGTGCCCGGGTGATACTATTACCCTAATTTACCAAGGGCGGGAAAGCGAACGATTTTAGGCACGAAGGGCAATGTTCAAGCCTTACAAAAGCGTTTATGCTTATCCATGGCTGAAAAACGGCACAACATGAGAGCATAAGCGAGGTTGAAGCAATGGGTAGAGTCAGCACACGAGGTGCAGTTTTGGCCCGCAAGGTGGCGGGGACGATCATGGCTTGCCTCTTGGTGTTCGGGAACACAATTCCGACAGGGGCGGCGCAGGCGCAGGAGCAGCAAAAACGGTTTTCGGATGTGAAAGGGCATTGGGCGGAAGCGACGATTTACCGGCTGGTGGATCAAGGGATTCTGGACGGATTTCCAGATGGGACATTCCGACCGAATGACCCGGTGACTGCCGATCAATTTGTGAAAATGCTGTTATTGTCTTATTCAAAAATGTATCCGAACGGCGAGCGTGCCTGGAAGAGCGAATTTACCTCGGCGCTTAGTGCGGCGAACCGCAGTATTTTGCAGCAGGATTACCGCGATTTCAACTTTAAGGCGAGTCTGTCCGGCTACTGGGCGAAGCCATTTATTGATCTGGCCAGCGACCTGCATTTTATAAACAAAAGCCAGTTCGCCGATTTCAAAACGAATCTGAAGCGCGAGCAGGTTTCGGAGATCGTCTATTATACGGTGAAAGAGACGGAATATTTGGAGGACGAGCCGCTGAGCATGAAGAGTGCAGCCAAGCTCGGGGATTTCTTGAGCGCGAAGGCCAGAGAGCAGCGGTTTGTGGCGGAGGCGTTCGGCAAGGGCATCATGGAAGGGTATCCGAACGGGTATTTCGGGATCGGACAAGAGGTGACGCGGGCGGAATCGCTGGCGATCCTCGATCGGATTACCGATAAAAGCAAGCGGGTCGCGACAGCAGTAACGGAGACCCAGCCGGAGCTGCAGGTCATTGTGCCGACGAAGGACGGTCACTATAAGAAGGTGGTGTTCGCGAACGCCAAGATGGCCAGCGCCTACACGGTGCTGAGTGAAGCGGCTAAGCTGAGAGGCACGAACTATGATCTGGTGGAGACAACGGCGAAGCTATACCGGGACGGAGACACGAAGGCGAAGGACCTTAGTCGTACGGTGCCATCTAGCGAAAGCTTGGAGGAAGCGTCGCTGTGGATCGAGCCGGAATACCGCACCTATGGCATTACGCTCCATGTGGGGGATGGGGTGCTGGCCCGGAATCAGGAAGCGGTGGAGAAGTACGCCAACGCCTTGTTCGGGTACGACGCGCTCAAATTCAAGCAGCTGTATACCGGTGTGTATGGCATGGTGGAAGCCGGTTCAGCGGTTGAAAATCAGACGGTGGCCATTGGCAGCTACTCCGTTGAAGTGCACGTGGAAAAAGCGGCGAATAGCGTGTTGTTTTCGATTTTGGAGAAAATGTAAGCTTTTTCGGGTAAAGAAAGAAGACATGCTCGTCAGCGGATGACGGCATGTCTTTTTGCTAATGCTGATGCTATTCGCTCGTAAGCTTCAGCTTCTCGAGGGTTTTGAAGAATAAGCTGAGCACGATCGCAATGACGGTGGCCAGCGCCATCCCTTTCAGGGTGAAGCTACCGATGGAAATCGTCGCTCCGCTGATCCCGATCACGAGCACGATGCTGGTCAAAATCAGGTTGGATGCCTTGGAATAGTCGACCTTTGTTTCAACGAGCATGCGCACGCCGGAGGCCGCGATGACGCCGAACAAGAGCAGCGAGACGCCGCCCATAACCGGTGTCGGGATCGTCGTGATGAGCGCGGCCAGCTTGCCCAAGAAGGAAAGCACGACGGCAATGACGGCGGCACCGCCGATGACCCAGACGGAGTAGACGCGGGAAATCGCCATGACCCCGATGTTTTCACCGTAGGTGGTGTTTGGGGTGGAGCCCAGAAAGCCGGAGATGATGGTCGAGATTCCGTTCCCCAGTAAGGATCGATCGAGACCTGGATCTTTGGACAAGTTACGGCCCACGATATTGCCGGTGACGATCAAGTGGCCGATATGCTCGGCGATGACGACGAGCGCAGCCGGCGCGATGATGGCCATGGCCGACCAGTTCAGCTGCGGCGTATAGAAGGTCGGAAGCGCGAACCATTTGGCCTCCGCTACAGCGGTGAAGTTGACGAGACCCAGGGCAAAGGCCAGCAGGTATCCGCATACGATTCCGATGAGGATCGGAATGATTTTGAGGAAGCCGCGGAAGACGACCGAGCCGACCACAGTAACCAGCAGCGTAACGGAAGAGACGAGAACGGCTTGCGTATCGACCTTCCAATCGGCGGCTGCCGCAGCGGGCTTGATAAAGCCGGCCATCTCAGCGGCGACCGGTACGAGCTCCAGGCCGATGACGGCGACAATCGCGCCCATGGCTGCGGGCGGGAAGACGACGTCGAGCCAGCCCGTTCCTGCCGAGCGGATAATCAGCGAGACGAGGATGAAGATGAGGCCGGAGACGATAAAGCCGCCGAGCGCCGCTTCATAGGGCTGGCCTGAGCCCAGCACCGCAAATACCGGGGACAGAAAAGCAAAGCTGGAGCCCAAGTAGGCAGGGATTTTTCCTTTGCACAGCAGCAAATAAAGCAGAGTACCGATCCCGTTCATGAGCAGGATGGTCGCCGGATCCACCTTGAATAAGACGGGCACTAGCACGGTGGAGCCGAACATCGCGAACAAGTGCTGCAAGCTGAGCGGAATGCTCTGGAGCAGCGGTGGCCGTTCGTCGATTTGAATTTCTCTAGGTTGCATTAAGACCAAACACTCCTTCAATTCGTGTAATGAAAAAATTATGAAAAAAATGCCTCACTTATATTATCAAATTTCTGAAAAAAAACCATCCCTATTTTAATAATATAGTTGTATAATAGATGTTAGTTTAAACGTTTCAACCCATTTTCCACGGAAAAATAGGTTGTATTTATGAGAGGGGACTTCATCCGACGTGAATCAAGGTGTATTGGATCGTAAAAATTGGCTGGACTGGATGTGCGGAATCGGCGAGCCTGTGCTGCACTCGCTCAGTGAGCGCAAGCTTCGCGAAACGATGCCGGTGCAAGGCAAGACGGACGATCGTCCCCACTATACGTACCTGGAAGCATTAGGGCGTTTGCTTTGCGGGATGGCGCCTTGGCTCGAGCTGCAAGGTCTCGAGGGCGAAGAAGAGGAGAAGCGCAGCCGCTTTGCAGAGCTGGCTAGAGCTGCGATTGATTCGGCGACTGATCCAAGCTCTCCAGATTTTATGAATTTCTCTTATGGGCATCAGCCGATTGTGGATGCGGCATTTCTGTCGCATGCGCTCATTCGTGCGCCTCGCGAGCTGCTGGACAAGCTGGATGACCGCGTGAAGCGGAATTTGGCGGCTTGCTTAAAATCGACGCGGACTCGCAAGCCAGGCTATAACAACTGGCTGTTGTTTGCGGCGATGACCGAGACGCTGCTCTGTGTGATGGGCGAAGAAGACTGGGATCCGATGCGCGTCGATTACGCGATTAAGAAGCACACCGAATGGTATTTGGGCGACGGAACTTACGGGGACGGTCCGGAATTTCATTGGGATTACTATAACAGCTTCGTGATTCAGCCGATGATGGTCGACATTCTGCAAACCATCGGCTCTAAGATGCTGGATTGGGAGCAGGAGCTCGAGCCGGCGCTGAAGAGAGCTACCCGTCAGGCGGAAATACAGGAGCGCCTGATCTCGCCGGAAGGCACGTTCCCTGCGATCGGACGCTCACTCGCTTACCGCTTCGGCGCGTTCCAGCTGCTGTCGCAAGTGGCGCTGCAAGAGCGTCTGCCGGACGGCGTTGAGCCTGCGCAGGTGCGCTGCGCGCTTACGGCCGTTATCCGCCGGATGATCGAAGCGCCAGGCACGTTCGATGAGCAGGGCTGGCTGCGCATCGGCTTCTGCGGCGATCAGCCGGAGGTGGGCGAGCGGTATATTTCCACCGGCAGCCTGTACCTTTGTGCGGCAGTATTCCTGCCGCTTGGCCTTTCGCCAGCGCATCCGTTCTGGCAGGGCGAAGCCGACTGGACCGCGAAGAAGGCGTGGTCAGGGCAGTATTTTGCCATTGATAAAGCATTGAAATAACCGAATTGAAGCTCGGAGGTTGGCCTTTGCAGGCCGGATCTCGGGGCTTTTTTATATGCGGTGCAATATTCGCCACCAATTTGGTCAACCGCGTTGGTTGTGACGAAGGCATCAACTGGGTACCATATACCTCATCAACCAAAATGAGGAGATTACCGCAATGAACAAAGTATGGTGGAAAGAGAGCGTCGTGTATCAAATTTATCCGCGCAGCTTTATGGATAGCAGTGGTGACGGCGTCGGCGATTTGAAGGGGATCCTAGGGAAGCTGGATTATTTGAAGGAGCTGGGGATCGATGTGATCTGGATATGCCCGATCTACCAATCGCCCAATGATGACAACGGCTACGATATTAGCGATTACTGCGCGATTATGGAGGAATTCGGCACGATGGCCGAGTTTGACGAGCTGCTCGCTGAGGCGCACCGCCGCGGAATTCGGATCATTATGGACCTGGTCATTAACCACACCTCCGATGAGCATCCTTGGTTCGTGGAGTCACGCAGCTCCAAAACCAATCCGAAACGCGATTATTACATTTGGAGAGCAGGAAAGCCCCACGGGAGAGAGCCGAACAACTGGGAATCCATCTTCGGCGGTTCCGCCTGGCAGTTCGATAAGCAGACCGGCGAATATTACATGCATCTGTTCTCCACGAGGCAGCCGGATTTGAACTGGGAAAATGAAGAGGTACGCGGCGAGCTGTACAAGATGATCAACTGGTGGCTGGATAAAGGGATCGACGGCTTTCGCATCGATGCGATTACGCACATCAAGAAGATTAAGGGGCTGCCGGATCTACCGAATCCGAACAAGAAGCTGTTTGTTCCATCGTGGGATGGACATCGTAACCGGGAGGGAATTCTGGATTATTTGCGCGAGCTGCGCGACACGACGTTCCGCAACTACAACATTATGACGGTCGGAGAGGCTAATGGCGTGGAGCTGGATCAGGCCGAGGATTTCGTCGGGGAGACGAACGGTGTCTTTAATATGATGTTTCAGTTCGAGCACATGTCGGTGGATCACGGCCCCGGCGGCAAGTGGGATTATAACCCCGAGTGGAAGCTGTCCGAGCTGAAGCACATTTTATCCAAATGGCAGGTTGGGCTTGAAGGGCGGGGCTGGAACGCATTGTTCCTTGAAAACCACGATGTGCCGCGTTCCGTCTCTCGGTTTGGAAATGACGGCAAGTATCACGACGCGTCCGCGAAAATGCTCGCCACCTGCTTCATGCTGATGCAAGGGACGCCTTACATTTATCAAGGTCAGGAAATCGGCATGACGAATGTGCAGTTCGAGGAGATCCACCAGTATCGTGATGTCGAGATTATGAATTTATACCGTGAGGCGGACGCGGTGGGTAAGACGTTTCGTGATATTCGCGAAGCGATCTATGCCCAAGGACGTGACAATGCGCGTACCCCGATGCAGTGGTCTGGTGAGCGCTACGCCGGCTTTTCCAGCCATGAGCCATGGATCGAAGTCAATCCGAATTATGAGCAGATTAACGTGGAACGTCAGGAGGCGGATCCTCATTCCATCCTCCATTATTACAAGCGGCTGATTGCGCTCCGTAAGGCGGAGGAGGTCGCGGTGTATGGAAGCTATGAGCTGCTGATGCCGGAGGATGAGCGCATTTATGCCTATGTCCGTAAGCTTGGCGACGAGAGGCTGCTGATCGTATGCAACTTCACGGAGCACGTGACGACGATGCGCTGGCCTGATGCGTTGTCCGCAAAGGGTGCAGAGCTGCTGCTCGGGAACTATGAGGTGGAACCGGCGGCGCTGGAGCTGGAGCCATCCTTCATGCTGCGGCCGTATGAAGCTAGAGTCTATAAACTTTGAACTTGGGTCAGCTTACTTACCTTCAGGTAAGCAGCTGTAGCTTTTTTCAGTGATTTTCATTCCGCTGCCAGATGGGTATAATGTACGTTGTGTCAATAATTGGTCTCAACCATACAGGAGGGTAACGATGAATTCGTTTCGTTTTTATAATCCGACCCAAATTATATTCGGTGAAGGTACGGCGGATACCGTGGGGCAGCAACTAGCCAGTGTGGGCGCGAAAAGCGTATTGCTCATCTACGGCGGGGGCAGCATCAAAAAGAGCGGCCTCTACGACCGCGTCATCAAGCAGCTTCAGGAAATCGGCGCGAAGGTGGTTGAGCTGCCAGGCGTGGAGCCGAATCCGCGGGTTAGCACCGTTCGCAAAGGCATCGAGCTGTGCCGTTCGGAAAATGTCGATTTCATCTTGGCCGTCGGCGGCGGCAGTGTCATCGATGCGGCGAAGGCGGTCGCGGTCGGCGTTCCTTATGAAGGCGACGTGTGGGATTTCTTGATGCGCAAAGCGGAAATTCGCGGCGCATTGCCGCTTGGAGCGGTGCTTACGCTGTCGGCTACCGGCTCCGAGATGAACGGCAGTGCGGTCATTACCGACTGGGAGCATCAGCTGAAAAAAGCGTTCGGAAGCATCTACGCATACCCGAAATTTTCGATTTTGGACCCTACGCTGACCTACACGGTACCGGCGGATCAAACCGTCAACGGCGCGGTGGATATGATGTCCCACGTGTTCGAGCAGTACTTCAGCTTGACTACCGATACTCCACTGCAGGAGCGTTTGTGCGAATCCATACTGCAAACGGTCATCGAGAATGCGGAGCTGGCGCTGAAGGAGCCGACCAACTATGCGGCGCGCGCGAACATTATGCTCTGCGGTACATATGCGCTCAACGGCGGTATGATCAGCGTCGGAATGCAGAATGACTGGGCGACGCACATGATCGAGCATGAAGTCAGCGCGATCTATGATATTGCGCATGCGGCGGGCCTGGCGATTCTATTCCCGAACTGGATGAAATACGTTTATCGCGAGCGGATTGACCGGTTTGTTCAATTCGCTGTTCGAGTGTGGGGCGTAGATCCGAACGGCAAGTCCGACGAAGAGATTGCCTTGGCGGGCATTCAAGCGACACGGGATTATTTCAGCCGCATCGGTGCGCCAGCGCGTTTAGCCGATCTGGGCATTGGCGCAGAGCATCTGGATCAGATGGCGAAGGAAACCGTCCGCTTCCACCCGGTAGGCTCGTTTAAGAAGCTGGCGGAGCAGGATGTACGGGCGATTTTGGAAATGAGCTTGTAATTAGCATTAGCAGCAAAGCAATCCACTGTCGCTGTCTTCCGTCTAAACGGAGGGCAGCGCTTTTGTCTGGGCAAAATAGCAGTTGGGTGACCAAGGAGGAGAACAGCATGTTTTTACCATCATTCGGATTGGAAGGCAAGAAAGCGATGGTCACGGGCGCGGGCCGCGGGATCGGTAAAGCGCTGGCGATCGGACTGGCTGAAGCGGGGGCCGATGTAGCCGTGCTGGCGCGTACGGAAAGTGATCTCGCCGGCACGGTCGCTGAGATTGAAAAAGTAGGCCGCAAGGCGCTGGCGCTGCCTACGGATATCACTTCGCGGGAGCAGCTGCACCGCTCGGCCGAGAAGGCGATCGCATGGGCGGGTAAAGTGGACATCCTGATCAACAATGCCGGGATGAACATTCGCACTCCCGCACTGGACGTGACGGAAGAAGAATGGGAAACCATTATGCAGACGAACCTGAAATCAGCGTTCCTATTGTCGCAAACGCTGGGAGCGCACATGAAGGAAAGCGGCGGCGGATCGATCATTAACATTTCCTCGGTAGGCGGACATATGGCTCTGCGGACTGGAGTCGTATATGGCTCGACCAAAGCTGCTTTGATCCAGATGACCAAAATTTTAGCACTGGAGTGGGGGAAATTCGGCATTCGTGTCAATGCGATCGGGCCATGGTACTTCAAAACGCCGCTAACCGAAAAGCTGCTGGCGGACGAGCAGTTTGTTAGTGAAGTGCTGGCGCGCACCCCGCTGAAACGAATCGGGGAGCTGCCGGATTTGGTAGGGCCGGTGGTGTTTCTGTCCTCGGATGCAGCTAGCTATATCACGGGTCAAACGCTGTTCGTAGACGGCGGCATGACGATTTACGGATTTTAATTTGGGCCGGAGGAGCATTGTCATGAATGATCCGTTAGCGGAACGGACCCCGGCAGCAGGGCGTGGGAATCATGCCATTTTTGTACTGGTTACCCTGCTGTACTGGTCTTCGATGTACGTGTACGTGCCGGTATTGTCCCCGTACTTGGAGCATATCGGCGCTTCTTATAGCATGGTGGGCGTGGTGCTGGGCAGCTACGGCCTGACACAAATTTTGCTGCGTCTGCCGATTGGAATCGCATCGGATCGGATGAAGCGGCGCAAGCCCTACATCGTGCTCGGCGTGCTGACGATTGCGCTCGGGTGCGTCTGCTTCGTCTTCGGCGAGCAGGTCGGCTGGGCGCTGCTGGGGCGCATTATGACCGGCGTCGGGGCATCCACCTGGTCGGCGTATACGGTCATGTACGCGAGCATGTATCGGCCCTGACAGGCTACCCGCGCGATGGGCACGATTAGCCTTATGATCGCGGCAGGGCAGATGATCGGGATGAGCTTGAGCGGCTTTCTCGTAAAGATCGGGGGCTGGAACACGACCTTCTGGACGGGAGGCGCGATGGGATTAGCTGGCGTACTGCTGGCCATTTTTCTAAAAGAGCCGCGGGGGGCGTCGGACCGGCTTCCGATGCAGTTCAGCGACCTGATGCCGGTCATGCGCGATCGGCTGCTCTGGAAAGTATCCTTGCTGTCGATTCTGGCGCACAGCGTGCTGTTTATCACCATGTTCGGCTTCACCCCGTCCTATGCGCTCACGTTGGGAGCGGATGAGCTGGGACTGACGTGGCTTGTACTCGCGTTTATGCTCCCGCATGCGATCAGCTCCTTCATTACAGGTCGGGTGCTTGCGCCGCGGTTTGGTGCGTGGAATTTGGTGTTGATCGGCTTCGTGATGAGCAGCATCTGTTCCGCCTCCATCTCGATGGTCTCGTCGTATCCGCTGCTGGTGGCAACCCAGGCGTTCAATGGGTTTTTCCAGGGGCTGCATTTTCCTCTGCTGCTGGGCCTTTCGATTGAGCACATTCCGCAGCAAAAGCGCGCTACAGCCATGGGATTTTACCAAGCGGTGTATGCGGTGGGGATGTTTGCCGGGCCGTTCTTAGCCGGTGGGCTGAATGAATGGGCCGGGCTGCGCAGCGGGTTTTATTTTGCAGGCATCCTTGGAATGGTAGCGACGGGGTTTACGGTGTATTGGTTTAAACGCCGAAGCACGAGCGGGCTGCAAGCTGCAAGGGATAGAAAGGCTTCATAAGGAATGGAAGATCGTCTTCTCTTGATCGGGGAGCCGGTCTTTTTTTGCGTATAAAAGGGTGTTTGGGTGTGAATTCCATAAGATTACAGTAAAATGAATGTTTAATGTTCGTTAAATGTCATAAAAACTAACATAAAAGTATTGAAGAATCCGAAGATTCGTTTTATAATGTAATAAAACATCACGCAATTATGTACATAACGAAAGATTAGCAGCTATCCCATACGACCATCGATTGAAAGTGCACGCTAGACCAGGGAGGGAGAGGCTATGCATCTGACTGTCGAACAAGCGTTATCGATTTATCCGCTGTCTGAGGGGAAGCTCGTAGCGGGACGTTCCGGTACCGGCCGGATCGTGAAATCCGTCAACGTGATGGATGCCCCCGATATTACGGACTGGATCAAGGATGGGGAAATGCTGTTTACCACCGCCTACTTGATCAAAGACCGCCCGGCGGATGCGATCCATCTGCTGCGTAAGCTGAACGAACGAGGCTCGGCAGGCCTTGGGATCAAGCTGGGCCGCTTCTGGTCCGATGTGCCGGAGCCTATCTTGGAAGAGGCCGATCGACTCTCGTTTCCTCTAATTGAGCTTCCGTTTCAATTCACCTTTTCCGATCAAATGAGCGGGTTGTTTCACGCCGAGCTGCAGCGCAGCACGAAAATGCTCCATTCTGTCCTCGATAAACAAAAGAAGCTCATGCAATTCGCATTGAAGCCGGATCCATTCAGCAGCCTTTTTCATACGATTCTGGGCATTATCGGCTACCCGATCGCAGTGGTCGGGTCCCGAGGGCAGCTCGTCTTCAATTCCACACCGTTCAGTGAGGCGCAGCTCTTGCGCGGCTTTCCCTGGCGGGAGGTTAGTCAGTGGATTTACACCGAGGATGGGAGATATTATCGCATCCCTCTGGGCGAGAAGGAGGAGTGTCTCGGCTATGCCTTGTTTTACCCTCCGGCCGAGCAGGTGCTAAAAGTCGAAGAAGGGCTGTTTCATCAGGCGGCGGAGATCATTTCTTACCATATGGGCTTCATATATAAAGAGTATATGGAGCATTCCGTACAGCATGATCTGGGCACACTGATGGCCCGGTATTTGAAGGGGGGCGGCACGCTCAATGCGCTTCTGGATGGCGCCGAGAAGCTGGGTATCCCCATGCTGGGCGGTCCATATCAATGCGTGCTGGCGACCGTAGCGGAAGGGCTTCACGGGAATGTCGGGCAAAAGCTGCTGCGTGAGCTTCGGGAGGAGCTTCAATACCACCCGGAGATGAAGGATTTGAAGGTGATTCATTTTTACCTTGACGAGGGGGTGCTGTCGCTCTTCCCTGCCGATGCCTTCGCCGGGAACAACAAGCTGCCGGAGCTGCTCGAGCGGTGTGTGAAGGGGGTCATCAGCGGTCGCGGCGGCGAGACGGTGCTGCGGCTTTCGGTCAGCAATAAAAAAAGTAAGCCCGAGGCGCTCCAGGATGCCTACCGCGAGTGCGTAGAGACGGAAAAGCTTGCTATGCGTCTTGCGCTTAGCGATCCAATTGTGCAGTTTGAGTCCGTGGAATTGGCCTATTTGTTCCAGCACATGCCGGAGGAGCGCATGCGGGTATTCTGTAACGAGGTGCTGGAGCCGCTGCTCGGCAAGGATCCGGACTATTCCGGCGAAATGCTGCGTACGCTTGAAACGTTCATCGACAGCGACGGGCAAGTGAATGAAACGGCGAAGCTGTTATACATTCATCGCAATACCGCCGCCTATCGGCTGGAGAAAATCAGTGAGCTGCTCCAGGTCGATTACAAGACGATCAATGATTTGCTGCGGCTGAAGCTGGTCTTCCTGTTTCGGCGAATGCTGAAAGCAACCTAGCTCTAGCAAGGAGACCGGCCAGAGCCGTCAAAGCGGAGGAGGCCGAATACACCCATGACGAAGCTATACATTAAGCAAGCGCACATCGTATCGATGAACGCGGAGGATGATATTTTTACAGGTGATGTGTGGATTCAGGATGATCGGATCGTTTACGTTGCGCCGGATTTACAGTTCATGGAGCCGCAAGCGGATCGGGTAATTTCGGGGAAAGGCCGGGTGTTAATGCCGGGCTTTGTGCAGACGCATATCCATCTCTGTCAAACCCTGTTCCGCGGAAGGGCGGACGATATGGAGCTGCTCGATTGGCTGAAAAAGCGGATCTGGCCTCTGGAAGCGGCGCATGATGAGGAATCCGTCTATTACTCGGCGCTGCTGGGCATTGGAGAGCTGATCCGCAGCGGGACGACGACGATTCTCGACATGGAGACGGTGAATCATACGGCTTCGGCGTTTCGAGCTATGGCGGAGAGCGGCATCCGGGCGGTGTCGGGCAAGGTGATGATGGATCAGGGGGTGGGCGTCCCGAAGGAGCTGTTGGAGCAGACCGAAGCTTCCTTGAACGAAAGCGTCGCGCTGCTGGAGCAATGGCATGGGCATGATGGCGGAAGGATCAGCTATGCGTTTTGTCCCCGGTTTGTGGTGTCTTGTACGGAAGCGCTGCTAACTGAGGTGAGGGATTTATCCGCGCATTATGGGGTAAAGGTGCACACGCACGCTTCTGAAAACCGCGGTGAGATCGAGCTGGTGGAACGAGAACGCGGCATGCGAAATGTCGTGTATTTGGATCATATCGGACTCGCGAAGCCGAATTTGATCTTGGCGCACTGCATCTGGTTGGATGACGAGGAGAAGCGGATTATT
This sequence comes from Paenibacillus cremeus, assembly GCF_007786445.1. GTDB lineage: Bacteria > Bacillota > Bacilli > Paenibacillales > NBRC-103111 > Paenibacillus_G > Paenibacillus_G cremeus. The sequence goes on along the minus strand of NZ_VNJI01000010.1, from coordinate 808 downwards.
CGCGAGCGGGGCGTCAAGGTCACGCATTGCCCCGGCTCGAATCTGAAGCTGGCTTCCGGCATTGCGGAGGTCCCGGACTTGTTAAGCCGTCATATCCAGGTCGGGCTGGGGGCGGACGGCGCGCCGTGCAATAACAATCTCGATATGTTTCAGGAAATGCGCTTAACCGCCTATATGCAAAAGGTGCAGCATGGACCGACGTCGATGAACGCCAAAACGGTGCTGCGCATGGCCACGATGGGCGGTGCCGAGGTGCTGGGCATGGAGGAGGAAATCGGCAGCATCGAGCCAGGGAAAAAGGCGGATGTGATTCTCCTGGATTTGAATGATTTTCACACCTATCCGGCGCATGAAACCGATTTGTATTCCCGCATTGTGTACTCAGCGACGCGGGGAGACGTCGAAACGGTGATCATTAACGGCACCATCGTGATGGAAGATCGGATGCATTTAACGGTGGATAAAGCGCTGGTACTCAAAGAATCGGATCGGGCCATCAGCCGATTGCTGAAGCGAATTTGACGCCTGTGATCGAGGGAGGAATTGCAAGAGAGGGAGGTCTTAGGCCAATGTCATTTAGTTAAGGCATAGTGTCCAAAATCAAGAACAAGAGCAGGTTATCGAAAAGATAGCCCGCTCTTTTTTTGCGCAAAAATGCGAAATAGGTATTGACAAGCAGTTAAATAAATGTGGCGAAGCCCCTTGAAAAACGAGGAGGTTTTGTCATTGGAATTGTACGCGAGCTCTTTAAAAGAAACGCTGACATCCCTTATTCGAGAGATGTCAGTGGCACCCGAACTTTATGTTA
>NZ_VNJI01000001.1 GCF_007786445.1 Paenibacillus cremeus | reverse complement strand
ATCTCAAGCGAATCTTGAAGCTCAAGGATTAAGGCAATAAGCCGATACAACAAAAAGAAGACATCTATCCCTAGGAGGCGATGTCTTCTTTTTGCATTGATAAGCCTCTAAACAAAAACCTTACGTTCTTCAGTGGCCTCGATTCCCACACGGACTTTTTCTAAAACAGCTAATGTTTTTTCAATGATAATAGTTTCTTAGAAGGCTTATATACCCCCATCCCGAACATACACAACCCGCTTCGCCTGCCGAGCAACCGCCAGGTCATGCGTAATCAAGACAATCGTTCTGCCCAGCTCGTTCAATCGCTTGAAAATATCCAAAATCTCCGTCCCCGTCTTCGAATCCAATGATCCTGTCGGCTCATCCGCCAGAATAATCGCCGGATCTCCGGCTAACGTCCTGGCGATCGCAACCCGCTGCTGCTGCCCGCCGGATAGCTCCGAAGGCAGGTGCCGCCTGCGGTCCACGAGATCCACCGCCTCCAGCGCCTGCATCACCAGCGGCTCCCGTTCACGCTTACTCAGGCCCCGATAAATAAGTGGCAGTTCTACATTCGCATAGGCATTAAGCCGTGGCAGCAAATTAAAGCTCTGAAAGACGAAGCCGATCTTCCGATTCCGAATCTCAGCCAACTGAGCATCCTTCATTTGATGGATCGCCTTCCCATCGAGCACATATATTCCTTGATCTGCAACATCCAGGCAGCCCAAGATGTTCATCAGCGTCGACTTTCCCGACCCCGATGGCCCCATAATCGCCACGAACTCGCCGTGATCGATTTCTAACGAGACATCATCCAACGCCCGAAGCGTTTCCCCGCCTATCCGATATTTCTTGCTCACGTGCTCCAACTGGATGAAGGTCATTCGAATTCGCCTCCATTATCTGAACCCAAATCAATGAAGTATGCGACTCATCCACCAGACTGCTATTACCGCTTCTGCTTATAAAACTCATGATACAGCTTCATCAGCGCCCGCTTCTCGATCCGCGACACGTAGCTGCGGCTGATACCCAGCTCCTTCGCAATCTCCCGCTGCGTGCGCTCCTCGCCTCCCGCTTCGAGGCCGAAGCGGCCGACGACCACTTCCTTCTCCCGGTCATCCAGGATGTCCAAATTCTTATATATTTTCGACTTCTCAATCTTAAGCTGCACTTTATCCACCACATCATCGGCTTCCGTCCCGAGGATATCGATCAGCGTGATCTCGTTGCCCTCCTTGTCCGTACCGATGGGGTCATGAAGCGACACGTCTTTGCGCGTTTTCTTTAACGAACGAAGATGCATGAGAATTTCATTCTCGATACATCGGGCAGCGAACGTAGCCAGCTTGGTCCCTTTGTCCGGGGAAAAAGATTCGATCGCTTTGATCAAGCCGATGGTCCCAATCGAGATCAGGTCCTCCAGATCTTCACCGGTGTTGTCGAATTTTTTGACTATGTGCGCGACCAGTCTTAGGTTATGTTCAATAAGAATATTACGGGAATGCTGGTTTCCTTGTGCCATTAGACGCAAATGCTTCTCTTCATCTTCCTCAGCAAGCGGCTGGGGAAAGGCGTTGTTTTTCACATAAGAAACCAGCAGCATTAACTCTTTGATGAATAAGGCTATAGCAGAGAAAAAACCTGGCACTGCAGCCACCCCCATGATGAGATTAGTAACATTTTATGTGGGTTGCCGCCTATACGTGCCTGTACGGCTTAAATAAACTAGCCCATCGTCTTCTCTTTTTTGGCAATTAAATATTGTTGAATATCGATAATGCGAAACATTCCCATATTCACAAAATCTCTGACCAGTCGGCTGTTTACGACCAAATCCTGTACGCTGTGGCTGTCAGAAGAAATTAGAAATGCGGTACCTTTATCCGCAGAGAGCCGAATGACGGGGTCGTCAGCAGTATTGTACCGGACGTTCAATTCGAGTATTTTGCCTGAGGCTGCAATGGAATCGGTAATTTCCATCATTGGCAGTTCCTCCTGCCGTATTCCAAATCCTTTTAGCTCTGACAGCGGATGGGCGATAATATCGACACGCGGGTTTTCGAGCAGCTTATTAAACGCTTCAAGCCAGTTTTCAATGATCACAGTTTTCGCATAGTAATCAATATCCGATTTTTTAAAATACCCGTCCGATTTTGGAATCCGATGTATGGAACCGAGAACAAGATCCACCATTGTGTCAAAGGTTGGGTCAGCGTCAATATCACCACAGAGCGACGTGACCTTCGCTTCGATTCCTGAAAAGAGCTGGATTTGATGCCGATACTTTTGTTTTAATGATCGAAGATGTGAAGCGTAAGGTTGAACCCAGGAGCTGCTCTTCCAAACATGATCTGTGATAGCTATCGCTTCATAGCCAATGCCAATAGCGGCTTCTATCATCTCTTCCGGTGTATTCTTACCGTCGGAGTAATTAGAGTGCATATGAAGATCCATGAGCATCGTGGAAAACCTCCTCCCAATAACGCGTCATCCGGGTTCCCCATTTAACTCCAAGCTCCTCTTTACTTGGTACGATACCAAATGCCTGTTTTACAGCAAGTACAGGAAGGTTGATCCCGGCTGCTGTACAATGGACAATGGTCCCTTGAATTCTCGGGTTGATCTCTACAATTTTGGGATTGCGCTGCCGGTCACGGCGGATTTGCACACCGATATTGCCATTCAAATTTAATCCTTCGGCAACTGTAACCGCATAATCAATAATATCCTGCTCTCTTGTGATCAAGCCTTTCGTCGTAATGCCCCCTACTGTAGCCTCGCGGAGTCTAGGAATCGCCACAACCACTTTTCCGTCTGCTGCGAGAAGATCCACACTGTACTCCTCATAAGGTAAATATTCCATCACTAAGGTTTCCGGTATTTCAACGTGCCCCACTAGAATTCGTATCAATTCTTCTTCACCGATATGAGCAGAACTGGGTTTCTCCCGGAAAAGCATTTGAAATCTATCTACGTTTTTGTCGAGGATATGGAAACCACGGCTGCCATCCGATATAACGGGCTTGAAGCATACCGGGTGGTTAGGGTAGCCCAAATCGTATAGAGAATGAATCAGATCTGCCGGCGTATTCACAATACGGAATTCGGGCACCGACATCCCCATCGTTTGAAGCGACTGGTATAAGCGTCCTTTGTGAATGACATTGCGCAGTGAGTCCGCAGAGGAGATCAAGATTCGGGTTCCAGCTCGAAGCAACTCCTCTTTAGCCTCCGACAATTTAATGAGTTCATCCGTAACAAGAGAAAATATTAAATCTACTTTCTCTTTGGCGCAAATATTAAGAACGAATGGAATAAAAGCGGCGTCCGACGCTCGGGGGCCGACGACATGTTTATCGGTCATATGAAACCCTACCGCATCCGAATTACAATCCATGCCGATTACAGTGAACTCCAAATCCTGGCTTAAACGAAGTGAACGAATAAAACCTGAAGCTGCAGGTGACCCTGCCCCTGTAAGAAGAATGCGAAGGACCTGTTTAGCCATAGTTATCACCAACCTCTACTATTCTACTCTTTACAATACGATTTCAGTTAAGATTCAGTGCCGGATATGCACCTAACTTTAGAAGAAGATAGGGTACAGCATAGGAATCTTGTTGATATCTTTCATAGATTGTATAGGTAAATTTCCACAAAACTCGGAGAAGGTGTCATAAACATGAATGTTTTTCTCTACTCTGGACAGCGTGTATTGATTTTAGCCCCCCACGCGGATGACGAAACTCTTGGCTGTGCTGGTGTCGTACAAAAATATGTAAGTCATGGCAGCGATGTTCGGATCGTTATCGCTTCCTTAACATTAAGCAAATCGAAGCGCTATCATAAGGAGGAAAAAAGTTACGACACCTACAGTGGTATAAAGAGAATATCAGAATTAAAAGAGGCGATGGATCTGCTCGGGGTGGTGGATTATCATATCCTTTATCCTGACCATACTGGCAAGCAGCTTTACGATAGCAAGCTCGACCGTATCCCGCGTGCAGCATTGGTCACAAATCTTGAACACCATATTGAGGAATTTCGTCCCACGGTACTGTATATCCCCTCCATTACTAAACATCAAGACCACGAAGCTCTTCATCAGGCGGCCATAGCTGCTGCGCGACCGTATTTCTGGAACGGTACCGTCTTGGTTTATGAGACCGACGGTGAGCTTTCCTTTCAGCCGAATCTCTATATTTCGCTTACGGAAGAGGAAATGGCTCTCAAAATGAAAGCATTGGAAGCTTACAAGACACAAATCGGATCCAATCGTCATCCCGTTCATCCTGAAAGTCTACTGCATAAAGCGAAGTTTCGCGGCAATCAGATTTATGAGGAATTTGCAGAAGCATTTCAGATCATTCGGATGAAAGGATAGACTTCAAATCGGAGTATGAGGTGAGTTGATATGGTGGTAGGGCAAAAAGGAACTAACACGCCAATCCCAGGGATCAGCGTAATTATTTGCACAAACAAACCAAGCTTCGCACGAGTGCTTTTCAACAATTACGGACGTCAGCGATGGGCAAATAAAGAATTAATTGTGGTCGTGAACAGCGACACTGCTGATCTAAGCCGGTATAAGCAATTAGCCGTCAAATTCAAAGCCGCACGTGTTTACCGGCTGCCTTCCAAGTATACTTTAGGAGCTTGTTTGAATTTTGCATCCGCACGAGCCAGACACTCTTATATTGCAAGGATGGATGACGACGAATACTACGCGCCTAATTATCTTTTAGATATGATGCGTGCATTTAAAAGCTCGGGGGCGGACGTTGTAGGGAAGCGGGCTTATTTTATTCATTTAAGCGGGAAGCATCTGCTCATTCAACGCTTTTACGCGCAAAATCAATTTGTTTCTGTCCTTGCCGGGGGCACTTTAACTTACAAGAAGAAGGTATGGCGGCGGGTTAAGTTCGCCAACCGCTCATTGGGAGAGGACGTACAATTCTGTCGCACCTGCCGAAAGAAGGGTTTCAAGTTATATGCTGGGGACCGGTACAATTTTTGCGCCTTGCGGCGAAAGCAGACGAACAGCCATACCTGGAAAAAAACAGACAAGGAGTTTTTGTCTCATCCCCAAACCCGAATCATAGCGCGAGGAGACAATTACAAAAAATACGTCGTACGAGAATAGGAGGAACTTCTAACATCCGTAACAAAATAAAACCGCCTTAAACAAATAAGGCGGTTAAACTTATTACGATAGTAATACCTCTGTCTGCGCAAAAGGCTTCGGGTTTCGACAAATTTGGAGCTGCTTACCGCTTGCTGTGGTGATATTTTGACCCGTCATTTTTTTACACGCCAGATAAGGATAGGGCTTTTCGTCATAGCTCCCTTGATCACAAGGATCGGAAAACAAGTACAAGCCTTCATAGTCTTCCGGTAAGTTAGAATCATCTACATGCAGGTTCACAATCTCCACTTGCTGAGGCATGTAGCACGGATAGCCGAAATCATGCTCACCATGATTCCCCATGGAAAACAGCTCTAGGGCGCCGGTACCGGATGGAATCCACTTGGAGTCCCGAATGACGACGTTGCCTTCCCATGTGCTGCCGTAATCATGCCGAAATTCCACTAGCGATCGCCCGTAAGCTACTACGTTGTCAAGGGTCAACAGTCCTCTGCCAATGGCATTAACCCCCTGCCACCCCATATGGCTGTCCTTAATGGTATATGTACCGGAGACTCCCATATGCGCGTCCAGCCGCGATAACGTGCAGTTTTCCACCCATATATTTTTGCAAAAATTAGAGCCTATAACGCCCCAGCGCGTACGGTCTGTAATATTGTTCATCCGACAATTCAGCAGCTTAAAATCAATGACACTATTCGCATGCAGATCATAAGAGCCCATCCGAACAGGCTCACCAGCCGAGCCAATGGTCGTATAAATCTTATGTCCGCTAACGAAGCAGTTCTGAAAGGTCACATAAGCACAACGCATGGCACTTAAAAATCCTCTGTACGGAGAGCCGTGTCCTATTTCACCTGCTACATAATGGACCATCCCGTCAATTACGGTATTGGAACGAGTGATGTCGATCCCACGGCTGTAATAATCATATTTGGACTCTCCGCGATTCGCTAGGGTTGTAAAAATACCGCCGTTGATTTTCAAAACGATCTGATCGATCGGCCATGCCTCTGCCCGGGTAAATTCCTCGTAGTCCCAATCAATTGGTGAAGCAATGAACCCATCTTTGTTCAAAATAAAGCAGTCGGTCTGGGTGGAACCATTGTCCTGATTTAATCCATAGCGGATAAACCTTTTTACGTTGGCATTGGCTACAATAACATAGCAATCGTCCTCCAAGTGAAGATCCAATTGCTTCTGATCTCGGGTCAGAGTCTGGATCTTCACTTCATAAGGCTGATGTACAGACCTAACGTGAAAACAAGCCAGCTTATGATTTTCTACTGCCGTATCGTCAATGGTAAATCGGGTAGTCCCCCAATCCACATCGGTTTCGATCACCGCTGTTAAAGCTTTGGATCCAATATAATACGTGGCATCAGGCTTCGTCTTGACCGGTAACCCATGCGAATTGGCATAGGCATGTGCGGCACAAATCGCCTCCATGTCGTCGGTCTCGCCATCACCCTTGGCACCGAATGCTTCATACGTGACAAATTCTTTAAGCTGCTCATGCTCCATCGTTACTTCCTCCTATAATAATCATGGTACTCTGGCAGAGGTGACTATCCCCCCTCTCCTGTCTACTCAGTATATCATGAATGAAGTCATAGCCAACGGTAACAGATACGGTCGTTTCGGTATTACGTTCAAACCGATCCCCGCCTTTCCCGGATTTCCGTCTGTAAAAGCAGGAGAGGAGCGTGCGGTAACGCAAGCTCCCCTACCCTGACGGACGACCCCCTTACAGCTGCCTGATCCGGGTCGTCCATGTTCCTTCTGATGCCGGCGCCTTAGCCTTCAGCACAATTCGGAACAGCTCATCGCCCCATACCTGCCGCAAGCGGTGGTCCTCTACCTCGATTCGCTCGCTGGCTGCCTCAAGCACGCTGTCGTCGTATTCAAGCTGCAGCTTGTCCCCTTCTGCATTTTGAAGCGTAATGAATCCGCCGCCGCCCAGCTGAGGGCTGCAGACCGTCATCAAGCTGAGCATAATATCTTTGGATTCATGGCGAAGCTTGAAGTTCTCCACGATCTCGATGAAATGATCGTCGGCACTACGGTGCAGCATGTAGCTTCGTTTCCATTGCTCTATACCTGCTTCGAGCGGATAAGCTTTTGAAATATCAAGCGTCAAGCCGGCCAGCTCATCACCGCAGTGATACTTCACATCGGAGGCTGCGAATGGCCTTCCAGCCTGCTGATGCACCCCTTCCACCGTCGGCAGGTTATGATAGACCGACTGCATCGTCCAGATCTCATATCTCCGCGGACTGAAGGTCTTGGAGGTATATTCCTCGACTCCAATATCGATTAGAAAAGGCTTCCCGTCAGCATACACGATAAAATGGCCGACATCGTTATGATTATGACTCTCGTGATTATGCCCGCCCTTCGCTGCAAGAAACAAGCCTCGGTCAGACCCTTCCCGTTCACGTGCCGTCATGACCTCGATGCCATCCATCCAGACATCTCTTACGAATGGAGGCTCGGATTTCTGAGCCGCCAGCGCCAGCTCCCGCTCATTGAAGAGGGCGGGAATCGCACGCAACAGGGATAAGCGCTTGGGCTTACCGCCACGGCCACTCTCGAAAGCGCTGGCGCCAAGCGCCGCCATCCGGGGATCATCGATCCGAAGGCCGAAGCGGTATACGACATCGGCTTCGATCGAGAGCTTGGCGTCCCCATCGGCGAAATTGACGTAGTTATTTCCAGATATATGTGCGCGATAGATGTAACGGCCAATCTCCTTGACCAGCGGCTCACCGTATACATTAATCCGACCGTCAGAGGCCATATACAGCATCTCCAAGCAGTCAAACAGCGAGGCCCCCGCACGGCCCCAATACCCCGGCCCCTCATCGCAGCCGCCATCCGAATGATGAATATTCATAAAGGAGTCCAAGCTGTGCAACGACTTTTGGATGCCTTGAACCCGCCGGTGAGCATCCTCTTCCATGAGCAAGAAGGCTGTAATACAGTTGGAATGAATCCAGGGGTTCCAGTTGTTGACGTTTTTCCGGTCGCCTAATCCCATCCACCAGAAATCGTCCCGCTCCAGGAACGGATCCAAAATACGCCGCTTCATCTCCAGCCGAATCCGATCCGTCACGATCCGGCTTTCCCTCTCGAGTCTGGAGCCGAGCAAATAGTGCGTCCAGGCCAGCAGCGCTCCTGTTTCGGCGGCGAATAAATCAATCACCTGGTCGCTCACATCCGGCAGAGGATCCCCTGCGCTTTTCAGAGAGATCGACTTGTGGGCCGGAACGACCCAGTACGATTCCTCGCAGATGGACCACACCCCGTTAATAATTTCGTCCACGAAGCGTCCGCTATTTTCCATGCATTCCGCGATCACGAGCTTGGCCAATGCTTCTCGCCGGTTAAAATAGATGTCCTGATACCTCGTACGGTTTCCGTTCCGCACAAAATCCATGTACAGCACGGCAGGCAAGGTCGGCCAGCTGTAGCCCAGATACTGCTCCCCGGCGGAAATCCAGCGATGCCGTGTGGATTCGGGCAGCGAGTCCCACGGTTCTCTATCCTCGATGGCCGGGTAAGGTTTAAAAGACTCCTTCGGAATCAACCATTCCTGAAGCTCGTCATTGACATAACGTTCGGTGAACATTTTTTGGCACCCATCCTTTCCTGAGTTAAATCAACCGATTTCCACGCTAACCGTCACTTGCTCCTCAACTCCCGGAGACTTCACCGCCAAATCGATGAGGTAAAGATCGACCTTGCCGGATTGGTGATTGACGAAGTCCGCTCGCTGGATCGTACATGCCAATTGATCCGCGTCATACACAAGCTCGGCAGTCCGACGGCCTTGAATTCTTACGCGTCCTTCCGCAATCTCCGTCGGCTTGAGGAAAGTAACGAATCGCTCCACGATAGAAGCCGGCGGCTCACGAAACGTATACCGGTCCTGCACCACTAACCGGCCCTTGCCTTTTTTCTCGAAGGTCAGCCTGCGAATTAAGCTTTGCAAGCGATCATGAGCATAAGCCTGCGCGATATCCATCACCAGAACATCCTTGTCCGGGCCGGTCTGGACATCCAATATTTTGCCCTCATAGGCTCGGCCCTGCTGTTGGTAACTGCCGTCAATTACCGGCACGGAGTGGCCTTGTGAGCCGTTGCAAAGAAACGAGTACCGTTCCTTGCCAAAATATTGCTTCGTATACTCCCCGGCGCCGGGATCGGTCAGCAAGGTTTCGCCGCTCTGCCGATGTCGTTCTGATTGTGCGGCTCATTGTTATGTCCGCTCTTGGCTGCGAAGCAAACCAAGCTCTCGTTGTCTGCCGCCCATCGGCTGACCAGCAGCTGAGAGTCCGGAAGGTAATAAAAAGCCTCTCCCCAGCGGCCGCCCGTCAAACGACTATCGCACCAGACGAGGTTTCGGATCGCATGGGCCCACCGATAGCAGTGATCGTCCTCAAAGGTCGCGCGGTGCTTCAGATCCGGGATCTCGACCTCAGGATATTTTTGCTTAAGGAGATGCGTCAGGCCCAGCTGATACTTGGCTGTTAAGGAAGCGTCTGAAAAGCTGACGACATGATCGCCCGTCAAATAGCTTTTCTGCTGATATAAAGCGATTTGCTTGATCTTTTCGCCCTGCATCAAATCGATTTGGCCGGCTGTACGCTGCTTCAGCAGCTCCGCAAAGGAAACAAAAAAGCCGAAGCCGTAATTCCAATAGCCGATGCCTTCCGTACACGCACCGTCCTCGTGAAAGCCGCTAAGGAAGCAATTCATCGTGCCCATCAGACGCTGGATGATCGGGGCAAGCGTTGCGTCGTCCTTGATCAGGTACATCGCTGCAGCGCCTACGCCTGCGCCGCAAACTGCGGCCCAGTTCATCGTCACTCGTTCCCAGTGGAAGGAGGAGTTCAGCTCGCAGTAGGGCTCTAGGATGCGTTCCTTCACCTCGGTTCTCGCCCGATACACGACAAGCGGCGATAGCCGATCCTCCAGCATGGCGATCAGCTCTGTGAGCGCAAAGCCCGTTTCAGCCGCGAATAAATCCACCACATGCCGGTGCTCCCGAACCCTCGCACTGATTTCACCTGCGCTCGGTTCTCGCCCGTTTATATTTTCCACGATAGAGACGGACGTTCCACCTAAATGCGCCGGCAAACACCACGTATATTCGTCACATATGGCCCAAATCGTATCCTCCAAAGCTTCAATGTATTTCTTCTCTCCATACAGCTTGGACATGATGGCGAAGGTGTTCAGCCGTAATCTGCGCTTGAAATACGCCCGCTCGTATTCCTTTCTGGAACCGGTTTCATCGAAAATCTTGTAAAGAGAATAAGGAAGAGCTTCAATCGGCTCGTTCAAAAGTCTGCTGCTTGCCTCTGTGATTTCAGCCAGCATGTCCTTGTAAAAAGCAGCTTCCCTAATTTCCAGCCACTTCTCGTTCGAGCGCCCTTCTGTAAACATCAGGCTGTTTCCGCCTGCCTGAGTCCCAAAATCCAACGCTTCCTTTAATTCTTTGTAATTCACGGTCCATAGCCACCTCCCGAGATCTCCATACACCGTCATTCTAAACTAGAAAATTCAGGAAATAAATAATCCGATACAAAAGATTATCATGATCATTTGCAAATGATTATCTAAAAAAGGCGCACCGTTGCAGCCATGGATGATCATTTGCAAATGATTGTTTCCATCCATTACCAAGTGGTGTTAGATTAATTTTATGACAAGCCAACCAAGAATGGAGGTCGACGAATCATAATGAAAACGGATTCAATCGGACATCCTGCGATTGCCTCAACGGCAGCTCCAGCAAAGCGAAAATGGAGGAGCCTGTTCGTCGATTGGGATTTATATTTGCTCATGGTCCCGGGCTTTCTCTTTTTCCTTCTATTTAAGTATCTGCCCATGTGGGGAATCATCATCGCCTTTCAGGATTACAGTCCGTTTCAAGGGATCGTCGATAGTACCTGGGTAGGCTTTAAGCATTTCGTCACCTTGTTCACGTACGAAAAGTTTTGGCTCATCTTCCGCAACACGATAGTGATCAGCTTTTATAACCTGATTTTCTTCTTCCCTGCGCCGATAATTTTATCGCTCTTATTAAATGAGCTGCGGATGCAAGTGTTCAAGCGTTTCGTGCAAACGGTCATTTACATCCCCCACTTTGTGTCTTGGGTCGTCGTCGCAGGCATGACCTACCTATTGCTGGGAACTCAAGGCGGCTTGGTGAATGAGCTGGTCAAAGCAAGCGGAGGGGAAGCACTGCCCTTCTTAACCACACCGGAATGGTTCAGGGGCCTCATCGTATCCCAGAGTATATGGAAGGAAGCCGGGTGGGGAACGATCATTTTCCTGGCCGCCCTAACCGGGGTCGACCCTCAGCTCTACGAAGCCGCCATCGTGGACGGAGCCGGCCGCTGGCGGCAGCTGTGGCACGTGACGCTTCCAGCCATCCGCAGCACGATATTCATCCTGCTTATTCTAAGGCTCGGTAATATACTGGACGTCGGCTTTGAGCATATTTTCCTGATGCTGAATTCCACAGTGACCTCCGTTGGGGATGTATTTGAAACCTACGTGTACCGGGAGGGATTAGTTGGCGGGAAGTTCAGCTTCACGACGGCCGTCGGATTGTTCAAGTCGGTTGTTGGACTAGTTCTGGTCGTAGGCGCCAACTGGCTGGCCAAACGGTTTGGCGAGGAAGGCGTCTATTGAACGGGCGCATACAGAAAGCTTTTAAAAAGGAGGTAATCCGGAATGCGCTATAAGCCTACCCTAGGCAGCAGATTATTCGATACAGCGAATGTGATCTTCTTGGTCTTGAGTGCTGCAATCACGCTGTTTCCTTTTGTATATATCCTGGCGACGTCCTTGGCTCCCTTAAGCCAGGTGCTGCGAGGAGGCCTGATCCTATGGCCCCAAGGGATCACCTGGGATGCTTATCATACCATCTTTTCCAACCGCCATTTCGTCGGCTCCCTGTGGATTACCATTTTTATCACCGTGCTAGGAACCTTCGTCAACCTGCTTTTTACGACCTTTATGGCTTATCCCCTTGCTAAAAAAAGGCTGAAAGGCCGCTCAGTCATCCTGTTCCTGGTATTATTCACGATGCTGTTCAGCGGAGGCTTGATTCCGTCCTACATGATTGTGAAATCGCTCGGGCTCCTGAACACCGTCTGGTCGCTGATTTTGCCCGGTGCGATCAGCGCGTTTAATCTGATTATCATGAAAAACTTTTTCCAAAGCATCCCGGAGGAGCTGGAGGAGGCCGCCCGCATCGATGGCTGCAAAAATTTAGGGGTATTATTCCGGATCGTTCTTCCTTTATCGATGCCCGCATTAGCCACCTTCACCTTGTTTTATGCCGTTGGTCATTGGAACAGCTTCTTCGGCGCAGTCATGTATATTACGAAATCCAATCTTTGGCCGATTCAGGTCGTGCTCAGGCAAATGATTATTGAAGGATCGACGCAGGAGTTCCTGGAGGCGCTCAGCAGCGCGGATAAGCAAGTCGTGCCGGCGACGATCAAAATGGCCGCGATCATGGTCGCTACCGTTCCGATTCTGTTGGTGTATCCGTTTCTGCAGAAGCATTTTGCCAAAGGCGTCTTACTCGGTTCTGTAAAAGGTTAACCAATACTTTTAAGGAGGTCTTCTGAAATGAACTATCGCTCCAAATCCTTCAAAAGCACATCGCTTACGCTCGCTGCGGGAATGCTGGTAAGCTTTACCGTGGGCTGCTCCCAAGGAGCATCGGCCCCAGGCACGGCCAAAGGTGGAGATGCCTCGAAAGGCCGCGTCAAAGTAAGCATGATGTTTCCGCTGTACAGTGATCCGCCGCAAAAAGCGGAGGTTTGGAAAATGGCCGAGGATAAATTCAATATGGAGTACGAAAGCATGGGGGTTCCCGATAATAGCTATACCGAGAAACTGGCCGTAACAGTAGCTTCAGGAGACATGCCTGATGCGATGGTATGGACGAAATATCCGGACCCCGAATTCGATAAATTGGTCAAGCAGGGCGCCTTTCTGCAGCTGGACGATTTAATTAAAACCTCTCCTAATTTGCAAAAAATACCGCAAGCCATTTGGGACAACATCAAGGTGGACGGTAAAATCTACGGCATTCCCCGCCCTCGGGCACTGACGCGTGCGGCCGTCATTATCCGCAAGGATTGGCTGGACAATCTCGGGCTGCCGATCCCGAAAACGGTCGATGACATTTATAAAACCGCTATCAAATTTACGAACGATGACCCGGATAAAAACGGGAAAAAGGATACGTTCGGGATCGTGATGGGCGAGAACGTTTCCCACCAGGACGCGCTGTGGATGGCGTTCGATACGGGCAATGGCTGGCGCGCGATGGAAGACGGAACGCTGATGAGCGCCGATATTACGCCGGGCCGCAAGCAAGCGCTCGATTGGCTGCGGAAATTGTATCAGGAAGGCGGCATCGACAAAGACTTTGCCGTACTTAAGAATACGCAGGTCTGGGAAAAGCTTGAAAGCGGCAAAGCCGGCATCATGCTCGGAGGACAAACCAGTGATTTCGCTAGGTATGTGGATAATTTATCCAAAGTGGATCCGAAAGCCAATTTGATTATGATCGAGCCTCCTGTCGGACCGACCGGAAAGTCCGGCTTCGGAGAAACCACCGGATTTTTTGGAGAAATTGTCATTCCGGCCAAGCTGGCCAAAGATAAAGCCAAAGTCAAAACGATCATGGATTTTCTGGATTACCAAGCAAGCGATGAAGGGTATAAGATCAGCCGCTTCGGGCTGGAAGGCGTTCACTATACGAAAAATGCAGATGGCACCCTCAAGCTGAATAGTGAAAAGCTGAAGGCCGACGGCTCTCCATTTATTAATAACGCCTACGATCCGTACCAGTATGTGGTCCTTTCCGCACCGGCTGACGTACAAAAAAAGCAGCATGATAATTTGGATATGGTCAAGGATAAAGGCATTAAAAACCCGGCCGTCTCCTTCCTTTCCCCCACCGCTTCGGAAAAAGGAACCGAGCTCGGCAAGTTTAAGGATGAAACGTTCGTCAACATCGTGATGGGCAAAACCCCGATCGATTCGTTCGATAAATTCGTCGCCGATTGGAAGCAAAAAGGCGGCGAGCAAATCACTAAGGAGACGAACGATTGGTATAAATCGCAAAAGAAATAAGTCCGCTCTGTAATTGCACCGTTCCAGAAGAACTAGGCAGACCTAGTTCTTCTGGAATATTTTTACTTATCTATAAAGGAATGAGCAAGCTTATGTAGAACTCATAGACAGGAATTAAACCTAATGATGAAAGTAGTGAAGCGATTTGCTTACTAGTATCATTCGAAGGGTGTCAGTGAAAAGAAGAGCATTACGCTTGCGCCTCAAGGTGATTATTTCCGCAGCCCTGATGGCAATCATCCCCGTGATTTTGCTGGGCATTACCACGTACTTGATTTCAAGCCACAGCTTGATGGTCGAGATTGGACAAGCAAATCGGGATACGATGAAACAAATTCAGGAACGAATTGATTCCATGCTGATCGGCACGGACAAAATCGTCCTGCAGCACGCCTATTCCCCTACCCTCAAGGACTTCACTAAGCTAGCCAACCCATTTGAAAATCCGCAGAAATTTCAAGATGTCATGACGATTTTAACTTCGATGGAAGTGCTGATCAATGACGTCGATTCCGTGTACCTATATTTGAAGAATTCAAGCCTTATCGTTTCCCCGAGCGGTGGTTTAACCTCCGCTGATAAGCTGGATTCGCATGTCATGGAAGCGATATCCACAGCTACGGAGCCCTTTTTTTGGCTGGATCGAAAGTCTGAATCAACTGTTCCCCGCGGAGGCTCTCACGTCGTTACTCTCATCCGCGCTATCTCCGATTCCTCCGACAAAACGTCAGGGTATTTGATCATCAACATTAATGAACGCGCTTTCTTTAAAATCATTCAAAATATGCAGCTGGGCAACCGGGAAATGATCATCATTACGCCTTCGAATCATATTTTTTCCGACTGGAATAAGCATTTGCTAACAAATGATTTCTTAGCGTACCCTTTCATTCGAAACCTTATCGCCTCGGAGGATGCGGAGAAATTCGGGGTCGAACGCATTCGCGGAGAAAACACCGAGGAAGATCTGATGGTGAATTACATCAAGTCTCCGTACAATGATTGGAAGTACATATCGGTGATCCCTTACGAGGTGCTTACCTCCCCTTTCCGATGGATTAAGCAAATGATCATAGCCGCATGCTGCCTCCTGATCTTAATCAGCTTGGCGGCCGCCGTGGGGCTGTCCAAACGGTTCTCAACCATCATCGCCAATTTGCTGGAGCTGATGAAATCGATCGGCGGCTCCATGCCTCAGCCTGCCAAAGAAATGGACGAGTTCGGGTTAATCCGGCACTACGCGGAATCCTTTCAAACAACCAAGGAGTCCTTGGTCCGGCAGGTTCAAGAATCGATGCCGCTGCTGCAGGCTAATTTTATCCAAACCCTGCTGACGTCCACCTTGGATGCGTCGGAGCTGCAAAATAAGCTGGAGTACTACAACATTCCGACCCAGTATCCTTGCTATTCCGTGCTCTGTATAGAGCTCGATCATCTACGGGGACAGACCGAGAGCGATGTCAATTTGTTTGTCTATGCCGCAATCAACATTACTAGAGAAATCATCCGGGAACGCGCAGACGGGGTCGTTGTGAAAACGCCGGATAACCACATCGCGGTCATCATCAACCATGGCAACGAAAAGGACCACGAGCAAGAGCTGCAGGGAGAAATTTTTCTCATCTCCGATCAAATCCGCGAAGTCATTGAGAGCCTGCTCCATATCACCGCTACGATCGGCGTGGGGAATTATTACTATAGCGCACAAAAGATTCACCTGGCCTACCGGGAAGCTCTGGAGGCGCTGCAGTACCAGCTTGTGGAGGGCAGCGGGCGAGTCCTGTTCATCGGAAGGGTGCAGCCGAGTTCAGCCGTTACGGTCTATCCGACCCAGCAGGAGCAATCAATTCTCAACCAGATCAAGCTGGGCAACCTGGATCAAATCTGCCATTTCCTTGATCAATTTACCTGTCACTTAAAAAAGGCCGATCCACTCAACTACGAGCATGTAAGACAATCGTTCACACAGCTTATTGCCTCCTCACTACGCATGGTCTATGAGCTTGATCCTGTATCGGGCCCGTCGCTATTCAGCTATAATTTGTATCAGCGTGTGCATAAATGCCGAACGACCGAGCAGATCGTCCTCTGGCTGAAGAGAGAGGTTTACCCTCCGATCGTTGAGCTGATCAACCGACGCCGAATGCAGCGGAAGCATGATACCGTTGAGCATGTTTTGGAGTATATCCATTTGCGCTACGACAGCGATTTATCGCTCCCTCTTCTGGCCGAGCTGGTGTCGATGCCTGTATCCCATTTCAGCAGCATGTTTAAAGAAGAAGTAGGCATGACGGTCAGCGATTACATTATTGCGTTTCGAATGGAAAAGGCCAAGGAGCTGCTGGCTACGTCCGAGCTCAAGGTATCGGAGATTGCCGACCGCATGAGATATAATAACTCGCAAAATTTTATCCGCATGTTCAAGAAGGTCACCGGTCTTACTCCAGGGGAATATCGCCTGCACGAATCTCCCTTGAAGGATGCGTTAGAGGGAATGCAGTAATAGCAAAAAGGGGCTGGCCTCGAACGAGGTGCCCCCAATTTTTAGTTATCCTGCTGAACCATCTCACACGGTTAGATTCTCTGCCTGCCACTCGCGGATGCTCCGACTAAGCCGCTCCACCACCTCAGGGTACTGGTCCTTCAGGTTGATTCGCTCACCGGGATCGTCCTCCAAATTGGACAAATGAACGAGATCCGCTACCGGACGACCGAAGTCGAGCCGGCCGTTTAGCACCAGCTTCCAATGGCCTTCCCGCACCGCCAGCTGCCCGTTGTACTGCCAGAACAGCTGCGGATGGGGTGCACCCTCGGTCCCATTCAACAATTTTAAAATACTGCGGCCGTCCATCTCCTCCCTCGGTGCAGGCAATGCAACCAGCTCCAGTAAAGTCGGAGCCATATCCATCATAAGGCACGGCTCATTACGCACCTGACCGGACGCGATCCGGGCGGGATAGCTGAGAATCGCCGGCTCGCGGATTCCCCCTTCAAACAAGCTGCCCTTGTGACCTCTGAAGATGCCCGCGCTGCCTCCATAATACAAATCCTCGGTCCCGTCCAGCCAATTGCGAGTCTCGACCGAAGGCCCATTGTCGCTGGAGAAGAAGATTAGCGTATCTTCGAACAAGCCTGCCTGCTGCAGCGCCGATACAATGTCTCCCACGCCATCATCGACTGCCGAAATCATGGCCGCCATCATCTGCCGGTCCCATGGCAAATGAGCGTAGCGCTCCATATATTGGGCGGGTGCATGCATCGGGTAGTGGGGAGCGTTATACGCCAAGTACAGGAAGAAGGGCTCCTCATCTTCCCGGTCGATAAATTCGACGGCATGCTTCGTGATGAGCTCCGTCATGTACTCGCCGTTGCACCATACTTCCTCTTGATTCTGCCATAGGTCGTGGGCAGGGTTGATCTTGTTGTCCTGACCCCAGTAAAAAATATGCGAATAATAATCGATGCAGCCGGCCTTAAAACCGAAAAACTCATCAAATCCATGTGCGTTAGGGCTCGTCTCCGGGGCCATGCCCAGATGCCATTTCCCGTATAATGCCGTGCGGTAACCGGCCTGCTTCAATCGCTTGGCAATCGTGACTTGCTCCGGCGCCAAGCCGGCGGTTCCCCGTTTGCCGCCCAGAATCTGCTCCACCCCCGTCCTCGCAGGATAACGCCCCGTAAGCAGCGAAGCCCGGGACGGCGAGCACACAGGGGAATTCGAGTACCACTCAGTAAAACGTACGCCGCCTTCAGCCAAGCGGTCCAGGTGAGGGGTTTTCACCGTATCCGACCCATAGCAGCCTAAATCCCCATAGCCCAAGTCGTCGCAATATATTACGATCATATTCGGCTTTCTCATCGCGCTCGTTCCTCTCTTCTCTGAAAATGCAGTCACTCCGGGTCCGGCACAGGCAGCCCCAATCGTTCATACTGCTCCGCCGGCGCCCCGCATTGCTGCATCAATCTCAACATATGGTGCATCATCGCCTGCTCCACCTCGGGATTCGTGATCGGGCTAGTCTGGCCGGGATCCTGCTCCAGATCCCACAGCAGGGTGCCATACTCGTGTGCACGGATATAGGTGCCGGCCGCGATCTTCATCGTTCGCACGCCCTTGGTAAACGAAAACGGCTCCGCCAGCTCAATTCCCTGCAGCTCCGCTACGCTGAACATCGCAGCCATATGCGACGGCATGAGCGTATAGTTGTATAACGGCTTATTGTCCGGCCGAGCCGGCGCTCTCATGTACACGTACCTGCCGTCAGTGCAGTTGACATGAGCCCCGTGATAACCGAATAAAACAGCCTCTCTCCTGGACGAACCGGAATGCAGCCTGTCGAGCAGCGGCAAGCCGAGCATATCTGAAGGGATGGAAACCCCGAAATAATCGAGCAGCGTTGGAGCCAGATCGATCCACTGCACCAGCTCGGCCGAACGCTCATTCCGTTTGTCGGTCCGGGGATCCCATACGAAAAGGGGGGTTCTAGCGATTTCGCTGTACAGCGGCATCGTATTTTTAGCCCACCAATCATGCTCCCCCAGCAGGAAGCCATGGTCAGTACCAACGATGAGCAGGGTATCCTCCCACAGCCCGTATTCGTCCATCTCGTCGAGCAGCTTGCCGAGATAAGCGTCGCACATACTCACAAGCGCCGCATACTCATAGCGGATATGCTCCACTTCTTCGCGGGTTTCCTGTACCTGCTGGTAATTCGGCCAATCAAAGTGCGCCCCGTTATAATCATGCGGGTATAGGTCCTTATATATCTGATGGCTAAAAAATGGCTCGTGCGGGTCGAACGCTTCAATCTGCAGCATCCAGCGGTCTTCCCCATGGTTGGCGCGGATAAACTCGATACCTTGCGCGAACGTTTTCGCCTGTGGATGCTGCTCCTCCTCCTTCATGTGCGCGCGATTGATCCAATCCTGCCGGAACAGCTTCCCGCGGTAGCCCGAATATTCGCCTACGTGCTCCGGAATTTGCGGGTCTCGTACCTGCCCCTTCCAAGGGTCTCCCTCTTGCCCGCGACAAAACTCCCACGTGCTGTATTGTGTATGATAGGTAGCTCCGCCCGCTTCCCAGTAATGCAGATGGTCGCTGACCAGATGGGTATGTACTCCGCTGCGCTTAAGCAAATCCGGCATAGAATCGTCAAAGGGCTCGAGCGGCCCCCAGCTGCGGTGCAGAAAGTTGTACCGTCCGGTGTGCAGGTCGCGGCGGGCCGGCATGCAGGGCATGCTGCCGACCCAGCTGTTGTCGAAGGTCACACTCCGCTCCGCCAGCCGCTGGAAGTTGGGCGCATGGACCCAATCACAGCCGTAAGGCGGCAGCATATGGCGGTTAAGCGAATCGAACAAAACCAGTATCGCCTTCATCTCATCACATCCTTCCTTTCCGAAATGACAGAATTAATATAGTGTGCACCGGACCTCATACCCTTCCCCTGCCGCACGCATAGCCACAGGCTGGTGCCGGCAACTATCCTGAACGAACGGGCAGCGATGCTGAAAGCGGCAGCCGCTTTGCGGCAGCGGCTTTCCGGCCGGCTCGATCATCTCGATCGGCTCCCACGCCATCTCCCTCCAAGGCTCGGGCGACGACTGAAGCAGCAGCTTGGTGTACGGATGCTTAGGCTGCGCAATGAGCTCCTCAGTCGGGCCCTGCTCCACGATTTGTCCGGCAAACATGACCATGATGCGGTCAGCCATGTAACGGGCGCTGCCCAGGTTATGCGTAATCAAAATATATCCAAGCTGGCGATGTTCCTTCAGATCCAGCATCAAGTTCATAATGTCAATGCCGATCGACACGTCCAGCATGGAGGTGGGTTCGTCGGCCACAATAATCTTCGGATCGAGACCGAGCACCTTGGCGATCATCACGCGCTGCTTTTGCCCGCCCGACAATTGGTAAGGATACTTATCGATGAAATCCTCCGCCGGCGTCAGGCCGACCTGATTAAGCAGCTGCAGCACCTTGGAGCGGACATCGCCCGGGACAATTCCGTGCACCTTCAGCGGGCGCCCGATAATATAGCCGATCCTGTGATGCGGATTGAGTGCCGCGAACGGATCCTGAAAAATCATTTGAACCTTGGTAGGCAGCTTTTTTTGCAAGGCGGTATTGCCCTTTAGAGCAATGCCGTCATAGAGCACCTCCCCTTCGGAAGGCGGAATCAAATTCGTGATCATGCGGGCAATCGTACTTTTGCCGCTGCCGGACTCTCCGACGATCGCGAGGATTTCGCCGGCATGAAGCCGAAAGCTGACGTCCTGCACCGCCTGGAACGAATGCTTGCGAAACAAGGACCGCGAGGCAAACGCTTTTCCGAGCTTATTCGCTTGCAGCAGAGGCTTGCTCATACGCCGTCCCCTCCTCGCCGTATAAATGGCAGGCCACGACGCCTTCCCCTACTGGTAAAGCGATCGGCTCAGCGTTGATACACCGTGGCTTCGCCTGTCCGCACCGGGGATGGAATCTGCACCCTGCCGGCGGTGTGATCAGATCCGGGGGACTGCCCGGAATGCCCGCAAGCCGTTTGCGCGGACCACTGACCGATGGGAACGAGCGAAGCAGCCCCTGCGTGTAAGGGTGCCGCGGTCCCTCCAGCAGCTCCTCGCGCGAAGCGACCTCTACGAGCTTGCCGGCGTACATGATGCCGATTCGGCTGCACATCTCCAGCATCAGCGGCAGATCGTGGGTAATGAACAGGATGGAAAAGCCGAAGGTTTGCTGCAGCTCCATAATCTTGCTGACAATGCCCTTCTGAACGACGACGTCCAACGCGGTGGTCGGTTCATCCATGATGACTAGACTTGGATTTAGAGACAGCGCCATGGCAATGACGACCCGCTGCCGCATACCGCCGGATAGCTCATGAGGGAAGCTGCCGAGCCGGTCCATCGGCAAATCGACCAGCTGCATCAGCTCACGTGCCCGCTGCAGTGCTTGCTGCTTGGTCATGGGTTCATGGGTTAGGATCGAATCCGCCAATTGATCGCCGATTTTCATCACGGGATTCAGGTTGTTCATGGCACTCTGCAGTACAATGGAAATTTTCGACCACCGCAGCCGGTCAAACTCCGCATCCGATAAGGTCGTCAGCTCGACGTCCTCCAGCTTCACGCTGCCTGCCGACAAACGCGCCGGTGGACGCAGCAGCCGGGAAATCCCATAAGCCGTCGTCGATTTACCGCAGCCTGATTCGCCGGCCAGGCCAAAAATCTCCCCCCGGTTGATGGCAAAGCTGACTCCATCTGCCGCCTTGACGATACCGCGTGGTGAAGCATATTCAATACATAGATTGCTTACCTTTAGCAATTCCATCAACTTCCAGTCTCCCTCCGCTTCGATCTAGTTCAAGGACTACAGTGCTGCATTGCCGCGGTTGGCCCGGTATTGATCCAGTATGCCGTTGCCGATGAGAATGAAGCCGAAGCAGAGTAAGGCGATGGCGAGCCCCGGGGGAATAATCCACCACCAGGCGTCGAACAGCACGGCGTTGTTTGCATTGGCCAGGGATAGGATCGTTCCCCAGCTGACGCTTGTCGGATCACCCAGCCCAAGAAAGCTAAGTCCTGCTTCGGCAAGCACCGCCTGCGTCGTTACCAGGACCAAATTAGCCAAAATAACTGGAATAATATTAGGCATAATTTCGCTAAACATGATTTCGACGTCACTCATCCCTACCATCCGGGCCGCTTCCACATATCCGCTCACCCGCTCTGACATCGTTTGGCTTCGGATGCTGCGGGCCATATAGAGCCAACTAAGCAGCCCGATAATAAAGATCGTGCTTAGAATGCCAATCGAAGGCAAAAAAGAAGCGAGGATGATCATCAGCGCAATCGTGGGGATAATAAGAAACAGATCCACAATCCTCATCAACGACTCCCCAATCCAACCTCCTTTGTAGCCGGCCACCAAACCGACCACCACCCCGATGACAGTTGTAATCAGTCCGGCCAAGATGCCCACAATAAAGGAAGTGCGCGTCCCGTAAATCATTTGGCTCAGGACGTCCTGCCCGTAGCTGTCGGTTCCGAGCGGATGAATCAGCGACGGCTTAAGCCAAGACTCGAACCCGATAAAGTTTTTGGGATTCGGAGCTAGGGTTGGTCCGAAGGCCGCGATCACGGTAAAAAAGAGAATGATCACCAGTCCCGCCTTTCCCTTAGCCCCTGGAAACGCAAGCCGTATCCATGCTGCCAGTTTTCCCATACCTTCTCCTCCACCAATCCTTTTATCTTCAGGGGGCTGCACACGGATTGTGACGCCGGGTGCAGCCCCCTAGCGTGAACTAACTCAAAGCGACGCGCGGATCGATCAACGGATATACCAGATCGGCGATCAGGTTAAAGATGATAACGGACACGGCGATGCATAGAAACGCGCCTTGGATCAACGGATAATCATGATTTAAAATCGCGTTGAACGTCACCAGTCCGACCCCGGGGTAGGAAAACACGATCTCCGTCGTAATGGCGCCCCCGATCACATGACCTAGCGACATCATGAGGCCGGTAAAGGAAGGCAGCAGCGCATTGCGCGCGCCGTACATGTATTTTCGCCTGCGCTCGGAAATACCCTTCGCTTTCGCAAGGAGCATATAGTCTTCCGAAAGGACGCGCATCAAGTTATTGCGCAGCACCAGAATATGCCCGGCCAGCGAAGCGATAATAAGCGTAAACACGGGCAGGAAGGCGTGATGCAGAATCGACAGAAGCTTGCCGCCGGTATCCAGACTATCGTAGGTCGGATCGAACGCCTGTCCCAGGGGAAACCAGTCCAGATGAAAGGCGAAGATCATCACGAAAAGGATGGCGATCCAGAAATACGGCACGGCATTGAGAAAAAACGAGCCGAACAGCGAGACGTTGTCAAAGATCGTGCCTGCCTTCCAGGCCCCGCGAATTCCGATCAGCCAGCCAACGAGATAGCTCAGCAGCGTAGCCGTCAGCACGGTGCCGATCGTCCAAGGGAGCGCCTTCAGCATCACATCCACGACCGGAGCCGGATAATTGACGTATGACACCCCCAGGTTGCCCTGGAGAAGCTCCTTCAAATAACGTACATATTGATGGAACAGGCTCGGATCATTCAAACCGAACTGCTCCCTAAGCGCTTTGGCCACCTCCTGGGATCCTAGCGCCTTCTCCGAAGCGAGCGTGTCCGCCGGATCCCCCCCGATCAGCCGGGGCAGCAAAAAATTCAAGGTAACCGCAACATAAAACGTAATGAGCGCAAAGCCGATCCGCTTTAGCAAATATACGGCGTTGTACCGCAAGGCCGTCTCCTCCTTCGGGCGGCTCTCCTGAGCCGCCACCTAGGGTAGTCACTCTGTTATTTTTTCTTAACTTCCTTTAAAGACAACGCAGAGAACACGGGAACCTTCTCGTTGTAATTCGTAAACAGGTCGACCCGGTAAGGAATATGGCCGCCGACATTATACATGACCGCCATGGGGGCGAGATCGGCTACCTTCTTTTGCACCTTATAGTAAAGCTCTTTTCGCTTAGCCTCATCGGCCGAGGAAGCTTCATCCAGCCACTTGTCGATCTCGGCATCCTTAAAGCGCATGTAATTCAAACCTGGCGTATTCGTTCCGGTTGGCGCCGTCATCTTGCTGTGGAACACCTCAAGCTGAGCTTGCGGGTCCGGCGGTGTACTAAGTCCGTTCTGCAGCAGCTCGTAATCGCCGGACATGCTCAGCTTCGTCAGCTCCGGCCACGTAACCAGCTTCACCGTCGTGTCGATGCCAATTTCCTTCAACCAAGCCGTAATCATGGCGCCTTCCTTGTTCTGCGCAGGGGCATTTGCGGCCATGTGGTACGTGAAGGAAAGCTCCTTGCCGCCTTTTTCATAGATGCCTTTGGCATTTTTCTTATAGCCCGCGTCTTCAAGCGATTTGATCGCAGCCTTCGGGTTGTACCCGTAGGAAGCGTCTTCGACCAGCTTCTTATCGGTCATTTCGCCGAACACCGATGACAAGAAGCCGGGGTTGGCCGGAAACACGCCGTTGCTCTCTCCTTTGTCGATTAAGGACGGGCGGTCGATCGCCTGTTGGATCGCTTTTCGGACAGCCAGATCGTTCAAACCGGGCTTCTCATTGTTCATGATGACCGAGAATGTATTTAAGCCGGGAAAAATTTGCATTTTATTAGCCGGATTCTCGAGCAGCTTGGGAACATTGGGCATGGCCACCGTGCCGGCGGAGGCTTGAACGTCCCCCTTCTCCAGAGCCAGAGTTAGCGTCGAGGAATTGTTATACCGATTAATGTACAGCTGGTCGATATTCGGTGCACCCAGATGGTACTCCGGATTTTTTTGCAGCACGATCGCGCTGTCGTTTAAGCTCTTGAACACAAACGGTCCGGTACCGATCGGCGTTTTATTCAGAAACGTGGTCGGATTCTCCTTTTCAAAAAGATGCTTAGGTACGATGCTCACCGTAGTCAAGTAATAAGGCAGCGAAGGAAAGCTCGCGCCAAGCTTGAAGACAACGGTATCCGCCCCTTGCGCCGATACCTCTTTGAGCCGTTGGTCGCCCCACAGCTGATAGCGGTCCAGCACCTGATTCTGTTTAATCGCATTGAAGGAGTAGATCACATCGTCCACCGTAAACGGCTTGCCGTCATGCCATTTGGCTTTCATATTTAATTTCACCGTATACGTCTTTTTATCACCCGACCAAGCGCCTTCCTTCTCGGCCAGCCTCGGCAGCAGCTCCCCCTTTACAGGGTTGAAAAAATAGAGCGGATCAAACACATAATCGAAAAAAGTCCCCCAATTCCCTGTCGGCAGGAAAGGGTTAAAATTCGTCACCTGCTCCGGATTGATCGTTTCCGACATGTGGTAGATGACCAGCGCTCCGCTCGGCTTGGCCTGCTCCTTTTTCTCTGAGCTTCCGGCATCGCCTTTGTTCGTTGCAGCGGTACTGCTTCCCCCTCCCGAGCAAGCGCTTACGATTCCTGCCATCAGAATGAACAGCAGCAGGACGATCGAGCTTTTTTTAGTGCCATGATTCATTCGACTTCTACCTCCTATAGATAAGGTGCGGTGCGGTTCAAACCGGCTATCGGTTACAGCCCCATCTTAGCCGCATCCAGGTGCAAACGAAAGAGACCATTTCTGACAAACCGGACACCGCCTGAAAAAAAGGAGCATGGTACAGCCTGTTCATCGTATGGTCTCTTTCTGACATCCTTCACCTTTTGTGACAGATCAATAAATTTCGTCCATGTTGAGCCGCTGCGGCACGAGGGATTCCCGATATTGGCTCGGAGCAACGCCCTCCGCCTTTTTGAAGATGCGGTTGAAGCTGCGTTGGTTGGTGTAGCCGACCGCTGTCCCGATATCCTTGACGCTCATGTCCGTTTCCTGGAGCAATTGCTTGGCCTTCGCCATGCGGACCGAGATCAGATAGTCGAGAAAATTGACTTGAAATTCCTGCTTGAACAATCGACTCACATAGGAAGGGTCCATCTGCAGCTGATCGGCAATGCCGCCAAGCGAAATATCATGCGCATAGTTAGCCTGCACATAATCGGCGATCTGCTTGCCGATGGAGGGCGGCTCGGCGGCGGCGCTTCGCTCCACACGCTGCTGAAGCTCCGTCATGCTCGCACCGAGACAGTGAATGAGCTGCTCCACCGTTTCCCGATTCATAAAGGCTTGGTGCCATTCCATGATGGCTGCTTCCGGCACCGGCTCCAAGCCGAGCTCCACTGCGCGCTCATATAGCTCCAAGAACAACTGGAAAACCGCGTGACGGATCAGCTGATAGGAATGCCCCTCCATCGACACCAGCTTGTACTCCAGCTGCCTCAAGCTTTCCTTCAGCAGCGCATCGTTCCTCTCATTCAACTGTCTGTAAAGCTCCTTCTTCGCCTGCTGAACCGGTTTAAGCGCCGAGCCCAAGGCCGCCGTCCTTCGCTGCCGCCAGATGGCATTTAGCGAAGCATATCCTTGAAAAACCCGGAGCTCAAGCGCCTCCTTTGCTTCCTCGAAAGACAGCGAGATGTCACCCGGGTCGCTTTTCCAATCGCCAAGCCCCGCGCTTACCGTCAGCTTTAGGTATTGGCGGACATTTCCGCAGACGACGCGCATGGTTTCTTCCATCTGCATGCGAAGGGCTTCCAGGGACGGAGGCGCCTCCCTTAAGTTGCAGATGAGCAGAATATCGGTGCTTTCCGTATTTAAGCTATAGGAATTCCAATGCTCAGCAGCGACTTCCTCGGCCAGCTTGGCGATAAAGTAACGGATCAAGCTTTGGTCGGTATTGTTGTAAGCGGATACAAAGGATGGATAATTGTCAATTCGAAAGATGGTCACGAAGAAGCCGTATCTGGCAACAGGAATATTGTAATAAGCAAACCTCTCCCAACGCTCCTCGTGCCGGGAGGTACGTTCATGTAGGATCAAATTCAGAAAGCTTTGCCGCAAGACGGGCTGATCGCGATAAACCTGCTGCTCCAGCTGCGTCCGGTTCTCGAACAATCGCGTAAATTCAGAGAACAGCACCGAAATTTCGCCGTGCTCCACCGGTTTGAAGCCCTGTTTGCCGGCTGCCCGGCTGCGAACGAATTCCATCAGCGTATAAATGGGGGTATAAATGCGAATGGAAGTGACAAACGCCAAGCCGATCGCCACCACGATACAGGAAGCAGCAAGCAGGATGATAAAGGTCTGCAGCTCACGGCTTCGGGAGTAGAACGATTCATTGGGAATCACGTCAATATATTTCCATCCCGTATAAGGGGAGGTTACGGATGTAAAGGCGAATTCAGTGCCGCGCAGCTTTCCGCTGAAGGCCATAACGTCAGAGCCAAGCTTGGGCTGTATGACTGAGAAGTCCCGTTCGTTGACCTTCAGTCCGTCTTTGTTGCTGTACGCGTAATGCCCGTCAGGGCTCACCGTCCAAATCTCTTCCTCAGGGCGCATCAGGCGCAAAGACGGGGTTTGAAATAACGCTTGCTGATTCAGGTTGATGATAATGGCTCCCAGCTTCTCCGTGCCGGTCAGCGGGAACGGGCGAATTAACGTGACCAGATTCGGAAAGCCGTTCCTTCCTTCGTCTGAAGCCGGATTCTCCCGGACGATCCAGGTTCCGTCCTTTTTTTTCAACTCTTTGTAGTAGGGCAGCCACCCGGCATCCTCGGCTTCCGAGACCGGGCTATACGTAAGCGGGCTCTGCACCATCTCCGTGCCGGCATAATAAACATAGATCGATTCAATATAAGGCGAATTAATATAGGTTTCCAGCAAATATTCCTTGACGCTATCCAGGTTCTTATCCGCCAAATCCGTGCTCGACGCGGGATTTTGAAGCGCTTTCGATTGCGCTAGCTGAATGGCCACCTGATCTACATTATTAAGCAGCAAGTCCATCAATCTTCGGGTCTGCTCCAGCATCTGAATACTGGAACGGTTCACCTCGTCCTGAACGGAGGATTGGCTGAACCTGCCGCTGAAATACCCGATGCACAAAGCCGGTACAATCGAAACGATGACAAACCAGCACAAGATCCGGAAAAACAGACTGCGAAACTTGAAATTCGAGAAAGCGAGTCTAATCAACGACAGCATAGCCGGCCTCCTCCGATGGGTTAACCATTGAACGTAACGCTTTGTGTAATATTATATCATAGCGTTACAGAGGCAAAAATTATAATTTAGCGCCATCCCCTTGAAGGACGCATCCGAGAGATTGCAGTAGTAACAAAAAGGAGCCTCGAGCGAGGCCCCCCTATTTCTGTTATATCCTATGGTGACGCTATTCCCTTACTTTTTATATCTTTCGTAAGCAGCCTGATACAGCTTCATGTAATCATCCAGACCCATTTTCTTAATCGTAGCCACGAATTTATCGAAGTCCGAGAGCGGTGTGCCACCGGTAATGAATTTAGCCGTCATTTCGTCCACATACGTCTGAATATCTGTGCTGAGTGCGATCATCTTCTCGTTTTCCTTGTCGGTGTAGCTGAAGCTGGACCAAGTTTCCTTCGGCATGTCCGCCGCAAACTTTTTGGCTGCATCGACGGACTCCGGCAAGCTTTCCGCGCCCTTAAAATATTTCTCGCGGACGATCCCCGGATATCCGCCCCCCGGCCAAGTCACATACTTCACCAAAGCCTGCTCGAAGGTTAGCCCTTGCGGATTTTTAACAATTTCGTCGGTATATTCTACACTGCCATCGGGTTTTTCAATGTAGCTTTTATCCTTGAAGCCCATGAAAAACATTTTGTTGCCTTCCTCGCCGTAGAAATAATCCATCCAACGAACCGTGGCTTCCGGATTTTTGTTTTTATTGGTAATCACAAAGGCCCCAGGTCCCGAAACGGCAGGGCGTGAATCGGAATACACCTTTTCCCCGCGCGGACCCTTCAGCGTCTGCAGCCCGATGTAGTTGGTTTGCTTCATCAGCGTGAAGGGACTGCTGATTCTTAAAGCGCCGTACACGCCTTCGGCCCCTTTGGCAAAAAACTTGTTTTGATCCTTCTCGTTCGGAATAATATCCTTGTCGATCAAGCCTTCACTGTACAGCTTATTTAAATATTGCAGCATTTCCTTGTACCGGTCGTCCGTCGGGATAAACCGCAGCTGATTGCTCGCCGGATCCACATCGACATACGGATGATTGGCCCCGCGGTTCATCAGGCCGAAGTATCCTTTGAACTGGATCACCAGATCAGCAATCTTCGTTCCTCCCAACGGGATTTCATCCGCCTTGCCGTTTTTATTCAAATCCGTCGACTTCACGGCTTTCAAGTAATTGTAAAGCTCCTCCGTCGTCGAAGGCTCCGGCATTTTCAGCGCCTCAAGCCAATCCTTGCGGATCCACAGCTTCCCTGAACGGACGGAAGTAAACTCAGGAGCCAGAATGTTCGGGAAGCTATAGATGTTGCCGTCCGGCATCGTGATCCCCTTTTTAATATCCGGGTACTGCTCCATAATTTTCTTTAAATTCGGGGCGTACTTGTCGATCAAATCGTTCAGCTTAATAATCGTCCCCTGGCCGCCGTACTTCACCAGGTCCGAGGTGTTCATCCTGGCCAGAAAGATCGCGTCAGGTAAATCGCCGCTGGCCAAGGCAAGGTTGCGCTTTTCTGTAAAAGCATCAAACGGAGTCAGCTGAAAATTGATTTGCATATTCGTCATTTTGGCGTATTCCTGCCACAGCATCGTCTCATTCCAATTGTTGGCCGTTGTCGGAGCCTTGGCCGCCATAAATGTCATGTTCAGAGGCTCCTTCACAATCGGAAAGCCGGTGGCATTGAATTTGGACTCCGCCGGTTTGGCACCCGGGCTATCCTTGGGGGCAGCTGCCCCGCCCGACTCATTTCCCTTGTCGCTGCAGCCTGCAAGCATCCCTCCGGTAATGACCGCTGATAATAGTACTGCTGTCCATTGCGTTTTTTTCATAGACAACGCTCCTCACCCGTTATTGGTTGATTATCCTTTCAAGGCTCCAATCATGATGCCCTTCACAAAATATTTTTGCAAAAATGGATACAGCAATAGTACAGGCAGATTCGCAATGACGACGACCGCGTATTTAATGACTTCCACTTCCATCAGCTTCTTGGCCAGAGAATCGTCCGCCATGTCCAGCATGGCCTGCATTTGCCCTTGGATCAGGATTTCCCTCAAAATAAGCTGCAGCGGGTATTGACTGCGGTTGGTCAAATACATGAGCGCATTGAAGAAAGCGTTCCAGTGGCCGACAGCATAGAAGAGCAGCATGACGGCGATGATCGGCATCGATAAGGGAAGAACGATCGACAACAGAATCCGGGTGTTGCTGCATCCATCCATAGCCGCCGATTCTTGAATTTCGTAAGGAATGCTGGTTTGAAAAAAGGTCCTCATGATGATAACGTTCCACACCGCTACCGCATTCGGGATGACAATTGCCCAAATGGTGCCCAGCATGCCGAGCTTTTTCAACAATAAGTACGTCGGAATAATCCCTCCGCTAAAAAACAAGGTCAGCATCAGAAAGCCTGTAATGACATGCCGGCCTTTGAAATCTTTGCGGGATAATGGGTAGGCTGCGCAAATCGTCAGCAGCAAATTAATGGCGGTCCCAACCACGGTATACAAAATGGTGTTGGCGTAGCCGCTAACGATATCCTGATTTTGAAATACTTTAATATAGCCTTGGAGATTGACCCCTTTAGGGAGAAGCCACAGCTCCCCTCTCGCCACTGCCGAAGGATCGCTGATGGAAGCGCTCAGAACAAAGACCAGGGGGTATAATACGATAATAGTAATTAACACCAGCAATATTCCGTTGACGGTATCGAAGCACTTATCCTCCAGGCTGCGGGCCATCCCCTGTCCTCCTTACCATAGACTGGTTTCATTCAATCGTTTGGCGATATAATTCACCGTAACCAGCATGATTAAATTGATTACCGAATTAAATAAGCCTACGGCTGCGGCAAAGCTGTATTGTGCTTGAATAATTCCCGTACGGTACACATACGTGGAGATTACATCCGCACTTTCGAGGATGACATCATTCTGCATTAGATAGACCTTCTCAAAGCCGACCGTCATGATGGAACCGGTATTCAAAATTAGCAGGATCACGACGGTAGGCATAATTCCGGCTAAATTCACATGCCAGATCCGCTGCAGCCGGCTGGCTCCGTCCACCTTGGCCGCTTCGTGCAATTGCGGGTCGATCCCTGCAAGGGCCGCCAAATAAATAATGGAGCCCCAGCCCATTTGCTGCCACACCCCGGACCACACGAATATCGATTTAAACCATCCCGGCTCCGTCATAAATGAAATCGGCTGTCCGCCCAAATGGACGATGATTTGATTGACGATCCCGCTTTGGGGAGATAGAAAAATGACGATGATGCCGACTAAAACGACGGTCGATAAGAAATGGGGAGCATAAGTAACCGTTTGTACAAATTTTTTGAAAACGCCAAGCCGCAGCTCATTCATCATCAGCGCCAATAGTATGGGAACAGGAAAACCGACAGCAAGCTGATACAGACTGATTCCCAGTGTGTTCTTTAACAGACGCCAGAAGAAATAACTGTTAAAAAAGCGTTCAAAGTGGTCAAAACCGACCCATGGGCTGCCCCAAATGCCTTTCGTCGCCACAAAGTTTTTAAACGCGATTTGAACTCCGTACATGGGAACATATTCAAAAACAATAAAATAAAGCAATACGGGAGTAATAATCACATACAGCTCCCAGTTTTTCAAAAACGGCTGGAGCCGCAGTTTCCTGCGACCAACATACGTCTTCAGCTTTGGGTCATCCGTAACGGATAGTTGTGCCACGGCCCTCCACCTCCATCTCTTTTCATTAGCGCCAATCACGATTAAGCTCTGATGTATTTCTCCAGGTGCAAATGCTCGAAAAAATAATGCAATGCCAATGATCCGGCACCAATAATGCCTGCATTCGAGCGAGTCATTCCTTCTTTAATTTCAACATGTCTGGAAAAAATGGGAATACTTTGCTCCGAGACGTATTTCTTTATCCTTTGCAGCAAATACGGATTACTTAACGCAAGCTCACCTCCCAATAAGATGAAAGACGGATTGATCAAATGAATCAGCGTCACAAGCCCTCGGCCAAGCAAGCTCCCTACATAATTCATCACACGCTGTGCACCTCCATGGCCGCTGTTGCTTAGCTGCACCAGCCCGGACAAGCCCGGATATATCGCTCCGTCCGTCACCCACTCCTGCCATTTGTCCGCAAGAGCCGATTCATTGATCATCAACTCCAGACAGCCCTGATTACCGCAGCGGCATTTGGGGCCATCTTCAACCACTGTAATGTGGCCCAGTTCCCCTGCTCCTCCTGCCCCGCCGGTAAACAGATTGCCGGCTAGAAACAAACCCGCACCAACGGCCTTTCCGACATGCAGGTATACAAAATTAGCAACCTGTTTGCCGTAGCCGTACAAATATTCCCCGTAGGCCGCTGCGTTAGCGTCATTTTCCAGCAAAATGGGCACATGGAAATGCTTCTGCAGCTCTTCCTTCAGCGATAAATGATTGATGTTGAAGTTGGTGGCGGTAATCACTTCCCCTTTATCCAGACTGACGATCCCCGGAACGGCGATACCGATTCCAAGTAAACGAAAATCGGCTCCACTCTCCAAAATCAAACTATTTATGACCTGAATGAGCGAACGGACCCAGCCTTCCTTTCCGGCATCGGGCAAATGGCGTACCCTCAATATTTCAGCCTCCAGATTCAGAATGGCCGCTCTGCTCTGGTTCAGGTCGACTGCAATCACATGGCCCGCATCGGGCGCCAGCTTAACGAGAATCGGCTTCCTTCCCCCGCTGGAATCGCCTTTTCCTGTTTCCATCAGGAAGCCATGCTCCATAAAATAATCTACGATGACGGTTACGGTCGTGGGGCTTAACCCTAATTCCTTAGCCAGCTGCGAACGGGAAATCGGTCCTCTCTCGCGAACATCATTGAAAATCAACACTTGATTTATTTCCTTAATTAACTGCTGACTTCCATTTCTGTGCTCTCTTTTCTTCAATTCAGACCTCACTTCCCAACTTATTGTCTTACTTTCTCCATTCGAAAAAGAAAGTTAATATACTGACATATTCTACAAGTTTTGAGTTTTACCTCCTAAATTTTCCTTTTTCTTTAATATAAAGGTAATTTTATTTTTCATTTATTGGCCTTTTAGACCAAAAAAAGAAGCGTAACTTGTGCCCGCTTCTTTGCTTTTATTTTCGCTTATACTATAACAATTTGTGCTATCTCTCGGCGATGCCAATCACGGTCGCCTCGCCGGGTCGTGCCCTTCGGCTGACAATCCGATTGCGCCCCGCCCGTTTCGCTTGATAGAGCGCCTCGTTGCAGCCGCGAGCAGATCTTTTAAGTATAGAGCCGGCATCTCGCCGGATGGCTCGATCGATAGCATCCCCATGCTTACCGTCACGGACAGGGTTGCACCATCCTCTCCGACCTCGATTTCATTGGCCTCGATCGACGACCTCAATCGCTCCGCCAATACGTCGGCATCGCCCTCATCCGCTTGGGGCAAATAAATCAGCAGCTCCTCTCCGCCATAACGAGCCACAATGTCTTGGGGCAGAAGCGCCTGCAGGATCACGTTCACCGTACTGCAGATTACGGCATCTCCCACCAAATGCCCGTATTGGTCGTTGACGACCTTAAACCGGTCAATGTCCAGCAAAAGCAGAGCGAACGGAATCCGCTGGCTCTGGTTCTTCAGCACCTCGTGCTCCAGCCGCTGGGTCAGATAGTGCCGATTGTAGCAGCCTGTCAGGCTGTCAATTACGGCCAGCTGCTCCAGCTTGGCGTTGGTTTGCGAGAGCTCGTCCCGGATTCGCGTCAGCGACTTGTTTTGTTCGCGCAAAGCCTGATTTTGCAGACTCGACTTTTCAAGCAAGTGGTAGATTTCGCTCACATCCTCAAAGGTGACAATCCGCCCAATCCTCTCTCCATGAACGATAACCGGCGATACGTGAATCGTCATGCAGTGCTGCTTGAGCGGATCATATACGAATTCAAGCTTCCCTTTCGTCATTGGATACCTCTGGTAGTGCTCAAGAAACGAATCCAGTCCTTCGGCCACGTAGGCCCTCGACAGAAAAGCATGCATATCGAAGCGATCGCTGATTTTCAGCCCCACCTGCGAGCGCAGCGATTTGTTCATATCCATTATGATTTCGTTCTCATCCAGCACCATAATCCCCTGCTGGATCATATTGACAATATCTTTATGCGCGATGATAGCAATGTCCAGCACTTTATCGCGATGGAGAGAAATGACGAAGAGCGTGACCGACATGAAAATACCGAGCGAAGTCAAGCCCGGGATGATCGGCAGCCAGGCCGAAAAGACCACATTGAGCAAAATGTCGAGTAATGCAAGCAAGGACAGGATGGAAATGCCATAGAGCACTTGCTTAATCGCTTTTTTACTGCGGGAGGTCAGGTCCGACTTCAGAGCGCGGGAGATGATCATAACGGAGGCGGCGATATAACCGAACAGAAAGACGACCGTCATCCAAAAAATCGGCCCATAGATTCTTCTTGAGACATCGGTGGGTGAAGGCAACGCGAACAGGCCGTGCGGGTTAAGCATAATTCCGATAGCGGCGAGCAGTACCGGGATATAAATCAGCAGCGACGCTCTGCTCCGCAAAAAAGCCGAATGACCCGTTAAAAAAATGGTAAACGCAAGCCACCCGATAGCCACCATCGACAAATCGACAAAGGCCGCCTTTAAGAAGAAAAGCTGCAGCTCTCTGCTGTTCACGGTAGAGATTAGAAATTGCAACAGCGACCACTGCATCATGCAAAAATGAAAAAACAAATACACCTTATGCAAGCTCGTGATCGTCACGGTGACAAAGAAATAGATTAGTAGAAATAACAAAACTAAAAAGACGATAAAGTCCGGCTTTAACAACAAAATCAACCACGCGCACCTCTTTCAAAAACGATACGTTTATCATATCAGTTTCCCCCCGGAAATTATAGGAAAATAATCATACGAAAAGACCTCCCTTTACCCTTCCCATCGCATAGGCTTGCCAATGCCGCCAACTCCACCCTCACCCGCCATGACTCACCAGCTGCAAATACGTCGCCATCAGTACAAACCCCGCTATCGCACCATACGCACAAAAGCCAAGCGAGGAGTCCTTCACCGCTTTGCCCAGCATTTCCTTCACCGCCACCGCGAGCGTCATCCCCATCGCCAGAGCGATGACAAGCGTGAGCAACAACGGGCTGCCGAGCCCGATCGATCCGCCAATCAGAGCTCCGACGGCGATCGGCAACGATACGACCAGCGTAATCACCAGCAAGGACATCAGCCCGTAGCCGGCCATGATGAGCGGCGTGAACACCGCGATGCCCTCCGGAATCGTATGAAAAAAGATCGTCAGCAGCATCGGCCGCGCCAGCGCCTCGGAAGCGTTGGCCCCCAGTGCGATGCCCGTCGGCACATTATGAATCGCTATGCTTAGTGCGATCAGGACGCCCGAATAAAGGAATACCTCCTGCTTCGGTTCATGCGTAAGGACGATCACCCGTCTCGACCATCGCTCCAGCTGGCTGTACACCCAGACTCCGACCAGCAGCCCAGCCACCGCAGGAGGCCATCCGCCCAGCCGGATGCTATCCGGTACAATGTCCAGCACCACCAGGCCGATGATCATGCCCGCACAAAGCGAGAACACCAGCGG
Organism: Paenibacillus cremeus; assembly: GCF_007786445.1. GTDB lineage: Bacteria > Bacillota > Bacilli > Paenibacillales > NBRC-103111 > Paenibacillus_G > Paenibacillus_G cremeus. The sequence continues at coordinate 371,915 of NZ_VNJI01000001.1, read as the reverse complement.
CACCTTTTGTCCCTTGACCCACCCGGCCCCCGTTCCCCCAATCAGCAGCCCTGCCGACGAAGCCAAAAACCCCCACAATGCGTTATATCCGCCCATCATCCACCTCGAAAAAAGGAATGGTTGTCTACTCACACCTATTCCATCCTATGTCGGATGGCGACGGGACAGGACAAAAATAAAAGCCGCGATGATGGGACTGTCCCATCATCGCGGCTTTCCCCTGCACCTTTACTGCTCCACCTGTACCATCATCTCATCAAACGGCTGATCAGCGGCCGAAGCTTGGAGAAGGCCCCATCGGCACCAATCACCAGATCCACCGTCTCCTGCTCGCCATTCTCAAAATGAAGCGCATGCTGACCGCATTCCAGCGCCACTGCCTCCGTCAGCTTATAGCCATAGCGGATGGTTCCCGGCTGCAAGGCATTCTGCAGAAGATCACATCGTTCCGAGGTCGATCTCCGGCCGTAAGCCTTGTTCTCCAGCCACTGCTCGTTCGTCTGTTCCTTACACAGCTCTAGAGTAGCACTGCAACAAAGCAAAAAAGCCCACCAGGGGGCTTTATATAGTAGAAGCGTAGAAGCTTTTTATCCGAAAAAGGTTTGGAATAACAAGTAAGCGTTCAAGCCAACAATAACCGTAGCTACGATCCAAGCCAGCACCTTCAGCCAGAGCGGATTGGCGAACTCGCCCATTTTTCTCTTATCGTTGGTGAATTGAATCAGTGGAATGACCGCAAACGAAAGCTGCAGCGATAAAATCACCTGGCTCAAAATAAGCAGCTGTGTCGTCCCGCTTTCTCCCGAGATCGCTGTGACAATAACTGCGGGAATGATCGCAATCATCCGCGTGATCAAGCGGCGCAGCCATGGCGCAAGGCGGAAATTCAAGAAGCCTTCCATCACGATCTGGCCTGCCAAGGTGCCGGTCAGCGTCGAGTTTTGGCCCGAAGCGAGCAGTGCCACCCCGAACAAAATACTGCCGATCGTCGTTCCAAGCAGTGGGGTCAACAGATCATAGGCTTCCCCAATTTCGGCTACTTGAGTCATTCCGGCCTTATGGAACGTCGCTGCGGAAATGATCAAGATCGCCGCGTTAATAAATAGAGCGAAAAACAATGCAATCGTAGAATCCCATGTCGCATATTTGATCGCCTGCCGCTTGCCTGAGCTGGTTTGCTCAATCTGACGGGTTTGCACTACAGACGAGTGAAGATACAGATTGTGAGGCATCACCGTAGCTCCTAAAATCCCAATGGCAATATACAGCATCGTAGGGTTGATGACGATTTCCTTGCTGGGCACAAACCCTTTCAGAATCCCGCCGACATCCGGCTTGGAAAGAAAAATTTCAGTGGCGAAGCAGCCGCCGATCGTGACGATCAGAATGATAACTAACGTTTCTATATAACGGAAGCCTTTATTTTGCAGCAGCAGCACGATCAGGACATCGAGCGCCGTTATGATGACCCCGTAGATCAGTGGGATGCCGAAAAGCAGCTGCAGCGCAATCGCAGACCCGATCACCTCGGCCAAATCACAGGCGGCGATCGCTAGCTCACACAGCACCCACAGCCCCATCGCTACAGGCTTGCTGTAATGATCGCGGCAAGCTTGCGCCAAGTCTCGGCCGGTGACAATCCCGAGCTTTCCTGCCAAGGCCTGAAGCAAAATTGCCATCAGGTTGGACAGCAAAATGACCGACAGCAGCGTATACCCGAACATCGAGCCACCGGCGATATCCGTAGCCCAGTTTCCTGGATCCATGTAGCCCACAGCAACCATATAGCCAGGACCCGCAAAGGCAAGAAACTTCTTGAACCACGACCCTTTCTTAGGGATTTGCAGCGATCTATAAACCTCCGGAAGCGTAGGCTGCGTCCGTTTATTTCTCCATCCGTCATCCGCACCAAAAGCCATCGCAGTACCTTCTTTCTTCATGCTTCTCACCTCATAATTACGGTTATGGGTCAAGCTAACTTTGTTGCCCTAGGGAAACTTTTATGGTAAAAAAAATCAACTGCCGACTATATCAACAGTTATATGCTGCATCAGGAAAAAGATGATTAATTAAATTGTACATCCGAAAATATTTTTGTCAAGGGCAACTTTTCCGCCAAAAAAATACGCCCCCGAACTTCCGAAGCTCGGGAACGCTGCGATTAACTAATGGTTCGAATCTCCGCCGATCAAGGCGTGAATATGTTTTTTCAATTGAATGAACGCTTCCGTGTCCCGTACCCCCGGTTGGCTGCGCAGACTCCGCGGCACCTGCACCACTTGGGCGATTCGCCCCGGGTGGGCCTGCATCACATAGATGCGCTCCGACAGCACGATGGCCTCCTCGATGTCATGCGTGATAAAGACGACCGTCGTTTTTTCCTTCCGGTAAATGTCCAGCAGCATCTCCTGCATCGAGCTTTTCGTCTGCGGATCGAGCGCGCCGAACGGCTCATCCATCAGAAGCACCTCGGGGTTGTTCGCTAGTGCCCTGGCGATGGCCACCCGCTGCTTCATGCCGCCCGACAGCTCCTTCGGATACGATTTTGCAAACCGCGTCAGCTGTACCAGCTCCATAAAATGATCCGCGATCCGCCGTTTCTCGAATAGCGGCACATTTTTCAGCGTAAGTCCGAATTCGATGTTCTCCCGCACCGTCAGCCAAGGGAAAAGCGTGTAGGATTGGAACACCATCCCGCGGTCGGCGCCCGGGCCTTCGATTTCTTTGCCGGAGATGTGCAGCTGCCCCGAGGTGAATTCTTCGAGACCCGCCAGGATGCGCAAGAGCGACGATTTTCCGCAGCCGGATGGGCCGACGAAGCTGACGAATTCATTTTGCCGAATGTCAAAGGAGACATTGTCGAGCGCCAGGAAGGTGCGCTTCCCGTCTATTTCGTACACCTTGGAGAGCGACTGCGCCTCGATTTTGATCGGTCCCAGACCGGCCGACTCTTCGGTATCCGTATAATCCGAATAATTGGAGATTAGCTTCGCCATTTTATCGTCCTCCTTCCAGCCATGGAAAAAACCGCTTATGGCAGTATGCAAACATCCGATCCGTTATGAGCCCCAGGAGGCCGATCACGATAATGCCGACGAAGATAATATCCGTGTTCAAAAACCGCTGGGCCTTCATAATCGCAAACCCAAGCCCGTTATTCGCCGCTACCAGCTCCGCGACCACGAGGTACGTCCACGCCCAGCCGAGCACGAGCCGCAGCGTATTCATGAGATCTGGCAGCAGGGCCGGAACGAGCACCTTTTCAAACACCTGCCAGCGCTTCGCGCCCATCGTATAGGATACCTGCAGCAGATCGTTTGACACCGCCCTTGCATTATCCGCCACCATCAACACCAGCTGGAAAAAGCACCCGACAAAAATGACCAGCACCTTCGCCGTTTCACCGATCCCCGCCCATACCATAATTAAGGGAACGAAGGCCGTCGCCGGCATGTAGCGGATGAACTCCGTCGGCGGCACCACCACCGCTTCCGCGAACCGGAACGTGCCAGCCAAAATGCCCAGCGGGATGCCCAAAATGCATGCCAGGAGGAAGCCCATTCCCACCCGGTAAATGCTGATGCCGATGTGCCCCCAAAAATCCCCGCTGGAGAGCTGATGCCCGAACTGCAGCAGCACTTGGTCCGGTGTCGGCAGAAAGGTTCGCTCTACCAGTTGTCCGTAGCTCATCACGCTCCAAACGAGCAGAATAAACAGAAAGATGCCGATGACGCCTGAATAATATACCCGCTTGCTTAGATTTCCGCGAATTTGGAAAATACTTTTGCGTCGTTTGCTCATGACTTGCCCCCCTTTCAATTGTGCATCTGGCAATAGATTAAAGCCGGATTTACTGCTTGCGCTCCTTACGCTCCTTGGCCACTTCTTCTATAAAATGTCCGTCCAAAATCGGCTCCAGCTTAGGTACTGAGGAAAGCATATCGAGTCCTTTCAGGAACTCAGCTGTTTTTTGTCCAGTGAACTGCAGCGAGGTGAAGTCCTCTCCCTTACGGAAGGCGCCGAGGTTATCGTCGAGATTGAAGATTTTCACGCTGTCCACACCCTTCTTGTATTCGTCCAGCGGCGTTTCTGCGGCTTTCGCCATGATGGCTAGCGACTCCTCCGGATTGTTTTTCCAATACTCCAGCGCATCGAACCACGCATTCAAAATTTTCTTCACATCGTCCGGGCGCTTCTTGGTAAAGTCCTCACGGAAGACGAGCAGGTCGGGAATGAGCCCCGGCGTTTCTTTGGAGGAGAAAAGCAGCTTGCCTTTGCCTTCCTCGATCGATTTGCTCAAAAACGGCTCCCACAGCACCGCGGCATCCAGATTGCCCGAGATAAAAGCTGGGCCCGCGTCGTTCACCGTCATGTTCACATAGTTCACATCCTTTTCCTTGAGCCCTGCCTTATTCAGCGCTGTCAGCATCAGCAGATGATCGACCGTGCCCAGCTCGGTAGCAACTTTTTTCCCTTTCAAATCGCTGAGCGATTGGATGCCCGGCTTGACGACAATGCCGTCTCCGCCTGCCGAATTGTCATTGACGAGTACGCCTTTGAGCGGAATCCCCTTGCTAACCGGCGCCAGCGTATCGCTCAGTGTCTGGCTGTTGGCATCCACCTTCCCCGTCGACAAGGCCGCGAGCGAATCGCTGTACACCGGGAACCAGACGAGGTCGACCTTCACTCCATTTTTCTCAAAAAAGCCCTTCTCCTTCACCAGATACCATACGAACCAGCCCGGCCAAGGACTGAGCGCCAGCTTCACCGGAGCTCCGCCGCTTGTTGCACTTGTCTCTTTGCTGCCGCCGCAGCCAGCCAAAAGGACTCCAATCAATAGCAGAAAGCTTAGAAGCACCAACCCGATTTTTCTTCCGTTTCTCATCCGATACCCCTCCCGAATTGTGGAATCGACAAAAACCCGGAAAGATATCGCTTTCGCTAAATATCCTCCCGGGTTTTTATCCCTCCGTGTGCACGGCGCTCGCGTCACCGTGTGTCAACTCTTGGACCAGCTAGCCAGCTGCAATTGTGGGCAAACAGGCTACGGAACCCTAGATGACATCTTGTATGAAGCTGAAACAACTGACATCGTTCAGTTGCAGCTTGCTGACAACTGAATCGTGTTACTACGCTGACCAGTTGCAGCTTTGTTGTCATTATCTTACCTGACCTCCCGATTACATGTCAAGATAATTAACATTAATTTTGTTGATTACTCCCTTTTTGTCATCATTCATGTTATAATATCTAACAAATAGGGCGACGAGTATTGGAAACATGACTTTATCGTCTCGCCCCACTCCCCTCAATACGAAAGGTGCTGGTATCCTATGCTTACGAATCGAAGCGTTAAGAAGCAAGAGACTTCGCCTCCCCGTTTGCTGCCCGTCCTCTTTCGTAAGCTGCTCGATGCCATTGAAGCCCGCGGGCGGGGGATCTGACCATGTCAACGACCGCGATTAAACAGGCCGCCTTACATGCGTTTGTACGCAGCGGGTATGATGGCACCGCCTTATCGGACATCGCCCAGCGCGTCGGACTAAAAACCCCATCGCTGTATGCTCATTTTCAAAGCAAGCAGGAGCTGTTCCTGTTCACCTTCGAGGACGTGCTTCGCGAGCACACGCAGGCGATCCAGCAGGTGCTGGAGCAGTGCCAGCAGCAGTGCGACACGACGGAGGCAATCCTGTGTCGGCTCCTGCTGGAATATTGTGGCGGTCTCCAGCTTGGCGGAGAGCGAGCCGCGTTCTTGAAGCGGGCGCTGCTCTTTCCGCCGCGCTTTCTCGCCAGCGGGCTGAAGGAACGCTTTCTGCTGATGGAGCAGCAGCTGTCGGAGCCGCTCACCGCTGTATTCGAAGCGGCGCTCAGCGCCGGACAGGTCCGCGGCTGGAGCGTGAAGGAGCTGCTGACCTCGTACTTTTACCTGATGGACGGCTGCTTCGTACAATCGTATTTGTATCGGCGCGATGCCTTCGACGAGCGTCTGGCTGCCGCTTGGCGCATTTATTGGCGCGGCATTAGCCGGTGAGTGCAGGAGAAGCAGTTGCGATGGCATGCATGCGCTCCACCTAGCACGCCGCAACGCGGATTTTCCACTCTGCTGTTCGCTCTCACCTCACATCGCACGCCGCAACGCGGATTTTCCGCTCTGCTGCTCGCTCTCACCTTACATCGCACACTGTAATGCGGTTTTTCCGCTCTGCTGCTCACTTTCACCTCACATCGAACGCCGCAACGCGGATTTTCCGCTCTGCTGCTCGCTCTCACCTCACATCGCACGCCGCAACGCGGATTTTCCGCTCTGCTGCTCACTTTCACCTCGCTTCGCACGCCGCAACGCGGATTTCAACACAAAAATCCCGCCGACCTCCAAAAACAGGTCAGGCGGGATTTCAACAATTTTATGGCAGCTTCCTCAGGCCAAAATGCCAGCGCACCTCGCTAAAGGTCGAAGGGAACGCGGCCTCATGCCCACTGATGTGCCCTTCCCACGCTCCGCCGGCGGCACGCTTCACTTCGATGCTGCGCCAAACGGACTCGCCCCGCTCGTAAGCAAAGCTGACACCATCGTCATCGTACAGCTCGCAAGCTCCCGCCGCTTCGCCAAAATGGCACAGCTCCAGCGGCATCTGCTCCCCAGCCCGCGGCGCGTGCGGCCTCCACGGCGTCAGCGGCAGAATCGCTCCATCGCGCACAAACACCGGAATCCGCTCCAGCCCTGGAGCGACGCGAATGACGCCTCCGCCTTCGTAGGCTTCGCCGCTTTCCAACCCGTACCAGCGGCCGTGCGGCAGGTACACGTCCCGCTCCGTCTCGCCCGCAAACAGCGGCGCGACGAGCAGATCATCGCCGACCATGAACTGGTCGTCCCACTCCCGCTTCTTGCTGCCGCCGTACGCGGCGTCGACGGTGTCGACCGCCTCGCCCTTCACTGCAGCCGAAGCGACACCCCCAGCTCCGCCTCGTCCCTCGCCATCGCTCACCAGCGGCATCGCGCGAAACGGCGGCGTGCCGTCTTGGCTGTACCGCGCAAACGCGCTGTACAGATACGGCAGCAGCCGCATGCGCAGCTGAATGTAGTGCCGCACGATGTGCTCCACCTCGGGGAAGCTCCACGGCTTCGTGCCGTCGCCCCAGGCATTGAGCATCGCCATCGGCGAGAAGCACACGGCCTGCATCCGGCGCACCCAGTCCTCAGCGTCCTTGGCCTTGCGCACCTCCGGCGTCCACAAGAGGCCGCTGAACGAAGCGTTGCAGAGCGCGCGAATAAACTGCTTGTGGTCGTACAAATCCGAGTACAGCACATAAGGCAGCGAGGATGCACCCGCACCGGAGGCACGAACCAAGCCATAAGTGCGCCGGCCCGCTTCCTGGTACAGCTCAGCGGTCATTTTTTGGAACATTAGACCGTACAGCTGCCGCATCTGCTCCCCATCATAGCCGGATGGAAACTCGGCGTGCGCCGGGAACATCCACGAGTTGTTCGTCAATTCACTGCCGTCGCACTCATCGAGCTTGTAGCCCGACACTCCGAGCTCCACATGCTCCCGCCGATGCTGCTCCTTGTAAACGGACTGCGCAGCTTCGAGCGAATAATCCGGAGCCAAGCCGCCCCACACGGAGTGCGTGCCCGACAACGGACGCAAGGCTTCATAGATCCCAGCCTCCGGCGAAACGTACGGATGCTCCCACAAATTCACCTTAAACCCGTTTTGCTCCAGCTCCTCGATGAACGCCGTCGGATTAGGATAGCGCCCCTCGTACCATTCGTAGGTGACAGGGTAGCTTTTGCTGTGCCAGCCCGGCTCCAGCCCAATCACATCGCAGGGGAATTCGCGCTTGCGGTATTCGAGCGCCTCCTCCACTACCTGGCGGTCCGTGAACAGCGTCGGCACCCGGTGCCAGAAGCCGAGCCCCCAGCGCGGGGGAAGCGCTCCGCCGCCGCACAGCAGGTTATACCGCTGCACGACCTCGAGGGCATTCTCTCCCGCAATCACATACACCTCCGCGCCTTCAGGCGGCAGCACCAGCTCCATCCGCTCGGACACCAGCGTCGCCTTCCACTCCTTGCGCTGATTGTTCCGGTCGATCGCCTGCGCTTCTCTCGTCTCGGCGAGCCGGACGGTGGAGCCCAAATGCGCCGTCACAATCCGCGACGTATCGATCAAAATCCCATACCCCTTGTCCGATACGACAAACGGCACCGGCGCATGGCTTTCCCCCGTGTCCTGCTTCGGATCGCTGTTCACACGCAAAAACCGTGTCCGCCCGCGCTGATTCAGCTTCATGAACTGCAGCCCGAGGCCATACAGCTTCTCCTCGGCAGACAGCGGAAGGCTAAGCACAGCACTGCGCGGTTTTTGCTCCAGCTGCGCCTGTGCCGCCTCCTCTGGCAGCGCGCGCTCCCCCATCCGTGCCAGCGCGTCCTTTTTCGGCTCGCGTCCCATCAAGTTGAGCGGTGTCAACCCTTGCGGCGATCCCGCCGTCGTCTTCCAAATCCCAGGCAAATGCTCGATCCACTGCAGCGTGCTCATGTCGTTCATCCTCTCCTCCTGTTCCATAAGATCCATCTTACCAAAAAGAGGCTGAAACTGGCTTTAGCCTGTGGTATACTTTTTGCACGATTCAAGGATAGTTTCCTGCGAGGAGTTACACCAAACATGCCCATGCAAATTCAGCACATTGCTTTTCACGACATCCGATCCCGCGTACTGGGCGCGGATGTGTATCCCTTCCGTCCCCGGGCCAAAATCGGCCCCCGACTCCCCTACGCGCATACGTTCATCTATATCAAAAGCGGACGAGGCATGCTGACGATCGGCCAAAGCGAGCACCGGGCAGAGCCGCACGACCTGTTCTACATCGAGCCGGGTACGGTGCACAGCTTCGCCGCAGACAGCCAGGACCCAATGGTTCACGCCTCTGTATACGTCGATTTGCTCTGGAGCACAACGCCCAAGCTCAAAGGCGACAAACGGCTCAACGAGTACCGGTTCGAAGCCTACGATCCCGAGCTCAGCGTGGACAAGGTTCGTTTTACAACGCCTCCCACGCTCGTTTTTCCAGCCAAAATCGTCGTTCCCGCCCAAGCCGAATGGCTCGACGCTTACCTTTCTGTCATCCGGGAGTTCGAATCCGTAGAGGCTACCGCCCCCATCCGGCTGCGGTCGCTGTTCGAAGCGTTCCTCACCGGATTTGTACATTTCTTGGCTCACCCTTTCGAGCCGAACGATCCGCGTATTCGCACCATCATCACTTGGATGCAAACCCATCTAACCGATGTGTTTCGACCGGCCGAATGGGCGGCTACCCTGAACCTGAGCGAAGCATACGTGTACGAGCTGTTTCGCAAAGAAACCGGCGACAGCCCCCAGCAGTACTTCATGCGCTGCCGGCTGGAGCAAGCAAAAACCGAGCTCCGCGAGACGAACCTGTCGGTTACGCACATCGCTGAAAAGCTCGGCTTTGCTTCCGTGCATTATTTTTCAAGGCAATTTTCCGCGCATATGGACGAATCGCCGAATCAATACCGCAGACGAATCCGCGAGACTTCTTACACCGCCACCTAACCTTACGGCAGCGTCATGTACTTCAAGCTGTAAGGGCTGGCCGAGCCGGAGGAATACACGATATCCACTGTGCCGCCGTTCATGCGGTGCGACGACCAGCGAATGCTGGCCCACGCGTTGGTGCCATAGGTGGTCAAATCCGACTTGGTCCACGTCGTCGTTCCGCTCAGCTTCACGGCATAGACGACTTTGCCGGTCGCCGGATTTTCCGAAGGGTAGCCCGACGCATCCGTCGTCTCCGTCCACACGACATACTGGTTGCCGCTGTAGTTGGAGATACTCGGGAAAAACTGATAGTACCCCGCCGATGGCGAGATCGACACCGGAGCGGAGAAGGCGCCGCTGATGTACTTCGAGTAGCGGATCACCGTTTTGCCGGAGGAATCGGCTTCGCGCCAAACGAGATGGATTTTATCGCCGGAATCGATCGCTGCGCTTGGATGGCGCTGCTCGAACGTCGATGCACTGACCGCCGACCAGTTGCTGAACGTGCTGCCGCCGTCCGTGGACGTCGAGACGATGATATTTTGCGTGCCGCTGTAGTTGCCATAGGCGATGACGAAAATTTTGCCCGTGGAATCCACGACAATCGTTGGCCTAGACTGGTTCGTTGCAGTACCTCCAGCATAGACGTTTTTCCAGGCGGTGAAGGTGGCGCCGCCGTCCGTCGACTTGATGAATTTCGTCTGCTGGTTCGTGGAGTAGGTGCTGTCCTGCCCCTCCCACACGATGTAAATATTGTCTGTGCCATCGATATAAATGACCGGATGCTCCTCCCAGTACACTTGACCGGAGTAGCCGGAGACTGGGGCGATGTTTCTCCACGCCGTCCACGTTGCGCCGCCGTCCGTCGAGTTGCTGTACTTGATCTGACGCTCGTCGGTGCCGTTATAGGTACTGTCGGTTCCGTACCAGACGACATGCAGCGTATTGTGCGAATCGATGGCAATCGAAGGCACCCGCTGATGGTCTCCGCCCGTCACGGTGCTGATCGGCTTGCCGCCGTTCGTGTCCGCCCAGGTCGTGCCGCCGTTGGTCGATTTAGAGACGTAGACTTGGTATAGACCGCTGACGCTGTCTTTTTTACGGTAGGCCATATATTCGTTGCCGGCGGAATCCCGCACGAGCTTCCGTCCATCCGGATAGCCCAGGGCGCGATAATCCTCGCTCGTCGCCACGGTGGCGCTGGTAGCAAACGCAGTTTGAAGCAAAACGAGCAGCGAGCAAACGAGGGTGCATAGTACGGCGATGGTCTTTTTCATTACAAATCTCCCTTCGACATATCCATAGTGAGTAGGCAGCATTTCTCAAATCCGTTGAAAAATGATGCAGCACCGCATTAGCCTAGCTTCCTGCAGCACTGGCGCAAACGTTTCGCTAGATGCCTCACCTCCTAGTAAAGTCAATGCGGGGAGCTGATGACTCACACTTTCTAACCCTTTTCTGACCTTTAATACCATTATTATACGCCATTTGTAAGCGCTGTCAATAAGGATTTTTAATAGCTCGTCCCCCTCATACCCACGACAAAAAGGCCGTTCCTCAGCGAACTCGATCCCGCCGATTCCCGGACAGCCCCTAATGCAAACAAGCCCGCCTCTCAACGTACAAGAAGCAGGCTGCACCTGTAATCAAATATAAGCCTTCAGCACCTCCGACAGCTTGAACGCCAGGCTCAGCTTCCCCTCCACCTTCAGCGCCCCCGACATATAGGCCGCGACCGCATTCAGCTGATCGTTGATCAGCTTCCGCAGCGTTTGCTCACTAAGAATAATGCGGCACTCCGCCCTCAGAGGCGTCCCGTCGAACAGCTCCACCTGCCCGGAATGGAACTTCACCTGCAAAAACTGGCCCTCCCCCAGCTTAAACTGATAAACCGCCTGCAGCGATCGGATCGGATCCGGATTGGCGTTCATTCGAGCGATAATATGCTCAAATTCGTCACGTATGCTCATCATACTCACCTCGCCTCGCTAGGTACTTGATCGATGATGCGCGATCCTTGAGCTACTCCTGTTCTCCAAATCAAGACGAATCCGGCGCATCCTCCTTCGCCCGCTCCGCCTCCTCCTCCAGCAGCTTCCGCCGAAGCACCTTGCCCACCATCGACTTCGGCAGGCTGTCTCGGAACTCGTAAATCCGGGGCACCTTATAAGCCGCCAATCGCTCCCGGCACCATTGCCCCAGCTCCTCGCTATCGGCGTCGCTGTCTTTTTTCAGCACGATGTACGCCTTCACGGTTTCCCCCCGGTATGCATCCTTCACTCCGGCCACGGCGGCCTCCTCCACCTCCGGATGCTCGAACAGCACCTCCTCCACCTCACGCGGATAAATATTGTACCCTCCTGCAATGATTAAATCCTTGCGCCGATCCACAATGTAAAAAAAACCGTCCTCATCCATCCGCGCCATATCACCCGTATACAGCCATCCGTCCTTCACCGTCTTAGCCGTCTCCTCGGGCCGGTTCCAGTAGCCCATCATCACCTGCGGGCCGCGCACCGTCAGCTCCCCGACCTCGCCGACAGGCAACTCCTCCCCCGTCTCCGCATCCACCACACGCGCGTCAGTGTCCGGATAGGGAATGCCGATCGAGCTGCTTTTGCGCAGCTCCCAAATGTTGTTGACATGCGTAACCGGCGACGCTTCCGTCAGCCCATAGCCTTCGATGAGCCGGCTGCCCGACAGGGCTTCAAATCGCTGCTGCACCTCCAGAGGCAGGGGAGCCGCACCGCTGACGCATACCTTTAGGGAAGACAAATCGTACTCATCGATCTCCGGATGATGAATCATCGCGATGTACATCGTCGGTGCGCCGGGGAACATCGTTGGCTTCGTCCGGCGAATGGTTTCCAGCAGCTGCCCGATCTCGAACCGCGGAAGGAGCACCAGCTTCGACGCCAAATACACCCCTTGATTGAGCAGCACCGTCAGCCCAAACACGTGGAAAAACGGAAGCGCAACCAAGTACACCTCCCCCGCCTGCTTCAAGCGGTAGCTCCAAAGCCGGTTTTGAATCGTATTGGCCACGAGGTTATAGTGGGTCAGCATGACCCCTTTGGCAACCCCAGTCGTCCCGCCCGTATATTGAATCGCCGCCAAATCCCGCTCCGCATCGACCTCCTCCAGACAAGGAACAGGCTCAAACCGGCTAAGCAGCTTGGTAAAGGCATACACGCCGTCGCCATACACCACGTCACGCTTCACGCCATCCCTTTTCGCTTTCAGCGGGTACAAAAGATTGGACGGAAACGGCAGGTAATCCTTTATCGAAGTGACGATCAGCTGGCGAATGCCGGTCGGCTGAACCACCTTGGAGACGCGCTCAAAAAGCAAATCCAGCGTCACCATCACCTTCACCCCGGCATCCTTCAGCTGGTGCTCGAGCTCGCGAGGCGTGTAGAGCGGGTTCGTCATCACGACAATCCCTCCGATCATCAGGATACTGAAATATGCGATCACCGTCTGCGGGCAGTTCGGAAGCATAATGGCGACGCGGTCCCCTTTACTCACCCCCAGATGCTTCAGGGCCTGGGCAAAGCGGCAGGACGATTCGTGGAGCTGCTGGTAGGTCATTTTTTTCCCTAAAAAATCGATAGCCAGCTGGTTCGGGTAAGCTGCGGCAGAATCCGTTAACAAATGGGCCAAATTCCGTTTCGGGTAATCATAGGTCAGCGGTACCTCACTGGGATAATGCTTGATCCACGGTTTATCGGCCATCACGACCACCCCGATTCTCCTGTTGTAGGATGCACAGCTAGCAGGCGCTAAACGACGTACTTCTCAGCTTCGATGACTCGGGCGGCGATCGTTTTTTTGAGGGCGATGCGGTCGACGGGGACGGTTCGCGTCAGCTTTTTGAGAATCGAGAGCTGGGTGCGCAGCACATCGCCGGTCTCCATCGCGCACAGCGCCTCTTTGGCCCACGCCTCCACACTGGTAAACGTGTCATGGATGTATGCTGTTGTCATCTGTATGGCGTTAAGCGCCTTCGCTTCCCCGACGGCGGCGAGGAGCTTTTGCGTGCGGAGCAGCGCGCTTTCCATGGCATACACGGCAATCATCAGATCGGCCAGGATGGCGAGAATTTCTTGTTCCTGCTCCAGCGCCATCTGGTAGCTTTGAACCGCCTGCGCCCCGACCATGAGAAATATTTTTTTGGTCATGGCGAGGAGATGCGCCTCCTGCTCCAGCGGTCCGTCGAACGTTTGCCCCGCCGGCATCAGCTCCATCAGCTCCGATTGCAGCGCCACCGCCTTTTGCATGAGCGGCAGCTCGCCTTTGAGCGCCCGTTTGAACAGCGTGCCGGGAATGAGCAGCCGGTTGATTTCATTGGTCCCCTCAAAAATCCGGTTGATCCGCGAATCACGGTACATGCGCTCGATTTTGTACTCTTGGATGAAGCCGTAGCCGCCGTGAATTTGAACGCCCTCATCGACCGCGAAGCTGAGTGTTTCCGAGCCAAACACCTTGTTGATTGAGCATTCAATGGCAAATTCCGCGATCGCTTTGGCCGATTGGACGCCGATCTGCGGACCGGTATGATCCAAGCCGCTCAGGCCGTCTTCAAATAGCCCCCCCGTACGGTACACCATACTCTCCAGCACGAAGGTGCGGATATTCATGTCCGCGAGCTTGCGGCCGATGAGCGGAAACGACGAGATGGGGCGCCCGAACTGCTTTCTTGTATTGGCATATTCCGAGGCCAGCTCTATGGCATCCTTGGAGGCCCCGAGGCAGCCCGCCGCCAGCTTGTAACGGCCGATGTTCAGGATGTTGAAGGCGATCAGATGGCCTTTGCCCGCTTCCCAAAGGAGGTTTCCGACGGGCACCTTCACATCCTCGAGAATGAGGGGGCGGGTCGAGGAGCCCTTGATGCCCATTTTTTTCTCCTCGGGGCCGACGCTCACGCCCTCCATCGTTCGCTCGACAATGAAGGTACTGAAGTCGGTGCCGTTTACTTTTGCATACACGATAAATACGTCAGCAAACCCCGCATTCGTAATAAACTGCTTTGCCCCGTTCAAAATATAATGCTGCCCATCCTCCGTCAGCCGTGCGGTCGTTTTGGCGCCCAGCGCATCCGACCCGGAGGACGGCTCCGTCAGGCAGTAGGCGGCGATAAGCTCGCCGGTCGCCAGCCTAGGCAGGTAGCGCCGCTTCTGCTCCTCGGAGCCGAAGTAGACGATCGGCAGCGTGCCGATGCCAACATGCGCGCCGATAGTGAGCGCGAACGATGACGCCTTCGACAGCTTCTCGCCGATGAGCGTCGAACTGATTTTGTCGAGGCCGAGGCCCCCATACGCCTCCGGCACATCCGCGCCGAGCAGGCCCAGCTCTCCAGCCTTGTGGAGCAGCTCGACCGTCAGCTCGTAGTTTAGCTTTTCGATGGCTTCATCGTGCGGAGCGACCTCCCCGGTAACAAAATCGACGGTCGTCTGAGCGATCATCCGCTGCTCCTCGGTGAAATCCTCCGGTGTGAACACCTGCTGACAGTCGATCTCCTCTATGATGAAGCTTCCGCCTGTGATGCGGCTCATCCCGATCCTCTCCCTTCTTCGTTGACGATGGCTTGGCTGCGGGTGCAAAAGCGTGCTGATGGACGGATTTGAAGCACGCTTCATGTACTAGCTGCTTTTGAAGCAACTATTGGCTGCACTCCCCGATTTTGAACAACATTAGGCGCTCGGAAGGCAGCTATTGGTTATGCTCGTTACATCGAATGTAAGCAATGTTAGCTATGAACCTCGAATACGCCCGCTGCCCCCATTCCGCCGCCGATACACATCGACACGACGCCGTATCCACCGCCTCTGCGGCGCAGCTCATGGATCAGCGTAGTAGCGAGCTTCGCTCCCGTGCAGCCGAGCGGGTGGCCGAGCGCAATGGCGCCGCCGTTGACATTGACCTTTGTTTCGTCGATCTCCAGCGCGCGCACGACGTGCAGGCACTGGGATGCGAACGCCTCGTTCAGCTCAAAGAGCTGAATGTCGTCCAGCGTGAGGCCAGCTCTGCGAAGCGCTTTCGGGATGGCCTCCACCGGGCCGACGCCCATAATTTCCGGCTCGACGCCCGCCAGCGCAAAGGCGCGGAACGTGGCCAACGGCGTGAGGCCGAGCGCGTCCGCTTTTTCCCGGCTCATGACGACCGCCGCCGCCGCTCCATCGCTCATCTGCGAGGCATTGCCCGCCGTCACCGTGCCGCCGAGCTTGAAGGCCGGCTGCAGCCGGCTCAGCGCCTGCTCCGTTGTATCCGCTCGTACGCCTTCATCCGTGTCGAAGACGAACTCGCGCTTCGTCACCTTGCTGTGCTGCTCGTCAAACTGCGCCATCGCGACGGTCAAGGGGACGATCTCCTCCTTGAACCGTCCCTGCCGGAGCGCCTCCGCCGCCTTACGGTGCGAGCTGACGGCGAACTGATCCTGCGCCTCGCGCGAGACGCCGAAGCGCTCCGCTACCAGCTCCGCCGTGTGCCCCATGCCCATGTACACCTGCGGCATATGCTCCGCCAGGTACGGGTGGGGCGCCGGCTTGAAGCCGGCCATCGGTACGTGGCTCATACTCTCTACGCCCCCGGCGATAATCACATCCGCATCGCCAAGCCGTATGCGCTCCGCTGCCATGGCGATCGTCTGCAGCCCCGACGAGCAAAACCGGTTGACCGTCAGCGCCGGCACCGTCACCGGAAACCCCGCGTATAGCGACATGATGCGCGCGAAGTTGAGCCCCTGCTCCCCCTCCGGCATCGCGCAGCCGATGATGATGTCCTCGACCTCTTCCTTGCGCAGTCCTTGCACCCGATCGACGGCCGCCTGCAGCACTGCTTTGCCGAGATCCTCGGCCCGCGTCTGTGCAAGGCTGCCCCGCTTCGCCTTACCCACCGCCGTCCGCACGATCGACACGATTACCGGATCTCTGGGATTTGTACTCATATGGTTTCACCTCACATTTCTTTACTCGCTCTCCTTGGGCCAGCGGGTACACTCCAAAGCGGCAATCCCGCTTTACTCACTCGCCCCGGGCCCTTCGGGCACACTCCAAAGCGGATATTCCGCTTTACACGCTCGCCCGGGCCCTTCGGGCACACTCCAAAGCGGCAATCCCGCTTTACGCACTCGCCCAGTCCCTCGGGCACGCTCCAAAGCGGCAATCCCGCTTTACGCACTCGCCCCGGGCCCTTCGGGCACACTCCAAAGCGGATATGCCGCTTTACTCACCCTCCCGGGCCCTTCGGGCACGCTCCAAAGCGGATATCCCGCTTTACTCTCTCGCCCAGGCCCTCGGGCACGCTCCAAAGCGGCAATCCCGCTTTACTCCCTCGCCAGCACCCTCACGGCAACCGCCTAATTCCGCAGCGCCTTGCCCTTCGTCAGCATGTGCTGCATCCGCTGCTGCGTCTTTGGCTCGCCGCAGAGGCTGAGGAACGCCTCACGCTCCAGCTCGAGCAAATATTGCTCGGTCACCAGCGTCCCCGCCGGGACATCGCCGCCAGCGAGCACATGCGCAAGCTTCGCCGCGATCTTCAGATCGTGCTCACTGATGTAGCCGCCGTGGCGCATCGCCTGCGCGCCGGTGAGCAGCACCGATTTGCCGTCGGCGCCCGCCACGCGGAACTTCTCCTCGCGCTCCGGCTCGTAGCCCGCTTGCACCAAGCGTAAAACCGCCTGCTTCGCCTCATAGATCTGATGATCCGGATTCGTCACGACCCGGTCGCCGGGCCGCATCAGCCCCATCCGGATCGCGTCATGCCCACTGGTTGACACCTTCGCGAGGCCGATCGTCTCGAAAGCGCGGTTCACATACGGCTGAATATCCGCTTCCGGATGCGTCGCGCTAAGACTCGCTCTAAGCGCCAGCTCCTTGCAGCCGCCCCCTGCGGGGATCAGGCCCACGCCGACCTCGACGAGCCCGTAATAGGTCTCCGCGGAAGCGATCACTTGATCCGCCGGCATGCACGCCTCCACGCCCCCGCCCAGCGTCATGCGGTGGGGCGCCGCCACTACCGGCTTCTCGAACCGCTTCAAGCGGTACATCGTGCTTTGAAACAGCCGGATAATCCCGTCAATTTCATCCCACTCTCCGTCCTGCGCCTCCATCAGCAGCATCACGAGGTTCGCGCCGACGCAAAAATTTTTGCCCTGATTTGCAATCACCAGCCCGTCAAAACCGTCCCGCACCGCCTCCGTACTCTGCCGGATCATATGCAAAATATCCGCGCCAATCGCATTGTTCGGCGAATGGAACTCCAGGCACGCGACCCCGTCGCCCAGATCGATCAAGCTCGCGCCGCTGTTGGACCGCACCACCCGGCCCTGCTCCTTCAGCTCACGAAGCGAAATCGCCTCCGGCGGCATCTCCAGCTTGCGAAGCTGCCCGTCGTGCACGAAAAACCGCCCGCCATCCCGCTTCTCATAAAACGCCGCATGCCCCTCGGCAATCCACGCCTTCACCCAAGCCGGCACGGAATCGCCCTCCGCCTCCATCCGCTCCACCGACTTCGCCAGCCCGATCGCGTCCCAGGTTTCGAAAGGCCCGAGCTCCCAGTTAAAGCCCCACTTCATCGCCTCGTCGATCTCATGGATCGAGCCTGCAATTTCCCCCACCTTGTCAGCCGAGTAGAGCAGCACCTTTTTCAAAATGTTCCACGCGAGCAGGGAGTACTTATCCCCCGCTTCGATCAGCGCTTTCGTGCGTGCCCCCGCACCTTTGGCGCGTTTGGCTGCATCCAGTGATACCGACGCCACCTTACGTTGAGGAACATATGCCATCGCCGCCAAATCCAGCGACAAAATGACACTGCCCCCGTCCGCTCCCTTTTGCTTCAAATAGAAGCCCTGCCCCGCTTTTTCCCCGAGCCAGCCGCGCTCGACCATCGTTTTCAGCACGTTCGGGACGTCAAACACCGCTTTTTCTTGCGGATCGCTCACATTCGTAAACACGTTATTCGCCACATGCATGAATGTATCCAGACCGACGAGATCGAGCGTGCGGAAGGTCGCGCTTTTCGGCCGCCCCATGGCAGGCCCGGTGACGGCGTCTACCTCTTCGATGCGGAAGCCGTTGTCTACCATCTCCTGCAGCGTGACGAGCAGCCCGTACGTGCCGATCCGGTTGGCGATAAAATTCGGCGTATCCTTGGCGATCACCACCGTTTTGCCCAGACGCGTTTCGCAAAACTGCTTCAGCCCCGCCACCACCTCCGGGTCCGTATGCTCGCCAGGAATGAACTCCAGCAGCTTCATATAGCGGGCCGGGTTGAAGAAATGCGTGCCCAGAAAATGACGCCGGAACGCCTCCCCGCACCCCGCCGACATCGCATTCACCGAAATGCCTGAGGTGTTCGTAGTAACGAACGTTCCCGGCTTCCAATGGAGCTCGATTTGGGCGAGCAGGTCCTGTTTGGCCTGCTGGTTTTCGACGATGACCTCGATCACCCAGTCGACCCCGGCAATCT
The DNA here is from genome assembly GCF_007786445.1 of Paenibacillus cremeus. Lineage (GTDB taxonomy): Bacteria > Bacillota > Bacilli > Paenibacillales > NBRC-103111 > Paenibacillus_G > Paenibacillus_G cremeus. The sequence goes on along the minus strand of NZ_VNJI01000001.1, from coordinate 352,890 downwards.
GCGCCAAATGATCGCTAATATTGCCCGGCGTGATCCGCTTCGCAAAGCTATCGTCATAGAGCGGCGCCGGCTTCTGCTTCGCCAGCCTTGCAATGGCACCGGCAGCCAGCCTGTTGCGCACCGCCGGATGCTCCAGCGTCAGCCCCTTGGCCGTCTCCTCCACCGTTAGCTGCTTCGGCACCAGATCCAGCAGCAGGCATTCGATCCCGCAATTGGCCAAATGCGCGGCAATCCCCGAGCCCATGACACCCGAACCGATGACCGCCGCCTTGCGGATAGGTTTGCTTATGCTCATTGGTTTGCACCTCCAGCTTCCAAAAGCTCCTAGTTTCTTTTTCAAACACTCACCCTACGCCTCCCCAAACACTGACCGAGCCAGCAGCTCGGCAACATCCTTCGCTTGAACGCGATCCTCGACGTTTTTCAGCTTCGTCCCGTCCTCCATCATCGTCAGGCAGTACGGGCACGCGCTCGAAATGACCGTCGGCTTCGTCAGCAGCGCCTGCTCGGTACGCGCTTGGTTCACCCGCTTGCCGCCGGCCTCCTCCATCCACATCATGCCGCCGCCAGCGCCGCAGCACATGCCATTTTCGCGGGAGCGCTCCATCTCCACCAGCTCCACGCCCGGAATGGCCCGCAAAATATCCCGGGGCTGCTCATACACCCCGTTGTACCGGCCCAAATAACAGGAATCGTGGTACGTGATCCGCTCCCGCACGCGAGCCTCCGGCTTCAGTCTTCCTTCCGCAAGCAGCTTCGCAAGCAGCTCGGTATGATGCAGCACCTCCACGCCCTTCAGGCCGAAATCCGGATACTCATTTTTCAGCGTATTGTACGTATGCGGGCAGGCGGTCACAATGCGTCGGACGCGATATCTTTGAAACGTCTCGATGTTCTCCTGGCACAGCTGCTGAAACAAAAATTCATTGCCCATTCGGCGCGGGGTATCCCCTGAATTTTTTTCCTCGGTGCCCAAAATGGCAAAATTGACGCCAGCTTCCCGAAGCAGCCTCACTAGCGCGACCGTGATTTTACGGCTTCGCAGATCGTAGGAGCCCATCGAGCCGACAAACAGCAAATAGTCAAACTTCGGATTCTCCTTCACTGTGGGCACGTTGATCCCCAGAGCCTCCAAATCGCTGCGCCAGTTCGCCCGGTCGTTCCGGTTCAACCCCCAAGGATTGCTCTGCCGCTCGATATTTTGCATCGCCCGCTGGCCGTCCGTCGGTACACTGCCCTGCATCAGCACGAGATGCCGCCGTAGGTCGATAATTTTATCCACGTGCTCGTTGCCGACCGGACATTGATCCTCGCAGTTGCGGCACGTCGTGCAAGCCCAAATTTCACCCTCCGTCATTACATCGCCGATCAGCTCGAGCTCCTCGGGGCGCGTTTCCGTTTGGGTTTGCCAGGAGGCCTGCTGCCACCCCACCGTTGGCCGGATATCCGTAATCAAAGAACCTTGTACTTCGGTCCACTCCATGCCCTCAACCATACGATGTGCTCGCACCTGTTCATGATCGGTAAAGGCGAACGCAGGCACCCAAGGCGATTTGGAGGTGACGGCCGCTCCTTTTTCGGTCAAATGGTCCCTCAGCTTCGTGATCAAATGCATCGGCGACAGCACCTTCCCCGTATTCGAGGCGGGGCACACATTCGTGCAGCGTCCGCATTCCACGCAGGCGTAAAAGTCCAGCATCTGCTTTTGTGAAAAATCCTCGATCCGGCCGACACCGAACGTCTCCGTATCCTCCTCTTCCAGATCCAAGGCTTTTAAAGGATGGGTCTTGCCGCCTCCCCGCTTCAGCCACAAATTGACCGGTGCCGAAATGATGTGAAAATGCTTCGACTGGGGAACGTACACGAGGAAGGCTAGAAGAATAAGCAAATGCATCCACCAGCACACGTAAAATAGCACCAGCGCCGCTTCCCCCGACAGGCCCTGAAACCCGGCGGCCAAAAACGACGAAATCGGAGCGTATCCCGACGGCGCCAGCCCTTGCACGACGCGGTCGAAGGTGAGCGAGAGCAGCACCGACAGCATCAAAAAGAAGATAAAAAACACCACTAAACTAGGCTTCCAGCCCCGCTTCAGCCGAGGCAGCTGCTCCACATACCGCCGAAACGCGGCATACAGCATCGCCAGAAGCACCAGCGCCACCGTCAGCTCTTGCATCAAGCTGAACGCTTGAAACCGGAATAGCGGAAACGTCCCGCCTCCCGAAAGTCCTTTGTAAATAACGTCTAGCGCGCCGAACTGCAGCACAATAAAGCCGTAAAAAATAACCCCATGCATCCAGCCGCTTCGCCGGTCCTTCATCAGCTTTCGATGGCCGAAAACCTGCTTCATAAAGTCGGAAAGCCCCTGCCTTCGTGCCCCCTCGTCGACGGGATCGTTCGGCTGACCGAGCCGGATGTACAGCCATCGTCTCGCCACCGCCTGTGCAAACCAATACACGCCGCACCCAAGCGTCACTAAAAATAAAAGGAAGTTCACCTTTAGCCACATCCGCGCCTCCGTCCTTTCGCTGAAGCTGAAGTGCTGCTCTCTGCTGCGCTGCCCTGGCTCTGCTCACCTCTGAACTCATCACTTGTGTGAAGCAACAGTACCGACGGAAAGGGAAGGTTTGTCCGAAAGCGTTTACATTTGGTATGTACTTTTATACTTATGAGCGAAATTCGCAGTCCATGACTGTCTCAAATTCCGAGTCATTTTTCATGGACGGTTTCCAATAGACTTGTAGTAGTGGGCATTAAGGAAAGGAGCGAGTGGTATGCACATCGTGGTCCTGCTGAAGCAAACGTTCGATACCGAGGAAAAAGTCGCTGTACACGGCGGGCAAGTGTCGGAGGACGGCGTCAAATTTATCATTAACCCGTATGATGAGTATGCGGTGGAAGAGGCGATCCGGCAAAAAGAGCGCCACGGCGGCACCGTAACCGTCGTCAGCGTCGGCCCCGAGCGCGCCGCCGAGGCGCTTCGCACGGCACTGGCCATGGGCGCCGACGAGGCGGTGCTGATCAGCGGCGAAGGCACGCTGACGGACAGCCGCGGCATCTCGCTGATGATCGCCGCCGCCCTTGGCCGGCTGCCGAAGGCGGACGTGATCCTCGGCGGCTTATTTTCCGTCGACCAAGGCGCCGGGCAGACGGCGATCCGAGTCGCGGGGCTGCTCGGCCTCCCGCACGTCTCCTCGATCACGCAGCTCGACATCGACTCGGCGGCGGGGGTCGCCGTCGTGCTCCGCGACGCCGAGGGCGATGCGGAGACGCTGGAGGTCACGCTGCCAGCGGTGTTCACCGCGCAGCAGGGCCTGAACGAGCCGCGGTACCCGTCGCTGCCCGGCATTATGAAAGCGAAGAAAAAGCCGTTTCACCGGCTTTCGCTGCAAGACCTTGGGCTGACGGTGGAGGCCGTCGCAGCCCGAACCGAGCGGCTCAGCCTCGCGCTGCCCTCCGCCCGTGGGGCCGGCAAGCGGCTTGCGGGCGACCCGCAGGCGCAGGCGGCGCAGCTCGTGCACCTGCTGCGCACGGAGGCGAAGGTGCTGTAGCCGGCAAAGCGGCTTTTCCGCTTTTCTCGCTCTCCCGGGCCCTTCGGTCACGCTCCAAAGCGGCTTTTCCGCTTTTCTCGCTCTCCAGGACCCCTCGAGCACGCTCCAAAGCGGCTTTTCCGCTTTACTCGCTCTCCAGGGCCCTTCGAGCACGCTCCAAAGCGGCTTTTCCGCTTTACTCGCTCTCCCGGGCCCTTCGAGCACGCTCCAAAGCGGCTTTTCCGCTTTTCTCGCTCTCCCGGGCCCTTCGGTCACGCTCCAAAGCGGCTTTTCCGCTTTTCTCGCTCTCCCGGGCCCCTCGAGCACGCTCCTAAGCGGCTTCTCCGCTTTACTCGCTCTCCCGGGCCCTTCGAGCACGCTCCAAAGCGGCTTTTCCGCTTTTCTCGCTCTCCCGGGCCCTTCGAGCACGCTCCAAAGCGACTTTTCCGCTTTATTCGCTCTCCCGGGCCCTTCGAGCACGCTCCAAAGCGGCTTTTCCGCCGCTTTTCTCTCCCTCACCACTCAACAAAAAGGAGGTACACGCACCATGAGCAAAGCGATACTCGTGATCGCCGAGCAGCGAGGCGGCGCGCTGCGGCAGGTCACGCTAGAGGCGCTGCATGCGGCGCAGCGCATCAAAAACGAAGGCGATGCCGTCTGCGTCGCCGCCTTAGGCCAGCACATCGGCTGGCTGGGCGAGGCTCTCGCTCCCTACGGCTGCCAAAGCATCCAGCTCGTCGATCACGCCGAGCTGGAGCATTACAACCCCGAGGCGTACTTCACCGCGCTGAAGCCGCTGCTGCAAGAGCTGCAGCCCCGCGCGGTGCTGCTGGGGCACACAGCGATCGGCCGCGACCTCGCTCCGATGCTGGCCGCACACCTGAATGCCGGGCAAATCTCCGACATCATAGCCATCGAGCACAGCGACAACGGCGGCGGCGATATCCGCTTCACGCGTCCGATCTATGCCGGCAAAGCGTTTGAAACCCTTCACTTCACCGCCGGGACAGCGGCAGCCGAGCCGGTGGTCGTCACCATTCGTCCGAACAACCTCCCGCCCGCCGAACCGGTGGAGCCGCAGCAGCCGGACGCGCCTACGCCTTCCGTCGTCTCCATCGACTTCACGCCCGCCCCCTCGCTCCGCACCGTGGTGAAGGATGTCGTGCGCAAAACGTCCGGCAAGGTCGACCTGACGGAAGCCAAAATCATCGTCTCCGGCGGCCGCGGTGTCAAAAGCGCCGAGGGCTTTCAGCCCCTCGAGCAGCTCGCTGAGGTGCTGGGCGCAGCTATCGGCGCTTCCCGCGGCGCCTGCGACGCCGGCTATTGCGACTACGCGCTGCAGATCGGCCAGACCGGCAAGGTCGTGACGCCGGAGCTCTACATCGCCTGCGGCATCAGCGGCGCCATCCAGCATCTGGCGGGGATGAGCCAGTCGCGCGTCATCGTCGCGATCAACAAGGACCCGGACGCGCCAATTTTTCAGGTGGCAGACTACGGCATCGTCGGCGACCTGTTCGAGGTCGTACCCCTGCTGACCGAGGAGTTCAAAAAAGCGCTCGGGTAACCTAGCCCAGCGGCAAACGCAAATCCAAAAACCCTGAGTACAACCGGTAACCGGTATACTCAGGGTTTCTTACATCATTCCGCGCCCGCCCGCTCCACGCCGCCTTTGAAATTCGCCAAAAAAATGCCCGCAAACACCATCAGCCCACCCACCAGCTTGCCCACTCCAAGCGGCTCGTGCAGCCACCAAGCTCCAGTCAGCACACCGAACACCGGTGCCAAAAACAGAAACGACGACGCCCGCGACGGCTCCATCCGTGACAGCAGCATGTACCAGAGCCCGAACTGAACAATCGAGCCCGGAATCGCCAGCCAGAGCAAAATCGAGATACTAACCGCGTTCCACTGCCCCGGCTCGTGCTCGCTAAGGATCGAGAGCCCCCAAAGCAGCAAGCCGCCGAACGTCATTTGCAGCCCCGACAGCAGCCACACGGTAAAATGCCCAGCCCACCGCTTCACCAGCAGCGTTGCGAACGACCATAGGATGCCGGAAAGCAGGCCGATCCACATGCCATAATTAAAACTCAGCTCCGCGCTAAGTACGAAGCTCACTCCGAGCAATCCTAGCAGCACACCGAACCATTGCCGCAGCCGGTACCTCTCCTTCAAAAGCAAACTAGAGAGCACAAGCACAAAGATCGGATTCGTAAACGTCAAAATCGAGCTTTCCCCCGCGCTGATCGTCTTCATGGAGATGAAAATACAAGCCATCACCCCCGTCGTCTGAAAAGCCCCGATCACGGCCGCTCGCCAGACCGTGGCAAACGAGGGCCAACGCTTCATTTTCCACAGCACGACCGCCAGCAGCAAGCCCCCGCCGATCAAAAACCGGTACGCAGTCAGCATAAGCGGAGGCGCGTAGGCCAGTCCCATTTTTCCAATCACGAACGATGATCCCATCAAAAAAGTAGCTGTAATCAAAAGCACTACAGGCAGCCACCGCATCCAGCATCCCCTCCCTTGACTCATTTCCCAGGCAATAATCGACAAAAACAGCACTTCAGCCTATCGTAGCACATTTAGCCCTTGCTCGGTATAGTCCAGCCGATTCGTGACATTTCACCATGGACAACGATACAGACGGCAGCCGGGTTCCTAACATACCCTGTAGCACGGAAGAGTGTCGTGAACTGAGATAGAACATAAAGAAGAGGGAGTGGAACCGGTGGCAAGAGGAATTTTGGATCTTTGGGTAAGTAAAAGCGTGAGCGCATCGGAGATCGTGCTGGTAACAGATTGCTATAATGGCTTTCCCCACGATCTGCATATCCTGCAGCCAGGGGATGAGGTGACGCTGATGCGCGGCGGCATAGAGCTGCCCCAAATCACCATTGTTCGGGAAAAAGCCGACGAATGCGCCTTCCACTACATGGAGCTGAATCCCGAAACGGCCAAAAAACTGGGATTAAAGCACGGCTCCCGCTACAGATTGACCTATGACGAGGAAAGCGCACAGCTGATGTTCAACTCGATGCCAACTAGCCGCGTGAACGTCCCGATCACCATCGAACGCTCTCAAAACCGGCAAAACCGCGTCGTCATCGGCTACTCGCTGCTTAGCATGCTGGGAGGAACAGAAAACCCTCCTTCCCAGCTCCGAATCAAAAAAGGTCCGACCACGCTCAAGCTCCGATTGGTCGTACCGGAAAACGAGCTCGATGAGGACTTCGTGCTCCCTTCGCAAGCCGCAGCCAAGCTGGGCTTAAACAGCAGCGACAGCCACTGGCTTGAGTATAATCAGGTCACCCGGATGTTGTATTTCACTGGGGATAAATCGCATGGACCGCAGCATGTGTCCCAAGGGTTTGCAGAGCAACCGAAGCAGCACAAGCAGCCGATGCAACAGGCCAACCGCTCAGCGAAACCAGTTCCCACCGAGTGGAATACGCAGCAGCAAAATCGAACCTTCTCCGCCACCGGCAAGCCTCGCAGCACCAATCCAACGGTCAATCGGACCGCCAAAAAGACAGCAGCAGTAACAGCCCAACGCAAAGGCTCACCCTTTTGGATCAATCCAATGGTTGTCGTCCCAGGCAGCCGAACCAATCGTTAGCGGCCCCTCCCAACAGCAACCAAAAAAATCCGCCCGATGGCCACTAAGCCACCGAGCGGATTTTTTCATTACTGCTGCAGCACGCCGACCAAGCGCTTCGCTTCGCCGGTTGCCGTCGTGATCGTTTCATAGATGTTCACAGACAACGGGTACAGCTGCTCATCCGTCTTCAGATTGTCGAAGGTGATGTACTGCTTGCCGCTGATCAGCCGGTTCACCCCGGTAAACGAAATCGTACGCACCGACACCTGCTTGCCGGTCGGATCGACGAGCTCCAGCTGCATTTTGGAGAAGTTCTGATCCACCATTACCCGCTCATCCCGCTCAATATCCATCGACAGCATCAGACGATAGGAATAGGTGATCGGCCCCGGCGCAAGCGACGACGGCATGTTCGTGCGGCCGCTGATCGCCCAGTCGGTCAGGTTCACCGTAAACGGATAAAAATCCATCCGCTTCAAATTCAAAACCGAATCTGAATCCGCCGATTGCAGCTCCAGCTTGTAGGCTCCAATCGTGGTGACAGCAGGTGCCGCGGTTTTGGCATCCGTCAATTTCAGCACATATGACGAATCCTCGCTTCCGGTCGGTACGTTGAAAGCATAGCTGACGACATAGTTCGTCTTCGGCATAATTTCACTGACCGTGCCGGCTTGACGGCTGCCGGAATAGGTCAAGCCCTGCGCCGTGAGCAGCTTCGTCTGGAATGCCGGCAGCGGCACCGGCAGATCGCCCTTGTTGCTCAGCGTGAGCTTGGCGATCACCGTCTGATAGCCTTCGCCCTCATTCTCATGCCGATGCAGCTCGGCTAGTGAAATGTCCATGCTCGGATCAATCGCGTCAGACAAGCGGTCGAACGCGAACGGCTCTCCCGCAGCGTAGAGCTTCGCTGCTGCAAACTCCGCAGCCGCGATGCCTCCCGCCGCAGCTGGCAGCACGATGTGGAATCGACCCACCGTATAGGAGGAGGCTGTCACATTGCCTTTGGCATCCATTTGGCGGAACGTCTCCGGCGTCAGCACGTTCACAGCGCTCAGCACCGTATCCTTTTCCGTCGGAATGACAAAATGGATGTACCGCTTCTCCTTCGGCTCCAGCACAATCGGGCCTTGCTCCACCCGCTTGCCGCTGAACACCGAGCGGTCTGGCCCACCAGCCGACGCAGCCGCAGCTTTCCCGTCCAGCACAAAATCAGGAAGCGCCTCCTTCTTCGTGGCCGAAGGATTCTCGACCCGCAGCTGCACCGTCGTGACCGGTCCCTGCGGGGTATTGTCCTTGCTGACTGCAACCGGCGTATACGTCAGCTGCGATTCCAAGGGAGCCGCCAGCGAGAACGACTGTCCCCAAGCCAGCTCCGCTGCCGCGCCGTCAGCAAAGTTCGAGAGCGGCCCCGTCCAGCCCGCGCCGTCAATCGGCATCGCCAGCTGGACCGTCTCCTGCTTCGGATAGCTGTACCAATCGACATCGACCCAAGTCAGCTCCGTCAGCTCGATCGGATCGCGTCGATCCACGGTCACCATGTAGCTGAGCTCCTCCGTCGTTTGCGGACGAATGGCATGCGCGTTGAATACGCTCGCCTGCAGCGGATACTCGTAGCCGTCCGCCGTTTTCACCCGGACATCAAGATCCGGAAGCTTCGCCACCTTAGCGGCACTGCTGCGGAGCCGAACCACAATGCCGATACGCGTGCAATCGCTCGTCGTCTCATTCAGCAGGCTCTTGACCTCGACCTGCAGCTTGTCGGTCAGCGCATAGCTTTTCGCCGATGGTACCTGCGCAACCACCGCCGCTCCTGCAGCATCCTCTGCCGCCAATGCCCGCCCTGGCAGTGCATTGCCCCCTACAACCAGCACCGCAGACAACACAACGGCCAGCGCCGCTCTCCCCATATGCTTCATGCTGCTATAACCTCTCATGCTGCCATCTCTCCCATTTTTGAATTCAGCTTCACCTTCGCACGACGTGTCTCCCATAGCATCATCCCGCCGACCAGCAGCGACAGCACCCCGATCATAAGCACAAACACGCCCAGCTCTTGAGCAAAATAAGCAAGCTTACCGCCCCGGTAGCCCATGCCCCGGATAAACTTGAACAGCCAGGTCAGCGGAAGCACGTGACTCACCGCCTGAATCGGCCCTGGAAAAATAATCGTCGCCACCTGCACACCCGACAGCATGAACGAAGGATACACAATCGCGTACGTGCGCAGCGCCACCTTCGACGGATCCGCCGCCGTCCAGCCGACCACCATGCCCATCAGCGTTACGGTCAGCGTATACAATAGCAGCGGCACGACGAACGCCACCGGCGAACCGACAAAACGCAGCCCGCCAAGCTGCTTCAGCAAGCCGAACGCCAGCATCAGGCTGATGCAGGAGATAACGGCGTATGGCAGCACTCGAGGCCATAGCCCAAGAGGTGAGCGCAATGCTTCCTCCAGCTTGCCTTCCAGTCGCAATCTTGGCACGATGGACGCCGCCCCGATCGCCGTAATCCCCAGTGCCACGACATTGACAAAGCCTATGACCATGAACCCGATAAAATCCGACGTCGGATTAAACAGCAGCCGCTGCTGCAAAGAAAGCGGACTTGCAATACCCATCGCCGCTTCATCGCTCATGCCCAGCACCTTAAGCTTGCCTACGGACAACGTCGTATTTTCAATGGTGATCAGCTCCTGCATTCCCGAGCGAATGTTGCCGATCGCCGAAGGCATGGAATTGTCGATCAAAAGTCCCACGTTAATCTGCTTGCCCTGAAACCGAAGCTGCTCCATTCCCCGCGGCAAATAAATGACCGCCATGTATTCCTCATTGGCCATCAGCGTCTCCGGCGCAATCGCTTCATGAAACACATCGATCACGTTGAGATATTGCGTGGAGTTGACCTTGTCGATGAACGAGCGGCTGTAGGCGCTGTTGTCCTCATCCACGACCGCTACCGGCGCCTCGTTGATTTGACCGTTTTGAAACATATACCCGAACAATGCCGCGATAAGCAAAGGCGCAATCAGAATCGCCGGAACATACTTGCTCGCCAGCGCGAACTTCCACTCATCGAGCAGCGATTTCATCGACATGCACCTCCGCGGTCATCCCCGGCAGCAGCTTGTCCGTGCGGTTTACATAAACCCGAACCTGGAACATGTTCAGATCGGCCGTTCCCTTCTCCCGGCTCATGCGCAGTGCAGCAAATTGTGGTGCTGCCGTAACGAACTGCACCTTGCCTTCCACCTCATCCGGCACCGCAGCAAAATGAGTCGCCACCGCCGACTCCGGCTTGAATTTCCCTACCTGACGCTCATCGACGTACAGATCGAAGTACAGCTTCCCGGTTTCGAGCAAAATGACCGGCGTACCCGATCCGACATTCTCCCCGACCTTCGGCACGACTTTGACAACCTTGCCATCCGCAGGCGCCCGCAGTAAAAACCGGTCCTTCTGCACATTCAGCGACTCCAGCAAAATCTTCTGCTGCTCCAGCTGCTTATTCAGCGCATCGATACCGATCCGCTGGTTCGCGATGTCACCCTCCGCCAGCTGCTGCTGCTCAAGAACCGCCTCCGCCCGGCCGGTCTGCAGCTCCGCCTGCTTGCGCTCCTTGTCCGTCGCGCCGTTCATCATTTTCGTCAACGCCGCCTGCTGCTGGCTTCTCCCATTCTCCAGTGCCGTGACCTGACTGCGTGCGTTCTCTACGGCATCGCGGTGCTCCTTGTAGGAATACGGATTCTTATCGTATGTCTCCTCCGTGTTCAGCAGCTGATTGTACAGCTTCAGCGCATGCGTGTACGCTTCGTCCGCTGCGGCGACCGCCAGCTTCTGACGCTCGATGTCCTCGGCGCGCGCGCCCTCCGCCACCTGGGCCTCTTGCGTCTGCGCCTGTGACAGCCCGAGCTGCGCCTGCTTCACCGCATTGCCAAGCTTGCCTTCGGCGACCTGAATGCCGTCCTCCGCCTGCTTGATCTTCAGCGCCGTCACGTCCACATCCGCCTGCGCTTTGCGAAGCTGCAGATCGATGTCCGTCGGGTCAAGCGTCATGAGCACGTCGCCCTTTTTCACCGTCTGCTCCTCCTTCACCGGAAGGTCGGTAATTTTGCCGCCCACGCCCTGGAAGGACACATTCACCTGCTCCGCCGTCAAAATGCTCGCTTTATGCGTGCTGGCCAGCGTCACCGCATCCTTCCCCTGCGCCGAAAGCATCCATCCCCCGCCGCTCAGCGCTAACGCCAATACCACAATGGCCGCCACTTGTTTTTTCATCCCTGATGTCCCCTCTCCACGTTGCCCCTCGTTACTTCTTCTCGTACCTCAACCCGCCCAGAATAAAATCGCTCGTATACCGGATCAGCGTCTCTTCATCCTCGTTCGTCTGCACCCCATCCTCTTGCAGCAGCTGATCGAAGAATGAGCTGTTGCGTGTAAAAATGAGCGCCCCCACGACAAAATGAACCGTATGCTTCAGCGATTCGTACTCGAACTGCCCTGTCGCTTTACCGGCTTGCAAGATGGCGCGCAGCTGCTTCCACAAGGCAAAAACGATCGGCTGCACCTTATCCAATCGCGGGCTCTGCATCATGATCTCTTGCTGCAGCAGGTTGATCAGCTCCGGCTCCGCCAAACGAAACCGTGCGAAATCGCGGATCAGCGACAGCAAATCCTCTACCGGCTCCGCGAGCGCATAGTCCTTATGCAAAAACTCCGGCGTGAACGCCTCGAACAAGGCATAGAACACATTTTCCTTCCCGCCAAAATGGTACGAAACAAGCGCCAGCGCCACCCCCGCTTCATCGCAAATTTGCCGGACCGTTGTGCCCTCGAACCCTTTTTGCGCAAACAGCTTCTTCGCCGCATCCAAAATTTTCAGCTTCACATCCTTGGCCTGCGTATCTGCTTTCATATCGCCCCTCCAATTATCAGCGTGCAATAAAAGCCACAGCACCCGCCCCCGCAGCTTGCCTTTTTCAGCAACCGTTAGTTTGCCCGGGTTTACCTTGAACATCCGTTTTGAACATTTGTTTTAAACGTTTGTTCAATATTCCTCTGTTTGGTATTTTACTCCTGGTCAATAATTACTGTCAAGAGTATCCATGGAAAATTCCTATATGTTACAATAGAGATAGTAACTAATATTTTCATAGAATGGGGGAATTTTGATGAGCGACAAGGACACTAAGAAGAAGCCAGTAATTAAGGAGCAGCAAGGGACTTACGATATCCCGGAGCGGTATGAGATTATCGGGGGCGTGCGGTACGATTTTTTGTCCTCGCCTAAGGTTGCGCATCAATCCATCTTGGGTAATTTTTACCGTTCCATTCATACCACCTGCCATCTAAACGGCAAAATCTATTTAGCACCGCTAGATGTCCACTTCGACGAAGACAACATCGTTCAGCCAGACGTCATTTACATCGCTAACGAGAACCTCGGCATCATCCGTGACGGCTACATTTTCGGTGCTCCCGATCTGCTGGTGGAAATCCTGTCCAGAAGCACCTCGCGCAGAGACAAAACACTCAAAAAATCGCTCTACGAAGCCAATGGCGTCAAAGAGTACTGGCTGGCGGATCCCCACTACCGCATGGTCGAGCAATTCGCGCTCGTAAACGGCACCTACCGGCTGATCAACACCCTAACCGAGGAGCAGACCCTCACCTCTCCGAGCTTCTCCTGCATCTCCATCGACCTGAGCACGATTTTCCCGCCGGAAGAAGCAACAGACTAATCCCTGCTGAAAAATGCCCAAGAAGCCGCTCCCAAGTTCCGTTAGAACCTGTGACCGACTTCTTTGTTTTATCTTCAAAATAAAGCGTTCCCCTTACAATCGAACCGTCTGACCTCCGGGAGTTCAAATGAAACGTGACGCAACAGCCCTTACCACAGCTTCCTCAGCTTCATCATACAATAGCTGCCCTGAAAGCTGACCAGCTTCCCCTGCTCCTCTTGTACATCAAGCGCCCGTCGAACCTCCGGTGTTTGCTCCAGCATGTAACGCTCAAGCGCATCCTTATCCTCACCGGCAAAGCTCATGCGCTCGCACCACGACTCGAATTGAAACGGCTTCGGAGCCTGCAGCAGCTGCTCGGTATAAAATCCAGCCGACTCCGCCATACGGATCCACTCCGTCTTTTTCCAAGCTCTGAAGTGGCTCGGATCGCGGTCCTTCTCGATTTTGTTATAGATGACGTCCAGCTCATCCGGCTCGGGAGCGACATTGTCGAACAACAGGAAGCAGCCCTGCGGCGACAGCACCCTGTGCACCTCTTGAACAAAGGCATCCGGGTTGGGAAAATGATGCGCCGCAATCCGGCAGGTCACCAGCTCAAAGCTCTCATCGGCAAAAGGAAGCGACTCCGCATCTCCCAGCACAAACTGCACCTCGGTATGACCTTTCGATTTCAAAAATGCTTCGGACGCCTGCAAAATTTCCGGCGTCAAATCCAGCGCAGTCAGCTGCTTCACCAAAGGCGCCAAGACGTTCGCGGCATGACCGCCTCCGGTAGCCACATCCAGCGCACGCTCCGGCTGCTCCGCTCCGGCCCACTCCTCCAAAATACTCAAATCTTCCCGGGACGAATGGGACGTACTCGTAACATACCCCTGCGCATGCTTGCCAAACTGCTCCATAACCTTTTGCTTAATATCCATGTCCTGCACCACCTCGTTTCATTTAATGAAACCCGATTTTGTTAAGTGATACAATTTGATCATATTCCAGCCATTCTTATTTGTAAAGGCCATTTTTTATCATCGCTCCAGCCCGGAGTGAAAACCCTGAATCCAAATATAGGGAAGAATCCCCCTCAAGCTCAGGGGTCCCACCGATGTTCACGAAAGCTCGAGGACGGTATGATAAAGACATAGAACAGAGGAAAGGGGCGGCGCCAAATGAAACTTCAACAAGCAAGACCTAACCGAGTCCCGCTAAAAAATGACCGCCGGTTCAAGCGATCTTAACAGCCAAAATCGTCAGCTATGGTATAAAAGACTAATATGCATACCGCACTTTGTGATAAATTTCACTAATAAAATAAGGGAGAGATTTCTATGTTAACGAAATGGTTACGTGAAAATAAAGCCGCGGCAGTGCTGCTGACCTTCTTACGACTCTATGTCGGATGGGAATGGCTCACCGCCGGCTGGCACAAAATTACCGGAGCGAAGCCGTTTGACGCCACCGGATTTCTGACCAATGCAATCGCGAAGCCGATTGCAGACACCGCCACCCATGAGGCAGTCTACCCTACCTTCGTAGCCTTCCTCAAAGCCTTCGCCCTGCCGAATGTGAAGCTGTTTAACCTTCTGATTCCATGGGGTGAGCTTCTGGTCGGGATCGGACTCATCCTCGGAGTGCTCACCACAACGGCCATGTTCTTCGGGCTGCTGATGAACTTCATGTATATGTTCGCCGGAACGGTAAGCACTAACCCTTGGTTGACATTGCTCGGCATTATCCTCATCACCGCTGGAGCGAACGCAGGACGATTCGGGGTCGCCTACTACGTGAAACCGTATGTGCACCACCTCGTGAACGTCTTCAAGCATCACGACCACGGCCACGGCCGTGGCGGCGACAAGCATCATCCGGCTCATGCGTAAGCCCCTGCAGCCGGCAGTGAGGTAAAAGAAAAAAACGTCCGGGTCTCATCTCCGGACGTTTTTTAAGCTCTCTGCTCTTAATAACATTTTACCTCACAGAATCATCCCTCTGCAATGGTACCGTTAGCGTAACCGTCGTACCATCGTCCGGCACGCTGCGCACCTTCAAGGTCCCGCCGATCCCCCTCGCCCGCTCCTCCATACTGAATAGCCCCACGCCGCTGCGATCAGCGTTCAGATCAAAGCCTTTGCCATGATCCACAATCTCTACGAACAGCATGTTTTCCGTTTCACGGATACTTAGCGATGCGCTAGATACTTCCGCATACTTCGCCAGATTCATAAGCGACTCCTGGATAATGCGGTAAATGGCGGTCTCCATATGGAAGCTCAGCCGCTTGCGCAAATTGCATTCAAAATCCACCTGAATCCCATAATGCTGCGAGAACTTCTCCAGATGACGGCGAATCGCGGGAACGACGCCCATGTCATCGAGGATCGAAGGCCTGAGCTCCCAAGCCAGTCCTCGCACATCCTCCATAATATGCGATACCTCTTGGCGCAGCTTGCCAAGCTGCCCTGCGAGCTGATGCTCGCTAATGATATGGTCCATCTGAATGAGCAGCGAGAACAGACTTTGCCCGATGCCGTCATGCAGCTCGCGGGAAAAGCGCTGCCGCTCCTCCTCCTGAATTTGAATGACCTTGGTCATCATGTGCTGCAGCTCTTCCTCGATCTTTTTCAGACGGGTCACTTCATTGCGGATGGCCAAATACTGGTACGGCTCTCCAGCCTCACTCAAAAAAGGAACGATCGTCGTATTCACCCAGTAATACGTACCGTCCTTGGCTTTGTTCTTAATATCTCCGGACCACACCTGGCCTGATGAGATGGTAGCCCACAGCTGTTTCATAAACGCCTTACTGTGATGGCCGGAATTAATCATCCGATGATCCTGACCGAGCAGCTCGTCGC
Organism: Paenibacillus cremeus; assembly: GCF_007786445.1. Taxonomy (GTDB): domain Bacteria; phylum Bacillota; class Bacilli; order Paenibacillales; family NBRC-103111; genus Paenibacillus_G; species Paenibacillus_G cremeus. The sequence goes on along the minus strand of NZ_VNJI01000001.1, from coordinate 337,173 downwards.
GGCTAAACTTAGAAATTTTACAAAACGTATCGTTGACGTATAAAATTTTGCCCCGAGGGTCCGTAATCGCAACAATCGAGGACTCATCCAAAGCAAATTTCACATCGATCAGCTGCTTGAGCGACCGCTTGAGCCGATCACGGTAAGCGGGATCATGAATATGGCGGTCCAACTCGCCGAGCAAGTACTCGACGTTTCGGCCGATGGCTCCGGAATCGGAATGTGCACTAGTCAAAGTTTAACAATCCCCGTTTCATCGCATATTTGACCAGCTCCGGCCGCGATTTCAGCCCCAATTTCTCCATCAGATGGCTCTTGTGAGTCTCCACCGTTTTCACACTGATAAACAGGCTCTCAGCGATTTCCTTGTTCGAATACCCTTTGGCCGTCCATCCCAAAATTTCCTTCTCCCGCTCCGAAAGCGACTCGTACGAGCCGGCATTTTCTCCGCGCTTGATCCGCTCCAAATATTCACCCATGAGGCGTTTGGTGGCGGTCGGGTACAAATAGGCATCCCCTGCGGCAACCGATTGAATCGCTGTCAGCAGCTCCTCGTGCGGCGCGCTCTTGAGCACGTAGCCGGAGGCACCGGAATGAATCGCCCGGAACAAATACTCTTCGTCGTCGTGCATTGTTAAGATGAGCACCGACGTATCCGGCAATGCTTTCTTAATGATCGTGGTTGCGCTAAGCCCGTCTTTGCCATGAGGCATGCTGAGATCCATCAGCACGACATCCGGCTTCAGCTCCTCCGCCTTCCGAATGGCTTCGTCGCCATCCGCCGCTTCTCCAACCACCACCATTTCATGCTTTCCGTGTAAAAGTGTGTTCAGCCCGGAACGGACCACCGCATGGTCATCCACGATGACGATTCTGATCATGTTCTCACCCTGCCCTTTTTACGTACACTTGCTCTGCCCTCATCTTACCAGTGAAGCGCATCCCCTTCAATCCCTCCACTACCGATACTGCTGCCAAAAACCACTCCTACCTCGGCTGAAATGCGCTCCAGATCGCCCGCGGTATATAAACGCAAAGCTCGGCTGCCGACCAAAAGAACGCCCGGGCCGCTGGCCTGTAGCGAGATCGGAAACGCAGCCGCGGCAAGCAGCTGCTCCGCGAGCATAATGGGCGATTCCTTTCGCTTTCGTTCGTAGCCCGCCGTGCCCGCATCGAGCGCTTCCGGTCGCCCGATCCGCCAGACCAATCCAGCCAGGTCCTGCCCGGAACGGAAGCTGATCTGGCGATAGCGCTCGTTCAAATTGCCCGCTGCCGCTTGCCATCGCAGCATCCGATTGTCTCGATCCGCCCAAGCGATCGCACAGAACTCGCTGGCCGACCCTTGTTTCAGCTCTTGTAAGACGGTATGAATGTCCGTCATGATCCCTTTCATCTCCACCATCTACCGACATGTCTTGCGGCAATTTAAGTAACAAACAAAGTACCCCTTCATTCTATTGTAGCGGGTGTGAGGACCAAAGTAAGTCAGGGAATCCCCTGATCGTGGATGCGAAACCCCCTGTTTACATGCAAAAACAGCCCAAGGGCGAACGCCCTCGGACTGCTCTATATAAAAGAATTACTTGCCCAGCTGATGAATCGGATGACCGAGTGCGCCTTCCGCGGCGTCCATCGTAATCTCACCCAGCGTCGGATGCGCATGGATGGTCAGCGCGATGTCCTCGAGCGTAGCGCCCATCTCGATGGCGAGCGTCAGCTCAGCAATCAGGTTGGAAGCCTCTGCGCCTACGACTTGAGCACCGATCAACAGGCCGCTGTCTTTGTCCGCAACCAGCTTCACGAAGCCGTCCGTTGCGTTCATCGATTGTGCGCGGCCGTTCGCGCCGTAAGGGAACTTGCCGATCGCAAGGTTGATGCCCTTCGCTTTGGCTTCGGTCTCGCTCAGACCGACACCGGCGATTTCCGGATCGGAGAAGACGACCGCCGGAATCACTTTGTAATCCACTACGCTAGGCATCCCAGCGATGGATTCCGCCGCGACCTTCGCTTCGTAGGAAGCTTTGTGAGCCAGCGCCGGACCGGCCACGATATCGCCAATCGCGTAGATGTGCGGTACGTTCGTTTGGCATTTTTCGTTGACTGGAATGAGGCCTCGCTCGCCCACTTGAATCCCGGCCAGCTCCAGCGACAGATCGCCGTCCGTATTCGGGCGACGGCCAACCGTAACGAGCACGTAGTCGGCCGTTACTTTCTTTTCCTCACCTTTTACGGTGTAGGTTACGGTAACGTCCTTATCGGTTTGCACACAGCCTTGAGCCAGCGCCTCGGTTACAACTTCCACCTCGGACTTTTTCAGGTTGCGCGCTACGAGCTGGGACAGCTCTTTTTCAAAGCCCGGCAGGATGGCATCGGAGCCTTCCAGTACCGTTACTTTTGTACCGAATTTCGCGAACGTTTGGCCCAGCTCGATGCCGATGTAGCCGCCGCCGATTACAACGAGGCTTTGCGGAATTTCGTTCAGCTGCAGCGCCTCCGTCGAGGAAAGCACGCGCCCGCCGTACGGGAATGCCTTCAGCTCGATCGGACGGGAGCCGGTCGCGATGATGCAGTGATTGAATTTGTAACGGGCCGTTTCGTTATCGTTAAACACGCGGGCTTCATGCTCGTTGATGAACAGCGCCTCGCCGTTGAATACCGTAATTTTGTTGCCCTTCAGCAGCATGCCTACGCCGCCGGTTTGCTTTTTCACGATGCCGTTCTTCCATTCCTGAACCTTGGCAAAATCGACCTTGACGTTGTCCGCCATAATGCCGATGGACGAGCCGTGCTGCGCGATCTCATACTGATGTGCGGCAGAGATCAGCGCCTTGGATGGGATACAGCCACGGTTCAAGCAGACGCCGCCGAGCTCGGCTTTGTCTACAACCAGTACGCTTTTGCCCAGCTGGGCGGCACGAATGGCCGCCACATATCCGCCGGGACCTGCGCCGATGACGAGCACGTCGATTTCAACCGATGCGTCTCCTACTACCATCGCAGGTTACACCTCCATGACAAGCAGTTCTGGATCAGCCAGCAGCTGCTTGATATAGTTCATAAAGTTTTGTGCCGTTGCCCCGTCGATGATGCGGTGGTCGAAGCTTAAGGACAGCGCCATGACTGGAGCGACGACGATTTCGCCGTTTTTCACGACTGGCTTCTCCGTGATGCGGCCTGTACCCAGGATCGCCACTTCAGGGAAGTTGATCACTGGTGTAAAGAACATGCCGCCTGCCGAGCCGATGTTAGTGATCGACAGCGTCGAGCCTCTCAACTCGCTTGGCCCCAGCTTGCCGTCGCGGCCGCGGGCTGCGAGGTCTTTGATCGCTTCGGCGATGGTCCAAATATTTTTGCGGTCCGCATCCTGGATGACCGGAACGATGAGGCCCTGCTCCGTATCGGTTGCGATCCCGATGTGGTAGTACTTCTTATAGACGATCTCTTGCTTCTCTTCGTCGATCATCGCGTTCATGACCGGGAATTGGCGAGCTGCGGCTACCAAAGCCTTCACGATGAACGGCAGGTACGTCAGCTTGGTGCCTTTCTTCTCGGCCACCGGCTTCGCCTTCTCACGCAGCTTCACGAGCAGCGTAACGTCGACTTCGTCCATGAGCGTCACGTGCGGAGCCGTGTAGACGCTCTTGACCATCGCATTCGCAATCGCCTTGCGAATGCCCTTCAGCGGCACGCGCTCTTCCGCGCGCTCGCCGCCCACTGCAGCTGCCGCCGTGCTGGCTGCTGGAGCCGCTGCCGCTGCCGGGGCTTCGCCCGCAGCTGGCGCAGCTGCTGCTGCCGGCGCGCTCGCGCCGCCGGCGGTAAAGCCGAGAACATCCTCGCGTGTCACGCGGCCGTTACGGCCGGTCGGGGTCACGCTGGCGATGTTCACGCCTTTCTCACGAGCGAGCTTGCGCACGCTCGGAGTAGCCAGCACCGCGCCGCCCGCCGGTGCTGTTGGCGCTGCCGCAGCCGGTGCTGTGGCAGCTGGTGCGGCTTGCGCCGCCGCAGGCGGAGCCGCCGCAGGAGCAGCAGCTGGCGCCGGAGCAGCAGCTGGCGCCGGAGCCTCGGCTACCGCTGTCGCGGCGCCATGTCCATGGCCGCCCGCCTGCTGCGGGATCTCGCCAACGACATCGATCACAGCGATAATGTCGCCGATCGTGCACACCGTACCCTCGCTAACCTTCAGCTCGATGATTTTACCTTCTACCGGTGACGGTACTTCAACCGTCGATTTATCGTTTTGAACGTCCATCAGGATCGTTTCATCATTTACGGTATCGCCGGGCTTCACGTGCCACTTGACGATTTCGCCCTCATGGATTCCTTCGCCCAGCTCAGGAAACCGATATTCAAATACTGCCATGGTCTCTCACCTTCCCTCGGTCCTCTAGATTAGAAATCCAGCACTTGATTCAATCCCGCCACGATGCGGGCCGGGTTCGGAAGCCACTGATCTTCCACTTGCGCAAAAGGATACACCGTATCCGGAGGTGCGACGCGCAGAACCGGAGCTTCCAGGTGGAGAATCGCCTTCTCATTGATTTGCGCGATCACTTCAGCCGCAATACCGGCTGTTTTTTGCGCTTCTTGAACAACAATCGCGCGGTTCGTCTTCTTGATCGACTCGACGATCGTGTCGATATCCAGCGGCATCAGCGTGCGCAGGTCGATGACTTCAACCTTTGCGCCGCGCGTTTTTTCGATCTCTTCAGCAGCTTTCAGCGAGGTGTGAACCATCGCACCGTAGGTGATGATCGTAACATCGGAGCCTTCGCGAACGACGTTCGCTTTGCCGATCGGCACCGTGTATTCTCCCTCTGGCACTTCAGCGCGGAACGAACGGTACAGGTTCAAATGCTCCATGAAGAATACAGGGTCGTTGTCGCGGATGGCCGAGATCAACAGACCTTTGGCATCGTATGGGTTGGAAGGTACAACAACCTTAATCCCTGGGGTTTGCACGAGCAAGCCTTCCAGTGGATCAGTGTGCAGCTCTGCCGCTTTTACCCCACCGCCAAAAGGCGTACGGATCGTGATTGGAGCATTGTAACGACCGCCGGAACGGTAGCGCAGACGCGCCGCTTGCACTGCGATTTGGTCCAGCGCTTCAAAAATAAATCCAACAAACTGAATCTCCATAATCGGACGGAAGCCTTGTGTCGACATCCCGACGGCCATACCGCCGATCGCGGACTCGGCCAGCGGCGTATCAAATACGCGCTCTTCTCCGAATTCGCCTTGCAGGCCTTCCGTTGCGCGGAATACGCCGCCGACTTTACCAACGTCTTCCCCGAATATCACTACGTTAGGATCGCGCTGCAGCTCGACGCGCATCGCATCCTTAATCGCTTGAATCATTGTCATTTGAGCCATGGCTGAAAATCTCCTCTCCTCTACGCTTTGCTAGTTGCAGCTAAGTATTCCGCTTTTTGCTCTTCCAAATGGTGAGGCGTCGTTTCGAACATGCTGTCGATAAGGCCTGGCACCGTCATTTTTTCCGTTTCTTCGGCTTTCTTGATCATCTCAGCAACCGTGTTCTTCGCTTCTTCCACGACTTGCGCCTCTTCGGCTTCGGACCACAGGCCTTTGTTCGTGAGGAAAATGCGGAAACGGTTCAGCGGATCTTTTTGCTCCCACTCGGCTGTTTCTTCTTTAGTACGGTATTTGGACGGGTCATCCCCGGACATCGAGTGTGGCAGGAAGCGGTACGTGATCGCTTCGATCAAGGTTGCGCCTTCGCCTCTGCGGCCGCGCTCTGCAGCGTCCTGTACCGCTTTGGTAACAGCCAGAACGTCCATCCCGTCAACCTGTACGCCTTTGATCCCTGCGGAGACCGCTTTGTGCGCTACGGATTCCGCCGCGGTTTGCTTGCTGAACGGTGTTGTAATGGCATAGCCATTGTTTTGCACGACGAAAATCGCAGGCAGCTTAAACGCACCCGCAAAGTTCAGACCTTCGTAGAAGTCGCCCTCGGAGGAACCGCCGTCGCCTGTGTAGGTGATCGCTACGCGCTTCTCGCCTTTTTTCTTGAACGCCATCGCCACGCCCATCGCATGCAAAATTTGCGCACCGATGATGATTTGCGGCATCAAAACATGCACATCCGCCGGAATTTGACCTCCATGCTGATGACCTCTGGAATATAAGAACGCCTGGTACATCGGCAGACCATGCCATACGATTTGCGGCATATCGCGGTAGCCCGGGCAAACAAAATCGTCTCTATTCAGTACAAACTCACTGCCCACCATCGTAGCTTCTTGACCGGAAACCGGTGCGTAAAAGCCCAGACGGCCTTGGCGAGTCAGGTTCACTGCGCGCTGATCCCACGTACGGGTAAATACCATACGTCTCATCAATTCTTTCAACTGCTCGTCGGTGAGATTCGGCATCTCATTCGGATTAACAACCGTCCCGTCAGTCGACAGCACGGACAAAGGCGTCACCGGTTGTACGGCTACTTCATACGGCTTGCTTGCTTCTTTCACAGCCACATCACTTGCCTTGCTCATTTCAATATCACCTCAATGATGGATTTAAATGTCGAAATTAATGACTTTCTGTTATAGTAGTATTATAAACCTGTTTTTGTTCATAATACAATAACCTACTTGAAAAATGTGATATTGCCCCGTGAATACCACTATAACAGTTGCGCAAAATAGATAGTACAGATTAATAAAATTCACAAATCTATTATAATACAACGTGGGCAGCCGACATTTTTTGTCATTTCATTCCGCAATCTTTTCCAATTCTCATGCCATCGTTTTCCAGCTTAGCTGATAGCTGCATCTACACTGACAATTGCCATCACTTGGAGGTACTCCCCATGGACGACCAGATTTACTACAAACGTACGATCATCAAAGAAACCGTGCCTTCCGCCTCCCTTGGGCTGGACAGAGCCGTCAAAGTGTACTTGCCGCCCGGCTACAACGAGCTGCTGTCCTACCCTGTCGTGTACTGCCAGGATGGTGATGATTTTTTTAATTTCGGCCGCATCGCCACCACCATGAACCGGCTCATTTTCGACGAGGGCGTGGAGCCTGTCCTGATCGTCGGCGTGGATGTCGACAAGCGCGTCCGCACTTCCGAGTATGCGCCTGAAGGGGATCGCAATGCCGCTTACTGCCGATTTTTCGCTGAGGAGCTGGTGCCCTTTATCGAGCAAAAATACCCCGTCCGCGCCACCGCTGACGAGCGAGTTCTCGCTGGCGACTCCTTAGGCGGTACGGTTTCCTTGCACCTTGCTTTAGCTTATCCTAGCCTATTTAGCAAAGTACTATCCTTATCCGGCGCATTTTTACATACGACCCGAGAGCGCTTGGCAGAGGAGGCTGACTTGTCTTGGATGGAGCTTCTGATGGTCATCGGCACGGACGAAACCGAGGTCAAAACCGAGCGCGGCGTGTTCAACTTTTTGGAAGAAAACCGCACGACAAAAAAGCTTCTCGAAGAGAGAAGCTGCCGTTTGCAATATGTAGAGAAGCCGGGTAAGCACCTATGGGGCTTTTGGCAAAATGAGCTGCCGTGGATGCTCCAGCATTTCTTGGGGTAGCGAATCGTGGAGGGTCGAGCAGCTGGTTCGTGTCTCGGACCGCCAAATCGCACCGTCTCAGACCGATTAGCGGAACTTGGTTCCGCTATTCCTTTCATCGCAGGACATAGTTGATCGCTAACGGAACTGTATTCCGTTATTTAGCCAGGTAACCCGCTTCAAGCCTTGAAAAGCACAAATAGCGGAAACCAGTTCCGCTATTTCAACTTACAAGCCGGTTTAGGCCCGAATAGCGGAAGCCAGTTCCACTATTGCTCATACGCTTGTTTCCGCCTCGCACACTACACATCCTTGATTCCATAGCGTATGCGGAGCGATTCCACCATCTCCAGCACCTGCCCCCGCTCGGGCAGCCACAGGCCTGCTGCGGCAGCGTGCATTCCATCCGACGTTTGCCGCTGCCTCACTGCCCGCTTGACCGCTTCGATAAAATCCTCCGGGCGCTGCACGCCTGCAAGCTCCTCGAGACTCGCCATGCTGCCCGCCGTCACCCGCGGATAATCCATCGCCTTCGTTCGCTCCGCCTCGACTTTCGCGGCTTCCGACATCGCGCACGCTTCACTCGTTCCCGCCGCCTCCACTCGTGCTGCCGCGTCTCGCTCTGCCGCTCCCACACCGCCGCCGGCTCGCGCATAAAACCCTCCAGCCAGCTCGCCGCGCGCCTCGCCCGAGCCGGTCACCACCACAAACGCCTGCACTACATACGCGTGTGCCTGGCGACGCTGGGCAATGCCGCAAAACTTGCGCCCGCCGATGGACAAATCATAGTCCCCGGGGCAGTACGCCCCTTGAATTTCACCTTTGTCCACGCCCTGGCCGGTTGCCAGCAGCGCCTCACCAATCAAGCGGTACATCCGCTCGAAATCATCGTGAAAATCAATGGCGCCTTGGCTGCGCTTCGGCAAAATCAACGACACATTGACCACCCCGAGGTCCAGCGGCACCGCCGCACCGCCGGAATTGCGCACTGCGACCGAGTAGCCCTGCGCCTCAAGCCATTGCTTTGCCTCTGCCACCCCCGGCAGCCGGCTGTCCCGCAGCCCCATCACAAAGGCGCGCGGATGCCGCCATAGGTGAACCAGCGGCGACCCGCCCTCGCCCACATGCTTGCACAGCAGCTCCTCCAGCGCAAACGGGTACAGCACCTCCGCTTCGGCCAGCTCCTCCGTTCGATCCAGCAGCAGGAGATTGTTCAGTCCGCTATCCAGCCCCATTTGATCCATCCGCACTCTCGTCCTTTCTCCCGTACACCGTTCCTTTTTCACATCTACCACATTGTAGTCAGGACATGGCTTCAATGCAAGTAATGCGGCATACGACGAGCGCTAAGCTTCACTGATCTTCCGGTACCGGCAAAAGAACGCCACCCAGCACGTTTGTACGATCAAGTAAATTGGGAACGAATAAGCAAGCTTGTACCCCAGCTGATAGTGAAAGACGCCCACAAGAACAGCAAGCCATTCGATGCCGACGGACAGCAAAGACCAGCCCAGCACATATACGGCAATTCCAGCGGAAGTATGGATGTACAAGCGATCATAGAAGTAAAAAAACAAATAGCTGATGGAGCCATAGGAAAAGTAAGACAGAAAATCCATGAACTCATACTTTGAGGTATCATTCACATCATAGAAGCTTCGAGGCTCTACACTCAAAGAATGATCAAAGAAAAAGCCGCTGAACACGCCGCACATAAAATAGACGACCGCATGCTTTTTCGAAAATCGCTTAGGCAAAAAGTAGATCACCGTAAATCCGAGCACTAAGCCTCCAAGAATAAACCATTCGTTGGAATTGAACCGTGTGTCATAAACAATCATCGCGCATTCGCTACTTTCCGCCCGACATAACGAATCCACCATGCCATCCATCTTGAAAACGCCATATATCCGGCAAACGTCACCAGCGTATGAAAAACGTTCCAATGCGGAGTCGAGATAATCTGAAGCCGTTCCAGCAGCACCTGCATCGGAAGGCATATGAGCAGCATGCCGGCCACAATCAGCCATTTCAGCACTTTCCAGTTATATAACAAGATGTTCGTCGAAATGAGGAGCAGCAGCGGGATGTGGATCAAACGCAGCACCAGATCGGCAAACGACGTCTCCACGCTCGGATTGACCGCGATCCAGTTTAGATTGACATGAAAGATTGTGAAAATACTGAGCTCAAAAATTGTGCTGCTAAAATAAACAAACACCATGTCCAGCTCGGACAGCTTCTTTGGAATTAAGGTCAGAGTGATCAAGGTACAGCAAGTAATAAATACACAGATCGCCAGCGACATCGGTTTCCCACCCGCATCAGATTTATTCAACATATAGAAAGAACACTGTCCATTATCGGCGATATGACCTGGCTTTAAACGCAAAAAATCGCCTCACCATGGCCTCATGGCAAGACGATTTTCTACTCCTCTTAGGTCTGATCCTCCAGCGCCTCAATCTTCAGCTGCCCCCAAGGCGCCACCTTCATGTGCACGATCAGCTTGCTGGCCTTCTGCTCTAGCGATTTGCCCGTCCCTTCGGGCAGGTAGTACTTCTCCACGCCGTACACTACCCGAATCCCGTCATCCCAGCTGTAATCCACCTGTCCGCGAAGAGCCAGCTCGCCCGCCTGCAGCGAAGGCTTCGACCGGTACGCCCCAACGGCTTCCGCCAGCCCGTCAGCCCCCGGTTTGACCACGACGTAGATCGAATCCCCACGCTGAGGCTTGCTGCCTGCCTCCTTCCACAGCGATGGATCTAGCCGGCTGATATCGTAGCTTAGCGCCACATAATCGCCGTACAGCAAATCCTTCGGATCCACAGGCACCGTTTTCACCCGAAGCTCCTGACCGAACCAGCTGACCGCATAAAAGGAAACCGCCATTCCGACGAGCACCAGTACCTGCAGAAGCACCAGACCGGCGGCCAGCCAGGAGCGGCGCTTAATGTTCGTTACCGTCATGTCCGTCCCCCTCCTTCCCATCGTGCAGCACTTGCTTTTTCCTCCGGTTCAGGAACCAGCTCAATCCGAGCAGCAGCACCCCGCCGATGATGAAAAACAACGACTTATCCATAAACTTCCACGTCAGCTTGCCATATGCGACCAGCGTACTGCAGATGAACAGCACCGTACCGAAGTTGATTTTGAAGCGCCACTCCTCCGCATACCCCCGCCACAGTACATACAGCGAGAAAAAGAACAACGCCAGCAAGTACATCACATCGATACCGCTAGCCGGCAAGTAAATGTAAGGCACCAGCAAGATCCATTCAAACGCACTCGATGCCCGGCGGCTCCGCAGCTTCCCAACCAGTGAGACGACAAACAGCACAAGCAAAGCGGTAACATAGTACAGTGGCTCAGGACGCAAATGGTCGCTCAGCATACCCCGATTCCATTCATCCGTAAACAGAACCATGAAGATGCCGAACACAAACGCCGACGCCAAGGGGGCCGCCTGCAGCGCATAACCGCCCGCCCGCTCCTTCAGCCAATCGCCGAGGACGTAGAGCGCCATCGCCGGGATAAACATCCAGACGAATTTGGCTTCCTCCGCGTTCACCCACAGCATGGCGTGCAGCGTCACGCTCAAGCTAAAGCACCAGATCAAGAGACTGCTGCGCCGCTGCCAGCCGTAATACCCGAGGCCAAGAGCCATCAACGCAAAGTCCGTGTAGCTAAATGAATTAAACTCCGACACACTATAAATCTGCGCCACATCAAAGAGCAGTAGACTGATCAAGTATAAATAACGGCTGCGATACAAATACCCGGTTAGCATGGCGGCTGTCGCCCATAGAATGAACGAGACCGCATTGTAGGCCACCAAGTGAAACATTTGCCCGATCAAAATAATGCCCGCGCCAAAGCTGACGACGCCCAAGCTAACGATGGCTAGACCCAGCTTCTCGTACCCGCGCCGCAGCAGCGTATCGCCTGCACCGTAAAACCCGGCCATGAACACCACGATCATCGAGAGCCGCAGCAGCTCCGGAAGGTCCTGCCAATTCGCGGCGATAAAGCTTAGAATCCCTAGCCCCACCAAGATACTCCCTAGAATCGGGAGCAGTCCCAGCGCATGCTTTTTATCTTCATACAAATCCATTATGCGATCGGCTTGCTCACGGGTCACAATCCCCCGCTCCACCCATATCGGGGCTTCTTTTTCCACCCATTTTCGGCTCATCCAGCATCACCTCTTGAATGGACTGCCAAGTCCGGCAGGTCCTGTTAATTCAAGTATACCCCTTCTATTTCCGTTGAACAGTACTATCTTCACCTAGTACCTTCCTATTCGCACAACAAAAAAACCGCCCCCACCGAGAGTCGAAGGTTAGCGGTTTTGAGAAAAAATAATTATGTATCCTGCTGCGGCTGCAGCTTTTTCAAGTTTTCGACCGCAAATTGCTTATATGCTCGCGGCGCGTTAAAATCGCAGCCGATGATGTCCACATGGCCGGTTTCACGTACAACTGCCTCATAGCTGCCGGTCACAGCGCCGTTCACGGATTGGTAATCGATCCGAACCTGCACGCCTCCATCCTCTTGCGGCTCGGCGGTATAGCCGGTTTTGAGATACTCCTGCCATGGCCAGCCCTCGTGAAGCCAAATCTCCCGCTCCACTCGCTGCTCATAGGCCATGAGCCCCGCCCAGCCGCGATAGTGGGAATACAGCTGCTGCACTTCTCCAGTCGCGCTCAACAGCACATCGGCAGCCTGCACCGTCATGTGCCCCCAGTATCTGCCCCTCGGGAATTCAATCATCGTAGGAGCCAGCCGATGGCCGCCAAAATGGCTCGCACGCCACACCCGCACAGCGCGTTCTCTTCCGGAATAGCGGTCTTTCAGCTCCGCATAGAACGGATAGCCATCCTTGCCGCAGCAGACGTCGTGACTGCCGTGCGTGCAGACGAACAAGTCCAACGTCCCCGAATCAGCGAGCTTGTAGCTTTCGAACGGCTCTGCAGCCCCTTTTTCCGCACAAACCGCTTGAATTAATGTGCCGATCATCTCTTCGGGAACCACATATTCTTGTCGCTCGAAGGCAGCAAACGGTCCGGCCGGTCTCAGGAAAAACAGTACTCTGCGATGCCCGGGCGGCGTCGACGGCTGCTCTGAAGCACAGGCGAGCAGATTAAAGCGAATCCCGTTTTCTCCCATCTCGCGGTGCAGCTCCATCAATCCAGCGGGAAAATGGCGCGACTGCTTCACATCGTACTCCCAAGGCAGCGGAACCTCTACCCAAACATATCGTTCATGAACGGAGGCCGTTCCGCCCATGTTTTCCTGTAAGCTCCGGGACACCGCGGCGCAGCGCCCCATGTCAACCGTACACTGATTTTCGATGGTGATCTCCTCCTCTGACCATCTCGCTGTCTGTAGCTGCAAGCTGGAAGCCAGCTGCCGGTTTGGACCTCATAATCCGGCATCCTCGGAAATGATAATGATTATCATTTTCGTATGATAACCAGCTTTTGGCTTCGTGTCAATAGCCACTGGAATATTCCTTATTCTTCCGTTTCGCTTAGGTCTCCTATATAATGGAGCTATATAGAGCAGAAGAACTATGGCCGGAGGGGAAGTCCCGATGATCTCGAGACGTCGTTTTATTAAACAGATGATTGCCTTTTTAGCGCTGGTCGCCGGTGGCGGCACTGCAGCGTTTCAATTTTTCAACCGGGAGACGGTGAAGGCGGAGACCGGCAGTGCTGCCACTCCTGCCGGTGCTCCGGAGGAAACGGCTGCCCCTCTACCTGAGCCGGCGCCGCCAGCGCCTTCGAAGGACCCGCTGTTATCCTTCTTTTTGCTCAGTGACCTGCATATTTCAGTCGGCGAATCGACCATGACCGATAAGCTCCATTTTGCGCTAAAGGACGTGTCCAACTTCGAATCCGCTGTCGATACGATCGTGCTCGGGGGGGATTTGACGGATTTTGGGCGGGAGAGCGATTACAAGCTGCTCGGCAAAATTATGAACGGGTACACGCTGCCCCCTGTCTATGGGAATATGGGGAATCATGATTATTACGATGTTTGGCTGACCTCTAAGGGAGAGTTTTCTACGGAGACGATGCCTAACGGCAAGACGGACGCTATGTCCCGCGATCGATTCATGAAGTATATCGGCTATCAAGATAAGCCTTATTTGGACGTATGGGTGAAGGGGATCCATCTGATTATGGTGTCGCAGGAATGCTACGTGCAGGAAAGACCGGAGGTTGGTGAAGGGGCTTGGTATTCGGAGACCCAGCTGAATTGGCTGGAGCAAACGATGAAGGCGCATCAGGACGGCAAACCGGCGATCGTGTTTATTCATCAGCCGCTCCCTGAGCCTGGAACTGACGGCGGTTCTCACCGTCTCATTCCGGCCAAGCGGTTCCGTGCCATTCTGGAGCCTTACCGCAATGTCATCGTGCTGTCTGGGCACACCCATCGGAGCTTCGTCGGAGAAGATCACTACAATAAGGAAAATACGTTCCATTGGTTCAACAACGCTTCCGTCGGCAGAACCCGTCCTGCAGCTGGACAGTCCAACAACACGGCGCAGGGAATGTACGTGCAGGTTTACTCGCATCAAGTCGTTGTCCGCGGCCGCGAGTTCAGCGATCGATCTTGGATTGACGGTGCCGAGTGGACGGTTCCGTTCGTCTAAATTTCAAAGTTACAACGTGAGATAACCATCTGGAGCGTAATGATGGATAAACTGCAGCGCTTCGGCTTCCTTGCCGCTATCGGACTCCGCCGCTGTGCTGACCGTAAACACCTGCAGACCGCTTCGCTTTGCTGACAGCAGCCGGCGAACGCGCTGCAGCATCCAGTCGTTGGTTTGCCAGCCGGCCCTCCAGTCCTCCCAGAGGAAGCCATGGAGATAAGGCGCAGCGACGTTCAGCGATTCAAAGCCTCGGTTTTGAATCAGCGTGAGCGTGCCGAACCGTGAGCTTACTTCCATCAAGAAGCGGCGATAGGCTGCGCGCAGATCTTCGCGGAGGAATGGCTGCTCGATATAATCGTCGATGTCTCCGACCGTATCCAGGAGTAGGCCCTGGGAGCCTTTTGCCACCGCCATCCTTTCAATTTCATGGAGCAGCAGCTCGCGGTATTCCTCTTTACGCAAGTCCATCAAATACGAGTCCCACGCGGTAAAATGAAGCCTTTGACCGTTCTCCATCCAATAGTGGTCTGGCTTCAGCCGATTCGTCCGCCACAGGTTCCAGGTCGGACTTTCCATTACGCTGATGTACGCAATTACGAACGTTCCGGCCGACCTTAGCTCATCGATCTGCTCCTTCGTGTACTGCTGGGGCTCGATGATGGCGAGGTCGGTCTGCTTTAAACGGGACATGGTCTCCGCCGTTGGATGGCCATAATAAATCATGAAACTTTTTACACTTGCCAAACGCATGTCGCACACCTGCTTCATTCTTTTCCGGTAGCCGGTCGCTTCTCATTATACACACCGGAGCCGCGATATGCCTACCATGGGAGCTGTAAAAAACCGCAACCCGCCGGACATCGGCTCACACCCTACTTCGCTTGAAAGCGGTGCAAACCAAACAGCTTATGAAAATCATCCTGATCGTGGAAGGAAGCTATCCTTATATATTCGGCGGCGTGGCCAGCTGGATTCAGATGCTTATTACGGGTATGCCGGAGCACGAATTCGAGGTGATCGCAATCTCTTCGTCGCGCGAGGAAGCGTCGCAATGGAGGTACCCGCAGCCTGACAATTTGACCCGGGTGCACGATGTGTATTTGATGGATTATCTGGCGCTGTCCGAAGGCCGAGGGCCTCGTCTTAGCCCGGCGGAAGCGCAGGCCTGCTTGGATTGGTTTGCTTTTGCAGGCCATGCCGATCTGGAGAAGGCGCTGCCGATGCTCGCCGACCCGAAGAGGCTCGGGAATCCGCTGACGTATTTGGCCAGCCCGGCATTCTGGCCGTGGCTGATGGAGCGTTACCGGCAGGAGACGCCGTACGGCTCGTTCCATGCTTATGTACAGAGCTGGCATGCGATGGTGGTTCCCGCGCTTTCCTTGCTCCAGCAAGACTATCCTAAAGGAGATATATACCATGCCGTCTCTACGGGGTACGCTGGACTTCTGGCGGCCTCGTTACGCTTCAAGCACCGGAAGCCGTTTATTTTGACGGAGCACGGGATTTACGCTCGTGAGCGGGAGCAGGAGCTTTGGCAGGCCGCTTGGCCGGAAGCCGAGTTCAAGCCCCGCTGGGTCGATTATTTTTATCATTTGGCGCAGTGTGCGTACAGGACAGCCGATCGGACCGTTGCGTTAACGTCGGAGGCTCGCGCCATTCAGCTCGGACTCGGGCTTCCTTCGGAGCGCTCCGTCGTCATCCCGAATGGCGTCTCCTATGAGCGTTTCGCTCAGCTCCCCCGACTCGCTCTGGATTCGGCTGCCCGCGGATTCGTGTGCGGAGCCATGGTCCGGCTCGTCCCGATCAAAGATATCCAGACGATGCTCCACGCTGCTGCGCTTGCTAGCCGCCAGCTCCCTGAGCTGGAGCTGTGGATTATGGGACCTGTCGACGAGGAACCGACGTATGCTGAAGAGTGCCGTGCTCTTGTCCATGAGCTGGAGCTCGATTCGTTTGTCCGCTTCCTCGGCTTAGTCGAGGTGACGGAATATTTGCCGCACGTGGATGTACTGCTTCTCAGCAGTGTTAGCGAAGGGCAGCCGCTAGCGATTCTGGAGGGAATGGCTGCGGCCATTCCATGGATTTGCACGGACGTCGGCGGCTGCCGCGAGCTGCTCGAAGGCAGCGATTCGCAGGACACTGCGCCGGCCGGCTGCCTTGTCCCCCCGGGCGACCCAGAGGCGATGGCCGAGCGTCTCGTGCAGCTCTGCCGAGCGCCCGAGACGCGAACGGCGATGGGACAAGCCGGGCGTGAGCGGGTGGAGCGCAAATACCGGCTAAGCCAAGTTACCGAGGCCTACCGAAAGCTGTACGATGAGGTGGTGAGCGGATGGCCGGGATAGGGGGCAAGCTGCATAATCCGCATCGGCAGCAGCATCGACATCAGAATCAGGATCGGGATGCATCGGATCAAAGTGCTTTTTCGTTTGGCCGTGCGTGCGTTATTGCTGCTCCTCTTGCTGGGTGTTCCGTGGTGCTTCCGGCGCTTGCTGCCTTGTGGGCAGCACCGATTAGCGGGCTGAGCGTGGATGAGGTGACGCTGTTTAATATATCCGCAGCCGCCGTTGTATCGCTTATTTTTATCATGGTACTGATTATGCTTTTATTTCGATCTCTATTTCGAGATCGCTTCTTGGAATTGCGCTGCGTGATCGCAGCTGGAGGGACACTAGATGAAATCCTTGAAAGCAAGCTCCGTTTGGTGAAAGCCATTTGGCCTCTGCTCGCCCAAGTCCTTTTGCTGCTCGGCTGTGTCCTGCTGATGCATTGGCTCTGGCTGGCTGAAGGCGTTCTTGCCTATGGCCTCGGCGCTATAACAGATACGCTCGTCATCGGACTCATAATCGTACTTCTGATGCTAGGGGACCGGCGTGGCAGCGTCATTGCTTCGGCATTTTTTAGCGTGGTGCATCTGGTAGTCCCTTTCACTGGTATCGCTTGGACCCTCATGCCCCTCAAGTGGTGCTCGTTAACGGCCTCCATTCTCCCCCTGCTGTGGAGTGGTTGGCGGCTTCAGCGCGTTCTCATGCGGATCGAGGCACATCTCTGTCTCTCATTCCTTGTGAGTGCGCACCATGCCAAAGAAACGATATGCACACGTGTTCTAACCCTTTTTCGACAACGGTAAATTGTGAGTTTTTTTGGTAAGCTGTAGGATTTTAGTAATGATTGTCGAATACATAAGGGACAGATAGGCCTTAGATCATGCACAAAGGTGATGGAATACACATTGGAAACTCCGCTGCTCTTAAATGTACTGCTCATCATTACACCTGTACTCCTGTTTCAGGTGTTTAGTCTCGACCGACTGCAGCGTTACAATGAATCGGCAAACCGATGGATTACGACGGGTCTGTGCGCAGCCCTTTCGGTGTTCGCGATGTCTCACCCTGTCGAGCTGATCCCCGGATTTCAGTACGACTTACGAGTCATTCCGCTCGTCATTTGCTTTTTTTACGCCGGGATGAATTATGCGCTGGTGGTTGCAGCGATGATCTTCGCTTACCGGATCTTTTTAGGGGGCTTCGGTGTGTACTGGCAGCCGGTGACCATCGGATTCATACTCCTCTTGCTCTGGTATTGTAAAAAGCGGACGGCTGCTCACCCCGAACGGCTCTACAGTATTCGAATAGCCGCTTTGATCGGCTTTGGCAATGCTTTTATCGTAGCTGTTGTGACCTTGGCCTCTCAGCTGTTGAATGGCAAACCGATCACTTCCAATTTTTATTTGTTTTTTGGTATTTACTTTATGTTCCATACGTTTACCATGACGATCGTCGCGCTCATCGTTCGCCAGATGAAACAGAACGTGGACCTTCGCAAGCAGCTGCAGCACAACGAAAAAATGAACGTACTGAGCGAGCTCGCCGCCTCCTTCGCACATGAGATTCGCAATCCGATGACGGTCGCACGTGGGTTCGTTCAAATCATGAAGCAAGGCGGGCTGTCAGAGGACAAGCGCCAGATTTACAATCAGATGGTGATCGATGAAATGGATAAAGCGCAATCGATTATCGATGATTACCTATCGTTCGCCAAGCCGCAGCTGGAATCCATCGATCTGGTCGATGCGAAGCAGTTGATTCTGAGGGCGCTCAACACTCTGCAAGAATTCGCTGACCTTCGGCATGTCTCGGTCGAAACCGATATGCAGGACCGGCTAATGATCAGCGCCAACGCGGATAAATTCGTGCAATGCATCATCAACCTCTGCAAAAATGGGATCGAAGCGATGCCCAGCGGAGGCAAGCTGCAAATCGTCGCCTCCCTGCAAAATCAAACGGTCTGCATTGACATCATCGACAATGGGGTCGGCATGACCCAGGAGGAGCTGGGGCGTCTGGGCACCCCATTCTACTCCACCCGTGGCAAAGGAACCGGCCTCGGCATGATGGTCACGTACCGCGTCATCCAAAACATTCACGGACGCATCGACGTCACCAGCGAGATTGGCAAGGGCACCTGCTTTTCCATTCTCATCCCGTCTCTGCACACGACCTCCTACCATTAACCTCCGACATTTCGCCGGAGGTTTTTTATTTTGTACCCGGTTTTCCCTCTCACTTCACACGCCCCTCCGCCGCTGCCAGCGCATCCATCACCCCTTGAAACAAAGCGATCGACTTGTTCCGCTGTCCTTCGGGTACATTCTGCACCAGCACCGCTACCGCATAGCGAGGCTTCTCGGTCGGCCCGTAGCCGATGAACCAATGGTTCTCTCCCGGCTTCCCGCCCTTCAGCGAAATCTGCGCTGTGCCGGACTTGCCGGCCAAGGACCATTTGGCGGCTTTCAGCGCTTTGCCGGTGCCATGATCCACCACGTCGCCCATAAACGTCAGCAGCTCCTTAGCCGTCGCCGGTTGAATCGCCCGCTCCTCGATCGTATCGAGCCGTTTACTCGGAAACGACTGGTACAGCCGGTCATTCTGAAACCGGATTTCCTGCACAAGGCGTGGCGACAGCACCTTCCCCTGATGAAGCAGCGTGACAATCAGGTTGGCCGCCTGCAGCGGGCTGACCAGAACATCCCGTTGACCGATAGCCGTTTGAATCAGCGCGCCTTCATCCTTTTTCAGCGCCTCGGAATGATAGATTTGCCCTTTCTCCTCCCCGTCCACTTGATGGAACGCCGCTTGCCCCGGCACCTCGTCCGTCCAGCCGACCTGCGTATCGAGTCCCAGCTTGCGGGCATACTTCTCCAGCTTCTCCCCGCCGACCAGCTCCGCCACTTTGGCAAAAACAATATTGCAAGACTGCGCAAAGCCTTCTTCCAGCGTAATATGACCGTGCCCTTCTTTTTTCCAGCAAGTAAAACCATACTGCCCCAGCTCGCCCTCACAGTCAAAAACATCGTCCGGCTTGACCACCTTCTCCTCCAGCGCCGCTGCGGCCGTGACTGTCTTAAAGATCGAGCCCGGCGCGACCGCCTTCACTGCCCGATTGCTCCAGCTGCCCTGGGCGAGGTCAATATGCTCCGGATCAAAAGCCGGCCGACTGGCCATCGCGATCGCATCGGCATTGTTCACATCCAGCACCACAACCGACCCTTCAGCAATCCCGAGCTGATCCATGCGGGCTTCGATGGTTTCCTGCAATGGCTTGTCCAGCGTAGTGACGACCTTCAGAGGATAGTAAGGACTATCCGGCCTAATCGTTCGCACATCCAAGCCTCCGACCGCATGCTTCCCCGCATCCATAAAAAGCGACACCGACGTCGGACCGATACCTTGCAGCCAGGGCTCGAACGTCTTTTCCAGCCCGGCATTGCCGATCTTGCTCGTCAGCTGCAGCTCGCCTTTATGGAACTGATCCGTATATTGACGCGTGACGCGATCCGGATTTTGGCTGATATACCCCAGCACCTGGCTGGCCGTCTGACTGGGCTCATAGCGCTGCTTGTAGGTCATCACCCGCACCTGGGTCAGGCCCATCGCCTCCACCTTCTTCGCCTGCTCCTCCGTCAAGTCGACAGGGTGTCCGTTCTGCGACCACATTTGCGGCGTCCTCAGCCCTTGGACAAAAGCACTCCATGCCTCCGTCGGTATCTTCAAAATGCGCGCCACGTTCGCCAATTCCGCCCGCCTGCGTTCCACCGCTGACGGAGTGTCATCCTCTCGAATCGGGTACACCGTCAGCACCTTGAGCTCGTTGCCGGTAAGCGATACCCCATGCCTGTCATAAAAGTCCCCTCTCCCGCTATCGAGCACAATCCCCTGCTCACGCTGAATGACCGAATTGCCTACCAGATCAATGCCCCGTTCAGTAAAGCTTCTCGCCGCGGCCACTTGAATCCAGAATAATCGGGCATTCCAAGCAAAGAGCACAGCCACAATCAACAGCAGCGCGATAAAAATCCGATGTTTTTTCAGTTTCCACTCATTGTTCAATGCTGCGGCACCTTCTCACAGATCAGATCCTTACATTAAGTACCAGTATGATCTTTAAGCCGCTTCATCAAACCGGCACGCGACGAAAAAAAAGCGCCCACCCCATCTGGGCGAGCGCTCATGCTTAACTATATTAAACTTGGAATTTCGATAACGATTCCTTCAGCGAGTTGGACAGCTCCTCCAGCTTGTCCGACAAACGCACGAGGCCGGAGCTGATGCCGAGCTGCTCCGAGCTCAAGGACGCTACTTCCTCAGACGTCGCCGACGACTGCTGCGCTACGGCGCTGACATTCGTCATCGCTTCATTCAGAACGACCTGCGACGCTTCCAGCTCGCTGATCGACTCGGTCACCTCGGACAGCTGCGTAATAAAGCCGCCCATGTGCGTCTGTACTTGCTTAAAGATGGAGTCGGCTTCCTTCACCGAAGAAATCTGCTCTTGGAATATCGGATAAGCCTGCGACAGCACCTTAACGGTCTCGTCGATTTCCTTCTGAATCGTATCCGTGATGTCCCCAACGACGGAGATCGATTGTCTCGATTGGTCCGCGAGCTTGCGAATCTCATCGGCGACGACCATGAAGCCTTTACCCGCCGTGCCTGCTCTTGCTGCCTCAATGGTGGCGTTCAAGGATAAAATATTCGTCTGCTTCGTCATGTTGCCAAGTACGTCGAGAATTTTGCGGATCGAGCGCGTGCTTTCCTTCAAGTTGTCTACCTTCTCGACCATCGAACGCGTCATTGCTTCGGTTGAATTCGTTTTGCCGATCAGCTCGGACATGTATGTAATCCCTTGCTCGGAGGACTTCTGAACATCCGATGCGGAAGTGCCCATGGAGATGTTCGCATTGACGACGTTCTTCATCTGCACGCCGATGTTATGCGTAAGCTCGTTGCCGCGCTCCGATTCGGAAGCCAGGCTGGAAGCACCGCCTGCGATTTCTTCGGTCGCAACCGCAATTTCCTTCGCGGACGTGGCCGTCTGCTTCGAAGCGTTGGACAGCTCGATCGCCGTATTCAGAACCTCTTGTGCGGAGTTGTTCGTCTGCTGCACCAAGAGCGTGATTTTCTCCATCATGGAGTTAAAGCTGTGACCCAATTGGCCGATCTCGTCCTGGGTCTTCACGTTCATACGGACGCGCAGATTACCTTGCTCGCCATCCTTCATCAAGTTGCGCAGCATAATCATCGGTCCGCCGATCATCCGTGCGACGAAGAAGCCGATAACAACCGCAATGATCGTAGCGAAGAACGCCATCCACCAGGTAACCATGGAAATTTTTTTGGCATCTTTCACAAGCTCATCTACAGGCATAGCGCCTACAAGCAGCCAGCCGTTCTTGGCCGATTTAAAATAGACGAGCTGATTATCCTTCTTCTCGTTCAGCATATGGTCGTGGTCTTTGCCGTAAGCAGTGTCAGCCACACCCAGCGAAGCGTCGGAGCCGATCATGCCCTGTTCCTTCGAATATACGAGCTTTTGGTTGGCGCTCAAAATGACCGTTTTGCCGCCCTCACCCATATTGATATCGCCAAGCTCTTTGGCCACCGCGTCAATGTTGATTTCCATCAGCAATACGGCAATTATGGTATTGGACGAAGGGCTCTTGAGCACGCGGGTCAATGCAAATGTCGGCGCTCCACCGGCAGTCCCACTATCTCCAAACCCTTTGCTGCGCGATTCATTCCACGTAGCTCTACCGTTGGCGTCCAGCGTACGCTTGAACCAATCTTCCTGCGCATAGGTTTCCTTGGCAAATCCGCCTGTACCGGTCGTTATCGGCTCCCCCGTGCCTTTAAAAATGTTCAGCGACTTGATCGTCTTATTGGAATAAGAGAACACATTCATCTTGTCGTTGATCTTCTGCCGGAGCTGCAAAAAATCGTAGCTGCTTTTGTTGACATTATCCAATTCGTTCAGCATCTTCTTCAGATCTTCATCCAGCATAATTTGCATCGACAAGTCTTCATAGGTAGCATAGAGCAAATCCAGCTTTTGACCGGCTTGAATGATCGTCTGCTCGGACGCGTCGCCGACCTTATTTTGAATAACGCCTTTGGAGATGTTGTATGAGGTCAATCCCACCGTAAGGACAAAGAACAGGATGCTGACAAAAAAGATAATGAAAAGCTTGATGCCAACGGATTTCATCACGTTTTGAAGTCCGAGGCTTTTGAGCGCTTCCGCTCCGTTCATCCCATTGGGCGATTTTTTCTCTGAGGGTTGATTACTCTTGCTTTGCATAGCTTGGCCGGCTTTTTGCAGGCTGGCTTTAAGTGAGGACAGCTTCTCCTTCACTGGGTACACCACCTTGTTCTGTAATATGTGCTGGGTTTTGTCGGTTGAGAGATTCCATAATTGGCTGTTCAACCTAAAAGGTTCGACATTATTTGCCAAATCCCTTCATGTTTTTTTAAGAAAATAAAGAAAAATTAATGATTCACCGCCCTAAATCATAATCAAGTTGCGAATATGTATAGGTTTACTTTTCGACAACATGAGGTTGATTCCTCTTTAAGCGTCGATTCAGGTCAAAAAATAGTCTTTTTTTCCTAATTTTATGAAAACCTCCACAACAAAAAAGACGCTCTGCCACGGGTCTCCCCATAGACAAAACGTCTCTTGTCATTCGATTATTATCAGTTCTTGCCCATCTTCTTGCGCATCATATCCAGCGGCTTGACCGGCTGCTCCACCTGCATGCGGATCAGCTGCAGCGGATGGCGTGCCGCCGTCAGCACTTCCCCGTCCTCGCTTCGCAGCTCGGATACGGTTTGCTTGAAGAACGAGCCGCCCGGTCCGAAAAACTCGATCTCTTGGCCCGGCTTGAAGTGATTGCGCTGCTGAATCAACGCCGTCTTCGTCTCCTCATCGTAGCCCATCACCACGCCGACAAAATCGTATGGTGCCGCCTTATCCTCCGGCTCGAAGATATGATCCTCGTGGCCCGGACGATCATAGAAAAATCCAGTATTCAGCGGACGGTTCGCCGCCTTCTGAATCTCATACAGCCACTCCGGCTTCAGCTCATAGTGCTCCGGATCGGCGAAATACGCGTCAATCGCTTGACGGTACGCATTTACCACCGTGGCCACGTAGTGAACGCTCTTCATCCGGCCTTCGATCTTGAAGCTGTCCACACCCGAGCGAACCAGCTCCGGCACATGCTCGATCATGCACAAATCCTTGGAGCTCATCGAGAACGGATTGTCGCCCGCTTGGAACAGCGGAATTTCCTTGATGCCTACTTGCGCCTGCTCCGCGTCTTCTTCCGTCGTGAACAGATCATACTTCCAACGGCACGACTGCGAGCAGCCGCCGCGGTTCGAATCGCGGTCCGTAAAATGGTTCGACAGCACACACCGTCCGGAGAACGAGCTGCACATCGCGCCGTGCACAAACACCTCGATTTCGATGTCCACGTGCTTTTTGATGTCGAAAATCTCTTCCATGCTGGCTTCACGGGCTAATACGACGCGGTCAATGCCTTCGTCCTTCCAAAACTGGACGGCCTGCCAGTTCATCGTCGACTGCTGCGTGCTCAGATGAACCTCTAGCTTCGGTGCTACCCGTTTACACGTTTCGATAATGATCGGATCGGCCACGATAATCGCATGAACCCCGGCATCCTGAATGCCGCGCAAGTAATCTTCCAGTCCCGCAATATCTTCATTGTGCGCATAAATGTTGGTCGCAACAAACACCTTGGCGCCGTACTTCTCCGCAAATTCGACGCCCTCGCGCATTTCCTCGAATGTAAAATTGTCCGCATTGGAGCGCAAACCATACTGCTGTCCGCCGATATACACCGCATCTGCACCGTAATGCACGGCGAATTTCAGCTTCTCCAAGCTTCCAGCCGGCGCAAGCAGCTCAGGCTTCTCCAGCCTCACCCGCTTACCAAGCAATTGTTCCTGCATCAAAGTCATCATTTCCACCTCGCTTACCTATTTTAATAAACCTGCTCTTTATAAAAGAACCCGTAGGTCAATTCGCGTCTTGGATCCTGCAGCTCCCGAATCGCATCGAGCCACAACTCATTAAACTCATACCCTGCCGGATCGGCCTCATAAGCGTCAATCGCATTTCGATAGCCGCGAACAACGGCCACGTTATACTCCACGGATTTCAGCAATGAATCGATTTTGAGGCTGTCGATTCCGCCCTCCAGCAGCTCCTGCACGCTGTCCAGAATGCAGATGTCGTCGGAGCTCATAATATGCGTGCCGTTGGCATCCTCGTAGACCGGGAAACGCTCATTTTGCCGTTCCTGCTCGATCAGGAACAGCCCTTCGTCCATACCGAGATCAAAATTGTTCAGCTCTTCCGGCCGGCCTTGATGATCTTGGTAGTTGGTCAGCAGGCTGCGCTTCGAATGATAGATGTTCGTGATGCCGTGCACCTGCACCTGAACCTCCATCGCATCCCCCAGCTCACGCTTGATTTCCAGCGTCTCCTCCAGGTTTAGCTCGCGAGCCAGCACCATCCGCACCGCGCCTTTGCTGCCCCAATACCGCGCCGTCGCGTAGTTGGTCGACGTCATCTCGGCATTCCAGTGCAGCTTCATGCCCGGAGCCGATTGGCGCACCGCCATGAGCACCGCTGGATCGCCAAAGACCAGTGCATCCACATTCAGCTCGCTCAGCTTCGCAATGTAGGACGACAAATCGTCCAGCATCGCATTTTCCATAATGTTGTTGACGGCGACATACACCTTGGCCCCTTGCCCGTGTACCCACGGAACAATGTCGGCCAGCTCCGCCAGCGTAACTTCGCCCGGCTGCCGGAGGCTAAAGCGATGCTCCCCGACCAGGACGGCATTCGCGCCGGCTTCAATGTAACGCCGAACTTCCTCCACGGATCCCGCAGAAATGAGAAGCTCCGTTTTGCTCATGATCCATTCACCCGCTTATTTATTGCTTTCCGCAATATTTTTCTTATGCTGCTCATACGTTTCCGCGAACAAATGGCCTTTGCTGCCGTCTTTCTTGGTCACGTAAAACAAATATTTCGTATCCGAAGGATAAATGGCGGCCTGGATGGAGGCTAGACTCGGGCTCGCAATCGGCCCAGGCGGCAGCCCCTTGTTCAGGTACGTATTATACGGACTCGCAATTTGCAGGTCCTTCTCATACAGCCGCTCCTTCGGTTTGTCCAGCAAATACTGCACCGCCGCATCAATCTGCAGGGGCATGTCCTGCTTCAGCCGGTTGTGGATCACCCCGCTGACAATCGGCCGCTCTTCGTCCAAGGCGACCTCGCGCTCAATTAGCGAAGCCAGCGTCAGCATCTGGTGAAAGCTCAGCCCCTGCTTCGTCATGGCCTCCTGCCAGCCGGCCGGCAATCCGCTCAGCTTCTTGTCCAGCTCGGACGTCATCTTCTCGATCATGTCCTGAGGCTGGGCATCCTTTTTCCACTCGTAGGTCTCCGGGAACAAATACCCTTCGAGCCTGACCTTCAGCGCCGGATCGTTCGGAATTTGCGAAGCGTAGGAGCCCTGCGCTCCTTTAAAGCTCTGCGCCGCCTGCAAAAAGGCCGCCGAATCCACCCCATACTGCAGCAGCTTTTCGGCGATCTGCCGTACCGTGTACCCCTCCGGAACCGTCACGCGCAGCGCTTCCTCCTTGATGGTCTCGCCGCGATTGAGCTGTCCGATGATCTGGTCCATCCGAAGTCCAGGAGACATGGCGTATTCCCCGGCTTGAAACCGGGCGCCTTCCTTCTTGTATTTCAAATACCATGTAAACCACTTCGCGCTCCGCACAATCCCCTTCGCTTCCAACTGATCGGCAAGCTGGGTAATCGACGTGCCGCTGGGATAGGATATATGCTGGATATCCGGCGATTCCGGCATCGGCGCAAGCTGCTTCCCCACATGGAGAGCAAAGCCTGCACCAGTCCCAATCGCCAGCAGGAGGAGCACCGTCCATCCCCATAGGAAAATCCGTTTCATGGCTGTTCAACCTCAATCATTATCTCCTACACGACGAAAAAGAGCGGATCATCTCCGCTCGAGCAACTGCCTGCATTCATTGGCAACTGTAAAGTTCGATTTACAGCTGTTCGTCAGCCGGGAAGGTTAATTCATCGAAGAGCTCCGCAATGTTCTCCCATTCGTCATCATCTTCGATCGTCTGCAGCTCCAGTTCGTTCTCCGAAGTTCGCGCCACCCGGAAAATCTCCGGTTCGTCTTCCTTGCCGGGCTTAGCTTTCTCCAGCATGGCATAGCCTTGCCCGCCCAGAATAAATTCCGATTTGATGCGGTACACAACGGATTCCTGCTGCTCATCATACAAAATAATATCATCTCCGAAAGCTTCCCGCAACTGCTGCGTCTCTTTCACGTCCGAAATCTGGTACAAGATTTGCGGCCTCCTTTGAGTAAAAAGGGCGCGAAACATAGGTTTCAGCGCCCTGTGTGCTGCAACATTTCAGTTATTTCGAGTCTTCTTCGTCCTCGTCATCCATTTGATCCATGAGCGTATTGAAGGTTTCCTCGACGATGTTCCATTCCTCTTCGTCATCGATGGTGTACAACTGCAGATCGTCACCGTCTTCTTCATAACGGAATGCATACACTTCGTCCGATTCTTCATCGGCATCAACAGGGACGACCATCATATACTTCTTGTCCGAGCCGTCCACCTCAAATTTCATGATGACTTCAAATTCTTCTTCGTTTCCTTCATCATCCGGAATGAAAATAATTTCCGGCTCTTCCAGCAGTTGATCCTGATCCGTCGGCTGATCTTTTTGAGACATCGTCTTCACCTCTCGTTCTTAAGAATGGGCATCCATATACCCTTGTAAAATAAGCTGCGCAGCCATCTTATCGACGACCTGCTTACGCTTCTTGCGGCTGACATCCGCCTCGATCAGCGTACGCTGAGCCGAAGCGGTCGTGAGCCGTTCATCCCACATATGCACAGGCAATTGTAGTATTTCATGCAAACTTTGGGCGAATGCGATGCAAATTTCTCCACGTGGACCAATCGTATTGTTCATGTTCTTGGGCAGCCCGACAACGATCTCTCCAACGCCGTATTCGGCAATCAGCTCCTTCAGCCGTGCGGTATCCCGTTCCACCGTGGATCGTCTGATCACTTCCAGCCCTTGAGCGGTCCAGCCCAGCTCATCGCTGACGGCTACACCGATCGTTTTATCCCCGTAATCCAAACCCATTAAACGCATAGCGGCTCCTTAAGCTTTATACTGCTGCAAGTAAGAACGAACGAGCTCCTCGATCAATTCGTCCCGCTCCCGCTTGCGGATAATACTTCTTGCATTGTTATGGCGCGGGATGTATGCAGGGTCGCCGGAGAGCAGGTAACCTACGATTTGGTTAATCGGGTTGTACCCTTTTTCCTGGAGAGCATCATACACCTGCAAAATGACTTCCTTCGGCGAGGTTTCGATCTCTTCCGCCTTGACGTTGAACTTCATTGTTTTATCCATCGAACTCATGCTACAGCACCCCCCACAACATCATTATATCTCATTTATTCGCCATATCCCTAATTATTCCTCTTGACAAGCCAAAAAAGTTTATCCGATCAGCTGCTCCACGCTTTGCAGCGCTTCTTGCAGCTTGGAAGCGTCCTTGCCCCCGGCTTGCGCCATATCCGGACGTCCGCCCCCGCTGCCGCCGCAGCGTGTCGCCACTTCTTTGATAATTTTGCCGGCATGCAGCCCTTTGGATACGAGATCCGGCGTCACCGCTGCAACCAGATTCACTTTGTCTTCGGCCGCTGCGCCAAGCACGATAACAGCCGAGCCAAGCTTTGCTTTCATTTGGTCCACGATGTTACGAAGCGATTCCATATCGCCGGCGTTCACTTGAGCGGTGAGCAGCGTAACCCCGTTCACCGTCTTGGCCTGATCGGTCAAGCTGCCCGCTTCAATGCCGCTGAGCTTCGCCTTGAGCGACTCGTTCTCACGCGACATTTCCTTCAGCTGGGCGAACAGCGCGTCGATCCGCTTCGGCACATCCGCGATGTTGGATTTCAAGAGACCCGCAGCATCGCGAAGCAACTGAAGCTGTCCGTCCAGGTACTGATACGCGCCGCGGCCTGCGACCGCTTCGATCCGGCGCACGCCGGAGCCGATGCCGGACTCACTAATGATTTTGAACAAACCGATTTGGCTGGTGTTCTGCACATGGCAGCCGCCGCACAGCTCTAAGCTGTAGCCGCCGACACGAACGACGCGCACAACATCGCCGTATTTTTCACCAAACAGTGCCATCGCTCCCATAGCCTTTGCTTCCGCAATCGGCTTCAGGGAAATGTCCACCTCGATGCTCTTCCAGATCTGCGCATTAACGCGCTGCTCGATATCCTGCAGCTCTTCCGACGAGATGCTGCCAAAGTGCGAGAAGTCAAAGCGCAAACGCTCTGGAGCTACCAGGGAGCCCGCTTGATTGACGTGATCGCCGAGCACTTCCTTCAGCGCTTTGTGCAGCAAGTGCGTTGCTGTATGATGCTTGATGATGTCCTCGCGCAAATCTTGGGCTACCGCAGCTTGAACGGCTTCGCCTTTGCGGAGTACGCCTGCTTCGACAACCACCGTATGAACAAACTGGCCATGCGGTGCTTTGTAGACATCTTCTACCTTGAGCACCAGGTCGCCGGATGTAATATAGCCGTGGTCACTGACTTGACCGCCGCTTTCCGCATAGAAAGGCGTTTGATCCAAGATGACCTGGCACGTTTCACCGGTTCCCACCAGATCCACAAACTGGTTCTCATGGACAATAGCAATAATTTTAGCAGCAGTTACCAAATCAGTATAACCAACAAATTCCGTTTTAACCGTGAAGTCCGCGAGCGGCCCGCCTTGGACCTTCATGCTCTCCGATTCTTGGCGTGCGCTGCGGGCGCGATCGCGCTGCTCCTGCATCGATTGATCGAAGCCTGCGCGGTCGACCGTCAGTCCTTTTTCCGAAGCGAAGTCTTCCGTCAGGTCGAATGGGAAGCCATACGTGTCATACAGCTTGAACGCGTCCGCGCCGCTGATTTGGCTGCTGCCTTCTTTGCGGGCCTTCTCTACGAGATCAGCCAGGATGGCGAGGCCGCCCTCCAGCGTTTCGTGAAAACGCTCCTCTTCGGTGCGGATAACACGCTCGATAAATTCGCGTTTGTCCACCACTTCAGGGTAGTACACACCCATGATCTCGCCGACAATCGGTGTCAGCAAATACAGGAATGGCTTATCCATGCCCAGCACTTTTCCATAACGAACAGCGCGGCGAAGCAAACGGCGGATAACATAACCGCGACCTTCGTTAGATGGAAGCACACCATCGCCAACCGAGAACGCTACGGTACGCACGTGATCGGCAATCACCTTCAGCGCAACGTCGGTTTCTTCGTTTTGCTTGTATTTCACGCCAGCGAGCTCGCAAGTCTTCTCGATGATCGGCATAAACAGGTCCGTATCGAAGTTGCTGTCTACATCTTGAACGATCGAAGTCAACCGCTCGAGACCTGCGCCTGTATCGATATTCTTATTCGGAAGCGGCGTATAGCTGCCGTCTTTGTTATGATTGAACTGCGAGAATACAAGGTTCCAAACTTCGAGGAAGCGCTCGTTCTCTCCGCCCGGCCAGCACTCCGGATCGTTCAAATCGCCGTATGCGTCGCCACGATCATAGAAAATTTCCGTACAAGGTCCGCAAGGGCCTTCGCCGATATCCCAAAAGTTGTCCTGCAGCTTGTAAATGCGCTCTTCAGGAAGTCCGATCTTCTTGTTCCAGAACTCGAACGCCTCGGTATCCTCTGGATACACGGTAACGGACAGTCGGTTCGGATCAAAGCCGATCCACTGCGGGTCGGTCAAAAACTCCCAAGCCCAAGTAATCACTTCTTCTTTAAAATAATCGCCGATCGAGAAATTCCCCAGCATCTCAAAAAACGTATGGTGGCGGCGCGTCTTACCGACGTTCTCGATATCGTTGGTACGGATACATTTTTGCGAGTTGGCAATCCGCGGATTGTCAGGAACGACACGGCCGTCGAAGTACGGCTTGAGTGGAGCCATCCCGGCGTTGATCCACAGCAGGGACGGATCGTTATGCGGCACGAGCGGCGCGCTCGGCTCAATCTTATGCCCTTTGCTTTCAAAAAACTTCAACCATTTGGAACGAATGTCAGCTGCTTTCATCATTGTGATGACCCTCCTGTTTGACTTATTGACCCTAAAAACAAAAAAATCGCCCCCTGTAACAGGGACGAATTGCTCGCGGTACCACCCTGGTTATTGCGCAGAAATGCTGACTTGCAGCTCCCGCACAATCTCCTCATGTATGGCTTGTAACGGCTCCCGCCGGCGGGTTTTCATGGCTCTCGTGATCGCTCACGCGCACACTCTCATCCGCACTCCGAAATGAGCTTCAGTCATTCTTCATTAGGAAGGCAATCGCAGCTGGGTGGTCGACTCTCGTATGAAAGCAACCCCTCAAGCCTTCTCTCTGACTAATGGGCTATGACCTACTGAATTTCTTCAACGCTTTCCAAAATATGCACTACTGAAATCAAATTATATCGTTTCGCCCCGCTGCCTGTCAACTCGGCTCCAGTCCTGCCTTTGCAGCGCTTATTGCGCCGCCTGTCTCTCTTCGGAGAAGACAACCCGTTTTTCAATTCCATCGGATGGAGGTAAACAACCGGTGTTTAAATAGGCACATGACAAACTCCATATAGGCATCCTGCCGCATAATCCACTGGTAGGCCTCCTGCGGATGGGCATAAAACAGCACGTCCAACGTCATGTCATCTTGATCGAAGTGCGCGCGGACCTGCTTCACCGCCTTCTCCACCCCGGCATCCGGCCGCTTCATCCGCAGCCAAAACTCTACATCCTGCCCGCTCTGCTGCTCCTCGATGTTCAGCAGCTCTTGATCGTATTCATAGTGCAGCAAGCTCACGCACCGCCTTTCCATTGGAAGCTCTTAACATTAACTATCTCATAAATGCACCGCCATTTGCAATTTCTAGCCGTTCACGTCACGCCGTCCGCCGATGAACATAGTACAGAAATACATGCTGTACGATTACTTTAATGACCGCAAAGACAGGCACCGCCAAAATCAATCCGACCACCCCTGCCAGCTCCCCGCCCACCAGCAGCGCAAACATAATGAGCAGCGGATGCATCTTGAGCGATCGTCCGACCACCTGCGGCGAAATCACATTCCCCTCCAGAATTTGGCACGCGGTATTGACTAGGACGACGTACAGCACCATTTTCACCGAGATGGTAGCCGCTACGACCAAGGCCGGAGCAGCCCCCAAGAACGGACCCAGGTACGGAACGATATTAAAAACGGCTACTACACAAGCAAACAGCAAGGCATAAGGCATGCCGATCAGCCAATACCCGACGTAGGCCAGCCCCCCAATGATGAGGCAGACGAGAAATTGCCCGCGGATGTAATTGCCAAGCGCCGTATCGATGTCCACCAGCATGGTGACAATCTGCTTGCGCTGCGTTTTCGGGACGATGGCCAGCGCTGTTTTTTCGATGAGCTGAAAATCCTTGAGCATATAAAACGCCATGAACGGCGTAATGAAGATCAAGAACAAGGTGTTGATCATGCTGCCGATATTACGGATGTACTCGGAGATGGCGAGCGCAATCGCATTTTCCAGCTTGGCCAGCGACTGATTGAGCCCTGCGCGCACGCTGTCCGGCAGCAGTTGATTCCCGTTCACACCGTCCACGATGCTCTGCGCTTTGAACGCCAGCTCCGGCATGCTCTGATTCAGCTGCGTCAGCTGCTTCATAAACATCGGAATCATATTCATCAGCACGACCGTGGACGAGGTGATAAAGACTGCATAAATGAGCAGCACCGCCATGGAACGGGGCACCTTCCTGGCTCCGAGCAGCCTGACGATCGGATTGAGCACATAAGAGATGATCATGGCAATAATAAAAGGCGCTAATATTTCGCGTAAAAATCCATACATCCAGCTGATCATCGGCCTGATTTGCAGCACCAAAAACAGCATCAGCAGGCCCAGCAGCACATAGATCATGAAGATAAACAGATGATTTTTCGTAAACCGCTCCACAGTAGCTCCCCCTGCTCTTAGGTCGAATTCAGACGTCCCCTTCGTTTCAGTATGTGTCAACGCTGGGATTTTTAACCGGGGCAGGCCTTGCTCATCCATGCCGACATAGAGTGTACGCCTGCTGAATATAGTGTGGAGAATGCAAAAAACACCGCTTCGCCAGCCTCGGACGGTCCGAAGGCTTCGAAAGCGGTGTATGTTCTGTTCATGTACCTTATGCGGCTATGCGATTAGTTCGCATGCACCTGCGGCATTTCCTCTTCAAAAAACAAATCGTCCAGCGAGCTCAGCGTTCCGTCTTCCTCTACTTGATACACGGACATTTTCTCTCCGTTTACCGTCAGCTCGATAAAACAGCCCCAGCAATAAAATTGATGAGACCCGATTTTTCCAATATCTTTGGAATTGCAATTTGGACAACGCAGCATAACGTATCCTCCTATTCTTCTTTTGGTTCGAAGATTTCCTGCAGCGCCTCAGAAGCGTCCACGGGCACAATGACGGCATCCTTGCCGATCTTTACCGAGTCCGGCAGCGGCAGCCATTTGCGTCCTTCTTTGAGATCAGAGATGAAACCCTCGGTCAATTCATATCCTATTACCTTTGTGCCCTTATTGGGCTCTAAATAAACATCCTCAATGACACCCAGCTGCTGTCCGTTCACTGTCAGGATCGGAAGCCCCTTCACTTTGCGATCTCCGCTGAGCCAAGCGATAAGCTGGGACTGATCCTCCCATCGGATGATCACCCCGGGATGCTCGATCGTGACGGCATCATCGCCGATGGCTATCACATCCGGCAGCCGAATGCAGGTCACGTCGGAAAACCAATGCTTCGCTTCCAGCAGGAGCGCCTCCACTTGCCATTCGTCGTTCAAGAGGAGGTCTTTCACCGTGCCTACCTGCTCACCTGATCCGACGCAAATGATCGGCAATCCGATGACATTCCGCGCTTTTTTCAACGATGATTCTCTCCTACCTGCTTAAACATTAGTACGTAAACGGTTCACGATGGTTGCAACGATTTGGGCTGCGGCGGTGATGTGTTCTGTGGTGTTGCCTTGGCCAAAGCTGAATCGTACGGCCGACTTCGTTACTTCCTCAGGCAACTGCATCGCTTGCAGGACGTGGGACACTTCGAGGGAACCGGAGGTACAGGCGGAGCCGCTGGCTGCGGCGACACCGGCGATATCGAGGTTCATCAGCATCGTTTCCGTGGAAATTCCGGGAAAGCTCACGTTCAGTATGTGCGGAAGCCGTTCCGTGGGATGGCCATTGACGACAAAATCAGACTCACCCACATGAATTCGAAGCTCGTTTACCATTTCCTGACGTAGTTTTTCCACCTTTTGTTGCAATTCATACCTGCCCTGTTCAAAAAGTTGGACGGCTTTCGCAAAGCCTGCGATTCCGGCGATGTTCTCGGTGCCGGGACGGCGTTTGCGTTCTTGAGAGCCTCCGTACATGAGCGGCGATAATCGAATCTGCTTAGCTATATATAACGCACCAATTCCTTTGGGGCCGTTCAATTTGTGCGCGGAAAAACTCATCAAATCCACAGGCAGCGTACTTAAATCGATCGGAACATGCGCAAGCGCCTGCACCGCGTCGACATGAAAGCAAATGCCCTTGCTGCGCGCGAGTGCTCCAATCTCTTCGATCGGCTGCAGCGTTCCCACTTCATTGTTGCCGTACATGACACTGATCAGGATCGTATCCGGGCGAATCGCTGCCTCAACATCCGTCACGCTCACACGGCCGCATTGGTCCACCGGAAGATAGGTGACCTCGTAGCCTAGCTGTTCCAGACGCTCACAGGCATGAAGCACCGCGTGGTGCTCGATTTGCGTCGTAATAATGTGCTTGCCCTTCGGCCGATACGCTTCCGCTGCGCCGAACAAGGCCATGTTGTCGCTCTCGGTCCCGCTGCCCGTAAAGATCAGCTCCGCAGGCCGGCAGCCGACGAAAGCCGCAATACGGTCCCGGGCTTGATTCAGCGCGTGTCGGGCATCCCGTCCGGCTTGATGCGTACTGGAAGCATTCCCGTAAATACCTGTGAAATACGGCAGCATCGCCGAAACGACGTCCGGATGGACCGGGGTTGTAGCGGCATGGTCAAAGTAAATAAGCTCCAAGACGTTCACCACAATCACTTGTTAAATGTAAAACATATAGTTGTCTTTGCTTCCCTCTTCCTTGAAATTAATCAAGTCGGAAAGCATCGTCGAATCCAGCACGCTTGCAATGCTGTCGCGAATGCGAATCCACAAATCGCGCTTCGCAGGATCGTCCTCTTCTGTAAAATCGACCGGGCTAATCGGTCCTTCCAGAACCCGAATCACATCGCCCGAAGAAATTTCCTCCGGCGCTTTGGATAATATATAACCGCCATAGGCGCCGCGAATGCTCTTAACAAGACCCGCGTTGCGCAGCGGTGCGACAAGCTGCTCCAAGTAATGCTCGGAGAGCTGATGCTTCTCCGCGATGCTTTTCAGTGAGGTGGGGCCTTCTCCGAACTTCGTTGCAAGCTCCATCATGATGGTCAGTCCGTAGCGGCCTTTGGTAGAAATCTTCAAATTCGAACACCTCGTTCACATTTCATACATTTCCGTATCATTAATATGTTATCATAAATCCTTGTTCGATGGGAGAAAAACCGTGACATATTCATGAAATATTTTATTCTTTTTGCAAACCGATGTATAATACTAGACAAGCTATTGCTTCCCTAAGCGAAGCGGTAGCAATGCAGCAAAGCGAGGTAACCGCAATGACAAAAAAACCACGCGTCGTCCTCGGCATGTCCGGCGGCGTCGATTCATCCGTTTCGGCGCTCGTGCTTAAGGAGCAAGGCTACGAGGTCATCGGCGTGTTTATGAAAAACTGGGACGATACGGACGAGTTCGGCCACTGCACGGCGGAGGAAGACGCCGAGGATGTGCGCCGGGTATGCGACCAAATCGGCATTCCCTATTATACGGTAAATTTTGAAAAACCATACATGGACAAGGTGTTCGCCTACTTCCTGGACGAATACCGCAAGGGCCGTACGCCGAATCCGGACGTCATGTGCAACCGGGAGATCAAATTCGGCGAGTTTTTGCAAAAAGCACTGGAGCTCGGCGCCGACTACATCGCCACCGGCCACTACGCCCGCGTCGATCAAGTGGACGGCAAATACCGTCTCCTGCGCGGTGTGGATGCGAACAAGGATCAGTCGTACTTCCTCCATGCGCTGAATCAGTATCAGCTGTCGAAGGCGATGTTCCCGATCGGCCATATTCCGAAGCCCGAGGTCCGGGCCATCGCGGAGAAGGCCGGGCTTGCAACGGCCAAGAAGAAGGACAGCACCGGCGTCTGCTTCATCGGCGAGCGCAACTTCAAGGAGTTTTTGAGCGGCTATTTGCCGGCGAAACCAGGCGATATGCGGACGCTCGAAGGGGAAGTCAAAGGCCGTCACGACGGTCTCATGTACTACACGCTGGGCCAGCGTCAAGGGCTTGGCATCGGCGGCTCCGGCACGGGTGAGCCTTGGTTTGTGGCCGGCAAGGATCTGGAGAAGAACGTGCTGCATGTAGTGCAAGGCGAGAAGCATCCTGCCCTCTACTCCAAAGGTCTGCTGGCCAGCGACTTGAACTGGATCGCAGGGGAGCCTCCGCAGGAGCTGCGCTGCACCGCGAAGTTCCGCTACCGTCAGCCGGATCAAGGCGTCACGGTTCGCTTCGAGGCGGACGGCGGCTGCGAGATTATGTTCGACCAGGCGCAGAAGGCGATTACGCCGGGGCAATCCGTCGTGTTCTACGACGGTGAGGTATGCTTGGGCGGCGCGGTGATTGACAAGCTGATTCTGTAAAGATGTGAAGAAGCCGTCAGGGCGAGTCCCTGACGGCTTTTTTTATGGCAATATCTTTTAAGGATACTCAAGGTCCCTCCACCTTCGCTGAGTCGGTGTCCGTGCCGCTTACGCTGCTGCGGGAAGCCCGCTTTTTCACGAGCACACGGGTAATGCGCAGCTGGTCGGTCTCCTCAATCACGAATTCAAATGCGGCGTTTAGATCGATTTTTTGGCCCGGCTTGGGCGGCATTTCCACTTGCGAATAAATCCAGCCTCCGATCGTATCATAATCGTCTGATGCTATACTTAACCCGAAATAGCTGTTCACTTCCTCAATTAACATCCTCCCGTCAATGGAGTAGCAGTCTGCGTCATTTTTCTCAATCTGAGCCCGCTCTTCGTCAAACTCGTCTTGGATTTCGCCGACAATCTCCTCAATGATATCCTCAAATGTCACGAGCCCCGAGGTGCCTCCGTATTCGTCAATCAGCAGGGCCAGCTGCGTCTTCTGCTTCTGCATCAATTTCAGCAGCGCGCTGATCTGCATGGACTCCGGCACCTTCGTAATCGGGCGAATAATTTCCTGCAGGCTTTTGGTGGCTTCCTCTGTGGTCAGTAAATCTTTAATATGCACAAACCCGACAATGTTGTCCTTGTCCGGATTGCAAACCGGGTACCGCGTGTGCATCTCATGGATCGCAATTGACTTGTTCTCCTCATACGTGCGGTGAAGGTACAGGCATACCATTTCCGTCCGGGGAATCATAATTTCGCGGGCATGCGTCTCCGTAAACTCAAAAATATTGTCCACCAGCGTCAGCTCCGTATTGTCGATCAGGCCGCTTTGGTTGCTTTCCTTCATCAAGCCGCGGATTTCCTCCTCTGTATGCGCTAGGCGCGTCTCTGCTGTCGGCTCGATTCCGGCCAGGCGCAGCAAGGCATTGGAAGCCCCATTTAGAAACCAAATGAACGGGTACATGAGCTTATAAAAGCCAATCAGCGGCACGGAGGAAAGCAAAGTGACCTGCTCGGATTTGCGGATGGCGTACGTTTTGGGGAACTGCTCCCCTAGGGTGATATGAAGAATCGTTATAAACGTAAAGGCGACGAAAAACGAGAGGGTCTCAATCACAGGCTCCGGCAATTGAAACGGACGCAGCACAGGCTCCAGAACCGCAGCCACCACCGGCTCGCCGATCCACCCGAGTCCCAGTGAGGATAGTGTGATACCCAACTGACAGGCGGATAAATAGGCATCCAAGTTCGTTACGATGCTTTTGGCAAACCCGGCGCTGCGGCTGCCCTTCAGAATCAGCGTGTCGATCCGGCTGCTTCGCACCTTCACCATCGCAAACTCCGCCGCTACGAAAAATCCGTTCAAGAAGACCAACGCGAGGACCAGCAATATGTTCCAACCTAACGGGATCGAACCATCACTCAATTCCTTTGCCTGCCCACCCGGTTCCAGGTGAGGAGGCGCACCTCCCTTAACTTAAGCGTTCGCTTGTCGGTTCGACGGGTTTCGTGGAATTTGGAGCGATTATTAAAATTATAATCGGCACCCCTGTTCAATTATGCTTGAATAATTTCTCCCACGGCAAAAACCCCGTCACTCGCTTCCAGCTTCGGAATCGTGTGCGGGGTAACGATAGCTAGCGACGTCCCTTTCCCTGGGAACGGCGTTTCTCCTGATTTTGCCTAATCTTGTCTTCCATGCCCTGCTCCGTGGCCATATAAATGTGCTCATGCCGGATCGGATCGGGCAAATATTGCTGTTCCACATAGTGCCCAGGATAATTATGCGGATACAGGTAGCCTGTATGCCCAAGCTTTTCGGCGCCCTTGTAATGGGCGTCCCGCAGATGCAGCGGCACCTCCACCGTCCGAAGGCGCTCCATGCTCATCATCGCTTTGGCGATGGCCTGGGGAATGGCGTCGGATTTGGGGCTTTCTACGGCAAATAGGATGGCCTGCGCGATGACATACTTTGACTCGGGCCAGCCGATCTTGTGATACGCATCCATGGCCGAGACGGCCTGCACCATCGCCTGCGGGTTCGCAAGGCCGATGTCCTCGCTGCACATGACGATCAGCCGCCGCAGGAACGTCATCGGATCCATCCCGAGCCGCTCCACCGCATGCAGAAACCAGAACAGCGCCGCATCGCTGGAGCCGCGCAGGCTCTTGTGAAACGCCGACAGCACGTCGTACTGCGTCGACTCATCGGCCTTCACCGTCGGGCGGCGGATCGACTCCTCTGCAACCTCCACTGTGATGCGCACCGTGCCGTCCGCCTCCGGCGGCGTCGTGAGCGCGGCCAGCTCCAGCGCATTGAGAGCCCGGCGGATGTCGCCGCCGGCCATCTTCGACAGATGCGCGAGTGCGTCCTCGCCGGCTTCGATCGGCATGAAGCCGAGCCCGCGGTCATGATCGGCCAAGGCCCGCCGCATGGCGATCAGCGAATGCTCGTGCGTCAGCGGCTGCAGCTGAAACAGTGTGGAGCGCGACAGCAGCGCCCCGTTGACGTGATGGAACGGATTTTCGGTCGTCGCACCGATGAATATGATCATGCCCTGCTCCACGGCCGGCAGCAGCGCATCCTGACGCGACGTGTTGAAGCGATGCACCTCGTCGAGGAACAGGATCGTTTTTTTGCCGTAGAGCGCGCGGTTCTGCTTCGCTTGATCGATGACCTCGCGCACGTCCTTGACGCTGGCGTCCACCGCGTTCAGCTTGACGAACACGCCGGAGGTGCGGTGCGAGATAATATTCGCGAGCGTCGTCTTCCCGGTCCCCGGTGGACCGTACAGCAGGATGGAGGACACCTGATCCGCCTCGATCGCGCGGCGCAGCAGCTTGCCCGGGCCTACGATATGCTCTTGACCTATATATTCTTCCAGCGTGACCGGACGCATCCGATCCGCCAGCAGCTTGCCGCTCGGGCTCTGCTCGGCCGCCATAGTGAACAAATCCATGCCAACACAACCTTTATCGCAAGTGTTTGAATGTGTAATTCTATTATAAGGCACAAAAGCACCGCTTGTCGCATTTCTGCTTCAAGCGGTGCTTTTATGAATCTCACATAACTTAGCTTGACTTAGCTTAGAGTCCGTGCTTTGCCAACAGGTCTCTGACCGCTACGCTGACCATGATCAGTCCGGCGACCGGTGGAACGAACGCATTGCTCGCCGGTGGCTGCTGCGCCTTGCGGATTTCCGGTGCGTTCTCGGGCACGATGCGCTCGGTTACATCCCCGCGCGGCTTCATCGGCTCCTCGGTCGAGAACACGACCTTCACGCCTTTCTTGATCCCTTCCTTGCGCAGCTTATGGCGGATGACTCGGGCCATCGGGTCGACCGATGTCTTGGAGATGTCCGCCACCTGGAAGCGGGTTGGATCCATTTTATTCGCTGCGCCCATGCACGAAATCATCGGGACTTTGCGCTGGAGGCACTGCTTGATCAAATGGATCTTGTAGCTGATCGTGTCGGAAGCGTCGAGCACATAATCGAGCTGGTACTCGAACAGCTGCTCATACGTTTCTTCGGTGTAGAACATGCGCAGCGCGACGGCGTCGCACTCCGGGTTGATCTGCTTGATGCGGTCCCGCATCAGCTCAGCCTTCGGCTGGCCAACCGTCGTCGTCAGCGCGTGAATTTGGCGATTGACGTTGGTGATGTCGACCACGTCCTTGTCGATCATCACCACGCGCCCCACCCCGGTACGGGCCAGCGCCTCGGCAGCGATCGAACCGACGCCGCCGATGCCGAGCACCGCTACCGTACTATTTTTCATGACCTCGAGACCTTCCGGTCCGATAGCCAGCTCCGTTCGCGAAAACTGGTGCAGCATAGGGGTTAACCCACACTCCTTTGGGATATCTGTTGCGTTATTTCGAGGACGGCTGCTTGAGTGCGAGACGAATCGAAAGCTGCTCCAGCTGCTTGCTGTCCACGGCTCCCGGTGCGTCGGTCAACAGATCGGTAGCGCTGGCCGTTTTCGGGAACGCAATCGTTTCACGCAGGTTGGTGCGTCCAGTAATCAGCATGACCAAACGGTCAAAGCCGAACGCAATCCCGCCATGCGGCGGTGTGCCGTATTCGAAGGCTTCCAGCAGGAAGCCGAATTTCTCATTCGCCTCTTCCTTGGAGAAACCGAGGGCGCCGAACATTTTCTCCTGCACATCACGCTGGTAAATCCGCATCGAGCCGCCGCCGACTTCGTAGCCATTGAGCACAAGGTCATACGCTTGCGCGCGAATTTGTCCCGGATCGGTGTCGAAGAAGTGTACGTCTTCTTCCTTCGGACGTGTGAACGGATGGTGCTCCGCCACATAGCGCTTCTCTTCTGCGTCGTAGCTGAGCAGCGGGAAGTCTACGACCCATGCGAATTTGAATTGGCTGTCGTCGATCAGACCCAGCTGACGGCCAACCTTCAGACGCAGGTTGCCGAGTACATCGGCGACGACCTTCTTGTTGTCCGCGGAGAAGAGCAAAAGGTCTCCCTCTTCGGCTTCGAGGCGGGCTTTAACTGCTTCTAGCTCCTGCTCGCTGAAGAACTTCACGATCGGACCTTTCAGCTCGCCATCTTTGTATACAATCCAAGCCAGACCTTTAGCGCCATAGCGGGCAGCGAAAACGCCGAGGTCGTCGATTTCTTTCCGGCTCCAAGCCGCGCAACCTTTCGCGTTGAGCGCTTTAACTTGACCGCCGTTTTTGACCACGTTCGCAAACACTTGCACGCCCGAGTTCGCTACCAGGTCGGAAACATCCTTAAGCTCCAGCCCGAAGCGAAGATCCGGCTTGTCGGAGCCGTACTTGCCCATCGCATCGGCATAACTGATCCGCTGGAACGGAGTTGGAATGTCCGTATTCGCAGTTTCCTTGAATAAACGAACGACCAGCTTCTCCATCAGGTCGAGCAATTGATCCTGCGACAGGAAGGAGGTCTCGATGTCCACTTGCGTGAACTCCGGCTGACGGTCGGCACGCAAGTCCTCGTCGCGGAAGCAGCGAGCGATTTGGTAGTAGCGCTCCATGCCGCCTACCATCAACAGCTGCTTGAAAATTTGCGGCGACTGCGGCAGTGCGAAAAATTCGCCCGGGTGCACACGGCTTGGCACGAGATAATCGCGTGCGCCTTCCGGCGTGCTCTTAGTCAAGATCGGCGTTTCTACTTCGATAAAGCCGTTGTCGTCGAGGTAATCGCGGAATACCTTAGCTGCTTTGGAACGGAGCATAAGCGTACGCTGCATTTCCGGACGGCGCAGGTCGAGGTAACGGTATTTCAGACGAAGCGACTCGTCGATCTCGATGCCGTCTTCGATGAAGAACGGCGGGTTTTTCGCCGCATTCATAATTTCGATCTCGGTAATCGTTACTTCGATCTCACCTGTCGGCAGGTTCGGGTTGATTGTCTCCTCCGACCGTTCGATCACTTTACCGCGTACGGCCAGAACGTACTCATTACGGGCACGATCAGCAATCTCCAGTGCCTCGCTCGACACCTCCGGATTGAATACGATTTGTACCAGACCGCTGCGGTCGCGCAGATCGACGAACAGAATGCCGCCGAAGTCCCGGCGACGCTGTACCCAGCCGTTCAAGATGACAGTTTCCCCTACATTTGCTTTCGTTAAAGTTCCGCAGTGATGCGTTTTTAGCAACATGTCGATTTCTACCTCCAAGTGTGGTTAAGAATGGAAAAATTTATACATGCCGGATTCGGCTTTGCATCGATTCGGTAAAAGCGTCCAGACGAACGGTTTCCTGCTCGCCCGTCGCCATGGCTTTGACGGTGATCTCGCCGCTGGCGAGCTCGTCGTCGCCAAGGATGGCAACATAGGCCGCGTTGTAGCGGTCGGCGGATTTCATCTTCGCCTTGATCTTGCGGCCGAGATAGTCCCTCTCAGCCCTCAGCCCGGCCAGGCGCAGGCCTTGCAGCAGCTTGACGGTTTCCCGCTCGGCAGCTTCGCCTAGTCCGACTAAGTACACGTCCAGTGGTTTGACACCCGGGATGTCGACCCCTTGCGCTTGCAGCACCAGTAAGATCCGCTCCATCCCGAGCCCGAACCCGACGCCCGGCTGATCGTTGCCGCCGCCGGCGATCTGGCCAACGAGGCCGTTATACCGGCCCCCGCCGCCGATCGTATCAATGGCGCCGATGCCGCCGGCCTTGTATTCGAACGCGGTGTGCGTGTAGTAATCTAGTCCGCGAACCAGACGCGGGTTCAGACGGAACGGAATATCCATCGCGGTCAAGTAGTCCTGCACCGCTTGGAAATGCGTGCTGCATTCCTCATCCAGGTGCTCGACGATGGTCGGCGCGCCCTCGCAATATTTCTGGTCAATCTTGCAGTCGAGAATCCGCATCGGATTGCGGTCGTAGCGCGATTGGCAGTCCTTGCAAAGCTTATCCTTCACCGGGGCGAAGAACTTTTGAATGTGCTCCCGGTAAGCGGCGCGAACGGCCGGGTTGCCGACCGAGTTCAGCTCTACCGTCACTTCTTTGAGGCCCAGCTCCTTATAGAACGTGTAGCCCAGAGCGATGACCTCCGCATCGATGCTCGGATCTACGGACCCAAAAGCCTCGATGCCGAATTGGTGAAACTGGCGGTAGCGTCCCGCCTGCGGCTGCTCATACCGGAACATGGGGCCGGTATAATACAGCTTGCTGACATCCGGCTCGCCGTACAGCTTGTTCTCGACGTACGCTCTGACGACACCGGCGGTGCCCTCCGGACGAAGGGAGATGCTGCGGTCGCCCTTATCCATGAACGTGTACATTTCCTTCTCCACGATATCCGTGGTCTCTCCTACCCCGCGCTGGAACAATTCCGTGTGCTCAAACATCGGCGTCCGAATTTCCCGGTAGTTAAACCGCTCGCACAGCTCTCTGGCTTTGGCCTCCACGTATTGCCACTTCTCCACTTCACCCGGAAGCAAATCCTGGGTTCCTTTGGGCTTTTGAATACTCATCTATGGTCAAGCTCCTTTCTACGGTATCCTGGTAAAAAAATAAAAAACTCCCGCCCCTGCTGCTCACGGCATTCAGGGACGAGAGATCGCTTATTTCTAAGTCTCCCGCGGTACCACCCACGATTTAAATGAACGATCCAGCCGAACGCCGGAAGGCTCACTTACACTTCAACTGCGGATATCGCCCGCCTGCGCAGAGCGGCTACTGCTTGGATTCGCAAGGTTCGCCGTCCGTCCTCCGGGAGGTCTGTTCGTCCGATTCACATAAGGAAGCTTGCAGCCTGTGGCTTCCCTCTCTGTTTATGCAAGGTTCGAAGTACTTTGTCCCATCAACGGATCATATGTTGGTTTGGATTATCCATTATTTTATACGCGAAATTTTCCAAAGTCAAGCAAAAACCGACAGTTGGGCCTTCTACTATTTTGCCGCTTTTTCCGCATTATAAACATCCCGGATCAGCATGTACGTGTCCCCGTTGGTCAGCTCCTGCTTGTCCGCGATCGTGGCGATCGATTCCTGCGTCAAAATGCCCTTGTTTAACAGCGTTTCCGCTGCGCTTCCCGGCTTCGCATCCACCTTGAGCAGCTGCGCGATCATCTGTGCAGCCAGGTCGAGCGTGACCGGCAGCGCCTTCGGATCGGTCCCTTTCGCGACGGCTGCGGCCGGACTGCCGACCAGCACTTCCGGCCTGAACTTGCGC
This sequence comes from Paenibacillus cremeus, assembly GCF_007786445.1. Lineage (GTDB taxonomy): Bacteria > Bacillota > Bacilli > Paenibacillales > NBRC-103111 > Paenibacillus_G > Paenibacillus_G cremeus. The sequence goes on along the minus strand of NZ_VNJI01000001.1, from coordinate 292,999 downwards.
ATGCCCTCCAGCTGGTTGATCATCCGCTGCCCGTTCGACTTGGCATCAAGCGCGAAGTCGTTCGTATAGGCTCCTGTAGCGAGTCCCAGGGTCAACGCAGTTTCGAGGCCTTTGAAGGACTTATGCTCCATAAAGGTTTTCCAGCCTTTATACGCCCGGTTCGCATCCGGCAGCCCCATCGTTTTCAAATCAAATGGTTTGAGCTCCATGCCCTGCTTGTTCAGCGTATCCTGAAGCGTGGCAATCGCATCCTTTGAAGCGGACAGCTGACGAAATGTCAGGTGCTGCTCCTTCGCAAGCTTCACCGAAGCGCCGGCTGCTTCCCCTGTCGCCATCCCTACAGGGACTACACGAGCAGAGCCATGCGGCAGCGTATCAAAGCTGGCGGCGCGGCCGACGACGAGCAGTCCGTCCACTTTCTTCGGGACGATGCTGCGATAAGGAACCGCGTATTGAAGCGGCTGGCCTACTACAGCTCCAGTATCCGCCGGAGACAGGCGCTGAATGTCGATCGGGTAAGCGCCAAAGGCGATGCGATCCCATTGGTCGCGATTTTCCATCACGTCGAGAATGCTAAGCCGGTATTCGCCTTGAATGTGGCGGGTTTCCCGGACGTACAGCTCCGGCGCGGTAGCATCGAGCTCAATCCCGGCAAACTCGGGATACTTCTTTTTCATGTACTCGACGATGTGCGGCAGCTCTTTCTTGCCGAGCTCAAACGCTTCGTCACGGGATTTCGGGTCCGTCCCATCGATGCCGAAAATTTGCAGCGCATTGATCAGCATCGTGTTGTTGTTTTGTCGGCCGATGTTCAGTCCGCGCATCGCTACGCGATCCTTGTTGATCGGCGGGTAGTCCTTCATATCCTTATAGCCCCAAACGCTCATCTCGTTTGCGCCAGTGCCGTCGTCGTTGTCCGTTTCCATCCGCTTTTGCATCTGCTTCCAAACGTCCGGCGTAATGTTTTTCAAGCGAAAAACGAGTGTCACCGCCATCTTCGACTTTTTATCGCCGAGGTCTTCCCGGCCGAACGTGAACGGCACGCCGGACGCCGCCGCAATATCCGCATCCTGCGTCGCATCGATTACCGCACCCGCCTGCACCGTTTTCACGGTTCCGTCCGCTTGGGTGATTTTCATCCCGGTTATGGTCGACTGGTCTCCGGATTTGCTGAGCACCGGCTCCATCGTCTTAGCCTTGAGCAGGACGTCGATGTTTTTCTGCTTCGCAACCAAGTCGTTAAACACGTTGGCCGCCGTCGCCACATCAAACGAGTCGCCTTCGACCTTGCTGTACCATTCGCTGAAAATCCCCTTGTTGAGAATTTCCCGCTTGTGGAGCGTTCCCCGATCTGGCTCATAGTTATTATCCAAGCTGTTGAGCCAGCCGAGCGTCATGAGTCCGCCTAAAATCTCCCGATTGCGCCCGTCGAGCAGCAGTGTGCTCAGTCCGTTCTTGGCCGCGGAAACGGCAGCAGCCACGCCTTCGGGATCCGTGCCCACGACAATGACGTCGTAGCTGTCCTTCGGCGCTTTGACGGTCTTGACCTGCGCCAGCGGCTGCGGCTTCCCGACCACGCCTTCCTTGCCGGTTTTACTCCACGGTTTCCACCAGTACACTCCCGCCCCAGCCGCCACCAGCAGGACGACTACAGCAAGAAGGATAATCCCCTTGGTATTGCGACCACGGGGAGAACTTGAATTTGCCGACATTTTGCACCTCTAACGTAAAAGTTATAAATAAGTCATAAGAAATAGCTGCGTTCGAAGCAACTAACCAAAGGCAGCTAGTCTTGAGCAAGTGGCAGACGTGCTGCTTAACATAGCAGATCGGTCCCCCGTCCGCCTAAGCTTGCCCCGTGCTTACGGCGCCGTAGGCTTCGTCCAGCAAGCGGATTTTTTTCACGATATACTCCTTGTACGCCTGGTTGTATACCGACGGCTCCTTCGGATTCGGAAAGCGCTCGATACGCTGCTCGTACCCGTCCTCATGCTCCATCTTCGGAAACAGCACCTTGCTGACCGCACCGCAGCCAAGCCCGATAATCGTCTGCCGCTCCTCCATCATCAAGATGTTGTAGAGGCTTTCGTAGCCTTCGAGCGAGTAGCCGACGTTCTCCTGGTTGCCGAGAATGTTCTTTTGGCGATACATGTAGTAAGGCACGTAGCCTTGCTGCTCTGTCCATTCTGCAGTCGTACGGATCATCTCCGTGATCTCATCCCGCTCCGCCACTTCGTAGTCATCTTTGTTCTTGGTCATCCGAGAGGCGCGCTTGAATGACAGCGTGTGCACCGTGAGCGACTCCGGCATCAGCTTCGCCGTCTGATCGAGCGTCAGCTGCAGCTCCTTCATCCCTTCATTCGGCAGGCCGATGATGAGGTCCATGTTAATGTTGTTGAGGCCCATCTCTCTGGCCAGCTGGAACTTGTCCAGCGTCTCCGTCACCGTATGGTGGCGCCCGATCGTGTCCAGCGTCGCCTGGGTGAAGCTCTGCGGATTGATGCTGATGCGGTCGACATTCCACTTTTTCATCACGTTGATTTTGTCCACGGTGATCGTATCCGGACGCCCGGCTTCCACCGTCAGCTCCCGCACCTTGTCCATCGCCGGGAACGCCTCATGCATTGTGACGAACAGCGCATCCATTTGCTCCGCGGAAATACTCGTCGGCGTCCCACCGCCCCAGTAAATCGTCGTAATCGTCACGCCGGCTTCACGCATCCAGCGGCCCATCTCGCGAATCTCGTAATGAAGCCCTTCCAGGAACGCTTCAACCGACCCGTTGTTACCGCGGATGTCATATGCTGGGAATGTGCAATAGGCGCATTTGGTCGGGCAAAAAGGAATCCCGATATAAATGCTGACCTCACGGTCCAGCCTGAATAAATCGGGAATCACCCGGAGCTGGCGCTCTGCGATCTCGGCCAGCAGCTGAACCTTTGGCTCGGTCACCAGATGCTCGTCGCGGAGCACCTGCTTGCAGTCCTCGATGCTGCTGTGCTTCATCATCAGATTGTGCATCAGCTTCGTCGGGCGGACGCCGGTCAGCGTGCCCCAAGCCTGCTCAATGCCGGTGTACTCGCTCAGCACCTGCAGCAAGCAAAAGCCGACGGCACGCTTGACTGCGCGCTTTTGCGACTCGTCCCGGGTATCCATCGCCCGCTGATGCGAGCTCTCGAACACCGCTCCAGTCGCATGCTCGGTCATCCGCACGTTGGCTAGAATCAAGCGCCGCTTCTCGTCGGCCTCCACCTGAACCCGCATAAGCAGCTGTGCATCCTCTACGGGCTCGTACACAGCCTCTACCTCTTCAAAAAATAGCTTGCATATATGAAACATCTCCGTCGCCTGGCTGCTGAAGCCCATTCGCTCGAATTGAATTTTCATGTGATTCTCAACCTCCAACCCTGCTGTAAAGCGCTCTAAACCCAAAACTAGCAATAGTGTAGCATATTTGCATCCCTCATGAAAGCAAATAGACCGCCTTCGTCTTCGAAAACGAAACACGGTCTATTCCTGGTTCATCCCGGCCGGAGGCTTCTAACGGTTAGGCTTGCGCGGCGTCCGCTTGAACTGTTCGCTCACTGACGAATAAGCGGCGCTAAATTCGGTGCCTATTCCATTCTCCGACATCATCGCCATCGCTTCTGGCATACCACCGGAGCTAAACTGCAGCTCCGGCATGGAGCTGATTTGGTCTTTTGGGGGTCGATACATGGGCAGCAATCGCTCCTTCAGCGTTGATATCTCCATTTTTCCCAAAAGAAGTCAGCCTTATCCTCGCAGCCGCAGCCATCGCACCACGCGCTTAGCCTTGCTGCTTGCTCTCTACGATCAGCGTCACCGGTCCGTCATTCACTAGCTGCACATCCATCATCGCGCCGAACCGTCCGGTCTCGACCTTCAGTCCGTGCTCGCGAAGCATCCCGTTAAACCGGTCGTACAGCGGCTCTGCACGCTCCGGTCTGGCTGCTGCCATAAAGTTTGGCCGCTTGCCTTTGCGCACGTCGCCGTACAGCGTGAACTGCGAGATGGAAAGAATCTGACCGCCTGTCTCCAGGACGGAGTGATTCATCTTCCCCTCCGCATCTTCAAATATGCGCAGCCCCGCCACCTTGTCCGCTACATAACGCGCATCCTGCTCTGTATCCTCATGGGAGATGCCGACCAGCAGCACGAGTCCATGCTCGATCTGTCCGACGATCTCCCCTTCTACTGTGACCTGTGCAGCTTTGCTGCGCTGAAGCACTACTCTCATCTGAAGCTCCTTATATATCTAGCAGTCTTACGTTTGCATAATCCGCTGTACGGAGTATACATCTTTGACCCGCTTGATTTTTTCCACGACGGCATGCAGATGATCGATATTACGGATCAAAATCGTCATGTGGATCATCGCCATTTTATTTTTGTCCGAGCGTCCGGAGACGGCGGAAATAATGGTTTTGCTCTCGGAGACCGCCTTCAATACCTCGTTGAGCAAGCCCAGCCGGTCATGGCCGGTAATCTCAATCTCCACATTGTAGCTGGCCTCCACGTCGTCCGCCCAGTTCACTTCGATGACCCGGTTGCCTTCATCTTCGCATTCGGGCGCCGGGATGTTCGTGCAATCCGAGCGATGGACGGAAACGCCGCGGCCACGGGTAATGTACCCGATGATCTCGTCGCCCGGCACCGGGTTACAGCAGCGCGCAAAGCGGACGAGCAGATTGTCTACGCCTTTGACGCGAACGCCGTTCGTCGGGCGGCCCCTGCGCTCCTTGTCAGGCGCTTTCACTTCGCGGACCTCGGAGGTCAGCTGCAGCGCCTGCTGCTGGGCCTCCTCCGCCTCTTTGCGCACCTTCTCCGTCAGACGGGTACAGATCTGCGCTGCGGTAATGCCTCCGAAGCCGACAGCCGACAGCATATCCTCGACCTCGTGGAAGTTGAACTTATGCGCAACCTCCAGCATCTCGTCATCCTTCATCAGCGCCGTCGGATCATAGCCCAGGCGCTTCAGCTCGCGCTCGATCGCTTCGCGGCCTTTGAGCTCGTTTTCCTCGCGGCGCTCCTTCTTGAACCACTGGCGAATCTTCGACCGCGCGTGCGACGATTGAGCGATTTTGACCCAATCCTGGCTCGGGCCATACGAATGCTTCGAGGTCAAAATCTCAATGATATCGCCGGTCTTCAGCTTATAGTCGAGCGGCACGATCCGCCCGTTCAGCTTGGCGCCAATCGTCCGGTTCCCGACCTCCGTATGAATCCGGTAGGCAAAATCCAGCGGCACCGAGCCGGCCGGCAGCTCGATGACTTCGCCTTTTGGCGTAAAGACGAAGACCAAGTCGGAGAAAAAGTCCATCTTGAGCGATTCCACAAACTCCGACGCGTCCTCCGCTTCATTCTGGAGCTCGAGAATTTCACGGATGAACTGCATCTTATCCTCGTACCCCCCGGTCGGCATTGAGGTGCCTTCCTTGTAGGCCCAGTGCGCGGCCACCCCGAACTCGGAGGTGCGGTGCATGTCGAAGGTGCGGATCTGCACCTCCAGCGGCTCGCCCTTCGGTCCGATGACCGTCGTATGCAGCGACTGGTACATGTTCGGCTTCGGCATGGCGATATAATCCTTGAACCGCCCCGGCATCGGCTTCCACAGGGTGTGAATGATCCCAAGAGTAGCATAGCAATCCTTAATATTGTCCACGATGATCCGCAGCGCCAGCAGGTCATAAATCTCATTGAATTGCTTGGCCCGTGCCGTCATCTTCTTATAAATGCTGTAAATGTGCTTAGGACGCCCGGAAATATCGCCGTCAATGCCCATCTCATGCAGCTTTTCATTGACCGTATGGATGACGTCATTGATGTACTGCTCGCGCTCCGTGCGCTTCTTCTGCATCAAATTGACGATCCGGTAATACTGCTGCGGGTTCAAATAGCGCAGGGCGATGTCTTCCATCTCCCATTTGATCGCCGAGATCCCGAGCCGGTGCGCGATGGGACAAAAAATTTCCAGCGTCTCATCCGCAATCCGCCGCTGCGCTTCCTCGGACTGGTGCTTCAGCGTGCGCATGTTATGCAGCCGGTCCGCCAGCTTGATCAGGATGACGCGGATGTCCTGGGCCATGGCCACGAACATTTTCCGGTAGTTTTCGTTCTGCTGCTCTTCCTTGCTTTTAAATTTGATCTTCTCGAGCTTGGTCAGACCGTCCACAATCATCGCACAGGTAGGACCGAATTTCTCATGCACGGTGTCCAGCGATACCGTCGTATCCTCTACCACGTCATGAAGCAGCGCCGCAATGATGGAGATGGTGTCCATCTGCATGCCCACCAAAATCTCTGCCACGGCGAGCGGATGCAAAATATACGGCTCTCCCGATTTGCGCACTTGCCCGTAATGGGCCTTGTCGGCAAATTCGTAGGCTTCCCGGATTCTATTCAGATCGCTTTCCTTCAAATAAGTGGATGCCTTCTCAAGAAGCTGCTCTATTCCCATCCGTCCATCCATTCCCTTAAATCGATTTTAATCCATTATGCCCTTGAACTAGGCTTTCCGTCAAGAATTGCGGTACAATCCGACATATTTTGCGCAAAACGAAGACAGCCCCGTAGCATTATCGCATCAAGGCTGTCCTAGGAGGTACTTTGAATAACTGAATCGGCCAGCCAGCTCCTGAGATCACAGCCTGCGGATGGCATCGGCAATGAGACGCCGCCTCTCTTTCACATACTGCTCAATAAAGTCCACCTCGTCGTCAAAGGTGGAAAACGACCATTTTCGCTCCGTATCGCGGGCCACATGCGGTCTGATGGCGCTGTGCAGGGCCTCTGCGACAGGAATGATTTTGCGCACGGTAAAGTGATTTTCCAAGGTCGTCTCCAGCAGCTCCTTATACTGCTCCATGACCGCCGGACTGCGCAGCAGGCGTCGCGTTAATTCATTATATCCCTTGACGCTGACCAGATCGCTGCCGCACGGCTTGCCAAAGCAGTTCCGGCCCCAAGTGCCTTCGTAATCCCAAGGGATAATCCGATATTTTTGCGATGGTCTGTGGCGGTAGAGGGCATAATTTTGTTCAAATCCGTCATAATTGCCGGTAAATACGGCGCCAGCCAGCCAGCGGAGATAATTGTCGATGTCGAGTCGTCTGCGCAAGTAAAGAGCCAGCATGCGGTCCTTGGACGACCCTGTATTCAGCCGGCGAATGAATCGGACCAGCTTCCGCCGGTCGTCCGCCGTCCCCACCATATGCTGATACCCAGCCATCAAAGAGGCTTTAGGCTGGTTCGATTCCGGAGCCAGCAAACTGAAATTGGCATTATCGTTGACTCCATAAAAGAGGGCTTGCATCCGGATGCCCCGTCGTCGAAAAAAGGTACGGTCCACCCCCTCCAGCTCCAGATATACGCCTAAGTTTCGCCCGTTTAAATACAGCAGACAATGCTTGGTCTTTGGGGCCGGGACCTTGAGCCACTCGAAAAACCGAAACGATAGCGCATTGCGTATCAGCGAAGGATCGTCAAACTCTGCGTTATAATGATACGTTCTTCCTCCACGAATGACCTCATAAGAGCGTTTGGGGTATTCCCTCGTATGACCTCCGCGATACCGCAGCTGAATATCGTATTTCCGTCCGTTCACGGTCATCACCGCTGGAACGTAACGTTCGCTCCAAACATCCTGCTGCAGCATTCGAAGCTGCTCATTATGGATCGAGATCGATCTTTCCAGCACTTCCGCAGCCATGAGCTTTTCCGCCTTTCGTATAGAAAAGCAAAAAACCTATCTCGTATAAGATAGGCTTTCTGTGTACTTTACCGTATGCTACGGCTGCCCTATCGGGCACGGCGTGTATCACTGTTTCCTGTAGAAGCGTTCTTCTAATCGCCCTCTTATTCTACCGCCTGCGGATAGCGATAGTTAGAGCCTCGCTAGAGCCCTTCACTCAGGCATGACCAACCGGGATAACGCCTTGGGAGCAAAGCACTCTTTCCCCCCATAAGATCCGCGAAAGGTTCTATTTTGTCCTACAAGATATCCGTGGAATTTAGAAGAGATATAGTTTCCAGACCATACCATTCCTTAACTGATACATATAGATATATTACAAATCAACACCACTGACAAATGAAAGGAGGTTGGTGCCGATGAAATAGAGGTGCCGACTGAATGGAGCCTTACAATCAAACGCGTGTCCTTGCAGTACTGCTTTAAATGCAACTCACACCATTTTGACCACATGAAAGGGGTAAACTCACCATGGCAAACAGCGGTGGAAATCAATTGTATGGTTTGGTAGGTTCAGAGGTAAAAATCAACCGTGGCGGTCCCGATTCCTTTGAAGGCAATTTGCTTGGTATTCAATCTGACTATTTGGCGCTTGGTTCTTCCAACGGCATTATTTATGTGAACAACACTCATGTGAAAAGCATCTCGGCTAACACAGGAGGAAGCAGCGAAAACGCATACTCCGGTGACGGCTCCTATGTGATGGCTGCTAACTTCAACGCTGTCCTGAAAGCACTTCGCCACGAATATGTTCAAATCAACCGCGGCGGTCCGGAAAAATTGGCTGGCGTCATCTCCGATGTCACTTCCGATTTCGTCCTGATTGTCGTTGACAACGTTATCGTTCGTGTTCCTCTCTTCCATATTAAAAGCGTGAACGTCATCACTTCAAACAAAAGCGGCGGCAACAACAAGAGCGGCAATAACAACAGCAAGAGCGGTGGCAACAACAAGAGTGGCAACAACAAGAGCGGCAACAAAAACTCCAGCGGCAGCCGTTCGGGCGGCTCTAACGGTTCCCGCGGCAACTCTCGCGGAACCGGCGGACGTCGTACCGGTGGCGGACGCAGCAACAACAAAAAACGCAGCAGCAGCAAAAACCGATAATTTCCGTTCAGAATCGAGGCGGGCCCGAGTGCAGAGGCGCTCGCCTGATTCTGTTTCTAACCGTCCTATAGATGACGGTTCTTTTTTTAATGAGGTGCTTCATCCAAGGCTTAGGAAGCGCTCTCAATGCAGCCAGCTATTGACTTGAAAGGAGGCACGTGTATGAAAGCCATGCGTTCATTCATTAATCAATCCGTTGAAATTGCCGTCTCGGGAAAAAAAGACGTCCTGCGAGGCACCTTGATCGATATCGGCAACGATATTTTGGTGCTTCATATGGACACCCAGTTCATTTATGTACCGCTTTTGCATCTCCAACAGCTTTCGCCTACCAAAAAAGTGGACGAAATCGTGAACGCAGCCGAAATCAACTGGGAACCGACTCCGGATTTGTCATATCGCAAGGTGCTGATGAACGCAAAAGGGATGTTTACCGAGCTGTTCATTACGGGGAACCAATCCATTCATGGATATATCACGAGCATCATGAATGACTTCTTTGTCTTCCATTCTCCGGTGTTTCACTCTGTATTGGTATCGATGCGCCATTTGAAATGTTTAATTCCATATGAGCTTAATGCCACCCCTTATGCGATGAGTCCAAGCGCTTTTCCATTGAATCCGAAGCCGATCGCCCTCGCCCGAAACATCGACCAGCAGCTGAAGAAATTTGAAGGTCAATTCGCCGTCCTGAATTTGGGAGAGAGCTCGGGCAAAATCGGATTACTGAAAACAGCAGACTCGCCCATTATCGAAATTGTGACCGCGTCCGGCGAATCCGCTTTTATGCATATCGATCATGTAAAAACGGTTCACTTCCCTTAATTCAACGAAAGCGGCAGTACAAAGAAGGGCGCCCCGCCTGGGACGCCCTTCTTTGTACTTTCTTAGTATTTCACCAGCGAAATTACGTCGATGCCGTTCAGCTTGTCGCGGCCGTTCAAGTCCATCAGCTCAATGAGGAACGCTGCGCCGACGACTTTACCGCCCAGCTGCTTCACCAGATTGATCGAAGTCGCAATGGTGCCGCCGGTCGCCAGCAGATCGTCCGCAATCAGTACCTTCTGACCAGGCTTGATGGCGTCGTCATGCATGGCCAGCTTATCCTTGCCATACTCCAGCGCATAATCCGCTTCGATGGTCGCACCCGGCAGCTTGCCGCTTTTGCGAATCGGCACGAAGCCTATGCCCAAAGCGACTGCCAGCGGCGCGCCAATAACGAAGCCTCGGGCTTCCGGGCCGGCAATGGCATCAATCTCGCGGCCTTTCAAGCTTTGCGCCAGTTCATTGATCACGGCCTGATAGACCGGACCGTTATTCAGCAGGGTCGTAATGTCCTTGAAGCTGATGCCCGGCTGCGGAAAATCTTCAATCACTCGGATATAATCTTTATAATTCATTGGGTTCCCTCCAACATTTCATAGTATTTCAGCGCATGCTCGATCTTATGACCATTCAGCCGATTCATGCGTCTTATGCCCCGCTAGAATTCATAAACAGGTCCTGCAGCCCGTCATTTTGCGCCCTCGCCAGCCGCAGCAGCAGCTCTCTCGCCGATGTATACACCAGCTCCTGCTCGACTTCCGGCCGCTTCATCCGGGCTTGGTAGAGCAGCGAGCCCGACAGATCCTTTTTGCTCGATGCCGGAACGAGCCGGTACGCCTCACCCGCCGGCTCCATGAGCCCGATCTCGGTGAAGACGTCCAATATAAACCGGACTAAGCCTGGAGATAAGCTCGAGCGTTTCGCCAGCATGGACAGGAATCCCGACTGACTTCCACCGCCTTGGAGCACGCTTACGGCACCGTATACGGTCTTGAACATCTCCCGGCTCGGCATCACGGAAGCCTGCTTCTCTTCTTCCGTTCCACCGAAGGCGGCATAGAAGCGCTGCACGGACTCGGCCTGCGCAGCAGCCGCATCCAGCTGATCCAGCCGCTCCGGAAGCGCATAGAGCACGATGTCCTGTGCTTCACTGTACCGGTTCGCCGCTGCCAGCTTGTTCAGTGGATGCAGCTCTCCAAGCAAATCCACATGCCAGACGGCAGCATTCGTTGTGCTTCGAAGCGCGGACGGCAAGGCCGCCGAGAACAGTACGACCGCAGGCGGTATCGTCCCGTCGGTGCCATAAGCTCGGCGTTCCAGGCGCTGGCACAGCTCCGCCAGCTTCTTCTCCGGCTTCGGCGTTCCGCGCCAATCAAAGAGCTGTACATCCGGGACGCGCAAATCCTGGATCATGATCTGTGGCCGCCGGACGCCGTTCCATTCGTTGATGCTGAACTCGCCGAGCACATCCACCGACGCCGATGGAGAGATCCATTCGGACAGCTGGCCTTTGCTAAAGCCCACAGCATCGACCGATGCGGCGGTTTCACTTGCGGCCGAACGAAGGGACAGCTTCAAGTGCTGCTGCTCTTTTCCCATCGTGCGCATCTCTTTGAGCTTCAGCCCGTTTAATACGAACCTCGGCGAAGGGTTGCCCATGCCGAACGGGCCAAGCAGCTCGAGCTGGCGGATGGTTTCCAGCGCCACATCCTCGAACTCGCACATCATATCCGCTTGCAGCAGCGGTACAAAGTCATCCGGCGCCAGCCACTCCTCGGCCAGCGCCGCCAGCCTGCGCCCAAGCTCCGGTAAGTGCTGCCGCTCCAGCGTCATCCCGGCGGCCATCGGATGACCGCCGAAATGATCCATGAGATCGTGGCAATGGGTCAGCGCCCGATACATGTCAAAGCCGGCGATCGATCGCGCCGAGCCTTTGGCCATGCCCGTTTCTTTATCGATGCCCAAAATGATCGTCGGCCGGTAAAACCGATCGACCAGCTTGGAGGCCACGATCCCGATAACCCCTACGTTCCAATCCTCGTGAGCGAGTACGATGGTCTTTGGCAGTCCGCCTTCCCGCTGCTGCTCCTCCATCATCGCGATAGCTTGCTTTGTCATTTCATCGACGATTTTTTGCCGTTCTTTGTTCAATTGATCCAGCTCAAAGGCCATCTGCTCGGCTTCCTGCTCATGCTGCGTCGTCAGCAGCTTGACCGCCGTATCAGCGCTCAGCAGTCTCCCGCTGGCATTAATGCGTGGCGCCAGCGCAAAGCCGATGTGCGTCGAGTTCACTTCCCGCACCGCGATGCCCGCCACGCCGAGCAGTGCCTTGATGCCCAGATTGCTCGTGTCGCGCATCTGTACCAAGCCCATCTTAACGATCATCCGATTCTCGCCGGTAAGGGGCATTAGATCCGCCACCGTGCCGATCGCCGCGATCTCCAGCAGTTCCTCCGGCCAGCGGCCCAGCAGCGCCTGTGCAAGCTTCAAGGCCACACCTACGCCTGCCAGCGGCTTGAATGGATAAGGACAGCCCGGCTTCTTCGGATTGATGATGGCGTAAGCCTCCGGCAGCACCTCAGGCGGCTCATGGTGATCCGTGACAATGACGTCCATGCCAAGCGATTGTGCATACTCAATTTCCTTGATCGCACTGATCCCGGTGTCCACCGTAATCAGGAGCGTGACGCCCTGCGCATGTGCCGCATCCAGAGCTGGGCAATTCAATCCATACCCCTCATGAACCCGATGCGGGATATAGTAATCGAACGTGCAGTCCAGCTGCCGCAGCAGCCGTACCATCAGCGTGGTGCTGCTGACCCCGTCCGCGTCATAGTCGCCGTAAATCCGGATGCGCTCACCCGCATCCACTGCCTTGCGGATCCGCTCGACGGAAGCCGCCATTCCATCTAAAAGGAACGGATCATGGATTTGATCCGTTCCCCCGTGTAAAAACTTCTCGGCATGCTCGATGTCTGTGATTCCCCGGATCACAAGCATTTTGGCCAGCATAGGCGTCAGACCCAGCGCTTCTGCCAAATCCGCCGCCTGCTTAGCATCGGCCTCGCCTATGTTCCATCTTGATTTCGCCTGAAGCATGCCGTAACACCCACCCAATCATATTAGTGCAGCAGCGTCGGATAATCGTCCGCTTCCGTCTCGCCGTGTTTATAAGGATATCCGGGATCATAAGGGTTCACGTGGATGAAGACATCGGATACATGAATGAACCGTTTCATCAACGTCTGTTTGACAATCTTGGCGATGTCATGCCCCTCTTGCACACTGATCTTCGGATTGACACTGATTTTGATATCCACAATGACATAGTGCCCATGCTCTCTCGCGCGCAGGTCGTCGACCGCAATCACACCTTTGATACGCTGAACCGTCTCCAGCAGCTCTGCAGCATCCTCTTCGTGCAGCACATGATCCATCGTGCTATGAATCGATTCCATCACCAAGCGGTATCCCATCTTCAGCACCAGCACTGAAACGAACAAGCCCGCGATCGGGTCAAGATAGTAAAGGTAAGTATTTCCCAGGTAATTACCGAGCATAGCGCCGCCAACGCCTACAAAAGCCGCAATCGATGAGTACACGTCGGAGCGATGCTCCCATGCATTGGCAATCAAGGCTTGGCTCGATAGCTTTCTCCCCAAGCGGTACTTGTACCGGAACATAGCTTCTTTCACAATGATCGAGATAAAAATAGCGATAAATGCAATTTTCCCCGGCGGCGCATCGACACCGTGATGGATCGCTTTGACCGAGGACACGCCGATCTCGATGCCTACCACCAGCAGCAGCACCGACACGACGATGGACGCGATCGGTTCCGCTTTCCCGTGACCGTAGGGATGGTCCGTGTCCGGAGGCAGCTTCGAAGCCCGAATGCCGATGAGCACGGCAACCGATCCCGCCACATCCGAAGCCGAATGCAAGGCATCCGCCATTAAGGCTTTACTGCTTGAGGCGTAGCCAATGAGTCCCTTCATAAGCGCCAAGGCGATATTGCCGACGATGCCGATCCATGCGCCAAACTCCGCTTTCTTGAAACGATCCTCAGCCATGAGGCCACTCCTCCAACGTCGATAGAAAGGCCGCCGAAACAGCGGTTTCGCGCGGCCGGTCAATATATTTACTTACGCTGCGACTTTCTTTTTAGAACTAACCGATTTTTGCTTGAAATAGTACCAGAGCGGACCAGCGATACAGAGCGAGGAATATGCCCCGCTCGTCAGACCGATGATTTTAGCCAGTGCGAACAGCTTAATCGCCGGGCTGCCGAAGACGAACAAACAGATCGCCGCGATCAATACCGTCACAACGGTATTAATGTTCCGTGACATTGTCTGCCAAATACTGTCGTTAAGCAAGTTCGCCACGTCTTCCGAGGACTTAATCTTGGCAAAACGTAGATTTTCGCGCACCCGGTCAAAAATAACGATTTTATCGTTGATCGAATAACCGATCGTAGTCAGAATGGCCGCCATGAACGGCAAATTGACCTCCAGGCGAAAAATCGAGAAGAACGCGATAACCATAAAAGCATCGTGAAGAATGGCAATAATCGATGCCACAGCAAAGCGCCATTCAAAGCGAATCGTCACATACAAGCAAATCGCCAAGCTGGCAATGCCGATGGCGATCGCTGCTTTGTTTCTCTGCTCAACCGCCATATCCGGCGTTACCGTGTTGACCTCTTGCGATACTTTATCGCCATAAGCTGCAATAAAGCCATCCTTGATCTTCTTCACGGTATCATCGGGTAAAATCTCATTGAATCGGACCGAAATTCGATCGCCCTTATCTCCGCCCACCGTCGAGATGGCAGGCTCTACGCCGGCATCCTTAAACACTTTCTCCGCTTTGGCCTGATCTACAGCTTGTCCCACGGAAATATCGAGCGAGGTTCCCGCTTTAAAATCGACGCCATAGTTCATCCCGCTAATCAACAAGACAATCAAGCCTATCACCACAATGGCGAGAGAGGCAATATAAAAATATTTCCGGTTTTTGACGAAATCAAAATATTTTTTATAAACCACGGATTTCCGCCTCCTTCACACCGAAATACCCTGGCTTTTTGAACCAATTGGCACGGACTAACAGATGGATCAGTAATCTAGCCAAGAAGACGTTCGTTAAAATACTCAGCACGATACTCAAAATCGTCGTCAGAGCAAATCCGCGAATGGCACCGTTCCCGATGTAGAACAGTACCGCACTCGCAATAACGTTCGTGATATTCGCATCCATAATCGTACGGAAGGAATGCTTCGAGCCCGACTTCAGCGAGGACAAGATGCTCTTGCCGCTGCGGATTTCTTCCTTAATCCGCTCGTATGTAATGATGTTCGCGTCAACGGCCATCCCGATCCCGAGAACAAATGCTGCGATCCCCGGCAACGTCAACGTCGCGTGCACCCAGTTAAAGACAACCAGAAGCAGCCACGCATAGGTAAGGATCGTGATCGTTGCAACAACGCCCGGAATGCGATAGAAAATCAGCATGAACAGAAGAATCAGAATCGAGCCGATCAAACCGGCCTCCACCGTCTCATGCAAAGACATCAAACCGAGGCTTGCGCCTACGCTCTGGGTATATTTCTCATTCAGCTTGAGCGGCAACGCGCCCAGGTTGATCGTATCCGCGAGCTTCTTTGCTTCGTCGAACGTATAGTTACCGCTGATTGTCGCGGTTCCATCTGTCAGTACTTGCTGTACAATGGGTGCGGAAAGCTGCGTTTCATCCAAATAAATAGCGAGCGGCTTACCGACCAGCTTTTCGGTAACGGCTTTAAATTTGTCTTTATCCTTGACCTTGATGCTGATCATCGGACGATTGCTTTGATCATATCCGATCTTGGCGCCGCCTTCGACAAAGTCACTGCCGACCATTTCTTTGGTGCCGTCCGGCCCGCGGAAGGTAAGCTCTGCCGGCTTTTTAATAACTTTGCGGACCTCTTCCTCATTCGCAACCCCTGCCAAGCGAACGCGGATGCGGTCTTTGCCCTCCGTCGTAATTTCGGGCTCGGCGATGCCGATGTCGTTTGCTCTCTTCTCCAAGCTGATCGCCGTTTGCTTAAGCGAATCGGCCGTAACCGGTTTGCCCGCTTCAATCGGCTCCGCCACGTACAAAATTTCGAACCCGCCCTTGAGATCAAGCCCAAGCTTGATTTTTTTCACCAATTGCGGACTCGTTATCGCGATGGAAGCGAACAAAATCGCAACGATAGCGAAAAAAGAGACAATTCTTTTGATGTCCATAACGATCTCCTTCCAATACTCAATGTTCCTATTATACCCACCTGCGAAAAATGAGTCAATTTGCAGCATTTTGGAGAACGAATCGTTCTGGGAGTATGTCCGAGAAATTCCAATCTGTCGGACATACTCCATAACCCCAAAAAAAAGAAGCCCTCGCTTTAGCGAAAATGGGCATCTTTGTATATGCTCATCGTCATCCAGTTCATAAATTGCGTAACTTTTAAGGATAAGATGTCGTTGACAATCCGGTGAATCGGCGGAATACCGGTCTTCTGAAACTTGGCGCTGACACAATCCCAGATATCTTGTCCGGTCACCTGCTCGTAGCCCAGCATGCGGAACTCCTCCGCTTTACTGCGGCAAATCTCCGCGATCACTTCATTCAGCTCATCGTCATTCATGTCCTGAGCGTCACCGGCATCTTCAGGTTCGGCTTGAACCGGCTGATCCAGATCCACACCCATGTCCTGCTCAATCGGCTGCTCTTCCTCCACATCCGACGCTTCGGGGTTCTGTCCGACGGAACCGTCCAGACTCGATTTCAATTCGTCCTCTCCCATACTGCACCTCTCCCCCGTATCTCAAGCCATTCTCCTACTTTAATTCGCTATCGCAGCACTTTTTCCTGCATGTCATTCGACAATCGGTGTTGGAAAAATGTTTGCATGCCGCAGGACAGGTTATGCATATCCATTAATTATGAAAGCTTCAGTCTAGCACGCCCCAGAAAAGAGGATTGCCCTTGACCAAACAATCATTTATTAAAGGTACGCTTATCCTGCTTGCGGCCGGCATCATTAACCGAATTCTCGGTTTTATTCCGCGCATTACACTGCCAAGGGTGATCGGAGCCGAGGGCATCGGACTGTATCAGATGGGGTGGCCGTTTCTCATCGTCATCCTGACTGTCGTAACCGGAGGCATTCCCATCGCCATTGCTAAGCTCGTTGCCGCGGCCGAAGCAGAGGGGGACGAGCAGCGGGTGCGCAGCATTTTTCGCGTCTCACTCGGGTTATCGACTGCGATTAGCATCCTGTTCACGGTAGGTACGTTCTATGGTGCAAAATGGATTACTTCGCATCTGTTTACCGACTCCCGAGTATATCTGACCTTCATGTGCATGACGCCGATTATTTTCATCGTGGGCGTGTCGGCCGTGTTCCGCGGCTATTTTCAGGGCCGGCAAAATATGATCCCAACCGCACTCTCCCAAGTCGTTGAGACGGTCGTGCGCATTATCACAGTCCTTGCGTTTGCTTATCTAATGCTGCCTTACGGACTCGAATACGCGGCGGCTGGAGCCATGGTCGGCGTAATGGCAGGCGAGATTAGCGCCATGCTCGTTCTCGTGTTTTTGTACAGCCAGAACCGGAAGCAGCTCAATACAACTCCCATGCCGGCCAAAAGCAAAAGCAGTAAACCCAGCGCCGGTCACTTGATGGAGCTGTTGAAGCTCGCCTTGCCGGTCACAGGGAGCAAGCTGGTCGGTTCCTGCTCCTATTTTCTGGAGTCGATCCTTATCGTCCAAAGTCTTGCCATCGCCGGTGTGGCAACCAAGCTCGCGACCGCCCAGTACGGGGCGCTGCAAGGGATGGTCATCCCGATCCTCATGCTGCCTAGCGCGCTCACCTACTCGCTGGCTGTTTCTTTAATCCCCTCTCTATCCGAAGCGGCGGCCCGAAATGATATGAAAACCATTCACATGCGCCTTCATCAGTCATTGAAGCTGGCACTAGTGACCGGCGCCCCGTTTGCTGTCTTGATGTTTGTTCTTGCTGAGCCGATTTGCTATTTTATGTACGGACAGGCCACGGTCGGGTCCATGCTGAGAATGATGGCTCCCGCCGCGTTGTTCATCTATTTTCAAGCACCGCTGCAAGCCGCCCTGCAGGCACTCGAGAGACCCGGCAGCGCGCTGATCAACACACTTACAGGATCCATCGTCAAGCTGGGATTAATTTATGTGCTGGCAAGCAATCCGAAATTCGGCATTCTGGGCGCAGTCATTGCGATCACAATCAATATTATGTTGGTGACCGTACTGCATTGGAACAGCATCGTCCGGCTGCTGAAATTTCGGATGGATTCAGGAGATTTTCTAAAAGTGACCTTGAGCATGGCGGTGGCAGGCATCGCGAGCCACGTGCTCATGTATGTGGAGTGGACGGACAGTACCTTGATTCGTTTTTTAACTTCTTGCGCGACCGGAATAGGCGTCTACATGATCATGGCGATGATCCTCAAGCTGTTTGACCGCTCCGATCTGTTCCGCATTTTCCGATTGGGGAACCGCTTTGTAAAATAGCACGCGCGCCCTCAGCGCTTCTTATCAATAAACCATTTCTCACGATGATCCACCGAGCAAAAAAACACCTCTTTAAAAGCCTTCACGCCCTTCGTCTGCAGCTCGCGTTTGAGCCAAAACCGGGTTTTCCCTAACTTCGCTAAATTCTCATCTTGAACTTTTCCATCCATAATAAGCGTCAGAGGCAAGCCTTCATATCGAAAAGCAGCCTGTCCTTCCCGGGGACGGGCTTGATTCGTTTGCATCTCCTTTTTCGCGGTCTTGATTAGCGGCTCCAGCATCGCAAACTCGACGTCTGCCGTCTTGAACAACCTGCTCGAATCCAGAAGGGTCGAAGACTTGCTGTCCAGCCATCGCTTCGCAGAGGTGGTTTTGAGGGAGTGGAAAGTTAACACCAGCTGAATCACGATTAATGTCATCATCGGCACAAGGCCGTACAAAATAGGTGTATTCAAGTCCTGCATTGCGACCGAGGCCGTTTCCGCAATCATGATGCACATGACAAGGTCAAAGACAGACAGATTCCCGAGCTCCCTTTTGCCCATCACGCGCATCGTCAAAAACACGATCATAAACACAACCAGGGTGCGTAAAAAAAGAGTGAGCATGTCCATAGAACGTCCTCCTCCATTTATTTGACCGCCGATCCTTCTCGACTCAAGGACTCAGTAGCAACATGGGTATTTTGACCTTGGGGATTGGTTCACATGCGGGTGAATTGTTGGTAATCCGACCAGCCGCTTCAATAGAACCTGTACTATTTTCGTGTACATGCCCATACATATGAAATATAAGGGTTGTTATGGAGGTTGATCGATTGTGAAAGGTTCACCTTTATTTGTAGGCTTGATGTACGCCGGGCTATTCATGCTGCTGGGAACACTGACTGCTTCACTGATTTTGCTCGGAACCAATTTGCCGGAAAGCTCATGGCTCAGCTCCACCCTCTTTATTCATGGCGTGGCTATGTTTGCCGGCGGGCTGACGACGGGCAAGCGGAGCGGCAGCAAGGGCTGGTATCACGGAGGATTGCTCGGTCTGGTGTACACCATCATCGTCTGGATTATTGGATTTTTGGCTTACGACGGCGGCCTCAGCAAGGAATTGATGTACCTCGGAGTCGTCGCGTTCCTGGCGGGTGCGTTCGGCGGGATGATCGGAGTAAATTTGAAAGGCTCGAAGGCGAAGTAAAAAAAGAGACTCGTACCGCATCATACGCGGTTGCGAGCCTCTTTTCTTTTGGAATCAAGCGGACCGTTATTTCTTTTCTTCAGCCGTGGTGGCGGAAGCCGTAACGGAGTTGATTGCCGAACGGTCAAACGTCAGCTTCGTGACATCGTTTACACGAAGGATCACGGTTTCATCGTTAATTTCAAGAATGGTCCCGTGCAGACCGCCGATGGTGACGATCTTATCCCCTTTTTTCAAGTTGCCAAGCATCGAGTTGCGGGTTTTCTGGCGTTTTTGCTGTGGACGAATCAGTAAGAAATACAAGACCACGAACATCAAGACGAGCGGTCCGTAAGTGACCAAATACCCTTCCATTCCCGGCTGTGCTGCTGCTTCTTCGGCGATTAAAAACATGCGATTTCCCCCTTCACCGTAATAAATTTCACAACGCTATTCAGCTGACTTGCGCGCTATGAACGAGTTCATGCACCGCAAACCGCTTAAAAGCCTTTACTATTCTCATCAATGCCGTACTGCTCAAAGAAAGCATCCCGGAAATCCAGCAGCCGATCCTCACGAATCGCTTGGCGGACACCGCGCATCAGCTCGAGCAGGAAATGCAGATTATGATAGGTGGTAAGACGTATGCCGAACGTTTCGTCCGCTTTGATCAAATGGCGAATATAGGCCCGGGAGTAATTTCGGCACGTATAGCACGAGCATTCAGGATCCAGCGGTCCGAAATCCTCGGCGAACTTGGCATTGCGAACGACCAGCCGTCCTTGACTTGTCATGACGGTCCCATTGCGGGCAATCCGTGTAGGAAGCACGCAGTCGAACATGTCGACGCCGCGGATCGCACCTTCAACCAAGGCATCCGGCGAGCCGACGCCCATCAAATAACGCGGCTTGTTCGCAGGCAGCAGTGGAACGGTATAATCCAGTACCTCAAACATGAGGTTCTTAGGCTCGCCCACGCTCAATCCCCCAATAGCATACCCCGGGAAATCCATGGAAGTCAACTCAGCGGCGCTCTGCTTGCGCAGGTCTTCGTACATGCCACCCTGAACAATAGCGAAGAGCCCCTGCTCGTCCGGACGGGCGTGCGCCTTCAAGCAGCGCTCCGCCCAGCGTGTGGTGCGCTCGAGTGAGTTTTTGGCGTAAGTGTGGTCAGCTGGATAAGGCGGGCACTCGTCGAAGGCCATGATGATATCCGCGCCGAGCGCATTCTGAATTTCGATCGACTTCTCGGGAGAGATGAACAGCTTGTCTCCGTTCAAGTGCGAACGGAACTGTACGCCCTCCTCTGTAATTTTCCGCATCTCGCTCAAGGAAAAAACCTGAAATCCGCCGCTATCGGTTAGAATCGGACGATCCCAATTCATAAATCGATGCAGTCCTCCGGCGGCTTTAACAATCTCATGGCCCGGACGAAGAAACAAATGATACGTATTGCTGAGAATAATGTGAGCGTCCATCGCTTTGATCTCTTCGGGGCTCATCGTCTTCACCGTAGCTTGCGTCCCCACCGGCATAAAAGCTGGGGTCTCAATCACTCCGTGTGGCGTATGAACCTTGCCTAGGCGGGCTCCGGACTGCTTGCAGGTTTTGATATGTTCATATTTAATCGTCAATTGAATTCCTTCTCTCTATCGTTCCGCTAATAAATGAACATGGCGTCGCCGAAGCTGAAAAAGCGATACCTCTGCTCCACGGCCTCATGATATGCGGCAAGCACATGCTCACGCCCAGCCAGCGCACTGATCAGCATCAGCAGCGTCGATTTGGGCAAATGAAAATTGGTCAGCAGCGCATCTACCATACGGTAGCGATACCCAGGGTAAATGAAGATGCCTGTCCACCCGCGGCCTGCGCGGATGATTCCATCCTCTCCAGTCGCCGTCTCCAGCGTTCTGGCCGAGGTGGTCCCTACAGCGATGACTCGCCCGCCCTGTTGTTTAATACGGTTGATCAGCGCCGCGGTTTCATCCGTTACCTCATAAAATTCCTCATGCATCTCATGAGCCTCCACCGTCTCCGCAGAGACCGGCCGGAACGTCCCTAAGCCGACATGAAGCGTAACATAGGCTAATTGTACACCTTTTTGTTCCAGCCTATGCAAATATTCCTTGGTAAAATGCAGCCCTGCCGTCGGCGCTGCAGCCGACCCTTCATGTCGGGCGTACACCGTTTGGTACCGCTCCCGGTCGGGAAGCTGCTCTTTAATATAGGGCGGCAAGGGCATGGAGCCCAGACGGTCTAAAATCTCATTAAAAATGCCGTTATAGCTGAAGTGCAGCACTCTGCTACCCATTTCGCCTTCGGCTTCTACCGTAGCGGTCAGCAGGGGTTCATCCGAGGCCTCGCCTGTTGTTCCGCCGCCAAAATGAAGCACGGCTCCTGCTTTCAGACGTTTGCCGGGCCGAACCAGCCCTTCCCAGCGGTCGTCCTCTAACTGCTTGAGCAGCAGCACCTCGGCTTTCGCGCCGGTGTCTGCTTTCACGCCAAAAAGCCGGGCTGGAATGACCCGCGTATCATTCAACACGAGTACATCCCCGGCTTGTAAATAATTCTCCAGCTCATCAAACCTATGGTGGCCGATCTCGCCCGTTTGCTTATTCAGCGTCAGTAGACGCGAAGACGTCCGCTCCAGAAGCGGTGTTTGCGCGATCAATTCTTCGGGGAGATGGTAATCAAATAAATCCACTTGCATCGTGTTCGCTTCATCCCTTAACAATGGAGACTCCTACATAGTAGGTCTGCAATATTTTTTGATAATCGTAGCCCAGCTCCGCATAGCCTTTGGCTCCCCACTGAGACATGCCTAAGCCGTGTCCCAAGCCGGTGCCCCTAAAAATAAACTGCGGGCTTTTGGTCGCCACTCGCACTTTGCCGTCCTTGTCCATCACGAACAGCTGCGAGTCCTTTTGCTCTGTCCCCGGATTCGAACCCGAGGCAGCATAGATCGATGGGGACGCTGAAGTTTGGCTTCGGGTCTTTCCATCGGCTCCCAATATAGTATACCTTCCCGTTTCTTCAATTTCAAACCGGGTGCTTGGCAGTCCCCACAGCATGGTGCGCAGCGCATCGGGATAAGCAGCCTTCAGCGGCTGACCATTGGCGGAAACCTCTAGAGCCCGACCGGATGGACCGCGTTTGGATACTTCCAAATGATCGATGGCGCCTGTGCCAGCTGGAAGCGCACTGCCGAGCTTGTCCTTGGCCTTCGAGGCATCAAACGGACCGCGAATCCAAGAGTAGGCGTTTGATTCCTTGACCTGGTCGATGACGACGAAACGGTCGCCGATATCCACTTTGAAAATGGCCGGATTACCGGCATTATCGACATAAGGCGCCGGCCGGACACTGACACCGGTTCCGGTGGATTCATAGTAAGGAAGGCCGGCCGGGTTTTTGAGCCCGGTGTCGCGAGCATAATCCGAATGGATATAGCCATAGCTTCCATTCGGGAGGACGATGCGATACCACAGCTTTTTGCCTTCCTCCGCTCCGTCATCGGGAGAAGGCATGCTCTTCAAGTAGGCGACGGCGTTCCCCCACACCTCCGTCGATTCGGCCGTCATGCCCCCCGCATTAGAGTAGAACAGCGGGCTGATCAAACCGCTCTTATCGGCAAGCACCTCGCCTTGGGTTGCTTGAACGGCTTGAACCGCGGTGGGGAATTCAACCGTTTGGCCTTTGTAAGCTTGATCGAGCGTGGTGTCGGTGACATGCGCGATCTGATATTTGACGCCCTGCTTGAGCGCGTAGGTGCGGGCGGCTACCGCCTGCGCCTTCAACGCCTCCAAGGGCCATGCTTTGCTTAGCTCGGAGCTGACGACCGAGTACAAATACTCTTCGAAGGGAAGCTCGTTAATGACGGCGAGCTTCCCGTTCAGCCGCGACAGCTCGATGCCGCCGCGGTATGACCGTCCTGCCCGTTCAAGGACGGTTACGCCATCGGCGGCTTGGGCTGCTGCCGTTGTGGCCCACAGCTTGGCGGGCCCGCCAACGGCGAAGCCTGTAGCCGGCACCGTGCCATCGGCGGTAACGGCCAGTTCGCTGCGCTGCAGCGCGTAGCCCTGCGCAGCATCAACCGGCGCCAGCGCGACCGCGGGCAGCGCGGCCGCCAGCTGCGCCTTCAACGCCTGCAGCGCAGCGGCGTCCACCGCGCCGCCGACGAGCACGGCGTAGGCGGCCGCGCCCGCTTCGCCGGCGTCCAGCAGCGCGACGTCGGCGTCGAAGCCGGCCTGCGCGATCGCGGCCGCTTGCGCCTGCGCTTCGGCTGCGCCGGCGTAGGTGCCCGCGCTCAAGCGCTGCGGGCCTGACACTGCCGCCCCAGCCTGCGCAGCAGCCTCGGCGGAAGCCGCTTCCTTGGTCGCGAACGGACCAAGGTAAACCTGATAGGCCGGCTTGCCCTGCTTCGTGCGCTGCACGATGCCCACCGCTTTACCGGCCGCAGCCAGCTTCTGCGCCTGCGCACCCGCCTTAGCGGCGTCGCCCGTCTCAGGCAGCTGCGCGTAGAAGCCGTCCGCGTACACGCGAACAGGCTCCTTCGCCGCTGCCGTATAGACGGGCTTCGCGCCGCCGGCGCTCCGCAGGCTAAGCTGCAGACCGGCGGCGGCGGACAGCGTAACCGCCGCCACCGTGTCACTGTACTTGCCCGTGTCGATAAAAAGTGCGACACGGATTTGATCCAGCTTCGGCACGGTAACCGCTGCCTCCGCCGTAGCAGGCCCACCGCCAAAGCTCGTCCAACCTTTGGCGCCTACCAAGCCACCGGACATGAGCAGTCCGGCGATCAATGCAACCTTGCAGCTCTGACCTGCTGCAACGTGTAAAATTCCTTTCCTCACTGCCGAGTCACCTCTCCCGTCTTATCACGATGTCGCTCCTACGAGCGTTTCGGAGTCGGCAATCCCAAATGCTTGCAAGCCGCGTCCGTAATCATGCGTCCCCGTGGTGTTCGCTGCAGGAAACCGATCTGCAGCAAATAAGGCTCATATACATCTTCAATCGTTTGGCTTTCTTCCCCAATCGATGCTGCAATCGTATCAAGACCGACAGGTCCGCCTTGAAAGCTAAGGATAATGGCGCGCAGCATCTTGTGGTCAATTTCATCAAGGCCGAGCGGATCGACTTGAATGCTGGAGAGCGCTGCACGTGTGATATCCGTCGTAATAATGCCATCGCCCTTGACCTGCGCAAAATCGCGAACTCGCTTGAGCAGCCGGTTGGCAATCCGCGGGGTCCCTCTGGAGCGCATGCCGATTTCACGTGAAGCTTCTCCAACGATCTGAACCTGTAAAATGTCAGCGGTTCGGCTCACGATATACGAAAGCTCATCAACCGTGTAATACTCAAGACGGCTGACTACCCCAAAACGATCACGCAGCGGCGATGATAGCAATCCTACACGAGTCGTCGCCCCAACCAATGTAAAAGGCGGCAAATCCAGCCGTACCGAGCGCGCGCTAGGTCCCTTGCCAATAATGATGTCGAGGGCAAAATCCTCCATCGCCGGATAAAGCACTTCTTCCACCGTACGGTGGAGACGATGAATTTCATCTATAAAAAGAACGTCGTTTTCCTGTAAATTCGTTAAAATCGCAGCCAAATCGCCCGGACGCTCGATCGCCGGACCTGAAGTCGTTCGCATATTGACGCCCAGCTCATTGGCAATAATATTCGAAAGCGTTGTTTTCCCAAGTCCCGGCGGTCCGTACAGCAGGACGTGATCCAGCGCTTCTTTGCGCATTTTTGCCGCTTCGATGTACACCTTCAGGTTTTCTTTCGCCTGCGACTGGCCGATGTATTCAGCCAGGTACCTAGGACGCAAGCTGAACTCCATCGTTTGTTCGTCCATCATTAAATTCGCCGAAATAATCCGGTCGTCCATGATGTATAACCGCTCCTTTCATGATCGGCTTGATTATTTCGTCAGCGATTGCTGAAACAAGGCTTGCAGCGCAAGCTTCGTAACCACATCCGTCGTTTCGTCGCCTTTGAGCTTCGGTTTAATCGTATGCCCGGCGCGATCCGCTTCCGCTTCCGTATAGCCAAGCGCCATCAGCGCAGCCTTAGCCTCCGCCCATGCTCCATCGACGTTCGCTGCGAGCGCAGCAGCTGCAGCGCCCTCTGCAAAGCCAAAGATCGTGTCTTCGCCAAACGACAGCGCTCCTAGCTTTTCCTTCAAATCCAGGACTATGCGCTGCGCTGTTTTTTTCCCAATGCCGGGCAGCTTGGTCAAGAAAGTCAAATTCTCCTGCCGAATCGCCGCCGTAATCTGCTCTGGTTTGCCACCGGCAAGAATACCAATCGCGACCTTCGGTCCAATCCCGCTCACATCCAAAAGCATCCGGAACAGCGACTGCTCCTCCCGCGTTGTAAAACCAAACAACAAATGCGCATCCTCACGAACATGGTAATGGATGAACATCGTTACTTCACTCGAATCCTTGGCATCCTTCGGCATCACTGCGAACGGATTGGAACAAAACACGCGGTAGCCAACCCCTCGCACATCCAGGACGACATACTCTAAATCCCGATGCGCTACCGTTCCTCTAAGATAATCGATCATCGCTTATGTACCTCGTTTATTTTATGTTGTAAGGTTGCGGAATGGGCATGACAAATCGCAATCGCCAGCGCATCCGCTACGTCGTCGGGCTTCGGTGCGGCGGACAAGTTCAAAAACATGCGAACCATCTCCTGAACCTGCTTTTTCTCCGCTTTTCCGTAACCTACGATCGCCTGCTTGACCTGTAAAGGCGTGTATTCCGCGATCGGCAAACCCTTTTGCTCCGCTGCCAGCATCAAAACTCCTCTCGCCTGTCCAACGGTTAATGCTGTTGTAACATTCCGGTTAAAAAATAGCTTCTCTATCGCCACCGCATCCGGCTTATACTTGTCGATTAGCTGGACGGCCGCCTCATAGACTTGCTTAAGACGCAAAGCGTCTGGTGTATGTGCTTCCGTTTGGATCGATCCATATTGAACCGGCACGAGCTTATGTCCCTGCTTATCGATAAACCCGAACCCAACGATCGCTATGCCCGGGTCAATTCCTAGTACTCGCATGCCAGCACGCCTTTCCCCATGTGTTAAAAAAATGCCCGCATTCTCTCCCAGAAAGCGAACATATGTGTTCACTTGCCATTATAACAGATTATGAACGCTGTGACACGGGCAAGTTTTTATCGAATTTTTTGTTCGCTGGCGGGAGGTATATATGCTTTTTTTTAGTGCTTTTCCTACTATCCCTATTACTCAGAATAATCTCAAATGCTATTAATCCAAAAGAATAATATTTCGCTTGATATACGAACAAATGTTTGGTATGATTTGACTATTCCAGAACGTTAGTTCTGTTAAGTCATAAATATTCCAGTTAATGTCCGATTATTCATCAAGAGAGTGTTATGTGGAGGAGGTCTGTACTCGATGGATCAGGGGAATGCCCAATTGAAACACTTTCAGGAGCTCTTTGGAACGGAGGAGGCTTGCGCCGACTATTTATTTCATGCCAAGTGGCCTGACGGATTTTCCTGTCCGCGTTGCGGGAGCCATCATGCCTATAAAACAGCCACGCGCAGACTCCCTCTATTCGAGTGCGCCCATTGCCGCCATCAAACTTCCCTTACGGCTGGGACGATTTTTGAAAATAGCCGCACGGCATTAACCAAATGGTTTTTAGCCTTATACCTTGTTTCTCAGCTGGAAACCGGCATTAGCGCTGTTGCGCTGAGTGAGGCTATTCACTAACTTACAAAACAGCCTGGCTAATTCTCAGTAAAATTCGACGAGCCATGAGTCAAGCCGACCGCGAGCATTTGTTGTCTGACATTGTACGTGTCGCCTCATGCTTCTATGGTAAGCCTCATACCAGTTCCATAGAGCTTCACAAACAAGAGCAGCCATTTCTGTTTTGGGGCTTCTTTGAACGAAGAAGCTGCACCGGTTTATATCAAAATGAAGTTAACCGACAAGACGCATATGCGCCATAAACTTGTACTCCCGTCGGGTACGGCCAATTTTTCCAAACAGCATGTAAGCTCGCAAAACGCCGACATTGAATTTTCTTTGAAACGATTTAGCTCCTCCCGTCCAGTTGTTCTGCTTGGATATGCCGCCAAGGCCAGCTCTTGGATTAACCGTACCTTTCATGGACTAGCCCGTAAGCACCTGCAGTATTATTTAGATGAGTTTTGTTATCGCCTAAATCTCTCCCTTAGCTCAAAGCCCATCTTCGACGAACTTACACGTCTATACGCTACTACTAGCTCCATTACTTACCGTGCCATTACCAGAGCCGCGAGACCAATTCAAAAAGAAAGAAATCAGTGCGCCTGAGATATTAGAGGAACTTAGGGTTATTCAAAATGCTAGCAGCAGTCATTTTTTATCTATTTCTGCGCTTGTTTGCCGTGTAGTTTTTTTAGTATTATTATTTGGTTTCTACTGTCCGTTCCTACTGTTGGTTCTACTGTTGGTTCTACTGTTGATTCTACTTTGGATTAACTAGTACTGACTATAACAACAGGTACTATTGGCGTAGCGTTTCCTGAGCTAATGGGATAATGGATAAAAGCACTGCCACTGGCACCCTGAGCTCCTTTCCAATCGATTGAATCAACTTCAATAATTATCAAAATCTCGCCTAAACCTTAAACCTATCACTAACTATAACCCCCACGACAAATAAAAACAGCCAATCGAATTTTCGATTGACTGTCCGTTCCCTTTGCCTTTCATATCGAGTTAGTGCGCAGGCGTCGACTGCATTGCTCTTTCGGTTTCTTCTATCGCAAAATCACTTAGTGTTGACAGGACGCTGTTGTAATCATCCAAATCCATGACACGAATGCCGCGGTACAGTTGTTTAACCGTTTCTCTGGGGAGGCTGCTTTCCAGATGCTCAATGTTGAGCTGGAAGAAAGTTCGGATTACGCTGCTTCCGCTGATTCCCGGGATTCCCTCAAATAAGGAAAGGTTGCCCCCTGCATCCAGTCCGAAGTAGGCATTTTCTTTGCATCTTGGCGATAGGTCATCGATTTTTTCTGTGAACAGTACCCTTCCATCTTCACCTAGGCTTACGGTTAGCGCCGGGTGCTCTTTATGGTACGAGAGAATGCCCGCTGAGTTCAAGGTTCCGATCAGCTGGAGCTCGTCGCCGCATACATAGGCTTTCTTAATAAACGCTTCTCGTTCGCCGCTTAATTGATTCGCTATTTTTAACACTTCTTCCTCCGGCTGGGCTGGTGTAGAGATTTGGCGTCCGAACACGCTTTGCTCTTGCGGGCTCCAGACCTTCGGTTCATGATTCTTCCCGTTCATTACCCCAAACCAAACCGCGGTGATTCCTGCGACGAGCAAAATGGCCGCCAAATTCAACCAACGCCGTTTCCAACGCAGCTTTTTTTTCAATTGTTTTTTCAACTGATTCCAGAAGCTGAGCAGCATCATGGCGATCCCCTTCTATGTGTGTTGGTTCCTTTTTATTTACTATTTTTCCCATGGGGATCGACGTTTATACTTAGAGCATGTATACTGAAATGGTGCATCTGCCAACCCACGGAAAGGAAGGAACATCACCGATGCCATCATTCATCAAGGAAGTCGGGGCTTGGATCAGCTCCATCGCCGTCGCCATCGTTCTCACGCTTCTAATCGGACTTTTCGTGTTTCAGCCTACTCAAGTGCTTGGCCATTCCATGGATCCTACGCTCCAAAATGAACAGCGAATCTATGTATCCAAGCTGTCCCATACGTTTCATTATGAACCGAATTACGGAGATATCGTGATCATTGACAGCCGTGTCGATCGGCCTCGTGATTTTATGGATGATCTGATGGAGCATCCGCTCCTTGAATTTCTACGCGGCGTCCACGACGAGAATATGTATGTGAAGCGTGTCATCGGTAAACCCGGAGATGTGCTTGAGTTAAAGAATCACAAGGTGTACCGCAATGGCGAAGCCTTGGACGAGCCTTATCTCAATGAGTTAATGCAGTTCCCTGTTGAACGCAAATGGACGGTCCCTGAAGGTCATCTTTTTGTCATGGGAGATAACCGCAACCATAGTAAGGACAGTCGGGATATCGGGTTTGTCCCATTTGATCACGTGCTTGGCATTAAAATGTAAAAGCCGACAGCTTCTCGCTGCCGGCTTTTTTCTTTCCTTTAATACTGGTTCAGCCATGGGTAGGCTTTCCGAATTTCTGTGGACGCGCGCGGTTTGCGGCTTTGTTTTGCGATCAAGCTGTTCAACGCCGCACGAGCTGAGCTTTCTTTGCTTTTCCGCTTCGGTTGCTTTTTCGCTGACGATTCATCAGCTTGAGCTACAAATACTTTCTCACCGGATCCTTCTACCCCTTCGGAGCGTCCATGGCAACCGCAGTCGACATGCCCCATCCAAGGAAAAGGCATGCCATATGGAGACACCATTGGAGCTGCTGAGTAGTTCGGATAACCAGGCATTCCCGGATAACCGCTAACCGTCGCCATCGGATCTACACCAGTAGGAGCTCCACCAAATGGCGACGTGTCCGAAGGTGCAGCAAATGGGAACGGCTGCGCGTGCATAAATGGATCACAAGGCATTGGCATCCCTGGATAAAATGCAGGCATTTGCGCTGTCGGATGGAAGCCCTGGTTGGGCATAGCTGGCTGGTAGGCCGGCAGTTGCGTTGGCTGAAGAAAATCCGGTTTGCCACAGCCGCAATCTCCGCTCGCGATCGGCTGCTCCATCGTTGGGAACATCGCATAGTTCGCGTTCGGATCATGATAAGGCATGTGTGCTGCTTCCGTCATCGTTGGGTACATAGGGAAGTTCGCGCTCGGGTCATGATATGGCATATGTGCTGCTTCCGTCATCGTTGGGAAGACCGGAAGCTCCGGCTCGTGCCAATCGCTTTCCTTCACCTTGCCGTGTGTCATCGCTTCCACAGCCGGCATTTGGAATTGCTGGAACGGGTTTACCGAAGGCTGGTTCATCATGCCAAAATCCGGCTGCTCCCACATGGGATACATCGGTGTATTGGACTTTCCTTCTTTTTCTTTGATCGGAAGCGGAGAAACGATATTGGGGAACTCGAAGTTCGCCTTTTCGTGTTTTTCAGCTGCTTTTTCCGCTACTTTCTCAACGACCTTCTCGATCGGTTTTTCCACCGGCTTCTCGATCGGCGCTTCTGGCTTCGGTGCTTCTGCAATCGGTGCTTCAGCAATCGGTGCTTCTGCGATCGGCGCTTCCACAACAGGCGGTGCTGGAGGAGCTGGCGGAATCTCGTTAATTGGAGCTGCCTCGATCGGCAAAATTTGCGACGTATCTTTTTTATGATGAGGCATGTGCTGGTTGGAATGCTGCTGTGGTTTCATTTTTGGAATGTACACAATGTCCCCAGTCATCAGTACATTCGGGTTTTTCAGCTGCGGATTGGCTGCCACCATATCACCGAGCGGAACGCCCCACGCTTTTCCCAGCTTCCAGAGCGTATCCCCCTGAACTACGGTGTGCTTATACAAATAATCTGTTGGAGGGCTCACCGGCTTCGGTTCGTGCGGTATTTTTACCTTCATCCCAACATCCAGAACATTCGGATCGGCGATTTGAGGATTGGCGGCAATCAGCTTATCTAGCTCGATGTTATACTTTTTCGAGAGCTCATAAAGCGTGTCACCTTTTTTTACAATATGGATCTTCACTGCATAAACCTCCTTCAAGTTTACGGAGAAACGTGCTTGTAAGAAATGACATTACAGTTTATGCAGCAAGTTAGGCTTTTGACCACCCCCCATCGAAAAAAGTTAGGCTCCACCCTATCTGCAAAAAAAAGAAACCCGCCATTTCTGACGCGCTTCTCTAATAATCTATTCGATTGGAGCAATGGGGCGTGACAACTCACTTCGTTTGAGGTACATAGGCGTATGTCGGATAGCAGCCTAATAGGCGAACCTGACAGCCAATCGCTTCAATTTCTTGCAGGGCCGCCGGCAGCAGCACCGAATCCATCGAAGCTTGAATATCGATATAAAAGAAATAAGTGCCCAGCTTTTTCTTCGTCGGACGCGATTCGATCTTGGACAGGTTGATCCTTCTCCAAGCGAAGGCAGAAAGCACCTGATGCAGCGCCCCCGGGTAATCCTCCGGCAGCGTAATCAAAATGGTTGTTTTACAGCCATCGGCGGGCCTTTCCGTCTTCAGCTTCTCCGGACCAATCAGCACGAAGCGCGTAAAGTTGTCCTGATGGTCTTGGATCCCCGATACCACTGTCATTAAGCCATACAACGCGCCTGCAGTCGCCGGAGCCAGTGCAGCGATCGCGGGGTCACCGAGTTCCTTCACTAGCCGGGCCGCCTCCCCATTACTGCCTACGGCCTCCAGCTCCACATGAGGCAAGTATTCGCGCAAAAACTTTTGGCACTGCGCCAGCGTGACGCCGTGTGAATAGATTTTACGGATTTGCTTGCAATCCTCGCTTGTACCGCTCGACGCCGTTCCATCCGCCAGACGCAGCAGGCTGATCGAAATCGGAAACACCCACTCCGCTTGAATCGGCAAATCCAGCTCATGGACGAGCGTGTCTACGTGCAAATTCACAGAGCCTTCAAACGTATTCTCGATCGGGATCACGCTGAAATCCGTCGTTCCATCCACGGTAGATTGAAACACATCGGGAATCAGCTTGTAATTCACGTATTCAAATGACTCTTCGCCGAGAAAATAGTGCGCCGATTCCTCGGTAAACGTCCCCGGCCCCAGAAGAGATATGCGTTTCACGCGTTGACGCCTCCTTTGACGATTTCCAGTAGCGTACACCTTTCGTCTTCGGCTGTCAACGTCTCGACCTGCACACCCGGCTTATCCGGGTTCAGCCACATAAGTGTGGCTTCAATGCCCTCCTGCCGCAGCGTGCCCAGCATGAACTGCTCCAGCTCCGCTTTGCGGGTGCTGCTGCGATCGACGAGCGCGAGCATTGTCGGGCCCGCGCCGCTGAGCGCTACGCCGAGGGCGCCGTGGTTCGTCGCCTCGGCGAGGATCTTGGCCAGCCCGGGCACGAGCGGCGCCCGGTATGGCTGATGCAGCGCGTCCTTCATAGCGCGCGCGATCATATCCAGCCGCCCGGTACAGAGGGCGGCTACAAGCACCGAGGAATGCCCGACGTTGAAGACGGCATTCTCGAGGCTCTGCTGGCGCGGGAGTACCCCCCGCGCCTTCTCGGTTGACAGCTGGAAGTGCGGGATGGCCACCAGCACTTCCAGCTGCGGGTTAGGCTCCACGCGGATGTGCTCCGCGCGTGTGCCGTCCCAGAAGGCGACGACCAGGCCACCGAACAGCGATGCCCCGACATTGTCGGGGTGCTGTTCGAGCTCCGTCGCCATCTGAAACAGCTCGTCATCGGACAGAGGACTGCCGATGACGCCATTGGCCGCGGCGAGTGCGCCCACGATCGCCGACGCACTGCTGCCTAGGCCGCGTGTCAGCGGGATGTCGCTGTACATCGCGATCTCCAGCTCCGGGTGGCTGACGCCAGCCCGTTTGAACACCATCTGTGCCACCTCGTAGACGAGGTTGCTTTTATCCGTAGGTACGCCGTTCATTTGATCGCCGTACAACGTAATGCGGGTTTCCTCCACAATGCTCATTTCAATCCATGCGTATAAATCGAGCGCCATCCCGAGCGTATCGAAGCCCGGTCCGAGGTTAGCGGTACTAGCCGGCACCTTGACGCGAACCTTTCTCTTGGTGTTGTCCATGCCGCGCTCGCTCCTAACCTTCTAGCTTGCGGATTGCTTCCATAACCGCCGCTTCCGAATCCTGCACCACCACGGGCTCCGCGCTGACGCTTTTGATGGCGATGTTCGGATCCTTCAAGCCATGACCGGTCAATACGCACACGACAGACTGGCCCTTCTCGAAGTAGCCTTCTTGCTTCAGCTTCATGACCCCTGCAATCGAGGCTGCGGAAGCCGGCTCAGCGAAAATGCCTTCACGCGCTGCAATCGTTTTGTACGCGTGGAGAATTTGCTCGTCGGTCACGAAATTGATTTGACCGCCGGAATCCTTTGCTGCCGCCTCAGCGCCCTTCCAAGTGGCTGGGTTGCCGATGCGGATCGCCGTTGCGATCGTTTCCGGCTCTGCAATCGGCTCGCCGCGCACGATCGCTGCTGCGCCTTCCGCTTCAAAGCCGATCATCTTCGGCAGCGATTTGGACTTGCCTTCCGCGTAGTACTCCTTGAAGCCTTTCCAGTATGCGGTGATGTTGCCTGCGTTGCCTACCGGAATGGCCAGATAATCCGGCGCTTTGCCGAGCTGGTCGCAGACTTCGAATGCTGCCGTCTTTTGTCCTTCAATCCGGTACGGGTTCACGGAGTTCACCAGCGTAATCGGGTGCTTCGCCGTGATCTCGCGGACGATTTCGAGCGCGCGGTCGAAGTTGCCTTCGATTGCAATTACTTTAGCGCCATAGATGATGGCTTGTGCCAATTTGCCAAGTGCAATATTGTTGTTCGGGATCAGCACGATGCAGTTGAGCCCGCCGCGTGCCGCGTAAGCCGCCGCCGCTGCGGACGTATTGCCGGTCGATGCGCACATGATCGTACGGCTGCCTTCTTCCATCGCTTTGGCCACTGCCATAACCATCCCGCGGTCTTTAAACGAGCCGGTCGGGTTCAAGCCTTCATATTTGAAATAAATGTCCAGGTCCAGTTCATTGGACAGGTTTTCCGCCCGCACCAGCGGCGTATTGCCCTCCTGCAGCGTCAGCAGCGGTGTATTGTCGTTGACTGGCAAGTATTGTTTATAAGTCTGCAGTAGTCCCATGTATCTCATGATTAATTAGCCCTCCACGCGGTATACGCTTTTGATTTCATGAACAACGTCCAAAGATTCGAATTGCTTCAGTACTTTATTGATCGATGCTTTACTTGCGTCGTGCGTAATAATAATGATCTCAGCGTTTGGATTGGATGCGTTAGGATGCTGCAGCACCGACTCCAGGCTGACGTCATACTGCGCGAATACTTGCGTGATTTGCGCCAGAACGCCCGCTTTGTCCGCGACGTGAAGAAGGATGAAGTTTTTCGATGCGATCTGCTCGTCGGTCTTCAGCTTCTTCTCCTTATAAGGCTTAAAGCCACGGCGGCCATTGATGCCCAAATTCATATTGCGTACCACGGCGACCAGGTCGGCCACCACGGAGGTCGCCGTCGGCATTTCGCCCGCGCCCGGTCCGTAGAACATCGTCTCGCCTACCGCTTCCCCGTACACATACACCGCGTTAAACACGCCGTTGACGGACGCGAGCGGATGCGATTTCTTCACCATCGTCGGCTGCACGCTGATGCTGATGTGGTCGTCCTGGCGCTCCGCGATTCCAAGCAGCTTCACCTCGTAGCCGAGACGCTTGCCGTAGGTGATGTCTTCCTTGGTAACGTTCGAAATCCCCTTTACTTCCACATCACCCAGCGCCACGTTCGCATGGAAGCCGAGTGTGCCGAGGATCGTCATTTTCCTTGCGGCGTCAAAGCCTTCTACATCCGAGGTCGGATCGCTTTCCGCGTAGCCCAGCTGCTGCGCTTCTTTTAGCACATCCGCGTAAGCCGCGCCTTCTTGGCTCATTTTGGTCAAAATGTAGTTCGTCGTTCCGTTCACAATCCCCATAATCTTCGTGATCCGGTCGGAGGAGAAGCCCTCGATCAGCGTGCGGATAATCGGAATACCGCCGGCTACGCTCGCTTCATAGAACACATCGCAGCCCTTCTCCGCTGCCTTCGCCAAAATCTCAGGCCCGTGCAGCGCCATCAAATCCTTGTTCGCGGTAACGATATGCTTGCCCTTCTCCAAGCACGCCAGCATCAGCTCCTTCGAAAGCTCGATGCCGCCCATCACCTCAACCACAACGTCGATCTCCGGATTTTCTACGATATCCCATGGATTTTCCGTCAATTTATCTGGCGATACGCTGATATTTCGATTCTTGCTCTTGTCCTGAACCAGGATGCTGGCAATCTCGATCGGCGAGCCGGTTTGGCTGAGCAAATCCGCTTGATGCCCTTCTACGATACGGACTACGCCAGTACCTACAGTACCGAGTCCCAATAAGCCTACCTTGATCGGTTTCATGTGGTTGTCCCCCAATTAAGTATAATTACCCTTGACCGACGATAGCGGCTCGGGTGACGCCGTCTTGACGGCGCAGCTTGTCGAGTAATACGGCGATGGTCTCGCCCATGACCGACGTTTCTACCGAAATGACCACATTGGCCATCCCTTGCAGCGGAATAGTCTGGTGAATCGTCAGCACATTGCCCTCGAGCCCCGCGATCATCGCCAGCACCCGGGAAAGGATGCCCGAGCGATGCTCCAGATCCATCGAGATCGTGACGATCCGCTCACGTTCCAGCTTGCTTAACGGATAAATTCCGTCCTTGTACTTATAAAAAGCGCTCCGGCTCAGCTCCACTTGCTCGACAGCCTCGTGAATCGTCTTCACTTCACCTCGGGCGAGCAGCTCTTTCGCCTGAATCGTCTTGATGAGCGCTTCCGGCAAAATGTCCTCCCGCACCAAGTAATAGCGTTCCGACCCTACCGGCTTCCCCTCTAAAGCCATTTTATCCGGCACGTTAACAGTCCTCTCCAAAAAGACGATTGTTTCTACCTAGAGGACATTATATCGGATTCGACGTGGTTCGGCAATAGGCTTGTTGCTTTAAAATGTGTTAAAGTGATGTTAACCCCATCCCTTGCCACAAAAGGAGAGAGCCAGCCTTGATTCGAGCGCGCATGATGGCCACCGCCATCCTGTTTAACCAGAGTGATATGCTAATGATGAAGCGATCCCCGCTCCGCACACTAAACCCGGGCATGTGGGCCGCCGTAGGTGGCCATTTGGAGCCGGATGAAATCAACGATCCGCAAACCGCCGTGCTCCGTGAAATTCACGAGGAGACCGGTCTGCTGCCGGCGGACATTACGGACTTGAAGCTGCAGTACATTCTCATTCGTCTCAACCAGAGCGAGGTGCGTCAGCAGTTCATTTATACGGCTTATACGACCCGGCGCGACGTCTCCTTGACCGAGGAGGGCGAGCTGCACTGGATTCCCCGCGAGCAGGTGCTTGATCGGGACATCCCGTTTATTTTTCGCGTTTTACTGGCGCATTATTTCGACGTCGGCCCATCCGAGCACGTATGGGTTGGCACCGCAGGCTATGCCACGGACGGGCGGCCGACCGTGCATTGGACAGCCCTGATCGATCCGCAGCAAATGTAGCCACATAGGCAGCTGAGCAGATGGGCACAAAAAAGCGGCGGAGCAAGGTGCCATCACCTTACACCACCGCTTTATCCATTCGCCTGCATCCCCTGAACCCCGCTGCGATGACTCCATTCGCGCCACTTGTTCAGCAGCTTGAACGCCTCTTTGCGCTGCAGCAGCGACCTAGCGAGCTGGAAGCCTTCCTCGTAGGAGGCCACCCTATCGAACCAGAACAAGCGCAGCCCCGCGTTAAAAATCACATGCTCCCGCTCGTTCTTCACCTCAGGTGTTTCCTCTCCCTGCATAATTCGGTTCAGCAGCTCGAGCTGGCGCTCCTTGCTGCATTTCTCCAGCGGCTCGCCCCGGAAGCCGAAGGTGGCCGGATCAATCGTGCTGGACTCGTCCCCCCAAGGCGTCACCTTGCGAATCGAGCTGTTCTTATAGATCGGCAAATCCTCCGAGCCCTCCATTCCCTGAACGATGTACGCCGTCTCAAAGCCCGACTTCGGAAGCAGGTGGATCAAATGATCCATGGCGGTTTTATGATTGACGCCGATGACGATGCCTAGCGAATGCACCGGGTTCATGACTTTTTCCACCGTATTGAAAAACGTCCGCAGCCCCATCTGCTCCCGGACATGCCGCACGCGGCCGAACGGCGGACAGATGCGATCCGTCCATAAAAAGCCGATATTCAGGCTGCTGAACATTTTCTCCCATTCCTTGGCCTCCTGCTCCACCTGGATGCCCAGCCCTTCCAGCAGCTCCTTCAGCGACTGGCCCAGCTTGGGAGGCAGCGACTCGCTGCCGTGCAGCACCTGCGGAAAGCCGACCGAGGCCAGCAGCAGACTGACGGGAATCGTAACCGGAAAATACACGCGTCCGTCATAGGGACCGGCACAGTTCAGCGATTGTGAAAAGGAGCGGTAGGGCAGCGAATATTTACGAAATACGTCGATGAAGCCCATCATCTCCTCGTCCGCTTCGCCCTTCATCCTCATCGCCATCAAAAAGGCAGCTGTCTGCGCATCCGTGGATTCCCCACGTGCGATCGCATGCGCGGCAGCCACGGCTTCATCATAGGTCAAATGGCGTGACCCCTGCTTTCCGGTGCCGACTGTTTTTATCCATTGCTTCATGATGAGGCTACCTCCTAGCCCGGCGAGATTCGAACGGCGCAAACTTTGAATTCCGGCATTCGGCAGGTCGGATCCAGCGCCGGATTCGTTAAGCGGTTGATGCAGTGGTCATCGCCCCAATGAAACGCCACAAACACCGTATCCCGGCGGATTTTTGCCGAATATTTGACCTTCAGCCGGATCATCCCACGCTTGGAAGTCACACTCGCATGCCCCCCGTTGATTAGACCAATCTCCCCTGCCGATTCCGGATGAATTTCCAACAGCGGCTCCGGGAATTTCGAATTTAATTCCGGCGTATTCCGGGTTTGCACCCCAGATAAATAATGCTGAAGCACGCGTCCGGTCGTCAGCAGATACGGATACTTTTTGCTGGCCACCTCTTTCGGATTTTGATGCTCAATCGGCGTCAGTCTGGCCCTGCCGTCCTCGTGCTCGAAGCGCTCCTCGAACATGCGGGATGTACCCGGATGCCCCTCCTCCGGACAGGGCCAGAACATTCCGTGCTGCCGTTCCAGCTGCTCATAGGTCATACCGAAGTAGTCGGCTTTGCCGCCCTTCGAGGCAACCCGAAGCTCGTTAAAGATCTCTTCTGCCTTCCTGTAACGGAAAAAGTCGCCTTTGCCGAGCACCTCCGCGATGTCGCAAAGGATTTTCCAATCGAGCCTCGCCTTCCCTGGCAGTGTCTTCAGCGCCCGCCGAACCATGACCCGCCCCTCCAGCTGTGTCATCGTCCCCTCATCCTCCAAATAGGAGGAGCCAGGCAGCAGCATATGCGCGAGCCTCGCCGTCTCCGATTCAAACAGGTCGATGACCAGCAAAAACTTCAGCTTTTTGAGCGCTTTTTCCACCATGGAGCTGTTCGGTCCCGATACGACCGGGTTGGAGCCAAGGATGATCAGCCCCTTGATTTCGCCCCGATCGATGGCTTCCATCATCTCGTAAGCGGATACGCCTTTGCGAGGCAGCTCCTCCTCGGGCACGCCCCATACCTGCGCAATATAAGCACGGTGCTCGGGATGCTCGATCAGCCGGTACCCCGGCAGCTGATCGGCCTTCTGCCCATGCTCGCGGCCGCCTTGGCCGTTCGCCTGCCCTGTCACGGCGCCGTAGCCGCAGCCCGGCTTCCCGATCTTGCCCGTCACCAGCACCAGATTGAGGAAGTTTCGCACATTGGCCACGCCACTGGCATGCTGCTCCACGCCTCTGGCGGTAAACACCATGCCCGTCTCCGCCTGCCCGTACATCCGGGCCGCTTCGATAATGTGCAGCGGGTCGAGTCCGGTGAGCGCCGCCACCTCGGCCAGCGACACCTTGCTCACATGCTCGGCCAGCTCGGCGAAGCCGTTCGTACGCTGCGCGATAAAGTCGCGATCGACATAGCCCTCCTCCAAAATCACCTTCAGCATGCCGTTCACAAGCGCCGCATCGTAGCCCGGACGCACCTTCAGATGCAGATCGGCAATGGAGCAGGTGGCGGTTTCCCGCGGATCGATCACGATAATTTTGCAGCCCTCCTGACGCGCCTTCCGAAAATGCTGCATAATCGTCGGCTGGCACTCGGCCAGATTGGTTCCGGCCAGAATGATGCATTTGGCCAGCGGTACCTCCGACAACGGGTTCGTCAGCCCCCGGTCGACGCCGAACGTCAGGTTCGCGGCCCCAGCAGCGGCCGACATACAGAATCGCCCATTATAGTCGATATATTTGGTCTGCAGCGCGACTCGGGCGAATTTGCCCAGAAGATAGCACTCTTCATTGGTCAGCGACCCGCCGCCGTATACGCCAACGGCATCTTTGCCGTAGACTTGCTGGATCTTCCTAATTTCCAGCTTGATACGCTGCAGCGCGTCTTCCCAAGCCACCGGGCTCCAGGTGCCGTCCATACGCACCAGCGGATACTTGAGCCGCCGGTCATCGACCGCATTCGTATGGGCATTCAAGCCCTTGACGCACAAACGTCCTTCGGTGACGGGGTCCTCCTTATTCGGCGTCACCGAGTAGCGGCTGACCATGATCGACTTTTCCTCATGCAAGTTCATCGTACACTGCACACTGCAGTAAGGGCATTCGGTTTGGGTCGTCGTTTCGCGGTGTGTCATCGCCGCCTGCTGCCTCTGAAAATGCTTCAGAAAATCGCTCATCTCTATTCTTCACCCGCTTTTCGCCCTGGATCTACTTTTTCGTCCACTTTAGTAATTCACTCCGGAATCCGCCGTCGCCCATTCCTTCCGCCAGCTGCGGGATACGACATAAAAAATTAGCGTCACCACCAGCACGATGGATGCGACGACGATAAAGCCTGTTACGTGGGTACCTGTCGCCTGCTTAAGTGGTCCGAGCACATTGTTCGGCAGCAGAAAGCCGCCCAGACCGCCCGCCGCGCCTACAATCCCCGTCACAACTCCAATTTCTTTGGAGAAGCGCTGCGGCACAATTTGGAAAATTGAGCCGTTCCCCATGCCAAGACACGCCATCATCACGCTGGTGAGCACCAGCATGACGAGAAACGAGCTGGGCATCGTCGAAATCGCAAATGCACAAATGGCGATCACCGAGAAAAGCACCAGCATGAACCGCATGCCGCCGATCCGATCCGCGATATACCCGCCAATCGGGCGGAAAAAGCTGCCCGCAATGACGGTGACCGTCACCAGATAACCGATTTGAATTTTGCTCAGCCCGCCGGCTATGGTCTTGTCGCCGTACACGTCATAGAAGAAAATGTTGAAGTAGTTGGAGAACCCGACGAAGCCGCCGAAGGTTATCGCATAGAACATACAGAACCACCACGTATCCGCCAGCTTAAACGCAGACAAGTAATCCTTCAGCTTTTTGGGCTCTGGCTGATTCGGACTGTCTTTAGCCATCAACGCGTAAGCGACTAACACGAGCAGCAGCGGTATAATCGCCAGCCCGAACACATTATGCCAGCCAATCGAAGCGGCCAGCTGCGGACCAAAAAACGTCGCAAGCGCGGTACCGCTGTTCCCAGCACCGGCAATGCCCATCGCTAGCCCTTGATACTGAGGCGGATACCAGCGGCTCGCCAAGGAAAGCGACACAGCAAAGCTGGCTCCGGCAATCCCGAGCAAAAAGCCCAGCGACTGCACCTGATTCATATCCGTTCCGCCGAGCCATCCCCACAACAGCGGAATAATCGTCAGCAGCATCCCAATGATGCCGGTCTTCCTCGAACCGATCCGGTCGGCCAAAATCCCCATCGGAATTCGAAAAATGGAGCCTCCCAGCGTCGGAATAGCCACCATTGTCGCTTTCTGTGCGTCAGTCAGGTTAAAGTCTTTGGCAATATAAAGCGCCAGGGCTCCGCACATAACCCAAATCATAAAACTGACATCAAAATAGAGAAATGCTGACAGTAAACTCGGGAAATGTCCTGACTTTCTAAAGTTTTTGTGATCCATCTCATCCATCCTCTCCAATATCTCTCTTTTCTCGTGCATACCTTCAATTTAATGTAATGTTTTATAACATAAATATACTATACAGGCGAACTTAGGAAAGTTCAATGGTTTTTCTCAAAAAAAGTTCAGGTTTTCCCTTTAAAATTATTTATAAATTATGATACTAAGAATGTCATAACTTATATAAACGAACATTAAATACAGATTTAAATTATTTCGTTCGTCTTTTTCGATATGTCCGGCCAAACAAAAACACTAACCTGACATGTCCTTGACATCGTCAAATTAGTGTGTGCAATACAAACTTATTCTTGTTCCACGAATTCAAACTCAAAATCGCCGATGCGGATCGTCTGCCCATTCGTAGCGCCGCGGTCGCGAAGTGCCTTATCGATGCCCTTCTTCCGCAAAATGCGTGCAAACCGCATCACCGCTTCATGCGTGCTGAAATTCGTCCGCTTGATCAGCTTTTCAATGCTAGGGCTATCGACTACAAACGCATCATTATCCCTGCGGATCGTAAAGTCATCATCTTCGGTTTCCAGACGATACACCTTACGCTCCTCAACCTCTTCCACTTCTTCCACAACCAGCGCTTCTGGAATGGACTCCAGCAGATCGGCGAGCTTATAAATCATCTCCTGAACACCGGAGCGCGCCACCGCCGAAATCGCATAGATCGGAATGTCTTTGCCCAGCTCGGCCAACTTCTGCTTAAACTCCGCCAAGTGCTCTTCCGCTTCCGGAATGTCCATCTTGTTCGCGGCAATGATCTGTGGACGATCCTCCAGCTTTGCGTTGTACAGCTTGAGCTCATCGTTGATCTTGACCCAATCGTCGAATGGATCGCGGCCTTCCGTTGCACCCATATCGATCACATGTAAAATGACGCGTGTCCGTTCCACATGCCTTAAAAACTCATGACCCAGTCCAACGCCTTCATGCGCACCCTCGATCAAGCCCGGGAGATCCGCCATGACAAAGCTGCGGCCGTCTTTCACATCCACCACCCCTAAATTCGGAGTCAGCGTTGTAAAATGGTACGCTCCAATCTTGGGCTGCGCCGCCGATACAACCGACAGCAGCGTGGACTTACCTACGCTCGGGAAGCCCACCAGTCCGACATCCGCCATAACCTTCAGTTCAAGAACGACCCACCGCTCTTGGCCATCTTCGCCGTTCTCGGCAATCGCCGGCGCGGTGTTGTTCGACGTTGCGAACCGAGTATTTCCGCGTCCGCCGCGTCCGCCCTTCGCCACGACGACTTCTTGCCCGTGACGCGTCAAATCCGCAATCACTTCCTGCGTGTCGTCATCGATTACCACGGTTCCCGGGGGCACGCGAACAATCATATCCTCTGCATTCGCACCGTGCCGGGCTTTATTCCGTCCTTTTTCCCCGCGGTCGGCTTTGAAATGCTTCTGATAGCGAAAATCGACTAGCGTCCGAAGACCTTCATCGACACGAAAAATGACGTCGGCACCATCGCCTCCATCGCCTCCGGCCGGACCGCCCTCCGGTACATATTTCTCTCGGCGGAAAGCGACGAGTCCATCGCCTCCGTCCCCACCTTTGACAAAAATTTTGGCCTTATCTACAAACATTGTTTCACCTCATTATGTACGTTGCAAACGAACCGTCCACTTGACCTGAATCTCGCTATAGCTCGCTTCCAGTACCCAGCCGCGCCCGGCCAACCAAGCTTTGCACAGCGTTGCCTCCGCCAGCTTCAAGCGCTCCAGATCATATCCGCCCTGGTAGTCCGCCGTGATACCGAGCCCGTCCGCTTCCTTCGCAAAATAAAGCTCCAGCGCATTGCACTCGTTTACCGCCGCCATAGCCTCAGCTTTGAAGCTGTCCAGCAGCGCTGCGAGCCATTGCTCCGTCTCTTCAGGGACACCATAATCTTGCAAACGGATTTCTTCCTCCATGCGAACGTGCAGCTCCAGCTCCTTCACTTCCGCCTGAAAGGTCAATAAATGAACGATCAGAGAAGGAATCCCCAGCTTGGACATCAGGCTTTCCTGACGAACCTTCTCTTTTATTTTTTCCATTAAATCCGTTAATTTATCATATTTTTTTAACTGGACGTACCCCATAAAAATCTGGATATCATTCATCCAATCGTGCCGATACCGATTGAACAGGCGAAGCAAACGAAGATCCGCTTCTGCACGGTCCAAGTCGAAATTTAGCGCAGCTTGGGATGCTCCCACCCTACCGGAATCGCCCATACTTGTACTCTGTTTCGCGTTCGACGTCATGCCGTATCTCTCCGTTTCAAGGTTCGGTCTGTATTCCTACAGTATAGCATGCGCTTAATCAAAGTACACAAATTTTCCAATTTCATCCCCGCATTCGACAAAAAAACCCTGGCGAACAACGATCGCCAGGGTTTAGACGTTGACGGTTATTACACTTCTACCGCAGCAGCTACAGGAGCAGCCACTACAGGGTAGACGCTCACACGCTTGCGATCGCGACCAAGGCGCTCGAACTTCACAACGCCGTCGATCTTAGCAAACAGAGTGTCGTCGGAACCGATACCCACGTTATTACCTGGGTGAATCTTTGTTCCGCGTTGACGGACCAAGATGCTGCCGCCCGTTACGGTTTGACCGTCAGAACGCTTTACGCCAAGGCGCTTAGCAATACTGTCACGACCGTTCTTCGTGGAACCTACACCCTTCTTGGATGCAAACAACTGAAGATTTAATTGCAACATATTTGTCTACCTCCTTACTTCGAGATTGTGTCTTGCATTTGTATATATGCACTATACGATTGTTCAATCGATTGCAGCATTACTACCATGGACTCCAGCAGCAGCTGCGTTTTTTCCTCCGTAGTCGGATCTAGTCCGTCCGGAACCTCCACTTGAAGCAGCCCGTGCTTCATCTGGGTTTTTAGTTCCAAGCCGGTCAGAGCTTCGACAGAGTTCACGGTGCCTACCGTCACAGCCGAGACGCCGGCGCAGACAATGTCCTTGCCCGGGTCGTCATAGAACGCATGACCTCGCACACCGAAGCGTTTAATGGTACTATCGTGCTTACGCTCAATCGTGATCCGGATCATGGATTAACCTTGGATCTTCTCGATCACAACTTTCGTGTAAGGCTGACGATGACCTTGCTTACGACGATAGTTTTTCTTCGCTTTGTATTTGAAAACGATGATCTTCTCGCCCTTGCCGTGCTTTTCTACTTTCGCAGAAACGGAAGCGCCGGAAACGACCGGAGCACCTACCACCAA
Source organism: Paenibacillus cremeus (assembly GCF_007786445.1). Lineage (GTDB taxonomy): Bacteria > Bacillota > Bacilli > Paenibacillales > NBRC-103111 > Paenibacillus_G > Paenibacillus_G cremeus. The sequence goes on along the minus strand of NZ_VNJI01000001.1, from coordinate 248,471 downwards.
ACCAGTTTCTTTCGAAACGGCCAACACGCGGTCAAACGTTACGGAATCGCCTTCACCAGCATTCAGTTTCTCGATGTAAAGAACATCGCCTTCCTGAACCTTGTATTGCTTACCGCCAGTTTCAATAATTGCATACATTGTTGTTGCACCTCCCCATGTCTCAGACTCGCCTAAAGCCAAGGTGGCTTGGTCCCTTGCAGGACAAGCACTTGCAGTCCACAGCTGTACAGCTGCAACTATGACCCGCTTCGCGCGGTTACAGCATGCTTTTCACAACACGCTAAAACAGTTTATCACATACGCCTACGAAAAGCAACAGCATAATTCATCCTCACAAAAAAGCTGTCGAACCGCCTTATACGTTCACCCAGCCGCTTCCGCCGCAGGTCGGACAAGGCTCTGGCACCGTCGATTCGATGCTGTCCCTTACCTTCTTGCGAGTCAGCTCGACCAGCCCCAGCTTCGTCCAGCCGACGACGACCGTTTTGGTCCGGTCCTTCTTCGTCTCTCGCATCAACTCGTCCAGCACCTGCTGCCGCGCGGCCTCCGTCTCCATATCGATAAAATCGATAATGATCAGCCCGCCGATATCGCGAAGCCGGAGCAATCTTGCAATTTCCCGCGCCGCTTCCATGTTCGTATCGTAAACGGTTCGTTCCAGGTCAATGGACCCGGTATATTTGCCGGTATTGACGTCGAACACCGTGAGCGCTTCCGTTCGGTCCACAATCAGATAGGAGCCGCTGTCAAGCCACACCTTCCGCTTGAGACCATGCTCCAGCTGCTTGCCCACTTCATATTTGGCGAGCAGCTCCCGCCCAGCCTCATATTTCAACCGTCCAGCCAAGTTCGAGCCAGGTCCGGCAACATAGGACTGGATTTCCTGCAGCACCTGCTCATTATTTACGATCAGCTGCTGTACATCGTCCCGAAATAGGTCACGGATCAGCCGCGGCAGCATTTGCAGATCGGAGTAGATCAGCCGGGGTACCGCTGTACTCGTGTGAGAAGTCGCCTCCAGCTGCCGCCAGCGGGAGCGAAGCTCCTCCATGTCTGCCGCGAACGCCTCTTCCGATTCGCCTAAGGCCGCCGTCCGAACGATAAAGCCCTCGCCTTCCTGCAGATGCCGCTCCGCCATCCGTTTCAGCCGATCGCGGTCGGAGGAGCTGTCGATTTTGCGGGAAACGCCTACGTAATCCGCCGCTGGCATGTACACCCCAAAACGTCCGGGGATCGAATAATGCGTCGTCAACCGGGCACCCTTGCTGCCTACCGGCTCCTTCACCACCTGCACCATCAGCTGTTGTCCTACTTTGACCAGCTCATGAATCGGCGGCTTCTCTTTGGGCTGCTTATCCAAATGGGCAGGAAGCAGGTCGTCAATATATAGAAAACCATTTTTTTCAAGTCCAACATCGACAAATGCCGACTGCATCCCCTGCAGCACTCGGACTACGCGTCCAATATAAATATTACCGGCCAGCTGACCCTGGTCCCGGTTGCCTTTGTAATATTCTACGAGCTTTCCGTTCTCTTGAACGGCCACCTCGGTATGCTCTTCATCGCACTTCACCAAAATACGCTTCATGCAGCAACACCTCGGCCTTTATTGTACCACATTCCCCATAAGAAATCCTAAAGGGCATCCGTAGCCTCCAGGCCCCGATTAAATCAGCAGCTCGGAAACGGACAGCCCTCTTTTGGTCTCGTTAAAATAAAAATCCAGCAGCGTCTTCTCGGGAACGACATGCCTTATGGCTCCCTGCTCATCCAGCACATAAACCAGATGATAGCGGTCCCGCATAAACAGCCGCACAATGTCGGATACCTTCCTTCGCCCGTGTACGACAATCGGCCTCGCCATCGTCCCGCGCAGCCAAATTCGCTTCAGCACGGTCTCGCGGTTCAGCAAAAAGCGCATGAAATGATACGGCATCCCGCGAAAATCGTACCAATTCGAGTAAAACAAGAACAGACCGATCATGAGCCAGTTCAGCTGGATGCCGCCTTTTTCGGTTATAAAATGGATCAGGCTCGCCGCAATCAGCACGCCGCTAAGCACGAGGCTGACAGCCGCTGAAATTTGAATCGTTCGTTGATACGGCAGCCAAAGGCTGATCATTGCCTGCATGATTTTCCCGCCGTCCAGCGGCAGCACCGGCAGCAGGTTAAAGAGCGCGATCATCACGTTCGCTTGCACAAAATAACCGCCCCAATCGGGCGGAAACAGACCGAGCGCGGTCAATGCCCAGCCGACCGGAACCATCCAAAAATTTTGCAGCGGCCCGGCCAGTGCTACGGCCAGCTCCTGCCATGCCGGAACCCCGGCCAGCTCCTCGACGACCGCCACCCCGCCAAACGGCAGCAGCTGCACCTCTTTGACCCGCCAGCCGAAGCTTTTGGCCGCAGCGACATGACCGAGTTCATGGATGAACACAATCCCGAACAGCGTCGCAACCTCCACGAAGTAGCCGGTGAGGATCGAGAATAGCAGCACGATGGAGAACAGCGGGTGAAAGCGGTATTTGACGCCGAACCACACGTTCCACGCAGGCGGTTTCCATTTAATCAAAGGTAATCACGTCCGTCGGATTCAGCGGTTTCCCATCCTTCGCCAAAGCAAAGAAGAGCGTGCCGGAAGCTTGTCCTTGAGGTTTATCTACCGTGCCCAGCGTTTCTCCACCCTTGATCCAGTCATTGAGCTGGATTTTGCCTTGTGCCAGATGCCCGTAAATCGATTCGACGCCATCCGTATGCCGTAAAACGACGGTAAATCCGGTATCCTCCTTCATTCCCGCGAACGTCACCAGCCCTGTATCCACAGCCGCTACCGGCGTTCCCGATTTGGCATCCACTAATACGCCGCTCTGACCCGGTGTGAATGCCGCGATCAGTTTGCCCTGCACCGGAGTGAAGTAGTGCTTCGTAACTGCACTCACCTTCTCGGCATCCTGGTGCTTGGCCGGATTCAAGGCGGGTAGAAACGACGGTGCACTGCCGAACTTCCGCTCATACCAAGCTGCTACAGAGCTCGCATCGACCGATTCGGTCAGCGCGGTGGTGATCCACTTTTTCCCCTTCTCCGCCAGCGGATGATGGACATGGAACATGCCCCACGTAAGCGCAAACAGTAATCCGCTGACCAGGATGCGGGCGCTTATCCTCCCTCTCCAAGACCCGTCCCGCTCGGGCGGCCCCAGATCATCGTCATTCCTTCGATACTCCGTGAATTCCCTCTTCCACTTGCGGTTCCACTCGACCTCGGGGTCGACGCGCAGCGAGGCATACGGATCCTCCTCCAGCCGATCCAGCCGGCTCGGGTACAGCTCCCGGCGCTCGTCCACCTGGGGAAAATGCATATGTGAAACGTCTGGCCGCCTGCCTGCCCGGCTGTCTACGCCTTCCTGCAGCTTGCGGAGCTTCTCCATCCGGCGCTCGCGTACGTTCTTTGTCGTGTCCATTGCTACCCCTACCTCTCACAGGCATGTGTGTATATTCCATCCTATGAGCTTGTACTGACAAATATACGGGAGGAGGAGCTTGAAAAATAGTCCCATACTTTTGCGCACTGGAGGGATGGGTATGGGATTACTTTTAAATAAAAGAAAACCGCCCGGAAAAATCCGAACGGTACTGGTAGCTATAATTCTATTCTTCATCCAGCAGTTTATCGTCGTGCAGGCGGATGCTCATAACGAGGCCCATGGAAATCATATTGATCATGAGCGAGGTGCCGCCATAGCTGACAAACGGGAGCGTGATCCCCGTGAGCGGCATAATGCCGATCATCATCCCAATATTTTGGAAAATTTGGAACACAAGCATGGAGACGATCCCGATGATGATAAACGAACCGGCAAAGTTGTTGCAATAAATCGAGATGAGAATCATCCGATAAATGAGCACGAAATAGAGCAGCAGCAGGCAGGACGCGCCTACGAAGCCAAACTCCTCACCGACTACGACGAAGATGGCGTCCGTGTACGCAACAGGGATAAAATGGCTGTGAATCGAGGTTCCTTTCAGGTAACCCTCACCCGAAAGCGAACCGGAGCCGATAGCCCGGATCGAGTTCATTACCTGCCACTTGCTGTCCCGTGACGCTTCCGTCGGATTGACGAACGTGTTCATTCGATCGATCCAGTGGTTCGGCACATGGTGAGCCTTCAAGAAGGTCACGATCGGCTCCTGGAAATGCTGATACAGGTACAAAGCGCCATACAGCGATCCGCCGATGACCAGTACCCCGATTAAAACGTAGCTGAGCCGGATGTTCCCGATCCAATACATCCCGAGCAAAATGACGATAAAAATAATCGCATTCCCCAGATCCGGCTGCACCACAACCAGGATAAACGGGATTAACACGATGACGCCGATCGGAACGACGTCCCGTATAAGTTGAAGCGATTCACCCTTTCGCCTCGCGATGAAGGTGGCCAGGGTGATAATCAAAATGATTTTGAACAGCTCCACGGGTTGAAAATCGAGCCCCATCGGCAAGCTGAACCAGCCCTGGGCGCCGTTGATCGTCTTCCCGAACTTCAATACCGCCACCAGCAAAAGCAAGCCTGCGATATACATGTAATAGGAGCCTTTAATTACAAAACGGTAGTCGACCGACGAAACGGTAATAAACGCAATGAACGAGATGATGTAAATCTGGATCATTTTGGCCAGACTGATGTGAATGTCCGGGTCACTGACCGTTGCGCTGTAAACCAGAATCGTGCTGATGACCATGAACGCGATCAAAATTCCAAGGATAGGCACATCGATTTTCTTAAATTTGTGCAGCACGATGCGTCATCCCATTCCGAGAAACTTTTTCATTTTATTGAAGACGCCGGTCTTTTCTTCCATCGGCATCAGCGGCACCGAATCGCCTAGCATCCGCCGTGCAATGTTGCGATATGCAATCGCTGCGCGCGAGTTGGGGTTCATGACCGTCGGCTCGCCCATATTGGCGGCTTTGATCACGTATTCGTCGTCCGGCACGATACCCAGCAGGTCAATGGCCAAGACGGAGCAAATCTCGTCGATATCGAGCATTTCCCCCTTCTTGACCATGCCTTGACGAATCCGGTTAATGACCAGCTTAGGCGAGTCGACGAGCGCCTCCTTCTCCAGCAGGCCGATGATCCGATCCGCATCGCGAACGGCCGCATTCTCCGGTGTCGTAACGACAATCGCTTTGTCCGCGCCGGCCACCGCATTCTTAAAGCCCTGCTCAATCCCCGCAGGACAGTCGATAATGACGTATTCAAAGTCACGCTTCAAATCCAATACGATCTGACGCACCGCTTCCGGCGAAATGGCGTTCTTGTCCTTCGTTTGCGCCGCCGGCAGCATGTACAGCTCATCGAAGCGCTTGTCCTTCACGAGCGCCTGCGGCAGTCGGCAGCGCCCCTCCGCCACATCGATGAGATCATAAATAATGCGGTTTTCCAGCCCCATGACAACATCCAGGTTTCGGAGACCGATGTCGGTATCGATCATTACGACCTTCTTACCTTGAAGCGCCAAAGCCGTCCCGATGTTAGCCGACGTCGTCGTTTTGCCGACGCCGCCCTTGCCTGAAGTAATAACTATTGCCTCTCCCATTGGTCCCACTCCTCTTCGTTTCAAGAGTATACGTTCAACCCGATTTTGTGCAGGTGATGAATTTTGTCAATCTTCATTACTCCGTCTTTCACATACGCGTACTCCATGTACGCTTCATAAGCCTCGTTCGTGCCCCACTCATCGGGTGGACGGCTAATGACGCCCGCAATCCGAAGCTGCGTAGGACGTAAATGGGAAGCGGCGACAATCGCCAGCTCATCCCCGTCGTGCCCTGCATGCGCCATGCCTCTGAGCGAACCCATAATATATATGCTTCCGGTACTCATGATCGATCCGCCCGGGTTAACGTCGCCTAAAAATAAAATATTGCCTTCCTGCGATAAGGTTTGCCCGGAACGCACTATGCCTCGCACAATTTTCACATCGGCTTTGTCCGGTTCCGTCTTCGGGACTGCCGGCTCCGCCGACTCGACGCTTTGCACGAGCAGGTTGCCTTGCGTGCTAATAATACTCCGTACCTCATCCTTCTCTTCATCAGTGACAGATCGGCTGCCGAGCTTCACATTCACATGGATGATCGGGCCGGTCAAGATTTGCTGATGGGTCTTCTCCAGCTTATGCTTCAGCTCAGCAAGCACCGCCGAAAATTCGCCGGTGTCGTCGAGTATAAACACCAAGCCGTCCTTAACCCCTTTGATCGTCACAAGATGCTTAGCTGCCGTCATAAACGCTCCTACCTCCTAAGCGTATACAATTCGGCTTCTGAAGGCCTAACTCCTGCTGTAGACTGAAATTTTATTCGTCAGCTTCCGCCAGTTTCTGCGGCAGGCTTTCGAACATTTTGCGAAGAGGTACATAAACAGCCAGCGCAAACAGCAGATTGATCAGCATGCTCGGGAGCATCTGGTGCAAGAACAGCCACTCCAGGTTCGAATGGGTTAGCTTGAACAGCTGGTACAGCCCAAAGATGATGAGCTCATAAAACAAATTCCCCAGAGCAATGACCAGCATGCTGACGAAAATGCTCGAGTACAATCGTCCGATCATGAGCCCCGCCAAATACCCGGTTAAGCCCATGCCAAACGAGATCGGTCCCATCATCGGCGAGTAGTAAATAAAGTCCTGCAGCATCCCGAAAATGAGCCCGTACATTAGTGCCGTATGCCGGTTAATATATAAGCCAATGAACATCACGATAACTAAAATAAAGTGCGGAGCCACCTGCACCTTGGTTTGCCATGCCTCGGGGAGCAGCCAAGGCCAGATCGTATTTTCCAGCCAAAATAAGAGGGCGAGCACCAGCCATATTTTTTTATGATTCATCTGCCTACCACCTACTTCAGCTCCGGCAATTGGACGACAAACACTTCGCGAAGGTGGTTAAAGGAAGCGAACGGCTGGATCGACGCGACGAACGTGATGCCGAAATCGCCCTGTCGTTTCTCGAGGACCTTCCCCACTTCGATACCTCTTGGAAACACCAGCCCTTTCCCCGAGGTGATGATCGTGTCGCCAGGCTGGATCGGGTCTTTGGCTTCGATTTTGGTCATGACGAGCGTCTGGCTCTCCGGGTTGTAATACTCGATAAAGCCGTAGGACTCGTTCTCGTGCCCCTTCACCGTAACGGAGATCGCCTTCGATTCGAGCGCCAACTTATCATCGGAATCGATCACGGTCTGCATGCCCGTCAGCAGCTGCACATCCGCATAAAAAGCGGATACGCGAACGACTCTTCCGATCAAGCCCTCCACCGACATGACCGCCATGTTCGGCCGAATGCCGTCCTTCTCGCCCAGGTTGATCGTCACCATCTTGTTCTGCTGGTTAAACTCGGTCACTTCGGCAATCCGGAATGTGTACTGGTTCATCTGCTTCTGCCGCTCCGTAAAGCCCAGCGCATCCTGCAGACGCTTGTTCTGCTGCTCCAAATCGTTCAGCCTCGTCGTATCCCGGGCATATTTGGTCAGCGTCTGGCGAAGCACGGTGTTCTCTTCGTACAGCGTACGAAGCTGCTTAATATCTTGAAAGAAACCCGCTATATAGCCCGCGGGTTTATACAATAGTCCTTGCGTAAAGGAGACGGTGTCCTTCAAAAACTTCTCCGGCCACGTCATATAGCTTCGTCCATAGGTCAGGCCCATCAGCGCGATCAGCATTATAAAGCCGAGCATGAGAATGAGCAGCCTCTTGTTCCCAAGTAGTTTCAATCCTTACACCTTCTAACGTTATGAGCGAGTCGGAGCGGTCCGAATTAGCGCTTTGCTTTGCTGGTTGGACCTGATCTTGTTTTGAACAAATGGATATTCTCCAGCGCGCGTCCTGTCCCGATGGCGACGCAGTCCAGCGCGTTCTCGGCGACGAGCACCGGCATTCCGGTTTCTCTTGTCAGCAGCTTGTCCAGATTGCGCAGCAAGCCTCCGCCGCCCGTCAGCACGATGCCGCGGTCCATAATATCGGCCGACAGCTCCGGTGGACATTTCTCCAGCGTTACCTTCACCGCATCCACGATGCTGTACACGGTATCGCTAAGCGCATCGGTAATCTCATCCGAGGTGATCGCCATCGTCTTCGGCAGACCGGATACGAGATCGCGACCGCGGATTTCGTGCCGCACCGGCGGGTCCATCTGCAGCGCGGAGCCGATCTCGACCTTGATCTGCTCGGCGGTGCGCTCGCCGATCATCAGGTTATAGGTGCGCTTGATGTACTGGATGATCGCTTCATCCATCTCATCGCCCGCCACCCGGATCGACCGGCTGGTCACAATGCCGCCCAGCGAAATGACTGCGACCTCGGTGGTGCCCCCGCCGATGTCGACTACCATGCTCCCGGTCGGTTCCCAGACCGGCAAATCGGCGCCGATCGCCGCCGCGAACGGCTCCTCGATCGTATACGCGTCGCGGGCGCCCGCTTGACGCGTCGCATCCTCCACCGCGCGCTTCTCCACCGCGGTAATGCCCGAAGGCACGCACACCATAACGCTCGGGTGGCGCTGGAACAGCAGGCGCTGCTTCTGCGCCTGGCGAATGAAATATTTAATCATCGTCGAGGTCGTGTCGAAATCGGCGATGACGCCGTCCTTCATCGGACGGATCGCGCGGATATTGCCCGGCGTACGGCCGATCATTTTCTTGGCGTCGTTGCCTACCGCCTCGATCGTCTTCGTATCCGTCCGGATCGCGACGACCGACGGCTCGCGCACGACGATTCCTTTTCCTTTGACATACACCAGCGTATTGGCCGTTCCCAGGTCAATCCCTAAGTCTTTCGTAAATCCACCTAACATGAATGTGGTGCTCCCTTCTCTATTTGAGGCGTGCCTCTGCACGCTTGCGTGTGTTGTTGTATGTGTTGTTATGTGTGGTTCAAAGCTGCTAAACACCAATTATATTACATCAGTCCGAGCTCCTTCAAACTGACGAAGCTTTGATCGCCGATCACGATGTGGTCCAGCACTTCGATCCCGATCAAATCGCCGGCTTCAACCAGCCTCCGGGTCATACTGATATCCTCTGGGCTTGGGGTCGGATCGCCGCTCGGGTGATTATGTACGCAAACGATCGACGCACTGCTGCGTTTGATCGCCGCACGGAACACTTCCCGCGGATGCACGATCGAGGCATTCAGGCTGCCCATCGAGAGCGTTTCCTGCCCGACGACGTGATTTTTCGTATTCAAGAACAGACAGACAAAATGCTCCTTCTGCAAATAGCGCAGCTCCTCCGATAATAGCGAAGCCACATCTTGCGGCGACCGGATCGTCACCGTGTCGCTTAAGGTGCTGCGCGCCATCCGCTTGCCAAGCTCGATGCTGGCTTGAAGCTGCAGCGCCTTCGCCGCGCCAATGCCCTTGATTCCTGTAAGCTGCTGCAGGCTCATGTCCGTCAGACTTCGCAGGCTTCCTGCCTGACGAAGCACACGCTGTGCCAAGTGCACGGCGGATTCCTGAAAGGTTCCCGTCCGGAGTAAAATCGCCAGCAGCTCCGCGTTGCTTAACGCCCCTGCCCCATACTGCATCATGCGTTCTCTAGGTCGTTCTTCGTTTGGGACATCGCGCAATGTGTAATTGAGCGATTCCATGCATTCCCCTCTTTCTGTGTCGGTGTACGAACCTTTATTATAGCATGACGCAACTTTAAAAGACAGCAATCCCCATCGAACCCAACATTTCGCTAAGGAGCGACATCGGCAGGCCGACCACGGTAAAATAATCGCCCTCAAGCCGCTCCACGATCGTCGCGCCGAGTCCTTGAATCCCGTACGAGCCCGCTTTATCCATGGGCTCTCGCGTCGCGATATAACGCCGGATTTGCTCGTCGTCCAGCTGCTTCATCACCACGCCTGTGGTGCTGTGAGCTACCAATCGCCCGCCTGTCTCTGTATCGATCAGCGCAACTCCGCTGTATACTTCGTGCGCTCTGCCCTGAAGGGCCTTCAGCATGCGAAAGGCATCCGCTTCATCCGCCGGCTTGCCGAGCACCTCGCCCTCCAGCACGACGATCGTATCGGAGCCGATCACGACGCCTTTGTATTCGTCTCTAGCCTCTACCTTACAACGTTCGTAGACCGCCTGCGCTTTGCGACTAGAAAGTTCTTCCACAATCTGTGCCGGTGTCAGTCCCGGCTCTGTCGTTTCGTCCACGTCGCTGGCCAGGATGGTATACGGCAGCTTGAGCGACCGGATCAGCTCCTGCCGCCTCGGGGAGGAGGAAGCTAAAATGAGTGTTTTTGCGCCAATAATCGACATAAATCGCGACCTCGATTCGAAGTTTTTAAGCGTGCTTTTGTAAGAGAACCGGAACTACAGCCTGCGGTACAGCCAGAAGCCCGCTGCCAGCCCGAGTATGCCGATTAAGTTCAATTTGATATGCAGATTCAAGTCGTACCGGATTACGAGCAGATCCGCTTTGGGCTGCCAGGACAGCTCCACGGCTTTGACCAAAAACGATAAGGCCGGAACCGGCGACAGCAGCTGTCCGATGAGCGTCCCCGCGACCAGTCCGATGAGCAGCATAAGGATGAGTGTGAAGGTGTTCTTTTTCAAGATGTAGGATACCTCTTTCGCTAAAAATACATCCAAATTTATGAAACTATGTATCGAGCCTAGTATACCATATTTTGCAATCCGCCACTTGCTCTTTCTAGCCCGCATCCCTTCGCGCACACCGGTCAAAGCCACTACCGCGCATGGCATATGTTACCTGCTTACAGACCTCTAAATCAGCTTGTACAATGGATTTTGAAAGGAGTGAACCGGATTGAAGAGCCCTCTCTTGCGACTCGGTCTGCTGGCCCTTGGGCTGCTGATTGCCCCTGGCCCCGCTTCGGCTGCGAAAATCGTTGTCGATGCCGGTCATGGCGGAACCGATTCCGGTGCGATCGGCGTAAATCAGCTACAGGAAAAAGAAGTTACTTTGGATATTGCCGGCCGGCTTCGCGATCTCCTCGTGCAGCACGGCTATGAGGTAGCGATGTCGCGGACTACCGATACATATGTCTCCTTGTCGGATCGGGTCGCCTTCACGAACGCCCAAAACGCGGATTTGTTCGTCTCCATCCACGCCAACGAATACAGCAGCCCTACCACGCGCGGTGCGATGGTGCTGTATTATGACGACGCTTACCCGCAATCGAGCTACCCGGCGAGCGATGCCATGCGAGCGCTGACCCCGCAGAGCAAGGCGCTCGCGCAAGACGTGCTGGATTCGTTCGTGGGCACGACCGGCCTGACGAACCGCGGGCTCGTGGAAAGCGCCGTCTATGTCGTGCGAATGGGCCAGATTCCGAGCATCCTTGTTGAGACGGCGTTCTTGTCCAATCAAGCGGATGCGGCGCTGCTCGCGGATTCTACCATGCGCCAGACGATGGCGCAGGGGATCGCCCGCGGCATCGAGGCGTACCTGCCGACGTCGAATGTCGTGTTCCCGGACACGCTGGGACACTGGGCCCGTGAAGCGATCCTGCGGCTCAAAGCGCAGGGGATTGTTGACGGCGTCGGCCGAAGCTTCGAGCCGAACCGGGCTTTGACACGCGCGGAATGGGTGACGCTGCTGGGTAGGGTTTTCGACCTGTCGAAGGCGCAGGCAGGGAGCTGCTCTGCCGCCGGCGGCACGGTCGCCGGCGCGGTGTACGGCAGCGGCGCTGCCGGCGGTGGCGGGTGCGAGCCCGCCTCTGCCGGCGCGGGCGCCGCCGGGGCTGCCGCGTTCCGCGACGCGAACGCGGGGTCTTGGGCCTTCACCGCCTTGGACAAGGCGGTGAAGGCCGGCGTGCTGGAGGGCTACCCCGACGGCACGCTGCGGCCCGACCGCCCGGTGACCCGGGCGGAGGTGGCCGCGATGTTCCAGCGGCTGGCGGGGCCGGCGCTGGAAGGGACGCTGCGGCAGCCGTTCAAGGATGTGCCGCCAAGCTATTGGGCGGCAGGAGCCGTTGCGGCACTGACGCAGGCGGGCTGGGTGAACGGCATGACGGCAAATCAGTATATGCCAGAGCGCTCGATCACCCGCGCCGAAGCCACCGCGCTGCTGGATCGATATTTAGCGGCGAATCCGAAGAAGTAAAGTTCGCCGTCCGCTGTCGCAATAAATGCTTTTGAAGCACTTATTGCAGCGAAATAAGGCTACCATCTCGAATAGCTGCTTTTACGGCACTTATCCCAACTTATCGTAAGCGCATATGTCGGAACGCTCGATTAGTTGCTCCAAAAGCAGCTAATAGAGTATAAACCCGTATCCAATACAAAAAAGAAGCCAACCCTCTGCCTACGAGGATTGGCTTCTTTCCGCTTCTAGCGGCCCGCTGTCCTTACTGCACAGCTGTCGCCTTCAGCAGCTCTTTTTCCGCTACAATATACTGCATCAGCGCGCCCTGTGCCTGCCACAGGTAGGCCGCCGATGGGCTCTTCTTATACTCGTCCAGCGATAGGACGGCGGTGTTGAGCGCGCTGTTCATTTTGGGCAGCGACGCCTTTCCTGCCTCGCCCAGACCGTCGCTAACGGCGGTGGAAGAGCCGGACCAGGCCTGATGGGCTGTCTTGATCGCCTGCAGGGCCGACTCATCGATCGGCGCCGGCTTAGCGTCGCCCAAATGCGTGATGGTTTGCGCTGTGATGAGCGTAATCAGCTTGTCGCCTTGTGTGATGTAGCTTTGGAACAAATCGGCCTGCTTGCCGTTCCACTTGATTTTGCTGACGGCTGGAATATCAAACGGCTTGACGAGCACGTCGATTTTCTTCTGCTGGAACTGTGCGCTGAGTCCGAGTGCTTCATCGCGGTTCATCCCCATCCCGACGTAGACGGGAAATTTATCGCCAGCATCGGCGGCCGCTGCCAGTCCTTTTTTCTTAAAGTCCGCCGCTGCCGTATCCGCACCCTGCGCTGAGCTGAACACGCCGCCCTGCAAAAACGTATAGGAACGAGCCGGCAGGCTCACAGCCACCCCGGTCGTCGCAGACGCGGTCTGAGCAGCTGATGCCGAAGCCGGATCACCAGCCGCCGCCTTATCCCCCGGTTTTACTGCTGTATCCGTCGACTTACCGGTGGTTTGCCCTGTAGCGTCCCCAGGCTTGACCGCCCCTTGAACCTGTTTCGTTGCCGTACCCGCATCCACCGGCTTCACCTTTGCTTCTTCGTCGCCTCCGGAGAACATCGACAGCACCAAAAATCCGAACGCCACCCCTGTGATCACCGCACCAGCCACAGAGGTTGTAATTTTCAGCCAGGAGCCGCCGCCCGGATTTTTCGAGTAATAGGCGGTTTCCTGCGGGGAATACCAGCGATGGTCGCGCATCTCCTCCTCCGGTCTGGGCTCAGGCTCCCGCTCCTGCTCCTGCTTCGGCTCCACGTAGCCGGTTTCGGGATTGACCGTCGCGCCGCCGGAGGCCCGGATGATGCTCTCGATCCGCTGCGTCTCGGCGTCAAAGGAGCTCTGCCAGCCGCCAAAGTCGGTCGTGTATTGATTAAGCTGCTGCGCATCTATGAACTTCGGCTCGGGCGCCGCCGGTTTTCCTCCCTCGGTACCTCGGAGTGCCGGGGCTATCGTTTCCTCCCGCGTCGTCTCTTCTACTACACTGTATTCTTCCGAATGCAGCGGGATCACCTTGGCCTCCAGCTTCGGCTCCTGCCGCCCCCCGCGGTTTCCGGTTTGCCTTTGCTCCTGGTCGAAGCGAAATGTCATTTTGGCCTTGTTCATTGATTCAACTCTCCCTTGTCCCTTTTTTCGTATTACTAGACTATGAGAGTTAGAAAAAAAATAGAACAAGCACCGTGAACTCTTACTCCGATCCGGCTTGCTCGGCGATCCGGTATTCCGAAGGCGTCATGCCCATCATTTTGCGGAACACTTGGGTAAAATATTTGGCATCCTGATACCCGACCAGCGGCGCAACCTGATACACCTTGACCTCCGTATTACGCAAAATGGAGCAGGCGCGCTCGATACGCAGCTTCGTCAAATATTCGAGGAACGTCATGCCGCTTTCTTTCCGGAACAGCACACAAAAATGGCTGCAGCTGAGCCCGATAAACTCGGCAATTTCGTCAATCCCCAGATCGTGATGGAACCGCTCGTCCATATACTCCATCGCTTTGCTGATCGACCGGCTATCTTCCTCTCGGGAGGAGGCACCGGCCAGCCGATCTACCGACTCACTCAACTTGCCTCTCAGCAGCAGCTCCGCTTCTTCCAAGGTGCCGCACAGCGTTCCCCGCGCCCTCCGGCATTTGTGTAATCATCCATTTCCCAGCCGTATCCTTGGCATTGCCTTTGATCACGCCATTCATCCATGCTGGAGCCAGCATGACCGCAAACCCGCCGCTGTTCGTATCCTTCGCCCATTCCGGCGTCCACAGCGCGTTTTTGCCAACCCAGCCATCTTTAATGCCTTTCACCGTAAAGTCGTAAGCCTTCTTCACCTGCGCGTTTTTGTCGCCGATGAACTCATCTTTGTCGTTGTAGTAAATATCATTGCCTTGATCCCGCACACCGTTAAAAACCAGGTCCGGCATATCGACGAACGGTTTGCCCGTCTTTTGCTTGTACTTAACCGCAGTTTGAGCGAATTTATCCCAGGTAGCAATCTCTTTGGCGAAATCCTCCGGCTTGCTTGGAATACCCGCTTGATCCAGCAGGTCGGTACGGTAGTACACAGCCGTCGGCCGAGGAAGCCTGCTTCCATTTCCAATCCAAATAATTGCCCTTGATGCTGCCCGCGCCCAGATCATTCAAGTTATTGAACTTGTCCTTCGCCTCCATGAATTTCTCCAGGAACGCGATCTCCACCATGAAAATGTCCGGTGCACCTTTCCCCGCAGAAAGCGCTGTCAACATATTGTTGTGATGAGCGGTCTGGTCAGACGTGTTTTGAATTTTAATGGTCACGTTCGGCTTAATCGCCTTGTATTCCTCCGCCAGCTTCTCATACCCATTCGTCCCCAGCGACCAAACGGTCAACTCTACGGGCTTCGCCGTTTCCGTTTTGGCGTCTCCGCCCGCCTTCGTCCCCGTGCTTGCCGTAGTCGTCCCTCCGCTGCTGCATGCCGTCATCGCCGCCGCCAGCACTACCGCTGCACCTGCCGTTGCCCATCGTTTAAGCAAACTCATGCTCCATACCCCTCTCGTTTCTTGTAATCGTTTTACAAGTTTATCGTAAGGGATTGGAGCTTCCTTGCCGAGGTGACGATCCTTCGATTGGAGGTTGAAATTTGTATGATTGCAGGGGAAGCTGTATTGAGAATCTTGCATCGGTAATGTAAAATATGGCAGTCTATTGTCTATTTTTTTGTCCCTTTTAGGTACTATCCCTATCACTCAGGTCGAAATTATGCCTATAACTAAAAAATAATTAAATATCCTAGAAATCATATGATCGAACTCTTGCCCCCGAAACCCAACACCATATATGCTGCATTATTTAAGCCAAACACCAAAAAAGCCTCCGGATTCCACTTGAGCTACATTGCTCTGTGGAATTCGGAGGCTTGTTGTCTTATTTCTTGCTGAGCGCAATTAAGCACTTTGCCAGCCCGTCGGCGGCCTTCCAGATGTCGCCCGCGCCCATTGTGAGCACGAGATCGCCCGAGTGCACCGAGCCGAGCAAATATTCCTGCACTTGCTCCTTCGTCGGAATATACTGCACGTTCGAGTTGCTGTTCTGGCGAATCAGCTCCACCAGCTTCGCTGAGCTGATGCCCTCGATCTGCTTCTCCCCGGCCGGCGAATAAATGTCGGTGATGATCACCTCATCCGCATCCGGGAACGCCTTGCTGAACTGCTCGAACAAGAAGTACGTCCGCGTATACCGCTGTGGCTGGAACACCGCAACGATGCGCTTGCCCGTAGCTTTCGCTGCTTGAATCGTCGCTTCAATCTCGGTCGGATGATGCGCATAATCGTCGATTACGAGAATGTCGTCCACTTCGCCCAACACTTGGAAGCGCCGCTTGGCTCCGCGGAAATCGGTGATCGCCTCCGCCACCTGGTCAAACGTTAGTCCCGCTTCCATACAGGTGATCAGCGTCGCCAGGGCATTGAACACGTTGTGTCTACCCGGCACGGACAAATGAATCGCACCCAGAACGGCACCTTTGTGCACGACCTCGAACGCTACTTTCCGGTCGCCTAGCTCGATCGCCTGAGCAATGTAATCGGCATCCGACTCGATCCCGTACGTAATGACCTCGCTCTTGATCTGCGGAATCATTTCCTGCAGGTAGGCGTCATCCTTGCATACGATGGCCTTGCCATCTTCCTTCACTTGGCTCAGAAACTGCGCGTACGCTTTTTTCAAATTTTCAAAGTTTCCGTCGTAGTTTTCGAGATGATCCGCTTCAATATTATTCACCAAGGAAAGGGTCGGGTGATACTGCAGGAACGAGCCGTCGCTTTCGTCCGCTTCCGCTACGACCCAGTCGCCTTTCCCTGCTTTGGCGTTGCTGCCCACGTTCATAATCTCGCCGCCGATGATGAAGGTTGGGTCCTGACCGCAGCTTTCCAGCACGAGCGCAATCATGGAAGACGTCGTCGTCTTGCCATGCGCGCCGGCTACGGCAATGCCCTTCTTCTGATTCATCAGTCTGGCCAGCATTTGCGACCGGTGCAGGATTGGAATGTTAAGCTCCTTCGCCGCCTTCATTTCCACATCATCTTTGGAGATAGCGGTAGAATAAACGACGATATCCGCTCCATCCACATTTTGCGCTTTGTGCCCTATATACACTTGTGCTCCCTTGGCCGCCAGCTTTTCAGTCAGCTCCTGCTGCGCCAAATCGGATCCCGAAACTTGGTAGCCCATTTCCAGCATCACCTTGGCGATCGCACTCATGCCATATCCGCCGATGCCGATAAAATGGATGTGCTCCGATGTATTCACGCTCGTTTCACCAGCCTTTTTCAGAATCGGATTGATGGTTGATCCGGGAACGTACATCCCCTATTAAATATAACGTGCCGGTTACGACAGCCAGGTCATCCGGTGAAGTGGAACGCTTCACGAGCTCCAGCGCCTCTTTCCAGTTCGGCTCCACAATGACATTCACGTCACGCCGGCCGATTTCCTCGAGCAGTGTATGAGCGAGATCAGCAAGGTCCGCAGCAGCCGCTTTTTTAAACCAATCCGGCTCGGTAACGATGAGAGTATCCACTATTGGTAGTATATGCCTGAAATAACTCGTATGATTCTTATTCGCCAGCATTCCCATCATTAAATGGAGTTTTTTGTATGAATACGTGCTTTTTAGCGATTCCGCCAGCACTGCTGCCCCTTCCGGGTTATGCGCGCCGTCGATCAAGATCCGCGGAGACCGCGAAACCATCTCCAGGCGTCCCGGCCACGCAGCCGCACGCATCGCACGGTACAAGTCCTCGTCCTCTGCGATGAAGGCGTAATACTGGCGCAGCACCTCCAGCGTCATGAGCGCCACAGCGGCATTCTTCGGCTGGTGGGAGCCGTTCAGCGAGATCGTCATCTCGGGAATGTTGCGGAACAGCCCGCTGAAATCAAATGTCTGTTCGTCTTCTTTGGTTACGCGCATATCATAACGGAATTCCCGGCCCAGCAAATACAGCGTACTGTTCTTGGCTTTCGCCGTTCGCTCAATGACGTCGATGACCTCCGGCTGCTCCACCGCACTGACGACAGGAACGCCCGCTTTGATGATCCCCGCTTTCTCAGCGGCTACCTTCTCGAGCGTATCGCCCAGAATATCCATGTGGTCATGGCCGATATTCGTAATGACGGAAACGATCGGAGTCACCACATTGGTGGAGTCCAGACGTCCCCCCATCCCCGTCTCCCAGACGACAAAATCCGGATAAGCGACACGGGCAAAATATTCGATGGCGATCACCGTCGAAATCTCGAACATCGAAGGCTGGCCGAATTCCTCGACCACTTCATCCACTAGCGGCTTCACTTTGTTGATCACTTGCAGCAGGTCTTCGTCCGGGATGTTCTGCCCGTTGAGCCGAATGCGCTCGTTGTACTTCTCGATGTAAGGGGACGTGAACGTCCCCACATCATAGCCGGCCTGCTTGATGACTTCCGTCAAGTAGGCGCAAACCGAACCCTTACCGTTCGTACCGGCCACATGGATGAACTTTAAACGCCGATGCGGGTTGCCCAGCAGCTCCATCAGCTTCTCCATGCGCTCCAAGCCCGGCTTAATTCCGACGAGCGGGATGAAGCGGACGACCCAGTCGACCGCCTCCCTCACCGTCTGAAAAGGCGCTGCCGCAGCAGCTTGTTGTTCCATGCTCATGACCTGCTCACCCTTTCAGCTCGGCGATCCGTGCAAGCACCTTATCCCGTTTGTCGGCGTAATCGGCCAGCTTCGCTTTTTCTTCTTCGATGACCTTCGCCGGCGCTTTCGCAACAAAGCCTTGGTTGGACAGCTTCTTCTCGATCCGGTCCACTTCCCCGTGCAGCGTCTGCAGCTCTTTTTCCAAGCGCGTTATTTCCTGGGCAATGTCGATCAGCCCCGCCAGTGGGAGATAAAGCTCCGCACCAGTTACGATGCCGGTCATCGCCTTATCCGGCGCCGTCATCCCTGCATCGATCTTCAGCGAGGAGGTGTTGCAGAAGCGCTTCACGTATTCTTCGTTGCGGCTAAGAATCGCTTGAATCTCATCGCCAGCCGGCTTCACTTCAAGCTCAACCTTCTTGCTCATCGGCACGTTCACTTCGGCGCGAATGTTGCGAACCGTCCGGATAATATCCATGAGCAGCTCCATCTCGCGGACCGATTCCGCCGCTTCAAAGCGCGCTTCATACACAGGCCACGAAGCCAAGGTAATCGTCTCGCCTTCATGCGGCAGATGCTGCCAAATTTCTTCCGAAATAAACGGCATGAACGGATGAATCAAGCGCTGTGTCCGGTCAAGCACGTAGGCCAATACAGACTTCGTCGTTTTCTTCGCGGCTTCGTCCGTGCCATACAGCGACAGCTTGCTGAATTCGATGTACCAGTCGCACAGATCATCCCAGATGAAGTTGTACAAGAGGCGTCCGGTCTCGCCGAACTCATAGGCATCGATGAGCCTTGTCACGTCGCGGACAGTCTCGTTCAAGCGGTGCAGAATCCAGCGGTCCGCCGTCCCCAGCTTACCGTTCAAATCGATCTGGGACGCTTGGAAATCGCCCAGATTCATCAGCGCAAAGCGCGAAGCGTTCCAGATCTTGTTGGCAAAGTTGCGCGCCTGCTCGACCTTCTCCCAACGGAAGCGCAGATCCTGCCCCGGTGTAGAGTTGGTGGAGATCATGAAGCGCATTGCGTCCGCGCCGTACTTCTCGATGACTTCCAGCGGATCGACGCCGTTGCCGAGCGATTTGGACATTTTGCGGCCTTCGGAATCGCGCACCAAGCCGTGCATGAGCACGTCCTTGAACGGCATTTGGTCCGTAAACTCGAGGCCGGTGAAAATCATCCGAGCCACCCAGAAATAGATAATATCGTAGCCCGTCACAAGCAGATCGGTCGGGTAGTAACGCTTCAGGTCATCCGTTTGTTCCGGCCAGCCGAGTGTGGAGAATGGCCACAGCGCGGAGCTGAACCATGTATCAAGCACGTCTTCGTCCTGGTTCAGGTGCGTCCCGCCGCACTTCGGACATACGGTTGCGTCTTCGCGGGAAACAATCACCTCACTGCAATCGCCGCAGTACCAAGCCGGTACCCGGTGTCCCCACCAGAGCTGACGGGAAATGCACCAGTCGCGTACATTTTCGATCCAGTTGAGGTACGTTTTCTCAAAGCGGTCCGGCACGAAGTTGACGCCTTGACCGGACTTCTGCGCTTCGATCGCACGATCAGCCAGCGGCTTCATCTCTACGAACCACTGCGTCGACAAGTAAGGCTCTACAACGGCGCCGCTGCGCTCGCTGTGGCCGACTTGGTGAACATGCTCCTCGATTTTGATGAGCACGCCCAGCTCCTTCATGTCCGCCACAATGTTCTTGCGGCAATCGAAGCGGTCTTGGCCTTGATATTTGCCCGCATTGTCGTTCATCGTGCCGGATTCATCCATAACCAGCACCTGCGGCAGATCATGACGGCTGCCTACCTCGAAGTCGTTCGGATCGTGCGCCGGAGTAATTTTTACCGCGCCGCTGCCGAATTCTTTTTCTACATACTCATCGCCGATAATCGGAATTTCGCGGCCAATGATTGGAAGCACGAGCGTCTTGCCGATCAAATGCTTATAGCGCTCATCCTCCGGATGCACCGCAACCGCCGTATCCCCCAGCATCGTTTCCGGACGGGTGGTCGCGACGACGATAAACTCCTCACTATCTTTCACTGGATATTTGAGGTGGTAGAGCGCGCCTTGAACCTCTTTGTATTCCACTTCGATGTCGGAAAGCGCCGTGCGTGCGGCCGGATCCCAGTTGATGATACGCTTGCCGCGGTAGATCAAGCCCTTCTCATACAGGCGGACGAACACTTCGCGCACCGCTTTGGACAGCCCCTCATCCAGCGTAAAGCGCTCGCGGGAATAATCGAGGGAGAAGCCCATTTTGGCCCATTGCTCGTGGATCGTGCCCGCATACAGCTCTTTCCACTCCCATACCTTCTCGAGGAATTTCTCGCGGCCCAGATCATAGCGCGATACGCCCTCTTCGCGAAGCTTCTGCTCCACCTTCGTCTGCGTAGCGATCCCGGCATGGTCGGAGCCCGGCAGCCACAGCGCGTCGTAGCCCTGCATCCGCTTGGCGCGAATCATAATATCTTGCAGCGTAAAGTCGAGCGCATGCCCGATGTGCAGCATCCCGGTGACGTTCGGGGGCGGAATCACGATGGTGTACGGCTTCGCATCCTGCCGCTGCCCTGCTTTAAAAAACTGGCCGTTCAGCCAATAATCGTACCATTTCTTCTCGGCTTCCTTCGGGTCGTACGTCGTCGGCATCGAGGTGTCCGGCGCCGTCGCTAGTTTCGTCTCTTCCATCATCGTTACCTCCAAAAGTTACGTTCTGCATTAAGAAAAACAAAAAAGCCCTTCGCCGCAAAGGACGAAAGGCTCTCGCTTCCGTGGTACCACCTTCATTCCGTAAAATCCGCTGCACAGGAATGTTCCCGGCCACTTGAAATTACGGCGCTCAACAGATAACGGCTGCAACCGGCCGGGTCTAACGCCTGAATTGACAACGGACAATCATTGCAATGGGCTTCAACCGGGCAACTCCAGGGCGACTTCGACAGGTACATCCTGCGGGACCTTCCAGCGTCTTGCCGGTTCCGCTCTCTGAAGGGTTCACTGCCTACTATTCCCTATCCACGTTTTTCTTAGCATCTATGATAAACAACATTGCGGTCAGAGTCAATATATACATGACCCATATTGTAAGCATTGCCAACCATTTGATAATTAAAACTCGCTCATGAAGAAAAATAAGGGTTAAATACTGCCGGTACCGCTGTTAGCTGAACTCGCAACAAACCTGCGCACATCATTCAGCAGCGCATCGCGGGCAAACGAGCCCTTCTGAATGATTTTCTCCACCTTGCCGTTAAGCCGGCTCCAGTCTTCCGCGGTAATCGTTTTGGCGGTCAGCACCACGATCGGGATTTCGCGCCATGCTTCATATTTACGCAGCTCCGCTACAAATTGGAACCCGTCCATCTCCGGCATCATCAGGTCGAGCAAAATCAGCTGCGGCACCGACTGGGCCACGCTCTCCAGCGCAATGCGTCCATTGGCCGCCCGCTGAACGGAATAGCCCTCTTTATTCAGCATCTTCGTCATCATATCGCAGGTCGTGACGTCGTCTTCGATGACCAGCACGGTGCTGGCGCTGCGATTCGTGATGTGCCTGTCGAGCAAACCCAGCAGCTGGTCCTTCTGCACCGGTTTGTTGAGGAAGCCAGAGGCGCCGAGCGCATAGCCCAAGCTTTTGCTGTCCGTCATGGAAATGATAATCACCGGAATGCCAGCCAGCTCCGGGTCATTCTTCAGCGCGGTCAGAACCGTCCATCCGTCCATGCTTGGCATCAGGATGTCGAGGCAGATGACGCTGGGCCGAAGCTCTTTGGCCAGCCGCAGGCCCTCTTGTCCGCTCTGGGCAAACGCTACGTTCAAGCCTTCGCCGCCCAAATAATGCTGCATCAGCTGCAGCACGGCAGTCTCGTCGTCGATGACCAGCACGGTCGCCCGGCCTTCCTCCATCGTCTCTGTCCTGCTCCCCATCGCTGGCACATCCAGTGCCAACGGCTGCACGGGCAGCCAGCAGGTAAAGGTGCTGCCTTGACCGAACGCGCTCTCCACCAATATCTGACCGCCCATGAGCTGGCAGAAGCGCTGGCTGATAGCGAGCCCCAGTCCGGTGCCGCCGTACTTCCGCGTCGTGGAGGAATCCGCCTGGGTGAACGCTTGAAACAGCTTGCCGATCTGCTCCTCCGTCATCCCGATGCCCGTGTCCTTGACGCAAAACGCGATGCCCGACCGGCCTTCCCTGATCTCCTGAACGGCGCTTAACGTAACCGTCCCGTCTTTGGTAAATTTGCTGGCGTTGCTCAGCAGGTTCAGCAAAATTTGCCGCAGCTTCGTAATGTCGGTCCTCATCTCACCGTCCATACCTTGCACTTCCAGTCGGTTTCCATTGGCTTCGATTAGCGGAGTGACCGTTGTAAGCACATCCTGGATTAAGCTGCCCAGCTCGCACGCTTCATAATATAGCTCCACTTTCCCGGCTTCGATCTTGGAAAGATCCAGTATGTCGTTGATAAGAGCCAGCAAATGCTTGCCCGACGTGTTGATTTTTTGCAAATCTTCAACGAAGGCCGGCTCGCCTAAATCCTCCGCATCTTCCTTGAGCATCTCGCTATAGCCGATGATAGCATTTAGCGGGGTGCGCAGCTCATGGCTCATGTTGGCGAGAAACTGGCTTTTGATCAAATTCGCTTCAATCGCTTCATCACGCGCTTTCTCCAGCTGGGCGGTGCGCTCCCCCACCATCTCTTCCAAGTGATCGTTCAGCTGCCGCAGCTCTTGATTCATATAAAAAATTTCCCGCGTCTTTTCCTCGGTAATTTTCTCCGCTTCCTTGCGCGCCGCCTTTTCCCGTTCCAGCTGCCTGCGGAGCAGTTCGATCTCACTCATCCCATTCACTCCGATGCTGTCAAAATAAAGGTCGCCGCCGTGCCAGACCCGTCTGTGAGGTCATGGCGCTCTACCGAGATGTTCTCCCCGTAGTGGCGGATACAGCCCAGGATCAGACCTTCCGCAAGAATGGCGAAGGGGCGGGAGGAGCGATACGTCATTTTCAGCACACGGGGCTCGGGCGCCTCATACTCAAATCCAGGCAGCTCCGCATCGGGATACAGCTTGCGTACCTCCACATGAATATAGCTGTCCACTTGACGCAAAAAATCAAAGGCAGTCTTGTTCCGCTCCACAAACTGCGGATACATCTCGACCAGCTGCCCGAACATATACTCGCCGAAGGTTTTTATCAAATCCTCCACCGGGATGCCTGTCCGTTCATGCAGCTCCGCGACCAGACGGATGATCTCCCTATGGTTGTACGTGCCAACCGCCGTGTAGCTGCCCCCGGAAGGCAGATCGGCGTCCTGAATAATCCGGTCGGCAATCGCCAGCGAAAACTTGGTTTCTACCATTTCTATAAACGTTGCAAATACGATTCCCTTCATCACGATCCCCGCTTTCATTTCGTAGCTTTACGAGATTCGTCGTACTAGGCTAAGCTGTATCACTAGATGATCTAATTAAGAGTAAATTATATGCCAATATTTATCAAAAGTATAGGAAATTCGACCTATCGTTTGTCGAAACGCCTGCAAAACAAAAAACCGCCCTGCGGGACGGTTGACAAAACGCGCTTGTCAACTAAGGTCCCGCATCGGCGGTCTCTTTTGGTAAAACAGATTAGGATCTAGGGATAAGCACGATTTGCCCTTGACTGACGCCGCTGTCTCCCAGTCGGTTATACAGCGCAATTTCCCTCGGGTTCATCTCATAGCGCTTGGCAATGGATTCCAGCGTCTCTTCTTTTTGCACGATGCAAAGGCGCATCCGTTTGAACTCCTGGACCTGCGTTTTGCTGCTCAGCAGCAGGTTTTTCCACTCGACCCGCTCGGCAGCGGCTTGTGCGGCAGCGGCCGGATCGAGCTCCTCCAGGCTGCGGGCATCCGCCCTTCTTGCAGCCGCCGAGTTGATTAACGAGGCGATCCCGAAGGACTTGGCTGCAGGCGCAGCGACGGCCTCCGGAGGATCTTCCGGTACCTTTTTGCTGCTGAGGCCGATGCGCACTTCCTTATTTTCCTGAATGGGAACGGATGGTTCAATGATAAACTCCGCGTTCTCATTCACCGGGATTGAAGGCTCCTCGTTAATGACCGGCTCCGATCGATAGTCCTGCTGCGGCTCTGCCGCTTGGGCCTGCTCCTGTCTAAGCAGCGTCAAATCGCCGAATATTTCATCCGCTGCCTGCTGGGGGGCTTGTTCTTGTTGAGCGAGCGGCGGAGACGCATACACCACAGGCTCAGACTCAGGCTCGGGAACGAAGCGCCGGTCGCCGGCCTCATGGACGAACACAACCTCTTCTTCTGCTTCGCGCCAGCTTTCGTTGTCCGCCGCCGAGATGACCTCGAGGCCGTTCAGTGACAGCACACCGGTAACGTTCAAGCTACGACTCGACAGCAGGTCCACATCAAAATTTTCAATTTCCACCGCAATATCTTCCACCCGCTGCACCCGGTTCATCGGAAGCGTAATCTCCACCGGGATTAAATGCTCCAGCCGTTGAGCTTCCCGCTCCTGTTCATCCATATAAGTGCCGGACAGCAATAAATTGCCTCGCAGCACCGCCTGCTCTCCTTGCGGAAGCACTTGAATATGAGGAACAAGCTCTACCCCTTCCAGCTCCTTAATCCCCAGCACGCCCTCGGACAAATGCACGCGTTCATAAATATCAAATCGTAAGCCGTTCTGCCCCGTCGTCAATGTGATTCCTCCCTCCAAAAAAAGATAATCAGCACGTTTGTCTTTACAATTTATACGCGCCTTGAGGGAGGAGCATGACTACTATTTATTTGAATTGCTCGTAAAGCGCGGCGAAATCTTCCGGCCAAGGGGCTTCTACTTGAATGCCCTCTCCGGTGAAAGGGTGGGGAAAAATTAGCCGCTCCCCATGCAATGCCTGTCTTTGGATGCCGCGAAGCGGCCCTCCATAAAGGGCGTCACCGATCAGCGGATGCCCCAGATAGCTCATGTGGACGCGAATCTGATGCGTTCGTCCGGTCTCAAGCCGCAGACGAACAAGCGTAGCGCTGCGCAGCCGGTCCACGACCTCGTAATGGGTAATTGACGGATCGCCCGTCTGAGATACCCTCCGCCGCGTCGCATGATGCCGATCTCGGCCGATGGGCGCATTGACAGTCCCCTTGCTGCTCTCCACACGGCCCTGTACAAAAGCGAGGTAGATCCGCTCCACCCGCTTTTCTCGCATCTCTGCATCTAATTGGCTTTGCGCCCATTCGCACTTGGCCAGCAGCACCGGTCCACTCGTATCCTCATCCAGCCGGTGAATATGCCGGGGACGAAGCCGCTGTCCGTCCGCCTCCAAATGCCACTGCACCGCGTGCAGCAGCGTGCCCGATTCGCCTTCCTGCGTCGGATGTACCTTCATCCCTGCGGGCTTGTTCACCACCAGGCAAAAATCATCCTCATACAACACTTCTATATCCGCCCACTCCGGCATATACTGTAGCGGCTCTTCCGGGAATAACCGGAGCCGAATACGAGAGCCCTTCCATTCGATGCCGCCAGTGTGCTTCAATTTGGCAATCCATTTGTCACTGAAGCGGCCTGCCGGCAGCTGCGCGACCGCCTCTTCCAAGCTCCCTATGGAATTGGAAGCACTCCATTCCAGCCATTCGCCTTTGCGGCGCCCATCCTTCATTTGCGCAAACCCCTTTTAACCACGGATCGGTCTGTTCGGCTTAGTCTTGAATGCCTGCGAACCGCCTCTCTCCGCACCGCAAGCCAAATGATCAGCAGCACTATGAAAAACAAGCCCATCACCGCGATCATTTCAAGCGTGACGCCAAAAAAACTATAGTGTTTAAGCACCCTTACGCCCCCATACCTACTTTCATTCGTAGTGCTATTTTAGCAGATCCATACCGGGTTCTCAAAGCGGTTACACTACCAGTTTCACCTGTATCTTACTAGCTTTGCTACGCTGTTAAAAGAGTCCACGATATGATAGAATGGGATAGATATTGCTAGATTTCGACATCATTTTCTTATTGGATAAAGGCTTACTAAACAGGAGTGACTACATTGAATTTTTCCCTTCAAACGATTCTGCAATGGGGCAAGCTGAAGCGATTGCTATTTATCGTCGCGCTGCTCACGTTTCTGACCTCCAGCTTCTTATTTCTAACGGGTCCGGGGGGCGACATCCGGCAATGGCTGGCGCAAACGGTTATCACGACACAGCATCGCAGCTGGGCCTGGATTTTTGTCGGCGCCGAAGAACGTGACCGTCTCGTTGCGAAGATGCAGCAGGATATTGAGGATGCCGCACTGGAGAAGCAAGACAACGGACTAATTAAAATTTCCAAAGATACGCGAAAAAATCGCAGTGTAGATGAGCTGATCAAGGTCGAGGACATCTCGGGACAATTCTGGAAGGGCAAGAAAATGACGGTCTACGATCCGAAAACGATCCGCGTCATGACCCCTTCTCATTCCGGTGAGGGCGAGAAAATTTCGTCGATGGTCACTCGGACCGGAGCGGTGGCCGGCGTGAACGGCGGCGGCTTTGATGACCCTGAAGGACTGGGGAACGGATTTGCAGCGATTGGTGCTGTCATTTCCGGCGGCGATGTCATTTATACCGACCAAGACGGCAGTATCGCCCAGCACATTGTCGGTTTTACGAAGAACGGTACGCTGGTCATCGGGAAATATAACATTTTTGAGCTGAGAGAGATGGGCATCTCCGAAGCAGTATCGTTCTACCCGCGTCTTATTGCCAATGGCAAGCCGCTCATTACAAGCGGTGACGGCGGTTGGGGACGCGGTCCTCGGACAGCGGTAGGACAGAAAGCAGATGGAACGGTCATCTTCATCGTTATCGATGGTCGCCAATCGCACAGTGTCGGCGCCACGTTGAAAGAAGTACAGGATCTGTTCTTGGAGGAGGGTGTCATCAACGCGGGCAATCTGGACGGCGGCGCCTCGTCTGAACTCGTGGTTCAAGGCAATGTGTTGACGAAGCCTTCCAGCCGTTACGGTGAGCGCAGACTTCCGTCCGCATTCCTCGTCTACGACGATCCAACCAAGGCGGTAGCCAACCGGGTATGGGATGGCATTGACAAGATCGATGCCGGCGGCTCGTACGACCATCCGGACTACCTGCGGGAGCAGGCGGAGCTCAAGGCCAAAGGGAAGCTGAATCCGCCGACACCGGCGCCGACACCGAAGCCGGAGACCAAGACCGAAACCAAAACAACCGATCCGAAGACGGATACCAAAACGGAAACGGACAAACCGAAGACGGACACGACGAAGCCTTCGACCACACCGTCCAAAGAACCAACGAACAGTGGCACTACTAGCGGAATCGGCGAGCCGGCGAAGCCGGCCGGCAGCGGCGGGACACCAAGTCCGTCACCAACACCGACAACTACTAATCCAACGCCAACCCCTTCGCCGGGGAGCGGCAATAGCAATTCTACTGGAACTACGCCTGGCGGAACCGGAACTACCGGTTCCAGCGCAGGCGCCGGTTCAACCGGTGCACCTGCGAACGGCGGCGGAGCAGCAGCACCTCCCCCATCCACGCAAGCGCCATCAAGCAGCGGCACAAGCGGAACGAGCACGGCACCATCCACCAAACCGGCGGAAACACCGAAATCACCAACGCTGCCTGAAGTGCATCCGGAGATTAAAACAACGAATTAATAGTACATAAGCGCGGGACCTGGCCGAAAGGCTGGGTCCCTTGTTTTTGCGTACCTATACCTGTCACATGTCACCGAATCCGTTTCAGCGGCCAAATGTGTACCTCGTTCTTCGGGCAATAGTGGGCAGCATAAGGCTCCGGCAGCTCGATATTATAGTTCGCCAGCATCGTATTGTTGGTCACCTTATAGTCAACTCGCTGCAAATTCCATGGCTCGTGGTCGATCTCGCAAATGTAGTTTTTCCCCTTCAGATGGCTGTACAAGCAGTACCGTTCCACCAGCCAATAATCTAGCGATCCTTGCTTCGCATGAAATTTCTCCGACGCCGCCTGATAGCTTCCTTCGAACGTTTGCTGCCCATCCTTGGTGCGCTTGCTTTGATAATCCACGGTATGCGCGATCCGATCCAGCTTCATTTTGGCATAGTAGTAAGGCAGCTTAAAGCAAGCCCTTCCAACCATCACCCCGAGCAGCCCATCAATATCGAGGCTAAAAAAGTACACGCCCGGCTTATTTCCCACCAACACATAAGTTCGGACGTTGAGCTCCAGTGCTTTGGACACCACCGGCATCGGCGGCGTCCAGCGAAGGCGAATATGACTCATCCAAAAAGGCACGATGCTAATCCAGGCTTTCCCCTCAAAGGTGTCCAATACCAGCCCCTTCGGGATATACGGTTGAATCGCCTCAATTGCAACAGGGTAGTGAAGAAATAAAAGATCATGCCAGATTTGCTTGATTATCCACGGACTCTTGGGCACGGGCCATGGGCGCTGTTCATTCAGCATACGGCTCCAACCTCCATTGCTCTTGTTCGTAGTATTCGCGTTCAAGAAAAAAAGAACCGCTATCCGAGTCAATGATCCGGAGGCAGTTCTTGGTTGTACGATATCCATTTATAGCTGCTTCAAAGCTTGGTAGTGCGCTTCGATCGTCGCTTCGATGTCTTCATCGGAATGTGCTGTGGAAACAAACATCCCTTCAAATTGCGATGGCGCGATGCTTACGCCCAAATCCAACAGCGCTGCAAAATAACGGTTGAATCGCTGCAGATCCGATAGCTTCGCCGTGTCGTAGTTCGTCACATGACTGTCGGTAAAAAACGGACAAATCATGGAACCGACGCGGTTAATCGTAGAAGCAATCCCTAGCTCCTTCGCATTCTTCGTGAAGCCTTCCTCCAGACGAGCCGATTTGCGCTCCAGCTCCTCATACACGCCTAGCTGACCTAACAGCTTCAGTGTGGTGTAGCCTGCCGCCATAGCCAGCGGATTGCCGGACAGCGTGCCCGCTTGATAGATCGGTCCTGCCGGCGCGATCTTCTCCATGATCTCGCGTTTGCCGCCATAGGCGCCTACCGGCAGGCCGCCGCCGATGACCTTGCCCAGACAGGTAAGGTCCGGCGTTATGCCGTACAGCCCTTGCGCCGAATTCAGCCCCACGCGGAAGCCGGTCATCACCTCGTCAAAAATGAGCAAGCTGCCGTACTGCGTAGTCACGTCTCTAAGCCCTTGCAAAAAGCCTGGCTGCGGCGGAACGACGCCCATGTTGCCGGCGATCGGCTCGACGATGACCGCGGCGATCTCTTCGCCGAATTTTTCAAATGCGAGCCGCACCGACTCCATATCGTTATACGGCACGGTGATGGTGTTGACCGCCACGCTCTCAGGCACGCCCGGACTATCCGGCAGCCCCAGTGTGGCTACACCCGAGCCTGCTTTAATCAGCAACGAATCGGCATGCCCGTGGTAGCAGCCTTCGAACTTGACGATTTTGCTGCGTCCCGTGTAGCCGCGCGCTAAGCGCAGGGCGCTCATCGTCGCCTCGGTCCCGGAGTTGACCATCCGCACCAGGTCCAAGGATGGAATCCGCTCAATGACGAGCTTCGCCATCCGCGTCTCCAGCTCGGTCGGTGCGCCGAAGCTGGTACCCAGCGCCGCCGTCTCCGTAATCGCCTCCAGCACCTCCGGATGCGCATGACCTACGATCATCGGTCCCCAAGAGCCGATGTAGTCGATAAACTCGTTCCCGTCGATGTCATACACACGGGAGCCTTTGGCTTGCTTCATAAACAACGGCGTCAAGCCCACCGATTTGAAAGCCCGAACGGGGCTGTTAACGCCACCTGGAATCACTTGTTTCGCTTCCGCGAAGGCTTGCGCGGACTGTGCATCTGAACGTTTGCGAGCGCTGCTCATCCATCCCACACCTTTACAATAAAATAACTTCAAAAATACCGGTTCTATTACTTGTTAACCTAATCCATCCGATATATAATAGTGCGAAACTAGCACACCGAACGGGTATCTACCTTTTTCGAAACGAGGAGAAATCATGATTGAATTTTTAACCAAGGTGCCTTTATTTGCCGGTCTGAATCAAGACCAGCTAACCTCCATCGCGGGCATCTGCTCCAAAAAATCATTCCGCTCCGGCACCGTCTTGTTCCAGGAAAAAGAGCCGGGCTCCGTCTTCTACCTCGTGTTCAGCGGATCGGTCAAGGTCTACAATCGCGCGCACAATGGCGAAGAAAAAATATTATCGCTGTTCCATGCCGGTGACAGCTTCGGCGAGCTCTCCTTGATCGACGGCAAGCCTCGCTCCGCTTCGGCGCAAACTCTGGAGGACAGCGTACTGATCGCGCTCACCGCACAAAGCTTCTTGGAGCTGCTGCGCTCCAATTTTGATATCAGCCTGCTTATCATGCGCGAGCTGTGCAGCCGGCTGAGGGACACGAATCAGCACGTGTACGATCTAACCTTCCTCGATGACCGCACACGCGTCATTAAAAGCTTGATCACGCTCTTCAACAAGAACGGCTCACGAAATGGCCATCATATCACCCTTCGCATGAAGCTTAACTATGACGAAGTCAGTCAACTGGCCGGCGTACAGAAGCCTGTGCTAATGCAAGTTATCCGCGACTTTCAAGAAAAGCAGATTCTCTCGTTCGTCGGCACCGACATCGTGCTGGATCTAGCCAAGCTGAGAGGCTAAGCCCGGGAAACCCTTCCCTGGTTTTTTTGTTACACCAGCTGTCCCGCGAGCTCATTCGCCACTTCTTTCCCTTGGCGGATACAATCCGGCAAGCCGACGCCATGGAAGGCCGCACCTGCGATTTTGACCTTGGGCATTCGCTCCGACAGCGCTTGGCGCACCCGGCGGACCAAATCCAAGTGACCTACAGGGTATTGCGGCATTGACCGCTTCATCTCCGTAATCTCTGTAAACAAAGGCTCCGACGAAATCCCCATCATGTCTTTCAAATCTTGACGAACCGCACGAATCAGCTCTTCCTCCGACATGTGCTGCCACCGGTCATCTCCGGATCGGCCGACATAGCAGCGCAGCAGCACTTTGCCTGCAGGCGCGGTGTGCAGCCATTTTTTCGACGTCCAGGTACAGGCCGTAATAAAGCGCCCTTCCTTCCGCGGCACCAGAAAGCCTGAGCCATCCAGCCCTTTGGGGATATCCTTCTCATCGAACGCAAGAATCACATTGGCCACCGACACGTAATCGATCCGGTCCAATTCCTTCACGCCCGCCACTTCGTCGCCCAGCAGCTTGGCAATCCCGTACCCGGGCAGCGCCACGATGACGCCGTCGGCCTGCTCCACGCTGCCGTTCTCAAGGACGACCTCGTAGCCCTCTTCAGCCTTCCGTACGCTGGAAACGCCTGTTTTCGTAACTAAATGCACATCATCGAGCGCATCCAGCAATCCATGGACAATCGTCTCCAAGCCCTCTTCGTAGGACAAAAACATCGAGTTACGCGCCGCATCCGGCAGTGTACGGCTTTCTTCGCCCCCGGACTTGCGGTTTTTCATCATGCCCAGAATCAGGCTGCGATGCTTCTGCTCAATCGAACGGAACTGGGGAAACGTTGCCTGCAGGCTCAGCTTGTACGTGTCTCCAGCATAAATGCCAGCCAAAAGCGGCTCGGCAATGCGCCCCAGCACCTCGGTACCTAGCCGGCGCTCCAGGAAGTGACCAAGCGACTCGTCCTCCTGGGACGTCCGCTTAGGGAGGACCAGGTCGAGTGCTGCGCGAGCCTTCCCGCCGATGGACAAGAGACCCGTCCGCATAAACGGCCCCACCTCGGTCGGAATGCCCAGCATGAGGCCCTGCGGCATCCGATGCAGCTTGCCGCTGCTGAGAATGTACGTCTTTCTAGCATCCGGATTCATCGGCACCAGCTGATCCTCCAGCCCCAGCTCTCGCGTCAGGTCAATGATCGGCATCTTCCGTGCCAAGAACGAATCGGGGCCTTTTTCGATGATAAAGCCGTCCTTCTTGAGGGTATGGATTTTGCCCCCGAACGAATCTCCCTTCTCGAGAACGGTAATTCGCACGGGGGTTTCCTTGGCCTTCATCGCCTGCTTCAAGTAAAAGGCGGCGCTCAGCCCTGTGATGCCGCCTCCGATAATAACCACATGCTTTGCCATGCTGATCAGCCCTTTTCTACCAGCGCATACACGACATCGCTCAAAGTTTCAATATACAGCGGGTCCGTGTTCAACGAGCGCGTGCGCTCCAGGTGCAGACCGAGCTGCTTCGCCGTTTTTTGCGCCTCAATGTCGAGATCGTACAAAATTTCCAAATGATCCGATACGAAGCCGATCGGACAAACGAGCACATTCTCCGCCTGCTTCTCTTCCGTAATCGTCTGCAGCACATCCAGAATGTCCGGTCCGAGCCACGGTACGCCGGTCTGACCGGCGCTTTGCCAGCCAAACTGCCAGTTCGTAATGCCAACCTTGGCGGCGATCGCCTTGGACGTTTCTAGCAGCTGCTCCGGATACGGATCGTTCATTTCCAATATTTTTTCCGGCAGGCTGTGTGCGGTGAAGATGACGCGAACATCATTCTTATCGACGCCTTCAAATCGCGCCAAGCCCTCGTTAACGCGGATCGTCAAAGCCTCGATCAGCTGCGGATGCAATTGGTAGCTGCGCACAAACTGCATGCTCAGTCCCAGCTCATCGGCTTTATCCTTCGCCCGCTTGATATAGCCGCCCACGCTCATCACCGAATAGTGCGGCGCCAGCACGACACCGATCGCTTCCTTCAGCCCGTCCTTCGCCATCTGCTCCACACCGTCTTCGATGAGCGGAGAAGCGTGCTTAAGCCCTTGGTAGCACACGAACTCGATCTCCGGATGCGCCGAATTCAGCTTATCCTCTAAAGCCTTGACTTGGTTGTTCGTATTCTCTCTCAGCGGGAAAAAGCCGCCCACAATCGCTTCATAGCGGTCCTTCAAATCCTGCAGCTGCTGAGGGGTCGGCGGATGGCCGCGGCGGATATGCGTATAATAGGCTTCAATCTGATCCATGCTCTCCGGCGTGCCATAAGACATGACCAAAACACCGATGCGTTTTTTTTGTGTCATCTTAAACACCGCTTTCCTGTTTCAGTTGGCTTTGCGCCTTCAGGGCCTCGCGGGAATACTCGTGAACGAAGTCCGTCAGCTCCTTCAGCTTCTCCAGCGACGCTTCGGGAAACAGGCCGTGTCCGAAGTTAAACACATACCCTGGCTCTTTGATTCCTTCGTCGATAATCGCCTTAGCCTGCGCTTTAATGACGTTCATCGGCGCCGTTAGTATGTACGGATCCAGATTGCCCTGCACCGCGTACTTGCCGCCTAACCGTTTACGGCCTTCCGCAATCGTCAAACGCCAATCCAGTCCGATCACATCCGCCTGCAGCCCTTGCAAGGACGGAAGCAGCTCGCCGGAGCTCACGCCAGGAAAATAAATTTTCGGCTGGCCCAGATGGCTAAGCTCCGCAAAAATGCGTTGAATCGTCGGCAGCACATAGGTTTGGAAATCAACCGGAGACAACGCGCCCACCCAGCTGTCAAACAGCTGAACGGCCTTAGCCCCTGCCGCAATGTGCGATTTCAGGTAGGCGATGACCATATCGCCGAGCTTGTCCATCAGCATGAACCAGACGTCCGGTTCTCCGTACATCAAGCTTTTCGTGCGAATATAGCTCTTGGACGGCTTGCCTTCGATCAAATAGCTGGCGATCGTGAACGGTGCTCCAGCGAACGTGATGAGTGGCACTTCCAGCTCCGCGACGAGAATTTCAATCGTTTTAATAATATGGGACAAGTCCTTCTCAATCTGAATCGGTGTCAGCTTGCGCACATCGTCCGCTGTACGGATCGGATTATGGATCACCGGACCGATGTTTTTCACAATGTCAAAATCAATCCCGATCGACGCCACCGGATTCATAATGTCCGAATACAAAATCGCCGCATCGACACCGAGCTTCTTCACCGGCATCAGCGTTACTTCCGCCGCCAGCTCCGGCTGCTGACAAATTTCGAGCAGGCTGTAGTTCTCTTTAATTTTACGGTAATCCGGATCGTAGCGTCCCGCTTGACGCATGTACCAAACCGGCAGCTTATCGACCTGCTGCTTCTTACAAGCACGAATAAATGTATCATTATAACTCATGGCCATTTCCTCTTTTCCGCAGACTTCCCAATAATCTACTTCCCATTATGCCCTATTTGGAAGGGCGTAACAACGTATGTCAGCGTCAGTTTCCGACAAAAGTTTGACAAGGCGGCGCAAAGCAAGAAACCCGTCTCCTCCAAAGCAAGAGAACGGGTTATTGCACTTCGTATAGGTCTAGTTGTTCAGCCAGCGAACAATATCTTTGGCAAAATAGGTGATGATCAGATCCACGCCGGCGCGCTTGAAGCCCACCATCGTCTCGAGCACAACCGATTTTTCGTCAATCCAGCCCTGCAGGGCCGCAGCCTTGACCATCGAGTACTCGGCACTCACGTTGTAGGCCACAATCGGCAAATCATAACGGTCACGCAGCGTGCGGATAATGTCCATGTACGCCATGGCCGGCTTCACCATCAGCATATCGGCGCCTTCCGCTACATCGGCATCCGCTTCGCGAATCGCTTCGCGGCCGTTGGCCGGGTCCATCTGATACGTCTTACGGTCGCCGAACTGCGGCGTCGAATGTGCGGCATCCCGGAACGGGCCGTAGAACGAGGATGCATACTTCACCGAATAGGACATGATCGGCACATGATCGAAGCCCGCTTCGTCAAGACCTTGGCGAATGGCATACACAAAGCCGTCCATCATGTTGGATGGCGCGATGATATCGGCTCCGGCTTCGGCTTGCGATACAGCCGTCTTGACCAGCAGTGCTAGCGATTCGTCGTTCAAGACGTCGGCGCGCTTCTTCGATTCATTGTAATGAACCACGCCGCAATGGCCGTGATCGGTAAACTGGCACAAGCAGGTGTCCGCTACGACCAGCAGCTCCGGGTTCCACTCCTTGATCCGGCGCGTCGCTTCCTGCACGATCCCATTCGGATCGTACGCGGAGCTGCCATGAGCATCCTTCGTCTCCGGCACTCCGAACAGCAGCACCGCTTGAATGCCGAGCTCGGTCACTTCGCGGATTTCCGCTTCCAACGTATCGATTGAAAAATGGTACACACCCGGCATCGAGCTGATCTCTTCTTTGATTCCTGTGCCGTGCGTAACAAAAATCGGATAAATTAAATCATGGCGAGTCACTGTATTTTCTCTAACCAGGTTCCGCATCGCTTGGGATGTGCGGAGCCTGCGGTTGCGTACTAACGGAAAGCTCATGGGTTATCCTCCTTCAAACTTCAATACTTGCTTAAACCACTTGTTCAAACATGCTGGCTACCAGCGACGAAACGGTTGCTTCCTTCGCCAGGTAATCCACCGAAAGTCCAGCATCTTCCGCCGTTTGTGCCGTTACGGGCCCGATACAGGCGATACGGCAGTTACGAAGCAGCTCCAGCGGGTCTTCTCCCAGCGTCTTGATAGCCTGCAGCAGATTTGTAACCGTAGAAGAGCTGGTGAAGGTAACGATATGGATCTTCCCCTGCTTCAAGAGGTCGATGATCTCATCGCCGCCTTCGGTTTCCAGCACATTTTCATATACATCGATGTTCGTCACCGCAAGCCCCATCTCCAGAAGCTTGTTCGGCAGCGTTTCGCGTGCGATGTCCGCGGTCGGCAGCAGCACCTGCTGGCCCGGCTTCAGCTCTGATGCGACGGTGTCCAGCAGCGAGCTGGCTTGAAACTGCGGAGGCAGCGTCTCGACGACGAGGCCGCGCTCCTCCAGTGCTTGAGCCGTTTTCGGGCCAACCGCGGCTATGCGGGCGTTTGCCAGCGCGCGAATATCGATCCTCAGCTCCCGCAGCCGGGTGAAGAACGACTCCACGCCATTCACACTCGTAAAAAACACCCAGTCGAAATCAGGCAGCCGATTCAGCGCCGCATCGCGGGCTTCCTGTACTTCCGGACGGCTCGGAGGCTGAATCCGGATCACCGGGAACTCGATCGCCTCGCCGCCCAGCTCGTCAATTTGAGTGACCAGATCACTGGCTTGACTGCGCGCGCGCGTGACCAGAATCCGGCGTCCGAACAGCGGTTTCTTCTCGAACCAAGCCAGCTTGTCCCGCAGCTTCACAACCTCTCCGACGATCGTCACGGCTGGAGATTGGAAGCCCGCCGCCTTCACCTTCTCCGCAATGTCGGCGAGCGTTCCGGTCAGCGTGCGCTGCTCCATCCACGTGCCCCAGCGGATTAACGCTACAGGCGTTTCAGGCGATTTGCCGCAATCGATCAGCTGCGAGCTGATGTAGTCCAGGTTGGCCACGCCCATGAGAAAAATGAGCGTCCCCGAGGCCTGGGCCAGATTTTCCCAATTCACCTTGGAATACGTTTTGTTCTTATATTCATGACCGGTCACAATGGAAAAGGACGAAGTAAAATCGCGATGCGTCACCGGAATGCCCGCATACGCGGGAACGGCGATCGCGGATGTAATTCCAGGAACGATCTCGAAGGTCACACCGTTTTCAGCCAGCAGCTCGGCTTCTTCCCCGACGCGGCCAAATACGCTCGGGTCTCCGCCCTTCAGGCGTGTCACCGTCTTTCCTTGCAGCGCCAGATCGACGAGCAGCTGATTGATTTCCTCCTGCTTTAGCATATGCTTGTCCGGAAGCTTGCCGACGAATATTTTCTCGGCTCCCGGCTTCATATGCTTCAGCAAGCGCGGGCTGGCCAGACGGTCGTATACCACGACATCCGCCCGCTGAATGGCCTCTAAGCCTCTTACCGTAATCAGCTTCGGGTCTCCCGGCCCGGCCCCGACAAGATAAACGATCCCCTTCTCCATGTCCCGCTTCTCCCCTATTCTGCGGCTAATGCCAGTAGTTGCGAAGCTCCTTTAGCGATGAGCGCCTCGGCCAGCTCCAAACCCAGCTTGTCCGGATCAAATCCGGCGATCGTCTCTTTGAGCAGCTGCTTGCCGTCCGGCGAGCCCACCATGCCGGTGAGTATAATCTCCTGGTTATCTGTGACTCTAGCGTACGCCCCGATCGGCACCTGACAGCCGCCATTCAATCGGCCCAGGAAGCTGCGCTCGGCAGCCACCGCCACGACGGTTTCCTCATGGCGATATTTGGACAGCAGATCCAAAATGAACGGATCGTTATCCCGGCATTCGATGCAGAGCGCCCCCTGCCCGACAGCAGGCAGGCACAGCTCAGGCGACAAATACGCGCTGATCCGATCCTTCCAGCCAATGCGGTGCAAACCTGCACCAGCGAGCAAAATGGCATCGAAGCCCTCGGTCTCCAGCTTGCGCAGGCGGGAATCGATGTTGCCGCGCAGTGATTCGATCTGGAGGTCCGGCCGGTAATGCTGCAGCTGGCAAGAGCGCCGCAAGCTGCTCGTGCCGACTTTGGCCCCCTGAGGGAGGTCATCCAGTCCGCGGCCATCCTTGGTGATGAGGCAATCCCGCGGGTCCTCGCGCTCTGGTACGGCGCCTACCATCAGGCCCTCCGGCAGCTCAAATGGCATGTCCTTCATGCTATGTACCGCTAGATCCACTTCGCCGTCGAGCAGCGCCTGCTCGATTTCTTTTACAAACAAGCCCTTGCCGCCCACCTTGGACAGCGTCACATCGAGAATTCGGTCGCCTTTAGTGACGATTTTTTTTAGCTCGAACTCGGCTTCGATGCCATGCTGCTCGCACAGCGCCTTCAGCTGATCGATGACTTGACCGGTCTGTGTCAGCGCCAGCGCGCTCTGCCTTGTACCCACTACGATCTTACGCATACGTTTCAACCCCTTTATATGTAAAAACCGTTCAAATTTCAACTTATTGAAAACCTCTATCCATTATCGCCCAGCTTCCGGCTGTTGTAGACCTATCCAGGCTCCGATGCTGCGGATGCCCTCGAGCGTCGGGGCCTGCTGTACGCGGTGAAGCAAATCGCCGCGCAGCGTCTCCAGCGCTTCTGATGACGCTTCGCTCTTCAAGAGCGGGAGCAGCTGCCATTCGAGCATGGCGCGAAACAGCTCCTGCCGGACCGCGGTGTCCGGCACCGCCTGCTGCACGACGAGCCTCAGCTCGTGCAGCAGCTCCAAATACGGCCCGTATTCCGGGCCGAAGGTCCCCTCCAGCCGCCGCCGCACCATGGCGGCGGCTGCCGGACTCGCGCCCGCGGTCGACACCGCGAGCGTCAGCCTGCCGCGCCGGACGGTCGCCGGCACGATAAACCCGCTGGCCGCCGCGTCGTCGGCCACGTTCACGAGCTTGCCGAGCGCCTCCGCCTCGGCTCGCACCGCCGCGTTCACCGACGCATCGTCGGTGGACGCGAACACCAGCCGCGCAGCGGCCAGCGCCGGCAGCCCGGGCTCGTATCGGCGGCGAAGCGCCGTAATCGAGCCTGCGGCTGCCCACGCCTCCAGCTGCGGCGTGAACACCGGGCTCACGACCGTGACGTGAGCCTCAGCTTCAAGGAGCGCAAGGGCTTTGCGCTCCGCCACCCGGCCGCCGCCGATGAGGCAGCACGGCGCGCCGGCCATATTCAGCATGACCGGATAATACGGTCTATCTGTCAACTTGCGACCCCTCCGTTTAGGACCACTGGTGAAACGTCGAATATACATTCGCAGCCACGAAATTCAGCAGCGTGACGAAGAAGGCCGCCAAATTCCAAAGCGCCAGCCGGTTGCCCGGCGAGCGAAGCAGCAACCGCTGAAACAAATAAAAAATGTAAGCCAAGAGAACAAACCAAGAGTTCAGCACCTTCGGGTCAAAGAACAGCATATAGTTGCCCTCCAGCGCGATCCACACAATCCCGAGCGTTAGCGTAAGCAGTAAGAGCGGCGCTCCGATCACCACCGACAGGAAAGCATACCGATCGGTGTTCTCCAGGCTCGGCAGCCGGAGCATTTGCTGCGACCACTGCTTCGACTTGAGCTTCCTATGTAAGAACAAATACATGCCCGAAAAAATCGCCGATACGACAAACGCCGCATAGCTCACCACCGCAAGGGAGATATGGATAAAGAGCAGCTCATCGTTAATTTTCCACGAAGCGAGCGTCGGGGAAATCGTCGGGTTGCTGAAAAAATTCAGCGCCAATATCGCAAAACCAAACACATTGATTAAAAATACAAACAACTCAATCCGGACAAACCGATTAATAATCAGCGACACCGTCACCAGCAGCCAGGATAGGACAAAAAGCGTCTCGAATCGAGAGAACGCCATGGGAGTGCTATGGGTAATCAGGTTGTACGCCAAGTAAATCGTCTGCAGAACCCAGACAAAAGAAAGCAACCCTGTCCCCATCCGTTTTGCACTTCGATTTGGACCGACAAAGTCCGAGAAGTAAAACAGCAGGCTCAGGGCGTAAATATAAATTATCGCATCGTAAAACCACGTTTGCTTGACCATGGTGTCCCCTCCCGGTCTAAGCTTTGGAGAGCGCATTAGCCGGGCTGCCTGCGCCTCTCACTTTGGCGAGCAGCTCTTCCTTCAGCCGCTCCTGCTCCGCTTCCACTGCCAGCTGCCTTGCGGCCAGCTCAGCCCGTTCTTGCTCAGCAAGCGGCTCTTCCAAAGCGAAAATCTTCGTAAACATCTCCAGCGCTTCGTCCCCGTGCTTCTCAGCCGCCATTTCTTTGATGCGGACAATCGGATCGCGAAGCATCTGATTTACAATGCTCTTGGTCAGCTTGTGAATGACCTTCAGCTCGCGCTCATCCAGATCCGGCAGCTTCTTCATCAAGCTGTCCATCGTTTCCTCGTGGATCACATTCGCTTTGGTCTGCAGCGCTTGAATGACCGGGCTAACGCCCAGCGTCTTCGTCCATTGCTTGAAGGCAACGATCTCCGCACGGATCATCTCTTCGATCTTGACCGCGGCGCGATGGCGCTCCTCCAGGTGGCTATTGACGAGCGACTGTAAATTATCGATATCGTATAAAAAGACATTCGGCATCTCGCCCAGCCGTGGATCTAAGTCCCGCGGAACGGCAATGTCGATCATAAACAGTGGGCGCGAACGGCGCTTCTGCAATACGCTGGATACCTGCTCGGCCGTTAACACCAAGCCTGCTGCTCCAGTGGAGCTGATGACAATATCCGCCTCCTCCAAATGCGTGAGGAGTTTGTCCATCGTGCTGGCGATGCCGCTGAACTTCTCCGCCAGCTCTTGAGCTCGACCCAGCGTCCGGTTGACGACGATCACCTTGTCCGCCCCGTTGGCGTACAAGTGCTTGACGGTCAATTCGCTCATTTTGCCGGCGCCGATGATCAGCACCTTCTTGTGCTCATAGCTGCCAAAAATCCGCTTACCCAGCTCGACCGCGGCATAGCTGACCGATACCGGATTGTCGCCGATCCCTGTCTCGAAGTGCGCCCGCTTGGCCATAGTCACAGCTTGCTTAAACAGCGTGTTGAAAATGACTCCGGTCGTTTTTTCACGTTGGGCCAGCAAAAAAGCATCCCGAACTTGTCCGAGAATCTGGGTTTCACCGATGACCATCGAATCGAGCCCACTCGTGACGCGGAACAGGTGCTCTATCGCTTGCTCATTCTCATGCAGGTACAGGTGCTTGTTGAACTCTTCCTTCGGCACGCCGAACCATTTCTCGATAAACGCACGCAAATGATGTCCGCACAGCTGCTGCGTATCGACCGCTACATACAATTCCGTCCGGTTACAGGTGCCCACAATGACACATTCCATGATGCTCTTGGTTGCTTTGAGCTCCTTCAGTGCCTGCGGTAAGTCTCCTTCCGCAAAAGCAAATTTCTCACGAATGGCCACCGGGGCTGTCCGATAATTTAGTCCTGCTACGACAATGTGCATCTGGGTCACCTGCCTCCTCCTCATAAATTCAATTTATTATACCACAAAATTAAGATTGTTCGACAAAATAATATGAAGAGTTTGTTACAAGGGGCTTCCCCTTGCAACCCCTTTTGGTTTGGGGAGGGCCCCACGCCCCCGGCCAACCCCCTAAATCCCCCTTGCAAGGGGGACCCCATGGGGCCGCAGCCCCTTGAAGTAAGTCCGACGCAAACATCCGTCGGACTTACTTCGTGACCCCCGCTCCGTGCTGTATGTAACTTTGATGCGTCTTATTGAGCGCGTTTGTCGCATGCTGCGACACGATTACCTGTGAGGTGGGAGCGGCTTTACTAACGATGACTGTTGCAGAGATGCGTTTTGCCGTGACTATGTGCTGAGATCACGTTTTGTTCAGGAGAGGAGCGGCTTCCTGGCGGAAGCGATCCATCCCCCGAACAACGCTGCACCGCTTCTAAGGCCGACTTCCTTCGGAAGCGGCCCCAACCTTCTTATTTTCAACCATCCGTGGAAGGGATATACCACCTACTGCAAGAGCTTCTTCTTCAGCAGCTCGGAGATGGCCTTGTCGGCCTTGGCCATTCGATCGGCCTGGGAGGAGACCAGAGCGCCGCTGGAGGTAACCAGCTTACCGTAAGCGTCGTAGATTTCCGCATATTGTCGATTGACCTCGGCGATGGTTTGCTGCTCCTCGGTCTTTAGAGGGCGGCCGCCGCCGATTTGAAGGCGGAGTAAGTACTGCATCAATTGCGCTAGGGAGTCTAGCCGCGGGAGATGGGATTCGCCATACGCGGAGCTGAGATGGTCATGAGCGAATTGAGCGGAGTAGACGGATTGGCGCAGGGCGTTAAAGCCGTCGGTATTGCTTATTTTGACACTTTCCGTCAAGTAGCTGCCCAGCAGCTCCATTTGAAAAAAGGATACTTGATATAACAGCTTCTCCGCATTTTCCTGTGGCTCATGGTGAACAACCATCTCTACCATCTGAATGATCGGCCAGCCAATCAAGAGGGCTGCGATCAGATACATGAATAGTTTTTTGCGCACTCTTCTCATGTCCGTGACTCATTCCTTTCCCCAAACAAGCTCTATTTGAGATTGTATGGGGCGCGGACAAAAGAAATAACCACGGATTTCTCCGTGGCTACTATATCTTAACCGACTCTTATTTTACCAATGCAACTTGCTTCAATACCGGTGTTTCAACTTGCAATTCGCCCATACCGCGAACCAGTTTCTTAGCATGTGTAACCTCTGGCTTCAACACGGACAGCATGTGCTCGATCGCGAGTTGCGGATCCACAGTTTCACCGCAGGTATAGCAATCCAGCGCTGCGAAACCTTTCTCAGGATACGTGTGAATGGAGAGATGGCTTTCCGACAGCAGTACCAATACCGTCGCCCCTTGAGGCTCAAATTGTTTGGACTGCACCGACAATACAGTTGCTCCACATACCTCAGCTGCTTCTACCATTTGCGCTTGTAACCATTCTGAATTGTTGAGAAGATCGAAGTCGACTCCCCAAGTGTCTACAGCTACATGTCTTCCGAAAGTTGAGTATTCCATTTCCATCTTTCGGTTCCCCCTTCCTAGGAATAAAATGTTTTGAAAATTTCATCCGCTAGGACCTACGTCATTCACTTCCCGAGGGAAAAATCTCTCGCAACATTACATGTCCTGAGTGAATCCTGGTTCCTATTTTGTTTTTCAACGAGAATAAAAATAACATCTATTGAACAGAATTGCAATACTTTTTTTTAGGCGGGCAAATATTCGTTTTTCGCGCCATGCACACAAGAATATTAATATGAGATCAGCTTGTCGGTTGTGTATATATCATGCGAGGCTGCACGCCCATTTGTACCGCGGCTAGTCTAGGTTTGCAGGGCTAATTCGCACCCGATTCACCAACCAAAAAAATGCATAAACATGCAAAAAAGAACCCCGCCTCGCTCCTAAAAATGAGCATCAGTAGAGTTCCTCTATGTCGTAGATTGAATATATATTAAGCTTCGAGTACGAACAGACGATGCGTCAGCTTGTGCAAACGTTCGTCAATCTGCTCGCGGATGGCAGGCTCTTGCATATCGTTTCTAAGATCGAGCATCGCGTTGATTTGTTCCTTGATCATGCGAATCTCATGCTCCACTTCGTTTCTCTGGAACAGCTGCTCGAGCTGACCGATCGTGTCCTTGTATTCAAACACGACTTTCTCGGACGTTTCCGATTTCTCCACGATTTGAACCACAGCGCCATGCTTGTACGTATACACCATTGTATAGGTCGGATAAATCCGGTGAACAATCGCATCCCCTTTAAATGTGGAGACGGCTTTACGCATCAAATTCACCAAATTTTTGTTCGTGATGCGGCACGTTCCTTGGCACACATACAAATTCGCATGTTTTTCGAACGACAGAAGAATTTCTTCCTCCGAATCGTCCTTTAATACCACCTCTTGACTCCCGTTTTCAAGCACTTTGATTTGCAGAGCTGCCTCATGATCAACAAACATTTGAATAAACATGGCCATCTCGGCTTCCGTTAGTTGCATGTGGGTTTTGACGTATTCAGTCGCTAACCTCATTGCCATAAAAATCCCTCGATTCATTTTTTTCGAACCTTGAAGCGTCTGCCTTATTCTTTTGTTTCCTATATACATTATACTACATAATTATTTAATATTCCTGCTAAGGAGGGTTTGAAATTCGCCGGGAATTCAGAAAATTCCGCGTTTTCCCTTCAGAAGGACCACGGAACTATTAAAAACCTCGCTTTACCTCTCGATGTTCCGCAGTTCCCTCCTGCGTTCACGGTGAAAAAAGAGCTCATACATGATCGGTACGATAACCAACGTAAGCAGCGTAGCGGTCACCAAGCCGCCAATCACAACGACTGCGAGCCCCTTCGAAATCAGGCTCCCTTCGGATTCCGTCAGCGCCAGCGGAACTAAAGCGCACACCGTTGCGAACGCCGTCATCAGAATCGGGCGCAGCCGGGTCGTTCCCGCTTCAATCAGTGCTTTGCGGATCTTCATGCCGGATTGACGATTTTGACTGACCCTATCGATCAGCACGATCGCATTCGTAACCACGATGCCTACTAGCATGAGCAGCCCGATCATCGCACTGACGGACAGCGGCTGGCGCGTGAAATACAGTCCGGCGATGGCACCTACAGGAATGAACAGCAAAGAGGATAGAATGACGATTGGAATGCGCGCCTTCCCGAAGGAGACCAGCATGACCAGATAAACAAGCCCAATTGCCGCAGCAATGGCCAGACCGAGCTCTTTGAACGTTTGCTCCGTTTCTTCGCTTCCTCCGCCCGAAGTCAGGCTGATGCCCTCCGGCAGCGCCAGCTTAGCCACGCTGTCCTGAACCGCTTTCGTCGTATTAGCCACATTATCGCTGCGGATTTGGGCGCTTACTTCCGCATAGATTTTGCCGTCCAGCCGCTGGATGCTGGATAAGGTGTCCACCGCTTGCACCGCCGCAATGTCTTTGATCAGGACACGCCCCTTTTTCCCGAATAAAGCGATATTCTCCAGGTCCGAGGCATCTGTAAGCCCTTGG
This sequence comes from Paenibacillus cremeus, assembly GCF_007786445.1. GTDB lineage: Bacteria > Bacillota > Bacilli > Paenibacillales > NBRC-103111 > Paenibacillus_G > Paenibacillus_G cremeus. Next base: position 203,723 of record NZ_VNJI01000001.1, on the reverse strand, counting down.
GCGTAGGCAGCGCGGATTTCTTGCGTTTTGCCGTCTAGAGTGTACGTCCCAACCGTGACCGGCTTGGTTCGGTCCGCCACAAGCCCCAACACCATCATGGGATCGATGCCGGCCTCCGCCGCCTTTTGCGGGTCGATGCGGACGATCCACTGCCGCTGTTTTTCGCGGAAATTGTTTTGGATATATTGCAAATCCATGTTCTGCTTCAAATGATCTTCAACCTTCTTGGCCGCTTCGCCTAGCTTGTCCATATCGCTGCCGTACAGCTGCACGTTTACGTTATTGCCGGTTGGAGGGCCGCCTGAGCTCATCTCCTGTACGGTAACTGTTGCCTCTGGGGACGCCTTTTTTACGATGGCATCGAGCTGCACGGATAAGGTCTTGATGACGGTATCGACGTCGACCTTCGGATTGATGCTCATCATGTACTGAGCCTGATTCGCCTGCTTCATGCCGGACATATAGTCCAATCCGCCGATGGATGTGAACACGTACTCGAAAATTTCCGGCTGCTGGAGCAGCATCTTTTCGATTTCCTGCGAAACCTGATTCGTTTTTTCCAGCTGCGTTGCGGGAGGGAGCTTAAAGCCGGCGGCTACCACCTGCTGCTTCTCGTTAGGGAGGAATATAAAGCCAAGCTGCGGCACCAGAAATAACGATGCTCCCAAAATAACCAGAGATCCAACGATCACCGTTCCTTTGCGCTTCAGCCCCGCTTCGAGCACTCTGGCGTACAGCCGCTGCAGAGCGCTTTCCCGCTCCTCTACCGCCGCTCTCAGCTTGCCGAATGCGCCTTTGGACAGGATTGGAACTACCGTAACGGCCACGAGCAGCGATGCCGCCAGCGCAAAGACCACCGTCAACGCAAAGGGAAGAAAAAACTCCCCCGTAATGCCCCCCACGAACCCAAGCGGCAAAAAGACGACGATGGTAGTCAAAGTAGAAGATGTAATCGCGCTCATCATTTCTTTGGACGCTTCTAAAGCGATCCCAGTTCGATCCTGTCCGGCTTGGCGCTGACTCATCCTCCGATAAATATTTTCGATCACGACGATGCTGTCATCCACCACGCGACCGACCGCAACCGCCATTCCGCCTAAGGTCATGATGTTGAGCGTGATTCCCATTTTTGCTAATGCAATTGAAGCTATCAGCAGAGAGAGCGGAATCGATATAATGGCGATAAACGTCGCCCGCAGATTGCGAAGAAACAGCAGCACGGCCAGCGACGCAAACAGCGCACCGAAAAGCCCTTCATTGCGCAGGCTGTCTACGGATTTTTTGATGCCGGCCGCTTGATCGAACGCGAGTGAGTAGCTGAGCCGGTCTTGGTACTTGTCCAAGGTGGCTAACACTTTATCTGCAATTTGCACGGTGTTGGCGTCCTGTTTTTTGGATACGGATAGGGCTAGACTCGATTTTTCGTTATAACGGACCAGCTCCTCTGAGTCTTCGACCGCCTTGATCGCGGCGATATCCGAAAGCAGGATGGTGCTTGGTACGGGCGGGAAGCCGGCCTGCACGTCAAACGAGAGCTGCTTCAAATCCGCAATGCCCGCCGCTCGCTGCTCTACCCGAATCGGAATGATAATATTGTTCTGGATCGCCGAACCGGCCGGCATCGACACAAAAAGCCCTTGAACCTTTTGCGAAATCTGATTCAGGGTAATATTGTTGGCCTTGGCTTTTTCGGGATCGACGGAAATCTCGATGAAGCTATGTTTCATACCGCCGATGCTGATGCTGCTTACGCCCTCGATTTTTTCGAGCTCCGGGCGAATGTCTTTATCGACGATCGATTCGATGGAGCCGGAGCCGGCATCCTTCGGGAATAGCGCAATATTTAAGATCGGCAGCGAACCGAAGCTGAACCGGGTCACCTTGGGCGTCACCCCCTCCGGCAGCTTGACGTCTTGCAAGGACGACTCGACTTGCCGCGTCGTGCTGTCCATGTCGGTGCCGATCGGAAATTCCAGCTGCACAAGGGAGAAGCTTTCGAGCGACTGGCTGGTCAGCTTTTTGATGCCGCTTAGGCTCTTCAAGCTCTGCTCCAGCTTCTGCGTCACCCGGTCATCTACGTCCGCAGGCGAAGCTCCGGGATAGACCGACTGGACCGTCAGCGTCGGAAGCTCAATGTTCGGCAGCATATCCACCTTCAGCGTGGTAAAAGCATACAAGCCGCCGACCATCAGCAGCAGTGCGCTAATGATGATCGCTGCCGGATTTTTGAGGCTGAAACGGGTTAAAAAGTTCACGGCGCCTAATCGCTCCTTTGATTGTCAAGGACACAAATTCACCGTCCTTGACAATGAGAATCTCTTGTCCCCAGTTTGATGCAAAAATGGGGCGATTATACGCTGAGGGGAGTGGGAGTAAGGAGCGCATGCTGTACTGGTAAAGAAAAAGCCTGAGGCCAGGAGGGTCGAGACAACCATCTAGGCTCAGGCTTATTGGGATAAATTCTCGTGCAAGGCGGATTTCCGCTTTTGCATGGGTTGCTCGGACTTCGTGAACGGACTCTAAAGCAGATTAGCCGCTTTATATCGGGCGCTCGGACCTGGAGCCGTACTCTAGAGCGGAATTTCCGCTCTACACTTATCATCCAGACCGGGGAACGGCCTGTAAAGCGGTTTTTCCGCTTTGTATAGGTCGTCCGGGCCCGCGGTCAGGCTCCAAAGCGGGTTCGCCGCTTTGAACGTCGCCGCTATGCTTGCGGCTCAGCAATCGCCGCTGCGTCAGATTCCTCCACACTGCTGCTGCTTGACTCAGCATGCGAGTCGGCCTCTGCTTCTGCGCCGTATCCGATTCGATTCTCGATGACGGCCCACAGCTCGTCCTTTCCGAGTCCCAGCTCGGAGGAGAACAGGATGTGCGGATCAGCCTTGTCCATTTCAAGCGCTTCCTTGATGATTTTGACGTGCTTCTGCCATTTGCCCTTCGGGATTTTGTCCGCCTTCGTCGTGACGACGCAGATCGGCACGCCGTTATGCTTTAGCCAGTCATACATCGCGATGTCATCCTTCGATGGAGGATGGCGAAGATCGATGATCAGCAGCACCAGCTTGAGGTGTTCACGCCGCAGCAAGTAGTCCTCGATGAACTTGCCCCATACCTCCCGCTTCGACTTGGATACCTGAGCATAGCCATAGCCAGGCAAATCAACGAAGTGCAAATCCTTATTGATTAAATAATAGTTCAACTGCTGTGTCTTGCCCGGCTTGGAGCTGGTCCGCGCCAAGTTCTTGCGGTTGATCATCCGATTGATCAGCGACGATTTGCCGACATTCGAACGCCCTGCCAGAGCAATCTCCGGCAAGGCGCCTTCAGGATACTGATTCGGACCAACCGCGCTGATAATGAATTCAGCTTGATTGACCTTCATGTCATTTCCACACTTTCTTTACACCCCTACCGGTTTAACCAGCGCATGCTCCAGCACTTCATCCATGTGTGACACCGGGATAAAACGCAGCTCGCTGCGGACGCTTTCGGGGATTTCTTCAATGTCTTTCTCGTTATCCTTCGGCAAAATGACGGTGCGAATGCCTGCGCGATGCGCCGCCATGGCCTTCTCCTTGAGCCCGCCGATCGGGAGCACCCGACCGCGCAGCGTAATCTCGCCTGTCATCGCTACGTGACGCGAGACCGGGATATTGGTCAGCGCGGAGATGAGCGCCGTCCCCATCGTGATGCCCGCAGACGGTCCGTCCTTAGGAATCGCGCCTTCCGGGATATGAATATGAATATCGAACTTCTCATGGAAGTCCGGCTGAATGCCAAAGTGCTCCGCGCGGGAACGGGTATAGCTGAAGGCGGCCTGCGCCGACTCCTTCATCACATCGCCCAGCTTCCCTGTTAAGGTCAGCTTTCCGTTGCCCTGCATCACGGTGACTTCGATCACCAGTGTATCGCCGCCGACCTCGGTCCATGCCAGGCCCGTGACAGCGCCGACCTGATCGCGCTCCTCCGCCATTCCGAAGCGGAACTTCGGTTGACCCAGGAACTCTTTCAAGTTGTCAGCCGTTACCTCAACTGCGCCAGTTCCACCAACCACCTGCTTCGCCGCTTTGCGGCAAATCGAAGAGATCTGCTGCTCCAGGTTTCGAACGCCGGCTTCGCGTGTATACTCTCTCACGGTCCGCATCAGCGCTGCTTCATTGACGACGAGCTGGCCTTCTTCCAGCCCGTGATCGCGCTGCTGCTTCGGCAGCAAGTAGTTGCGGGCGATATGCAGCTTCTCGATCTCGGTATAGCCCGGAATGTAGAGCACTTCCATCCGGTCAAGCAGCGGCCGGGGAATGTTATGCACCGCATTCGCGGTCGTTACGAACATGACATTCGAGAGGTCAAAAGGAACCTCGACATAATGGTCGCTGAACGTGCTGTTTTGCTCCGGATCCAGTACCTCAAGCAGGGCTGAGGCCGGATCGCCGCGGAAATCCATCGCCATCTTGTCGATCTCATCGAGCAGGAACACCGGATTGTTCGTGCCCGCCGTCTTCATGCCTTGGATGATCCGGCCCGGCATGGCACCGACATACGTCCGGCGATGCCCGCGAATCTCGGCTTCATCCCGGACGCCGCCGAGCGAAATTCGAACGAATTCCCGTCCCATGGACCTTGCGATGGAGCGAGCGATCGAGGTTTTCCCCACACCCGGAGGCCCGACCAAGCAGAGAATCGGCCCCTTGAGCTTTTTCACCAGCTTTTGCACGGCCAAGTATTCCAGCACGCGTTCCTTCGGCTTCTCCAGACCGTAGTGATCCTCGTTCAGAATCTCTTCCGCCTTAGCAATATCCAGATCGTCTTCCGAAGAGGAGGACCATGGGAGCGCCAGCAGCCAGTCGATGTAATTCCGAATGACAGAGCCTTCGGCAGAGGTCGCCGGCATTTTCTCCAGTCGATCGATTTCTTTCTCGATCTTCTCTTTGACCTTCTCCGGCACCTGCGTTTCCGCCAGCTGATTTCTCAGCTCATCTACTTCACCTGCACGGCCTTCCTTGTCTCCGAGCTCCTTCTGGATGGCTTTCATCTGCTCACGCAAGTAGTATTCCTTCTGCGTCTTCTCCATCTGCTTTTTGACGCGTTGGCTGATCTTGCGCTCCAGCTCCAGCACTTCCCGTTCGTTGTTCAAAATGCTCAGCAGCTTCTCCAGCCGCTCCCGAACATCGACGGTTTCCAAAATTTCTTGCTTATCCTTTATTTTCAACGATAGATGACTGCAAATGACATCGGCCAGACGCCCCGGCTCATCGATATCCGACACGGCGGCCAGCGTCTCCGGCGTTACCTTCTTGGAAAGGTTGATATAATGCTCGAACTGGCTTAATACCGTCCTCATGAGGGCATCGATCTCGGGATCGGATGTTCCCTGCTCCGGCAGCTCTTTCACCGAAACCTCGTAATATTCGTCATTGACGAGAAACTCCGTAATTTCCGCCCGCATGACCCCTTCCACCAGCACGCGAATCGTGCCGTTAGGAAGCTTCAGCATCTGGCGTACTTTGGCAATCGTACCAATGCGGTAAATATCTTCCGTCTTCGGCTCCTCAATATTGACTTCCGATTGCGAACAAAGCAGGATCATGCTGTCGTCGACCATGGCTTTTTCCAGTGCCCGCACAGACTTCTCTCTGCCTACATCCAAATGCAGCACCATGCTGGGATACACTAGCAGCCCCCGTAACGGAAGCAGCGGCAAGCGGCGCACCTTTTGTTTGCTCGGTCCCACTTTCGAGCACCTCCAGACTAGACTTACATACTGTGATAACCATTTTAGCAAAATTAAATTCAAAACACCAATGAGGCCCCTTGACTGCAAAACCGCCTATTTACCCGTGAAAAAGAAAACGCCGCGAGCTCTATTCGAGCGCGTCGGCGTGCAGTACGGTGACGGAGGCAGCGGTAACGGAATCTTGAGGAAGCAGCAGCGGATCGCTGGAACGGGTAAACTCCAGACCCAGCGATTGAAACAGAGCCTCCTCGATACAATCGACAGGAACAACCTCGAGACCGTTTAAGCCTGCAAAAATTTCCTGCCAATTTTCCTTCGGAATCAGCACCTTGGTCGCTCCGGCTTGGAAGGCCGCCTCTACCTTGGCAATGACGCCTCCAACCGGCTTCACTTTGCCATGGATGCTGATTTCCCCGGTCATCGCGATATGATTATCCACCGGAATCTGTTTGATCGCGGAAGTAATCGCTACCGCCATGGAAATCCCTGCGGACGGGCCGTCAATCGGGATTCCGCCCGGAAAGTTGATGTGCAAATCATAGTTGTAAGGATTGACGCCGAGCCTGCGCAGCACGGTCAGCACATTCTCCACCGAGCCGCGCGCCATGCTTTTGCGACGCAGCGTGCGGGAGCCGCCGCCCATTTCCTCCTCGTCGACTACCCCAGTGATCGTGAACTGTCCGGTACCGGGTTGAATAACCGGTATGGCTGTAACTTCGATTTCCAACAGCATCCCCATATTCGGTCCATAAACGGCCAAGCCGTTGACAAGCCCGACTTCTGGCTGTTGATGAATTTTTTTCTCCGGCCGCGGCGGAATTTGCGAGCTGTTGACCACCCACTCAATGTCCGCTTCCGATACTTCCCTGCGCTGATCGGTTAAGGCCATCCCGGCCGCCAGCTGAATAATGTTGACGGCTTCGCGCCCGTTAGTTGCGTACTTTTTCACCACATCGATAGCCGGCGACTGCTCGGGAAAACCAATTTTCTTCAGCGCTTTGGAGGCGATCATCGCAATTTCATCCGGCAGCAGCGGGCGGAAAAAGATTTCCATACACCGGGACCGAATCGCCGGTGGAATGTCCTGCGGGTTGCGGGTTGTTGCGCCTACTAAGCGGAAGTCCGCGGGCAGGCCATTTTGGAATACATCGTGAATGTAGCTTGGAATATTGGTATCTTCCGAGTTATAGTAGGCACTTTCCAAAAACACCTTACGATCTTCGAGTACCTTTAATAATTTATTCATCTGGTGCGGGTGCAATTCCCCGATTTCATCAATAAACAAAATACCGCCATGCGCCTTGGTCACTGCCCCCAGCTTCGGTTGAGGAATACCCGCAACGCCCATCGCTCCAGCCCCTTGATAAATCGGGTCGTGCACGGAGCCGATCAGCGGGTCCGCAATGCCGCGTTCGTCAAAACGGGCGGTTGTGGCATCAATCTCGGTAAACTTCGCATCCGGGCGGAATGGCGATTCCGGATTTTTCTTCGCTTCCTCCAAAATGACGCGGGCGGCAGCGGTTTTGCCTACGCCCGGCGGGCCGTAAATAATGACATGCTGCGGATTGCCTCCGCATAGAGCGGCTTTCAGCGCGCGGAGCCCTTCTTTTTGACCGACGATATCATCCATGGAAGAAGGCCGTGTCTTCTCGGCAAGCGGTTTGTTCAGCGAGATGGAGCGCAGCTTCCGAAGCTTCTCCAGCTCCTTCTTCGACTCCTTGTCGACCGCCGAACGGTTGGTCTGCTGATTGCGCAGCAAATTCCAAAAATACATACCAATCACAATCGCAAAAAACAGCTGGATTACCATTAAAATCACGCTTATGCTCATAACCTGTCAACCTCCATGATGCTCACAGCCGGCTGTTTCTCCATCCAGGCCGCGGCTGCAAGCCAAAATCTATATATTTGGTAGTATTGCCCTCCATTGGTAGCATTAATCGCTAAAGGGTTAGAAACTTTTTGGGGGATGATAAAGACGAGCTTGTTGTTCGAAAAAGGAGTGCATGCCATTGAACCGGCGATTGATGAAAACAAAGGCTGTTCTTTTCCTACTGCTGATGGCGGGAATGCTGGTTAGTCCTACTTCATCGGCTCAAGGGCGCTCTGCCGCCTCCCCTGACTCTGATTTTGAATCCTTTCTGCTGCCTGAAATTCGTGCGGATCATCCGGCGATCGCAAATGTCGATGTGCTGCTCGATGTCGGACATGGCGGCATTGACAGCGGGACTGTATACGGTGACGTGCTGGAAAAAGACATCAATCTGGCCATCGCACAAAAAACTTACGAGACGCTTCGAAAAAGAGGCTACTGCGTGCTCCTGAATCGCAGCGGAGATTATGCGCTCAGCAGCGAAAATTTGTGGCTCCGCAGCCGTTCAAGGCATGTAAAGGATCTGGCTCAGCGCAGCCATCTGGCAAACGAGGTTAAGCCTAAAATGCTGCTTAGCCTCCACATCAACTCCGCACGGAGATCCGGCAAACGCGGGCCCTTGATCATTCATCAAAAAAATGAACAGAGCAAGCAACTGGCCATCGCACTTCAGACGGCGCTCAATCCGCTCTATGGCACGACTGAAGAGCCTGTGATGATGGGGAAGAAGTATTACATCTTGAGACATACGAAGGTGCCAGCTGTGATCGTTGAAATGGGCTTTCTGACCAATGCTCAGGATCGCGCTATGCTGCAAAAGCAGGACATGCAATGGTCCATTGCCGCTAAGATTGCTGACGGCGTCAAGCAGTATATGTCTCAGCAGCAACAACAACAATAAGACCGCTGCCTTTGCGGAGCGGTCTTCCTAACGTGTATTCATCTCACCAGCTGTGAGACTGGTACAAACTCCGCCCCAAGCTGCTGAAGCGTCGGGATCTCATGCTTGAGCACGTCTGCGGTAAGCTTGCCAGGAGGGCCGACATGTCCGATCAGAACGGTAACGGGGTGCGTCTTCACATGCTTTTGTACCTTGATCGCTTGTTTGGCGATATGGCTGCGGGTGTACACGTCGTCCATAAAAATGTGATTTTCCGCGGTCGGCACTTGCAGCTCGTTCGCCAGCTTTTTGATCACACTTTTGTGCGTCGTCCGGCTGTCGAGAAAAAATAAGTTTCGTTCCTTGCAGACGGAAATGACAATGCGCATGATCCGTTCGTTAGCCGTGACCTTGGAGCCCATATGGTTGTTGATGCCTACGGCATACGGCACATCATCAATAGCTGCGTTCACCCGCTTACGGATCTCTTCATCGGATAGGCGGGTGGTGATGGCCCCCGGACCCAGCCATTCCGGCTTGCCGGCATTCGGCTCCATGGGCAAATGCAGCAGCACTTCTTTGCCTAGCCGATGCGCTTGCTCCGCATCTCGTTTGGTCGTGGGCAGAAACGGCATCACCGCCGCGGCAAACGGAATCGGCAGCTCCAGCATCTGCTCCGTTCCTTGCATGCTGTTGCCAAAATCGTCGATCACGACCGCAATTTGCTTTTTCGCTTCCGGCTCTTCGCTTGCCCAGGCAGACTGCAGCGTCAGACCGAACAGAAGTACAGTTGTTGTTGCCCATATCCAAGCTTTTCTCACGCGTTCATCCTCCTACGTTGCAACTTGTACGGGCGATTTCGACCCACATCCATTGTTATTTGTTGGATGTTTTGTTTTTATTCGCGATACGAAGAAGGGATCATGTGTTCGATGTCGAATACATACTTAATGCCAATTTAAGGAGGAATTTACCATGTTTACAAGCATTGATGACTTTGCAGTATCGTGGAAGCAGGAATGCGGCCAAACACAGCGCATTTTCAACACGCTAACGGACGCTTCCCTTGCTCAAGAAGTATCACCGCAGGACCGGACGTTGGGCCGGATCGCGTGGCATCTGGTTACCGTCATTCAAGAAATGGTGTCCCGCACTGGCTTAAAGCTGGAAGAACCGGAGCCTTCTGAGCCGATTCCAGCCACAGCCAAGGAAATCGCGGACCAATACGCTAAAACGACGAACGCCCTTCTTGAAGCGGTTCAGTCGCAATGGACGGATCAAACGCTGCTGGAAGTCAAGGATATGTACGGCCAATCTTGGCCGAACGGACTGACCTTGGAGCTGCTCATCTCCCATCAAACCCATCACCGCGGTCAAATGACCGTTTTGATGCGCCAAGCCGGCCTGGTCGTGCCTGGCGTCTATGGCCCCGCCCGTGAAGAGTGGAAAACATTCATGAACATGGAAGCCCCTGCACTGTAATAAGAAGCGCAAAAAAGCCCGTAATGGTCTGAGCTCAGCTTAGGCCGTTACGGGCTTCTCTATGTTAATGCGACGCGCCAGCGTGATGCTTGCGCCCAGGAATTTCTCCGGTTTTATCAAAATGATCTACAATGATATCAATCTCTTTCTTCAGCTCTGCGAGCAGTTCTGCTTCCGGTACCTTACGGATCATTTCCCCGTACCGGAACAGCATGCCCTCACCTCGGGCACCGGCAATGCCGATATCGGCTTCGCGAGCCTCCCCAGGGCCATTCACCGCACATCCGAGCACCGACACCTTGATCGGTACCTTCAGCTTGGAAATATACTCCTCGACTTCGTTGGCGATCGAGAACAAATCGATGTCAAGACGTCCGCACGTTGGGCATGACACCAGCGTTGCCGCATTGGTGATAAGGCCAAACGACTTCAGCAGTTCGCGACATACCTTAACCTCTTCGACCGGATCCGCGCTCAGCGAGATGCGGATGGTCGAGCCGATCCCCATGCTCAGCAGTGCACCGAGCCCAGCAGCACTCTTGACCGTCCCGGAAAACAACGTTCCCGCTTCGGTGATGCCGAGGTGCAGTGGATATCGGAACGTAGCCGCTGCTTTGGTGTACGCAGCAATAGCCATAGGCACATCCGAGGCTTTCAGCGATACGATAATGTCCCTGAAATCCAGCTCTTCGAGAATGTTGATATGATACAGCGCGCTTTCCACCATCGCTTCCGGCGTCGGGTATCCATATTTCTCGAGCAAGTGATTCTCCAGCGAGCCGGCGTTGACGCCGATGCGGATCGGGATTCCCCGCTCCTTGCAGGCTTTCACGACCGCCTCCACCTTCTCGCGGCGGCCAATGTTGCCTGGATTAATTCGGACCTTGTCTATGCCGTTCTCGATCGCCATCAAAGCCAAGCGGTGGTCAAAATGAATGTCCGCTACAAGTGGAATCGAGATTTGACGCTTGATTTCCTTGATCGCTTCAGCGGCTTCCTTATTATTGACCGTCACCCGAACAATTTGGCAGCCGGCTTCCTCGAGGCGGTGAATTTCCGCCACGGTTGCCTTGACGTCCGCCGTCTTGGTCGTACACATGCTCTGAATGATCACTTCGTTGCTGCCGCCAATGGTTAGATTGCCCACCTTGACCGGAATCGTTTCCGTTCTGTGAAACATGTGTATTCTTCTCTCCCCTACAGCAAATTTAGCCTTGATACCAAACATCCTCCGCTCCAGTGCCGGGTTCCTTCCAAAATCGAAGGACCGGCAGCGGATTGGAGGTTGCTTGGTTAACTATGATAAGCTTACGCGCTTTCTTCTTTCTTCTTTACCGCACTGGCATCCAGCGTAACAATCGGCGGAGCGATCTTCGCTTGGACCGCCTCCTTGTTCACGATGCACTTGGACGTTTCCGTGCGGGATGGCGCTTCGTACATCACTTCGAGCATAATGCCTTCGATGATGGCACGCAATCCCCTTGCACCAGTGTTCCGCTTGATGGCTTCCTTCGCGATCTCTTCGAGCGCTTCCGCCTCGAATTCGAGCGTTACGTTATCCATCTCCAGCAGCTTCTGGTACTGCTTGACGAGGGCGTTCTTAGGCTCGGTGAGAATGCGAACAAGGGCAGCCTCATCCAACGGCTCCAGTGTCGAGATAACCGGCAAACGGCCTACAAATTCAGGGATCAAACCGAATTTGAGCAAGTCTTCCGGCAGAACAAGAGATAAGTATTCGCCTGGCTTGAGATCGGCTTTGTGGCCGTCCGTACCGAAGCCAATAACCTTCTTCCCGATCCGGCGCTTGATGATTTGCTCCAATCCATCAAATGCACCGCCGCAAATGAACAGAATGTTCGTGGTATCGATCTGAATGAATTCCTGATGTGGATGCTTGCGTCCGCCTTGCGGAGGAACGGATGCAACCGTACCTTCAAGAATTTTCAGGAGCGCTTGCTGTACGCCTTCACCGGAGACATCGCGAGTGATCGACGGATTCTCCGATTTGCGGGCTACTTTATCGATCTCATCGATATAAATAATGCCGCGTTCAGCCTTCTCTACATCATAGTCGGCCGCTTGGATCAGCTTCAGCAGGATGTTCTCTACGTCTTCCCCTACGTAACCGGCTTCTGTCAAAGAAGTGGCGTCCGCAATGGCAAAAGGCACGTTGAGAATTTTGGCCAGCGTTTGCGCCAGAAGCGTCTTACCGCTACCTGTCGGTCCAACGAGAACGATGTTCGACTTTTGCAGCTCGACTTCCTCTGTCTTGCCCTGCTGGGAATTGATCCGCTTGTAGTGGTTATACACCGCTACAGACAGCGATTTCTTCGCTTGCTCTTGGCCGATGACATATTGATCAAGAATGTTGCGGATTTCCTTCGGCTTCGGAACGTCCTTCAGGTCAAGCTCTTCCTCGTGACCCAATTCCTCCTCGACGATTTCCGTACAAAGCTCAATACACTCATCGCATATATATACGCCGGGTCCGGCTACCAGCTTGCGTACCTGCTCCTGCGACTTGCCGCAGAAGGAGCACTTCAGCTGACCTTTTTCGTCGTTAAATTTAAACATGGGATCACTCCTTTTCTATTTCAAGTCGCTGCGAGTGATAACCGCATCAATGAGCCCGTATTCCTTCGCTTCTTCGGCGCTCAAAAAATTATCACGGTCGGTGTCGCGCTCGATCTTCTCATACGCTTGACCTGTGCGCTCCACATAAATCTGATTCAGCTTCTGCTTGGTCTTAATAATCCAATCCGCGTGAATCTTAATGTCGGACGCTTGCCCGCGAACGCCGCCCAACGGTTGGTGAATCATTACTTCACTGTTCGGCAGTGCAAAGCGCTTGCCCTTGGCTCCCGCTGTCAGAAGCAAGGAACCCATGCTCGCTGCCATGCCGACGCAGATCGTGGAAACATCCGGCTTGATGAATTGCATTGTATCATATATACCCATGCCCGCAGTGACCGAACCGCCGGGGGAGTTAATGTACAAGTGAATATCCTTCTCTGAATCCTGCGCCGCCAAAAACAGCAGCTGAGCAATGATCAGGTTGGCGACGTCATCATCGATCGCGCTGCCCAGAAAAATAATGCGATCTTTAAGCAAACGCGAGTAAATATCATACGAGCGCTCGCCGCGGCCTTCCTGTTCCACAACCATAGGTACCAGACTCATCGTTCCAACCCCTTTACAACAAGAATGCAAAGCAAGAGTGTTACAGCCTAATTGTAGCACTTTTTCGAATCAAACGCACATTTCCTATGTACTGCTTATACGACCTTATGTAACGCTTATGTAACGTTGCACTGCAATATGTATTACTTATGTACCGCTTATGTCATTCTTATGTACTTCCACCTACAGTTAAAACCGTCTTGCTTATGTGGGTCGCTGCGACTCTCTTGGGCATCTAAAGGTAAAACAAAGGCACGCATGCAAGTACACGTGCCTTTGTCTGTATATGACGCCTTTTGAAATTAAACGGCGCTTGCAACCGATTTGCTGTTTTCAACCAGGAATGCTACGGTTTTGCGGGACAGGATGTCTTGAACCAGTGCACCCAGGTTACCGTTCTGTGCAAAAATGCTGTGAATTTCAGCAGCGGAACGGCCGTACATTTGTGCCAAGTTTTGCAGCTCAGCATTGATTTCTTCTTCAGTAGCTACGATGTTCTCTGCTTTAGCAATGGCTTCAAGCACCAGGTTGTTGCGAACGCGCTGTACAGCATCGTCGTGCATTTGGGCTTTGAGAGCTTCTGCGTTTTGGCCAGTGAACTGGTAGTACATTTCGATGTTCATGCCTTGCGAGCGCAGACGGTTTTCGAATTCCTTCACCATTTGCTCCGCTTCTTCGTTGATCATCACTTCTGGAATTTCCACTTGTGCCGATGCAGCTACTTTCTCAACAACAGCCGCTTCTTTAGCGCGAGTATTCTCAGCTTGCTTGCGCTCCTTCAGCTTGCTTTCGAGGTCGGCTTTGTACTCGTCAAGTGTTTCGAATTCGCTAACGTCTTTAGCAAACTCATCGTCGAGTGCAGGCAGGTTCTTGCGCTTGATGTCATGCAGCTTGATCTTGAATACCGCTTCTTTGCCTTTCAGCTCTTCCGCGTGGTAGTTCTCAGGGAAAGTAACGGTAATGTCTTTCTCGCCGTCCTTCTCGAGGCCTACTACTTGCTCTTCGAAGCCTGGGATAAAGCTGTTGGAGCCCAGCTCCAGAGAATATCTCTCCGCTTTGCCGCCTTCGAATGGTACGCCGTCTACAAAGCCTTCGAAGTCGATCGATACCATATCGCCGTTCTCAGCTGCGCCTTCTTCTACTGGAATCAGCTCAGCGTGACGCTTTTGCAGTCTTTCCAGCTCAGCGTTCACTTCTTCAGCGGATACTACAGCTTCGGTTTCTTCTACTTCGATGCCTTTGTAGTCGCCCAGCTCAACTTCCGGCTTCACAACCACTTTCGCTTTGAACTTCAGAACTTGACCTTTGCCAAACTGCTCTACATCCACTTCAGGACGGTCAACCGGCTCGATGGACGTTTCGCGAACTGCTGCCATATAAGCATCAGGTACGATGATGTCAAGCGCGTCTTGGTACAAGCTTTCCACGCCAAATTTGGATTCAAAAATCGCGCGAGGTACTTTGCCTTTACGGAAGCCTGGTACGTTAACCTTGGCTACGACTTTCTTGAACGCCTTGTCCAATGCATCTGCAACTTGATCTGCGTCCACTTCAATATCAAGAACTCCAACGTTCTTCTCTATCTTTTCCCAGCTTGCTTTCATTTTATGCTTTCCCCTCCAAAAATTATCCATAACAAATTTGTCGTGATGCGGCGGGGACGGAAACGAACATGTCCCGCACAGTCAAATAACCATTCTATTATAACCATAAAAGTTTACGTTTTCAAGACTACGGTCTTGGAAACGCAAAGTGAAACTGGAAACCCGCGACGGCTCAGCCTTTTCTTGAAAACACTATATGCGCGAACTGCTGCATCATCCGATACGCCTGCTCCCATTGAAACGCCATCTCGCCTGTGATTCCATACAGCTCCTGAAGCTCCTCCTTATCCCCCCCGTCGAACACGCGCTCCAGCAGAGTCAGGTGCAGCGCCGCGGCCCAAACGTCGACATAGGCCGAATCCTGCTTCAGCATCTGTCGATAGGCGGAGGTGCCGTAAATAAACGCCAAAAACTCGTTCCACGTCTCTTCCGCAAAATAAGCCAAAGCCGGGTGCTGCGTCTCGCTAATTTCCTGCACACGCTTTATTATCTCTTGAATTTGCGAAGGGAACTCATCAAAGCCGGACGGCGTGTCCTCGATCTCGATCTCCGTCGGCTCCCCGTTCTTGGTTAGCAGCAGCGTACCGGCGGCGCCTCTTTTTTTCAGCGTCTGGAGCGTTCGGAATTGAATCAACGGATGAAGGGCAGGCGTCGACAAAAAGCGGATCAGCGCATCGTCAATCCCCGGGTGCTCAATAAAAGCCAGCTGGTCTAGCGCCAGCAGCTGCTTATCGACCGCATGCTGCTCGAACAAGCTGCTCAGCAGCCGCTCGGCGTATTCGGGCGTCAGCTCTGTCTTGGCCAGTAGGTGCTGCTTGAGCAGGTCAACCTCGCTGTCGTCGTCCTCCGTGTCATATGGTAGCTCCAAGGCCAAGTCGGGAAACATCATCTGCAGCCAGTCCAGGAGCGACTGCCATTCCTCCCGGGCCCGCTGGTCATCCGATCTGCAAGCCAGCAAAAACCTCAGCGTCTGAATCGCTTCGCTATACCGCTCCGCTTCCAGCAGCCGGGTCAGCTCGAACTGGTAGTACTCGACGGTTTTCGGGAAAAGAATCACGTTATCATTCGGCTGTTCCATCATAAAACACCGCCTTTCCTGCAAACCACTTCTATGAAAGCCAGTGTACCCGAAATACACGTTGAAAGCAAAATTTGACATTAGCGTCCGTCCGGCGAATTGAAAACGCTTCGCCCTACGGATGCAGCCAAAAGAAAAAACCCGAAACAATGGTTTCGGGGATGCGTTACGCTGGATTAGTCCATTTTCATCGCGGCTTGAATGAGCTGCGATTTGATGTACGGGTTTTTGTCGATAAAGGCGTACATCCGGTCAACGGCATCTTTATTTTGCAGATAATCCTTCTCGTTCTGGATCATCTCGTGAGACCACTTCAGCAGCGCCGCTTCGGCAGCGCCCAGGCGGTTCAGCGCGTCGTGAAGACCTGTATTTTCAACTAGCTGCTCCATCGATTCCTGGTTTACTGTACCCAGCTTCTTGGTGGCGGCCAGCTTCTTCTCGAACTCTTTATTCACGGTCTCGAAGTGCTCTTTCGCTTCTTTATATTCCTTTTGCTGCTCGTAAATAGCTTTCTTCATAAATGTGACCACCTTTCGATTCATCGGCTGCCAGTATCGCGCTCTGTTACGGTTAGAGTTGGACAAAACCAGCCTTTTCTATACATGGTTCCTAAGTCTTTGTGTAAATGTTTCCAACGGTCCCATCTGATAGTGTAACTTTTCTTCGACCGTTTGTCCATTTATTCGCCAAGTTTTTCAGCCGCGCTGCCGAACGGACAGACATTTTCAATGCCATGGGCGCATACCCTGTATCATCATGCAGCCGACTGACTGCAAGGCTTGTCTTTCTATTGTTGCCAACTCGCCGATTTTTGACCAGAGAGGATGAAGGCTATGTGTGGAATTACTGGATGGATTGATTGGCACAAAGACTTAACCCAGTTTCCGTCCATTCTTGAAAATATGACGGAGACGCTCTCCCTTCGCGGTCCCGATGCCTCCGGAACCTGGATTACCCCCCGCTGCGCCCTCGGCCATCGCCGCCTCAGCGTCATGGACCCGGCTAACGGCGCACAGCCGATGATCCGTAAAGCCGGCGAGAATACGTTCGCGATCGTCTATAACGGCGAGCTTTATAACGCCCCAGAGCTGAAAAAGGAGCTGGAGCTGCGGGGCCACAAGTTTCAAACCACCTGCGATACCGAGGTGCTCCTGGCCTCTTATATCGAATGGGGCCGGGCATGCGTGGACCGTTTGAACGGCATCTTCGCCTTTGCTGTCTGGAACGATGAGGAGCAGTCGCTCTTTCTGGTGCGGGACCGGCTTGGCGTGAAGCCGTTCTTTTATTCTTATCAGGACGGCCGGCTCTTGTTCGGCTCCGAGCCGAAAGCGATTTTGGCACATCCCGACTTCCCCGCGCAAATCAGCGGCGAGGGTCTCGCCGAAATTTTTGCCGTGGGACCGGCGCGCACGCCAGGACACGGGGTGTACAAAAATTTAAGCGAGCTGAAGCCTGGCCACTGCATGCTGATGGATGCCAACGGGATTCAGATCCGGGCGTACTGGAAGCTCGAGAGCAAGCCGCACGAGGATGATGTCGAAACGACTGCCGCCAAGGTTCATGATCTGCTGAAGGATACGGTCATTCGCCAGCTCGCTTCCGACGTACCCATTTGCACGCTGCTGTCCGGCGGGCTGGATTCCAGCGCGCTGACCTCGTTTGCCGCCCAATATTACAATGAGCTAGGGCTTGGCACACTGCACACATACTCTATTGACTATGTAGACAACGATAAGCATTTTAAAGCTAACGTGTTCCAGCCGAACTCCGACGCGCCGTGGATTAAACGAATGACGGAGCATCTGGGCACGGTGCACCATTCGTTTGAGTTCGATACCCCCGAGCTCGTAGAGGCGCTGAAGACCGGCGTCTACGCCCGCGACATGCCCGGCATGGCCGACGTGGACGGGTCGCTGTATTTGTTCTGCCGTGAAATCAAGAAGGAGGCCACGGTGGCGATTTCCGGCGAAGCGGCGGACGAAATCTTCGGCGGCTATCCGTGGTTTCACCGGGAGGAGTCGCTGAACGCGCAGACGTTCCCTTGGGCGCTCGCGACCCGCGATCGGGTGAATCTGCTGTCTCCCGAGCTGATCGATTGGGTGAAGCCGGAGCAGTACGTGCAGGAGCGCTATCGTCAAGCGCTGTCCGAGGTGCCGCGGCTGGCCGGCGAAAATGCGCAGCAGAACCGCATGAGGGAAATGTCTTACCTCAACATTACGCGGTTCATGCCGACGCTGCTTGACCGGAAGGACCGGATGAGCATGGCGGTCGGGCTCGAGGTACGCGTTCCGTTCTGCGACCACCGCTTAGTGGAGTACGTCTGGAACATCCCTTGGGAGGTCAAAACGGCCGGCGATCGGGAAAAGGGCATTTTGCGCAAAGCGCTTCGCGGCGTGCTGCCGGAAGATGTGCTGACTCGCAAGAAAAGCCCATATCCGAAAACGCACAACCCGAACTATTTGGCTGCGGTCCGTTCGTGGGTCCTCGAGATTCTAAACGACAGCTCGTCGCCGCTGCTGCAGTTTATCGATGTGGCCAAAATCCGAGCGCTCGCCGAAAACGACAACGGCCAATTCAACCTCCCATGGTTCGGCCAGCTCATGACCGGCCCTCAGCTCTTCGCTTATTTAGCCCAAGTCGATACTTGGCTGCGCACCTATAAGGTGGCCATCCGCTAAGACGAAAAGGACGGGGCGGCGTCCGGAGTGATCATCTCCGGCGCCGTCCCGTCTTCGTTTTAGGATAAGGCTTCCCACAGCCTGCGGATCGCTTGACCGCGATGGCTCCGCTCATTTTTCGCTTCCAGCGTCAGCTCCGCCATCGTCTGCCCGAGCTCCGGGATGTAGAACAGCGGATCGTAGCCGAAGCCGCGCTCCCCTCTCGGCTCGCCGATGATGACGCCCTCGCAGGCGCCTTCCGCTTCTGCGACGACGCGGCCCTCCGCGTCCACCAGCGCCATGGCGCACACAAAGCGCGCCGGGCTTAAGCCGCGTGCGTCACTGCCATCCTGCAGCGCTGCATCCGCCTCGACCTTGGCCAGCTCCTCAAGCAGCTTGCGGTTGTTGGCCGCATCGTTCGAGGGCTCGCCGGCATAGCGGGCGGAATAAACGCCGGGCGCGCCGCCAAGCCGATCGACGCACAGGCCGGAATCGTCCGCCACGACCGGAACGCCCAGCCGCTCAGCAATCGTACGGGCCTTGATCAGCGCGTTCGCCGCGAACGTGTCGCCGTCCTCTACGATGTCCGGCAGCTCCGGGTAATCGAGCAGGCTTTTCACGGCGATTCCCTTCGCCTCAAACATCGGCACAAATTCTTTTACCTTGCCTGCATTGCGGGTCGCAATCAGGACCTCAGGACCGAGAAGCGGCATGTGCAGCAGCCCCCTTGATACGGTCGGCAATCGGCCCCAGGGCTTGCTCTTGCTCGCGTACCATCGCGGCAATCCCGGTCTCGGCCAGCGCCAGCAGCGTGTCCAGCTCCTGGCGGGAGAATGGCGCCTCTTCGCCGGTGCCCTGCACCTCAACGAATTTGCCGCTGCCTGTCATGACGACGTTCATATCCACTTTCGCTTTGGAATCCTCTTCATAATTTAAATCCAAAAGGGCCTTGTCTTGAATAATGCCGACACTGATCGAGCCTAGAAAATCAGTAATAGGAAAACGGGATAAATTGCGATCCTTGGAGAGCTTGTCGATGGCGATCGCCATCGCTACAAAAGCGCCGGTGATGGAGGTCGTCCGAGTCCCGCCATCAGCTTGGATGACATCGCAGTCAAGTGTGATGGAGCGCTCGCCCAGCGCCTCCAGGTTCACAACCGAGCGCAGCGCCCGTCCGATCAACCGCTGGATTTCCATCGTCCTGCCGCCGAGCTTTCCTTTGGCCGCTTCCCGCTGGTTACGCACCGAGGTCGCTCTAGGCAGCATGGAATACTCAGCGGTGACCCAGCCCTTGCCCTGCCCTTTCATAAACGGCGGCACCCGCTCCTCCACCGTCGCCGTGCAGATGACCTTCGTATCGCCCACCTCGATAAGCACCGAGCCTTCCGCATGCTTGTTGTAGTTCGTCGTAATTTTTATAGGACGGGCCTGATCGGCCGCTCTTCCGTCGTTTCTCATGAATAGTTCGCTGCCTCCTATACGTAATTGCTTCAGTCGTTTCCCATTGTACCAGAGCAATTATGGAAAACCAAACACCCCTTTTCGGCAGCGGGGGTCTTGCGAGATCGGCTGCGAAAAGGGGCGTTGCCAAAGCTGCAATTCATTAGCTCTTGATTTGGTTTACTGTCGCCGGCCGTGTAACCGGCTTAGCGTAGCTTTCGTTCTCGGTCGTGCTCACCTTGGCGTCGCCGTTGACGAGAATTTGCACCTTGGAGGCGGCACCCGCATTTTCCGTCAGGGACAGCACCACGGAACGGAGCGCTTCGGCTGGCGCTTTTTTGTCTGGGCCGAGCATTTTATCAGAGAAGTTGACCGTAATTAAATCGTCCGCCTTGCTGATCTTGAGCAGCTCCGCCCCCGGGGTCATGACGGCGAACAAGCCTTTTTTCTGATCCGGTCCGGCAATCAGCTGCTGCACTACCGCTTCAGCCACATTATCCGTCCGCTTAATGAGCCGCGTGACCGGCACGTAATATTTATAATCCGCCTGATTCTGATTTAAGAAATACAGCGTCACCGGTGTAGATTGGCCGAACTCCACGCTTTCGGGCTTCTCCAGATTGATCCCCATCGCTCGGCTAAGCGGTTCATCGAGCGGTGTGCCACCGACCGGCATTTCCTTGAGCGCCTTGCCTTCTACGCGGATTTGAACCTTTTCCACGGTGCTAAAGCCCGTCAGTGTCCAGGTGACCGCTTCCAGTATTTTCCGCTCATCCTGCAGGTTATAATCTGTGAACGATTTGGAGAAATCTACAGTAGCGAGTTTATCTTTGATGCTGATTCCTTTGACCTCGGTGCCTTTCGGCAGCAGGCTGGTGAAGCCGGCGGGCAGGTGTCCGCTTGAGGGACCGCCGTCGACCATATACTCCAGCGAGCGCTTGGCGGCGCTTTCTGTTTTTTCGACCTGGATGGCGATCGGAGCAACGAAGCCTTTCTCATCCTTGGCGTAGATGGTCACCTGCATCGGATTGGTAATCGTGATGCCGGAAGCTTTAGCGCTGGTTGCCAGAGCGTCCGCCCCAGTCGGCGGAGGATCGATCTGCTTGGACTGTTCTTTTGTCTTTAAAAGCGAGCAGCCGGAAGCCACCAGCATGACGGCGCCAATCCCGGTTACAGCGGCGAGCCTTGTCCATTGATACGGTTTCATTTGTCAATTCCTCCTCAAGCGTTTTCGATAGGGCGGCGGTAGCAGCCTTCTCCGTTTTTACTTCTATGTATACGGAGGGGAGACAAGTTTATGACAACAATTTGTCCGCTTAAACGGACAATCATGGAGTGATGTGCAGATGTCCTACAGCTTGAACAGTAAAAAAGTAGAGAGTGCCGCAAGACAGTGGCTTGCCGATCGGGGCGTGCGCGTGGAGGATATGGCGGAGCTGGCCTACTTCCTGCAAAAGGACTACTACCCTACCCTCACCCTGGAGGAGTGCCGGCTTAGCGTAGAGCAGGTGCTGTCCAAGCGCGAGGTGCAAAATGCGATCCTCACCGGGATACAGCTGGATGTGCTCTCCGAAGAGGGCAAGCTGCAATCCCCGCTGCAGGAAATGATCGAAAACGATGAGGGGCTGTACGGCTGCGATGAGATTCTGGCTTTATCGATCGTCAATGTGTATGGCAGCATCGGGATGACCAATTTCGGCTATGTCGACAAGGTTAAGCCGGGGATCATTAAACAATTAAACGATAAATCCGGTCCGCACAAGCATACGTTTCTCGACGACATTGTCGGCGCCATCGCCGCTTCGGCCAGCAGCCGGATCGCACATCGGAAGCAAGCGGAGAATGAGCAAGAGTCCTAATTCCGCGATCAGGGGCAAAAAGAAAACAAGGAGTGTATCCACGGGGTGCTTGGCATCCGTCGGATATGCTCCTTGTTTTGCTTCATAAGCACTAGCCTTCTACTTCAGCGGAGTCAGGGTATCCGCAATCTTGGCCAGGTCGTTTATAGCAATATTTTGTGAGGTCAAGGCGATAAAGGTGCTGCCCTGCTTCAAATAAATCGTATTTTGTCCGCCGATGTTCACCGCCTTGCCCGTGCCCGAGCTCAGCTTCACATCCTGTGCGCCTGCGCCAGCCGGCATCATGTCTTCGGCGGATTCGATGATCGACATTTTGAGCAGCTTGATCGTCATTTGCTTGCCAGCACTTTGCAACTGGTCCAGCTTGTCTTCTTCGGCGACGCTTTGCGGGATATAGACCGTTGCGAGCTTGATGTTCTTAGCGGTTGCTGTCATTCCGGCTTTCTGCGCGGCATCAAAGGTAATTGGGACGAGCTTGACCGCTGCCGGCTGAGGCGTCGGCGTTGCTGCCGTCTGTCCTCCGGCAGGCGTCTGAGGCTGCTGGCCGGTTGGCGTTTGCCCCGCCGCTTGTCCTGGCGACGGTGAAGGCGCGGGCGTTGTTCCCGCCGTTTGAGGCGGGCTGGCCGTCTGCTTCTTGCAGCCGGTCGTTATAGCGATCGAGGCCAGCAATACCGCCGACCATATCATGACTCGTTTCCAGTTCTTAGTTGTTGGTATGATTTTCATAAAAGAGCACCTCCGAATTAATTAACCTGCACCTCGAGCAAAATATCTGCCTTGGCATAGGCGGTTCGCCAGCGGTCCGGCGACCAGATGCCGGCATACTGCTTGCGCAGCGAGTCCCCCAAGTGCAGCGGGTCGACCTCTTGCTCCTGAAGCTGGCGGACAACACCGGAGAGGGCCCGGTTGAGCGCTTGCTCGCCTAGTCCCGATGCCTTACCAGTGCTCGCGGGCTGGCCGTGAACGTTCAGCGTCACGTGTAGTTTTGCATGCTGCAAATCCCCGTTGCTGCTCACCGTGGACTTGCAGGACACGTCGGTCAGCTTATAATGCTGCAAGCTGAGCGAGCTTCCGTCCTCAGCTTCCTGCCAATCCAACTGAGGGAGATGCCCATCACCTTGGAGGCAAGCGAGCATTGCGCTTTGCTGTGGTGCCAGCACGCCGATGAGCCGCCCCTGCTTGATCAGCGCCGCTTGAACGGCTTGGACGGGTTCATCCGCTGCTGTTTTGATAGACTTCGAAGCTCCTGCCTCGTTAGAGTCCGTCAAGAACGGCAGCACCAAGTCGTCATCTTGTCCATAGCTCCTCGATTGCAGCGGATCCTGCGTCCACTGAGCCTGCGCCAGCGCCTGCATTCCGCCCCTGGTCCGCTCGGCGTTTCGCATGAAATTTTCGGCTGTGCCGGATGCGATGGCGACCAACGGTTTGCGTCCATGTACCAAGCCCAGCTTCTGCACCTGCTTCGCCCAAGACGCAGTAAAGCCGTGTGCACGCACCCATTCTTCTCCGATCAGAAGCAGCCCGGGCGGGGCTTTGCGTTCCCATTGCCAGGAGGCGTCATGGAAGGAAACGAACGTTTGTGCCCGCATCTCCGGCACAGCGGCTGCCTGCAGCTTGTTGTCTCCTGCATCGGGCAGCAGCTCCAGCACGGATACCTTGAGGCCTCCTCCCGAGGCATCGATGCCGGCCACCGTTACCGGAGCACTTGGTTCTGTGAGTGCTTTTAAAGGGCCATTATTAGCCTTCGCACAGCCAATGCCCACACCTGCACTAAGACAAAGCAGCAGCACCAGCTTCAGTGCCGGCTTCATCCGTCCGATTCCTCGCATAAACACACCTCCCAAAGGAAATTCATTTTTCACCCATTATTACTAATATTTCCTATTAGCAGATGGGATATGCAGCTAGATAGACAAAAAAGGCACGCCCCCTCTACTGAGGTTGCATGCCTTTGTATTGAATGATGATCAGCTTTGTTTATAAACGATCTGCTCCGCTTGGTTCGTTTCTACAAGCCTGCCCTCTTCCCGCAGCCAAAACAGATGCGCAATCGTTTCCGATAAGGCGAAGCGAAGCTGGTGAAGACTTAAACGATCGCCAAAGGTGGCTCGGCAAACCTCGTACGCCGTCATCGGGCCGGCTACCAGCGAGCGCATGCCTTCCAGCCGCTCCTCGTGGTGGCGGATCAATTCCTGCGCGCGCTCCGCCAGCTGCGTGAACGGCTCGCGGTGGCCCGGGAACGCCATGCTGACCTTCAGGCGGCTGATCTCCTTCAGGCTGCCGAGGTAGCTGGCCAGCGGGTTCTCATCGATGCCGCCGGGCAAATAGCTGACGTTCGGTGAAATTTGCGGCAGCACGTGATCGCCGCAAAACAGCACCTCTGTCTCCGCCCGGTAAAAGCACAAATGACCTGCCGCGTGCCCCGGCGTCAGAATGGATACATATTCGTCGTCGCCGAGACGAATCGTCTCCCCCGCCTCCAGGACGGTCACCTCCGGCTGCGGCGACACGGACGGCACGAAGCCGCCCATGTGCTCCCGCATCGGCTCCCGCAGCTCCTGGGGCAGTCCATGCTGACGGAACAGCTCGAGCAGCTGTTCCGTCAGCGGCTGCCCGTCGCCCCACAGGAGGCGAGCCTGCTCCAGGCCCGTCCGGGATAGGAGGACGGGCGCGCCCGAGCGCTGCTGAAACCACCCCGCCAGCCCGTAATGATCGGGATGGTGGTGGGTGAGCACAATGCGCTCGATGGTTTGGATGTCGATGCCGAGCTCTGCGAGCGTCGCATCCCATTGGGCTTCGGCGTTTGCCGTACGAAGCCCCGGATCGATCAGCGTCCAGCCGCTGCGGCCGCGGATCAAGTAGCTGTTGACCCAGCGCAGCGGAAACGGCAGCGGGACCTTCACTTGCAGCACGTCGCCGTGTCTGGTTACGACGGATGGAGCGGACGTTTGACCCGACATCGCTTACGCCCCCCTTCGTCCAACGAAGATCATGCGCAGCGAGGAAGCCGGATCGTACGCCGAGGCATCATAGCCACCGTACACCGCATCCACGCTAAGGCCCGCACGATCCAGCATGCCGAGGAACGTTTCCTGGCTGAGCAGCTTCACCTGCTCCTCGTACTGCCTTGGCTCCGATGCCGAGCCTTCTTCTTGGATCAGGATCGTTTTACGCACAAAACCGTCCTCTATGCGTCTGCGCTCTTCAATACGAAGCGGGCCCTCTACCCGTTCCGACTGCGGCACTAAGCGCGCTTTCACATAGTCCGGATTCAAAAAGTCGACAATGAACCGTCCTCCCGGCTTAAGCAGCCGATGCATCTCACGAAGCACGCGCTCGTTATCCGATTCCACATCGAAGTAACCGAAGGAGGTGAACAAATTCACTACCGCGTCAAAAGAATACTGCAGCGGAACCTCGCGCATATCCCCTTGAATCCAGGTCACTTCCTCCTGCGCATCGAGCTTGCGCGCCTCTGCTAGCAGCACCTCCGAGAGATCCACGCCGGTCACCGTAAACCCAAAGCTGGTCAGCGCCATCGAATGCCGTCCCATCCCGCAGCATAAATCGAGCACCTCCGCCCCCTCCGGCAGCTCCAGCCATTCCATCATGCGCCGTACCTCGTCGTAAGCGCCTTGTAAATCCCGATGCTTATATACAAGCAGGTAGTCGTTTCCGAAGCTTTTTTTATACCATTCCGTCATGGCTGAACCATCGTCCCTTCCTTGTTGCAACGGCTACATCACAGTTGTCAACTTCGCTAGCCTTATTCTAACAGATTCCGTCTAGGGAGAGCACGTTTTTGTTGGCTATGGTGATCAGGTCTGCCGTATAGTATAATTCAAAGATGAACTATTCTTTAGCACTCGTTCCCAATATAGGAGTAGGAGGAACCTACTGGATGGAGCGCATCCCTTTAGAACAGCGGCTGCCGAGCCGCAAGCATAAAGAAATTTTTGATCAAATCCGCAAGGCGGGCACCGTGTCCAAAATCGATCTGCTCGAGCGCAGCGGGCTGACCGGCAGTACCCTCACCCGGACGCTGGAGGAGCTGACCGCTCAAGGCCTCATTCTCGAAGCTGGCTTTGGAGAGTCGACTGGCGGCAGGCGGCCGATTTTGTATAAGCCTAATTCCGAGTATGGCTATGTGTTCGGTTTGGATATTTCCCGAATTCATACTCGGCTCTGCTTGTTTGATCTGCAGTTGAATAAGCTGGATGCCAAGCAATGGCTGATGACGGAAAGCTTGACCCCGCAAGTATTGCTGGATCAGATCATCACTTCGGCCCAAGGCATGCTCACCGCTCGCCGGCTTCAGGCGGATCAGGTGCTCGGCATGGGAATCGGAGCGGTTGGCCCGCTGGATCGCGAAGCCGGCATTTTGCTGGATCCGCTCTACTTTCCAACGGCAGGCTGGAGCAACTTGAACATCAAAGCGCTGCTGGAGGCCCGTCTGGGGTTACCCGTGCTGCTGGACAACGGGGCGAATACCGCGCTCCTTGGCGAGTCGTGGATGGACCGGGACCGGGACTACCGTCACTTGCTATATGTTCATGCCGGGGTCGGTATTCGCTCCGCGATGATGACTGGCGGAAAGCTCGTCTACGGCGCCGTCGATATGGAGGGCTCCATCGGCCAAATGATCATCCAGACGGACGGTGCACGGCTGTGGGGTCAAGGAAATTTCGGCGCGCTCGAGTCCTACGCCTCCATCCACGCCATCGAGCTGCAGGCCCAGTCCCGGCTCAAGCAGGGCCGCGACAGCTTGCTTCTGCGTATAGAGCGCGATCCGGATAAAATCCAGTTTGCTCACCTGCAGCAGGCGATTCAGGAGCATGACCCGCTGACGGTCGAGTTGTTCACCCAGGCCGCGACGTATTTCGGCATCGGGCTGTCCAATCTGCTCAACATTTTGCATCCGGAAAAGGTTATCTTGGGGGGTGCTTTAATCGGAAGCCACCCGGGGTTTTTTCATATCGCTACCCGTGTCGCGATCCAGCGGACGTACTATTATCCGAAGTATCAGGTGGTATTCAGTCTCGGCTCCCTCGGTGAGGAAGCGCTTGTGACCGGGGCCGCGCTGATGGTGGTGGATAAGCTGACGGAATTGTAGGTGGCAGAGGGGAACGACCAGAATTGGAAAAGGTACTATCCCATTCAATCAGGATGGTCACACAGCATGAAGGTATAGACTCGGGCAGGGGTGTCGATCTGGAGCAGCTAATGAACGCCGTGCAAGAGTCGCCACCGCTGAACAAACACCTATAACACCTGACTTTACCCGCATAACGGAACTGTATTCCGCTAAATTACCTCTGACCCTACAAATTCCGGAACTGAGTTCCGTTATTGAGCTAATTCTGCCCGTCTGGGCCTGTAATTGAGTAATATAACGGTACACTGTTCCGCTAAATTACCTCAAACCCGCCAAAACCCTCATTTAGCGGAACAGAGTTCCGCTATTGCGTGATACAGCCCAAGTAGCGGAACTAGGCTCCGTTACTTCGCCGATTCCCGCCCACCACCGCGCCAAAACAAAAATGCTCCCTCAGCCCCCTATCGCCAAGATGTGCGATAGGGCCGGGGGAGCATTTTCATGCCAAATCAATCAAGCGGTTGCTTCGCTTTCTTCCACCGGGTCGCCGTGCAGCTCCTGGAAGAATTGGACCAGCTTCCCGTGCTTGCGCAGCGATTTTTCGTGGATGAGGTTCAGCTTGCCGTTGTCCAGTACGCCGAACCGTTCGATCAGCTGCTCGTTCTCATGCGACCAGTCGAAGCCTTCGAAGATGCTGAGACAAGACGTCCAGTTCTTCGTATACTTGCCTTCGGTAAACAGGTGGCGATGCGCGTACAACGCGATGCTCTCCTGCATGGCGCGGGCCGAGGAGCTGAACTGCGGCAACCCCGGCTGCTCCGGCATGAGCGGCAGCAGCGTGCTGTAGAACTGGTGCAGGATTTCCACAAAAGTGGTGGGATCCTGCTTAATTTTGCGCACCATCTCGTAGGACGGCTGCATTTTTCCGGTGAACAGCATGGTGGCCGTCGAGTACAGCCAGCTGAACGACGTGAAATTTTTGTTGTACGCGGTCAGGTTTGCCCGGCGCTCTACGCCTGCGGCCTTCAAGAACACGTTATGATCCGTTACTTGCTGGATCACGAGGTTGAGCGGATCGATCGAGTCGAACGAATGGCCCAGCTCCTTGCTCACCAGCTGCACCTTGGAGTTGATGTCGCCAAACAGTTGCTTCTCTTCTTCCTCGCTGAGGCCGATATAAATCTGCACGCCCAGCTCGCTTTCCATCAGCTCCAGTCGGCGACGCTCCAGCTGCTCCACTTGCCCTATCAGCTGCTCCAGCTCCTGCTTGATTTCCTCGTCGTCAGGCGATTTGCGGTGCTTGATTTTGGCGGCGGCCAGCTTGCGCTCCACGCTCCGTGCTTCTTTCATAATTTGCTCATTCACATAGCCCAGCGCCAAAATCCGATGCTGGCCATCCAAAATACTCAGCTTCGAGCCCGGGCGTAGGAACAGTCCGTTGTCCGCTTTGGCTAAGCTGCTCACATCCCGCAAGCTGAGCGTAACCGGTCCAAAAAAGACGCGATCGAGCTCGCGCTCCTGCAAATAATTGGCAATTTTCCGGCGTTGTCCGTTGCTAAGCTTGCGCTGCACCATCGGATCGATCGTCGTGTAGTTGAGCAGGTCCTGCACCTGAATCGGCACCGTAGCAAGCCCAAACTTCTCGCAAAACGGGTGAATCGTCATTTGAAGGTTCAAACCGTCCATTAGCTGGCATCCTCCTTCGTGCTGGATTTCGGCATCAGCGGATCGTAGTCCTCGGATTCCCGGATCAGGAACAGGTGATGCTCCTCGAAGAAATCCTTGATATACTGATACGCCTTCATAATCCGGGAGCGTCTAGGCAAACGGTCTTTCTCGTCCCCGGTATAAATTGAATCCCACTCGATGTGCGGTAAAATTTTCGCCACATATTCCAGCGCATATTTATTGAACGTCCCGGTCTTCGTCACTTCGCCATGGAAGAACATCGCCATCGCGATCTGCAGATTTTCAGTCCAGCAGAGCTCGCCTTTTTCCGGTTCCGGTAAATATTTCAGCAGGTTTTCAAAATAAAACGAAGCCAGCTTCAAATGCTCCTCAATGCTCTTATCCTCAAAATAGTACCCGTTATTGCGCGACGCCGACTTGAGCCGCCCTTCGAATAGGCCGATCATAATCTCGATCAGCAGGTGGTACGAAAACAGATACTCCGGCCCTTTGCCCCGCTCCGTGAACATATCGACCGGCAGACGCTTCATCACCGGCGCATTCGCCGCGAGATGAGAGGCCAGCACATGATAAAACCGGCGCTGCTCGCGAAGGACGGCGAGGTTGCCTCCGATTTTGCGCGGAAGCTTGTTGATGTCGGAAAACAGCTGCCGCTCCTGACGGGCGTTAATATCGAGATAAATCATCGTGGACATCGGGAACGCGTACAGCTTGCTCAGCTTCGCTGAAATTTCCTCCATCCGGTCATACTCGCGGCGGTCTTTGGCACGGGCCATCGCGCTTTGAAGCGTTTCCATCAGCCGGCGGAACGCCGCCAACCGGTGCTGGCCGTCGACGACGTACAGCTTTTCGATCGCCTGCAGACGGTACACATTCGCCGCGTCGTCATATTGCCCCGCTCCGCGCGCAGATAAGATGATCCCCGGAAAATAAATGCCCTGCCCATGGTCCAAATACAGCATGATGTAGTCCATCATCTTGGACAGATTTTGCGGCACGATGGCGCGCTGGACCTCCAAATCGACCTCATAAATCGCAAACAGCTTGCTCATCGGCAGCGTTGTTGAAAGCGTCGTTTGCCCGAAGGTTCGGGATGCGGCTCCGGGAATTTCAATGTACGAAGACGCTTTTTGCTCCGCCAACAGCTCCGAGAGCGATGAAATTTTATCCATCTGAATTCCTCCTTGACTTACCTCACGGTCCAGTTATTTAAAAAAAGCATCGCTATAAATAGGTTCATATAATCCCATTATACACCTATTTTTCCATAAACATTCAGTCGCCGAGCGGAAAATCCACGTATTTTTTAGGCTAATAGGATACTATTTATGGATATAATTGGAAGTTTTTTTTTAAAAGGACTTCATGAAGGAGTGCGATCGGAATCCCTCCGGATCTGGCGGTCGTGCGGGATGGTATTGATCGTTAAAGCCGGGGAGTATGACAAGATCAGTGTTGGATTAACAAGTGTGTTATGCGAGAAGCGTTAGGCGATAAGCCATGGGAAGCGGTCCATGTTGTTTGGGAGGCAGTCAGAAGTATGCTGTGGGGGTAAAAACAACCGGATCGGGTTCGCGGTCACGCCTGTGCTGAAAAGGTCATCGCCGTGCGGAAGCCCTCCGGCCGAGCCGGAGGCAGCCTCCTAAGACGAACGGGTTGAATCTTACAGCTGGTACTGCAAGGTCTTACGCCAGCCGGCGTATTTGCTCTCGCGGTAAGCCTCATCCTGCTGCGGCTGGAAGGTTCGGTCCAGGCCTTTGAGCTGCTCCAGCTCTTCCAGACTGCTCCAGAAGCCGACCGCAAGTCCGGCTAAAAATGCGGCGCCCAAAGCGGTCGTTTCGGTCACCTTTGGCCGTACCACGGACACGCCCAGCAGGTCGGATTGGAACTGCATGAGGAACCCGTTTCTCACGGCTCCGCCATCCACTCGCAGGTCGTGCAGGCGCATGCCCGCTTCCTGCTGCATCACCTCAAGCACGTCGCGGCTCTGGTAGGCAATCGCTTCCAGCGCGGCCCGCACGAGGTGCGCTTTCCCCGATGCGCGGGTCAGCCCCGTAATCATGCCGCGGGCATTCGGCTCCCAGTAAGGCGTCCCCAGCCCGGCGAACGCCGGTACGAAGTAGACGCCCTCGGTATCCTCGACGGAGCAGGCGAGCTCCTCGCTCTCCTTCGCATCCTCGATCAGACCGAGCCCGTCGCGCAGCCACTGAATGACCGCGCCCGCGATAAATACGCTGCCTTCCAGCGCGTAATTCACGCGATCGCCGATCTGCCAGGCCACCGTCGTCAGCAGTCCATTTTGCGATAGTACCGGCTTTTCACCCGTGTTTTTCAAAATAAAGCAGCCGGTCCCATACGTGTTCTTAGCCATGCCTTCCTGGAAGCAGCCTTGGCCGAATAAGGCGGCCTGTTGATCCCCGGCTACGCCGGCAATCGGCACCTGCACGTCCGAACCGAGCAGAGATGTATGTCCATAGATACCGCTCGAAGGACGCACCTCCGGCAGCATCGAGGCAGGAATGTTCATCGCTTGCAAAATGTCTTCATCCCACTGCAGGGTATGAATGTTAAGCAGCAGGGTCCGCGAGGCGTTGGACGCATCCGTCGCATGAACCCGACCTTCGGTCAAATTCCAGATCAGCCACGAATCGATCGTGCCGAACAGCGCCTCTCCCCGCTCCGCCTTCTCCCGGATGTGAGGAAATGTATCCAGCAGCCACATCAGCTTCGTTCCTGAAAAATACGGATCGAGCACAAGCCCCGTTTTTTCGCGGATCGTGCTTTCCAGCCCTTGCTCCTTCAGCGTCCTGCATAATTCGCTGGTACGGCGGCACTGCCATACGATGGCATTATGCAGCGGCTTGCCTGTGAGGCGGTCCCATACCACCGTCGTCTCCCGCTGGTTGGTGATCCCGATTGCGGCGATCGATTCCAGCGGCACTTGGGCTGCCACCTGCTTCATCACCTGAAGCTGTACCCGCCAAATTTCTTCGGCATCATGCTCCACCCATCCGGATTGCGGAAAGATCTGCTGAAACTCCTGCTGTGCAACGTGTATGACAGCGCCTTCATGATCGAATAAAATCGCGCGGCAGCTGGTCGTTCCCTGGTCCAAGGCCATAATATATTGATGCCCACTCATGTTCGTTCCACCTCTCCTAGAGTCTGTCTAACGGAAGAACCCCTTCGTCAGACAGGCACTTTGGTGCCTATTTTAGCTTATTTTTCGTGATCCGAATAGCCCCCTGTTGTAGTGCAATTTGCTCCTTGCAGGGCTCCCCCTAATTATGGTATATTGGTGCCAACAAGTTAATCACTAGGTCAGAGATCAAGAGAAGACCGGGTACACACTGCTTAGCATCCTATGGGTGCTGAGGAGCGTTGTCTCGCGTCTTCTTTTTTGCATTTCTATCAGGCCGTAGGAAGGGGAAATGACTTATGGGGAAATTGGGTACTTTTTCAAGTGAAACGAGAGCGCAGCTGTTAGAGCAAATGGCAACGGAACCGCTCGATCTGCTGGTCATCGGGGGAGGCATTACTGGAGCAGGGATTGCGCTGGATGCGCGTACGCGGGGCATGAACGTCGGATTGGTCGAGATGCAGGATTTCGGCGCCGGGACGTCGAGCCGCTCGACGAAGCTGATTCACGGGGGACTGCGGTATTTGAAGCAGCTTGAATTCAAGCTGGTAGCGGAGGTCGGCAAAGAGCGTGCGATCGTGTACGAAAATGCGCCGCATGTGACGACGCCGGAATGGATGCTGCTGCCGATTATCGAGGGCGGCACCTATGGCAAGCTGGCCACCTCGGTGGGGCTGCTGGTGTACGATCTGCTCGCGGGGGTTAAGCGCGGCGAGCGCCGCATTATGCTCTCCAAGCAGGACACGCTGCGCCGGGAGCCGCTGCTTCGCACTGACAATCTGAAGGGCGGCGGGTACTATGTCGAGTACCGGACGGACGATGCGCGTCTGACCATCGAGACGATGAAAGCTGCGGTTGGCCGAGGCGCACTCGCCGTGAACTATACGAAAGCCGAAGAGCTGCTGTATAAGGATGGGAAGCTGGTTGGCATTCGTGCAGTAGACCAGCTGAGCGGCGAGTCGTATGAGATTTATGCCCGCAAAATCGTCAATGCCGCCGGACCTTGGGCTGACACGATCCGCGAAAAGGACGGCTCCAAGCAGGGCAAACGTCTCCATTTGACCAAAGGTGTTCACTTAGTGGTGGATGCGAGCCGGTTCCCGCTCAAGCAAGCGATCTACTTCGATACGCCGGACGGCCGCATGGTGTTCGCGATTCCACGCGACGGCAAAACCTACATCGGAACAACCGATACGAATTACCAGGGAGATATCGTGCATCCGCGGATGACGAACGAGGATCGCGATTATATTTTGAAAGCCGCGAACTTCATGTTCCCGACACTTAAGCTGACGGCTGCTGATGTAGAATCGAGCTGGGCCGGCCTGCGCCCGCTCATTCACGAAGACGGCAAGTCTCCGTCGGAGCTGTCGCGGAAGGATGAAATTTTCCTGGCGAAATCGGGCCTCATGACAATCGCCGGCGGAAAGCTGACCGGCTACCGCAAAATGGCGGAGCGCATCGTCGACCTCGTCGCTGCGCAGCTGAAGCAGGAAACCGGCCGCGAGTATCCTGGCTGCACGACCGATCAAATCAAGCTCTCCGGCGGCGACGTCGGCGGCTCGCGCGGCTATGAAGCTTTCGTCTCCGCACAAACCGAGGAAGGCGTCAAGCGTGGGCTCAGCCGTCAACAGTCGTCCGTGCTTGCTCGCCGCTACGGCTCGAATGCGGCACGTATTTTTAGCCGCGTAGACAGCAAGCGCGCGGAAGCGGAGCGCTCCGGGCTGCCGGTGGAGGTGTTCGCCGCGCTCGATTACGCCATCGAAGAAGAAATGGCGGCTACACCCGTCGATTTCTTCATCCGCCGTACTGGCTCAGCCTACTTCGATATTGCATGGGCGCATCAGTGGAAAGCACAGGTTGTCCAGTACATGGCCGAGCGCTTCGGATGGTCATCTGAGCAAAGAGAAGCCCAGCGCCGCACGCTCGACACGATGCTCGATTATGCTGTGACTCCGCTCAAGGCGCAGGCTTAGCCCTGCACCTTCGAAGCGGGTGCGAAGGCATCCCATAGCTCTCTGCGGGAGGTCGTCACCGCTATGGCCCCTGCTTGCAGCGCTTGCAGTACATCCTCCAGCGTTCGAATCAGCCCGCCTGCCAGAATCGGAATGCCGATCCGCTGCCGCATCTCAGCAATGATATGCGGCATGACGCCCGGCATGACCTCGAGGTAGTCGGGCTGGTTTTTTTCCGACTGCTTGTAGGTCATCTCCAGCGCGGTAGAATCTAGAATAAAATGCCGCTGAATCCCCAGCGTCTTATGCTTCTTAGCGGTCGCTACGGCGCTCGCCCGCGTCGAGATAATGCCCGCCGGCTTCACCGTTTGGCATAAGAACTCGATGGCGTGGTCGTCATTTTTCAACCCGTGAATCAAATCCACGTGGACGAGCAGCTGCTTCCGATGCTGACGGACGAGCTGCGCAATGCTGGCCAGCTGGGCGATATGGGTGTCCAGCAGCACCAAGGTGGTATAGCTAGTTTGAAGCAGGTGCTCCAGGTCCTTCATTTTTCGAATGGCCGGCAGCACCTGTTGTCCGTTAAAGTGGCTTACTTGACCTGCGCTCAATCGCTCGAACTCCCTTCCGTTCCTATCGCCGCCTCCAAGAAACGCCGTGTCGCCTGTAAAGCTTCCTCCAGCTGCGGGGTCGTGGAAGTGAACGGGTGGACCGCTCCGAAGGTGTGCGTGCCGCCGTGAATCGTAACAAACGTCTGGTGCGGCGCGGCCTCATGAAGCTTTTGAAAGCCTGCCCTCAGCCTCTCGGTATCCTCATCACCTTGAATGCACAGCACGGGCACGCTCAGCTCAGCCAGCTTGGCTACGATATCGAACCGCTCGACGTTGCGATCCAAATCCTCGAAAAACGTCCGACCGATCGGCATCTGCTGCTTCGTCCGCGCGTTCTGCACGTAGGCTACGCCGTTATTCATCGCTTCCTCCCGAAAGGCTGCGTCGAACAGGTTGACCGCTGCAATGCCGTTCCAGGTGACGACGGCTTTGATTTGGGGATGCTCCGCGGCAAAAATGATGCTGTTGCCCCCGCCCCGGCTGTGGCCTAGGAGAGCAATCCGGCTCGAATCCGCCGAGTCGGATAACGGAAGCTTGCGCTCAAGCAGCAGCCGCAGTAGCACCGCAAGGTCCTCCTGCTCCCGGGAGTACGTGTTCTGGGCGAATTTGTCGAGCTCGTCAAAATCCGTTTTATGCACCCCGTTACAGGATAGCTGCAGCTGCACTGCGTAATAGCCGGAACGGGCCAGCTCTTCTGCGACGTAGGGATTGAAGCCCCAATCCTGGAAGCTTTTGAACCCGTGCACCAAAATAACCACCGGCTTCGGGTTCGCCACCGCCTCTTCTCCATGCGAGTAAATTGCCACCTTGCCGCGCAGCATCAAATCGCCCCCGAGCGGCTGCTCGAACGCTTCCACCCGCAGATGTTCGGCTTGCTTCATCGCAACGCACCACCTTTATGTACAAGAATTTACCGTTTCTATCTCATATAAATTGGCCGTCCAGCCCTTGGCTTCCTTTCTCCCTTGAAAAATAAATCCAAGCCGCGTGTAATACGCGTTGAGGCCCGGGTTATCCCCCATGCAATCAAGACGGAGTTTGGGAATCCCGCTAGCTGCAGTATGCGCCAGAGCCCATGCCACGATCTGCTTGCCGATGCCCTGCCCGAGCAGGCTGCGATTGACCGTGAAGCGGTGAAGGTAGAGGGCTGACTGCATTCCCGCATCGGGCCACAGCAGCCGGTCCAAGTCATCGGGAGGATGAACACTGAAGCTGCCCGCCCATGTCCCTTCCTTTTTCAGGTAGGTGATGTATTGTACGCCTTGCTCTATCTTAGAACAAACCTCTTTCCGTTCAAAACGCTCCGGCCTCCATTGATCGATGCCCTTCCCTTGCAGCCAGCGCGCCGCCTCCTGAAGCCCGGCTAGAATGCGGTCCGCATCTGCCGGTTCGGCTCGTCGAATATGCAGCATAGCTCTCCTCCCCTTCCTTCCTAAAGTCTGCGATGGACGATCGCGAGTGTGTTTTCTTTCTGCGTTTGGAGGTTGTTCAGCATCGTTTCAGCAGCGCGGATGAAGACTTGCCGTTTCTCGTCATCTTGAATGGAAGGCAGATTGATCCGCACCGTCAGCCCTCCCGATTGCGCAGCCGCTTCCGCCAGCAGCACGCCAATGCCAAGATCGGAAATGACGTTCCGGTTCGCGGCTTCCGCCATGCGCCCCATGACTTCCACCGCTACGCTGCACAGACGAATGAGCTCCATTGGCGTGTTCGTGGCTTGAATCGCGGCATGCTCCAGCGCCTGCTTGCGCTTGGCTTTATCCTCTTCGGTGGCCTTGGGCAGCTTCAGCGCCTCCATGAACGCTTGAAATGAGCGTGCATCGTCTGCTGCAATCCGCTCGCAATCCCTGATGATACCATCGAGACGCTGCGCCGACTCGTTCATCGCTTGCTCCGTGTCGGCGGCGAACTTGGGCCCGGTCGTTAGCTTCGCGGTCATGGCGCCCATGGATGCCCCCAGCGCGCAGGCGATTGCAGCCACCCCGCCGCCGCCTGGCGTGGGCTCGGAGGAAGCGGCCGCTTTTAGGAAGGCACCTACGCTTTGCTCATAGGGTCGTTGGATGGATGGCTTCGGCTCCAGCCGGCGGCTCATACCCTCCATGAGATTATGGAACAGCATCATGGTCGTGACGGTTCCCACCCCGCCGGGAACCGGCGACATCGCTTCCACGTAGTCAATGGTCTCCGGCAGCGTATCTCCAGCGATGCGCCCCTCTTCAGTCTCGTTAATCCCCGCGTCGATGATAATCAGCTTGGGGTGCACCATGTCCGGTTTGACCAGTCCCCGCGAGCCCGCAGCTGTGAACACCACATCGGCCTGCCGGATGTGGCGCGCCAAATCGGTCGTACGGGAGTGGCATACCGTTACGGTGGCATTTTCCCGCAGCAGCAGCTGGACTAGCGGCTTGCCTACCGTTTCGCCGCGGCCTATGACGACCGCGTGCTTGCCCGCCAGCTGGTAGCCATATTGCTTCAGCAATCGGATGCACGCTTGCGGCGTGGCCGGGTACAAGCCGACGGCGCCTGTCTGCACCGCCAGCTTATTCGCCGGTGTTACACCGTCGACGTCCTTGCCCGGATCAATCGCCGCCGTAATTCGCGCCGCATCCACCTGAGGCGGCAGCGGGAGCTCGACCATGATGCCATGCACGGTCGGATCGGTATTCCACTCGCCGATCTGCTGCAGCAGCACCTCGGCTTCCACCTCCGGCTCGAACTCTCGAAGCTCAAAGCTGATGCCAAGCCGCTCCGCCACTTTCCGTTTCGCCTGGGCGTAGTAAGCCGAAGCCGGGTCCCCTTTGACGAGCATCGTCGCCATGAGCGGTCTTATCCCTTGTGCCTTCCAAGCCTCAACCTGACGGCTAATCTCGCCAGCCAACTGGTCGGCCGTTTCTTTGCCCTTCATCCATATTCCCATCCGTATATCCCTCCCGGCGATTGTTGCTGAAACAAAAAAAGTATTCGACTCCGAAGAATCAAATACTTTGCCCAGGCGACCGGCGGTTATGCCGCACGCTCCCCTGTGGTTGCCCACTTTTATCGCCAGTTGCGCGCGGTTGTTCAGTTCCTTTTATCTTAGCGGATCTGGTGGGGAAGGTCAATGAGAGGTTCGTGGTCCAAGAATGAACACTTGACTTAGTTTTCGAACCGTAGCCGGAGGACCTTTCCGTACCATCCGACTGCCATACAGACCAAAAAGCCCTTTTCTTACGCTCCCCTAATCGAGGAACTCGTAAAAAGAAGGCTTTGATCCCATTACTCTTGATTCCCCTTTTCATTGTTAATGATTTGTAACACGGCTTCATTAAATGTTTCGACTTGCGCCATCAGCCCCGAGACTTCTACCTGTCCAAAAGAAACCTCCGCACTGTAATCGGCATCCGCTCGATGATCCATTAATCGGTTATATACTTTGACCAAATGAGGTGATAATTGCCCCGTTTGACCTAAATTTTTATTGACCCAGCCTCTAACGTATGTATGTTTGTTGCTGACCGTCTCACCCCTGAGAAGGATGAGAGCAGTCACTGTCTGAAAAGCAGAATAATACAATTCACTTACACAGCCATCATATAATCCGTTTTCAAAAGATAATTCAGCAAGTTTGTATTTCTGCTGCGCTTTTCGAAGCATGGTTTCAGCAGCTTTGCTATATCTCAATGGCGATCCCCTCCTGAATGATGTTATCCTTCAGGGGGAGCCACACGCTCTCCATCTCCCAATTAGTCGCATTCTCCAGTATACAAGTGAGCTGAGTATCGAATTCCATATTAATGTCTAGCGTGATATCTGAAAGCTTTTCTCTGTTACTCCAGTTTTTTTCTTCATCGACTAGAATTAATAGATCAACATCGGACCATTCCTCATAATCGCCTCTTGCCTTGGAACCAAATAAAATCATGCTCTTTAACTTAAACAACACCGCTATGCGTTCCTTAAGCTTACTAATTGATTTTTTTTCCATATCGGTTAGTGTTGGTATCTTGGATGGGGATAATGTATTCACTTGGTCCACTCCTTTCAGTTACTCTCGTCCGCGGATAATTTCTTTTAATTATACCAAATCTTGGCTTAGCGCTCAAAACGATCTTTTTCTTCATAAGTAAGAACCAAAAAGCCCTCTTCTTACGCTCCCCATATCTAGGAACTCGTAAAAAGAAGGCTTTGCTCGGTCCATGTTTATTCCTCAGATCTGCAACTCCCCAAGCTTAATCAGCTCGACAACGGCCTGCGAACGTCCTTTTACATTGAGTTTTTGCATGACATTGGAAATATGGTTACGCACTGTTTTCTCACTGATAAACAGCTGCTGCGCGATATCTTTCGTCGTTTTGTCCTGCACCAGCAGTTCGAAAACTTCGCGTTCGCGGTTGGTTAGCAAAAATTTACTTTTATGGTCGCTGCCCTTCAAGTGTCACCCCTCCTTGCCCGGGTTTTTGTTTCATTTACAAGGTCTAGGGATACAGTCAATTCAGTTTATGTAGGGGCAACCATATTGGTGCGGTGCGGAGGGGCGCTGTACAAAAAATGGGCGAATGCCGAGCATTATGGGTGGTTGAGGACGAAAAGTGGGCTTTTTGATATAAAAAAAGAGACAGCCCGTTTCAGGCCGTCTCCGTTACCGATTCAAATGGTAAGGCACCGTTGCGATGACGATATCCTTCTCTTTAAACAGCACCGCGCGGATGAGCAGACTGGTTTGGTTGTGCAAAATATTTTGCCACCAGTGCTTAGTGATGAATTGCGGGATCAAGATGGTGATGTGATCGGTCTCCGCGGTTTTCCACTCCACGGTATCGATGAACCGCATCAGCGGCCTCATGACACTGCGGTACCGGGAACGCAAGACGATCAGGCGCACCCCGGGATCCCATTCCTCCCACTTGGCCTCCAGCTTCCGAATCTCTTCCTCGTCAAAGCCGACATAGACGGCCACGACGTTATCAGTGAGCGATTTGGCGTAGCTGATGGTGTACATGACCACCCGGGTAATGCCGGCGATCGGAATGACCATCGTGCTCCCTTTGATGGCCGGCTTGTCCGTCGCGATGTTGATCCGCAGCTCATCGGCCGTATTCTGGTAGTGCCTGTGAATGCGGCTGAAGAACCTCATGACGAGCGGCAGGAAAATAAAAATCATCCACACTTGACTGAACTTGGTGATAATGAAAATCAAGGTGATCGACAACGTCGTCAGCATGCCGATTGTATTGATCAGCAGCTTCACCACCCAGCCGGACGGCTTCAGCTTAATCCACCGCACCATCATCCCCAGCTGGGACAAGGTGAACGGGATAAATACGCCGACGGCGTAAAGCGGAATCAGGTTCTCCGTATCCCCGTGGAAGGCAACGATGAGCAGTGCGGACAAGACACCCAGCATGATGATGCCGTTGGAAAACCCGAGCCGGTCGCCGCGCACCATGAACATATGCGGCATGAACTTGTCCTTCGCCAGCATGAACGCCAGCAGCGGGAAGGCCGAGTACGCTGTGTTGGCGGCCAGGAACAAGATCAGCGCGGTCACGCCCTGAATGATGTAATAGATCAAGCCACGCCCAAAGGTAGCCCCAGCGATCTGCGATACCACGGTTTCTTTCTCCGTCGGCATGATGCCGTACCAATACGCGAGCAGGCTGATCCCGATGAACATCGCCCCCAGGATCGCCCCCATCATGATGAGGGTGGCGGCGGCATTTTTCTCGGCCGGGTGTCGGAAGTTCGGAATGGCGTTCGAGACCGCCTCCACCCCCGTCAATGCCGAACAGCCCGAGCTGAACGCCTTCAGCAGCAAAAACAAGCTAATATTCGAGATCGTTGCTCCAAATTGCGGCGCAGCCGCCTGCACATCTCCGAGAAAATAATTGATAGTACCGCAAATGATTAACACAAAAATGGCAACAACAAACATATACACCGGAAGCGCTAGCACCGAAGCGGATTCGGTCACGCCTCTTAAATTCATCAAGGTCAAAAATACGATCATAATAAGCGAAATCAGCACTCGATGCTCGTGCAGCTGGGGAAACGCCGAGGTGATGGCGTCCGTCCCTGCCGAAGAACTTACCGCCACGGTCAAAATATAATCGACGAGCAGCGACCCTCCCGCCGTTAATCCGCTCATGACGCCGAGATTATCCTTGGCTACGATATACGCCCCGCCGCCCTGAGGATACGAAAAGATCGTCTGACGAAAGGAGAGGACAAGAATCGTCAGCAGTCCCAAAACCGCGATCGAGATCGGAATCGAATACCACAGCGCCGCGAAGCCGAGCGTCATAAGGACGATCAGAATTTGCTCCGTGCCGTAGGCCACCGACGAAAGCGCATCGGAGGACAGGATTGCCAGCGCTTTGAGCTTCCCCAGCTTCTCATCCTCGATCGCCGTCGATTTCATCGGCTTGCCGATCAACAATCGTTTTACTTTACTTACCATAACCTTCATCATCCTTCTGGGTGTTCCAAAACCGCGAGTTTATTTCTAATTTGGTCTTATTATCCGCCTCCAAGGCGAAAATATGTACCTGCTACTGGACCGCCGAATCGCTTACGTAAGGCTGAGGAGCGGTGCAAAATTTGCAGCGGGTCGCCTTTTTCGGGATTTCCGACAAGCACTCCGGACATTCCTTGAGGTTCGCCTTCGGGTCCGGCTTCTCTTCTTTTTTGCGCAGACGGTTCAACTGCTTGACCACAATGAAGATGACGAAGGAAACAATCAGAAAATCGAGCATCGTGTTGATAAAAAGACCGTAGTTGAGCGTAGGCGCGCCCTTGGCTTTGGCCGCTTCCATCGAATCGTAGTGGGTCCCGTTCAAGCTGATAAACAGCTCGGAGAAGTTAACCTTCCCCAGCAGCAGCCCGATCGGCGGCATAACGACATCGTTAACAATCGAGGTGACGACTTTGCCGAACGCCCCTCCGATAATCACCCCGATCGCCAAATCGATCATGTTGCCTTTCATCGCGAATTCCTTAAATTCCTTAATCACTTTCAATGCCATAATCTTATCCCCCTTCGCATTTCGCCTAGCGATTAATTAACATATTTTATAACAATGTTCGACAACTCTACAAGGGGGAAGTTCATTTCCCTCAACGCAAAAAAAGCCTCCTAACCAAAGCGGCTAGGAGGCGGATTGGACTGCGGTTACTTGCCGATAAACTGCTGGGTGAACATTTTGCCGCAAGGGCCTCCATCCACGATGCCGATACCGATATGAGTAAAGTCGCTGCTCAAAATGTTGGCTCGATGCCCCTCCGAGTTCATCAGCGCCTGATGCGCCGCTTGGACGCTTTGGTTGCAGGCGATATTCTCACCGGCCGCCCGATAGCTGATGCCGAATTGCTTCATCATATCGAATGGCGAGCCGTAAGTCGGCGACTGGTGCGAGAAGTAGTTTTTATCGACCATATCCTGACTCTTGAGCCGTGCCGTCTTGGACAACTGGGCATCGACGGTGAGCGGAGGCAGCCCGGCTTGCGCGCGAGCTTGGTTCACCAGATCCACCATCTGCTGCTCTTCGGCGGTCAAGCCCGCTTGAGGCTGAGGTGCTGGCGTCGGCGCAGGGGTTGGCGCTGGCGTTGGAGGCGCTGGATTTGGCTGGGGCGTTGGTGTCGGTTTCTTTGGAATTTTCATATTGCCGTACGCCCATAGAATGGCTTGCAAGGTCTTATCGTCTACTGCACCGGTGACCGGAAGGCCGTAGGCACGTTGGAACTGCTTGACGCCATTTTCCGTGACCAGACCGTAATACCCGGTAATATCCCCTGAAAAATAGCCCAGTGACTTCAGCATCCCTTGTACGGCATAGACGTCCGGTCCTTTCGCTCCTTTGCCAAAGGAGAACGCGGTAGCGGAGGCCATCAAGCTTACCAAGAGACATACGATCAGCAGCAAGGCTGTTTTCTTTTTGCGGAAGCTTTGCAGCATGCGGTGTTTCCTCCTCGTGGTGAAATCTCATCCTGTTCCAGTTTCCCCAATGAACCGCTTTTTATGAAAAATAATCCTGCGATCGCGCCGCACAAAAAAGTCGCCTCCAAGCAGCGTACTGCTTGAAGGCGACCTGTGATGCAGACAAGTTATTTTTTTCGTGTGAGGGAGACGACGAGCGAGAGTGCGCCCAGGATTACAGCCGCAATGGACAAGTACAGCGGTGTGGCCGAAGTGGATGCTCCCGCTGGAGCGGCTGCCGGTGCAGCCGTCGTAGTGTTGCCATGGCTGTCGGTAGCCGTGCCCGCCGGCTTGGGGTTCACCTTGGTCACCGAAGCAGGCTTATCGGAGCCCTCGGCTCCTACCCACTCTACGACCGAGCCGTCTTTGTAGGTTTGGTAAGCCTTCCATGAGATGGCCTTGGCTGTGTCGGCAACCTTGCCCTGGAAGTTAAACTCGGCGAACTCGGTCGGGCCGATGCCATCGCCGGTAGTGGTCCAGGTAACGCCCGTAATTTTACCGGACGCGTCCTTGGCCAGCTCATACTTCCAGCCCGGCTTCGGCTCGAAGCGCGATACATTAACGGTGTCTACGGCGAACTTTACTTCCACCTTCACGGTTGGACTGTCTTTTTCGGAAGGGACTCGAACCGTAAATTTCTCCGAGGCTCCTTGTGTCGTTTCTTTCGGCAAAACCGAAACGTGGGCGCTTGCCATGCCGGCTCCCAGCATCGAGAGCAGCAAGCCCAAAGTTAATAGGATGGATAGTTTCTTCATCTATGATTCCTGCCTTTCTGCGGTCATTATTTCCATTACTAATGTACCGTAAAC
Organism: Paenibacillus cremeus; assembly: GCF_007786445.1. GTDB lineage: Bacteria > Bacillota > Bacilli > Paenibacillales > NBRC-103111 > Paenibacillus_G > Paenibacillus_G cremeus. The sequence goes on along the minus strand of NZ_VNJI01000001.1, from coordinate 160,687 downwards.
CGCTGTGGGACAGAATGGCTCAACCGGGCTATTTCTCCCCGGATTTATGACTGATCTGTGTCAAGCCGTGGCGCACCGCATACGCGGTCAGCTGCACCCGGTTCTCCAGCTCCAGCTTGGCGAGAATGTTCTTGATATGATTTTTGACCGTGTTCTCGGTGATAATCAGTGTTTCGGCGATTTGCCGGTTGCTTTGACCGCTGGCGACGCAGGAGACGATCTCGCCCTCCCGCGCGGACAGCACGCTCGGCTTCACCTCGGATATCGGCGGCTCCTGGGGCAAGCGGAAAGAGTGCAGCAGCCGATCCGCCATCCGCCGCGAAATTTCGCTGTCGTCATCCAGCAGTCCGCGCAGGTAGTTGATCCAGTCGTCAGGGTCCATATTTTTCAGCAAATAGCCCTGCGCCCCGTGCCGGATCGCCGTGAACAGATCGGCTGCATCGTCTGAGACAGTCAGCATGACGACGCGAATCTGGGGGTATAGCTGCTTGATGCGTTTGGTGGCCTCCAGTCCGTTCATAACCGGCATCTGAATATCCATCAGCACCAAATCCGGCAGCAGCTCGCCGCACAGCCGGACCGCTTCCGAGCCGTCGTGCGCTTCCCCTGCAATCTCGAACGCCGCTTCCCCGTCGAGCATGGAACGAACCGCTCTGCGGGCCAGCGGATGGTCGTCGGCAATAAGTACATTGTATTTCATGTTCGTTTCCCCTCCTGGAACGAGCCGGTAATCAGCAGCTCCATGCCTTGATCCAGGCCGGTGCGAATGTCCAGCTCGGCGCCGAGCTCTTGGGCCCGCTTTTGCATAATCGAGATGCCGTACCGGTTCGGCGCTTCATCCGGCGGCTGCTCCATCCCTACGCCGTTGTCGCTAATCCGAAGCTGCCACCGGCCTGCTCCATCCATCCCCAGCTCCATCACGGCATGGTCTGCGCGAGAATGCTTGCGGATATTGGTGAACGCTTCGCGGATGATGGAAAACAGCGGTACCTCCGCCGACGGCGGGATCGATTCCGCTTCCTCCGGAATATGGTACTCCGCGGCAATGCCGCTGATGACGCTCCACTCATCGAGCCACGTCTGAAGCCGGGTAGCGAAGCTCGCCCCTTCCTTCGGTGCTGTGCGCAGGTTGAAGATGGCCTGCCGAAGGTGGTGGTCGATCTCGGATACGGCGGAGCGCGCTTCGTCGAGCTGGCCTTTTTTCAGCTGGACGTTCAGGAAAAATAAAATTTGCGCGATGTTATCGTGCAGCTCCTGCGCCAGCCGCTCCCGTTCCTCATAAACCGCGCGTCTTGACTGCTCTTTGGACAGCCGTTCATTCACTACGCGAATGCGGTCGAACATCCAGCTGGTGAACAAAAAGGACAGCACCAAGGTCAGAAGGGTGATATAGAGGTTGCCCGTCTCCATGGACAGCTCGTTAAGCAGCATGTGGTGGCGGAAATATTCGAAGCCCCCGATCAAAGCCGGCGGCAGCAGGATGGACAATATTTTTAACGATCTCATGGACATGGATGGCACAGACCTCTCACTCGCAGGTTATTGCCTCCATTATACTACATTACATGGACGGCCTTAAGAGAGGTACGAGGCTATGGTATACTGATTACAAGTATTGGAAAAAAGGGGGCCTTGTTATGAGTGAAAAAAAGCAGCTGAAATCATCATCTCAAATCATTAAAGAGCAGCAAGAAATTTACGATCCGAACGATCGGTATGAAATCATTGACGGTATTCGATATGATTTGAAACCGTCGCCTATCATTCAGCATCAGATTTTATTGACGGAATTATATTCAGCCATCCGTATCACCTGCAACCAGAACGGCATTATTGTCGTTGCTCCGATGGACGTCAAGCTGGATGATCGCAACACTGTACAGCCTGATCTGATCTTCATTGCGGATGAGAACGTACACATTATTGTCGACGGCATTATTCAAGGCGCTCCTGATTTACTCGTGGAAATCTTGTCCCCGAGCTCCGGAAGCCATGATAAAATTCGCAAAAAAGCGCTATACGAGCGGTTTGGCATCAAAGAATATTGGATCGTTGATCCGGTGCTGCATACGATCGATCAATTCGCTCATGATGGAGTAAAGCTGCAGCTGCATGCCACATACGGCAAAGGAGACACGCTGAAGTCGGATCGGTTCTCTTGTATTTCAATCGATGCTGCTTCGTTGTTCGCGGCGATTGCCCGATTTTAAACCAAGAAGCCTGAGCATGAGAGATTCTCTCTGATGCCAAGGCTTCTTGGTTTATCTAATGCTTTCTATTGTCTCTTTACCCTAACTCATCCTGCTCGTACATCGACGCCTCCCGATCGCGAATGGTGCGCCGAAGCTCACCTGCAAGAGCGCGGTCGATCGTGCCCTGCTCGTACAGCTGCTGCACCTCATCCCGCTCCGCTTGGACCGCGATCCAGTGCAGCTCCTTGCGGGACTCGTCCAAGGCGTGCTCTTTGCGTCTGGCATGCCGCTGGAACGCTTTTAGCCGGGAAATGACTTGATTGTAGTAAGCAACGACGCATTCGGTCGGATCATCCGCCGTATCCGGCGTGCAAAGCGGACCCATTTGCTGAATCACCGCTTGACCGCACTGGATTCGCAGCCCCCTTAGCGCCTCCGCATCCTGCTCCGTGAAAGAGGCGGACCATGCCCCTTTATCGCCGAGGAGCCAGGCTTTTAAACGGCCCCACAGCTTTTTGACCACCACTACGCCGAGATGAACCCGATTCGCCAAAATAAGCTCGACGTGATCGAGCATTCGGTAATAGAACTCCGCATGCTTTTCGCTGATCGTTCCCCGCTCCAGGCGTTCTTGGATGTACTCCCGCTCCATGTTCAGCGCTTCCAGGCGCATCGCCACTTCCTCCTGCCGCACGCGCGAAATGGGTGTTGCAGGGCTATCCCTATCCTTCATGCTGAGCAGCTGAATGAGCCGGGTATATTCGGCGATGACCGATTCTACCGCGGCTTCGTTCTCCTCATTGCTCTCCTGCTGCAGCTGTCGTACGGCGGCCTTCATGACATGGATTTGCCATTCTTGCTCCATTTTGGCTTTTTCGGCTTCGTCGGCCGTCACGCGCTTCTTGGCAATGAGCGGCAGCAGGATGCTGGCCGTGAGCAGCGAGAGCAGAATGACGCACGCCGCCAGGAAAATCATCAGATCGCGCTCCGGGAACAGCTCCCCTGTTTGCAGGAACAGCGGGATCGAGAAGGCCCCTGCCAGCGTCACCGCACCACGCACGCCCGAGATCGTCGTCATCACGAGCACCTTGAAGCTCGGCGCTTCCTTACCCGGCACCCCCGCTCCGAATATTCGCCCGCCCTTAGTAAACAGCAGTGTCCACACGAAACGAAGCACCAGCAGCAGCACAAAAATAACGATGGCATAGCCGATCACCACCACGTTGTTGAACCCCGGATCTTTAAAAATGATCGACGTGACGCCGGGAATTTGGGTGCCCAGAATGACGAAGACCAGTCCGTTTAAAATGAACAAAAGCACCGACCACGTGCTCGCCGATACATGTCTCAGCTTCGGCATGACGTGCTCCATGCGCTCGCTTTCGACCGCATGCACGATCCCGCCGGCCACAGCAGCCAGGATGCCCGACACCCCCAAGTGCTCTGCGACCAAATAGAGGATAAACGGGGTCAGCAGCTGCAGCAGCATGTGCATCGTTTCGTCCTCCAGCCCAGCGCGCCGCAGCAGCTGACGGATGCCGATGATGAGGAATGCGGCCAACGCCCCTACAGCGAGCCCTCCCACAGCGATGAGAACGAAGTCCAAGGCGGCCTTTTGCAGCGAGAACACGCCGGTCACGGCAGCGGCTATCGCGAACTTGAACGCCACGAGGCCCGAGGCGTCGTTCATTAAGGCTTCGCCTTCCAAGAGGCGCATCAGGCTTTTGGGCAGGTGAATGCGGCCGGCCAGCGCGCTCACCGCAACCGCATCGGTCGGCGACAAAATCGCAGCCAGGCCAAAAGCAGCCGGCAGCGGAATCGCGGGAATCATCCAGTGGATCGTATAGCCGACGACGAACACCGTAACGAATACGAGTCCCACAGCCAGCAGCAGGATCGGGGCCCGAAGGCGCCACAGCTCCTCCCGCGGCGTATGCTTCCCATCGTTATACAGCAGCGGTGCGATGAATAAGATGAAAAATAATTCCGGCTCCAGCGGCAGATGAATGCCCCGCGGAATCATGGTCATGCAAGCGCCCAGCGCGATCTGGATGAGCGGTACGGGCACGAACGGCACGAACCGGTAAATCACATTCGAGACGCCGATCAGAACAAGCATGAATAGAACGACAATGAAAACTTCCAACCCGACTCCCCCGTTTCAAATGCTGGCTTCCCGCATCACGCATATGTACGCTTACACGCATAGTCCAGCTATTTCGCTCCTATATTTCCCTGAGCTGCAAATTTCCAATCTTCCGTTCGGCGGGCCCCACAAAATAGCTGCTCCCCGATTGACAGCTGCCGGAAACTGAGGTATCGTAAATTTAGTATCTGGTACTAATACTTGATTATATAATCTGATTATAAACTAAAAACGAGGTGTATTCCATTATGTCACTCCAACCGCTGTCATCGATGTCTTCTCCGCAGACTTACCGTTCCCGCATCACGGCCATCGGCAGCTATGTCCCCGAGCGCAGGCTGACCAATGCCGATTTGGAGCAGCTGGTCGATACGAACGACGAGTGGATCGTGCAGCGCACCGGCATCCGCGAGCGGCGCATCTGCGGTCCCGAGCAATATACGAGCGACCTGTGCATCGGGGCTGTGCAAAATCTGCTCGACCGCTACCCCGTCACGCTGGACGATGTGGAGCTGATCCTCGTCTGCACCAGCACGCCAGACTTCACTTTTCCGAGCACGGCTTGTCTTGTTCAGACGCATTTTGGCATCCCACAGACGACGGCTTGGGATTTGTGCGCGGCTTGTGCGGGCTTCGTGTACGGCTTGAATGTGGCGAACGGGATGATCGCTTCCGGGGTGCATCGCAAAGTGCTGGTTATCGGCGCAGAAGCTCTATCCAAAATTACCGATTATACCGACCGTACCACCTGCATCCTGTTCGGCGACGGCGCGGGGGCAGTCCTCATAGAGCGCGATACAGACGGCGGTGGACCGGCGAGCTTCTTAGCGTATACGGGCGGCTCCGACGGCAGCGGCGGCAAGCATTTGTATAATGCTTACACCGCCAAATCATGGAGCGGGCAGGAACTCGCAGGTGCCGCAGGCAAGCTCGTCCAAAACGGCCGAGAGGTCTACAAGTTCGCCGTTCAAACCGTTCCTCGCGGTGTGGAGGAGCTGCTCCGCCAGACCGGACTTACGGCTGCTGAGATCGACTGGTTCGTCCCGCACAGCGCCAACCTTCGCATCATTGAATCCGTCTGCGAGAAAACCGGCATTCCGCTCGAGAAGACGCTGCATACCATCGAGCAGTTCGGCAACACCTCTGCCGCGACGATCCCCCTCGCAATCGATCAAGCGGTCCGTGCCGGGCAGCTGAAGGAAGGCGACCGCCTGCTGCTCTTTGGCTTCGGCGGCGGCTTCGTCTACGGTGGCCTGCTGCTCCAGTGGCGTGCGCTGCCGCACTAAAGAATAAAGCCGGCTCCCCCTTTATTGAAGCGGGAACGGCTTTTTGCCTTACGACAGCAGCAGGCTTTGCTGCATCAAAAACAACGCCGCCAGCTGATCCACCCCATCGCTCATTACCAAAAAAAACAAATCCCTCACCCGCGGACTCGGCGTGAGCAGGTACGTGTCGCGATACTGGTGCATCGCCTCGCGTTCCATGCGGATCGCCTGCTGCAGCCCTTCCCGAAAGGTCTCGAACCACGGGGCCTCCGGGGTGACGACGGGCTCCGTTCCTTTTAGCTCCAAATATAGGGCGTGTACGAGGTCAAAATGCTTTTTTTCCTGCCGCAGCATCCGTTCCACCTCATCGGCCGCCTCCCCTTCCGGGGCCAGCTTCGCGAGCGTTGCATACGTCCTCACCGCGCCTGCGATATGGTTCAAGCTCCATTGCAGCTGCTCCAAAAATCGCCTGACATCCTGATATTTCAGCTTGCCCGGATCGGACAACCGTTCCGATGCGTGAAGCGCATTCAAATCCATGCAACTTCCTCCAATCTGCTTAAGCAAGCGGCCCCTCGTGATCCGCCAATCACAGTTGTCAGCTTTTTGCTAGTTTGATTCATCCTATTCATCACAGCTTGCCCGTGTGACAGTCCGGACTGGGCGTTTGCCTTGGACCGTGTCATCTCCGGCTGCATATTATAAGAAAGAGTTGGCTTAAGGGGGAATGGCGACCGATGCAGCGTCAAGTGACCAAAATCATCGAAGCGATGGCCGCTTCACAGTGGAACATGGCCAAAATTATTGAGGCTAACCGCCACGTTACCGAGCATATCGCCCATATGACGATCGAGATTCCGCACAAAAATCCGTCCTTCGGCGATATCGAGCTGCTCACCGACAACGCCCTAAGCGTAGCCAAAAACGTAGCGGCCTATTTAAACAGCCTCGCGGATCTGGAAGACGCCATCGGCGATAATTTGAGCCTCGTCATGAAGGAAGTTAATGTACCGGACGGGGAAGAATAGGTTTCCTTAGTTTTCCTATGCTGCACATGAGAAAGAGGGTGTTACTCTGAGCAGAGCCGATGCTTACCATAAAATGCTGATGTCCGTCTCCCATTTTCAACATAATATCGCTCTTATTCTGGAGGCTAAAGCGCTGGAGGCCTCCCGTTCCAGCCAGTGGCTGTGCCATCATCTGTCCGCTGCGCAGTTTGGCCAGAATCATGGCGAGCAGGTGAAACGGTCTGTGGAAATTCACGATCACGTGCTGGATGTCATTGATGGCCTGACGAAAATGGAGCAAGCACTCGCCAAAAACATGCAGGCCCTGCTGGGCGAGCCCGAGGCTCCGGACAGCGGCAGCCTCGGGGATATGCTTCCGCTCGGAGGAAATTAAGCATGAGCTGGCAGGAGCAGGAGAACCGAACCAAGCTGCACATTTTGAACTCGCTGGCCCGCAGTCAGCGCGCGCTCGCCCGGATTATGGAGAGCATCGCCGATGTGGTGGAGGGCACGGAACCGACAGCCCAGAAGCTGGCGGAGCATATTGAAGCGATCAGCAAGTATCAACGCCAATTATCCTCCAAAATGATGGGCATCAGGCTCCGTCGCAAAACGTACGGCCGAGTGACTATGAAGCCCTGGATCCATCCGATGGTCCGGCGCAAACCAAAACAGCCTCTATGACTGAACTGTCATGGAGGCTGTTTTTCATAAGAAAATATCACGATCCGTCGGAGTTATCCTCCCTTAGTTCCTGTTCCTCTTCGTCTTCGAACAACGAGCTGCCGGTCTGAATTTCGACCACTGTAAGCTCTTCCAAGGCCAGCATGCTATGCTTCATGCCCTCTTCAATCTGGAAGCAGTCACCCGGGCCCGCCGGGTAAATCTGATCCTGCACCATGACTTGACCCGTGCCGGATCGTATGGTCCAAATTTTTCTCCGCTTAGGCTGCCGTAGGATTCCGGTGCTCATGCCTGCTCTAATGACCACCTTCTTCAGCATCGTTTCCTGCCCTTCCTCCAAGCTGGAATAGTCCAGTATCCGGTACCAACCCCAACGAAGCTCTTCGTACATCGGCCTTTGATCGAAGAGCTCCGCCATATCCTTGATCCGCTGGCTAGCCGTTTTGTCGGAGACCAGGATCCCATCGGAGCTGACGGCCACCACGACATTGGACAGGCCCAGCAGCATGACAGGCACCTCCAGCTCGTTCACCACATGACTGTTCACCGAATCGGGGCTGATCATGCCTTTGCCGACTACGGCCCCATCCATCACTTCCGTCAGTGTGTTCCAGGTGCCTAAGTCCTTCCAAGGCCCATGATATACGACGGCCTTCAGGCGCTTCATCTGCCCCAGCACCTCATAATCAAAGCTTTTGGCCGGCAGTGTTCTGTATTCGCGGATCATCTCCTCATACGTGCACGGCAGTCCGCGCTCCTTCAGCCAGTCGAGAAGAAACCGCAGCTTAAAGGCACAGACGCCGCAATTCCATAACGCCCCTGCTTCAATCAGCTTCTCCGCTTCCTTCCGATCCGGCTTTTCGACGAACGCTTGAATGTCGAGGTGCCCCGTCTCCGACCGATCGGCCGGGAGCATGTAGCCGTATTTTTCAGAAGGATACGTCGGTTGGGAGCCCATCAGAGCCACTTCCGTATCCGGTGCTTGCAAAACCTCTTCCAGCTGCTTGATCCTATGGAAGAAGCTGCTCTCTACATAGGAATCGACCGGAAGAATGCATACGGTCTCCTCCTCCGAAGCATTCGTCTCCGAGAGCAGATACACGGTCGTCAAGGCGATAGCCGGAAACGTATCTCTTCTCTCCGGCTCGATGATGAGAGGCACCTCATCGCCTAATTGACTACGGATCAGATCGATTTGAGAGGCGTTCGTGGCGATATAGACGGAATCCGCCAGGCCTGCCTCCCTCAGCTGGCCCCACACTCGCTGCACCATGGACTTTCGTTCGCCCTTCCCGCTTCCCAGTACCTTAAGAAATTGCTTCGTTCTAGATCCGCTCGATAAGGGCCACAGCCGTTTGCCCGATCCCCCGGATAATAAAACGATCCTCATCCGAACCGATCCTTTTGAGCCGCTTGCAGGTCATGAAGGACCATCTCTTTGACGAGGGCCTGCAAATCGTATCTCGGCTCCCAGCCCAACGCGTGTTTGGCTTTCGTCGGATCGCCGAGCAGCAGCTCCACTTCCGCAGGGCGGTAATACTGGGGATCGACGGCTACGATCTCTTGACCGACAGGGAGCTGGTAATCCGGATGAAGGCATCTCTTCACAAACCCTTTTTCCGCTTCGTGCTGCCCTTGGAATTCGACCTCAATGCCGACCTCTGCAAACGCAAGGCGTACGAATTCACGTACCTCCGTCGTCCTTCCGGTAGCAATGACATAGTCGTCCGGCTTCTCCTGCTGCAAGATGAGCCACATCGCTTCGACATAATCCTTGGCATGCCCCCAGTCTCGCTTCGCATTCAGATTCCCTAAATTGAGCTTATCCTGGAGACCCAGCGCGATGCGAGAAACGGCTCTTGTGATTTTTCGTGAAACAAACGTTTCTCCGCGAAGAGGACTTTCGTGATTAAACAAAATGCCGTTCGCAGCAAACATGCCGTAGGCTTCCCGATAATTCACTGTAATCCAATAAGCGTACAGCTTGGCAACTCCATAAGGGCTGCGGGGGTGAAACGGTGTCTGCTCGTTCTGCGGCGTTTGTCGCACCAGGCCGTATAGCTCCGAGGTGGAAGCCTGATAAATTTTCGTGGTGTCCGTAAGGCCAAGAATGCGAACCGCTTCTAGAATTCTCAGCATCCCGATTCCGTCGGCATTCGCAGTATATTCCGGCGTGTCAAAGCTGACATGGACATGGCTCATCGCCGCCAAATTATATATTTCATTCGGTCGAATTTTCTCTATCAATCGGATCAGGTTCATAGAATCAGTAAGGTCCCCATAATGGAGAAACAGCCTCTTGTCGAATACGCTCGCATCCTCCAGCAAATGGTCGATCCGATTCGTATGGTGAAGCGAGCTCCTTCTTTGTAAGCCGTGAACGATATAGCCCTTTTCAAGCAGCAATTCCGCGAGGTAAGAGCCATCTTGGCCGGTGATGCCGGTGATTAGTGCCACTCGCATATTACTACTCCTTTCCTACTGATTTTTCAATTAGTAACATCATATGGATGAGAAAGAGAATTCGAGTGGACGAATAGCAGCGGGACATCCCCCTATTTTTGCCTGAGAGGCGGCGGCGGAACGGCAATCAGCCACTACGGCTGCGTCCGCCAGTACTCAAGCAAATCCTTCAGCGTTTGCTGCAATGGAATTTCCGGCTTCCAGCCGGCAGCTTGATGAAATTTCGTATAATCGCCGATCACCATCGGTACATCGGATGGACGAAGACGTGACGGATCTGGCTTTACTTCAATGCTTACCGCACTAAACGACAGCAGTATACGCAGCATTTCTTCTATGCTGTGGCAGGTGCCTGAGGCGATATTGTACGCTTCTCCGGGAACCGCCTTGTCAAGCGCGAGCCAGTAAGCGCGAACCACATCCCGCACATCGGTGAAATCACGCTTGGCCTGTAAATTGCCCACCCACAGCACCGGAGGCTGCTTTCCCTTCTCAATATCCGCAATCTGTTTGGCAAAATTGGACAGGACAAAGTGCTCCCCGCCACGCGGTCCGGTATGATTGAACGTACGTGCCACTACGACGTGCATCCCGTAATTTTTATAATATTGATAACCCAAATGCTCCTGCGCCACTTTGCTGACGGCATAAGGACTCAAGGGCCGCAGCGTATGCGTCTCCTTGATCGGCACTTCGTGCGGAGCTACTTGGCCGTATTCTTCGCTCGAGCAGGCGAGCAATAGTTTACATGGCAGCTGCAGATGCCGTATAGCCTCGAACAAATTCAACTGTCCGGCTATGTTGTTATAGAGCGTCTCCAGAGGGGACTTCCAAGAAACGGGGACGTAGCTCTGGGCGGCAAGGTGAAAGATGATATCTGGCCACGTGCTTTCTACCACTGCCGCTACAGCCGCCGAATCTCGCAGATCGCAATCTACGAGCTGAAGCCCGCTTAAATGCATAAGGTGATGCATCTGGCTTCCTTGACGGATCGTCCCCGCCACCTCTACGTTGTTTTGAAGGAGATATTCGGCCATATGGCTGCCGGCAAACCCGGAAATCCCCGTAATCAAAGCCTTCATCCTGCTCTCACCTCATTTGAAATTCAGAAGCATCCCGCCTTGGCATATAGTATGCCGGCGCACGTTTGCGTCCAACCGAGCATCCACCTATTTTCGTAAAAATCGGCTTGTCCCCCTCCTCTCCGCAGTGCGTCCAAATCTTCTCCCGCTAATTAGAATTAATGAATTCGTTTATTCCGAAGTTCCTAGCCAATGACATACTATGTTACTAATAAAAAAAGCAAGTTACGAGATAGGAGGATTTACTATATGAGCATGGCCGATTATTTAAAAGCTCACCCTGTCGTTGCCCATTTGAACACGCTTCACAACAGCATCGAAGGAAACTTGCTGCATTCTGAGCCGCAAACCTCGGAAGCTCAAATTCACTTTCTTCAGTATGCTCTTAGCCTGGCCAAACCGAAAAAAATTCTAGAAACGGGTACCAACAAAGGGTTTTTCTCCTTTTTGCTGTCCCATCTGATTAAGGATGTCGATCTATACACGTTTGATATCGATCCGCGCTCCAAAGCGTGCGTCGATTACCTCAACAAATGCCAATCGAATGTACGCATTCACCTCCAGCTCGGAGATACGAGACAAACGCTCCTTCGTTTTCATCAGCAAGGCATCGGGTTCGCCTGGATTGACGGCGGCCACCAGTGGGATACGGCCTATAGCGATATTATGCACGCTATTCGTCTTGGCGTTCCTTATATTGCCATCGATGACGTCGCCTTTCCCGGCGCGCCCGATCTTCCCCATGTCGTAGCTGCCATCTTGGCGGCGCATCCCCGCTATGTTCAAGCTGCCAATCCATTTGCGGCGAACGATTTACGAGGAGCGGTACTGCTGGAGCGTAAGGATTAAGAGAGGAGTTGTTCAAACGTGGCCGTCAAAACCAGACGATTGCGCTTCCGCCGTATCCGAAAGGGCACACCGCTCCTCGGAGCGCGCAGTGGAAGCTCCCGCAGCCGCAGGGCCAGACGAAAACGCCGCTTCCGTCTATCCACGAGAACCAAAGCGGCAGCATCAAGAAAGAAGGCTTACGTTCCGCCGCCGTTCGGATACAGTCTTACGACGGAGGAGTGGACGCAGTCGCAAACCCCTCGCCCTTTTTACCAGCACATCTATGCCTCCCAGACCTACCCGCTCAAGCCCCCACGATCGGTAGACGGCTACGTGCATAGGGAATTTACATCCCCGCAGCTGACGACGCTGCCCAGCTTTGTATCCGTTATTCCGGAGGGGCGGATCTGGGGGGCTTCCGGGGCGGTCATCAGCGCTGACAATAAGCTCTTATGGGATGTGACCGATGATTACCTGGACTCTCCAAGGAAGCACCCGGTGTTTCAAGAAGCCCGCCTGGACCCCGTGCTGTACACCACCGAGCCGGTCGGCGTGCTAACCTACCGGGACAGCGGAAATTATTTCCACTGGATGTATGATGTGCTTCCCCGGCTGGAGTTGTACCGCCACAGTCCGATTCCCATTCAGCGATATGTTGTCAATTCGATTCCCCGCCCGTTTCAGCTGGAAACGCTAAATGCTTTAGGCATTCGAAATGAGCAGTTAATTCAAGCCCATCCGCATATGCATCTGCAGGTCAAGCATTTGGTCGTCGGCTCGTGGTCCGGCCGCTCCGTCTTCCCGAAATGGCCGTGCGAGTTTTTGCGAAGACATTTTCTCCCCCAGCAGTTCCAGACTCCTAAAGGTGAGCGAATCTATGTCAGCCGAGCCACCGCTCCCTTCCGAAAGGTGTCCAATGAGGATGAGATTATGCAGATCCTTGCGAGGTTCGGCTTCCAGCATGTCGTTATGGATTCGATGCCGGTAACAGAGCAGGCCAAGCTGTTCGCCTCCGCTGACGCCATCGTGGCGGCGCACGGCGCAGCGCTCTGCAATCTTGTTTTCTGCCATCCCGGCACGAAGGTCATCGAGCTTTTTTCCCATATGTATGTCAGCCCGCTCTACTGGATATTCAGCCAATACATGGATTTGTCGTATTATTACTTGTTCGGGGCCGATAGCGGCAACCTTAACGTATGGATCAATCCCGCCCTCCTGGCAGATACACTGCGGTTAGCGGGCATGTAAAAGGGACATAAGCAACAAAGGCTCCGGAAGGGCACCCATGTGCCTCTTTCCGGAGCCTTTCTTTATTCGCGCGGGCTTCTGCCGCTGCTGAGTCAGCGGTTCGCTGCGTTACTTTTTTTTCCTGCACACGGCCAACACATATTCCGGTTGAGCATCCTTCACTGCCCCCAGAGGGACAAGGTTGTTCCCTCTGACCTTAACGGCTGGGTCCAGCCGATAATCTACCTGCAGCTGCCGGGCCGCTCTTACCATGCTGACCAGAGGCGAATCATCATCGTAGATCGTCGGATGACCGTACAGCTCCAGAATATCGAAGCTCTTCAATAATTCGCCCATAAATTCAATGATGGAATATTCGAAACAATGGAATTGATTGTAGGACGCGCGTTCTTGATAGTAGACCCCCGGATTGCTGACGTACCGATTGGGAGTGGAGACCAGAAACAGCCCATTGTTGGTAAGCATCCTTGAAGCCTCCCGGATCCAGGCCGACCCATCCGGAACATGCTCGATCGTTTCAAATGACACGATGACGTCAAAAGTCCGGTCTTTAAACGGCAGCTGGAGAATATCCCCGACCATATATTGGGTGTTCCTGCCTGTATAACCGGCTTTGGCATGCCCGATGGTTTCTGTCGAGATGTCGACCCCGATCACTTCTTTCGCACCGGCCTCGTCGAGCATTTTGGTCCCGTAGCCCGTACCGCAAGCCGCATCCAGCACCCGCGCGCCCTTCACGAATTCGCAGGCCAGCTCATAGCGGGACAGATGCTCCACCAGCACGTGCAGCCACGATTGCTTGACTTCCTGATTAATAACGAGCCGCTCGCCGGTAAAATGAATCTGATTTTGCTCCGATTGCACAATCTCGAGATGGATGGGGTGATATTTTCTGGCTGCTAGCTTCTGATTGAACTGTTTAATGATGGTGTAGGGATCTCTAAAATTATTCTTCGTGGAGTCCAACGCTCTTCCCCCGTTCTAGGGACGAATGTCCTGCTCAATAATTAGCCTTGCGTGGTGCGATGTTAAATAATTTTGGGCATAGCCAATTTGGCGTTCCCGGATCGAATGCCAGATGGCTTCGTAATGGTACAGCTCGACAACTTTCGTCGCAAACTCCTCTGCAGTGTTGGCGATCCGCATAATGCCGTCGGCGTCCACAATCCCTTCCGCTCCGACCTGCGTTGTCACGACCGGGATGCCGTGCGCTACGGCTTCGATAATTTTCCCTTTGACACCAGCCCCATACCGCAACGGAACCACGACGACCCTGGAGCTCGCGTAGTAATGCTCCAGCACATCGTCGGGAACAAAGCCCTTGACATGGATGTTGGCTGACTGCAAGCCGGCGATTTCCGGCGGCGGATTATTGCCGATCAGATTGAGCACGGTGTCCGGAAGCTTTTCTCTAATTTTGGGGAAAATTTCGGTTGCGAACCACAAGGCCCCGTCGACATTAGGAAGATGGGAAAATCCGCCCACGAACGTAATCGTATTACGCTCTTCAAAGGAGCGCTCGATGCCTATAGGAAACTGCTGATCGTAAATATAGGTGGGGATGACGACGGTTCTCTTTTCCGGCATTTCGTGGCTTAAAATTTCCCTCTCATACTCGCTGACGGTATATACGACATCGCTCTTCGCGAACAACGCAAACTCCTCTTGCTTTAACTGCATGGCATATTGCAGCGTGGCGGGATTCCGATCGAATTCATACCGTCTGGATTCCCGAAGAAAGTGAAAATCGACGCCGTTATAGATCACTTTGGCCGAAGGAGCAGACTGCCGGATCACATCGATGTATTCGGTGCCGACCCCCGGACGAAGCAAATACACATAGTGCAGATGGGCCCCGTTCTCCTTGACCCACCTGTGCAGCCGCTCTTTATTCGATCGAACGGATACGACCTCAATGCCCATTTGCTGAATCACGGTTGTGTAGGGCTCAATATGGTAGCAGCTGGCCGAAATAAACTTCACATTCAGCCCCATGGCCAGAAAAAGCTTTAAATATTGATACAAGCTTCTGGATCCGGTATCCTTATCGAACGTAGGCATGGAATTGTCGATGACCAGCAGCGTTTTTTTATGCTTTCCCCGATCCCGGGCCAAAAAGAGACTATTTCCCCGCTCAAAATGATCCCTTTGCAGGATATCCGCCCACTTCCGATAAAACTTCCTTCGATTGCGGAGCTGGTACCGCTTAATGCCGGAAACGACGGTTTTCCCTTGCGAAACGCCCTCAAAATGCACAATTTTGGAGAGCGGCTGATACACCACCTTAAATCCGCGTCTACGGACCTCGAACGCCAGGTCGACATCCTCGTAATAGGCTGGTCTATACCTTCTGTCAAACCCGCCGATCTCCCTCCACAAATCAGCGCGGATCAGGATTCCGGCGCCGGACACGTAGTCGACTTCCTTCAGGTAGCTGTATGGCGCCTGCTCCGGATCATCCAATCGTCCGTAGTTCCATGCGCTTCCGTCGACGAATACAATCCCCCCGGCCTCCTGGAGCTTGCCGCTTGGGTATACAAATTTGCTTCCCGCCATCCCAATCTGGGGATCGCCCTCCATGAGATGGGTCAAGTTTGTCAACCAACCATCCGTCACCCTCGTATCATTGTTGAGAAAGAAAATATATTTTCCCCGCGCTCTTCCGGCCGCCCGGTTGCAGTTAAGCACAAACCCGTGTTTCGTTCGATTCCGAACGTGTACAATATTGTGCGTCCAACGGGGCGTAAATCTCGTCTGATCCGTAGAGACGTCGTCAGCGATGACGATTTCATACGGAATGTCATGGGTCCACCTTTGAATCGACTTTAAACAAGCGTATGTGTACCTCCATTGGTTGTGGGCCGGGATGACGATGCTGACGAGCGGCGTTTCTGCGTAGGGCAACACCAGCCTCCGGTACCGACCTCTCCGGACTAACGGCCCCTTCAGCAGACGTTTACGAACGAAAGGACCTTTTCTCGAACCCATTCCTAATCCCTTTCTTTTCGCTTGGATGCCTTTTCCCGAAGCAGCCCAGCGTTTAGGAGGAGTCACCCCCCGCTTCTTGCTTCTCTTTAACATTTTAAACCTCCCTGCCTGCTGTTTAAATTACATCATGAGCGCAATTCCCTTAAATGATGCCCGCAAATCGCAGCAGCTCTGTCAATTTCGCCACGTCGACGGTGAGATTGGATGCTCCGGCCCATGCAGGCCCCGGCTCAAACTGATCGCTGAACAAACAATAATAATCCAGATTCACATGGTTGCTAATGAGCCAATATAAGCTGGGGGCATAATCGGGCGAAAACAGCTCAATCACCTTCGTGCCCGGACTGCAAAACGTCAGGTTCGTCAGTCCCGCGCCGTGAGGCGAGACAATCGCTTTGGCCACAGCGAACAGCCGAATTTGTTCGGCAACCGTCAACGTCTCCAGCTGAATCGTCCTGAAGCCGTGCTGGGAAAGCAGCTCGCAGAGCTCCTGCTCGTTAGTAACCCTTCGGTACTGAGAGCTTGCCCTGCTGACGTAAATGCGCTCAAAGGTTTCGATATTCGCCGTGCTGCCATGCGGTAACAGCGCATGGCGCAAATAGTCGCAGCTCCATCGCGCATAGCCCTGCTTCACATTGGAGGAAGGAACGACGAGCCTCCTGGCCTTCAGATGGGTTTCATCGTGAACCGGCAGCAGCTTTTCCTTGGGTATGCCCAGCGCCGCAAGCGTTTCCGTTTGATACGGGGCATCGCAATGCTTGATCAAATACCGGTCGATGGAGACGCCGGTTCGCTGGAGCAAATCAAGCCGGGGCAGCACATCGTACATCCAGTGAAAATAATTGTTGCTTCCGCAGAAGGCCAGCACGCCGATCGTTTCGTTCGTCGTGACCAGCGGATAAGGCGACCACGCTTTAAAAATGGGATGGTCTCTGCCCATTTTCAAATCGCCGTCCCATTCGATCGAGACATCGGAGATTAGGCGGTTATCCCGCGCGACAATCGCTCCTCCCCCGCCCCAGACCCGGCCCTTTCGAACGACTGCGGTAAAGCTAGGCGGCTGAGGGATAGAGACGGCCTGGAATTGGCTTTGCAGTGGTTGGTTCCATGTTTTCGCTTCGGTGCAGGACAGCAGCTCTCCCGTATAAAATTCCTTGTAAAACTCGTGAAATCGGCGCTTTTCCAGTCGGGCGATACAATCTCTGGCGAGCTCGTAGTGCCCCTTTGGCGGATGGATGCCCATGGGATTTTCCTCTCGCAGCCCCCGTCTTCGAGCTCTCCGGATCAACCGCAAGCGCGGGCGATGTTGACCCTTCTTTGCCCTCATAGGCCGTCTTCTGGAGATCCCTCTGGCTAACCGGCGCCGAACCTTCTTCCCACTGCCCAAAAATTTGTTTTTTTTGCGTGAACGGGGACGGAGGACTTTCCCGGCTCGCCGTCTTGCTCTGCGCTTCACCCTCTCCACTCCTTTCGTTTAAGCTCACGTTTGCGCCGCTTCCGGCGGCCCTTTCTAGCCTTGGCTTTTCCATTACGAAGGAGGCGTGGGTATTTCCTTCTTAGGTTCTTACGGATCTTCTTTCCCTTCCTCCTGCGTTTGCGACTTGGCCCACCCGCCGGAGCCGCCGCAGGAAGCCCGCTCGGAACGCCGTCATAATGGGGCAGCCCATAAGTGGAAATCGCAAAGCCGAACCGCCGGGAGAGCTCGTTCATTTCCTCCACCGGCGACCGGGCCAGCTTCTTATACAGCATTCCGCCACCAATCGGTCTGGTGTGTCTAACCGGGGTTTCATCGAGCACTCCGATCATCCGGTGAGGATGGCTGATCACCATGGGCCAGATCAGGTCGAGACCCCAGCCCGATTCGCACCAGTCAAACGACGGCCAGCATAGCATAAACGACTCTCTTGAAAAGATCGGAGCCATGACCTCCACAAAGTGGCTGTAGCGAAAGCGGTAAGCTTCATTGACGACTGTGACCTGGTGGGAATAATACGAGTCCCGGGTCAAAGCCGGCTGAGCCAGTTGAAAGCCCTGCTCTCGAAAAAGCTCGAACATGCGGTTGATCGTCGTTGCGCTTGCGCTGATATCTTCATCTGGAAGCCAGATCGCGTCATAGCGGAATATTTGCTCTCCATACGACTCCACCAATCGCTTTAAAGTGGGGTATTTGTATCCCGGAGCAGCAAAGTAATAGTCGCATTCCGTCTCATAGCGTCCCGGCTGTTGGCCGAAATACCATAGGCACAAGTCGAAATTTTTGTGCTCTCCCGGCACCAGCCATTCATGATGAAGGGAATCGTCCCCGACGTTGGCGATGACCAAATACCGCTTATCGCTCGTTTCACCGAATCCATACATGCTGAACGCCCCTTACCGGAAGTCTACCGGCCGGCAGCTTTTCTTCTGCCGGTTCTGGATTTACCAAAGCTCCAACGAAACCTGGCTGCGCCCTTTCTCCCCATTGCGTTTAATTCCCTGATATAGGCGCTGCGCAGAATGGACAATGCCCGATTTCCTCTTAGCGTGTGTCTCTTTATGGCCTTCACCAGCGCACCCGATAATTTGGAGAAATGAAAAAATCGGATCGGCACATCATTCGCGTAATATCTCCCGTCGCCGGCTCGCACGATCGACCGTCCCCGTTCCCCAAAATTCCAGAAGGCCACATTATAGCCCGGATGCCGCAGGATGTGGACCTGAAAATAAGCGGGGGCGAGGTTCAGCCAATTTTGCTCAAAGAATATCCCCCCCGACAAGTACCGGTCATAGCAATACCGGTCTCCCCTCGCCGTCCACCACTCCAAAAACCGGGCGGCTTCCTCTGATCGGTTCAGGGCAATAAATCCAATGTTAAAAATGCCGTGAAACAGGTACACTTTCTTTTGGTCGAAGAGCTCATGAGGGGTCAACACGACAGCGTGTGTCTGCAGTACCTCCTCGATCTCATCGAAGGCGCTCAGTACCAGCGTATCCGTATCTAAAAAGATGAATTGGTTTTCCTCAGGATAAGTGCGCAATAAATACTTCAGGAAGTGGCCTTTTAATACAAACGAGGCTTCGTGGACATTACGGCTGCCGACGAGCTGCCTAAAGCGGGGAATACCAAGCTCCCCGGCAAGCACAACCTGGTCGAAGTAGTCGCTTGCGGCTGCGGAGTGCATTTGAGCCTCAACCAAACATACAACGACTCTGGCTTGGGGGTGGTGACGCTTGGCAGATTGGGCCATCACCTTAGCACGGTATAAATGGCCGGCCGTGGTCATCGTACATAGGATCATCGGATTCCTCTCCTCATGCCGCTTTAAATTTCGTGTTCATCCGTTTCGAGCGTGCCGCCGCTTTCCCTCTTCCGCCGAATTTCAGACCGGACCTCCGGGAAATCGCCCTCCCGGGCCGATAAAGACGACGCTTTCTGCCCGCGCTTCCTTTTCTTCGCAGCGGCCTGCCCCGCCTTTTCGATCTGCGGCCGCGCACCTTCTTCGCCGGGGCACGCTTAGCCCCTATGGGATTCCATAGCTTGATTCCACCGTAAAAGGTAATTTCGTGAGGCGGCGGCGCTACAATGCCGTATTCATTCAGCAAATTCTCCGTGTTCTGCCATACATTGATTCCGTACTCGGCTTCAATATTGCGGTAAAGCTCCCCGCCCCCCGCCGGCCGAGTATGCTTCACCGGCGTTTCGTCGATAATGGCCATTTTTTTATTCGGATAGCCCAGCAGCTTGGCCCATACATGCTCAAGCCCCCAGCCTGTCAAGCTTTTGTTAAACGTAGGCCAGCAAATTTGCAAAGCTTCTCTCGAAAAGATAGGTACCATGACCTCCACAAACTTGGTGTATCGCAGCTTATAGTCTATGTGACGGACCGTGACCTGGAAGAACGCATGTTTCGTGAGCGCAGGCTGGGCGAGCTGCAGGTTCTGCTCACTAAAAATTTGAAACATTCGGCTAATGTTATAGGCATTGGTACTGATGTCATCGTCTGGCAGCCATATGGCATCGTATTGGAAAACTAGGCTTCCAAGTGACTGAATCAGTTCGTGAAGCTTGATAAACTTAGGTCCTTTACTCTCGACATAATAATCACATTCGTTCGCGTAGCGCCCAGGCTCGTTACCGTAATAGCTGAGACAAAGGTCGAAGTTTTTATGCTCTGCAGGCTGCAGCCATTCCCGGTGAAGAGATCCGTCACCTACCCGCGCGATCACTAAATAGCGATGATTTCCCATTCCCTTTCCTCCCAAGCGTTTTTCCACTCCGCAGGAGCCCGGCATACCCTTGCCTTTCACTCGTTACGCTCTGGCCGGAGCATTTCGCCTTAGCCTTCTCGGGATCTTGGCACGACCTCCATTCCTCCCTTTCCGTCTGCCGGCCCGCTTCGATCGTCCTGACTGGCTTCGGACCCGATGGTAAATTTCGAGATATCGATCAGTCATTATTAGATTGGTAAAATGACTCTCCACGTAGCTTCGAAGCTTTTCTGGAGAAGGGAGCGGCTCAGACAAGACTTTGCGAGCCATTTCTTCCATCGAGTCGCAAATCAAATTCGGAAATCCGCCAAGCACTTCCGGTACGGAGCCGTTTCTCAGGGCAAGAACCGGCGTCCCGCAAGCCATCGCTTCAATCATCACCAGTCCGAACGGCTCCTCCCAAAGCGAAGGGAACAGGAGACACCGGGCATGCTTTAATAAATGCTGCTTATGTGCCCCGCCGACGGCGCCCACATATTCGATGTTGGATTGAAGTCGAGGCTTAATTTCCCTTTCAAATAATCCATGATCTTTAATCGGGCCGGCAATCAAGAGCTTCAGCCCGGTTTTTTCGGCCACCTCGATGGCTTTCAGGATTCCCTTTTCCTTGACGATTCTTCCCATAAACAGCAGGTAGTCGCCTTTCTTTGCGCTAAATTCGTACTCGTTGATATTAATCCCGTTGTATACAAAATCCCCTTTGTTTTTCCCGACGATCTGAAGCGCGCGTTTGCTGACGTAAACCGAATTTTTCGCTCCGTTATTTCGGACGATGTGCTGTGTACAGAGCGTCGGCACCTTGAACCTTCTTCGGGCTATGGCAGAGCTGAATGTATGATCATGGACCAGATTGACCCCTTTAGGCAGGGTGCGGGCTACGAACCTTCGAATGCCGGCCTCCTTCAAATGGGTAGGATACCAGATCGTCTTGGCATGGCTGCTGCTGCCCCTGGCCGCATACAGATACACCTCGATTCCTCTTCTGACGAGCTCCTCGGTGAGCTCATAGACCACCTTTTCCGTACCGCCTTGGTTTACCGGAGGAAGCGGATAAGCAGCAGGGGCGTTCGAAATGATCTGCGCGACCCTGAGTACGCCTTTCTGAACCATTCCTTGATTGGTTTGTTCAAACGGATCGGAATGCTCCTTCTGCAGCTTCTCGCTGTACCGGTAGCTGACTCGGATCCCCTGCCCGATCAAAGCTCCGTTTGAATAATGATTGTAGCTCCAGCGCGTCCGTTTTAGCTTAAACTCCCCCATCCTGCGAAGCTCTGCCACATACAGACGGTATAACTGATGAAGCGCTTTGCTCGAATATTTCTTCAGCGCTGTACGGAGTCCGACCGACACGTTAGAGAAATGAAAGCAGCGAAGCGGCAAACCAAGCACACGGTACGTTCTATCAGGAAGCCGCTGGAGAGAGTGACCTCTTTCATTTAAATTCCAGTAGGCAACGTTGTATCCCGCGTGATGTAAAATGTGCACATCGAAAAAACAAGCTGCCAGGTTCATCCAAGTCTGTTCATAAAAAAGCTGCTGGGCCTTATATTCGTCATATCCATATCGATCCACCCTGCTGCGCCACCATTCCAAGAATCGGCTTGTGTTATCCGATCGGCGAAGTGCGCAAAAGCCGGTATTAAACACCCCGTGAAAAAGATAGCCCTCTTTGGTTCCCGACACCTCGTGCGGAGTAAGAACAATCGAATGTGTCTGAAGCGCCTGTAAGACTTCTTCGAAAGGCCCCAGCACCAGGATATCCGTATCCAGATAGATCAACTGGTTCTCCTGAGGATACAGCTGAAACAAATAACTTAAACAATGGGCTTTTAGTGCGTAGGCGGCTTCGTGGACGTTGCGTTTAAACATAAATTTCGGAAACTCGGGGATGCCGAGGTCTTTCGCCAGTACGATGTGATCAACGTGCGGGACGTTCCGGGCGGCGGGATGCATTGACTTTTCAACTAAACAAACGACGATGACGGCATCCGGATGATGCTGCTTGGCAGACCTGGCCATAATCTTCGCCCGGTGCAAATAACTGGCCGTGGTCATGGTGCAGATGATCAATGATCGTCCCCTCCTAAACTCCTAAAGATGGACTTCGAGTGCAGAAGCCAGAATATGCCGGAGCCAAGCTACCTCACCGCCTCGAGCTCCCGTTTGTAGCTTTGAATCAAGGCGTGGCCTGCGCTGCTCGGGTCGGAGAGAAATAAGCTTGCATTATGATCAAGCAGTCCGTTCGGATTCGAAAAGCAGAAGGTTTTTAAGCTGACTCCGTCGACCGCATACCCTCCCTCTGTCCCCCAGGCAATGCTCCGCCCGGTAGCACGCAAATTCCAAGCGGCAATGTGGTAAGCCGGATTCTTGAGCAAATAGATTTGAAACGGCACCATCGCGAGGCTCAACCACTTATGGCCCGCCATTGCATCCTTCTCCGGACCGAAAAAGCTGGCTTCAATCCGTTCGCACCACCATGATGCGAACCGTCTGCTGTGATCCGAGTTACGAAGCGCGAGAAAGCCCGCGTGAAGAAACCCGTTGCGTAGGCATTCGATTTCCGGCTTGAAATCATCCCAATGGCATGGCTCCAAATGGTAAGGACAGGCAATAATCTCATGATGATTTAACAGCTCCTCGATTTCATTCAAGGAGCTGTAAACATTGGTCTCGGGATCCAAATAGATTAGCTTATCGTATCCCGCATGGAGCAGATGCCTAATGAAAAACGCTCTGGCGGCGCAAAAGCTGTCCGGCGACCCTACAGCCGCCCCCTGATTAGTGACAAGCACAATCTCATCAAAATCTTGAGTTTTTTCCGCAGGGATATGGGACTCGACCAAGCAAAGGTGCATCTGCGCCCCAGGATGATGCGCCTTCACCGATTTGGCGAGCACAACGGCGTGAGCAAGCTGCTCCTTTCCTGCCATGGTGCAAAAAATCATTGCTGTTCACTCCTCCTGGTAAGCATGTATACCCATTGGTATAGCATATGTCCCATTTTCTTACTTTGTATGGTCGGACGCCTTATTAAAGCCGTTTTGTAAATAATCCATCAGCGGGACCTTCAAATCCTCCCGCTCAGCGGCAAGCGCCAGCATGGCTTTGATATATCCCATCTGGTCGCCGACGTCATGCCAAACTCCATTGATTTCGCAGGCATACACCGCTTCAATCTCATTGAGCCTCGAGATGGCGTCGGTGAGCTGTATCTCTTGATTGACCCCCGCCTGCGTATGCTCCAGGATGTCGAAGATCGCGGGGGTGAGAATGTACCTTCCAATCATCGCCAGATTGGACGGCGCATCCTCGGGCTTCGGCTTTTCCACCAGCTTCTTAATTGTGTAGAACTGATCCTGCATCGCTTTGGCATCGATGATGCCATAGCTGGATACGGCGTGCTTCGCCACGGGCTGGACGCCGATTATCGACGTTTTGTACCGGTCGTAATAATCCATCATTTGCTTCAGGCAAGGCGGATCGGCGCTCAGGAACGTATCCCCCAAAAGCACGGCGAACGGCTCGTTCTTGATGAACTTGCGCGCGCACCATATGGCATGCCCGAGACCCTTCGGCTCCTTTTGCCGAATGTAGTGAATGTCGGACATCTGGGTCGGCTCCTGCACCTTCTGGTACAGCTCCAGCTTCCCCTTTTGCAGCAAATGGTACTCCAGCTCGAAGGCGGCGTCGAAATGGTCCTCAATCGCCCGTTTCCCTTTGCCTGTCACAATGATGATGTCCTGAATGCCGGATTCCACCGCTTCTTCCACAATAAATTGAATCGTCGGTTTATCGATAATCGGCAGCATTTCTTTAGGCATCGCTTTGGTAGCCGGTAAAAACCGCGTACCTAAACCGGCCGCCGGAATGATTGCTTTACGAACCTTCAAATCAGCCACCCTCTTTTAAAAGCGTTTGGAAATATGCTATTGTTCGTTTGAGTCCCTCTTCCAGGGGGACAGTCGGCTTCCAGCCCAGCTTCTCCCCCGCAAGCGTTATATCGGGTCTGCGTCTGGCCGGATCGTCCTTGGGCAGTGGCTTTCTCGTAATTTGCGACGTGCTGCCCGTCTGCCGAATCACTTTATCGGCCAGTGCCTGGACGGTAAACTCCCCAGGGTTGCCCAAATTGAGCGGACCGACGAAATCGTCGGGGCTATGCATCATCCGGATAAAGCCTTCAATTAAATCGTCAACGTAGCAAAACGACCTCGTCTGCGAGCCGTCTCCGTACACCGTTAGATTGTGGCCCTTGAGCGCCTGCGTAATGAAATTGCTCACCACCCTGCCGTCCTGCTCATGCATTCGCGGTCCGTACGTATTAAAGATGCGCACTACCTTGATTCTGACGCCATGCTGGCGGTAATAATCGAAAAACAGCGTCTCCGCGCATCGTTTCCCTTCGTCGTAGCAAGCTCTGGGCCCAGTGGGGTTCACATTGCCGTGGTAGCTCTCCGATTGCGGGTGAACGAGCGGGTCGCCGTACACTTCGCTGGTGGACGCGAGCATAATTCGGGCGTTCCATTGCTTCGCCAGCCCCAACATATTCATTGATCCGAGCACGCTCGTCTTGAGGGTCCGGATCGGATCGGCCTGGTACTGCGGAGGCGAAGCCGGACAGGCCAGATGATAAATTTCATCCACCGCAAAGTTGAGATATACCGGCTGTACGATGTCATGCGGCATGAAGGTGAAGCGGCCGTTCGGGAGCAACGTGTCGATATTGCGCAAGCTGCCGGTTTGCAAATTATCCAGACAAACCACATGGTGCCCTTCCCCCAGCAGACGCTCGCACAAAAAGGAACCTAAAAATCCCGCACCGCCCGTCACAAGTATGGTTTTCATCTGCTGCAATCCTATCTCCTCCCAATGCCGTAATAGACAAATCCCGCTTCACGCATCCGCTCCGGCGAGTACAGATTGCGCCCATCGAAGATGACGCCGCCGTTCATCAGCTTCCTCATCCGCTCCAAATCCGGTGTGCGGTACTCGTTCCATTCGGTAAAAATAAGAAGTGCGTCCGCCCCCTCCAATGCCTCGTACGGGTCCTCGCAGTACTGGATCAACGGATCCTGCAGCGCCCGCTTCGCATTGTCGATGGCCACGGGATCATGTGCCTGGATCCGTGCGTGCTTGCTCCGCAGCGCCCGTATCGTCTCGATGGCCGGCGCCTCGCGAATATCGTCGGTGCCCGGCTTGAACGCCAGCCCCCAGATTGCGAATGTCCGCCGGGTCAGCGTTTTGCCGAAATGACCGATCAGCTTTTGCAGCAGCAGCGTTTTCTGCTCCCGATTCACCCGGTCCACCGCCTGCAGCATGCTTACAAGCATCCGATGATCCGATGCGGTCCGAATGAGCGCTCGAACATCCTTGGGAAAGCAGGAGCCGCCGTACCCCACCCCCGCAGATAAGAAATGAGGGCCGATGCGGCGATCCCGCCCCATGCCTTGTTTTACGGCCTCGATGTCGGCGCCGGTCGCTTCGCACAGCCGGGCCATCTCGTTCATGAAGCTGATGCGTGCCGCCAGCATGGCATTGGATGCGTATTTGGCAAGCTCGGCTGAGACGATGTCCATCAAGAGCAGCGGGTAGCCCTGGCTCGTGAGCGGCTCATAGAGCTCTTCCATGTACGGCACGGCGCGGGCGTCGCTCGTTCCTACGATGATCCGGTCGGGGTGCAGGAAATCGTCGATAGCGCTGCCCTCCCGCAAAAATTCGGGATTGGAGACGATATCGAAGGCAAGCTCCGGCCGCCCTCGGTGAAGCAGCTGCTTCTGGATCACAGCTCGGATTTTCTCGCCGCTGCCGATCGGCACCGTCGATTTGGTAATGACGATGGTATAGTCCTCCATCGCTTGACCGATGCTCTCAGCCACCTGCAGCACGTAGGTCAGATCAGCAGAGCCGTCCTGCGCGGGCGGAGTGCCGACGGCAATAAAGATGAGCAGGCTGGAGACCAGCGCCTCTTGAAGCTG
Organism: Paenibacillus cremeus; assembly: GCF_007786445.1. Lineage (GTDB taxonomy): Bacteria > Bacillota > Bacilli > Paenibacillales > NBRC-103111 > Paenibacillus_G > Paenibacillus_G cremeus. Next base: position 134,564 of record NZ_VNJI01000001.1, on the reverse strand, counting down.
CGTTGTAAACTGCAGCCGCCCTGCGTGTATATTACGATGAAGAAGCTCTTCGATTCCCGGCTCATAAATGGGCACTTGTCCATTTTGCAACGCGGTAATCTTGGTTTCTTGGTTATCGACGCAAACGACATCGTGCCCCATCTCGGATAGACACGCACCGACAACCAGTCCTACATACCCTACACCGACCATACAAATTTTCATGAGACCCACCCTTCGTTAAGCCAACTCGTAAAGCCCTTTCTCCAAGCCAACCATTGGCTTCCAACCCTGTGCCTTCAATTTGTCCGTCCGCAGCACGTTCCACGACAGATCCCCCAGCTGCGGGCTGCCGAATACCGGCGCCGGAGCGTTCGGGAAGTGCTTGCTCAGCAGCTCCAATAGCTGAAGCAGCGTGGTGCCGTGCCCCGTGCCCACGTTGTACACATCCCGGCTCGGCGCTCCCGGAGCGCTAAGCAGCATATTCGCCTCCGCAACATCGCTGACGTGCACATAATCGCGCACCTGTGTCCCGTCACCATTGACCCGGGGAGGAAGCCCTTGACGCAGCCGCTCCATAAAAATCGAAATGACGCCGGACTCGCCATGCGGATTTTGCCTTGGACCATACACATTGGCATATCTCAAAATGACCCATTCATAGCCGAACACCCGGGAGTAAAAATCCACATATTGCTCGCAGGCCAATTTATGAATGCCGTACGGCGAGATCGGCATGCCGTGATATGTCTCCGGGATGGCCATACTCGGCGTGTGCCCGTATACCGTCCCGCCGGAGGAGGAGAAGAGGACCCGCTTCACTCCGGCGTGCCCTGCCGCATGCAGCAGCCTGGCGGTACCGAGCAGGTTGATGCGCAGATCCAGCGCGGGATCGGCCACCGAGGCACGGACGTTCACCTGGGCGGCATGATGGTTCAGCAGATCCGGCTTCTCCCGGCACAACCATGCTTCCAGCTCGTCATCGAGCAAATCCATCACGGTGAGCCGCGCCTCGGGGTTCATGTTGAGCAGCGAGCCGGTGGACAAATTGTCGATCACCACCACCTCGTGCCCCAGTGCCACATAGCGGTCCACCACATGCGACCCGATAAAGCCTAAGCCACCGGTTACGACAATCTTCAAGGTGCTTACCTCCTCCAAGCTTTAGACTGAAGTTAATAACTTGCTTCTTTGCGGGCATCCGCTGTGCGGTTTTACAAGAACTCTCACTAAAGTTTTCTCGAAAAAAACTAGGTTCATGAATCAGTACACGACAGCTACTCCTATTAATGATATGCGCCGTCCTTCCTATGGACATAGACTAATAACATCCCGAGTATAAAATTGGCTCATGACTAACCCGCATTCCACCAGCCTAAATAGGCATATGGAATGCTGCTGAACATGCCTACGACACCTGTCCATACGTGACGTAACTTCCTCACATATGCTGTACTAGTCACGAGAATTGAGATGAAAAAAGGAGAGAGTGCGATGCTGCCTCCTTTTGTGGGCATCCTAGTAAATGATCGCATGCACCGCAGCATCCCCGTAGGGAAAACCAAATACGAGGCGATTGAGTTTTATATTGAAGCAGGCCAGAAATACGGGTTTACGCCGGCCTTTTTCCGCATTCAAGATTTAGGCGTGCAGCGAAACCATGTGAAAGCGTATGTCAAGCAAGATAAGGACTTCGCCTTGAAGCGCATCCCCTCTCCGCTGATCATTCATAACCGGGCGATATATGCCAGCGTTAAGGATCATCGCAAGCTGGACGCATGGGTGCGGGAAGGACGCACGCTGTTCAACCATTGGAACCGCTACAGCAAGTTGCATATCCAAACGGTGCTGCGCGACAATTCCGAGCTGCAAGCTCAGGTGCCCGAAACCGTCCGGGCTACGACGGCTCAGCTCCAAGCCATGATGAAGCGGCACCCGGCACTCATCCTGAAGCCGGACAAAAGCAGCATCGGACGAGGCGTCATGAAGCTGGAACGAAAACAGCGCTTTTGGCAGCTCACCTATCCCGTCACCTTCAGCATTCATAACAAGCGGTGGCGGACGCGCCGCTTCAAGGGCCCTTCCCTCCCCTGCCTGCTCCGTGCCCGATTGGCGCAAATCCCGTACATTGTCCAGCCATACCTGCCGCTAGCCACCTATCAAGGGCGTCCCTTTGATCTGCGTGTCTCCGTGCAGCGCGCGGGCACGGGTCAGTGGCAGATTACAGGCATCGTCGCCAAGGTGGCATCCGGCCGCAGCTTTATCACCAACGTCGCCCAAGGGGGAACCGTGAACCGGCTGGAGCACATTTTACGTGAGGAATATTCGTACCTAGACCTGGAGAACGTGCTTCGAGGCATCCACGAGTTTGCGATCAAGGTGGCCGTCCAGTTGGAGCAAAAGCTGCCGCTGATGGCCGATCTCGGACTCGACATCGGCATCACAACCGAGGGCGTGCCTTTGTTCATCGAGTGCAACAGCAAGGACCAGCGCTACAGCTTCCGTGAAGCGGGCATGCTGGGCGAGTGGAAGGCCTCGTACGAGAACCCGATGGCTTACGCGCACTTTTTGTTGAACAGGAGCAGTGTGGAGGAGCCTGTCCCTCCACCGGCACCGGAGGCAGCAGGTGTAAAAAGGGGGGCCGTTGGCGATTCTCCGCGCCGCGCAGGGGGCGCTCGGACGCGGAAAACCCGCGTTGCTGGCCGCTCTCGACGGCGCCGGGGCGCTCGGACGCGGTAAACACGCGATGCACGCCACTCTCGGCGACGCCGGGACGCTCAGACGCAGGTTTTCCGCGTTGCAGCCCTGTCCGCGCGTCGCCGAGGCGCTCGAACGCTATGCAAGTTTACGCCGTCCGTTCCTTTGGAGCGGGCGGCGTTTTATTTTTTCAAATAAATAAGACGCCGAGCAAGCTCAGCGTCCTTCTATCGGTGACTGATCATCCATTCTCGCAGCTCCGTCAGCATATCGATATAAGTCGGGATCCGATACTCCACATCCGTGCGGGTGCAGCGCAGCGTCCGGTCCAGTGTGATGGCATCGTCCGGCTGAATGACGATATCGTCCTTTTCGAACACGGTTCGCACCAGCTCGAGCAGCCTGCACTTATCCGTCGTTTCCTTCGCAGTCAAATGCACGACGCCGCTGAGAGAGAACGCCTCGGTGAGGACAAACCGAATGAACTTCGCCAGCTCCAGCGTCGTGATGCCATTCCAGGCGACGTTCACGAAGCCCTTGACGGATCCCCTTTTAGCCAAAAACCAGCTGAGCAGTCCGCTTGCCTCCAGATCCGGCCCTAAAAGCGAGGTCCGCAGCGTTAGATGCGGGGGCCGAAGCACCTCCCCTAGCGCTTTGGTTCGAGCGTACACGGTCGTGCCGTCGGGCACGTGGCGTTCCGTATACATCCCGCGGTCGCCGAAAAATACGCTGTCCGTGCTGATCTGAATCAGCTTGGCGCCCTGCTGGTCGGCCAGCTCCGCCAATTGATGAGGGAACAGGCCGTTGACCCGATACGCCTCCCGCTCCCGCAGCCGGGCCGCATCGTTCATGATGCTGTGGCAGTTAATAATCAGCTCCGGACGAACCGCCCGCATCAGCTGCTCCACCATTACCGGGTCGCCAGCATCGAGGTAGAGACTGCGTGGCCGATTGGCGCGCTCCTGATGGGTGTAGAGAAGCTCATGCGGCGTCTCTTCAGCTAAATAACGGCAGATCAGATGTCCGGCAAGCGATAAACCACCAATGACAACAATTCGCATAATAGGTTCCCCTCTAGCGATTAGCGATTAACGGAACTTGGTGTTCCAGTCAAAGCCGATCTCCGGATCGTCATACGCCAAGCGGTACTCATCGGGCTGCTTCGGATCATACGCTAAATTCGTGAAATACACGATCGTCGCCGGCTGCGCCCCCAGCACACGATAGCCATGGGCCACGCCACGCGGGATAAACAGGAGATAGGGAGCGCCCTCGCCCATATAAAAGACATTCGTTTCCCCATACGACGGGGAATGCTCGCGAAGATCGTGCAGGACAACCTGCGCGCTGCCGTTTGGAAAAAACCAGATGTCATCCTGCAATTTATGATAATGGAACGCCTTGATGACCCCGGGATACGATAAGGAAATGGAGGCTTGCCCGAAGTGGCCCGACTGGCCGAACAGCACATCGTCCTCCCTCAAAATTTCCATAAAAAATCCCCGGTCGTCGCAATGCTTGACGAGCATTTTGGTCAGGACTCCCTCAATTCGTTTCATGTTCCGTTTCCTCCAGCTTCCAGTCTGTGTGAATAAAAGCTCCCAACGCGCTTCGCCAATGCCGCATAGGCGGAAACCCGTTCTTGCGCAGCCCGCGGTCGTCAAAGGCCGAGTGCTGCGGCCGTGGCGCCGGCAAGACGAACCCTTGGGAAGTGATCGGCCGAGCCGTGACATCCGTCCGCCCCGCCAGCTCGAGAATCGCCCGGGCAAAATCCCATCGGGAGCAATAGCCCGAATTAGCGACATGGTAGGTATCATAGCGCTCCGTCGCGAGCATCCGCCCGATGCATTCCGCTAGATCGTACGTATACGTGGGAGAGCCGAACTGATCATCCACCACGGTCAGCTCCTGCTGCCGATCCGCCAAAGCGAGCACCTTCGTGACAAAATTGTTCCCGCCCCGTCCATACAGCCACGAGGTGCGGACGATAAAGTGATGCGGGCAAACCTTTTGAACAAACTGCTCCCCCAGCAGCTTGGATCGGCCATACACGCTGAGCGGATTCGTCCGGTCCTCCTCGTGGTACGGCGAGCCCTTCATCCCGTCAAACACATAATCCGTGCTCACACAGACCAGCTTCGCGCCAAAGGCCTCCGCAGCGAGCCCCACATAATACGAACCTAGCGCATTCACCCGGTACGCCTCTTCCAAGTGACTCTCCGCCAGGTCGACCTGTGTGAAGGCGGCAGCGTGCACGACTGCATCCGGGCGAACCGACTCGAAGCAAGCCCGCACGGCAGCCTCGTCCCCCACATCCAGGGAAGCGCGCGTCATCGGAATGCATTCATGCGCCTGCCCCAGCACGCGGATGAGATCACGGCCCAGCTGTCCGCCGGCGCCCGTAATAAGAATTTTCATACACCGCCGCCCCTTTGCATCAACTTCCGCCACCAGGCCTCATGGCTCAAATACCAGGCGACCGTCCGCTTCAATCCATCCTCCAGCCGATACTGCGGCTGCCAACCAAGCTCACGGCTGATTTTAGCCGGATCGATCGCATACCGCCGGTCATGCCCCAGACGGTCCGGGACATAGTGAATGAGCGACTCTGGCTTGCCCAGCTCGGTCAGGATCGTCCGAACGAGATGCAGATTCGTCCGCTCGTTTTTTCCACCGACGTTGTATACCTCTCCCGGCACACCTCGGTCGATGACCAGCGCCAAGGCGGCGCAGTGATCCTCCACATGCAGCCAATCGCGGACATTCATGCCATCCCCGTACACGGGAATCGGCTGGTCCGCCATCGCCCGGGTGATCACGGTAGGAATCAGCTTCTCCGGATGCTGGTGCGGGCCGTAGTTGTTGGAGCAGCGGGTGATCAGGACCGGCAGACCGAACGTTTCATAGTAAGCGCGGGCGATTAGATCCGAACCGGCCTTGCTGGCCGAATAAGGGCTGTTGGGCGCCAGCGGCGTCGATTCGGTGAATAACCCGTCCGCCCCCAGCGTACCATACACTTCATCTGTGGACACATTAACGAAGCAGCGAAACCCGTTCTTTTGCCGGGAGGCCTCCAGCAAATGCTGCGTTCCAAGGACATTGGTCTGAATAAATGCCTGGGGGTTCAGAATGCTGCGGTCCACATGCGATTCGGCGGCAAAATGCACAACCACCTCAATCGGCTCCTCAGCAAATACCCGCCGGACAGTCGCCCCGTCCGAGATATTGCCATGCACAAACCGATAGCCCGATAGCTGACGAACCGCCTCGACATTGTCCTCATTTCCGGCATACGTCAGCCAATCCAGATTGATCACACGATCCATCGGATGACGGCTCATCCAATACTGGATAAAGTTGCTGCCTATGAACCCCATGCCTCCGGTAATCAGCAGCGTAGTCATGTCCCGTCACGCTCCATCAGCCGAATGCCCGCTTCCAGCAGCGACCGATGCGTACCCGCATCCGTCCACCACCCAGTGAGCAAATTGTAGGAAAGCTTTTCCTGCTCCGCATACGCGTTGTTGACGTCGGTAATCTCCAGCTCCCCGCGTGCCGAAGGCCTTACGCTGCGGATAACGTCATACACGCCCCCGTCGTATAAATAAATCCCCGTCACCGCGAAGCTGGTAGGAGCTACCTTCGGCTTTTCCACAATGCGGACAATCCGCCCGTTCAGCAGCTCGGGAACGCCGTACCGCTGCGGATCGTCCACCTTTTTCAGAAACACGTGCGCGCCTTGCCCCTGTAGACGGAACGCGTCCACCGCTTCTTTTAACGTATCCTCAAACAAATTATCGCCAAGCAACACCATCAGCTTCTCACTGGGTTTTACGAACGATTCCGTCAATCCGAGTGCCTGGGCGATGCCGCCGGCTGTCTCTTGGGTTTTATAGGTCACGCTCACGTTCCACGTCCGGCCGTCTCCGATGTACTCCGTAAACAGTCCCGCTGACTGCTTGCTCGTCACCAGCATAATCTCCTCAATGCCTACCGCGGCCATTTTACTGATGGCGTAATGAATCATCGGGTACTTCCCCACCGGCAGCAAGTGCTTATTCATAATCAGCGTCATCGGCCGCAGCCTGGTCCCAGTCCCTCCAGCCAAAATAATCCCCTTCATCACGCGACTCCTTCCAGTTGCAACTGGTGCTTCGCCTCTTCGGCCAGCTTGCAACAAAGTACAATGAATGCCATGGTGATATGATATGCAAGGGCTCCGCTCGTCTAGTGGACGGTTACCATGGGAGAGAAAAATTGGGCCAGTCAGCCTGGCAGCGCCGTATGTCTTGTAAAAAAAGAGCCCTGCAGGGGAAGCCGAGAGCTTCAAGCGCCTACAGGGCAGTTGCAATAGCTGCAACTGATACGAAGCATGAACGTACCAGTTGCAACCAAAATGAGATTATTCTACAACGCCGATGGCGATCCAGTTGACCGTTCCTTGAAGCTCGCCGGTAGGAGACGCGGATTTGCGGTAACGCTTGGCTCCGCCTTTCTCCCTGCGAATCAATTCGAGCACAGCCCCGTTTGTATGCTTCTCTTTGATGACCGCGTAAGCTCCGGCTTGATCCGCCGTAGCTACAAGCGCGTAATTGGTGTTCGCAAAAGGTTGGCTGAAGGTCAGCGTAATCGTAATCTCCTCTTCCTCTTCACCCACAACGAAAGCATCCAGTCCGAACAGCTGTACAGTTGTTGCGACCGCCGCCCGGATCACTGGCGCAAGCTGCTCCAGCTCCTCAATGGCTGCCTCCGGTGCGGGCTCCACTTCTTGCACGATTTCCGGCTCCGATTCCAGCTCCGGCTCCGACTTCGCCGCCGTTTCAGCGATAGCTTCAGCCAGCGCGTCGGCTTTCGCTTCGGCTTCGGCTGCCGCAACGCTTGCCGCGCGGAGCCCGGCTTGCAGCTCGGTCAGCAGCGACTGAAGCACAGGCTCCAAATGCAGGGCGGAAATGCTTCCCGGCACCAAGTGATACCCCGAGAGCGATTCCTGCTTCACGTGGAGGCCGTCAATCGTTTCATTGCAGAGATGGTCGCCCGTGACGGACTGCAATGCCAGCTTCTCCGCCGTCACCGCACCGTTCGCCAGCTTGCTGCCGGTAATCGACTCGTCGGCCAGCTTCTTACCGGTGACCGCGCCGGTGGCCAGCTTGCCGGTCGACACCGCTTCGTCCGCCAGCTTCTCCGCCGTTACGGCCCCGGCTGACAACTTGCTAGTCGACACCGAGTCATCGGCCAGCTTCTTGCCATTGACCGCGCCGGTAGCCAGCTTGCCGGTCGACACCGCTTCGTCCGCCAGCTTCACAGTCGTGACTGCTCCAGCTGTCAGCTTCGAGGTGGATACTGAGCCTTCCGCCAGCTTCTCTTCCGTTACCGCTTGAGGCGCCAGCTTGCTGCCGGTGACCGCTTCGTCCGCCAGCTTCTCCTCCGTCACGGTGCCAGCAGCCAGCTTATCGGCGGCGATGGCTCCCTGAGCCAGCTTCTCCGAGGTGACCGCCCCTTCGGCCAGCTTCTCCGTCGTGATGGACGCGTCGCCAAGCTTTTCCTCCGTCACCGAGCCAGCGGCCAGCTTGCTTTCGGTTACCGCTCCATCCGCCAGCTTCGCTTCCGTCACGATGCCTGAGGCGAGCTTCTCGGCCGTCACGGCGCCGTCCGCCAGCTTCTCCTTCGTCACCGAGGCGGTAGCGAGCTTCCCTAACGTAACCGCTTCGTCCGCCAGCTTCTCGGTCGTGACCACGCCTTTATCCAGCTTACCGGTCGACACCGATTGGTCCGCCAGCTTCTCCGTCGTGATTGCACCCGATGCCAGCTTCGCAGTCGTGACCGCGCCGTCCGTCAGCTTCTCCGTCGTCACCGAATCGCCGGCGAGCTTATTGGCGGACACCGATTTATACGCCAGCTTCTCCGTCGTCACTGCGCCCTGGGCCAGCTTGCTGGTCGTCACCGCTTCGTCCGCCAGCTTCTTCTCCGTAACGGATTCGGCCGCCAGCTTGCCGTTCGAGACCGCGTCATCCGCCAGCTTCTCGGAAGTGACCGACCAGGCCGCCAGTTTATCCGTGGTTACCGCACCGTCCGCCAGCTTCTCCTCGATAATCGAGCCCGCAGCGAGCTTCTCGCTGGTGACCGCATCTTCCGCTAGCTTCTGCGAGGTGACGGCACCTGTCGTCAGCTTGCCGGAGGTGACGGACTGCTCCGCCAGCTTCTCCGTCGTCACCGACCAGGCGGCGAGCTTCTCCGAGGTGACCGAGTCATCCACCAGCTTCTCCGTCGTCACCGACCAAGCTGCCAGCTTCTCCATCGTCACGGCATCGTCCGCTAGCTTCTCCGTCGTCACCGACCAGGCGGCGAGCTTCTCCGAGGTGACCGTGTCATCCACCAGCTTCTCCGTCGTCACCGACCAAGCTGCCAGCTTCTCCATCGTCACGGCATCGTCCGCAAGCTTCTCCGTCGTCACCGCATCCAGCGCCAGCTGATCGGTCGTGACCGCTTCATCAACCAGCTTCTCCGTCGTCACAGACCAGTCGGCGAGCTTCTCGCTCGTCACGGACGCTTCCGCGAGCTTCTCCATCGTCACCGAACCAGTAGAAAGCTTGCTGGTGGATACCGAGTCGTCCGCGAGTTTCTGAGTCGTGACTGCCCAAGCTCTCAGCTTCTCCGTTGTGACCGCTTCCTCGGACAGTCTCTCCTCGGTCACGGCGCCAATCGCGAGCTTACCGGTCGTCACCGACTCCTCAGCCAGCTTCTCTGCCGTTACCACGCCCTCTGCGAGCTTGCCGTTCGTCACGGCTTTCTCAGCCAGCTTCTCCTCCGTCACGGCACCAATCGCCAGCTTCACTGTGGTGACCGATTCCTCGGCCAGCCGCTCTGTGGTCACCGCGCCCCAGGCGAGCTTGTCGGTCGTGACCGCTTCCGGCGACAGCTTCTCCTCGGTCACCGCTCCGGTGATGAGCTTACCGGTGGACACGGATTCCTCCGCCAGCTTCTCGGAGGTGACCGCGCCAGCCGCCAGCTTCTCCGTGGTCACGGATGTGTCGGCCAGCTTCTCCTTCGTCACCGCGCCGGTGGCAAGCTTATCGGTGATGACCGCTTCGTTCGCCAGCTTCTCTTCCGTGACTGCGCCTGTTGCAAGCTGTCCTGCGCCTACTGCTCCCGGCGACAGATGCCCGGTCGTCACTGCGCCGTCCGCCAGCTGCGGGCTGCCGACTACGCCTTCGGTCAAGTGCGTGCTGCGAATCAGACCCGAGGACAGATGCAGCGAGGTCACCGCGCCTTCGCCCAGCTTCTCGGAGGTGACGGCGCCTTCCACGAGCTTATCGTTCGTCACGGAGCCGGTGGCGATGTGCGCCGATTTTACCGATGCGTTGGCCAAATGCACGCTCTGTACTGCACCTTGCGAGATGTGCTCGGCCTGCACCGCATCCTTCGCCAGCTTCTCGGAGGTCACGCTGGCATGCACCAGCTTCGCTGTTGTGACCGACATATTGGTCAGCTTGTCGGTGGATACAGACTCCGCGGACAGCTTCGAGGTGGTCACGCTGTGATTCGCAAGGTGTCCGGTGAGCACGGATCCTTCCTGCAAATGCTGCTGCTGTACTACGCTGTTCGCCAGCTTCTCGGACGTGATGGACCGATCCAGCAGCTTATCGGTCGTCACGGACCGGTCTTGCAAATGCTCGGTCAGCACGGTTTTGGGGGCGATGTGTCCGGACTGTACCGTTTTGTCCGCGAGATGTCCTATGCTTACCGAACCGGGAGCCAAATGCTCACCTTGGATCGCCTTCTTCGCTATACTGCGGGAGGTGATCGCCTGCTCCGCCAGCTTTTCCGCCGTCACCGCCGCATCCGTCAGGTGCAGCGCACTGATGCTCGCCGCCGCTAGCTTCTCAGCCGTCACGGAGCGCTGTGCCAGGTGGCGGCTCTCCACAATGCCGGCTTGGAGATGTTTGTTTTCAATAATTCCCTCCTGCAGATGAGCGCCTTGCACGGTGCTTTTGGCCAGCTTCTCGGTCGTGATGATGCCGTCCTTCAAATGGAGGCTTTGAATCGCATCGTCCGTCAGATGCAGCGCCTCGATCTGCTTCGGCGAAATATTAACGCCCCGAATCAGTCCCGCCGTCAAGTGTTCGTGCACGATGGATTTGAGCTTGATATGCTCCGAAGTGATGCTCCATGGAGCCAGCTTATCGTCCGTGACCGCTTGGTTGGCCAGCTTCTCCGTCGTCACGCCTTCATCCGCTATCTTAGCGGAAGTCACGGACAAATCCCGCAGCTTCTCCGTCGTGACGGAGCTTTCGGCCAGCTTCGCCGTATTGATCGAGTAGTTGGCTAAACTAGTCGTTTGGATGGCGCCGCTTTTGATTTTTTCCGTCGTGATCGATTGATTCTGAATCAAATCGCCCGTGATGACTTCTTCGGCAAAATGCTTCGTATGAATGGAGCCTTCCGCAATTTTCATCGCATCGATCGTTTTGTCGGCCAGCTTGTCGGAGGTAATGCTGTTATCCAGTATCTTCTCTCCGGTGATCGCACGGTCCTGAATTTTCTCCGTGGTAATCGAGTTGGGGGCAAGATGCTCTTCCGTGACAGAGCGGGGGGCCAGCTTCTGCTGCGTCACACTGCGGTCCTCGAGCTTCGAAGAGTCGACCGCATAATCGGCCAAGTTGTCCTTGATGATGCTGCCGCGTTTGATTTTGGTTCCGTCGATGGAGTAGCGCGCGATTTTCTCATTCGTAACGGACTCGGCAGCCAGATCATCCGTATAAACCGACGCTCCCGGCGCTAGAGCAGCAGCTTTGCGTTCATTCAGCAGCGGCTTTACCGGCGGAGCTTCGACCGGCCGTTCCGGTATCGGTGCGGCTTCGGATTTGGCTTCCGCAGTGGAAGTGTGGCTTATGTTTATATTGTCTTTGAGCGAGGGGCGCGGTCTTTCCGTTTCAGTCTTTTCATCCAGCCAGCGTAGCTCGTTGACAAACGAACCGATGCGTCTGCTGTGCAGGTCTTTGCTCTTCTTACCGGAATCCCGGCGAAACTCCTTTTTCATGATGGGGCCTCCTATGTTCAATAATGACCTTGTTTGAATATCTAACAAGCTCGAAAAAGAATCCATCTAGTCACTTGTAACATATGCATTCACCCATAAGGAGGTCATCCGTCTACCCAAAAATAGGCGGCTGCACAGACGGGAGGTCAAGAGAAAGAAAGCGGCTGGAGTAGTGAATACCTCGAGTACTTGTCCTAGGATGCCGAAGAAAACACCAAAAGAGCATCGGGCTCTGCCGATGCTCAAATGAGGTCCTGGAAGATCTATTTTAAGAAGATAGAGCCTTTCGGTAGAACCGCATTCTTATTGACCGCAACGACTCCCACCCCGGGGATATAAGCTGCCCTTGTATTTTCGTCAATGGTTTACCTGCCAGGAACATAAATGCCTTGGACATTGGTGTGAATCAATCCGTCGATCTCCGTGTAAGGCGGTGGATTCCCAGTCTCGCGCTTATGGCGCTCGGAGCCATTAAGCTAAAACATGCAGCAAGCAAAATCAACTTTGTTTTAAGGGATTTCATCCTGCATCACACTCTCGTTAGGAGGATTCGTTGAACTCTACAGATCTTATGTTAGTACTTGAAAAAATATTATATTGGACATCTTCAATGTTAAAACGCGCTATCATGCTGCCGAGTGGGGTGCCAAAAAGCCCTCATCTAGCCGATGAGAGCTCCTGTTGTTTTTAGGCTGTGATTGGTCACGCCTCATATTTGAAGCAATCCATTGTATGATCCCTGACCATGCCGGTCGCCTGCATAAACGCATAGCAGATAGTCGTGCCGACAAAGGTGAAGCCCCTTTTTTTCAGCGCCTTGCTCATCGCGTCCGACTGGGGGGTGCTGGCCGGAACGTCCTTGAGGGTCTGCCAGTGGTTCTGAATCGGCTTACCTCCCACGAACCCCCAAATGTACTGGTCAAAGCTCCCGAACTCCTGCTGCACCCGAAGAAATGCCCACGCATTGGTCACCGTCCCGCGGATTTTTAACCGATTGCGGATGAGCCCGGGGTTGGCCAGCAGCTCTTGAATCTTGTCCTCGCCATAGGCTGCCACCAGCTCGGGATCGAAGCCGTCGAACGCTTCGAGGTAGTGGTCCCGCTTCTTGAGCACCGTGTACCAGCTTAAGCCCGCCTGCGCCCCTTCCAGCGTCAGCATCTCAAACAGCTGCCGGTCGTCATGGACCGGAAAGCCCCATTCCTCATCGTGATAGTTGATATAGAGCGGATCCTCATTCAGCCAGCCGCAGCGGCAAATCGTTATCGTGTCCATGCTCGTCCTCCTGTGGTTTGGTGCGATGCTAAAACAAGAACATTAGTTCCTGTATTATACCCCATTACCCGCAAAAATGCACCCACCAACCACACCTTACGACTTAGTGTCAATCGGTTCACCGTTCGTCCCATTCAGCCGTTCAGCCTTCACGCCCCACTCACCCTACCCATGCCGCTCTTGAAACGCGCGCATAAAATCCGCCAGCGCCTCGCATGCCGCAAGCGGCACCGCATTATACGCCGAAGCGCGCAGGCCGCCCACGCTCCGGTGCCCGGCTAAGCCGTCGAACCCGTGCTGCTCGGACTCGGCCACAAACCGCTGCTCCAGCTCCTCACTCGCCATCCGCCAAGTGATGTTCATCATCGACCGGTACGGCGTCTCGATCACACCCTGATAAAAGCCGCCGCTCCCATCGATCACCTCGTAAATCCGTCGCGCCTTCTCCCGGTTACGCTGCTCCAGCGCCGCTACCCCTCCCTGCCGCTTCGCCCACTGCAGCACGAGCCGCATCATGTAGACGGCATGCACCGGCGGCGTATTGTACAGCGAGTTGTTCGCAGCAAACGTCTTATAGCGCAAAATCGCCGGAATCTGCTCCGAAGCCTGCTCCAGCAGCTCCTCGCGGAGGAGCACCACCGTCACCCCGGCAGGACCGAGATTTTTCTGCGCGCCCGCATACATCATGGAAAACGGGCTCAGTTCGATGTCCCGGCTCAGCAGATCGCTTGTCATATCGCCGATCAGCGGCACCTCGCCCGTCTCGGGAAACGCCGTAAATTGCGAGCCCTCGATCGTGTTGTTCGTGGTCAGATGCACATATGCGGCATCCGGCGGCACTACGATGTCCTCCGGCTGCGGGAGACATGCCCATTGTTGCAGCTTCGTGCTGGCCACTGCCACCGCTGTCCCTACCGTGCGAGCCTCCTCGTAAGCTTTTTCCGAAAAGCTCCCAGTCAGCACATAAGCCCCAGCTCGATCCGGCGTCAAAAAATTCATCGGCAGCAGCGCAAACTGCGCACTCGCGCCCCCGCCCATCAGCAGCACCCGATACGTCGACGGCAGCTGGAGCAGCTCCCGGAGTAGCTCCTGCGTCTCCTCGTGAACCCGCTCATACACCGGGCTGCGATGCGACATTTCCGTGATCGACATGCCGCGCCCCTCATATTCCACCAGCTCCTCCTTCGCTTGCTCCAGCACCTCCAAAGGCAATGCCGCCGGACCCGGGTTAAAATTGTACGTTCTCACCATGCTCATGCTTCTTCATCCTTTCAAGTGGGTTGGCCCTACTGCAACACGGAAAAAAACAAAAAACGCCCTCATCCGTTTGGGACGAGGAGCGTTTGCTCGCGGTGCCACCCAACTTGACCGAGCCCGTACAGGCTCAATCCTCTTGGTTCCGCGGTAACGGGCGGGGCCGGTTAGCTTAGGTCACATCCCACGCAGCAACGATTACAGCAGGATGCGCTTGACGAAAACGCCTCGGAGTTGGATGCTCGTCATCGGCATAGTCACGGTCTGAAATTATGTTATGATTATATAGCAAGATCGAATGCCGTACAAGAGGTGATTAACCCTATGAATGAGCGGCTCACCGTTTACGAGCAGCAAGTCGCCAAAGCACTGATCCGCTGGGAGAAGGAGCTGCTGAAGCCCCCCGGCCTTCTTGAGAAGACCTCCAAAGCCGTACAAAGCCGCATCAACAACGTCATCCCGGACAAGGTGCATGCCACGATCACCGCCACCGTCAAGGGCATCGTTCAGACCGCGTTGTTCAGCATGGATTATATCCCGAAAAATGAGCCGCTCACCACAATGACGCTTGCATTGCGAGATCACCGGGCAGAGGAGCTTCTTTCCTTTTATAAAAAGCTGGCCGCCGCCGAAGGAGCTGGAACTGGAGCCGGAGGCATCCTGCTGGGATTGGCTGATTTTCCGATCCTGATCGGCATCAAAATGAAGTTCCTGTTCGAGCTGGCGCACGTCTACGGCCATTCCACGCTCGATTACCGGGAACGGCTGTTTATTCTGTATGTGTTTCAGTTGGCCTTCTCCGGGCAAACCAAACGTCCTGCCCTGCTTCGCACCATCGCCGAGTGGGAGGAGACCGCGCCGTCCCTTCCGCCGGCCGACAAATACGCGCAGCACATCGACTGGCGGCAGCTGCAGCAGGAATACCGCGATACGATCGACCTCCGCAAAATGCTGCAGCTCGTCCCCGGAATCGGGGCCGTCATCGGCGCTTGGGCGAACTACGGCCTGCTGGAGGAGCTGGGACGCGTTGGGATGAACTGCTTCCGGCTGCGCTGGCTCTACCATGCCAAGCAGCGAGAGCACGCGGTGACCGAAGACGGCGGCTGGCTGAAGCCCGCATCGACATCACATCCCGAAGGAGAGGCGCCACCTCATGACCAAAATCAGTAAAGCGACCGCCGAGCATTACCTTTGGGGAGCGCAGTGCGACGGCTGGTATCTCGTGAAGCAGCCGGGGCTCAGCGTCATCCATGAACGCATGCCGCCGGGAACGGAGGAGGTGCGGCATTACCATAAGCAGGCCCGGCAGTTTTTCTTCGTGCTGTCCGGCACCGCAGAGCTGGAGGTCGACGGGCAGACGCACCATCTTTTGCCGCACGAGGGCTGCGAGGTGCCGCCCGAAGTTCCGCACCAAATGAAAAACACCTCGGAAGCCGAGGTGGAATTTCTAGTCATCTCCGATCCGCCCACACGCGGCGATCGATATGAGGCCTAGGTGCTCTAGTTAGCGCTTTTTCCGCTTTACTCGCCACTCCCGGCACCGCGAGGGCGATTTAACGCGGCTCTACCGCGCTGCACTCCCCTCCAGCGCCGCCAGCGCTGCGCGATCCAGCACCACATCGCCGGCGGCGCAGGAATCGTCCAGCTGGGCGACCGTCTTGCAGCCGCTAATCGGGAACACCGGGAACGGCTGCGAGAGCAAATAGCCCAGCGCCACCTGCGTCATCGACAAGTCCAGCTCCTCCGAGAGCGCTTCGACCGCACGCAGCTTCCGCAGATTGTCCTCGCTGCACATTTTCCACACCTTCTGGTTCGCCGCCGTCGGCTCCTGAAGCATCTCGCTCCGGTACCGCCCGCTGAAAAAGCCCGACGCCTGCGCGTTGTAAGGGATCGCGGTCAAGCCCGTCTCGCGGTGATACGCGAGCTCCTTCGCGTCCATGGAAACCAGCGTCGGATCGCTGGCCGGAGGGTAGGACGCGAGGCTCCACTTGGTCTGGCTGGCGACGAAGCCCTGCAGACCCATCCGCACAGCCGCCTGCTGAGCCGCCTCAATCCGTTGTGAGCGCCAGTTCGAGCAGCCGAAATAGCGGATTTTTCCCTCCCGTACCAGCTCGTTCATCGTCTCGATCACGTCCTCCACCGGACGCTCCGGATCATCGCGATGCAGCCAGTACAGGTCGATGTAGTCCGTCTGAAGATTCCGCAGGCTCTGCTCCACGTCAGACTGAATGTCTGCACGGCTCAGACGGCTGATCTGCATCGACTCCAGCTCGGGATGCGCCCCTTTGGTCGCCAGCACGACCTCACTGCGGCTGCCTCTGGCGCTCAGCCACTCGCCGATGATCTTTTCGCTCCGGCTCCGCTCTCCCGGCACCCAATCGCAGTACACCTTGGCCGTATCAAGAAACGTGCCGCCCCAATCCACAAACCGATCCATCAGCTCAAACGCCAGCTCGCGGGAGATCGTATCGCCAAAATGCGATGACCCCAAACAAATGACCGACGGAGTCAACGCCGTACCTGGTATGCTTCGTTTTCTCACAAGAAGCCCTCCCTCATCAGATCAGATCCATTTTCGCCAAAAAAGCAAAAAGAGCCGCTTCTCAGGCCCTCCTGCTTCTGCATCCATCCTATAATTGATTCTGCTGCTGTTTCCGGAACTTCATGGGCGACAGCTTGACCATATTCCGAAACGCCCGGTAAAAGGTAGGCAAATTCTCATACCCGACCTCAAAGCAGACGGTGACAATATCCTTGTCCGTCTCGGAGAGCAGCTTCTTCGCCACCCCAATCCGCACCTCGGTCAAATATTGCGTCGGCGTCGTCCCATACGAATCTTTGAAAATATTATTCACATACCGGGCGCTGATGCCCATACTGGAGGCGATCTCCCCGGCCGTGACCTGCTCAAAATAGTGCTCGTCAATATACTTACGCATCCGCTCTGCCCGAATTCCGTTGGAATCGGTGATCGGCACATGCGGCTTCTGCCGCGACAGCAGCAGCAAAATTTCCTGCAAGTAAATCCGCAGCGCCCACGCGCCGAGCGAATCGCTGCTCCCCTGCTCGAACATCATTTTGCGCAGCAGCTGCCGCAGCTCGGTCGCAATAAACGGGTTCATGGCAAGTACCGACGAGCTCTGAAACCGTTTGCTCAAAATCTCGCTTTGCACAACTGGCCCCAGCGACTGCTCATCGAAGGCCAGCACGAGAATCGTCAGCTTCTCCTCGGCGGTAATCGCGTGGTTCGAATTCGGCACAATCATCACGAGCCGGTCGGGCCTGAGCTCCGAATGCTCCCCATCCAGCTTGAGCGTGCCGTTGCCGTCAATCACATATAAAATCTGATGAATTTGATGCCGATGCTCATTCACTACGTTGCCGTCACTATGCTTGCTTTCATAGAGCAGGATTCCATTCTCCGGCAGATCAATCATCTTGAGCTCCATCCTTAACTCCCCCAAGGCACTTCAATGGTACAAGTACCATTGTACTCCTCAATGTAGCAAATTGCTACGAAGGGTGAGTTTTTAAATTGTAGAATTCGAGCGACACGCCGACCAGCCCACAACTCAGCGAACTATGGCCGAAGGGTGGGCTGGGGAAATCATTTTCTAACGTTAGTTAGATTCGTCTTCAGCTTCTGCATCCGGGAATCGAGCGGCTTGCGGCTCCACGGCATCCCTCTGCGCATCGCTGTCCTGTCCTTCCTCGGGCCAAAACAAATACTGGCAAACAAATTCCGTGTCGAGCAACCCGCTCCACCATCCTTTAGTCGGACTTGGCTTAAGCTTCTTAAACGTGCTCTAAATATCGGTTTTTCATTAAGGCAATGACGTCGTCTCCAGGCTGATCCCAAATCTGACGGTTAAAAATTTCCACCTCAATCGGCCCGCGATACCCTGCAGCTTCTACGGCATGGCGGATTTTGCGAATTTCAATCACGCCATCGCCCATCATTCCGCGGCCCAGCAGCATATCCGGCGTCGGCACGATCCAGTCGGAGACGTGGAAGCCCAGAATGCGCTCACCTGCGCGCTCGATTTCCGGATACAGCTGAGGGTCCCACCAGACGTGGAACACGTCGACGACGACGCCTACATCCTGCCGGTCGAACTGCTCAGCCAGCGTGTTCGCTTGGCTCAGCGTGGAGATAACCGAGCGCTCCGCTGCGTACATCGGGTGCAGCGGCTCGATGCCAAGCTTCACGCCGTGCTCCCTAGCGTAAGGAACGAGTCGCTCGATGCCCTCCTGCACCTGCTTGCGCGCTTCGGCGATATCCTTCGTCCCGGACGGGCCGCAGACGAGCACCAGCACCTCCGCGCCCAGCTCGGCCGCTTCTTCGATCGCGCGGCGGTTGTCCTCGATGCGCGCTTCGCGCTCGCTCGCCGTCGCCGCCGGGAACATCCCGCCGCGGCACAGACTGGACACGCGCAGCCCCGCATCCTGGATCAGCTGCCGGCTTCGAGCCAGCCCCGCTTCCGCTACGCGGTTGCGCCAAGGCGCGATCCAGCCGATGCCCGCTCTCGCGCAGCCCTCGACCGCCTCCTGCAGCGTCCAGCGCTCCGTGGTGATCTGATTTAAGCTTAACCGATCCGTAGATCCGATCATTTCCATAGCAGCCAATCTCCTTTACGCTAGCTAAAATAAGGTTATTCCATGCCGGACAAGGACAATATGAGGTTCATCCGCTTCGCCGCGAGCTCCGGATCCACTAACAACCCGGCTTGATCTGCCAGCACGAACAGATCGGACAAGTGGATGGCGCTTCTCGCGCCCTCGGCTCCGCCCAGCATCCGGAAGTGGGATTGATGCCCGTTCAGATAGGCCATGAACACAATACCGGTCTTGTAGGCGAACGTTGGCGTTTGGAAAATATGGCGCGACAACGGCAGCGTCTTATCCATCAGCTCATGGTAGCGGCTGATGTTCCCTGCATCCAGCTGGTGCAGCGCTTCCGAAGCGACAGGTCCGATCGCGCTGAAGATGCCGAGCAGCGCATGGCTGAACCCTTGCTCATCCCCGCGGATCAACTCGGGATAGTTGAAATCGTCGCCGGTATACATCCGGACGCCTTCCGGCAGCCTGCGGCGCATCTCGATTTCTTTGGAGGCGTCGAGCAGCGAGATTTTGATACCGTCGATCTTATCGGCATTGTCACGGATGATGCGCAGGCAAACCTCCATCGCCGCGTCGATATCCTTATGCCCCCAGTAGCCAGCCAGCTGTGGATCGAACATATCGCCGAGCCAGTGCAGAATGACCGGCTGCGAGACTTGACGCAAAATTTTGCCGTACACCCGCTCGTAGTCCTCCGGCCCTTTGGCGCAGGCCGCGAGCGCGCGGCTGGCCATCAGGATGATCTGACCGCCGAGCCCTTCAATATAAGCACATTGCTCCTCGTACGCCGCCTCTACTTCTTCAAGCGTCAGACCTGGACGCGGCAGCAGATGATCTGTACCTGCTCCGGAAGCCACTTGCCCGCCAACTGATTTGGCCTCTGTAATGGAATGGCGGATCAGCTCCTTCGCTCGCAGGTAGTCCAGACCCATCCCGCGCTGAGCCGTATCCATCGCCTCGGCGACGGCAAAGCCGAGCGACCACAGATGATGGCGGTAGGCCATCGTCGCCTGAAAGTCGATTTGCGCGTGGGTTAGCGGATCTTTATCCGCCCACGGGTTGCAGACGACATGAGCCGCAGAGAATGCGGTACGGCTTTGGAATTTCCCTTTGGCCGGCGGCAGCGGCTCCGATTGCAAAAACTCATACATATAGCTCGAGCCGTCCGATCGCGGCAGCTTAATGGTGGATGCCATCGTGTAACGTCCTCCTCTATAGGGCAGCTGCTGCACCGCTCTCAAGAAACAAAGTGCGATGCAGTCAGCTGTCCGCATTTGAATTAGATTTTCAGCTCAGGAATATCGATCCAGCGGCGCTCATGCCACGATTGCAGACCCAGCTCCGCCAGCTGCGTGCCTTTAGCACCCTCGAGCAGATCCCAACGGAATTCCGAATCGGTCACGATGTGCTTGAGGAACAGCTCCCACTGAATTTTGAACCCGTTGTCGAACACTTGATTGTCCGGCACCTGCTCCCATTGCTCGAGGAAGTTGAACGGATTCGGGATATCCGGGTTCCACACCGGCTTCGGCGTGTTGACGCGGTGCTGCGTTTTGCACTCCCGAAGTCCTGCAACCGCGCTGCCGTTCATGCCATCAACATGAATCGTAACGAGCTCATCCCGGTTTACGCGAGTCGTCCAGGACGAGTTCGCCTGCACCACGATGCCGCCGTCCAATACGAACGTAGCATAAGCCGCGTCATCCGCTGTGCAGTCGTACGGCTTGCCTTGCTCATCCACACGCTGAGGCACATGGGTTACACCCAAGCAAGAAACGGATTGAACCTCGCCGAACAGGTTATCCAGCACATACCGCCAGTGCGCGAACATATCGACGATAATGCCGCCGCCGTCTTCCTTGCGGTAATTCCAGGACGGACGCTGGCAAGTCTGCCAATCCCCTTCGAATACCCAATAGCCGAACTCCAAGCGAACCGACAGGATGCGTCCGAAAAATCCGGAGTCCACCAAACGCTTCAGCTTGATCAGGCCCGGCAGGAACAGCTTATCCTGCACGACGCCGTTTTTCACGCCCGCTTCACGCGCCAGTCTTGCAAGCTCCAGCGAGCCCTCCAAGCTGTCGGCGGTCGGTTTTTCGCAATAAATGTGCTTGCCTGCGGCAATCGCTTTCTTAATGCTCTCCGCGCGGAGCACGGTCGTCTGCGAGTCAAAATAAACTTGATTGTATGAGTCCTGCAAGCATTCGTCTAAGTTCGTGCTCCAGCGCTCAATGCCATGCGCCTCAGCGAGCGCGCGAAGCTTGCTCTCTTGTCGGCCTACTAGAATCGGGTCAGGCATAATGACATCGCCATTGGCCAGCGCTACGCCACCCTGCTTGCGAATCGCTACAATGGAGCGGATCAAATGCTGATTCGTCCCCATCCGGCCGGTAACACCGTTCATAATAATTCCCAGTTGAATCGTTGCCATTTCGTTAATCCCCTCTCATCTCTCGCTTGAATAAGATATGATTTCTACAACTCTATTGTAAGCGTTATCGTCAGCTGGGGTCTTATTAGAATAAGAACGAAATTCTTAATTCCGGAAATAGAAAAAAACAGACTGCCGGAATTCCGACAGCCTGCTTGGTGCAGCAATGAGCTTTCTATGAGATTAGAAGCGCCGTTTGCCTACAAAAAACTTCCTGGAGCCTTTCTGAGCCGTGATCTGAACATGTTTAGTTCCTCTCACCATCGGGCTTTTGCATAAAGGGCAGGGGGGTGTAGCTTCGGTTACAAACTCCACTCGGGTCCACGCGTTACACTCAGCCATTTCACAATTCCAAACCTGCAATTCTTGCGTCTCTACTTCTAGTACTGAATTAGCCATTTAAATCGTTCCCTCCGCTATCCCTTCATCGACCCTTAATTCTAAACACATGAGCATAATTATTCAACCCTTTTGGACGAAATTCTCCGAAATTGTTACGAAATTGCAAACACCGGAAAATGAGCTTCCAAAAGACACCTATATACTTTGCACCGCTGCTTTCCAAATCATACAGCCCGCTTCCAACAATATATGAAAAAAAAACCAAAAGGAGTGCATGCCTCACTTTGGTTTCGGTTTTGATCCTATTCATTTAGGCAAATGGACTCTCAAGCAGGGTAATCGCATTCGCGAACGGATCCAGCTGCACCCTGGCGCCCAGCGGAAGAATCAGCTTCGGGTCGGTATGGCCAAAATCCACATCAACGACAACCGGGATCAGATCAGCCCCAAACTCGAAGGCGATGACGTCCTGGATAATCTTGTTCAGCTCCTGCTTTTGCTGCGGGGTGTAATCCTTCGCTCTTCCGAACATCACGCCCTTGACCTGCCCCAAAATGCCCTGCATTCCATAATTGCGCAGCATGTAACCGACCTGCATCGGCAGCGGCTTTTCCTCGGACGTTTCGAACAGCAGGATTTTATCCCGCCAAAAAGCTGGGTCCGGCCAGTAATCGGTTGATTTGAAAAACTCCAGCACCTCAATACAGCCGCCCCACAAATAGCCTTCCTCGATCGCACCGCCCTGCAGAAACCTCCAGCCGTCCTCATTGTCATGAACATCCCTTAGCTCGCCCAGCGTCTCCAGAATACTCCAATCCTGATAGCCGTTCGCCCACCTTGGATAGGGGGTATAAGCATAAGGAAAATCGCCGCTGAACAGGAACGATTGGAGATGCTGAACAAACTCCTTAGGCTGATGCGTCATCTGCGCGAGGCCCGCCATGACGGACGGACCGTAGAAGGTCACCATCCCGAGCTGATTCAAATAGCACAGGAAGGTGCTCGCATCGGAAAAGCCCATGATGAGCTTCGGGTGGCTCACGATCAGCTCCGTGTCCAGATAGGGCAAAATGCGCACCGACTCATAGCCCCCGATGGAAGTGATGATGCCGTCAATCGAATCGTCCGCAAAGCAGCGGTTGATATCGTCCGCTCGCAGCTTCGGATTGCGATACAGTTCCTCCGGCGACATTCTGGCCGTTGGCATCTCGACGATCTCGAGGCCCAGCAGTTCCTTCAGCTGGCGTAAGCCCAGCTCGTAAATATCCGGGAACAGGAACGGCAGCCCGCTGGAAGGGGAAATAATGGCGATACGGGAACCTGGCTTAAGTCGTTTAGGCTTGATCATGGGCGCAGCCTCCCTGACATTTTTCCTCATCTTACCATAAAATGCCGTTACCGTTCATCCACCACAATCCAAGCCTCTCCAAGCCAGGTTTGAATTTGATACCAGTTGTTCCATTGCCCAGTTGCTCTAATCTGCTGCGGAGCCAGCTTGCCCAGCCAGTTGCCCACCATCGGGTAATCCATAATCTCGGTTTCCCGGTTCAACGTAATCAGCTTATCGACAGGCTTCGGAAGCTGGCTGTCCTCTACATGAACCCAGCCGTCGCCGAAGGTGCCTTGGATATGGTACCAATTGTCGCTAGTTTTCCCGAGCGGTGTGACCGCCTGATTTCTAAGGACTCCCACTAGTTGAGCCCGTTCATGAGGATATTGTAAAATCAGCGTATCGCCAACCGGCTTGATACTGCCGCTTACAGGCTGCACTTCCTTAGGCAGCGCGATCGCCAGATTGATCCAGCCGTCGCCTTGAGGCGTTCGAACATGATACCAGCGGCCGGCCGCTTGCTCAAAGGCAGTGACCGTTTGCGGCGATAGCTCCCCGAGCCGTTTCTGCAGCGCGTTCGGAAAATCAAACATCGGCGTCGTGGCAGGCAATGCCAGCTCCTTCTGAATCGGCTCCAGATTATAAATGATTCTCCCTTTGGGAAAAATCCATTTGTCCCCGAGCCACGTGTCGATTTTGAAAAAGGCGTTCTCGATCGCTTTAGCATGCACGGTTTGCGGGGCCAGCGTGACGCCCGACTTCCGCTCCGGCTCGGCAGCATCGTATACCGGCTCCGGCTCCATGAAGGTCACGGTAATATCGAGCGACTCCGGCGTAGTGATAAAGCCCTGTTCGTCGATTCCTGAATAGGCGCTTGCCTGCCCGCCTGACATGATCGCGATGGCCATGGTTAGCGCGACAACCGCGGCTCCCCTCTTGTTCATCCGGCCTCAGCCTCCCCTATTAAAAATTACAGCTGCGGCTTATGCGGCTTCCAGGTGTTTCCCCCGTCGGTCGTCTCCATGAGATAATCGCCCTTCGACGGATCGCCCACTCGTACCCAACCCGACTTCTCAGAGAAAAATTGCAGCTGCTCGAAGCTCCATTCCTGCCCCGGAGTCACCTTGCTCTCAAACGACTTGCCGCCATCCTTGGTTACCGCCAAGCCTCCGCCAATCGGTCCCGCTCCTGCACTCAGCGGCACAAAGCCGATCTTCGCCGAGACGAATTGCAGTCCCCGGGTGTACGGTCTTGCACCGCGCATCTCGGACAGCTTCGTCCAGTGCGCGCCCCCATCCGTCGTTCCCAGCGTGCTCGACTGCAGCGTATCCAGGCTCAGCACCATCAGCCAGCCTTGCTTGGCGTCGATGAAGGAGATGCCAACGGTTCTCATATTATTCGAATCCTCGGGAGACCAATCCAGCTTCCAAGTGGCTCCGCCATCGCTCGTGCTTACAACCGTTACCGCACACTGGTCGCGCGCTTCCCGCTCCTCCGGCTTGCAGCCCTTGCCTGCTCGCCCCAGCACCCAGCCGTTCTTGCCATCTGGCAGGAACGAAGCCTCCTCCGGAATAAACGGCCCAACATGGAAATCGATAGCGTTCCACTGCTTGCCTCCGTCGGTCGTTCTCAGCATGCCGGGTCCGGCAATTGCGTATACGAGCTTATCGCTGACCGGAAAGATTTTATCGTCGGTGTAGAGATTTACGTCCTTCACCTGCTGCTGCCACTGGTTGCTCCATGCAGCGCCGCCATTGCCTGAATTCACAATCTGCAGCTTCGAGCACAGCCGCTGCCCTTGCTGCTCACGGCAATCGGCTTTGCCGACCGCCCAGCCCGTTGACGCACTCGCGAAGCCAATACCGCGGACGATCAGTCCAGGGATTGACGCTTT
Organism: Paenibacillus cremeus; assembly: GCF_007786445.1. Taxonomy (GTDB): domain Bacteria; phylum Bacillota; class Bacilli; order Paenibacillales; family NBRC-103111; genus Paenibacillus_G; species Paenibacillus_G cremeus. The sequence goes on along the minus strand of NZ_VNJI01000001.1, from coordinate 109,708 downwards.
GCTCCAGGTGGCGCCTTCGTCGGCGGTTTTCCAAATGTCGGAGCCCTGCTTCGTCTCGGCCGCCGACCAGCCTTCCTTCATATTGATGAAGCTCATACTGCTCAAGACGAACGGTGTACCCGTACCTGTCTCGGAAGCCGGAACGCTTCCTGTCGCCGGCTTGCCGGACACCGGCTGCACCGGTATCGAAGCCGCCGGTGAAGGGCTTGGGGATGGACTTGGCGTCGGGCTTGGGGACGGACTGACATTCGGTGACGGTGACACCGTGTTTGAACCAGGGCTGGCCGCTTGCTCCCCAGTATTCGCTTTACATCCCGTAACGGTCAGCAGGATGGCCAGTGCCAGCATGCACCAGCCCCCTGCTCCAAACCGCCGCTTGAACGGCGCTGCTTTCATGAACATCGCTCCCTTTCATTTGTTAACCATCGTTCTTATTCTTTTAGACGTAACTTAGCTGCAAAAAGTTGATCCGTCACGCCGCTTAGTATGGCCCAACTTTTTCCATAGCATGACAACAAAAAAAGCAACCACCTCTCCACGGGGGAAGAAGCAATTGCTCTTTGGCAGTTATATAAAGGCGTGAAGCAAAAAGAATACCGTAAAGATAAGTCCCAGACGCAAATGCCATTTCCGGTCCATTCGCCGGTATCGGAATAGGCCCGCGACCGGCACCGGAAGCAGCGCGAGCAGTGCAATCAGACCGCTGAGGTTGTGAAAGTCAAACTTGAAGCCGTACATAAAGGCTCCAACCACGTGCACGATGATCAGTCCGATCGCGATCACCGCCATCGGCGTATGCCATTTGCGAGCGAACCGCAGACAGGCAACGACTACTTTCTTAACCGGCTCCCATGGATCGATGAGACGCTTTTGGAGCACCTTCGCCAGCACATAGTTGGCCAGCACAAAAAATAACGCCAGTCGGGCATTCGAGCCGTAATTTTTGAATACCGGCTCAAACCTCCGCGTATGCAGAAGGGCTGGGTCGAAATGCAGCATGCTCCATAGACCGGCGATTACAATCGCAGCGGCTATAATTAACGCGATCGCGATCCACCCAAGCTCTCCCTTCGGTATCCCTCTGGATTTTGACTTCTCCGATCGGCCTATGCTTTTAACCTGTTCCATATCGATCTCCTGATTTCTTTTTTTACCCTTATCATAACCAACCTTTCTGAAAGTTTGATGAAAAATTGATTTTTATGCGAAAAAATTAACCTAAATCCGGCGAATCGGTCAGCTCAATGACCGGCTGCTCCGCATGATGCAGCTCCAGCACGACGATTTCATTGCGCCCCGAGCGAAGAAGCGGTGCCGGCACATACAACGTACGCTGCGGCCCTTGCTCCCAGTAGCGCCCCAGGTTAAAGCCGTTCAGCCATACAACGCCCTTCGACCAGCCGTCCAATCGAATAAACGTATCTCCCGCGGGCTCCGTCACGGTGAGTTCTCCACGATAAAACGCCGGGCGATCGCTGCGTTCCCTCGCTTCAGGGACCGGCTCAAACCGAACAGGCGCCGTACTCTCCAGCGGCAGCGGATAAATCGTCCAGTCGAATTGGAATTGATTGTTCAGCCGCACGCCGTCGGTAATTCCCTTGAAGTCCTTGAGCATGTGGCCATAGTTGATCCGGCCCATATTTTCGACGACAATGTCCAGCCTTGCGCCTTCTGCCGGAATGTTCACTTCGATCGGGGCGGGCGCCCAGCGTTCCACCGTCCCTTGATAAACTCCATTCAAGAACACCTGAGCCCGGTCGTGCACCTGTTGGATATGCAGCTTCTCGCCTGTGCGCGGACCGGAGACCTGCGTCGAGTACACAATAAACCCGTAGCTCTGGCCCAACCGCTCCATCGGCTCAGGACAGACGCGCTGAACCGGCTCCGACAGCAGCGAAAGCTGATCCAATAAGTCGGCTGTCTCTTTCATTTCGACGCGGCCGTAGCGGGTTTTGGCGATTGGGGCCGGCATTGGCGGAAATTCACCCTCATCCTTCCCTAAGTGCTTCGCAATCACGCGGCGAACCGCCCGAAATTTCTCCGTCTCGTCCCCGCATTCCGATAACGGTGAATCGTAATCATAGCTGGTAATCGTCGCTTCATACTTCACGTTGAAGTTCGCTCCATTATAGAAGCCGAAGTTCGTCCCCCCGTGGAACATGTAAAAATTGACGGAAGCACCAGCCGTCAGCATTCGCTCGAAGACGTTCGCCACATCGTCCGCCGCGCGTGTATGATGCTTTTTCAGCCAGTGATCGAACCAGCCGTTCCAAAACTCCATGCAGACAAGCGGCTCATCGGGGCGATACTCGCGAAACTTGGCAAACGCCTCCTCCGGTCTGGAGCCGAAGTTGACGGTCGCGAGCGTATCCGGCAGCGTGCCGCCTTGCAGCATCCCGTCCTCCGGACCGTCCGAGGTAAACAGCAGCACATCGACGCCGCGCCGCTTCAGGCCATCCCGTAGAAAGGCCAGGTAATTCTTGTCTGTCCCGTAGCTGCCGTATTCATTCTCAATTTGCAGCGCCAGGATCGGCCCACCATTCGTGCTCAACAGCGGCGTAAGCCTCGGGATCAGCTCATCGTAGTAGCGGTCGACCTTCGCCAGATACGTCTCATCCATGCAGCGCAGCCGGAGCCCATCATATTGCAGCAGCCAAGCCGGCAGCCCACCGAATTCCCACTCTGCGCAAATGTAAGGGCTCGGCCTCACGATGACGTGCAGCCCAAGCTCGCCCGCCAGCCGCACGAAGCGCTCCACATCCGCCAGGCCCTCGAAGTAAATCTCATTTTCCTTCGGCTCGTGCAAGTTCCAGGGAATATAGGTTTCCACCGTGTTAAAGCCGCAAGCCTTCAGCTTGAGCAAGCGATCCGCCCAATATTCCGGCACCACACGAAAATAATGAATCGCTCCGGAGATAATTTGCAGCGGTTCACCATTGATTTGAAATTGCTTGTCTTTCACTTGTAAGCTGGACATCTGTTCTGTCTCCTTCGTTCATATAGGATTCGTTGTAATAACTATCATCGCGGATCGAGCCTGTAGTCTCAATCTCCATTTGGAGCATTTTATATACCAAATGTGCCAAAGAGTGCTATGATGGAAACACGAGAATCAAATGAACGAGAACCGGAACGGAGCCGCCGCTGATGGAGCCTTTTTTGCACAGCTTTCCCAAAGTGGTCAACACGCTGCAGATCGTAGGCTGTCACTTCGGGCTTCAGCCTACGGGCTGGCATTTCCCTCGCCACCACCACCATTTGTATGAGCTGCTGTATTGCATGGAGGGCGAGGTCATCCAAGAGCTGAACCGCGAGACAGTTACCGTCCGTCAAGGGGACTGGCTGCTGATCAAATCCGGCGTGCGGCATCAATCCACCAACACATCCGCAGCGCTGTTCGGCTACTTCAACGTCCACTTCGATCTGGACGACGCCGACCTTCGCAGCCTGCTGGGCGCCTCCGCCTATCGCCACATTCCTGCGCATGTAGCTGGGCAAAGTCAGCTTCAGCACTATGTAGGCGAGCTGGAGGCGATGATGAGGCGCAGCCGGGAGCAAATCGCGCGCACGCCCGATCCGCAGCAGCTGACACTGCGCTTCGAGGACAAACTGCTGCTGCAGTCGTATACGCTGCTGATCATTCACGGCGTCCTGGCGCTGCTGCGGACCCAGGCGGACACAGACTCCCCGCGCCCGGCTACGACGCCGGTGCCGTCCAAAGACGCCACGCTCTTCGCCGCGGACGCAGCGCACGCCATCGAAGAGCAGCTGTCGCTCGGCCTCTGCGAAGAGGCGTCGGTGGCCGGCGTCGCCAAGCAGCTGAACCTAAGCCGCAGCCAGTGCAGCAAGCTGTTTTCAAAGGTATACGGGCTATCGCCCAGACAATACGTCAGCCGACAGAAGCTTAATTTGGCCAAAGAGCTGCTCGTCACGACCAATCTGCCGATGGCCGAAATCGCAGAAAAGCTGGGCTTTCACTCAGCAAGCCATTTTTCCCGGCAATTCCGGCGCTGGACCGGGCAGTCCCCAAGTGACTTCCGGCCGAAGCACTTCATTTAATGCATCAAATCGTAGTAGTCGTCCACGCCCAGCCGTGCTATCATGAGAGAAAATGGCAGGAAGTGGGAGGGATTGTTTCTATGACAACCGCTGCTTTACCTCGTTCCAAAGTCAAGGATCAAAGCCGTGTCGCGCTGAGCGTTGAGTCATTCTTGGAAGCTGTTCGTCGGGAGGAGCTGAACCTGCAGAGCTTTATGCTGCTGCACCATGGGGAAGTGGCTGCCGAAACCTGGTGGCCGCCCTATCAGCCGAACGACCAGTACCATGTCTTCTCGCTGAGCAAAAGCTTCTGCTCCACCGCCGTCGGGCTGGCCGCCCAAGAGGGCTTGCTGTCGGTAGATGATTTGGTGCTCGATTATTTCCCCAGCTACCGGACCCCCGACATCGAGCGGAACATGGGCGAGCTGCGCATCCGGCATTTGCTCACCATGTCTACTGGGCACACGCAAGATCCGACGGGTGCCATCCGTAACGCCGCAGACGGGGACTGGGTGCGGGCGTTCTTTGAATCCCCCATCGAAGCTGCACCGGGCTCACTGTTCGTCTACAACAGCGGCGCCACGTATATGCTGTCCGCCATTGTTCAAGCGGTGACCGGGCAGACGACGCTGGAGTATTTGCAGCCACGGCTGCTCAAGCCGCTGGGAATTGAACAAGCCACGTGGGAGATGTGTCCGAGAGGAATCAACACCGGCGGCTGGGGGCTTCGAGTAACAACGGAGGATATTGCGAAGTTCGGCCTGCTGTATTTGCGCAAGGGCCTGTGGCAGGGTCAGCGGCTAATTTCGGAGGCGTGGATCGAGGCCGCAACCGTGGCTCACATCCCGACCCCGACGGAGAACGGGATCGATAAGCGGCAGGGCTACGGCTACCAGTTCTGGCGCTGCCAGCCGAATGGCGTCTATTGCGGTCGCGGGATGAAAGGCCAATTTTGCATCGTGCTGCCGGAGCAGGATGCGGTCATAGCTATCACATCAGATGAGAATAGAATGCAGTTGATTCTCGATCAGGTTTGGGAGCATTTGCTGCCGGCTTTGTAAATGAATACAATGAACCCGCGTCGAACCTTCGGCGCGGGTTTTGTTTGATTATAGACCTACACATCCGACTCACTGGGACGCCACCTCTCCTGACTCCACCGGCTGACATAGCGTTCACGATCGTTGCCGAACCGTTCCATCAGCTCGTATCTTACAGCCGTGTAGTTCTTTCCGTCCTCCGGATGACTTCTCACATAGTCCCGAAATAGCAGGGCGCACTGCTCAGACCAGCTGCCATGCTATCGAATGAATGTGCACTCTTTTGTCGCCCGGCTGCTCTCGAAAATATCGCTTCGTCCGATCCCATCGGATCTTCCATAAGCCGCCTCCTTTATTTAAACCATTACCCGCTGATATGTCACGCTTAGAACGCCGTTGCTGTACATTTTCGAATCCACCAGCTTCAGTGGGACAGGCTGCTCGATCTCATCAAACAAGCGCATCCCCGTGCCGGCGACCACCGGGCAAATGTTCAGATTCAGCTCGTCCAGCAGGCCTTCACGCAGCAGCGACCGCACCAGCCTGGGGCTGCCGGGGATCTGAATATTTTTGCCGGGCTGCGCCTTGAGCTTCCTCAGCTCCTCCACGAGATCACGATTGATCAGCGTCGCTGGCTGCCAGTCTAGCGCTTCCAGCGTGCTGGACACCACATACTTGGGGGAGTTTTTTAAAAACTTCGCCATCGGCACCTCATCGCTCTGGTGCTGCCAAAATTCCGCCAAAATCCGATACGTACTCGGTCCCAGCAGCACAGCGTCAGCTTGTGCGATACCCGCAGCAATGCGCGACATCATTTCGGGATTGCCCCATTTTTTCGGCGAATTTTCAGGCGAGTCCACTACGCCATCCAAGGACATGAACAGTCCGGCTACGATTTTTCTCAATGAGGTTGTTTCCACTCTACTTCCCTCCGATAGGTATGCTATCAACTACCCCTGATTTTACCATGGGCACCTGTCGTATTGGAAAACCAACCCGTATCCTTGGTATAGTAAGCTTATTCATTCACATCCGAGGTGCACCTAACCATGTCCATCAAAACGAATGCCTGCCGAATGCTCGATTCCCTACATATCCAATACACGCTGCACGAATACGAGTGGGACGAAAATCAACTCGATGCCGCCACCGTCGCCGTCAAAGTCGGGCTGCAAACGAGCCAGCTGTACAAAACGCTCATTTTAAAAGGGGACAAGTCCGGCGTGATCGCCGCCTGCATTCCGGGGGATCAAGAGCTGAACCTGAAAGCGTTAGCCACCGCCAGCGGCAATAAGAAGGTCGAGATGGTGCCCGTCAAAGACATTCAATCGCTGACCGGCTATATCCGGGGCGGCGTCTCTCCTCTCGGCATGAAGAAAAAGTACCCGTTCTACCTGCACGCCTCAGTCACTACGATGGAGCTGGTCAGTATCAGCGGAGGGCGACGGGGATTGCAAATTTTTCTGCGGGGAGCCGATTTGGCCACTGCATCGGAAGGACAGCTGGTCGATATTGCGTACTGATCTGATAAGTGAAAAAAACGGGGATTAGGTGGACAGTAACAACCACCTAGTCCCTAAGCGGATTTCCCGCTTTGCTCGGCGCACCCAGGCCTGGAGGCATGCTCCTATGCGGATTTTCCGCTTTGCTCGCCGCGCTCAGGCCTGGAGGCGAGCTCCTGAGCGGATTTTCCGCTTTGCTCGGCGCACCCAGGCCTGGAGGCGAGCTCCTAAGCGGATTTTCCGCTTTGCTCGGCGCACCCAGGCCTGGAGGCGAGCTCCTAAGCGGATTTTCCGCTTTGCTCGGCGCGATCGGGCCTGGAGGCGAGCTCCTAAGCGGATTTTCCGCTTTGCACGACGCACCCAGGCCTAGAGGCGAGCTCCTAAGCGGATTTTCCGCTTTGCTCGGCGCACCCAGGCCTGGAGGCGAGCTCCTAAGCGGATTTCCCGCTTTGCTCGGCGCGCTCAGGCCTGGAGGCGAGCTCCTAAGCGGATTTCCCGCTTTGCTCGGCGCGCTCGGGCCTGGAGGCGAGCTCCTAACTTGATTAAAAAAAAGAAGCCGCCGACCTAAGCCGGCAGCCCACACTTAAGTCGATGCCTCCATCGACTCCGGATCCTTCACCTTCAGCCGCACCCACACCATGTTCAGCAAATAGAGCAGGCAGGTGAATCCCAGCATCCAGCGAATCCCGAGCGCGGCAGAGCCCAGTCCGCCCAGCAGCGGTCCCGCAAAAGAACCCAGGAACGTCGCGCTCGAGGTCAATCCGAACACCTGCCCCCGCTGATGCTTCGGCGTGAGCCGTCCGACCAGCGCATTAGCGGTCGGCAGGATGCCCCCCACGAACAGCCCCAGCCCAAACCGCGACGCCACAAACACCCAAATGTTAGGCGCCAGCGCCTGCGGCAAATAAAACAGTCCCGCTCCGGTCATACAAATCGTTAACACGCGCCGATATCCCAGCTGATCGCTGCGCTTGCCCAAGAAAGGCGAGGCGATTAGATCGGCCAGCCCCGTGACAGAGAACGCAAAGCCTGCGATCGTGCCCAGCAGTCCCGTCGTCCCGTTCATCAGCTCCTTCATGAACACCGGGAGCACCGGCTGCACGCTCATCACGGAGAACTGCGTAATGAACAGCACCAGGAACATCGTTTGGACGGACTTCAGCTCTTTCACCGCGCGGAATTGTCCAACTAGTGAAAGCTTCCGCTTGCCGCCTCCCTTGTTCCCTCCAGCTGGTTGAAAATCCTCTTTCACGAAGATCAGCGTCACCACGAACGCTAGAATCGCAAACGTGGACGTCAGATAAAATACCGCGCGGTAGCTGCCAACCGAATCGGCCAGCAATCCGCCAACCAGCGGGCCGAGCAGCGATCCGACCATGCCGGCCGACTGGATCCAGCCGAGCGAGAAGCCCAGCTTTTCCTCTGGGATAACGGTGCTCACGAGCGCAATCGCCGCAGCGGAAAAGCCGCTGAACGCTCCTTGCAGCGCACGCAGGCCGAGCAGCTGCCACGTATTTTGCGATAGCCCGGCTAGCGCATTGAAAATGGCGATGGCCACCGTCGAGCGCAGCACCATCATTTTACGGCCTGTCCGGTCAGACAACGAGCCCCAGATCGGCGAGGCCAATGCCGCTACCAGCGGTGTGGCGCTTTGGATGACACCGGACCAAATATCGACCTTGTGCATCTCATGTACCCCAAGCTGTTCAATATAAAAAGCCATAAATGATGAAGTGCTGGTGAACGCCAGCATCATAATCCCTTGAACCAGGGACATGATGACCAGCATCATTTTCCAAGACGTCTTCTTCTCCGCCCCATTCCCTTTCTCTTCATCCCGTTCACCCATGATGAACTCTCATCTCCCTCGCTGTCGTTCCACTCCTTGATTTCATCTTAACAAAAAGCGCAGCGCCGCCTCAACTTTTCCCGCATTAGTCCTAGTGCTATACTACTGGATAGACGGAAAAGCGAAAGGATGAGCGTCATTGGACACACTGCAGTACCACATCACAGACGAATGGGACGAAGCCTGCTGGAACGCTGTCGAGGGTATCTATGAAGAGGCCTTCCCCCTGGACGGCAAAAAAAGCCGCGACATCATCCATCGCATGTTCACCAAACGGATGTGCCAGCTGCACACGATCGCCCAAGGCTCCGACATCGTCGGGATGGCGCTAACCGGTATTGATCAGGGGGCTCGCGCTTTGATCATCGATTATTTGGCGATTCGCGGAGAGGCTCGCGGCCAGGGGTACGGCAGGCTTTTGCTCGAGCGGATTAAAGACTGGGCGCGTACCGCTGCCAACTGCAAAGGCTTGATCGTCGAGGTTGAAGCCGAGCCTACGGCGGAAAACGAGCAGCGAATCCGGTTCTGGGAAGCGTGCGGCTTTCAGCTCACGGAATACGTGCATCAATACATTTGGGTACCGGAGCCGTATCAGGCGATGGCTTGCAGCTTCGATGAGGCCGATCCGCTGCCGCAGGATGGAAAGCAGCTGTTCCGCAGCATTACGCGGTTTCACCAGAAGGCCTATCGGGGGACGTAGCCAACACCCCACTCAGCTCCCCCACCGTGCGGCAAAAGCAAGTCGGGCTCGCCTCCCGGAGCTCCGCATCACTGCCGTAGCCATACCCGACGCCGATGGATGCGATCCCATTCTTCCTCGCTCCAATGATATCGTGCATCCGGTCGCCCACCATGACGACACGGGCCGGCTCCAGCTGCCGCTCGCGGACAATATGCCCGATCAGCCCCCCCTTGTCCGACCGGGTCCCGTCCAGCTCACTGCCATAGATGCCATTGAAAAACGTATCCATCTGAAAATGCTGCACAATCCGCTCCGCAAAAACCGTCGGCTTGGACGTCGCGATATAAAGACTTTTCCCCTGAGCCTGCAGCGTCACCAGCAGCGGAACCATCCCCTCATAAACTTCATTTTCGAACAATCCAACCGCTTGAAAATACTCCCTATAGTATCCAACAGCTTCCCAGGCTTCCTCCTCGCTCATCCCATACACATCCGCGAACGACTGCTGCAGCGGCGGGCCGATAAACTGTTCCAGCTTGGCCCAATCCATCTCGGTAATCCCCATACGGCCTAAAGCATGCTGCACCGACTTGGTAATTCCCACCTTCGGGTCAGTTAAAGTACCATCCAAATCGAATAATATCGTGTCGAACGACTGCATCAATTTTGCCCTCCGCCAGCTGCCATCAGCTCATCCAGCGTGAATAAGGAGGCCAGCTCCAGCCCCTCAGCCTCAAGCATTCTTCTGCTTGCCGAATCGCGTTCAATGACACACCGTACCGACTCCACCTGTGCCCCGCGCTCCCTCAGCTCCTTGGCGCTCATAGCAATCTGTCCCCCCGTGGTTACCACATCCTCGATGATGCAGACGCGCTTCCCCTCGATACCGACGCCTTCCGCCAGCTTGCAGGTGCCGTAGCCCTTAGCCTGCTTTCGAACAAACACGACCGGCAAGCCGGTGGCCAGCGACAACGCCGTTGCGATGGGAACGCCCCCCAGCTCCAGCCCCGCTAAAACCTCGGTATGCTCCGGAATCAACAGTGCAAGCTTACCCGCGATCTCCGCAAGCAGCGTCGGGTCGGATTCAAACCGATACTTGTCAAAATAATGCTCGGACACCTGCCCGGAGCGCAGCCGGAACGTGCCCGTTAGATGCGCCGCTTCATAAATCGCCTGAGCTAATCGTTTGGTTTCCATAGGCATAGGCATTGGCATTGGCCATCCCCTCTCCAACATTCAGATTTCAATCAAATCTTACCAATCCCATGCATGCGATCCATATGTCCACACAGACAAAAAAAAGCACCGACTTTCGTCGGTACGGCTAGTAGCTAGATTCCATTTTCATGAGCTGGTGGATTTTCAGCCCGACATGCAGCAGCAGCCGCTGCTCCGCCTCATTCACTTTGCAGCCGGTCAGCTGCTCCATTTTTTGCAGGCGATATTTCATCGTGTTCACGTGGATAAACAGCTGCTCCGCCGTATCCGAAACCGAGCAATTCCGGGCAAAATAGGTTTCCAGCGTCGGTACAAGGCCGCTCTGATGAATGGCGTCGTAGGCGACCAGCTTCCCAACCGTTTCCCCGTAAAGGCCGTCCAGCTCCTCCCGGTCTTGGAATTGGCTGAGCAAGCGGAACAACCCCAGCTCCTCGTAGTGTATACAGCCCTGCTGCCCCACCGGCTTCCCCAGCTCCAGCGCCTTAACGGCTTCGACATACCCCTGATGAATCCCCGTCAGCCCCGGGTAGCTCCGCCCCATGCCGATTCGGAACAACAGCTCCGGGCAGCCCTCCTGCAGATGCTGTCTAAGCGACTTTGCTGCTTCCTTAACCGGAAGTTCGCGTGGGCGAGCCGGCAGCAGTACGACCACTCTGCCCTTGAGCTGTGTTACGATCGCCTTAAATGCCTCATACCGAAAAAACGAATACACCAGCTGCAGCACCCGGCGCTTCCGCTCCGGACTCCACACGTCATCACCTTGGTGTTCCGCTGCAATACACAGGACCTCGAAGTCCTGATCCAGCTCCCAACCAAACTGGGCCCCCTTGGCCATCGTTTCAGCTGAATCCTGATTGCGCCCAAGCACCACCTCGGACAGAAAGCTGTCCTTGAACGATTGCTCCACATCCGCTTTGGTGACGAGCTTCATCCATTCCATCGCCATCAGCACCATGGTGCGGTAGAGGATGTCATAGTCCTGTTCCGCAAACGCCCTGCGTGTCTGCCAGCAGGTCACCTCGCCATACAGCTCATCGTTCAGCAGCATCGGTGTGACAATACAAGGCGTCAGAGCCCCTTCCAAAAACCGGTTCATTCGAAGAGGCCGTTTGGCTGTCTTGAGCTCAGACTTCTGAGCATACGTGAGCGGAGCAAACGAGAGCCCCTTATCCAGCTCCAGCGCAGCAAAATCCGATCCGACCGTGAGCGGATTGTCCGTCATTTGCTCTAAGGCCTCAACCAACGGCGCGATGCCCTTCCCGCTCACCGCGAGCTCCGTCATCCACTGGAAAAATAAATCCAGCTGCTCCTTGCCCGTATCCAGCTTTTTCAAGATCCGCTCCAACAGCGGCGTCATAATATCCAGATATGAAACGTCGGGATGAATCTCGATAATGGGAAAATTCAGCCGATTTCCCTCATCCTTAATGATGGCCGGGATTTCCTTTACGTAGGGCCCGGTTTTGATCGCCAAGGCGCAGCCGCCTGCGGCGTGAAGCTGCCGCACCAGCTGTCCGATCGCTTGCTCATCTTCCTTGATCGGATACAAGCTGGTCAGCAGCAGCACGCTGCCCTTCAGCCAACGGATCACATCGGGCACTTCCATCACCGTTATGGAATCCATCCTGCGGTCCATTCCACGCTCCCCGGCAACGATCCTACAATGAACCAGACCGCCGATGCCCATGGCTTCGCTAACGGTAATTGCCACCTTTGCTTCCCCCGCTCCCCGCCTCTAAGCGCTCATTTCCTTCAACAGCTCGCCCATCCGGTCAAAATTTTGCTCATTCGCTTCAACGCAATATTTTACCGCCTGCTCGAACTCCTTGGCATGCATAAACTGCTGACGGAAGGTCACCTTCGTGCGGCCTCCCAAATCTTCAAAGGTCGCAGTCACTTGAAACTCAGGGGAGGACGTATGCTTCAGCACGATCCGCTCCTGCGGCACAATCTCCACGAACTCAATATGGTTCGGGTAGTCCACTCCGTTCGGCCCGTGCATAATGAACCGCCACTCCCCGCCTGGACGCAGGTCAAACTCGTGGAACGTATTGGTGAAGCCGTTCGGCCCCCACCAGCGAGCCAGCAGCTCAGGTGTTGTCCACGCTTGATACACCAGCTCCCGCGGCACCTCGAACTCGCGCGAGTTAATCACAACATTTTCTCCAATCGTCGCGGCCATTTACAATTCCTCTCCTTCCAGGCTCTTGCCCAATCCATCCAGCATCAGTCCCGTGCCATGCTCGCGAGCTTCCGGCGTATCGTGGCCGTCGATGAACACGCCTTGCTCGGTGAATACCAGCTTCGTGCCGCCCTCCGTTGGGATCAGCTCCACCGTGGTGACGGAAACCGAGATCCGCGTATCCCCCGAATCCAAGGTGTAGCTGTACACAATCCGCTGCTCCGGCACAATCTCTTGATAGCAGGCATCGAAGGTAAAGACTGGACCCTCCGGCGGACCGCCGCGGCTGTATTCGCGTCCTCCGACGCGGAATTCGAACTGCTCGGCCTTGGAAAACCATTTGGCCTTGGCATCCGGATCAGCCCATGCCTTGTATACCCGTGCAGGGGACGCGGCATAGTTTCGCTCTATAACGAAGGTGGCGTGCTTGACGTATCGTTCGGTCATGATTAACATTCCTCCAAAAATAGTAGTTTCGTTTATTCATGCTCCTCAGCGAGAAAATCCCCCAGCATGTCCAATCGCTGCTCCCAGCTGATCCGCCGTTCGACGACCAGCTTCTCGGGGCCTTTTTTCATCGCTTGCAGGAGCGTTGTGAAATCGTCTACGCTGAGCGGCGCTTTGCCCCGCATAAGCTGGGCTACGTGCTCCAGCTGCTCCAGGAGCTGGTGCTGCAGCTCGATCTGCTCCTTGATCCTTGCCATTTGCAAATTCACAATCTCCAGCGGATTGTACTGCTCGCCGGTCAAGACGGACTTGACCTCGTCCAGCGATAAGCCCAGCTCCTTGAGCGATAAGATTTGCTGCAGCCGCGACAAATCGGAAGCATTGTACAGCCGGTGACCGGAATCCGTCTGGCCGGACGGCGAGAACAAGCCGATCTGATCGTAAAATCGCAGGGTGCGGACCGTCAGCCCCGTCAATTTGGCGAGATCTCCGACTTTCCAATGGTTCTTCATAATCAACTCCTTCGCTGCGCGCTAGCGTTTTACCGGTAGCTTTACTATAAAACATGACGTTACGTAAGGTGCAAGCAGCAAATTTTATTTTTACAATCCGAGGGCTGGTGTAATCGTTATTCTACTAAGTTTAACATATGCCCATGAGAAATATTGGTATTTTCCACTATGAAACTCTCGCATAAAAAAAGTATTTGGCTGAAGACCAAATACTTTAATCTACTAAGATCACCTGATCACCGGCTTGAATATCTCCTGTCTTCTTCACGGAAGCATAGACGCCGAAGGTTAAGTCCATCTTCTCGTTTACAATTCGGAGCAAGGATGCATCCCTCTCCAATGTATCGGGGTCGACTGTGATCATCACGCATCGCTCGCAGTACGTATCGACCTGGAGCTCCGCGCTTCCCACCGCCAGTCGCTTACCGATCCAGTCGCCTTCGCTCATAGCATCCTGGTCTAAGGCCACCACCAAGTTGGCTCGAAAACGGCGCGGATCCAGCCGCTTGCCCCATAGTGCTTCCAGCTGCTGCAGCGTTCGGTCTGTAACGATCAGAATGCTGGCCGAATCAACCGACATCAGCTCAGGAGCTTCTGGATGAGGCGCTCCATAGCTTTTCATGGAAATGCGTTTGGGTGTGAGCCGCTGAAGTTCTCTTAACAAATCGTCGTCCCAACCCAAGTCCTTCCCGTCCGGCGTCAGCACCCTTACTTGGCCGCCAATCAGCTGTGCTTTATAGCTGAGCAGCTCGGGTAGCGTTCTTGCCGTAATGAAGCTCTTCCAGCCGGTTTTGGCCGGAACATAAAACGCGCAAAAGCGGTCTCCATACAGACCATAGGACTCTACAGTACAAGCCTGAAGCCGCTCCCCGGCCATCGATTTCACGGGATACCGGTTGATCTCACGGATTTCACCCACGACTGCCTTCATCTTTACCTCCTGAAACCATGGCGTAATAATGTTCAAAAAAAGCGTCGCGGTTCACTGCCATCGCAATTTCACAGCGACCGCCTGAGCTTGGATGAAACGTCATCGACCCAAGCCTTCGCTCATCCATCAACTCCACTTCCACCGTGCCTCCCTGATACTCGCACAGCTGGGGCTCGAACAAACAGGCTGCCGCAAGCGGATCATGAAGGGTCATGTCATGCTTCGCAAGCCAAGGCGAGCCGAAATCTTCGACGGCCTTCATCAGCCTCGTTTCAAACCAACCGTCCGCCTGCTCCTTCCGCAGCACTAGCTTCGTGGTCACATTTAACCCGAAGGTTCGAATGAGCGGTACGTCAGCGTTGTAAACGATGGCGCAGGCATGCGGGTCTAACCAGGCGTTCCAGTTGGCCATCGGCATCTCGAGCTCCGCCTCCAGCTCCTCCGAGAACACGCCGCTCATGATGTTGAGTTCCTTTATTAATGAAGGGATTTCAGGGTCCACCAAGAACAGCGTAGCGATATTGGTCAGATGACCCACGGCCAACAGGGAAATTTCATGCGGGTGCTCCCGAATGGTCCGACGCATAAAATCTGCGGCTTGGTACTTGGCAAACGCCGCTTCGTGCTCCCAGCCAGACAATCGTGCCGCTCCAGCCGGCTTGGGATACAGCGGGCTGGGCAGCAGCTGCCGGTCCGCGCCTGCGTACACCGGAATCGATCTCCCGGCCGCGCGGCAGATGGCATCGGCTACCATCGCTCGTTTCTCCACTTCACCGCCCACGGTGGTTATGCCAACCAGTTCGCATGCAGGCTGGCACAGCAAATAGGCCAAGCACAACGCATCGTCAATATCTCCGCCGATATCCGTATCCAGCAGTACCTTTTTGCGGCTCATGCTTCTCCCCGCTCCCCCTTCATACTAAATGAATGGTTCGAATCTCCAATGACATGCTAATCCTCCTAAAAAGGTGCTTTACCGAATCGTATCAAATCGCTGCACGGCGGGCAACTTCAGCTTCCCCAAAATTTTCCCGCATTGAGTTGTCCGTCCCATACGCTTATAATAAGCATGATAAAAGTTTACAAGAAAAGGTGTCATTCATGAGCATATTAAACGTAGAACGATTAAGTCACGGCTTCGGAGATCGCGCGATCTTCAACAATGTTTCCTTCCGACTGCTCAAAGGAGAGCACATCGGACTGATCGGCGCCAACGGCGAGGGCAAGTCCACGTTTATGAACATTATTACAGGCAAGCTTCAGCCGGACGACGGCAAGGTCGAATGGTCCAGACGGATGCGCGTCGGCTACCTCGATCAGCATGCAGTGCTTACGAAGGGCATGACGATCCGCGATGTCCTGAAGGGCGCTTTCCAATACCTGTTCGATATGGAACAAGAGATGAACGACATGTACGGCAAAATGGGCGACGTCTCACCGGAAGAGCTCGAGCAGCTGCTGGAGGATGTCGGCACGATTCAAGATACGCTGACGAATCAAGACTTTTACATGATCGATGCCAAAGTGGATGAAACCGCTCGCGGCTTGGGCCTGACCGATATCGGTCTGGATAAGGACGTCAACGACCTCAGCGGGGGTCAGCGGACGAAAGTATTGCTGGCGAAGCTGCTGCTGGAGAAGCCGGACATTTTGCTCCTCGACGAGCCGACGAACTATCTCGATGAAGTGCATATCGAATGGCTCAAGCGCTACCTGCAAGAGTACGAGAATGCCTTCATCCTGATTTCGCATGACATTCCATTCCTGAACAGCGTGATTAACCTGATCTACCACATGGAAAATCAAGAGCTGAACCGCTATGTCGGCGATTATGACCATTTCATGGAAGTCTACGAGATGAAAAAGGCACAGCTCGAATCGGCCTACAAGCGACAGCAGCAGGAAATTGCCGACCTGAAGGACTTCGTCGCCCGGAACAAAGCGAGTGTCGCTACGCGGAACATGGCGATGTCCAGACAAAAGAAGCTCGACAAGATGGACGTGATCGAGCTGGCGAAGGAAAAACCGAAGCCGCAGTTTAACTTCAAGGAAGGTAGAACCAGCGGCAAGCTGATTTTTGAAACGACGGACCTCGTGATCGGGTATGACAGCCCGTTGTCGAGACCGCTGAACCTCCGGATGGAGCGCGGCCAGAAGATTGCCTTGGTCGGTGCGAACGGAATCGGAAAAACGACCCTGCTGCGCAGCATCCTCGGCGAGATCCCGGCGATCTCCGGCTCGGTAGAGCGCGGCGAGCATCAGCTGGTCGGCTACTTCGAGCAGGAAATCAAAGAGGCGAACTACAATACTTGTATCGAAGAAGTATGGAAGGAGTTCCCTTCTTTCACACAGTTTGAAGTGCGAGCGGCGCTGGCAAAGTGCGGCCTAACAACCAAGCATATCGAGAGCAAGGTACAGGTGCTCAGCGGGGGCGAGAAAGCCAAGGTGCGCCTGTGCAAGCTGATCAATCGCGAGACGAACCTGCTCGTGTTCGACGAGCCGACGAACCACTTGGACGTCGATGCCAAGGATGAGCTGAAGCGTGCACTCAAAGACTATAAAGGCAGCATCCTGCTGATCTCGCACGAACCGGAATTTTACCGCGACATCGTCACCGAAACATGGAATTGCGAGTCTTGGACGACGAAGGTGTTTTAAGGCACGGGCAAGGTTATCAAAGCATCAACTAGCGACAAAGTATACTTTTCGGCCCTTTCGCTTCCCCCTAGGAAGTTGGAAGGGCCTTCTTTGTGTCGCAAGATATAGGACTATAATCCTATTTTAGTTGAAATTTGTCGAGATTTGCCAAGTTTTATGTGGTACAATACAAATTATCCGCAATGACACAATATTAAGTAGGTCCAAAGGAGGAACAAGGTAAGATTGATGATAGCAACCGCTGCGAAAGTAAGCGAACGATAGGTTGACGGTTCAAGGAAGCCGTCGTTCACAAGACTCGGCGAATGCCGAGAGCGAGTATTACATACAGGGAGGCAGATGTTTTGAAAAAGAAAGTATCCGAAATGTTCATTGATTTATTAAGGCAAAAGAAGGCGGCTATTTCACTTTCGTTGATCTGTTTCATGATTTTGTCTGCGCTCGTAGGTACGCATGCAGCATGGGCGGGAACAGTGCCGGGAGGAGGAGGTGGAGGGGTCGTAACTACGTTTAACGGTACTCTGGATACGGATCATTCCTACATCAAGGCAACGATGCCATATCCATATACTACGGTTTATACTTCCGGTTTTTCTGCCGGAACAGCAGCCACGAACACACGCAATTATTACTTACAACCCTTTACCCCTACCGTTAGCGGAAATTACGATATTGAACTGACTGCCGCTTCGTTGATGGGAAAACAACCAAATAACCTAAGTAATAACCAATTGTATGCTACAGACGATACCTTTTTATTCTTATATGCGGGGAGCTTCGATCCATTACACCCTCTTGATCATCTTGTCGCAGGACATGACGATATAAGCGGAAGCAACAAGCGATCGAAATTGCCTGGCATGAATCTGGAAGCTAATAAGACCTATAGTATAGTGCTGACCTCTTATTATCGAGAAGCCACTGGAAGCTTAACGTTTACTGTTACCGGTCCCGGAGAGCTTCAAAGATTTACTCCTAGCGCCGATTTGAACAGCCTGACGTTTAGCCAGGGTACATTGGCAGGGCCTTTTGACTCCGGCACAACGAGCTACACCTCCAGCGTGGCTAACAGCGTGTATAGTGTGTCTGTAACCGCAGCGACCTACCAGAGCGCTTCCACGATGCAGGTGAGTGTCAACGGAGCCGTCTATGCCCCGTTAACCAGCGGAATCGCGAGCGGCGATCTGGCTTTGAACATTGGTGCGAATACGATCAATGTGCAGGTCACAGCGCTGGACGGCACCACAGTGAAAACCTACACCATTATCGTCACGCGGGAGCTAAGCGACAATGCGGATTTGAAAGCTCTGGCATTAAGCCAAGGCACGTTATCTCCAGCATTTGCCCGAGGTACGACGAGTTACAGCTCAAGCGTAGCTAACAGCGTATATAGTGTCGCGGTAACTGCAGCCGTCTACAACAATGCTTCCACGATGCACGTGCGCGTCAACGGAGGAGCCTATGCACCGTTAGCAAACGGAAGCACGAGCGGCGATCTGGCGTTAAACGTTGGAACGAACACCATCGATGTCGAAGCAACGGCACAGAACGGTACAACGAAGAAAGTGTATACCATTGTTGTCGTTAGAAATGGCGTTTCAAGCTCGTCATCCTCCTCCTCATCGTCTTCAGCTGCTCCGAGCAATAATGGTTTAGACATTATCGTCAACGGCAAGGTGCAGGATCAAATTGCGACCGGCACGGCTACCAATGAAAATGGAAAAACCGTGCTAACGGCGACCGTAGATGCAGCCAAATTGACGACACGACTGGACCAGGAGAGCCAGCGTTCAAGCATCGTCATTCCTGTGACGCAAAGTGCGGACAAAGTCACTGTGCTGCTGACCGGCGATGCGGTCAAAGCGATGGAGAACAAGCAGGCCGTTTTAGAAGTCCAGACAGGAAACGGTAACTACAAGCTGCCTGCGGCGCAAATGGTAATTGACCGCTTGTCTGCACAGCTCGGAGAGAAAGTCAAGTTGTCGGATATTGTGATCCATGTAGAAATTGCCAAGAGCGATACTTCCAAGGCCCAAATCATGAATAATACAGCGGCGAAAGGTCATTTCTCGGTTGTTGTTCCACCTGTAGAATTTACAGTAACGGCTACATTCAATGGAAAAACCGTAGCTGTGGACCAGTTTAGTTCCTATGTCACGCGTGAAATTCCTCTTCCATCGGGTGTAGATCCGAGCAAAGTCACCACTGCTGTTGTCTTGGGAGAAGACGGCTCCACCCGCCACGTACCTTCTTATGTGAAAACCCGTGATGGTAAAAGTTACGCGGTTGTGAACAGTTTGACGAACAGCTTATACTCGCTGATCTGGAACTCGGCGACATTTGCCGATGTGGAAGGACACTGGTCCAAAAATGCAGTGAACGATATGGCATCCAGAATGGTCATCAATGGCGTTGACGCGAGCCATTTCAACCCGGATTCGGCGATCAACCGTGCGGAATTTGCTGCAATCATCGTAAGGGCGCTGGGCTTGTCCGATAACGGAAAAACCGCGGCATTTGTAGATGTAAAATCCAGTGACTGGTATTTGGGTGCGGTAGCGAAAGCGCAGGAGTTTAAACTTATTGATGGATATGAGGATGGAACGTTCCGCCCATTGAAAACGATCACGCACGAAGAAGCGATGGTGATTATCGCCAGAGCGATGAATATTGCAGGCTTGGAAACAGGAATCAGCCAACCGGAAGCAGATAACTTATTATCCGGCTTCGCTGACGGAGCTACCGTCAGCGGATGGGCTAAGCAAGCTACTGCGGCAACCGTGAAACATCAGTTGGTCGAAGGCTCGAACATCGGACTGCAGCCATCAAGCGAAATTACTAGAGCAGAAACGGCTGTAATCGTTCAGCGGATGCTTGCAAAAGCCAGGCTGATCAACGTGAAGCCGTAAGCTTACGTAGGAGGCGGTGACTAACCGCCCGCACAAAACACAAGAGGCTGCCATTCGGCAGCCTCTTGTGTTTATTCAGCAAACAAGCGGTAGCATATCAGTCCCAGCCAGACGGCAGCCACGATCCAAATGGCGATAAAGATCGCACCGGTAATCCAGTTTTTCGGCTTGCCGTTTTTCCGCAGCTCCTCGGCCTTCCATCTGCAATCGGCCAGAACAGGCTCCGGGATCATTTTTAGCGCTAAAGCAATGCCCAAAGGAACAATAATCAGATCGTCTAAATACCCTAGAACCGGGATAAAATCAGGAATCAAGTCAATCGGACTAAACGCATACGCGACCACACATATTGCAAAAAGCTTCACATACCACGGCACTCTTGGATCCTTGTAGGCCAGATAGAGCACAAACACGTTTTGCTTGATCGACCTTGCTTTGGATTTCAGCTTTTGAAGCGCACTGCTCTCCGCCATGATCACTCTCCCCTTTTCGCTGAAGTCTACCTTTCCTTATAGAACAATGCCCGAAGCGCGAACCGAGGCAGAATCAGCTGTCTTCGCCATCTGGATGGCTGATGAAGCAATCGGTACAGCCATTCAACGCCCAGCTTCCGCCATAGCTCCGGTGCCCGCTTCACCTTCCCCGCAATGACATCGAGACTTCCCCCGACGCCGATCGCTATTCGCGCATGCAGCTGATCCTTATGCTTATAAATCCAACGCTCCGCAAAGGGCGCACCTAGAGCAACTACCAGGACATCCGGCTGTAAGCTGCCGATTTCTTCGACAATCTGCGCTTCTTCCATCGGGTAAAAATAACCATGGTGCCGGCCTAAGACAGATACATTCGGATAAGTACGACGGATCACTTTCGATGCCTTCTCGCTCGTTGCTTCATCGGCGCCAAGAAAATAAAAAGACCACTTCTTCTGATTCCCCGCCTCCAGCAAGTGAAGCAGCAGATCGCACCCCGTTACTCGTTCCGGCAGCGGATTGCCTTTCAATCGGGATACCATCACAATCCCGATGCCATCTGCCGTCAGCAGCCCTGCCCCATCAAGGATAGACCGCAGCTGCTGGTCCTGCTGACAGGCCATGGCGATTTCCGGGTTCAACGTCACGACATGAAATAGCTCCGGCGGCTTTTGCTCAATGACTTTATTGATTAATTCCACCGAATTACGCATGGTAAGCTGCGGAACCGGGATGCCCATAATGTTGGAGTAGTTATCCATTTGGCTTGCCCACCTTTAGTATTGTACTAGATTTGCTGAGGCTCCAATACCCCCTATTATATTTTATTTCCCATTCGTTCCCAATGAGAAGCAGATGATAGATTAATGATAAAAGGTAAAACCTTCCCACGATCCGGACCCTAAGGTATAATAGGGTTGTCCCCATCGATCAAATCATAGGAGAATTCATTCCCATGGATATTATTGAAATTCAGACGCATCTCATTGATGAAGATACCGACCAGCCGCGTTACCAGTTTGACGAGGAGTCGCTGCAAGAATTAATGCAAAGCATCGAGGAAATCGGCTTGCTCTCTCCGATCAAAGTCCGAACGACCCCGAACGGCCGATACAAAATCATTTACGGCAACCGCCGCTACAAAGCCTGCAAAACGTTGGGCCGCCCCACGATTCCGTGCATCGTATCTGCGGTTACGGATGAGTTGGAGATTTACCTAGAGCAAATCGCTGAGAATTTAACGCGGGCCGGCTTCACCCCGATTGAAGAGGCGGAAGCGTTCAACAAGCTGCTCACCGACTCCAAATTCAGCAGCTCGGTGAAATACCTGTCCAGCAAGCTCGGCAAACCGGAAGCCTACATCAAGAACAAGATTGAACTGCTGAAATTCGGCAACACGGTCAAAAAGCTGGTGATCAGCGGCACCGAAATCAAAAAAGACAAGCTCACAGAGGATCAGCTGCTGCCCCTCAAGGATTTGCCGCTCGAGCACCGCGACCCGCTAGCTATGATTATCGCTAGAGACGAGATGCCGGTGAGCGATGTCAAGAAGATTGCCAAGCTCTTCAAGGATAAAGCGATCTCCGACAGCACCAAGAGCAAGCTGCTATACAAGACCGGTCCGGGACTGCTCGAAACCTGGTCCACGCACGAGCATAACAAAGCGGAGCGCGCCAAGGCCGCCGAGCCGAAGCCAGCTCCAGCCAAACCCGCCGCGAAGCCGGCGGCCAAGGAAGAGCAGCTCTCACCGGCTCCAGCTGCGAGCGCTACTCCCCTCGAGAGCCAATTACAGCGCTTAGCAGCTTCCGTTCCCGCGTTCAGCCCCATATCGCAGGATTTGATTCAGTCCTATGTGGCGATTAACGCAGCGAATCGAGCACCGTTCCTTGAAGGCGTCGACACCTTGATCGAGACGTTGGAGAAGCACTTGTCTGAATGGAAAGCCGTACGGGAGCTGGCCAAAGCCAAAGCTACAGCTGATGTATAGTTGACATAAAAAAGCCGTATCGCGGGGAATACATTCCTTGTATCGATGCGGTATTTTTTTTGAGCATAATTATACCGAAAATGGAGAAACCTAGAAATAAAAACTTTAGGTGACCACCATGCGTTTTATCATCAATCTCGTCTTCATAATTGCAGCATGGAAGTGGGGAGATTGGAGGCATTGGAAAGCCTACTACCCTACGATCCTTTTCTTGATCACTGGTGATTTGCTGTACAACTTTTTGACCTACAATTTTACGCTCTGGCAGTTCCGTCCGGTCGCCTTCGATCAACCGATTTATTCCAATCACACGTTGATTACCTTGGGTATTGATTTCATCAATTTCCCGGCAACGGTATTGCTGTTCCTCGGCAATTACCCTAAGACTCGCGTAAAACAAGCGTTTTATTTTCTGGCTTGGGTTTCATTTTCTTCCGCTATGGAGTACTTTATTCACCGAGCATCCGGCCTAACGTATGCCCATGGCTGGAATTTCTGGTATTCTGCAACGTTTAACGTCATCTTATTTTCACTGCTGCGGATTCATCATTTGCGTCCCTTGCTGGCGTGCGGCATCTCTGCTGTCGTAGTTGTATTTTACTCGTGGTTTTTCCACTTACCTGTCAGTTCAATGAAATAGGGGTCACCACATGGATAAGATTACAGCGATTACTTGGATTCATCTAGTGCTATCGATAATTGGCCTGAATCTAATTGCTTGGTTTATTCCGAAAAAGCTTACACGAGTCGAGATTTATTCTACGACTTTATTTTCTTATGGGCTGGAGTACACCGTGGATTCGATCCTAAATTTGCATTATCATTTGTACGGTTATTTTCACGAGGGATTTGAGTATGTCGGTCTGCTGCCGATTTTTTTCATTTATCCCGCCGTCAATATTATTTTCCTGAACTTCTTTCCATATCACCGAGGCGTCCTATCCAAAACCGTAAACATTATTGGATGGTCGATCTTCTCCGTCGCTTACGAGTACTCGGCGGTGTCCGTGGGTTGGTTTTATTACAATCACTGGACGCTATGGTATTCCGGGTTATGCTATCCTCCGCTGTTTCTAATCTTGTTGTTGAATTTAAAATTCACTAATTTTTTGGAAAAAAGGCCCGTTTGAAGCCCATACAAAAAACCAGCTGCTAAGTCGCAACTGGCTTGGATGGATGAAGCGAATGGGGCTGCAGAATCGGCAAATGGAGATGCACTGTGGTCCCGACATCGATCTGGCTTTGGACTTGCAGCTTTCCCTGATGCCCTTCAATGATTTTATGACTGACCATAAGTCCCAAACCGGTGCCTTTCTCCTTGGTCGTATAGAAGGGCTCGCCCAGCAAGGCCAGCCGCTCCTCGGAAATGCCGCACCCTTGATCCACGAAACGAATATCGATACTGCCCTCGTCGGCTTTCATCTGAACTACGACATCTCCACCCTCAGGCATGGCTTCGATCGCATTTTTGAGAATGTTGATAAACACCTGCTTCAGCTGATTCTCTTCACAGTGGATGAGCGGAATGTCCTCATCGATCTCCGAATGAATCTGCACATTGTTCAGAATCGCTTGGGTATCGAGCAGCGCGATGACATCCTGCAATATTTTGCGCAAATCCTTGATTTCAAACTGAACGACTTGCGGCTTGGCAATCACCATAAATTCGCTCACGATACAATTGATTCGATCCAGCTCCGACAGCATAATTTCGAAATATTCGCGAAACCCGCCGGTCTTCATTTGAAGCAATTGCACAAAGCCCTTGAGCGAGGTCAGCGGATTGCGAATCTCATGAGCGACGCCCGCCGCCAGCTGCCCCACGATGGACAGCTTCTCCGATTTCAGCAGCAGCTCCGCGGTCCGCTTATGCTCCGTGATATCTTTGGCGATGCCGAACACGCCTTCAATCTTGCCATCCACAATAATCGGAACCATCTTCAAGTTGACGATTACGCTCTCGCCTTGCTTGTGAGTGAGGGTGACCTCGATGTTGTTGGACACGCCGCCGGCCGCCTGCTCAAACTGGTACAGCGCTTTCTCACGGTCCGTCCCGTGAATAAATCGCAAGAACGATTGCCTCTGCAGCTCTTCCTTCGAATAGCCCGTGATACGCTCGGCAGCCGAATTGATTCCCAGCATCTGCCCGTTCAGATCCAGCGAGAGGATGGCATCGGGGTTATGCTCAACCAGTGATTTATAGCTCTGCTCGCTCTCCTCCAGCCTGCGCTGGGCGCGCTTCCGCTCCGTAATGTCCTTGCACAGCAGCTGAACGGCCGGTTTGCCAAGATACGTAATAGGTACGGCTCTAGCCTCCACATCAATCATCTGCCCATCGATGCGCAGGTAACTCTGTTCATACGTATTCGAAGGCTTGCCCGTCTGGATGAGCAACCTCAATTTCTCCCTCGCCCACTCCAGATTATCCGGATGTACGAAATCTATGATTGATCGGCCGATCATATCCTCCGGGTGCTGCGCCCCGAAGACGCTCGCTCCAGCAGGGTTGATATAGACGACCTTCCCTTCGCTGTGAACGACAATCGGCTCCGGCAAATGCTCAACGAGAATCCGATACCGCTCCTCACTTTCGGTCAGCGCCTTCTTCAACCGTTTAAGCCAGAAATAAAACAGCACCGACGTAACAAGGACGTAGAATAACCCTTTCGTAGAATGAATCGTAATTGCAGAGGATAAATTCAGTAGACTGATCAGCTGATCGGATAGAACAACCCATAATCCCCCCGCTAACACATAAACCAATGATACTCTCAGAGGTGTACTGAGCCATTGCGATCTGGTATGCATACGCATCTTCCTTATTTATCTATTTTTATGTATACACAATAGCTCAAAAGCCTATTTTTTCTCTGATTATATCACTATTTGGTTAAAAAATGAGTGGTTTTTTGTTCCATTTGCTCACGTTCTCTTTCGTCCCACTGCGCCGCTGCCCCGCGATTTCCAGAATTGAGGCGCGTACTCGTATACTCTTCGTGAACCGTCCTCCAGCAGCTCGCAATAGGGGGAATGAAAAGTCGTAATTACAGCGCTTCCACTGATATGAAAAATAGCTGAATTCGAAGAAATCGTTCTCGATATTAGAAAAGTCAACCCCTTCATTAGCACAGCAAAAAGACCATCTCACACAACAACCAATAGTGTCTGAGATGGTCTCGTAGTGCATCTTACTTGCGACCCAGGTGACTAGTCTCGTAAATAAGCAGTGTCCCCTGATCATCATCCGGTACAGCATACAGCCGCAGCTCGTCCCCCGACGGCTCCAAGAACACCGGATTGCGCGTAATGACATGGCCTCCGGGGGAATACAGCGTAATCGGCACCTCATGAAGCGTCCTGAGCGTATGCATGTCGATTAACGCTAAGCCCCCGAGCTCGTAGGCACCGCCACTTGGATGAGGGAGCTCCGCGATGCCGCTCACGAGCATTAGCCCCTCCCCGATATAGTGGCCGTCCTGATAATCCACGAAATGGCTTGAATTATCCTGCTCCTTCAGCAGCTCCCCCTGCGCGTTCCACACATAAAACTTGCGGGAAGCCCAGCTGTTGCCTACCAAATCGCCGTCCTGACCGAGCCGAACTACACCGCCGATATGGTCTGGGACACGGAACGCAATTTCCGCCTTCAAGGTCTGCAAATTTACTCGGTACATCAGAGACCTGCTTTGCGGACGGTACTCGGCGACCGGCACCCAGATGGAGGTGCCATCCCAATCGATGCCGCCGGGGTGATACGCATCCCCTTCCCCGAGCATTACATCCTGCACGAGCTCCCCCTGCAGATCAAATACAAAGAGATGCCCCATGCCGACTCCAGGTGTCCGGTCGAAGCCATCGACGCTGGGCACGTCGTATCTCTTCGGCCACTCGCTTAACTCCACCGACGACATATAAAACAAGTCGCCGATCCGGAGCATGCCCTGAGCATGATGATTGTTGAATTGCAAAGGTATCGCCTGCTTCAGCTCCCACTTGGTGTGCCGGGTGAGCTTGCGAAATAAATTGGCTGCGTTAGCCTGAGTCATAGAGGTGCTCTCCATCTCCATACGAATTATTAATGGGCGGAAGCCTTGTCATCCTTGATCATCGTACGAATATAGAAGTACCCCATGATAGAGCAGAGAACGAACATGAACACCGCAT
Organism: Paenibacillus cremeus; assembly: GCF_007786445.1. Taxonomy (GTDB): domain Bacteria; phylum Bacillota; class Bacilli; order Paenibacillales; family NBRC-103111; genus Paenibacillus_G; species Paenibacillus_G cremeus. The sequence goes on along the minus strand of NZ_VNJI01000001.1, from coordinate 83,116 downwards.
TGGCGCTGGCCAGCTGAGGCTCTCGGTACGCCGAGAAAATTTGCCGCATCGATACGCCGAGCACCTGCGGCGAGTTCGGCCCGATCAGGAACGGCGCTGTAAATCCGCCGATAATGCCCATGAAGATAAAGGTCATGGCCACCAGCGTCGTCCGGTATGACAGAGGCAAAATAAACTTGAAAAAAATTTGCAGCCGGCTCGCACCGATATCCTTGGCGCTTTCAATGATCGCATTCGGGATGCCCGATAACGCGGAAGTCAGCAGCATCGTCGTAAACGGAATGTTAAACCATAGGTTCGCAAGAATAATACCCTTGTAGTCAAAAATGATTTTCGGAAACGTCTCGCTTCCAAACAGCATCAGGATGCGCGCCAGCCAGCCGTGATTGCCATACATATTAATGATCCCGTACGAAGCGATGACCCCGGGGATAAACATCGGAATCATATACATGCGCTTGATGCCTCGCACGATCGGTCCGGAGCTGAAGCGCATATAGATGGCCAGAGCATACCCGATCAGGATGACCAGGATTACGGAAATCAAGGTCAGCTTGAGAGTGAAAAGAATGTTGCTTGTGCTCACCTTGTCGGTAAACAAATAAATATAGTGCTCCATGGTGTACTCGCCATTGTCATTCTTGAAGCTTTCGTTGATGGCGAGAATAATCGGCACGATGACGATGAAACAAAGGAGGAGGAAGGAGGGGATGACGAGCAGCAGCCCGAAAATCCCCTGTTTCACTTGTTTACTCATTGTCCGGCAACATCCCTTTGCCAACGTTTTTGAATTTCCTTACCCAGATCGCCGATGTTAAACGAACGGTAGCCGCCCATGACGTCTTTAAATTTTTCTTTCATGTCGGCCGGCATTTCCGTCCATTTGATGCCTGGGTAGCCGTACATTTGATTGACGACGACCGTCTGCGCTTCCGGCGTTAATACATAGTTCAGGAACGTATTCACCGAATCCTGGTGCTCCGAAAGCTTAGGTACCATCAGATAAGTTGGCCCGCCGTTGAAGGACGGATCGATTTGCGTCAGCTTCGTCGTATCCGGAAGCAGCTTCTTAGCAATTTGCTCCATCGCCTGGTCGGACCAGGTCGGAATCATATCCACCTCGCCATTGGCGAGCAGATCGAGTGTCCCTTGGTTTTTCTTCGGATAAACGCCCTTCTGATACATGTAAGGGTGAAGCTCCTTCAGCAGCGCGAAGCCTTTGTCCCACTGGCTCATAATCGCCGGATCTTGGCTTGTGATCGCTTCCTTCGGAAGGAAGTTGTAGATCGCGGTCTGCACGAACGAGTCGCCCGAGCCGCCAGTCGAAGGATCATTGTAAGCGAAACGGCCCGGATTTTTGCGGATCCAATCGTACATCTCGGCCGCAGTCTTCGGAGGCGTCTTCACTTTCGCGCTGTTATAGGCCAAAATAACGGCGGATGAGCGGTAAGGAATGCCCATGTACGCGACGTTCTTCATATTGCTTTCTTCCACTTTGCTCAGGTTTTGAATTTTCGCCGGATCGAGCTTCGCCCAAAGATCATCCTTGGTGCCCTTGGTTACGTCGCTCAAGCTGCTCTCATAGAGGTCAATGTTGCCGGACTTCTGCCCCGCCTGCTTCGCCGCCATAATCCGGTCATACGTGGATTGCCCGCCTGCGCCGGAATCGATATGAACCAGCTTTACTTTAATGTTAGGATACTTCTTCTCAAACATAGGAATGATCGTTTCCCACAGCTGCTTTACGTTTACTGAGCCTGTCACGTAGAATGAAAACTCATCTTTTGCGCTTCCGCTAGTGCTGGCTGCTTTATTATCACCGCTTGTTCCACAGCCCGCCAATGCAGATAGCACCAATACTGATGAAAGAGCCATACCTACACGTTTTTTCATTCCAACCATCCCTAATTCCCCCTTAGGTTTATTGGACCAGCTGAAGCAGCCGGCCACGCGAAGCAAATATTTCTAGGCCGACTTGTAACGCAGCTTCCGCTAGCACATTACGCGGAAGTTGCGTTGTAAGTCAGTACCTTAGAAAACAGTAACCCGACGACTTGCCCCGGCTGCAGATCCTTCACCGCATCCCGCGGCAGGAACGCCTTGAGCAAGCCGGCCTCCGTTTCAAGCGATACCTCCGCGTAATGCCCCAGAATCATCACTTGATGAATCGTCGCTTCCAATCCCTCTTCCGGCTTCACAAAAGCAATATCCTCCGGCCGGACCGCCACGGTGACGGAGCCATTCAGCTGTTCATCGTTAGCGAACTGCAGCCGCTTCACATGCACCCGATTTCCGTCCGCGTTCCCTTGGATAAAGTTCATCTTGCCGATAAACTGAGCGGCAAACAGCGTGCGCGGCCGGTCGTAAATTTCCTGCGGTGACGCCATCTGCTCGATATGGCCTGCGTTCATTACGACGATCTTATCGGAAATAGACAGCGCCTCCTCCTGATCGTGCGTAACGAACACCATCGTGAGGCCGGTAGAGGCTTGAATGTCGCGCAGCTCCTCCCGCATTTCGTGACGGAGCTTGGCATCGAGCGCAGAGAACGGCTCATCGAGCAGCAGCACCGCCGGCTCCAGCAAGAACGCCCTCGCTACTGCGATCCGCTGCTGCTGGCCGCCTGACAGCTCCCCAGGGAATTTTTTCTGAGTCCCGGGAAGCCTCACCAGGTCGAGCACGCGTTTGACCGCTTCTTCAATTTCGCTGCTGCTTTTCTTACGTATTTTCAAACCAAAGGCCAGGTTGTTGTACACATTCATATGCGGCCACAGATTGTAACCCTGGAAAACCATCCCGGTGGGGCGTTTCTCCGGAGGAAGCTGCAGAACGCTCTTCCCTTCGATCAAGATATCGCCGGCATCAGGCTCCAGAAAGCCTCCGATCGTTCGCAGAACCGTTGTTTTTCCACAGCCGGAGGGCCCAAGTAAAGTAACCAGCTCGCCCTTGTTCACCTCAAGGTTGATATTGGATACCCCTTCACCTGTTTTGTAGCGCTTGGTGAGATTTTGAACAGATAGCTGAATCATAGTGTCCTCCCTAAACGTGTCGTTCTGTTATTTCATCTGGAAGCCGCCCGACATGACATCCGCCGATACGAACCGCTGTGCTGCAAGCAGGAGGACGATCGTAGGCAGCGTCAAGATAATCGAGAAGACGGCGCCGGCCGTGCTTGGAAAGTCGGAAATAATCGAGTACATGATGACCGGCATCGTCTTGAAATCCGGGATTCCGACAAGGAACGTCCCTTGCGCTTCATCCAGCGAGTGGAGAAACGTGAAAATCGAAGCGACCGTAATGCCGGGCAGCGCCATCGGGAACGTAATGCTCCAGAAGACGCGAAACGGGCTTGCACCAACATCCCGGGCAGACTCCTCCTGTGCTTTGTGCACATTGCGGAACGCCGAGGACGGAATCCAGGTCATAAACATCAGCGTATTGACAATATGAATCAGAACCACGCCAATGAACGTATTCATGAGACCCAGCTTGAAAAATAAGACGGCGATCGAAACATATAGCCCCATCTTTGGAAACGCGTTCGTCAATAAGAACGAAAATAAAAACATGCGGCTCAGCGGAAACCGGATTCGAGCAAAGGCATACGCAGCCGGAATACAAATAAGGATTGATAAAGCGGTTACAACAGTGGCGATCAAAAAGGAAAGCCCGATCGACTTCACCACCTCGTCCTTGGAAAGCACGAACTTCCACCAGTCGAGCGACCACGATTGCGGAAGCGGCGCAGGGTACTGCCATTTCCCTGTAAACGCTAACAAAAATAAGTTTAACAAAGGACCCATGAAGAATACTGCAAAAATGACAAGAACGACAAACTCGATGATTCTACGTTTGCCCAGCGACTTGAAATACCACAGCATGTGTGTCGAATCTCCCCCTTCAGCAAATCATTAAACCGGTTTAATAATTTTCAGAAAAAATTAAGGAAAGCGTTTTCCCTGAATAATGTTGATTATGAATAATCAGCGCTGCTTTGTCAACCAGAATTTCACTTAAAATTGTTTAACTGGTAGGTTTAGCGGCGCTGATTATTTTCACCTGCATCGCGGGTAAGCGATTACTTTATTTTTATTAGCCATGACCCAAATTTATACACAGCAGCCCGGCTTTTAGCAGTATCGGAAGTCAGAAAATGTCGCAGCTTGTCCCCTGTATTGATTCTGTTCGTCGATCAAATTCCATACGGTCGCCTGCATGATGTAAAATCGGCGGCCGCTCAGCGAAATCCGGATGCCTGTGTAATTATCGACATACCCGTCCCGCGTGACGTTTTCGAAAAAGCGTGCCCGCTCCTGCCGCTCCATCGGCTCGGCTGTTAATCTCGACGGCGTGCCGGTGAACGTTTCCCACGGCATCTCCCACAGGCTTAGCGCAGCCTGATTGCCGTAGTTCAGCACTGGATCGGGCTCGGTCCCATGGGATAAAATAACGGTCGACGACTGAAACAGCTGGTCCTTCAAACTAGCATTTGGGCTCGCCTGAATGAGCGCTTTGCCCGTCCAACGCAGGAAGCTATCATAGAGCAGCCTGGCGTGATCCTCCGTCGCGCCAAGGCCTGATAATGTTTCGTTCACTTCACTCTCTCCTTTTTCTCCACCCTAATCTAACTCCAAAATAATAGAATGTGCGATTGATAGAGGCTATTCGTCGCTTCAAAACCGGCATCCGAACGTACTATATAGTGTAGGTCACCGCCAACACCTACACCCCTTTCATACTCGACGGAGCGTCTGACGCCCCGTCCTTTTTTTGCCCGATTAACGATTACGCCTGAGCTTGACGGACCGCCTCTCTCGCCCGCCGAATCAGCACCGCCATCAGCGCGGCGATCAGGCAGACGAGACCGGATACAACGAACGGGATCGTATAGCTCCCCAGCCAATCCCGCAGCAGTCCGGCCTCGTAAGCCGCCGTCGATGCCCCGACTTGATGCGCTACCACGATCCAGCCAAACACCATGCCTGCACGCTCCTTGCCCGCGGACTCAGCCGACAGCTTGGCGGTAGGCGGAACCGTGGCGATCCAGTCGAGCCCATAGAACACCGCGAACAGCACCAGCTGCCAGGAGCCCAGCCCCAGTGCCTGCGGCAAATAGATGAGCGAGAGTCCGCGCAGCCCGTAGTACCAAAAGAGCAGCCACCGACTGTCGAACCGGTCGGATAACCAGCCCGACACTGTCGTGCCGACCAGGTCGAAGATCCCCATCAGCGCGAGCAGTCCTGCGGCGGTCACCTCGGGAATGCCATAGTCTCCACAGGCGGGGATCAGGTGGGTGCCGATCAGCCCATTCGTCGAGAAGCCGCAGAAAAAGAAGGTGCCGGCGAGCAGCCAGAACGTACCGCTCGAGCTAGCCGAACGAAGGGCTCGCAGCGGCTCCAGAAACAGATTGCCCTGAAACCTCGACGGCTTCACCGGCTCCGTCTCTCCATAAGGCGCTGCGCCGATATCGTAGGGATGATTGCGCATCCACAGCGCCACGATCGGAATCAGCAGCACCAGCGCGGCCACCGCCGTATAGATCGCGGTTTTCCAGCCGGAGCTTACGGTAATCTTGGCCAGCATCGGGAGAAACAGCAGCTGTCCGGTCGCGGCGCTGGCGGTCAGCACGCCAACCACAAGCCCTCTACGCTGGGTAAACCAGCGGCCCGCCACCGTCACGCCCAGCACGTTCGCCAGCGTCCCGGAGCCGAGGCCGGCCACGACGCCCCACAGCAGGTCGAACTGCAAGAGGCTGGTCATCAGCGGCGTCAGCGATAGGCTTACGGCAAGCAGGACCAGCGCTCCCACCATGATTTTGCGGACGCCGAACCGCTGCATTAAAGCTGCTGAGAACGGCCCCATCAACCCGTACAGAAAAATATTGATCGAAACGACCGAGGACACATCCGCACGGCTCCATCCGAATTCTTTTTCGAAGGGAAGCATGAGAATGCTCGGAATCGAGCGGATTCCCGCAGCCACCAGCAGGGTCAAAAAGGTAATCAGAACGACAATCCATCCGTAATGCAGTCTCGGCCGCAGCCCATCCGACTTCATCCTATGTATCACTCCAGTACAGACACTATAAATTCCTGTGCCATAGTTATCCTTTTATCATACACCCGCAAGCCTGGAGCCTCAATATGCAGCAAAGCCTGCAACGGAACCCGATTCGTTACGTACAATGTACTATAGCAATCGTTATATCCACATTGATTGGGAAAAGAGGATCTACCATGAATCCGAAACGCATCCTTATGATCGGCACGATGGCCATTGCCTTCACCGTCGGACTGGAGCTGACCGCCGATAAAACCACAGCGCAAGCCGCCTTACGGCCAACCCAGGATATTTCGGCCGCCGTCCCTCAAGATGATTTTCTGCACGCCCTCGGAGCCTCTTCGGAGCAAGAGGTGTATGAAGCGTTATACAACGGCCGTACGCTGGCGGACATCGCCATAACCAACCAAGCCGACGTGAGCGGGATCATTGCGCTGCAAAGCGCGGAATTGCTGGGGCAGCTGGAGGAACGGCTGAAGAGCGGGAGTCTGACCAGAGCGCAATATGAAGCGCAGAAACGCGAGGTCACCGAAATTATTACTCACAGCGTCTGGGGCACTTGAGCAGAAAAGGCAGCTGTCACCCGTTTCCATTTTTTGTAATCAAACTGCAATCCAATTTCCATCATTTCTTAATGGAGCAGGTCTATAATAAATCTTGACCCTCCTTTTAATATATTTGTCTCCGGCCCACAGCCCGCTGCTTGTGGGTCCTTTTTTGTTTACACGTTGCTCACGGTGGGCTCCAGCACGGTTAACGTCGTATTGTACGTATTCAGATTGACACGGGCTCCGATCGGAATCGCGGCTTTGTAATAGCCGTGGGCCGAGGTCAAATTCGTCAGCAGAGGCTTCCCCAGCGGAACGACGAACTCGGTAATCAGGTTCTCATAGGACTTGCCGTAAGCCGCCGCGCAGTTGGTGCATTCGCCCATAATGATGCCGAGGCAATCCTGGAATTTCCCCGCCAGCTTCAGGTGGTTGAGCAGCCGGTAGACCGTGTTGATCGGTTCGTGCGTTTCTTCGAGCAGCAGGATTTTGCCCCTTGTGTTGATCTCGTAGGGTGTCCCCAGCGTATCTACAAAGGACGTCAGATTGCCTCCGACGATCGTCCCGGTCACGTTGCCCGGCACTTTGCTGACGAGCGGCAGCCCAGGCGGGTTCATAATTTGCCGATAGGCGTTCAGGGTCGAGGTGGCCGCAAAAAACTGATCGTAATTGTACGCCGGCGTACTTGGGGTAAAGTCGAGCAGAAGCAGGCTCTGGAACGTAATGAGGTTGGAAAATTGGTAAAGGACATTGAGCAGCACCGTAATGTCGCTGTAGCCGGAGATGATTTTGGGGTTGTTGTAAATCGTGACAAAGTCGAGGTATGGCAAAATCCCGGCCACCCCCACCCCGCCCCGGGCAGGCAAAATCAGCTTCACCTGATCGTTCTCGAACATTTGCATGAGGTCCGCGGCACGCTGCTGATCGGTTCCTCCGAGGAAGCCGTTCGCGGCATACGCATACTGACCTACGATGACGCTGAAGCCCATGCTCTCCAGCACCTTGATGTTGGCATTGATCACATCGGTTCCGAGCGGGCTGCCGAGCGTAACAATTCCTATCGTATCGCCTGGTTTTAGAATCGGCGGTCGAATGGCCATAAGCTTTCCCTTCCTTCCGAACAAGCCGGCCTGGCTTCGCAATTGAATCATTACCCAGTATATGGATTACTTTGGTCATCGATCACTTAAGAAACCTAAAGCGGCTTTTCCGCTTACCCGGCGCTCGGGGCGGTCCGCTCGCGCTCTAGAGCGGCTTTTCCGCTTTACCCGGCGTTCGGGGCGGTCCGCTCGCGCTCTAGAGCGGCTTTTCCGCTTTACCCGGCGCTCGGGGCGGTCCGCTCGCGCTCTAGAGCGGCTTTTCCGCTTTACCCGGTGCTCGGGGCGGTCCGCTCGCGCTCTAGAGCGGCTTTTCCGCTTTACCCGGCGCTCGGGGCGGTCCGCTCGCGCTCTAGAGCGGCTTTTCCGCTTTACCCGGCGCTCGGGGCGGTCCGCTCGCGCTCTAGAGCGGCTTTTCCGCTTTACCCGGCGCTCGGGGCGGTCTCCTCACAAGGCAAATAAGCTACTAAAAAAGCCCTTCTCCGAAGGGCTCAATGGATCCCCCAGACAAGAGCTTTTCATCATAGCTTCATGCTTCACGCCTCTTCCGCCGCTCGAAAGCGGTCTTTCCCGAAAAAGACATAGAACAAGATCGAAATGATCGTGTACACCACGGCCGTTATACTGAACGCATAGGCATAGCCGTAATAGGAGCCGTAATGGGCAACCAATCCCGTGCTGATCGGCGATGCGATAAACCAGCCGAGGTTGAACATCGCCTCCCCCGAGCTGGAAGCTAGCCCGCGCAGGGAACGGTCGACGTATTTCATTTTGATCGTGTTGTAGAACGGGTTGGCCGCATTCATTAACGCCTGGCGGAATAAGTACCCGGCGCTCGCGGTGTAGAAATTCGTGGTATAAGCGGTCAGCAGCAGAAAAGGAATCGAGCTGAGTTGCAGCACTGCAACGGCTTTCGCTTCTCCAATTCTGCGCGTGATGGCCGGTCCGAGCAGGTACGCCAGCGCCGTGGCGCCCTGTCCGAGCGAAACGACGATACCGATCAGCGTCTTGGATACGGCGAAGCGATCCTGGAAATAGACGTTCAGGTACGGCACAACCATACCTCCGGCAGAGGCGGACAGCAGGCTGAGAAAAGCGAACAGCGCAATGATCTGCAGCGACGCCCGGTGGTGCTGGATTGCTTCCCTCCACCCTGTCGTTTGGCCTCCCTGCTGCGCCTGCCCTTCTTCGGCAGAGTACATCAGCACAGGGAACAAGCCAAGCGCCGCGATGCCCATGCCGATCAGCAGCGTAATTCGGAGGCTCACCACCTCCTGCAAGCCGAACAGCGCCTCCATCGCATCGCTAAGCGACCCGCCGAGCACATTGCCGATGACGCTCGCGAGCATGACCAGCGCCAGATTGAGGCTGAACATATGCACCCGTTGCTGCGGGGTGGAGTTGTTGGCCATAAACGGGATGACCGTCGCGGACACCACCGCCTGCGACATGCCGCCAAGGAACGCGGTGAGGATCAGCCCTTGCTGTGCTTCGATTAAGGCGCGGGCCGTCAAGGCCGCCACGACAAAAAACACGCCGATCGAGACGAGCCGCTTCGGCCCGAACCGATCGTTCAGCATGCCTGCGGGCATCAAAATGATCGCCGACGCGATGGCCGTCATGCCGACCAGCTGCCCGACCATCGTCTGATCGTATCCCAGCGCCCTCACGTACAAATTGTAGACGAGCCCGAACATCCCGAGCCCCGTATTCCATAAAAAGTTAAAAACGAAAAAAAGACGAATATTGCGGCTGTAATCTAGTATTTGGTTTTTCCATTCGCGTAGTAAGGTAGCCATAGGTTATAGAGTAACCGATTTACGCGGGAAGGGAAAGCATCTATTTTACCGTTGTCTAATTACTTACTTATTGCCGGCTTTGGCGCGAGAGGCTGTAAAGTGCCACCCAGATCAAAATAAAGCCGGTCAGCTGAGGCACCGTAATGGTCTGACCGAAGGTGAGCCAGTTGATCAGCACACCTACCGTCGGGAACGACAGCTCCGCCAGCGTTGCATACGAAGCCTTGGTGTTGGATAAGCCGCGGTAGTACAAGAGCAAGCTGAGCAGCCCCGGCAAAAAAGCTTGCAGCACGAGGTTGCCCGTCACCGCAATCCAGTGGATCGATCCGCCTGCCGTCGAAGGCCATCCTGCTCCTTCCGTCCAAGCGATGGCAAACAGCAGCGGGAGCGCGAGCACAAACCGCAGCGACGTCACCGTCTCAAACCGGAGCTGATCGAGCGCGAAGCGCCCCATCACCGTCGAGCCGCCCCACAGGGCTGCTGCTCCCAGCGACAGCAGACCGCTCAGCGCCGCCACCTCGGCGAGCTGGCCGACCGGCAGCGTCCAGCCAAAGGTCAGCAGGTACGTCCCCAGCAGCGCCACGATCAGCAAGATGGGGAACCGTTTGGACATCCGCTCCTTCAATATGATCCGCGCCATCAGAATGGCGAACAGCGGCTGAACCTTTTGCAGCAGCAGGACGGTGTTCGGATTGCCGTGGGCAAATGCGGAGGTGAACAAGATGGTCGCGACCGCCGAGCCGCCCCAGGAAATGAACAGCAGTGCGGCGATATGGCGGATCGTAAGGCCTTTCAGCTCTGATCGATGGAGCCACAGCACCGGAACGGCGTAGAGCATCAGGAGCAGATGCTCCAGCAGTACGATCTGGGCCGAGGTAAACGACTTGAGCAGCAGGATGCGAAACAGCGGATCGACGCCCCATAAAGCGGCTCCCAAGACGACTAGCCAGACGCCGCCCCGGATGCTTTTGCTCGTGCTCGCTTCGCGTCGGCCTTTCTCAAATGTGGTTTGCAGGTGAATCCGTGATGTTTTTTCCATATTCAACAACCTTTCATCGGTTTTTGAATAGGACCCTTCGAAAGAAGACATGCCCCGCTATCTTGGAAGATAACGGGGCATGTTCAAACAACCCTGGGACCGGAGCGATTTTTCTGGGGAACGAGCCCCCAAAAGCAAACGATCCAGCGCCATGGCTGCGATTGACCTTCTCCCATCCGGACTATACCGTCGGCCTTGGAATTGCACCAAGTCAGTCACCGCCTGCCTACTGGCAAACGGAGAGTCGCGGGCTCAGGTTCACGGGAACCTTTACCGCCGGTCGGGAATTGCACCCTGCCCCGAAGGTCCGTATTCAATTAGAGTGCATATTACCACGCGGTACTTGTGCTAGGCAAGTGTTTTTTGGACCGAAATCGGGATAAAATTGTGCAGCCACCTCACCAGCATTGTGTGCTATACTTTCTAAAACCAAATCATCTGGAAGCGGAGGAAGAAATTGCATGCAAACGCAAACGAAGGTCGCTGCACCCGCAGCAGGCGCGGGGCTCGCACACAACAGCACGGTTTTCGGCATTTTGATCGCCGTCAGTCTGGTGCATCTGCTCAACGATACGATTCAGTCCGTCGTCCCCGCCATCTTCCCTATCGTCAAAGAATCCCTGTCCCTTACGTATACGCAGCTCGGGCTCATCGCCTTCGCGCTGAATGCCACCGCCTCGGTGCTGCAGCCTGCCATCGGGCTGTACAGTGACCGAAAGCCGCAGCCGTATTTGCTGCCGCTCGGCGTTGTGGCCACGCTGATCGGCGTGCTTGGACTCGCCTTCGCGTCGGGCTTCTACTCGATCCTCGCCTCGGTCGTGCTGGTCGGGATCGGCTCTTCGGTCTTCCATCCCGAGTCAGCCAAGGTTGCTTATTTGGCGGCGGGAGCCCGCAGAGGGCTGGCGCAGGGGATTTTCCAAGTCGGCGGCAATGCCGGGCAGGCGCTCGCGCCGATCATGACCGCGCTGATCTTTGTGCCGCTCGGGCAGCCCGGCATTCTGTGGTTCACGATTCTGGCTGCCGCGGCCATCGTGATTCAGCTGTTCACCGCGCGGTGGTACAGCGGCAGGCTGCACTCGGGTGCGGTGAAGAAGCGAGGGAGCCGCAGCGGTGCGGCGCTGCCTGCCGCTCATCGGCGGAAGGTCGGGTTTGCGCTATCCGTGCTCATGATGATTCTAACGTCCAAAATGGCGTATTTAGCCGGGATCACGAGCTTCTATGCGTTTTATCTCATGGATCGGTTTCAGCTGTCCGTTCAGGAAGCGCAATTGTGCGTGTTCGCTTTCCTGGCTGCTGGGGCTGCCGGTACGTTCTTCGGGGGACCGCTGGCCGATCGTTGGGGACGCCGGAACGTGATCTGGTTCTCGATTCTCGGTGCGCTGCCTTTTGCCTTCCTTCTGCCTTATGTGAACTTTACGACTAGCATTGTCTTTTGCATCATCATCGGCTTTACGATTATGTCCAGCGGCTCCGTGAATGTCGTCTACGCGCAGGAACTGCTTCCCGGCCATATCGGCACAGTCTCAGGCCTTTTCTTCGGACTCGCTTTCGGCGCCGGAGGCCTGGGGGCGGCTGCGCTCGGGGCGCTGGCCGACTCGTCGAGCATCGACTTTGTCATTAAGCTCTGCGCGCTGCTGCCGCTGATCGGCCTGCTCGCGATTTTCCTTCCGGCCGACCGGAAGCTTAAAGCCTGGGCTCTGGAGGCGGAGCAGCGGGAAGCGGCAGCGGTTAAGACGGAGTGAACCCGGTTCGGTTTGGTGGATCTAAAGCGATATGGACGCCTTAAGCTCTCCCCTCCCGTGTCTAAAACGCGCGCCTGTCGAATATATTGGGGTACACGCGCCTGCGTTGGAAACACAACGGATCGGAGGTATACCGTCCTTGGAATACGCTGCTACTGATGCCGCCCTGCTCAGCCAGTCGGCACCGTCTGTACGGATATCGGAGCTGATCGCATTGGTCAAGCAAACCTACGCGCTTCTTCATCAGGAGTCTGATTTAACCCCGAGTAACCCCCTCATCGCGGAAGCGGTATCCACGCTGTCCCGGTTGGTAACCCAGACCTACTCACCGGATGAGGTACAACGGGTCTTGAAGGATACTACGATCGCGCCGCTGCGTGCCGGACTGCTTGCCAAATTGTCGGAAGCCGAGTGCCTAATGGAGCTGTTCGATTCCCGCCGTCTGCACGATCAGCATGACCTCAGCCTGGCGGAGCTTCGCCGGTATCCGAACTGGGATCGGTATGAAGCCCTCGTCGGCGCCGAGCTGGAGCTGTTGGCTAGGCTGCGACGAGCGGGTGATGCGGAGCGGCCGATCGTGTTTGTCGGCAGCGGTCCGGTCCCACTAAGCGCTGTAATTTTGCATCTGCAGGAGAAGGTCCCGGTCGTCTGCGTGGATGTGGATCCCGCGGCGTGCGAGTCGGCGCGGTTATTGCTCGAGCGGGTCGGTCTCGGCGAAGCCATTCGCGTGAGTCAAGGCGATGGCGCCGACTTCGACTATGCGCCGTTTCGGCACGTGTTTGTCGCCAGCTTGGTCACCCGCAAGACTCACGTGCTGGCGCAAATTCGACGCACACGGGCCGACGCGTTGGTCGCCGTTCGTACTGCCGCAGGCATGCGACAATTGATGTACGAGGCGGTCGACGAACAGGCCATGGCTTTCGCCGGCTGGCGCCTGTTGGGCAGATCCTCCCCGCGGGAGCGCCAAGTGATCAACTCCACGTTGTTTTACCGGCTGGAGCATATTTGAAAAGGCAAAGGAGCCTCCGGTTTGATTCTTGATCCGGAAGGCTCCTTTCTTTTGCACAATTGCATTCCTTTGGAGCACCCGAGATGTGAGGGGAATACGAATCATTCCCCGTTTATGCTATGATCATACCAATGGAATGGGAAGGAGAGGGGCCAGTGTCGCTCGTCGGAGAAGAACGCAAACAGCAAATTATAGAGCTTTTAGCCGCCAAGGGGAAGGTTACATCGACCGAGCTGGTTCAGCTGTTCGATGTTTCGAAGGAATCGGTTCGAAGATATTTGGACGAGCTCGAAAGCGAAGGCAAGCTGAGAAAGGTATATGGCGGAGCCGTTAAGCTGGTGGGGCATAAAGAGCCTCCTCACCTGGAGCGGATCATGCTGTACAGGGAAGAGAAGCATAGGATCGGCCAGTACGCAGCTGCGCTGGTGCAGGACGGCGAGGTGCTGTTTTTGGACGAGGGCACAACCGCTTTGGCCGTCATCGAGCATTTGAATCAATGCAGCTTGACCGTGCTGACAAACTCCATCCCTGCCGCCACTCTGCTTATCGATCGCTTGAACCAGGGTCAGTTCGACGGACGCGTCGTGATGCTCGGTGGTGAAATTAATGCGAAGCACGCCCGGTGTTCAGACTCCGTGACGGAGTCGCTGCTCGAACGCTATTACGTAGACAAGGCGTTCATCTCCGTCGACGGTCTGCAAGCCGAGGCCGGCTTGACCTGTCTAGATGACGGCAAAGCAGCGGTGTCCCGCAAAGCGATCGAACACGCCGCCGAGACGATTGTCGTCAGCGATAGCTCGAAGCTGGGACTGCGCCACCCGTACCGTATATCTCCGCTGCAGCGTAACTGGCACATCGTATGCGATCAAGCGCCTCCTGCGGACTGGATTGCGATGCTTGAGCAGTCTGGCATCACATGGCTTACCGCTGGGCACCCCGATCCGGAGTAAAGCGTCCCCCAGCTATCCAAATAGGCTAATGATGACTATTGCTGTAGCGATCGTAGCTGAAGAAATGATTCGCCGAATCCCCTGCTTTTCACGCAGCACCACCACACCGAGGAATGTCGCAAACACCGTTCCGATCTCCCGAATCGGTGAAATATGGGCCATAGGTGCCAAATTCATCGCAAGCAAGAACAAGAAGTATGAACCTGGTGATAGCGCGGAGCCGAGCAGTACGATTGGCCAGTTGGCCCGAACTTCCGGTATCCATTGTTTTTTGGAGGCTATCACTCTCGGTGTTAACGCCAACAGAAAGCCTAGATTGCTAGCTCCCAGAAGATTAAGCGGGCTCCAATATTGAAGGTTAAGCTTATCGACAAACACATAGCTCGTCGTGCACAGCCCCACAGCGAACGCCACCAGCAGCGGCTGGACTGAGAACGCCTGCTTCTTTTGTACCGACCACCCACTTAGGATAAAAAAGCTGACGATCATCCCGCACAGCCCGATCCAGCCCCAAACTGACAGCGATTCGCCAAGCCAAGATACACCGATGACCGGAACCAGCAGTGTCGCTGTTCCCCGCATAATCGGATACAGCTGGGACAAGTCTCCCAAGCGGTAGGCTCTCGTGAGCAGAAGTCCGTAAATACCCTGCAGCAGCATCGATAGTCCCAGCAGCGCGTAAGCGTTCCAAGGGAGCTCCGTCGTCGTGGCGAACGTCTGCACAAATGGAGGGACTAGAATGATTTCCGAAGGGATCAGAATAGCCCATAGAAATGCCTCTTTATTTAAGCTCCGCTTGGCAAACAGGTTCCACACGGCATGCGTCAGGCCTGAAATAACGACAAGTAAAACGGCCATAACTATCACTTTTTACCAGCTCCGCGTCTTAAATGGAATTGAATAGTCCTGCCGGAAGCTTTGCCTCCCAAGCTGCGGGCGCAGCCACCCCTAATGCATGAGCGACAACGGCGGCCGTATCGGTAATGGTTATGCCCCGAACCCTGGTGCCGGGCGCGATGCCGGGACCGGCGCAGCCCCAGAAAATCGTTTTATCCAGCGGATGGTCGGTGCCATGGCCGTGCGTATCCTCACCGCCCCCGCCATGGTCGGAGACCGTGATGATCAGGCTGTCTTCCAGAAGCCCCGCTTTTTCAATCGCATCCACAATGATTCCCGTGTGCTCATCCGTCTCCTCAATGACGCGGAGCTGCTCCGGCGTATTGTACCCGTGGCGGTGTCCGGCAGCGTCGGGTAAGTCAAAGTCGATAAACATGAGCAGCACATCCGGATGCTCCCCAATATACGAGGCTGCGGCGTACGCTAGCTCCCGATCGGGCATGGATACTTTGCGGACTCCAATCGACGGCTCGATAATCCCGTAATTGATGGGCTCCCAGGCGCTGAACGCAGCCAGCTTGGCATCGGGATACGCCTCTCTTGCCACACGAAAGACAGAAGGGTACGAAGAATCGCTGGGAAATGTCCTTTCTGCCGCAATATCATTGGTCAGCCCATGTTTGACCGGACTAACGCCATGCAATAGCGCTCCCCAGCATTGTGCGCTGATCGTCGGCGACGCAGTCTGAGCATCGAAGGCGATCGCTCCTCTCTGAATCAAGCGGTCCAACACCGGCGTATGCGCGCCGCGAACAAAATTGCCTGCTCCATCCCAACCAATAATGAACACCCGATTGCACTGGTTCATGTGCACTCTCCCCTTAGCGTCATGATCTCCCACATCCTCATCATAATGCAAAGCTTTACAATTAATCAACAACAAAGCAACTAAATACAACAAAAAGCAAGTAATGACAAATCATCTTTATAGATCATGATCCACCTTAAGGTAAAATAAAAGCACCACCCTTGTCCGGGCGGTGCGTTGGAGATGTTAAACTATTAATATTAGGTCCCCGTCTGCGGCAGAAGAACATTGATTTCTTTGGGCGGGATGGCAGGGATGGCGGGAATGGCTGCACGGGCGGTTTCGAGCTCACGGGTGCAGTCGACATAGAACGGGTAAGCCAGCGGTTTTTCTTCGACGGCTTCCGCCGCTTCTACCGCCTCTGATTGCATAGGGTCATGGCCAAACTGGACGATTCTGCCGCTTCTTCTCATCACGTCAATGCACAGTGCCAACATAAATCCGATTAATACTGCCACCATCACATAGATTATGATCGCTTGAGTCATCATAGATAGTCCTCCTATGAATCTATTCTTTAGTTAATAGATTAACAAGGAATCGATGAAAAAGCGCTCGAATGCTGTTGTCATCCCGTGACTTTTATTGTTGAGAGCTTCAAATTTGGAATATGGTGGCGAAAAGCTTAAATCAAATGCTGAATCAACGGCAGAGCCTGCCTAGTCTGATTGGCATATCCACCTGGCTCAGGCTCATCCAGCTCCAGCTCAAATCCCGCCCAGCGGTACAGCTTAATCGCCTTGTGGCTCCACGTCTGTGTCGGGATGTACATGACGCAGTCCCCCTCCAGCTCGATCATCCGGCGAACGCCCTCCGCGATGAGCGCCTTGCCGATGCCCAGCCCTTGATACTCCGGCTTCACGGCGACCCAGTGCATAAACGGATGGCGCCGCATTCCCGTATAATTCCACCATGCAGTAAAGGTAGCGATCTTCTCGCCGTCGTCCTTTTGCACAAACATGGTTCTTCGCGTCACTTCGGTCCGATAGGGAGCAAATTTCGATCGAAAATAGTCGACTGCGACTTCGACACGTTCGAACTCCTGCACCGAAGTCTCGATCTCGCCCCACGCTTCTTCGTCTCCATCCTGATAGGTCACGATGCTATACCCCTGCGGCAGAAATGCGTTGGGCACGGGAGTATCCGGTGTACGCTTCAGGATGACGCGGTAATGTGCAATGCTTTTATCCAGCATGGTGTGGACCTTCCTTTCTATGTATAGGGTTTATTTCCCAACCGCTTTCACAACCACAATAGCTGCAACGATGACCAAAATCACAAGCCAGCTCGCCGGGTGAGCAAAGTTGACCGTCCAGCCCAGGCCGAGCCGTTTGGGGACGAAGATCGACTTGTTGTCCGGGTTGTAGTAAAAAATGCCCCATTTCCAAGGATTGCGCTGCTGCTCGCCCATCGGAACCGCCTCCTGAAGTACACTTAGTTACCATCAGCATAGTCGATCATGGCAAAAAAAGCCACCTCCTCCCGAAGCGACTTTCTTCCGCCCCATGGGACTAAATGAACCTAGTGACATGAGCACTGGAACAGCTGAGGAAACTGCTGAATGATCGCATTCGAAATAGCGTCGTCCACATCAGCGCTTCGGCTTCGATTTTGTCGTAAATGTTGACCCCGGACTGGAAATCCTTCACTGCAGCTCGGCTTGGCTGATACAGTGCCCGGACCTTGTCGAAGCGAATGGCCAACTGGTATCATAGGGTCGTATACGGAATTGCCCACGTTGAAAAAGGATACATACCGACGACCCTACACCACCTATGTAAAGGATGCGATCCCATGGACTTTTTGCTGGATAAAATCGAAACGAAGATTGAGTGCTTTCAGGAGTATGACTTCAAGCTGCTGGAGCAAAAAATCGAAGAACAAATCAACAACAACAAAGCGCTGCTGCTGGATGTGCATGCCGTGCAGCACCACGTCACCTTTGATCCGAACCGTAACAAAATGCTGTACACCGCAGTCGTTCACTTCAAGCTCAAATAAGGCAGAGGATGCGTTCCCCTGCCTTGGTTCATCCGCCTAGCAGCTTCGCCGTGCGCCTCAGCATTTGTTTCATCAGCTGCTGCTCCTCGGAAGACAACTGCAGCTCCTTTTGCTCCGATGTATTGGGGATGACTTGGGTTTGAGCTTGCCCCGGCTGGACGCTGCGATTCCGGTGCACCCAAGTAGGCACGTAGCTCACGCTTTGGATGGACACCTTGCCCTTGCGGGGCTTGCTCACCTTGACGTTCAGGATGATGCCGCTCTGGGTGTGGGGGTTATTTTTGAGCCGGGTGGACACGAAATTCCCTAAGGAATAGATGGCCAGATGACGTTTCCCCCGCACCGCCGACGTTTGCAGCACATGCGGATGCGAGCCGAGAATAATGTGCGCCCCCTTGCGGAACAGCAGGCTCACGAGCCGTTTTTGCCCTGCCGTAGGATGGTAAAAGTATTCCGAGCCAAAATGCAAGCATACGACGATCAGATCTGTCTTCGCCTTCAGCTTCTGCAGATCGCGGACGATGCGGCGGGGGGCAATCCGGTTCACCATCCATGGCTTGCCTGCGGGGTCGGGAATGCGATTGGTCCCCTTCGTATACGATAAAATGCCGACGCGGATGCCTTGAACATCCCGAATTAAATAAGATCTCGACTCCTTGAGGGAACGAAATGTTCCAGTATGGGCAAGCCCGTTCTGATCCAGAATGTCCAGCGTCCGTACCAGCCCCTTCACTCCGGTATCGAGGCTATGGTTGTTCGCGGTCGTCAGCACGTCAAAACCGGCTTTCTTCAGTGCATGCGCGAACTCATCGGGGCAGCTGAACAGGGGACCGGCCGATTTTCGCTTACGGTGTGTGCCTGAGTCTGAGCCTGCAAAAGTCGTCTCCAGATTGCCGATCGTTAAATCCGCCCGTTTCAAAAACGGCGCCACCTCGCTAAACAGACGGTCAAACGAATACCCGTCAGGCAGCCGGGCCTCCGAGATGAGATGCAGCTTTACCATGAGATCCCCAACCGCGGCGATCCGAATTTCCGGCATGTGCAGCCCCCCTCAGGGAGTTCTTTTTCTACACTATACGAAAATCGTCCGGCATCCGCCCTGGGTGATTCACCTAAATTCCGCCCCTTCACTTCTCCCGCAGCCTGCTCCAATAATACACCCTCGGTAGATGAAAATGAGACAGATACTCATTCACCAAGCTGAAGCCGATAAACGTCACCATCTGCCAATCGACCTGCTTCCACGTTTCCATCTCGTCCCCCCTTTTTGGTCAACTCACTCACCCGTCGTACCTGTAAAAGCCCTGACCGGTCTTGCGGCCCAAGCGTCCGGCCTTCACATACTTGCGCAGCAGCGGACATGGACGGTATTTCGGATCCTTGAAGCCCTCGTACAAAATGTCCATGATCGACAAGCACGTGTCCAGCCCGATAAAATCCGCTAGCTCCAGCGGTCCCATCGGATGGTTCATCCCCAGCTTCATCACTTGATCGACGGCCTCCGCCGTTGCGACCCCCTCGTACACGGTGTACACCGCCTCGTTAATCATGGGCATCAGGATCCGGTTCGAAACAAAGCCGGGAAAATCGTTCACCTCCACCGGTGTTTTGCCCATGTGCATGGCCAGCGCACGCACCGCCTCGAACACGTCCTGCGACGTTTCCAGACCGCGGATGACCTCCACCAAAGGCATAACCGGCACCGGGTTCATAAAATGCATCCCGATCACCCGGGAAGGCCGCCCCGTCACAGCCGCAAGCTCGGTAATCGGAAGCGAGGACGTGTTGGAGGCGAAAATCACCTGAGGCGGGCAGATTTCCTCCAGCCGCCGCAGCAACGACGCCTTCAGCTCCAGCTGCTCGGTGACCGCCTCGATCACGAGCTCGGCCTGAGCCGCTTGCTCCAGCTGCTCTGCGGGCTGAATGCGGCTGAGAATTTCCGCTTTGCGCTCCTCGGTCAGCTTTCCCTTGTCCACGCTCCGGCTTAGCTGCTTGGTGATCGCTGCCAGGCCTTTTTGAATCGATGATGCGGATACATCGTGCAGGAGCACCGTTATGCCCGACGCGGCCGCCACCTGCGCGATGCCGCTGCCCATTTGCCCTGCGCCGATGACCATGAGCGTTTGCGGAAGATCATTTGGGCTGCTCATTTTTTTAGCTGGCCTCCTCCCATGTGGTTACGCGATTTTACGCGTCGGCGTCGACTCGCAGCAGGACGGCATCGCCCTGTGCTGCCCCGCTGCATATTGCCGCAATTCCTAAGCCTCCGCCGATGCGGCGCAGCTCATGGATTAGCGTGAGCACGATCCGCGTCCCGCTGGCGCCGATCGGATGGCCGAGCGCGATAGCGCCGCCGTTCACGTTGACCTTCTCGGGGTCCCAGCCGAGCAGCTGCCCGCTGGTCAGCGCCACCGACGCGAAGGCTTCGTTCACCTCGAAGCGGTCGATCTGCGCGAGCGGGATTGCGGTTTGCCGCAGCAGCTTCTGGATGGCCAGCGCCGGCGTGGTCGCGATGTAGGGCGCCCGCTCGCCGACGGAGGCATGGCCGACGATGGTCGCGAGCGGCTTTAAGCCCTTGGCGGCCGCCTTGGCGCGGGACATGAGGACGAGCGCTGCTGCGCCGTCGTTGACGCCGGGAGCGTTGCCCGCGGTGATCGTGCCGTCCTGGACGAACAGCGGGGGAAGCGCTGCAAGCTTTTCCAGACTCGTGTCCAGGCGCGGGCCTTCGTCTTGGGCTATCGTTACGGCGGCTTTTTTGCCGATGCTGACCGTTATTGGGGCAATTTCTTCGGCGAAGATGCCTTGGCTGATCGCCCGTATGGCCCGGCTGTGACTGCGCAGCGCCCATTCGTCTTGGGACTCGCGCGAGATGCCGTACTCGCCGGCCACGCTGCTGCCGTGCACAATCATGTGCACCTTGTCGAACGCGCACAGGAGGCCGTCGTGAATCATCGCGTCGACCAGCGCCTGATCGCCCATGCGTGCCCCCCAGCGGGCGCTGGGCAGCAGGTACGGCGCACGGCTCATGCTCTCCATGCCGCCGGCGGCGATCGTCTCCGCGTCGCCGGCGCGGATAATCTGGTCGGCGAGCGTAATGCTGCGCATGCCGGAAGCGCACACCTTATTGACCGTCTCCGTGGTCACGCTCCAATCCAGACCCGCGAGCCGGGCCGCCTGCCTCGAAGGGATTTGCCCTGCGCCGCCCTGCAGCACCATGCCCATGATCACTTCGTCGATCTCGGCCGGATCCACGGCGGACCGCGCAATGGCGGCCCGGAGCGCCGCCCCGCCTAAGGCGACGGCGTCCACGTCCTTCAGGGCGCCGCCGAATTTGCCGAACGGGGTCCGCGCCCCGCCGACTATGACACTCTCTGTCATGTGGGAGTCTCACCTCCGCATTGTTATTGCTGTAGTAGCCAAACTTGTTTCTGCCTTGCTCCCCCTCAGCCTTCCAATCTGCGTTTACACGAATTTTTTGTGCTTACTCTTAGCAAATCACCGTCTACCACCTCAGTAAATATTCGACTCCAGATCGTACTGCTCCAAATAGTGCTTCACCCGCTGCAAAAAGCGTCCACAAACGACCCCGTCCAGAATCCGGTGATCGAAGGATAGGCACAGATTGACCATGGAGCGGATCGCAATCATATCCTGTAACGCCACCGGCTTACGAACAATTGACTCGAACGTCATGATCGCCGCCTGTGGATAATTGATGATGGGATACGACACGATCGAGCCGAATGCACCGGTGTTATTGAAGGTGAAGGTGCCGCCCTGCAGGTCGGCCAGCGTCAACTTGCCGCTTCGCGCTCGCCCGACCAAATCATCCAGCTCGATGGCTAGGCCAGCGATCGTTTTGCGGTCCGCATGCTTGATGACCGGCGTAACAACTGACTCCTCTGTGCCGACGGCGATGGACAGATGGATCTCTTTTTTGACGGTGATTTTGTCGGAGGACCAGGTAGAATTGAGCATCGGGTAGTCCTTGATGGCACTCACCAGTGCCTTGATGACGAAGGGGATGAACGTCAGCTTCACGCCTTCCTTCCTCGCAAAATCGTCCTTCAGCTTCTGGCGCAGCAGCGCAAGCCGGCTCACGTCTGCTTCCATCACCAGCCAAGCGTGCGGAATCTCATGGACGCTCTGCCGCATGCGTGAGGCAATGGTATGGCGTAACGGAGTGATAGGCAGATGCTGATCCGTCGTCGCAGATGGAGCTTTATAAGGTGTTAGGGGCTCTGAGGCACGTGTCTTTTCGTGCAGGGATATCGGCTCGTATGCAGGAGATTGGGCAGGTGAGTGCTGCGGAGGCTGGGCGTGTGGTGAGTGAGGCGTATGCGCTGGTTGTGATGGTTGTGATGGTTGTGATGGCGGTGATGGCGGTGATACCATAGGCGATACTGGCTTTACAGGCTGTGCCTGTTCAGTCGTCCGCTCCGCCCTCGGCATGCCCTGTTTGATATAGGCCAGCACATCCCGGCGCGTAACCCGGCCGCCCAGACCGCTGCCTGTCAGCTGCCGCAGGTCGATGTGGTGCTTCTCCGCCAGATGCAGCACCGCCGGCGAATAGCGCTGGCGCGGCTCACTGGCTTCCACTACCGGAAGCGGCACCGCCACTTCCGCCGCACGCGCTTCGGGCTGCCGAATCAGGCAGATCGCAGCGCCGACATCGGCGCGCGCCCCCTCCGGCACCAGAATGCGAAGGAGCGTCCCTTCCAGCGGGGAAGGCATTTCGACATTCACTTTATCCGTCAACAGCTCGCATAGGACATCGTATTCATGCACGTAGTCTCCCGGCTGCTTCAGCCACTTGCCGACGACAGCT
Organism: Paenibacillus cremeus; assembly: GCF_007786445.1. GTDB lineage: Bacteria > Bacillota > Bacilli > Paenibacillales > NBRC-103111 > Paenibacillus_G > Paenibacillus_G cremeus. Next base: position 60,338 of record NZ_VNJI01000001.1, on the reverse strand, counting down.
GAAACGAGGCTTTCAGCCAGATGCGGCACAGTCACTTCAGAACCTCGCTCCTCGTTTTGCATCGCGCTTCCTCCTTATGTTGCAACTGTTTTGGCGGTTCCTACGACAACAGTTGTCAACCTACAGCTCCGCCAGCCGGCGCATGACTTCCTTCACCTTCTCCACACTGGGCAGGAAAAACTTCTCCAAGGTCGGCGCCATCGGCACAGCCGGAATATCCGGCGGGCAAAACCGGATGATCGGCGCATCGAGCTCATACAGCATTTGCTCGGCTATAATCGCGGAAATTTCTGCACCGATGCCGCCGGTTTTGTTATCCTCGTGGCAGACGAGGACTTTGCCGGTCTTCGCAGCTGCAGCGAGAATCGCCGGCTGATCGAGCGGCTGCAGGGTGCGCAAATCCAGCACGTGGGTGCTGATCCCCTCTTTTTCCAGCTCGGCTGCCGCCTTCAGAGCGTACTGCACCGTCAGCCCATAGGCAATCACGGTGATGTGCTCGCCCTCCCGCTTGACATCGGCCTTGCCGATCGGCACGATGTAATCGCCCTCCGGCACCTCGTCGGAGACGGAGAGGTAGCATTTTTTATGCTCAAAATAGAGCACCGGATCGTCATCCCGCACTGCCGCCTTCATCAGTCCCTTGGCATCGTAGGCCGTGGACGGCGCCACAATCTTCAGCCCTGGGGTTCCAAAAAACACCGATTCAGGACACTGCGAATGGTACAGCCCCCCGCCTCCAGTCGCACCGTAAGGCGCACGGATCACAATCGGACAGTGCCAGTCGTTATTGGAGCGGTAGCGGATTTTGGCCGCTTCGTTGATGATTTGATTCGCTGCGGGAAAAATAAAATCTGAAAACTGAATCTCCGCAATCGGTCTCATGCCCGTCAGAGAGGCACCGATGGACACGCCGACAATCGCGGATTCCGCCAGCGGCGTATCGAGCACCCGCTGTTCGCCGAATCGGTCTCGCATCCCTTTAGTCGCGTTCAGCACGCCGCCTTTTCCGACGTCCTCCCCCAGCACAAACACATTCGCGTCCCGCTCCATCTCCTCGGACATCGCAGAACGGATGGCTTCCAGATAAGTGATGATCGCCATGTCATGCCCCCCCTTCATCCGCATACACATGCCGAAGGGCACTGTCGGGACTCGGATAGGGCGCGCCATCGGCATATTTGGTCGCCTCATTCACTTCCTTCGTGATCGACTCGCTGATCGTGCCGTCCAGCTCATCGTTCAGTACACCGCATTCGATCAAATACTGGCGAAAACGCGTGAGGCCATCCTTCGCCTTATGCGCTTCGACCTCTTCCTTCGTCCGATACAGCATATCGTCGTCTGCCGTGGAGTGGGGCGGGATGCGGTACAGCATCGCCTCGATCAAGGTCGGTCCGTCACCGCGGAGCGCGCGCTCCTTCGCTTCTCGAACCGCTTGGTACACCTCCAGCACATCGGTACCGTCCACACGAACCCCCGGAAAGCCGTACCCGGCAGCCCGGTCGACCACTCGCCCAGCTAGCTGCTTATGCGCGGGGATAGAGATGGCGTATTGGTTATTTTCGCACATGAAAATGACAGGCAGCTTGAACACCCCGGCAAAATTAAAGCTCTCATGCACGTCCCCCTGATTGCTCGAGCCCTCGCCAAACGACGTGTAAGCAACGCGGTCCTCACCACGCATCTTAGCGCTTAAGGCCATGCCGACCGCATGCGGCACCTGCGTGGAAACCGGGCTCGAGCCGGAGACGATATGATGCTTCCGGTAGCTGAAATGCCCTCCCATCTGCCGGCCGCCGTTAACGTCCTCTGCTTTGGAGAATGCCGCCAGCAGCAGCTCGCGAACCGTGGCCCCCACCGCAAGCACGAGCGTGTAATCCCGATAGTAAGGAAGAAAATAATCATGATGGCTTCGCAGCGCAAAGGCCGCAGCCACCTGGGCCGACTCTTGGCCGATCCCGGATATATGAAACGCGATTTTGCCCGACCTCTGCAGCAGAAGCGCGCGTTCGTCAAACCTTCTCGCCAAGAGCATAAAGGTATACATCTTCAGAACCTGTTCATCCGTTAATCCAAGCTGCCGGTGCCGAAAAGACATAGGAACCTCGCCTCCTGAGGGCTTTTCGTAGAAAAGCCTACTTCGTAAGCATTTGCTGAGTTTTGCCGTAGGCAAAACGGCATCGTAAGCATACGCTGGGCTTTTCTTAGAAAAGCCTGCTTCGTAAGCATATACCTCCTGCAATGTGAGGGCTAGCCGCAGAGCAATAACTGCCGCCAGAGCAGCTAAATCCACGGTCGGCAAGTCGTAACCGCGATTTGCTGCTTTTGGAGCACCAATTCCGCCGTTCCTCCCGCTCACCGCCCACCACACCACACACCCAACTACATATTCCTACGATACTGCCCGCCGACCTCATACAACGCATGGGTGATCTGCCCCAGGCTCGCCACCTTCACCGTCTCCATCAGCTCCGCAAAGATATTGTCCCCCGCCATCGCCACCTGCTGCAGCTTTGCCAAGGCGGACGGCGCCTCTCCCGCATGCTGCGCTTGAAAAGCTTGAAGGCTCGCAATCTGCTGCTCCTTCTCAGCCACGGTAGCCCGCGCCAACGGGATGTTCAGCTCCTCCCCTGACGCCGGGTGCGGATTGCGAAATGTATTCACGCCGATGATCGGCAGCTCGCCGTTGTGCTTTTTGGTCTCATAGAGCATCGATTCGTCCTGAATCTTCCCCCGCTGGTACTGCGATTCCATCGCTCCAAGCACCCCACCCCGATCGCTGATGCGCTCCAGCTCCTGCAGCACCGCCTCTTCGACCAGGTCCGTCAGCTCCTCGACCAGGAACGAGCCTTGCAGCAAATTTTCGTTTTTCGCGAGGCCCAGCTCCTTCGTAATGATCAGCTGAATCGCCATCGCCCGCCGCACCGATTCCTCCGTCGGGGTTGTGATCGCTTCGTCGTACGAATTCGTGTGCAGCGAATTGCAGTTGTCGAGAATGGCCATGAGCGCCTGCAGCGTGGTCCGAATATCGTTAAAATCAATCTCCTGCGCATGCAGCGACCGCCCCGACGTCTGGATGTGGTACTTCAGCTTTTGGCTGCGTTCGCTTGCCTTATATTTGTGCTTCATGACCGTAGCCCAGATCCGGCGCGCCACCCGGCCGATCACCGTATACTCGGGGTCCAGCCCGTTGCTGAAAAAAAACGACAGGTTCGGCGCAAAATCATCAATCCGCATGCCCCGGGACAAATAGTACTCCACATACGTAAACCCATTTGCCAGCGTAAATGCCAGCTGCGAGATCGGATTCGCCCCCGCTTCGGCGATGTGATAGCCCGAGATGGAAACCGAATAATAATTGCGCACCTCATGATCGATAAAATACTGCTGGATATCACCCATCATTCGCAGCGCAAATTCGGTGGAGAAAATACAGGTGTTCTGCCCCTGATCCTCCTTCAAAATGTCCGCCTGCACCGTGCCCCGCACCGATCGCAGCGTCTCTCTGCGGATACGCTCCGCTTCCTCCGCTGTCGGCGTCCTCCCGCCGTTTGCCTGGCTGAACCGTTCCAGCTGGTCATGAATCGCGGTATTCATGTACATCGCCAAAATGACCGGTGCCGGGCCATTGATCGTCATCGAAACAGACGTCAGAGGATGGCATAGATCGAAGCCGGCATATAGCTTTTTCATATCGTCCAGGGAGCAGATGCTGACGCCGCTTTCGCCGATTTTGCCGTAGATGTCGGGGCGGTAGTCCGGATCTTCACCATACAGCGTGACGGAATCGAACGCGGTGCTTAGCCGTTTAGCCGGGTCGTTTTGCGATAAATAGTGAAACCGCAGATTTGTTCGCTCCGGCGTGCCTTCACCGGCAAATTGGCGCTTCGGATCCTCCGCCGTCCGCTTGAACGGAAAAACGCCTGCGGTGAAGGGGAACTCGCCGGGGACATTTTCGCGGTACTGCCACCGCACGAGATCGCCCCAGTCTTGATAGCGCGGCAGGCTCACCTTCGGGATGTCCAGCCCCGACAAGCTGGAGGTGGTCAGCTCTGTAATCAGCTCTTTGTCCCGCACGCGCGTCACCAGGGTCGTGCCGCTGTACCGGCGCCGCACCTCCGGCCAACGTTCCAACATCCCGCGCGTGTCTGGATGCAGTCGAGCCCGATACGATTCCCCCAAGCGCTCCAGCTTCGGCAGCACGGCTTCCCCTGCATCTGGCGGCTGCCCCTGCTCCTGCCCATTCGCCGGCTCCAGCTCCCGAACAGCCGCTTGAATCGCGCCCTCAATTCGGTACCACGCGCTGGCGCTCTCCGCCTCCTGGTTCACGAACACCTGATAATCCCGCACCGTTTGAACGATTTCGCCCAGGTAGCGAACGCGGTCGCTCGGAATGATCACCTGCCTATGACCCGTCGCAGATGGAAACACAGGTATTGGCCACCCTAGCGCGCACTTTCGGTTCAGCTCCGCCACCAATGCGGCGAACAGCACATTCACGCCTGCATCGTTGAACTGGCTCGCCATCGTCCCATACACCGGCATCTGCTCCACCGGCTGATCGTACAATCCTCGGTTGCGCTGCATCTGCTTTTTCACGTCACGGAGCGCATCGGCCGAGCCCCGCCGCTCGAACTTGTTGATGGCGATCAGATCGGCGTAATCGATCATATCGATTTTCTCCAGCTGGGAGGGCGCGCCGAACTCGCTGGTCATGACATACAGGGACACGTCGGCGATGGCGGTAATCTGATGATCCCCTTGGCCGATCCCGCTCGTTTCCACCACCACCAGATCGAACCCGGCCGCCTGTACCACGGAAATCACCTCGCGGATCGCATTCGGCAGCTCCTTGCCTGAGCCTCGCGTAGCCAAGCTGCGCATGTAGACCCGATCGGAATGCACGGCGTTCATGCGGATCCGGTCTCCCAGCAGAGCACCGCCGGTGCGCTGCCTCGTTGGATCGATCGAGAGAATCGCGATCGTCTTCTCGGGGTACTGCCGAAGGAAGCGCCGGACCAGCTCGTCGGTCAGCGAGCTTTTGCCTGCGCCTCCCGTGCCGGTAATGCCGACGACCGGACCCCCACCCGCTAACTGCTCGAGCCCCCACCCCTCGCCGCCATTTTCGGCTGCCGTGATGTACTTCGCAATCGCCCGCGGATCCTTCCGGCGAAGCGCCTCCTCGTCCGGTGCCCTCCCCTCCACCGTGGAAAAATCGCACGCCCGCAGCATCCAATCGATCATCCCCTGCAAGCCGAGCTCCCGCCCATCCTCCGGCGAAAATATCCGTGCCACCCCATACTCATGCAGCTGCTTGAGTTCCGATGGGAGAATGACGCCGCCGCCACCTCCAAACACCCGGATATCTGGAGCTCCTTTCGACTTCAGCAGATCAACCATATATTTAAAATATTCCACATGTCCGCCCTGGTAAGAGGAAACGGCAATGCCCTGCACATCCTCCTGCACGGCTGCTTGCACGACCTCATCCACCGAACGGTTATGCCCGAGATGAATAACCTCCGCTCCGCTCGCCTGCAGAATTCGCCTCATAATATTAATGGAAACATCGTGCCCGTCAAATAAAGCCGAGGCGGTAACGAACCTCACCTTATGCTTAGGCCCACCCTTCGCATCTGCTCCCATGGCTGCTCACTCCTCAACGTCGATAGAAACAGCCCCACCAACGCAGCCGCATCAGCGAGGCCTTCCACATCACTACTTTATGCGGGACGGCTCATCCGCTACGACGACCTTTTTCCCGCAGCACCTTCCTTAGCCCTTCTCCGGATGCAAATTGCGCGGCCCATTATACAGCACCCGAGGCCGGAACAGCCGGTTGTGCTCATGCTGCTCGATCACATGCGCGCTGACGCCAATTGTCCGGGCCGCCAAAAAAATCGGCGTGAACAGATCGATCGGAATGCCCAGCAAATGATACACTGGTGCCGCGTAATAATCCAAATTCGGGTACAGCTGCTTCTCCCGCTTCATTACCTGCTCTCCGACGACGCACATCTGGTACAGCTCCGGCTCATTTTTATCCTGCGCAAGCGTCTCCAGCGCTTCCTTCATCAGCATCGCGCGAGGATCCGGCTTCTTCATGTACACGCGGTGGCCGAAGCCCATGATCCGCTCCTTCCGCGCCAGCTTCTGCAGCATAAGCGCTTCGAGCGCCTCCGCCGAGCCTGCCTCGAGCAGCATCTTCATCACCGCTTCGTTCGCGCCGCCGTGCAGCGTTCCCTTTAAAGAAGCGACCGCGCCGGTCAAAGCGCCATAAATATCCGACTGCGTAGAGGCAATGACCCGCGCAGCGAACGTCGAGTTCGGCATCTCATGCTCGCTGTAGACGATGAGCGACTGGTCGAAGACCGCCTCCTCCATCGGAGTCGGCACACTGCCCGTGATCATATACAAAAAATTCGCCGTATACGAAAGCGACTCCAGGGGCTTAATAATCGGCTGCTTGGTAATCGCCCGGTACCCTCCCGCCACAATCTGCGGCACCTTGGCGAGCAGCCGAATCGCTTTGCGCGTGTTCGCCGCCTTCGAGCGGTCCTCCAGCTCCTGCCCCTCCTCGAAGCTGGCCAAGGCTGAGATGCCGGTCCGCAGCACATCCATCACGTGCGACTCCTTCGGAAGCAGCTGCAGCATCGACATCACCTGCGGTGGGAAGGCGTATTCCGCTTTGATTCGCTCCTCAAACACATCGCGCTCAGCCGCGGTCGGCAGCGCCCCATCGAGCAGCAAGCAGGCCACGTCCAAGTAGGTGACGGTTCGGGCCAGCTCCATCAAGTCATAGCCCCGCAGCACAATCTCCTCGTTTTCCACATCCAGATACGAAATACCGGTTTCGCTGGCAATCACATTTTCCAGACCAGGCTGGTAACGTTCGCTCATGGGCCATCCCCTCTCCCCTCAGTACAACTTCAGCGCAACTTCAGCGCATCTTCACCCATCAGCAAGCAAAAGCTTACTAATCACAATCCGCTGGATTTCGTTCGTGCCCTCATAAATTTGAGTCACCTTGGCATCACGCATATAGCGCTCCACGGGGAAATCCTTCGTATACCCGTAGCCGCCAAACACCTGCACCGCCTCCACCGTCACCTGCACCGCCGTATCGCTGGCGAACAGCTTCGCAAAAGCCGACTCCTTCCCATACGGCAGGCCATTGCTCTCCCGCCAGGCCGCCTGGTAGGTCAAGAGTCGAGCCGCTTCAATCCGCGTTGCCATATCCGCGAGCTTAAAGCCAATCGCCTGCTGCTGGGCAATCGGCTTGCCGAACTGCTTGCGCGCCTTCGCGTAGGCGATCGAAGCGTCCATCGCGCCCTGGGCGATGCCCACCGCCTGCGCCGCAATGCCGCACCGCCCGCCGTCCAGCCCCATCATGGCGATGCTGAAGCCTTGGCCCTCCTGCCCGAGCAGGTTCGCCTTCGGGATGCGGCACTGATCGAAGATCAGCTCCATCGTCGGGGACGAGCGGATGCCGAGCTTTTTCTCCTTCTTCCCGAAGCTGAAGCCCGGAGTACCCTTCTCGATCAAGAACGCGCTGCAGCCTTTATGCTTCTTGGCCGGATCGGTCAGCGCAAACACCAGATACAGCTCCGCCTCGCCGGCACTCGTGATAAAAATTTTGGAGCCGCTCAGCACATAGTCGTCCCCGTCCCGGACTGCGACCGTCCGCATCGCCCCCGCATCGGAGCCCGAGCCGCTCTCAGTCAGCCCGTACGCACTAAGAATTTTCCCCTCCGCCATAGGCTTCAGATACGCCAGCTTCTGCTCCTCCGTGCCGAACTTGTAGATCGACCACCCGACAAGCGATGTGTGCACCGAGAGCATCACCGCAGTCGACGCGCACACGCGGGACAGCTCCTCCACGACCAGCACATAGGTCAAAAAATCGGCGCCCAGCCCCCCGTATTTCTCCGGCCACGGGATGCCGGTTAGTCCAAGCTCGCCCATTTTATCGAAAATCGCCCGGTCGAACCGTTCCTCCTCATCCCGCGCCGCTGCCGTAGGCTCGATCTCGTGTTTGGCGAAATCCCGCACCATGGCCCGAATCATTTCCTGTTCCTCCGTTAATTGGAACTGCATGCGCCAGCCCCCCTTCGACAGAATGCTGTAGACACCGGTTTGCTCGAAGTTGGTTGAAAGCGTTTTCACTAATAGAGACTCAATTTGTATCACAGTACATGTATACACCATGATTCGAAATTTAATCCCATTAATTTAAGGGCAAAAAAAATACCCCCTCAGGGGCAGCTGCAGCGATTTATTTATGGAACGATTTTGCGTAATTACCGAATACCATTCGATGAATTAACGGGATATAGTATGAAGCCAGCACACCCGCAGAATCAATGAGCATGTCATAGATCCTTCCGTCACGGTTGAAATACAGCTGTAAGATCTCGGTGGAGACGGCGAAGGCAATCGAGAGCAGCGCAGATGCGCCTCGTTTTCTCGTCATATTCCAGAGCAGGGCATCCATGATGGCGAAGCCTATAAAATGCCCTAGCTTGATAATCGTCCAATGAGAGTGTACAAAACGTAAATCCAGCTTAAAGAGCTCGAAAAAGTCTGGATGGGGATTGATGCTAAAGTGAATGGCCTGTCGATAAAACAGACCATTTAAGCTAAGGTCACACGTCAGTACACCCAGAATCACGGCCCATCCGATTACGGCAAAATAACGCATAGCTCCACTTCCATTCACTCTACACTTTGATACCAATTGTATCATTAAATGTGGTATAGAGTAAAATCCTACTTGTTCAATATCCCCAAAAATTGAATCCAAGGCCCCACATCCGTGCGGTATCGCTCGGCCATGACCCGGACGATTTGCGCCGTGTGCGTCAGATCATGAACGACCCACGTGGAAATCAGCTCTCGGACCTTCACAGCGCCAAACGTAGGGTGCAGACCCGTTAACTCCAGGTGCAGTGCCGGATCGACCAACTCCTTCAGCTGGGCCACATTGTGCCGCCGGATCGCTTTGAACTCCTGCAGCTTTTGTTCCATCGTCGTGTCCGCTTGTTCACGTAAGTGCGCGAACCGGTCAAAGGGCGGAAACGGCTTCCCTTCCCCTTCTTGCAAAATAAATTTCAGCCGGGGGATCCAGTTTGTCTTCTCGCCTTCGATGAGGTGCTCGATCACTTCCGTTACATTCCATGTGCCTTCCCCTTCATTACATCTCAGCCATTCCGCGGATAAGCCACCGATCAATTGCTCCAAGGCTTGCGGCGTCCTCTCCAGTACCTCCATCGCTTCATTCAGCTCAAACTTCATCTCCCTGCTCCTTTCGGCGGCTCCCTTCCCCGTCCCTTACTTAAAAAAAGGACCCCACAGCAACGGGCCATGGGGTTTAGCTATATATAAGAAAAAGGGGGGTTGAGACTTATTATAGGCTTACTTTATTAATGAATCATGTTAGGCGGATTTCAATTTGATTACAAATTAATACATTCGATGATACAACCTGTACATAAGCACGGCCGCTTCCGCTCTTGTCGTCTCCCCGTGCGGATTCAACCTGCTTCCGTCACCGGTTACGAGGCCCGCCTGAACCATGGCAGCGATGCTATCGACAGCATAGGAAGCGATCTCCGCCTGATCGGTGAACGTAGCCAGGCTCACGCCCGAGCCCGGAGTATGTATCAGCTGAAGTGCCCTTGCGCTTAGCACCATCATATCCTGCCGTGAGATAGGCACCAACGGATTGACCTTATTGTCGCTCGTCCCCTCACTGATCCCGAGCTTCCTTGCAATACCAATCTCCCGGTAGTATGCATCGTCCTTGCCAACATCGCTGAAGTTGTCGTTAACGTCTGCGGTAAGCCCCAGCGTTCTGACCAGCAGCGCCAAGAATTCTCCTCTCGTGATGGATCGAGACGGTGAGAAGGCATCCTCCGATGTTCCATTAATGATGCCTTTGGAAGCCAGCGCTTCGATCTGCTGCTTCGCCCACGCATAATCGGTTAGGTCTGTAAACGTCTTCTGCTCGTACGAGACGGCATACGTACTGAAATGAGTGGTTCGGAACGTTACCATGCCTGTTTTCGAATCATAGCTTCCACTCGGCACTTTCGTCGCATGGCCGTTCCCGTCGATATACCAGATGATGATATGATCAGGGTCGTTCAATTCCGCTGGCGTCGGCTTATATGGAATCGAAATGGCAACTCCCGCCTCGGGATTATTATACGTCGCCAGCTTGCCGTCAATCTTGAGCTGAATGTCCAGAATCGGCCGATCACCGATTTTATCCTTCAGCTTTGCGTCGCTGATCGAGCTTTTATCCACCCATTGGAGAGGAATGGATACGCTGGAGGCCGATGGTACATTCAGGGTGCTCAGCATATTGCCGGGCAGCTGGACGGCTGCTAACGGCGTCCTAATGACGATCGTTTGGTCATGGCTGGCGTTATTAACAAAGCTCGCCGGGATAGCAGGCTCATAGGCTTTGGCCCCTTCTGTCTGCGGTACTTGAATCTCTACCTTTTTGATTCCTCGACTGTCCGCCACTGCCTTATCCAAAATATTTTTCAATGCGTCCGCTGCAATTTCCGCTTTGGCCGCTCCGGTGGACTTATCGACGGAGACTTGGACTCCTGGTGCAGAGGCTGTGTCTTTTCCGTCCGCTGATCCGGTCTGTGACGACCCGCTAGTGCCCGAATCCGAATGGCTGCTTACACTTGGCTTAATGACCGCAAGCGAATAGGTTTTGGTTGTGCCATCCTGCGCCGTGACCTGAATACTGAACGTCGTCGTTCCGGTATACAGCAGCGCAGTATAGGTGGCGCCCGATACGGTGCTCGTTCCGTTAATCTTCAATGTCGCATCGCTAGCATGCAGCGTCGGAATGATCGTCATTTGAGCTGCCCAATTGCCAACAACGGCGGAATAATTCGTTGTATTCTTGTCAAACACAGGAGATAAGGTCCCTTGATCGATTACAAGGTTACTCAGATCGGCATCCTGGCTTAAATCCACCGTTTTCACGCTGATGAGATTGCTGTCTGCGGAATAGTTCCCCGCTTCGTCATAGGCCTTGACCGTAAAGTCATACGTCGTACCGGCCGTCAAGCCGTTTACCGTGGCACTGTATACCGAATTGTCCACCGTTTGAACAACATCCGGCACAGCCACTCCGTTTTTGTACAAAGCATACCCTGCTACACCCGTATTATCGCTGGATGCACTCCAGCTCAGCGTGACGGAGGTCTGCGTTTTTCCGGTCACTGACAGGTTTGGCGCCGACGGCGGCAGTGTATCCCTGACATCATTCATCACCATCGCGCTTCTAGCATCCGATGGAGAGACATCGGTCGTAACGTTCGTAAACGTGACGTTGTCGGCATGCCTCACATAATAGCCGTACGCCGGCAGATCGCTAAAGATATTCGATTCCGGATACTGGCCGATCGCATATTCCGCCGGTTCAGCAGGGATGGAGGTTTTTCCGCCTTTATACGTCATATTGACATTGGTAAAGCTGATATTGTGCAGCCTGTATTTGGTACCATCCGACATATTCGACCCTGTGATGGGAGAGCCCCATGTCGTGTTCAGGTTTTTGCCGATAATATCCTGGAAGGTGACGCCGCTCATGGTTCCCGGCTTGGCCGAGTCGTCTTTGGTTGCCCGGTCGCTTCGCTTGCCCAGTATGACGAAGAATGGGTTGCCCGCATCCTGCACATCGATCCGCTGGAAGCTAATATTAGAAACGTCCGCCCCATCCACGGATTCTACGCACATCGCGCAATATTTGACTCCCTTGACCATGTTGTCTACGAAGCTTACGTTTTTAAAAGCCCCGTAGCTGGCGGTTCCGAATTTTAAGCCATTCGTATTGGAAGCGGTAATATTGGAATTTCTGACGATCACATCCTGTACGCCGCGACGCTTTCCGCTTTTTATGCAAATGGCGTCGTCGCCGGTGTTCACCGTCACATCTTCAACCAGCACATGCCAGTCGTCCAGAATATCGAAGCCGTCCCGGTTGCTTAACAGCCTTACGTCCAGATAGATGTTACGGATCGTCAAATAATCCGTTTCGGCATTCACGACCGTCCACATGCCTGATTTTTTAATATAAATGTTTTGCTCGGTGACGTTGCTGCTCATGACGACATAAATCGCAATCGGCCGTGTATGCTCGGTTCCGCTAGGAGCGGTAAAGGCATCGCCGCTGCCGTCAATGGTGCCTCCTCCGTCGATTCTGACATTTTCGACGTTCTCGGCATACACGAGCGCCTTGTTTGTATTGGAAGTAACCCCGATTTGCGTGTTATACGTCAGCGGGTGCGTATCCGGATAGTCCGCAGCGGAGGTGCTTCCTTTTAAGGTGGCGGAAGCATCGATATACAGCGTCATATTGCTCCGCAGCTGGATCATCCCGGACAGGAAGGTGCCGTCATGCAGGTAAACCGATCCGCCGGTGCCCGCAGCCTTTTCGACGGCCGCTTGAATCGCAGCCGTGTCCATCGTTGTGCCGTCTCCGACAGCGCCGTAGCTTCTTACATCATATACCGGCTCCGGCGGTCCTCCGATGAGTGTGGATTGGCTGTATACTTTAACATTGTCGAATACGATGGTGCCTTTATTGCCCTGATCGATGCCGAACACGAGCTTGCCTACATCGGAAGCAGGCGTCAGGAACGGAATGGCGCTAAATTTTTTCATGCCGTCGATGTAAAGATCATAGGTTTGTGCTCTTGTATCCAGCACCGCTCGAACGATATACCATTTGTCGGCGTTGACTGTAACGACATTGATCAGCGTGCCGCGATTGCTGTAAACGATGTTACTGTCTTTAAAAGCGATAGCCGCCAGCAGATTCCCTTGGCTATCATATATCGAAGGGATCGCCTTGGTTCCGGTGAGGTCCATGGCCTTGACTTTGGCCTCCATGGTCACAACGCCGTTAAGTGGAGTGAACGTTCGTGACGCGGTTGCCGCGTTGGACGTGCCGATTTTGGAGATGGTGACGCTCTTGTCGGCAGGGAACGGCACTTCTTGCACGTTTACGTTTCCGCCGGAGGTGTCCGTGGTCCATCCGCCCGGCGCCCCGTTCGTAGGATCACCGTTAAAGCCGTCATATACGGTATACGCAGCCGCTGGGGCCGGGAAATTGGTCGGCGGTGCCGTCGTCACCGCGGTAGCTTTACCGCTTTGCCCCGATTCAATGACCTGCTTGCCAGGCGTTACCAAAACGGTGGAAACCTTATAGTCATACGACGTGCTCGGATTCACGTTATTGTCGATATAAGCGGCGACGCCCGGCTGGGATTGGCCGATATAGCTGTACTGTCCGGAGCCCACATTCGCTCTATAGACACTGTACAGACTTGCATTCGGATCAGCGTTCCAGTTTAAGCCAATGGACGTGCTTCTTACGGTTCCAACACTCAGCTGCTGAGGCGCTTGCAATGCAGGCAGAGGTTTTACCGTCACGCTGGAGGTGGCTTGGTATACGTCTTGACCTACGGTGTAGGACGCACTTAGCTGTGCAGTTCCTATGCCGACGGCCGTTAGCTTGCCAGCGGCATCCACTGTTGCCACCGCAGGATTGAGCGACGTAATCGTGCTGCCGTTCGTCACATTCGTTATGGCTCCATCGGTGTCCAGCGAATTCACTACAGCGTTCACGCTATCCCCTGGATAGAGGCTGTACGCCGAGTTGTCGAAGTTGATCCCGCTAATCGATCCCGCCGGAAGCGTGTACACCTTCAGATTATCGACATAGCAATTGGCTTGTGAGCCCGTATTGTCCGCTTTAAAATACACCTCGGTAATGCTCGTATTATTTTTGCTCGCATCAAAAGGGGTAATCAGATCGGCGCTATCGATCGGCTGCTGCACCCCGTCCACCCACAGATGATAGGTATTGGCATTCGTATTGATGACGATTTTGATCGTATACCATTGCCCGGCGACAAACGGCACCGTATTGATCGTTTTATTGTTGTAGGCTCCGATATAGCCGTTGCGAAGTCCGAATTTTAGGAATGTCTTCTTATTGTTGTTAATGATATAAGGCGCGACGCTGAATTGCGATCCGGTCGTCATGACCTTAGCTTCAATGGCCACCTTGCCGGTGAGTCCATTAAACGTTCGGTGCGCTTCAGCAGCATCGGAGCCGTTCGTTACGCTCAGCGCCAAGCTCTTGTCGGCGGCCGAAGGAACGTCCTTGACAGACACGGCGCCTGCCCCGGAGGTGATAATGCCGGTCCAGCCGGTCGGTGCCGAGCCAGTAGTCATGCTGTTAAAATCGTCGTTAACCGCTGTTGCAGACGCGGGACTGACAACAACCGTCGCTGTTCCCGGCGTGCCGTAGATGCTGTTGGTCACGGAGATTTGCGTAGTCCCCGGGTTGCGGGCTGTAATGGTCCCAGTCACCGCGTCAATCGATGCAATGCTTGGATCCAAGGACGCGAACGTGTTTCCGGTGGTGACTACTTGTGTGCTGTTATCAGAATAAACCGCACTGACCACCGTGTTCTTAACATCGCCTGCATACACGTTATACGTGACGGAGTCGAAAGCCAGGCCAGTTACGGTAGCGGAGGGAACCGGCTTAGAAATTTTCAAATTATCATAGTAAAACGTCCCCTTGTTACCGCCCGAGCCCATTTTAAACGTGACCTCGCCCACCGTACCGCCGGACGGAGCGGCCAGCGCTTGCCCCGATACCCATTTTGTGCCGTCGATATAAAAGTCATAAGTATCAGTCGAAGTATTAATGACCGCTTTCATGTTATACCATTGACTGGTGTTTAAGTTAAAATTATTCAAGGCGGTTTGCGTACCACCGTAATTCACCTTAATTTGTCCACCAGTTAGCTGGATCTTCACGATCGTCGAAACCGAAGGAGCACCCGCATTATATATATAAAACACCTGTGTCCCGGTCAGCGAGCTGGACATCACGTCAGCTTCGACCGTCACCATCCCGCTCAGCGGCTGACTTCGAAAATCAACTGTCGATTCCACACTGTTCGCATCACTGACCGTTCGATTCAGCTTCACACTGCGATCGGTCGCACTGCCTGGCCTATTTTCCACCGTCACCGTACCGCCCGTGGTAATATTGGTCCAATAATTTCGATCCGGCGTACCGTTTCCCTGTGAGGACCAGTCGGTAAAGCTCGGCGCACTCCCCGTCGGAAACCCGACGGTACTGCTAAAATCCTCGTTCAAATACACCGCATCCATCCCCGCCGCTTGAGCGATTGGGGTGGTAGGACCTACTGCCGGAAGCATCCCTAGCACCATCAGCACAGCTAATAAGATTTTCCATACTTTTTGCAGCGTCACCGTAAGCACCTGCCTTAGAATTTAGAATTTAGAATGAATTGCTCAACAAAAAAGCTGCTGGAAATTTCCCAGAAGCTCTCTTTTTTACAACCGCTATTCTTTTACGGAACCGAGCATAACCCCTTTGACGAAATACTTCTGCAGGAACGGATAGAACAGCAGGATCGGCAGCGTAGCCACAATAATGGCCGCATACTTGAGCGTTTCGGGAAACGCCGTTTTATTGGAGTCGTCCGTCTGCCCGTAGCCTGTGGAGTCGCCGATGATGACGAGCTGTCTCAGCACCACCTGTACCGTCCAGAACCGGGAGTTATTCTCATACATGATCGGAGCGAAAAATTGATTCCAGTTGCCCACCGCATAAAACAGTGTAAACGAGGCCAGCGCTGGCAGCGACAGCGGCAGCACGATCCGCACAAAAATCCCGGTATTACTGCACCCGTCGATCCGGGCCGACTCCTCGAGCGCTTCCGGAATGCTGGCAAAAAAGTTTTTCAAGACAATCAAGTTAAACGCGCTGATCGCACCCGGGATGACCAAAGCCCAGAAGGTGTTGATCATGCCCATCCCTTTAACAACCAGATAGGTAGGGATAAGCCCTCCGCTGAACATCATGGAAAACACGATGAGCATCAGAATGACCTTGCGCGCGCGAAAGCGCTTTTTCGATAAGGAATAGCTTAGTGTAGCCGTCAGCAGCATATTGATGAACGTCCCGATCACCGTCACATAAATCGTGAAAAACAGCGCCCGAATAAAGGAAGGCGTCGTTAGAATCATATGGTACGCCGTGAAGTCAAACTTCTCCGGCCACAAGATCACGCTCTCCGTCAACACCTGCTTGATCGGCGACATCGAAGCGACGATAACATAGTAGAAGGGAAGAAAGGTCACTAACGCGAGTATTGCTAATATTACATAGTTGGCTCCATCAAAAACTCGGCTGGCTGCCCCTCGATTTCGAATCATGCTGTCCCCCCCTTTGCATATCCCGGTTTAATAAATCCCTTCCTCACCGGCCTTTTTCACCAGCCAATTCGCAATCGCCACCACGATGAGGCTGATCACGGATTTAAATAAGCCGACGGCGGTCGAGAAGCTCAGCTGCCCTTCAACGAGACCCTTCTGATAGACGAACGTTTCAAACACATCGCCCACACCGCGCACCAAACTGTTCATCATGAGGAAAATTTGCTCGAAGCCGACATCCAGAATATGACCCAGACGCAGCAGGAACAAAATAATAATCGTACTTCGAATCGTCGGCAGCGTAATATGCCACATCTGTCTCCAGCGGTTGGCTCCGTCCATCACTGCGGCTTCATAGAGCTGCGGATCAACGCCAGCCAGTGCGGCCAAATAAATAATCGTGCCCCAGCCTGCTTCCTTCCAAATGTCCTGCGACACGATGAGCGTCCGGAACATTTCCGGAGCCGACAGGAAATTAATCGACTTGCCTCCCGCCGCTTCAATGACATGGTTGACCACGCCGTTGCCCGACAGCATCACGAACGTGATCGAAGCGATAACGACCCAGGAAATAAAGTGCGGCAGGTAAATGATGGTTTGCACCAGCCGCGTAAAGAACGGGCGCGAAACCTCGTGCAGCATTAAGGCAATAATGATCGGCACCGGGAAAAAGAACACCAGCTGATAGAAGCTGATTAGCACCGTGTTGCGCATGAGCTCCCAAAAGTGGTCGTACGCGAACAAATCCTGGAACATTTTGAAGCCGATCCAATGGCTCTTCCAGAACCCTAAGAACGGGCTGTATTCTTGAAACGAGATCAGAATGCCCCACATGGGCAAATATTTGAAGATCAGAAAGTAGACGATGCCGGGAAGGGCAAGCAAGTAAAGGTCCCAATCCAAAAAGATGGAGGCCAATCTGCTGCGTCCGGATGTCTTTTTCTCTGCCAATGGTTTCACACGGGGCTGCACTGAATATTGATCCATAATTTTTGTCCCCCCATACCACCAATTACTCCTGCCCCAATGCATGATCCGCTTGAGGCAAGAGTAACCGTGAGGATGCTGTCTTAAATTTTAAGTTTTAGCTTATTTTGCGCCCTTCACGAAGTCGTTGGTTTCCTTCGTAATTTGGTCTCCGCCGCCGGATTTCCACTTGGACACGAACTCGTCGAAGGCCGATGTAGGCAGCTGCCCAGTAATGATGCGGATGAAGTAGTCATATCTCAGCTTGTTGTTCAAATCTTCGTTCTTCTGAATTTGAGTCGGCGATATAAAGTTCGGCACTGGATTGGCGATGCCTTTATCCTTAATCTTATCCAGCGCATCGCGTTGGATCTTCTGGATATCCGCAGGCGCGCCGCCATCGGTATAGCTGTAGACGTCATATGGGGAAACCATGATCAATTCCTTGATGTCATCGGAAATATATTTCTCGTTCGTTGCAATCGTGCCGTCCGCAGCTTTGGTGCTGTGAATGCCGTCGAGGCCGTATTTGTTAAACTTGTAGCCTTCGTCGCTGGCTTCCCAGTCCATAATTTCCATTAGCTTCTTGACCTTCTCAGGCTTGGTCGTTGCCGGAACAACCCAGCCTCCCGCATTACCGGAGCCCGCATAGTAGCCGCTGACTCCGCTCGGCCCGACCGGAGGATCAATATAGACAAGCTCCGCCTTCGGATCGACCTTCTTCAGGGCCGCGATGTCCTGCGCATAGTCAACAATGTAGCTTTCAACCATGATACCGGCTTTGCCGCTTTGAATTTCTTTTCTTGCATTCCCTTGCTGTACGGCAAAGTCTTTGCTCAGGCCGCCCTTCTCATACAGGTTCCGCAAATATTGAAGCGCCTGATTCGTCCCTGGGGTAATATAGGAGTTGACCAGCGAGCCA
Organism: Paenibacillus cremeus; assembly: GCF_007786445.1. Classification (GTDB taxonomy): domain Bacteria; phylum Bacillota; class Bacilli; order Paenibacillales; family NBRC-103111; genus Paenibacillus_G; species Paenibacillus_G cremeus. The sequence continues at coordinate 42,157 of NZ_VNJI01000001.1, read as the reverse complement.
TCCGATCCCTTAAGCCATCCGTTCCCTGCCCCGAAGGCGGCAAAAATCGGATTCAGGTTGCCCATCTTTGCATCGGTCACGATACCGTAGGTATTCGCTTTTCCGTCGCCGTCCGGATCGTTCTGTGCAAACGCGATCGCAACCTTCGCCAGGTCATCCGTCGTTTTTGGAATCGGCAGACCGAGCTTATCGAGCCAATCCTTGCGGATATACACACCTGTTCTTACCAGCGGACGCACGCGCGGAATGATATAGAAATGACCGTCAGTCTTCACGTTGTCCCAAATGGCCTGCGGATATTTCTTCAAGTTTGGTGCGGCGTCAATATATTTATCCAGCTGCATGAACGCGCCTTGCTTAATGTAGCCGGCTAGTGCGGCTTCCGGGAAGGCGTTCCACACCATCACGTCCGGCATGCTTCCGGAGGCGACGATCGTGTTCTGCTTGGTTGTGTAATCGTTGATTGGAATGTCCATGACGTTCAATTTGACGTTAAACTTCTTCTCGAGGAATTTAATCGCCTCGTTGTTATCGTGAGAAATCTGGATATTGGCGGAAGTATAGAACATCACGCTTAATTCCACCGGCGCCTGTGGTGCGGATGAAGTCGAAGACGTGCCTGCCGAGCCTGTCGACCCAGCCGGAGCGGCATTGTTAGAGCATCCCGCCGCGCTGCCTGCCAGCAGCACTGCAGCGGTCAGCATGGCTGTTTTTCGAACGTTTTTCATTTCCAATCAACCTCCCATGATATATATCTCATTGACCCAGCATTCGGACATCGCCCTTGATAGCGTTTACATGGATGCCCTATCATAAAGCGAATTTACAAGCTGATAGCTTAATTATAAGACAGATTTAAGACTTCTCTAGAGCGAGAACTGGCAAATAATCGTACAAAACTGTCATTTAGACCGCTCGGATGATGAGCTGCCCAGGCTCGTTCTGCTTAGCCGGTGCGGTCAGCTCCAGATGGAGCACGCCGTCTCCCTTCGAGATGATCGCAGCCTGCTCCCCATTCCACAGCGCTTCATAGCGGCATTCCGGGCTCATCGTCGCGATCAAGCTGAACGTCTCGCGCCCTCCCTCATACTGCAGCGTCGCGGTCAGCTGGGTATGGTCCGGCTGAACCTCGGTCAGCTTCATCCATACATCAAAGCCGCACGTCAGCGTGCCCGGACGATGGTAGGCGTTAAACCAGCTCAGCACCGGGTTCGATAGTCCGCCGAAGTGATGCCAGCCTGCGCCCCGCCCGGTTTTGATAATAAAATGCTCGAAGCAGTTATAGCTCTCGCGCACTTCCCGCTCCCAGACCTCAAGGCCCGTCTCGGCGATCTGATAGGCCAGATCCAAGCGCCCCAGATCGATCATCGTCTTCCAGAAAAACCACTGATGCGGCATCCACACCGTTCCGTTCCAGTACCCTTCAATATTGTAGTACGGGGCCTTTTGTGAAACCGCGGATAAGCCGATCGGGCTCCAAATCTCTTCCTCATCGAATAAATGACCCAGCAGCAGCTCGGTCTGACGCGCATCGCAAATGCCTGCCACCAGCGGATACGCACCGTCGAGTCCCATATTGTAGTTGACTTCATTGTTGTATTGTAAAATCCCCTCGGGCTCGCCCTGCTCGTTATGGCACACATAGCCGTAAAAGCCGGCGGACTCGTCCCAGGCGTGCTGCTGCAGCGCTTGTGACAAAAGCTCGATGTCTTGATCGTAGAGCTCCACATCCTCCAGCAGGCCCAGCTCTTTTGCTGCCATTTTTAGTATCTTCGCGATTCGGATACCGTGCGCCGTATTGATAACCGGAGCAACCTGCTTCTTCAGCCCGCTGCGGTGCACATGCACTTGGGGAGGATAATCGTCCCACCCGCCGGAATTGTAGAAGTAGTCCCACGGATTGAGCAGATTCGATTGAAACGGCTTCATCGTAGAGCCCTCGTGATGGCCGCAGTAAAACTGGTAGTATTGCTTCAAGCTCGCATAGTAGCTTTGCAGCAGTTCGAGCGATTGCGTCTTGTTCCAAATCTCCAGAAACTGGTAGTGCTGCACAGGAACCATGCTCCCATGATGCATGAAGGCCGCTTGCGGATCGCCCGGCTCGGTCAAATACGTTTGCAGGCTGTCGATCGCTCTGTCGATGCTCAGCTCCGCCAGCCCGAGTCCGATAAAGCCGGAATCCCATGTATACAGGCTGTCCCACCATCGACCGGGGGTATAGTGCTTGATAAACGAGCGCTTCGTATACACCGGAAACACGACGTTCGTCAGCGTAGTCGCTGCCAATCGCTGGAGGCCGAAGAGATATTTTTCCCCGGACGGGTTCACCGGCTGAATGGCGCTGGATGACTTGCTCTCCAGGTACCTGGTTTCACAAGTGGCGTCATTCTCGCGGCTGGCAAACGCTTGAAGGAATGCCTTCACCTCATCGATCGCCCCATGACAAACCATGCCGTACAGCCGCTTACTGGTTTCTCCCTCCAGAGCAATCGGCCGCATATACACGTTCGTATAGTGACCTTGGCCAGGGCTGTAAAAGCTGCTATGAACATGATGATGGACATTGTGCCGGAGCGACAGATCCAGATCTTTGCCGTGGTATTCGCGAATTTCGTAGTTATCGAACAGCCACACCATGCCATAGACCTGATCGCAGTTTTTATAGGATAAAATCAAGCTGTTCGGCACCGGGCCCGGCTGTTTGTCCGGACGCGGCTCCCAGCCTACCGCCCTGAACTGGATCTGCTCATGACGCTCCTGCTCGGCGATCAATAGACCGTCGAGGATAAGCGGCGTTCCGCCCGAGGACACCAGCTCCAGCTCGTATTCACCCGGTCCGATCGAGCCCAGGGCCATGCGGCAGCTGTTCATGCCGGTGCTGCCCGCCAGCTGAATTGACGCAACGGCCAGCCCTTCCATCGCCAGCTCCAGCTTTCCGCCCGATTCCATCTGATATCGGATAACTAGAACGGCATCCTGTATAGCTCCGGGCACCCGCACCTTGTACTTGACGCGATCCCCTTTATTTTTACCGAAGCCTTTGCCGAGGCCCGACGCATTAACAAAGCCGGAAACCCGCTCCTCTCCGCGATAAAAGCCGTCGTAGACCAAATGATCATCCGGCCGCTTCACCGCAAATTCGAGCTCCTCATAGTCTAACGCATCGACCCAAACCGCCCCTCCGAGTCCCTGCACCTCAATCAATTCCATCGGATCGCCATGCGCCTTCACCGCGGGAAAATGGACGGACGCCATGTAATGCAGCACGACATTTTGCTTCGTGTCCGTGTTGTTGACCAGGTCGCACCGGATCAAATTCCGATTCGCATCCATCCGCACGAACGAGATATCCGAGTATACCCGGTCCTTCCACTCCAGCTCGTGCCGATGCGTATAATAGGACAGATCCGGCGCCGCCTCCCAAGGGTGATAGTCGGATTCCCACATGACGCTGGGCACCCCAACCTTTCTACGGTAAAACCCCGGGAATACGCTCAGATCGAAGCGAACCCCCTGCTGCTGGCTTGCGATGTGGGAAATGCCGATATATTTTTTCGTGTAAGGCCCCCAATCCGGCAAGCGCAAATCATGGCGATTACTCTCTGGATGCATCAGTACAACCACCCTCTCTTCTATCGTCAGCACTAGCTTTAGTTGCTACTTAAGATAGTAAGTGAAAAGGCTTCCACGCTCTAGAGCGAGAACTGGCTTTAAATTATACAAAACTGTCATCTCTCCAAGAAGGCGTAAAAAAAGGCTCCCTTCCCTTACGGGACGAGAGCCGGTGCGCATGCGGAACCCTATTTCTTTTGTGACAGCAGCTGCTGAATAGCTTGATTGGACTCCTCTTCCACCGATCGAAGAGATGTGTTCACATCCATGCCGCTCTTGGCGATGTTGTCGAATATTTTACCCGTATTGACGCTGTAGACGACCAGACCTGCTGCCCGAGGAGCCGGAGGAAGCGCATTTTTGCTATAGTAAACGGCACCGGTGTTCTTGCCCTTCAGCTGAGCCAGGTTCTGGCCGTATAGCTCCCGGACCGCCTTGCTTTTGAGCGGAGATATGATGCCGTTCTTGGACAGCTCCGATTGCACCTCATCCGATAATAAATACTGAATGATTTGGAAGGCTTGGTCTTTGTACTTCGAATTTTTGGTAATAAACCAGGAATACGTATTCGGCTGCATGCCCGTGTTCGGAAGCTCTTTGAAGGATGGCGGAGAAACGATATCGAACTTCAAATCCTTATTCGCACTGTACCAGCTGCTGACTTTTTCGGCGACATGCACTCCAATGGCCATTTGCCCCTTCGGAAAATCGTCGATATTCGTATATTCATTGCCGGGAATTTCATAGAAGCGCTTGAAATTTTCAACCAGCTTCTTCCATGCATCCGTCGAAATGGCCGCTTTATTCTCCTTCAGATCGAGCGGCGTCAGCGAAAGCTGGTTGTAGGTCATCATGACGCCCGGATGGGCGGACAGTCCTTTGTAAGCGACGCCGTCCACCGTGCGGGTCAGCTTCTTGGCCACCTCGTACACTTCATCCCATGTCATTCCGTCCTTCAGATAAGGCACTCCGAACTTGTCCAACACATCTTTATTATAGAACATGATAATATTGCTGAGCGTAAACGGGAGACCGTACAGCTGGCCATCCGGATTGGAGTTCTTCACCTGCATCAGCGCAGCCTCGTCCAGCCTGCCGAGATCGAAGTTATACTTTTTGATTAAATCCGTCATGTCGCTGGCCAGATCGAATTCTTTGATTTTCGGCAAAATGTTGCTGCTCGACTCCAGAACGATATCCGGAATCGTGCCTGCGGCGACCAGGTCCGGGTAGTCCTGCCCCTTCCCTTTGTGAATATGCTTAATCGTCACGTTCGGAAACTTCTTTTTGATGTACTGTCCGACCTCGTTGTCAAAGCCGCTTTCGTCCGCGTACACCGAGTTTTGCGCGGTAAAAATCGTCAGCGTCACAGGCTCGCTGCTCGCCTTGCTTGGAGCCTCCTCGGCCTTCGGAGTCGGATTCCCCCCGGCGTTGCAACCGCTTGCAAGAACAGTTACAGTTAAGGCACACAGCAACATTTTTAACCCCGGCTTATTTGGCATTCTAATATCCCCCTATGGTTATTTATCGAGCAGATATGATCGGTTAAATTAACTATAGCATGCGGATACGGGATTATTGTGTTGTCCGATAAGCGAAAAATGTCGCTCAATTAGCTATATAAATGTTAGGGTAAGAGGAGGGCTTGCGATGAAAGTGCTCAATTACTTGAACCTCAACGAGCAGCTGATGATTCTTCGTTTCCACGAGGATCGGACGGCCAACTTCAAGGAAGTGTACCATGCTCACCAAGGGATGGAGATGCTCTATATCCATGAGGGCTGCGGGCAGGTTGTGTTGGACCGCAGCATTTATCCCCTGCAGCCGGGGTCCCTGCTTATTATTCGTCCGTTTCAGCTGCACCGGATTCAAATGTTCACCGGGCCTGACGCGCCGTATATCCGATCCTTATTCGTTTTTGAGCCCTACGTCTTGGACAAATACTTAGCTGCCTTCCCTAGCTTGCGGGAGCTGTTTCATCACCTGGTAACCGATAAAAAGTGGAAGCAGGTGGTCACGCTGGACGCTGGCGAATTCGGTCAACTGTGCCGATTCGGTCAGCGCCGGATTGCCGAAGCGCAGGAGAGCGAGCGGTTGGAGCAAAGGGCTTGGATGCTCATCTCGATTCTTACGTTACTTAAGCCACGGATGGAAAATAAGCTCGCGTTCACCTCGGAGCACATGCCGGCGGTGGAACGGATCATTCAGTGGATCGATCACCACTACATGCAGTCGTTTGAGCTCGAAGCGCTGGCCAAGGCGGTGCATTTGTCCTCGGTCTACGTCTCCAAGCTGTTCCGCAAATCCGTCGGAAGCAGCATTACGGAGTATTTGACAGCCCGGCGAATTCAGCAGGCCTGCTGGCTGCTAAAAACAGAGGAGCTATCGGTCAAAGAAATCGGCGAAGCTGTCGGCATCTCGAATGCCTCTTATTTCTGCCAATTGTTTAAAGCGAATACGGGCATCAGTCCTTATCAATATAAAAAGCTGTTTTACGCTGCTAAGGGGGAGAAGGGAAGGTAATATGATATGTAACTGCGCCGCATATGTTAAGAAGAGAATCTTACTATAGGATGTGCGACGCATGAATGATACCTCTGCGGCTTCCCGGCTGCCTGATAGACCCAATTTCCTCGTGCTGCTCGTGGATGAAGAACGGTACCCGCCGGTCTACGAAACGGAAGAGCTCCGGGAATGGCGCCAAACCCATCTCGCTGCTCATAAGCTGCTGAGACAGCATGGCCTGGAGTTCCACCGGCATTACATCGGGAGCACTGCCTGCTGCCCCAGCCGAGCTACGGTGTTCACCGGCCAATATCCCTCGCTGCACGGCGTCAGCCAAACGGACGGCATCGCAAAGCTTGCGTTCGATTCGAATATGTTTTGGCTGAATCGGAATACGGTGCCGACGATGGGTAATTATTTTCGCGAAGCGGGCTACCAGACGTATTACAAGGGAAAATGGCACATTTCCTACGAGGACATTGTCGTCCCCGGTACGCATAAAGATGTGCCCAGCTATAATCCACTGAGCGGCGTGCCGGACCCGGCCAAGGAGCGGCTGTACCTCGATGCGGACCCGCTGGAGAGCTACGGCTTTTCCGGCTGGGTCGGACCGGAGCCCCACGGGAGAAACCCGCGCAATTCCGCGTCCTCCGCCTCCGTGGGCGTAAGCGGCAGAGACGTGGTCTACGCCTCGGAAGCGGTGCAGCTCATCGAAGCGCTCGATGCCTCGCAAGGAAGCGATCCGCACGCTGCCCCTTGGCTCATCGTCGCGTCCTTCCTGAACCCGCACGATATTGTGCTGTACGGGGATTTGACCGAACGCATTCCAGCATTTCATTTTGAGGCTGATGCCGTGCCCTTCGTTCCTCCGCCTCCTACGATCAATGAGCCGCTGACGACCAAGCCGCGCTGCCAGGCCAGCTACCGGAATACCTACCCGCTGGCGCTGCAGCCGATTACGAACGAACCGTTTTATCGCAGGCTGTACTACAAGCTGCAGCAGCTCGCCGATGAGCAGATGCACAAAGTGTTCGAAGCACTCACCCGCTCGTCGTTCTACGACAATACGATTGTCATCTTCACCTCGGATCATGGCGATTTGTTAGGCTCCCACAGCCGTCTGCACCAAAAATTTTACTGCGCCTACGAGGAAATGCTGCACGTGCCCTTCATCATTCACAACCGAAGGCTGTTTCCACAGCCACAAACTGTGCATGGTCTAACCAGCCACGTCGACCTACTCCCGACCATGCTCGGGCTGGCCAACATCGATGTGGAGCACGTCCAGAACCGGCTCAGGAGCAAATTTTGCGAGGTGCATCCGCTCGTCGGTCGTAATCTAGCCAGCGTGGTTACTGATCCATCGCCTGCCAATAGCGCATCCGTGTTGAAGGCCCCCTTGTATTTTATGACCGAGGACGATGTCACGCGGGGGCAGCACCAGATCAGCCCGATCGGGGTGCCGTATAAGGCCGTTGTTCAACCAAACCATATTGAAACAGTGATCGCAACACTATCCAGAAATGGCCGAGAGGAAACGTGGAAGCTTTCCCGGTATTTTGACAACCCGGACTTCTGGAGCGTACCGGGCGTTAGGGATGTAATCGTAGAGCGTACTGGAGGATCGATTACGCAATCGATAAAAACGGTCCCGCTCCCCGACGAATACGAGCTGTATAACCTGACCGACGATCCGCTGGAGATTCATAATCTCGCGCATCCGGCCTATGCCGCCCCGCACCTCCTGCCCGTTCAGCAGCAGATGCTGCACTTGCTCGCCGAGCAGCGAGCCCAGAAGCGGCTGACTCCGACGCAAGCGCATCACTAAAAAATGTAAAAGCTTACGGCCCGCTCTCCCAGAACGGCAGCCGTAAGCTTCTACTTTTTACTTGGACGGCGTGATCCACAGCGGCCCCATCCACGTATCGATCAAAAACCACTCGTTCCACTGCTCCAACGCACCGACCCGCTGAGCTGTGAGCCGGGCCAACGGTTCAGCGTCATGGGGACTCCGATAGAGCGGCGTGTTATCCGCAAGCTCCACTTGCTTGTTTACCGCTTGAACCGGGCTCAGGGCGTGTCCGAGGTAAACCCATCGCTCGCCCATCCACGTGCTCACTCTTCCCCAAGACCCCATCACCGCGGAAACTTGGAGTACCTGTGGAGACAGCGCAGCTTTCGTACGAAGCATCCGTCCGTCACCCGACAGATCATACAGCTGTGCACTGCCCGCCGGTAAAAACACCCGCGAAGACTCTTCCACTACCGGAGCGTCCACCCGCGCCGCCAAAGCTGCATTAATGCCGTTCGCGATCCCTTCGGTCATGGCGTTCAAATACTCCGGATCCGACAGCTTCGCATCCTCCGCCGGATTGGTCATAAAACCCATCTCCACCAGCACCGACGGCACCGTCGACCAATTGAAGCCGGTCAGGTCGGAGCGCGGAACCACGCCTCTCGAGACCGCTCCCGTAGCCGCAACAGCCTCGCGTAGAATCAGCTCCGCCGCCTCCTTGCTCGGTGCGACAAGCGACTCTGTGTCCCTGCCCGGCGCAGGGTACAGCAGTGAAATGCCCTGCGTCTTCGGCGAAGCGTCGCCGTCCGCATGAATCCGGACCGCCAGGTCCGCCTGCGCGTCGTTGCACATTTGCGCCCGCTCAATGTTGGTAATATCGACATCGTGGGAATCGCGGACCATCACCACGCGGTAGCCGTAGCTTTCCAGCTTATCCTTCAGCAGCCGGGAAGCTTCGAGCGTCAGCACATATTCCGGCTTCTTGGTTTTCACTCCGGCCGTACCGGACGAGACCTTCGGCTTGCGCTCCTTCGCCCCCGGTGCCACAGGCTCTAACCCGTTATTCCCGTACCGCTGATGGCCGGGATCGATGCAAATGAGCTGCTCATCCGGCGCTTTAGCATGAACTGGCTGGGTACCAAGCCCGAACAGTCCGAATAATCCGAACGAAAGCACACTCCCCATTACAAGAGTCGTCATACTCCTGCGCCAAACGGAAACGGATGTCATGGTTATTAGCTCCTTCACTTATGTCTTCTCTTGAATCCAGGCTTGACCGAACCAGGCTCGGCTCAGTATCCAGCCGTTCCAGCGTCCCCAAGCGTCTACTTCCTGCGAGTCCAGTCCCCTATTCGCATGTCAGCCGTCACTATTGAACCACCAGTATAACACTTCGCCGGAGATATGATAAGACATGGCGATTTCCGGGTCGATCCCGTAGGTGAAATGCATCATGCTCTGCGCTTTCGCGGTTTCTGCGGGCTCGGTGCCCCGCGAGCAGCAGGTGTTCAAATAAATAGAGCCGGATCCCACATTGCGGTTGTGGAGTCCAGCTCTATTTTTTCTTGTACCTACCCTTTCATTTTCAGCAAAAACTGCTTCGGGGTGCACCCGTTATACCGTTTGAACAGCTCGTAAAAATGGGCCATATTCTCAATGCCGATCGCTTCGGCAATGTCGGTGATCGTCTGCGTCGTGGTCAGCAGCAGCTGCTCCGCCCGGATGATTCGCTGCCGGTTGACGTATTCGGTGAACGTGAAGCCGATCGTTTTCTTGAAAAACTTCGAGAAATACGAGTAGCTCATGTTCGCCAGCTCGCTGACCTCTTCCATCTCGATCTTCTCGCTCAGATGCCGCTCCACATGCTCCAGCACCGGCTGCAGCAGCATGGCCCCCTCCGAATCGCCCGCCTTCAGCAGCTCCAACGCATCCCCGCGCAGCATGGCCAGAAAAATTTGACGGATCAAAATACTCGCCGCAATCTCATACCCCTTCCGCTGCTCCATCATCTCCTCATGGATGCGAAGGATGCAGCCCGCCACTTCCGCTCGAAGACGCTCGTCCTCTTGAAACATCGCATTGAACGCCTCCAGCGGATGACGCACCTCGGAAAAATGAGGGTAATACATCATCATGAGCGGATCGAAATAAGGCTGCAGATCGACGTGAAGCACGATGTACGTCAGGTCCTCTTCACTGAATTTGCTCGGCGAATGCAGCTGGGAGGCGCCGATCACGAAAATATCGCCCGGATGCAGAATATAGTTATGGTTCAGCGTATGCACGCTGTGAATGCCGGATCGGACATAAATGAACTCAACTTCCTTATGATAATGCCATTTCATGCTGGCTGGATGATGGCGCGCAGGCTTGCCATTTGCCGTAAACTCCCATACCTTCAGATGCAGCAGCGGATTAGGGTAATGAATCGGTTCTTTAAAAATATTCAGGTTCATAGCGGTTCTCCCAATCAAGGCTCTGGCTGAGCGGCAAATTTGGATAGTAATTGAGCAAATCACGGCATACCCTACTTCGCCGTCGGACGGTATTGTAAACCTAGGAGCAAGTCCGACGGACGCTTCCAAACCGACGGAGTTGCTCCTATCACTATTATACAACATTCGGAGATGAGGGATAGATATGAAAGTAGCCATTGTCGGCTGCGGAGGACTCGGCGGCGTGCACGCGAATTGCTACGCCAAAATGCCCGGTGTAACGATCGTAGGTGTCTATGATATCGTAGAAGAAAATGCGCAGCGGATCGCGGATCGCGTTGGGGCGACCGTATACGCCACCTATCGCGAGATGCTGGAGCAAAGCGGCTGTGAAGTCGTCAGCGTCGCTACTCCGAGCTATTTGCATAAAGCCTTTGCCATTGAAGCCGCAGAGGCTGGCAAGCATGTCATCAGCGAGAAGCCGATTGCACTGAATCTGGCCGATGCCAGGGCGATGATCGCGGCCTGCAGGATGAACGGCGTTCAGCTGTATGTCGGGCATGTCGTCCGCTTCTTCCCGGAGTATGCGCAGATGAAGTCGCAGCTGGACCGCGGCCGGATCGGCAAGCTCGGTGTAGCCCATGCCAAGCGGATTGGCGGACATCCTCAAAGATGGTTCGCGGAGGAGGACAAAAGCGGCGGCGTCATTGTCGACCTCATGATTCACGACATCGACTTCTTCCGCTGGGCGGCCGGTGAGGTCCGATCCGTGTACTGCCAGCGCGCGACCAGCCCCCAGATGGACTATGCGACGGCAACGCTGGTGTTTGAGAGCGGCGCCGTTGCCAACCTGGAAGCGCATTGGGGCTATCCTGGGTCCTTCACGACTGCGGCGGAGCTAGCCGGAAGCGGCGGCGTCATTCGTGCCGACAGCGCGCGTTCTTCGTCCTTGCAAATTCGCAAGAAGGAAACGACGTCCGGCAAAAGTCCCTTCGTTGAGATTCCGCAAAGCCCAGGTCACCAAAGTCCGTATGATTTAGAGATGCTTCACTTTATCGATTGCATCCGCGAAGGACGGCAGCCGATCGTCACGGCGGAGGATGCTTATAAAGCGCTGGAAATCGCTCTGGCGGCGGTGGAATCGGCTCGAACCGGCAAGGCCGTCCTCATAGGGCAAGCCGCACAGGAGGTAGGATCGCTATGAAAACATTAAAAGTAGGCTTGATTAGCTTCGCCCATGGGCATGCGCATTCGTATTTGAACGCTTTTCTGGCGATGCCCGAGGTCGAGGTGGTCGGCATAGCGGATGAAGAACGCAGCCGTGTGGAAACGGTAGCGGCGAACCGCGGCCTTCGCCTGTTCGACGACTATCGCGAGCTGCTCCAAGCGGATATCGATGCCGTCGCCATCTGCTCGGAAAATGCCAAGCATGCGGAGCACGTCATTGCCGCTGCCCAGGCGGGCAAGCATGTGATCTGCGAAAAGCCACTGGGTATCTCCGTGGACGAAATGAAACGGATGATCGAAGCGTGCGAAGCGAACGGTGTCCAGCTCATGACGGCATTCCCTTGCCGCTATCTGGCCTCCGTGGCCGGTGCGAAGCAAGCGGTCGAGCGAGGCGACATCGGCGACATCGTCGCCATCAAAGGGACGAACCGCGGCTCGATGCCGGGAAGATGGTTCGTTGAGCCGAGCTTATCCGGCGGCGGTGCGCTGCTCGATCACACGGTCCATGTGATGGATTTGATGAACTGGTTCACCGGATCGAAGGTGACGGAGGTGTACGCCTACGCCGCCACCCTGTTCCACGAGGAGCTCCAGGTGGACGATGCCGGCATGATTCACGTCCGGTTCGAGAACGGCGTATTCGGGGTGCTGGATACGAGCTGGTCACGCCCGAAATCGTTTCCAACTTGGGGCGACGTAACGATGCAGATTGTCGGAACCAAAGGCAATATCTTCGTCGATGCCTTCGCGCAAAACAATGAAGTGTACAGCGATGCCACAGGTAAAGGCGTCTGGAGCTTTTGGGGCGACGATATGGATCATTACATGATCCAAGCATTCGTGCAGGCGCTGATCTCGGAGCAGCCTGTACCGATCTCCGGCCTGGATGGCCTGCGCTCGGCGGAGGTCGCCTTAGCGGGCTACGAGTCCGTCAAGCAGGGCCAGCCGGTGCAATTGGTGTAGTTTCAAAGCATGCTGAATAGGCTGCCGATCATCGTGATGATTCGGCAGCCTGTTTGATTCTGTTTATTGCAAGTGCCTCAGTGTTACGTCCAGCCCCAAAAGAAGCCGTCCCGATCCCATGCGGCCTTGCCGCCGTGCAGCTTTTTAAACCGCTTCTTCACTTCTTTATCGATCGACTGGTTGCCATTCTCGTTCACATAAATATAGGCCTCGCCGTAGTTGGCTAGAATGTGATCGATGACTTCGGTCTGGTACAGGATGCCTCGGAATTTCACTTCCTTGACCATCCACTCCGCAATTTCGGCTGCTTTCGCTGTCGTTGTTTCCATTGGGTATTCCCCGCTTAGATTTCGATATCTACAACGATGCTGTCAACCCGGCCCACTTCCCGGATGTAAGCAGCAACGGCTTGATGCTCTGGGTTCGGTCCATACGCTGCCAGTGCGGCCCGGTCCTCGAAGCGAACGCTGAGCACGATTTGGTAGCCTTGATTTTTGTCGGAAAAGTTCAGGCCCGCTTGGATATCCACTACTCCATTGAGGTGAGGCTTAAGCGCTTTGAATCGGGTTACTACCTCCGACAGCTGCTCTTGCGTTGTGGTTTCAGCGAATTTTACAAGTACAATATGATCGATCATGACAGGGCTCCTCTGCGATTTTTCCACTACCCTGCCCATTATAGGTTTAAAACCGAATTTTTGCAAAAGCGCCGGATGCACTCGAAGGTCACCCATACGGCGGCATCGTTGCTCATGCGGATTCGCAGCTCCTGCTCCGGGTCCACCGCCTGCTCGAACTGGGTGTCGAGCGTCTCTCTTAACGCATGCCGAATTTCCTTGATGGCTTTCAGGTACGGTGTATAGTCCTGAACGTAGGCTTCCGCTTTATCGCGGCTTGCCCGAAGGACCGAATCCGCTTCACGGTCTGTAATGTGATACGTTTCCTTCAATAGATCCTTAACCCCGTCCAGCACATCCGTGAATTCGGCGTCCGTCACATACTCATGCAGCGTCATCGTGATTCCCCCTCGTTCACCTGATCGTAATACAGTGCCATTTTCGATCCGTTACTGTAATTGTAATAAAGATTTTCGTTGCACAGTGAGAGGGAATTGTGAAAAAATAGTACTGTATTGCTGTAAATTCGTATTCGTTGGGCGGAGGTGGACGTTTTGCCGTTATCCGATAATATTCTGAAGGACCGTCCGTTTAATCTGAAGCACCGGGACCTCACCACAGATCATTTTCCCGGCTTTTATCATTATCATCGGGGCATCGAAATTCTTTTCGTTCACCGGGGCAAAGGCCACTTGGTGCTCAACCGGCAAATGTACGCTTTGGAGCCGGGGTGCTTGTTTTTTCTCCAGCCGTTCCAGCTGCATCGGATCCATTTCGACGTCAGTGCTCAGAGCCCTTATGAACGCTCGGTGATCACGTTCGAGCCGGCCGACTTCGTCCCTTTTTTCCGGATGTTCCCGGCGCTGCTGCGATTCTTCGAGCATATGTGGAAGGATGAGCTCTCGAACCAGGTGATGCAGGTTGGCGGTGATTCGGCTTATTTAAACTCCATTTTTGAACGGCTTCATCACCGGGTGTTCGGACCGTATGGCGGTGAGCAATTGGAAGGCGCAGCACTGGGCATCGTCCAGCTGTACGAGTATTTGCAATCGAAGTATGAGGATGGGGACGGCTCATTTCAAGGTGTCCCCCGCTCTGAACGCCATACGGAGAAAATGCTGCAGTGGCTGGAGGAGCATTACACCGAGCCGTTTGATTTGAACGAGCTGGCCCAAGAGCTTCACCTGTCCAAGCATCACGTCTCCCATCTGTTCCGTGCGGAGACCGGCAGCAGCATCACCGATTATGTCATTGCCCGGCGCATCCGTCAGGCGTGCTGGCTGCTGAACACGGAAGCCCTCTCCGTGGAGCAGGTCGGCACCCGCGTGGGCATCCCGAACTTCTCGTATTTTTGCCGGGTATTCCGCCGCATCACGGGCGTGACGCCGAAGCAGTATCGGGAGGGCGCGGCGCTGGAGTTTGGCGGAGCCGCAGCGGGGCAGAGAAAGTAAAATTGCCCGCCCAAAGTGAGGGATATTTACCTCTCTTGGGGCCGGTCCGCGCCACTTTCACGCCGCCAGCGGTCAAAAAAAAGGTTCCCCCAAACAACGGGGGGAACCTTGAGCGGCGCCCTTTACTGCAGCCAGCAGCTATTTACTTGCGGTTCAACGGGTACAAAATCACATCGATCGGGAACGCCGAACCAGCCGCCGGAGAGAAGTCGATGTCCAGCGATGGCTCCGTCCCGTCCGTGCGGGCAATGATCGTATAGCCTTGATAGTCCATCATCACGCCGGACGGCGGGGTTTGGACGATGCGCCCATTGACCAGAAACGGCCCTTTGAAAACGCCGCCGCGCGGAAGAACGAGCAACGCCATTTTGCTCGGCTTATCGATGTGAATCTTGTAGACCACGCCGTAGTTGCCTAAGTTGAGCGACGGCTCCAGTGTCAAGAAATCGGCCCCCGTCACGAACTTATCGCTCGTCCCGTCCCCGATGGCGAAGCTGGAAGGCTTCGTCAGGTCCGACGCATACACGTCCCATGTCACTGCGGAGACGCTGAACGTCCCCCGCACATTGCCGCTGTACGGCAGTCTCGGATACCCACCGATGTCCTTCAGCGTATCCCCCTGCTCCATCGCCACGAACGAGAAATACGCATCCCCATCCGTTTCCACATCATAGAGCACGTTCATCCCTTGACCCGGGTAAAAGTCCGGCATCACTTTATAATAGGCCGATTCGTATGGACCCAGCACCATCGAGTCCGACATGCCGGCATTCTCATTTTGCAAAAAGCCGATGGTCGCCTCGTTCCCGATCAAGTTGGCGTAGATGGACGGGTACACTTCCCCTTGATTGGTCGTCTTGATCGTCACCGAGCGGTCTGGGTACGGGTTGCGCACGACGATGGCGAATTTCATTTTGCGGTCCGTCCCGTTCACATGATCTGCGTACAGACGCGCTTTGCCGTTCACCTTTTCCTGGTACAAATAGCCCTTCCCCTTGAACGTCTCCGGGCTGTCGCTGACGATGAGCGGCCGGTCCGTCGGCTTGCTCTCATCCTTTTTCAGCTGGGGAATGCCGCGCAAATATTTGCGGAGATCGCTTTCCTCCTCTTTGACATACGTGCCCACCGGCTCGTAGTAGACCTTATACTCGAACGGATCCAAGTACGGCTCATCCTTGACGAGGATGTTGCGGGAGAACGTATCGCTCACATTCCCAAGACTGTCCTTCACCTCCAGCGACACCTTGTACAAGCCTGGGGTAAAAATCACCCCCGCATTGCCCGTCCAGTTGATGTCCTTCAGCTCGGTTCCTTTCGGATCGTAGCTCAAATCCGTGTAATGAATCGGCTCCCCGATCCGGTACGAGTCTTTATCCACGGTAAATTTGGCAACCGGCTTCACGTTCGGCATCGCATCGTTGTGAAACAGCGCGCTGTCCCCCGACTTGAGGTAGTCCAGCTCCACGCGCTTCAGCTCCTGATCTGCTTTGGCTTGATAGGAGATAAACTGTTTGAGCCAGGAGAGCTCTACGTATAGCCGGTCATTTTGCAGCAGGACGTTCTTGTCCCAAGCCCGGCTCTCGCCGCCGTTAATCTGCAGCGTCCCCGCCGCCAGTGTAAATTCAAGAAAAGCGCTCGGCGTAGTGAGCTGCACCGCTCCCTTGGCCTCCTGCCACTTCACCGGAACGCCGAACCAGGCCGTCAGCTCCGACACTGGCAAATAGTAGCGTCCGCCCCGCTCGAGCACGGCGGTCTGGGACTCCTGCTTCACTCCATTAATATAGGTCGACGTGCTGCCGGGATACACAAGGATCTGAGTATGCTCCGGAACAGCCGCTAGCGCCGTCCCCGCTGTCATCAGAGTTCCTAACGCGCAAACCGCAGCGCCCACGGTCATAAACAATTGGCGAATTGTAAGCATGTATGGATAAGTCCTTTCGCTTTCGGGTTAAAAGGGTGCTATTTCAACTTTTTCTCATCTAAAGGATATACAATCCACTGCACAGGGCTTGTACTTCCGGGAGCCGGCATCCAGTCGATATCGACTTGTGACTCCGCGCCGATCGCCCGGTACACCAGAAGTGCGCCGTCCTGCTCCGTCAAGCCTCCCGACGGGAGAGAGACCATGGCTCCGTTCACTTTGAGCGTACCATTCATGTAGCCACCTTGCGGCCGCAGCGCAATCGCCGCTTTTTGCGGGTGGTACAGGTGGAGCGAATAGATCGCTCCCAGATCGGTAGAGCCGGCAGCGTCCCCCATCGTCCACTGCGCCAAGCCCGTCAAGCTGCGGGCATCCGCGTCAATGTCCAGCCGCACGTCCGAGGCACGCGCCGCAGCTGAAGTGCTGCCCTTGCTTTTGTCCTCATAGGAAGCCAGCGGCTTCAGCTCCTCCTTCGCACCCACGACGACAAAGCCGATCTCCGCCTTGCCGTCGGTCTCCAGCTCTTGAAGGCTGGCGAAGCCCTGCCCTGGCTCCAGGGTGGTCTGCTCCAGCGTGACGGATTTGCCCGGCTTCACGTCGATGGCGTCATCACCCAGCGGCTGCGCCAAGAAATCGGTCACCGCTTGCTCCGCCGTCGTCCGGTGAAGCAGCGTCGGCTGCGCCTTGCCCTTGCGGGTAATATGCACCGTCAACGTGCGGGCCGGATCCGGGTTGGAGATGACCGAGGCGAATTGGACCGTTTCCGACAGTCCATTAATATGATGGGATGCGATGCGGGCTTTGCCCTCGACCGTATCCTTCAGCACAAGTCCTTTGTCTTTAATGACGGCATTGTCGCCGCTGACGATCCGCTTCCGCTCGATCGGTACGGCCTGCGGCTTCAGCTCCTGTGCACTGGACAGCAGACGCTTCCAGCTATCGGAGTCGGCCTTGATCAGCGTCCCAGCCGGCTTCCAATACCACGGATATTCGGCGGCTGTCAGCAGCACGCTGTTCGATACTTTAATAATCCGCGTGTAGGGAAGGCTCCAAGCACCGCTGCCGTCCGCTACCTGAAGCGTTACGGGATACTCTCCCGGCTGGAAGAACGCATCTTCTTTGCCGGTCCATTGAATCTTGGGCAAGCCCTCGGCGTCGGGATCATAGCTTAAATCTATGTAATGGATGGGCTCGCCGATCCGGTAGACCGATTTATCCGTCGCAAAAAGCGCGGCCGGCCGCGAATTCGGCGCCTGCGTATCTTCGGAGGCGGACGATTCCGGATAGGACGAGCGGGTTTTCTGAAGGTACGTCAGCTCAACACGTGCGGGATTCGGCTGAAAGGTGTAGGTCACGTCCAGCAATGGAGCAATCCAGCTTAGTTTGACTAGCAGGGTGTCGTGGTCGATGAGCGATGTCTCCGCTAGCGGAACCGCAGCCCCGTTGACGGAGGCCTGCCCCTGAGCCAAATCCCATTCGAGGTAGGCTCTTGGTGCGGCAAGTCCGACTGTGCTGCGCTGAGCGTCCCAGGTTGGCTTGAGCCCAAGCTGCTCCGCCGCCCATTTGAGCGGGATATAGAAGCTGCCGTCCACAATACGCGCCGGTGCTTCAAGGGCAGCTGTCGAGCCGTTCACCTCAGCCTGCTGCAGCTGGTCTTTAAACAGCATATGGATCGTAGAGCCTGATACGGACACTTGAGCCGACACGGCCTGCGCATCGGCGGCCGCTAAAGTAAGTAGTAACGATAAGGTCAGCAGGTGCTTCTTTTTCAAAACGAGTGTACTCCTTCATATCAAAGTTGTATGACCATGATACCATACCGCGCCGCGGTCGGAATCGGCCTCCCTGCCCACTTTCTCATTGGCATATTCCATTCATTATACACCCATTCCTTCGAACCCTGGGAGCTGTTTTTTCAACGTTGTTGCGGCCTTATGCTAATAAAAAACGACCTCCAGCCATCGTTCGGCCGAAGGTCGTCTCGCACGCACTGACTACAAAGCTTCCAGCTGCCCGACCAGGCTGTCAAACAAGCTGAGCAGCTTCGTGATCGGCTCCGGCGTCAAGAGGTCCACTCCCGTACGCTTCAAGAGCTCCAGCGGATACTCTGAGCCGCCGCTTTTCAAGAACGTCATGTACGACTGCACGGCTTCCTGATCTCCCTCCAGAATCCGGGAGGCAATGCTGACCGCCGAAGCGATCCCCGTCGCGTATTTGTACACATAAAACGCATTATAAAAATGCGGAATCCGCGACCAGCCGTACTGCAGCTCCGGATCGAGGACGACATCCTCGCCGTTATAGGCTTGGAACAGCGCCCGGTACACTTCGCTAAGACTGTCCGCCGTCAGCGCTTCCCCGTTCGCCGCCTTCTCATGCACGATTTTCTCAAACTCCGCGAACATCACCTGGCTGAAGAACGTGCCTTTGATCGTGTCGATAAAATGATTCACCAAATACCGCTTCAGCTTCAAGTCATCCGTATGCTGCAGCATGTAGTTGATCAGGAGCACCTCGTTCACCGTGCTGGCCACTTCCGCAACGAAAATCGTATACTGCGCGGAAATTTTCGGCTGATTCGCATCCGACAAGTACGAGTGCATCGCATGCCCCATCTCGTGAGCGAGTGTAAAGAGGCTGTCGAGCGTATCATTATGGTTGAGCAGCACATACGGATGCGTGCCGTACGGCCCCCAGCAGTAGGCGCCGGAGCGCTTGCCCTTCGTCTCCCTCACGTCGATCCAGCCCGCCGTCTTCGCCTGCTTCAGAATGCCGATGTACTCGTCGCCGAGCGGCGCGAGGCCCTTCAGCATCGTCTCGTAGGCTTCCTCGTACGGCATTTTCAGCTCGAAGTCCTCGACCAGCGGCACGCTCAAATCGTAAACTCTCAGCTCGTCTAAGCCCATATGCTTTTTCCGATACGCAACGTACCGGTACATCGGGCTGAGGTTCTCTCGAGTCGTTTGGATCAAGTTATCGTAGACCGACACCGGAACATTATCGCCGAATAGCGAGCGCTGGAGCGGAGATTCGTAATGCCGCATTTTCGAAAAGAGCACGTTGTTCTTCACCGAGGAGCCGAGCGTTGAGGCAATCGTATTTTTCAGCCCGACATAGGGCTTGTAGTAGGCTTTGAACGCTTCCGCGCGCCGCTCGCGGTTGTGACTTTCCAGAATGCGGGAGTACATGCCGCGGGTCAGCGTCACCTTCTCGCCGTTCTCGCCGGTCACCTCGCCAAACTGAATGTCCGCGTTGTTGATCATGCCGAACACCGTCTTCGGAACGCCGATCACTTCGCCGAGCTGAGCCAGCACCTCTTCTTTTTCCTTGCTTAGCACGTGAGCCTTGTATTTGAACTCCTCGTACAAATCCTTTTTGAAATAATCGAGGCCCGCTTCCTGTGCGATATATGCGTCGAGCGTCTCTTTCTCCATGCTGAGCAGGAACGGCCGGAAGAACGACGTCGCCGACTTGATTTTGACCCCCAGGCTCTTGGCTTTATCTACGCGGGCCTGCGATTCGGTCACCCTCGTATCCTCATCCAGCTTCAGAGAGGTCGAGACAAACAGCTTCTCGTACAGAAACGACAGCTCTTCATCCTTGGTCAAAAACGCCAGCAGCTGCCCTGCAGTATGTATTTGATCCTCAAACGCCGCCACCACTTGAATCAAGTCGAGCGCACGGTTATAATCCGCTTCCCACTGCGCCCCGTCCTCGTAAATATGGGTTAAATCCCATTGTTCATGTACAGGTACATCGGTCCGCTGCACTTGCTCGCTCATGAACGGAACACACTCCTTTAGGGTTATTTTGGCTTGGATGACCTACATCTCGAAAAATTGATCCCGCTCCACCTTGCATACCCGCAGTCCGAACCGCTGGTACCACTCGGCTTTGCCTAGCTTCTGCGCTGCTTGGTGCACCGCATGCTGCTTCCAATGGGCGATGGCCTCAAGCGATGCCCAATAGGACACCGTGATGCCTACACCTTGCTCGTCGCGAACGCTTTCCACGCCCAAAAAGCCAGGCTGCGCGGAAGCCAGCCCCACCATGCGATCTCCCATCGCGCTGTAGCCGTTGTCGCCGGCCGTCCGTTCCGAAGTGAAGATCACCGCATAATACGGCGGCTCAGGCGTCTTGGCAATTCCACTCATTAGAAGCCCTCCCCCAAAAAATGGATACCTTCTCTCATCTTAACTCATTCTATATAGGAGGTACAGGGCGAACTTGAGGACACGGACATTGACGTTGACACGAAACCTAAGGGTGTCATATAATACAAAACGAAGTGAAACCAAAACGTTTCATATCTGCGAAAGGAATGGATCGCATGCAAGAGGAGCTCGTCAAGAAGCTGCGCTACAAAGCCGGACAAGCCGCTGTCATCCATGCGCCGGAGGGCTATCGTCTTGGCATTGAAACGGAATCGGCGGATGCGAAAGGCCCGTTCGATTTTGTACAGCTGTTCGTGGCCGATAGCCAAGAAGTCAACCAGTGGTTGCCTAAGGTGCTGCCGCTGCTGGGCGACGATGCCGTGTTCTGGATTACGTACCCGAAGCAGAGTTCAAAGGTCAAGACGGATTTAAACCGGGATCGTTTAGCCGCCTTGGTGCAAGACACAACACCGTACAGGCCGGTCAGTAATGTCGCGGTCGATGACAAGTGGTCGGCGCTGCGTTTTCGTCTGAAAGCGTTGGTCGGGAAATAATTCAATTATATGGAGGTATAGTTTATGGAAAACACACTGCAGGATATTCGTCAAACGATCGTATTCAACGCACCGATTCAAAAGGTTTGGAACGCCGTCGCAACCTCGGAAGGCATCGCCGCTTGGTTTATGCCGAATGATTTTCAGCCGGTGGAAGGCTTAGAGTTTAAAGTCGATGCGGGTCCGTTCGGGATGGCGCCGTGCAAAGTACTGGAGGTCGCTTCACCGAACCGCCTCTCCTTCCAGTGGACGGAGGATTGGACGATTACGTTCGAATTGACCGATCTCGGCGGCCAAACGGAGTTCACCCTCATCCATGCCGGCTGGGATATCAATAAAGTTACCGCATTCGGCATGCCGCATACGATGGTACGCGACAATATGAACGGCGGCTGGGCTCAAATGCTGCAAACGAAGCTGCGCGAATACGTCGAGGCTTAAGCATGGCTGAGCCATCGCCGAAGCACGATGTCTTTCAAGCGATCGCCGACCCGACCCGCCGTCAGGTGCTGCAGATGCTCGCGGATCAGGAGATGCCGGTCACGGCGATCAGCGGCCATTTCCCGATTAGCCGAACCGCGGTGTCCAAGCACCTGCGCATCCTCTCGGATGCAGGGCTGGTGAAGGAGCGCAAGGTTGGGCGGGAAACCAGGTACCGACTGGATACCAGTCCGCTACTAGAGCTCAAGCGCTGGCTGGCGTTTTACGAGCGGTTCTGGGAAAATAAGCTGGCCGCGCTGCAGCGCTTCGTGGAGTCGGACGACTCCGCTGGAGCGGGTGCCGATGCCGGTGCCAAGGCGTTCTTGGCACTGCTCGAGCGGGATGACCCCGCCGAGCGTTGAGAAAAAAAGCATCAAGCTGACCGTTGAAAGGGCAGCTTGATGCTTTTTTGGTTTGCTGCGGCAACGAATCATCATGCGCTTATGCCACCAGGCTCCTGCATTGCTGTATTGGGCGCAGGTCGAGACAGCTATTTTTCTACGCTCTCCTGCACGATCCGCAACCCGAAGCTTCGATCCCCGATCGAAACCTGCTTCATGCCCTCCGTTTTGGCAAAAGCAACCCCGCTCAGCAGGACGCTGCTTTGCAGCACGGATGCAAATCGCTCGAGCGCCTCCTTTAGGTAGCCGTCGGTATCCAGCACGAGATCTATTCGCTGCTCGATCGGCAAATCCAGCTCCTTGCGGTAATCCTGGATCGCACGGACCACCTCTCGCACTAGCCCCTCCTGCTCCAGCTCCTCGGTGATCACGGTGTTCAGCGCCACGGTGATGCGATGTCCGCTGGCTGCGGCGTAGCCTGCTTTAGATTGCTTCTCTACGAGCAGCTCCTCCAGCGTTACACGCAGCAGCTCTCCATCGATCGCTGCCTCCACATAGCCGCGCTCAACCGCGAGCGCAGCCTCGGCGGAAGCCAGCTGCTGCAGGTGCTGCTGCAGCCGGCCAACAAGACGGCCGTACTTGGGCCCCGCCGCCTTTAGGTTCAGCTTCAGCCGAACCTCCACAAAGCCGCTGTCGCCCGACTCAACATGGATGGCCTTGACGTTGATTTCGTCCCGGATCACAGCCTCGTACCGGGCTAGCTCGATGCTGCTGCCGGAATCAGCAGCCGAAACGATCAGCTCCGCCAGCGGCTGCCGCGTCTTGATGCCCGTTTCGCTGCGGACGCTTCGCGCCAGCTCGACGACGCGTCGGACCACGGCCATCTCCTCCTCGAGCTGCTCGTCAATCAAGGACTCATCTGCGGCCGGATAGTCCGCCAGATGCACACTGCCTCCACCACCCAGATTGCCGAACACCTCCTCGGCGATAAAAGGCGCATACGGCGCGATCATTCGAGCCAGCGTCAGCAACACGCCCCGCAGCGTGTGATACGCTGCCGCCTTATCCGCGCTCATCCCGCTCTCCCAGAACCGGTCTCGCGAACGCCGGATATACCAATTGCTCAGCTCATCAACAAACGCTTCGATCAGCTTCGCCGGATTCAAGAAATCGTTCGCTTCCAGCCCTTTAACGACCTGCTTCAGCGTGCTGTGCAGCCTCGAGACGACCCAGCGATCCAAGGGGTTCGCGGAAGTCTGTGCTGCACTCGCAGAAGGCTCAAACTGGTCGATCCCCGCATAGAGCGCGTAAAAAGCATGCGCATTATGGATCGTATCGATCACCTTCGATTTCGCCTCGGCAACGATCTGCTTCGAGAACCGCTTGCTGCTCCACGGCGCGCTGTCCGACAGCAGCGCCCAGCGAAGCGCGTCCGCGCCGTAAGCTTCGATCAGCTCCCAAGGATCGATGACGTTGCCTTTGCTCTTGGACATTTTGTTTCCGTTCTCGTCGAGCACGTGTCCGGTGGAGAGCACGCTTTTATACGGCGCCTCGCCTGTGAGCAGCGTGGACACTGCAAGCAGGCTGTAAAACCATCCCCGCGTCTGGTCGATCGCTTCGCAGATCATGTCCGCCGGGAACTGCTGCCGGAACTGCTCCAGGTCGCCAAACGGATAATGATATTGTGCAAAAGGCATCGAGCCGCTGTCGAACCAAACGTCGATCACCTCCGGCGTGCGCTCCATCGTGCCGCCGCAAGTGCAGCGCAGCTTCACCTCATCCACGTACGGCTTGTGCAGCTCGAGGTGTTCGTCTACGACTCCGATCGCCCGGTCGCGCAGCTCCTGATGACTTCCCGGCACCGCCTCCGCCCCGCAATCCAGGCATACCCAGACATTGAGCGGCGTTCCCCAGTAGCGGTTGCGGCTGATGTTCCAGTCGACCAGCTCTTCGAGAAACTTGCCGAAGCGCCCTTCGCGAAGATGGGACGGGTACCAGTCGATGCTCCGATTGTTGGCGAGCAGCTGCTCCTTCACCGCCGTCGTGCGGATGAACCAGCTTTCCATTGCGTAGTAGAGCAGCGGAGAGCTGCAGCGCCAGCAAAACGGATAGCTGTGCTCGTACCGCGCTTTTGCGTACAGCAGGCTGCGCTCCGACAGCCGCTTGACGACATCCACGTCGCAATCTTTGACGAAACGCCCAGCCCAGTCCGTAACCTGCTCCGTATACCGGCCGCCCGCATCGACCACATTGACGAAATCCAGCCCATGTCCGCGAGCCGTCCGATAGTCGTCCTCCCCGTGCGCCGGAGCGATGTGCACGATCCCCGTACCGCTCGAATCGCTCACATAGTCCGCATCTACGACGACGTGCCCATGATTGACCGCTACATAGCCAAACGGAGGCTCATACGCTGTGCCAACAAGCTCTGCACCTTTATGCACGGACACGATCTCGTAGTCTGCTTTTAGCACCTCTTCGACCAGCTTTTGCGCCACGATGTAGACTGCCCCGTGCTGCTTGACTCTGACGTAATCGACGTCTCTGTTCACCGCCAAAGCCACATTCGCGGGCAGCGTCCATGGCGTAGTCGTCCAAGCGAGAAACGTCTCACCGCCGCTTCGGCTCCTGAATTTGACCGTGGCGCTTAGATCCTTCACATCTTCATAGCCCTGCGCCACCTCGTGCGAGCTGAGCGTCGTCTGGCAGCCAGGACAGTACGGACTGACGCGGTGGCCTTTGTACAGCAAGCCTTTACGATGGATTTCGCTCAGGATGTGCCAGACGCTCTCGATGTACTCGTTTTTAAGCGTGATATAGGGGTTATCCATGTCGGTCCAGTAGCCGATCGCCTCGGTCAGCTCGCGCCACTGCCGCTCGTATTCGAACACGCTGCTTTTACACTTCTCCACAAATTTAGCCACTCCGTACTGCTCAATCTCCTGCTTGCCGGAGATGCCCAGCTGCTTCTCCACGCCGAGCTCCACTGGCAGTCCGTGTGTATCCCAGCCCGCTTTGCGGACGACGCGGTAGCCGGACATCGTTTTGTAGCGGCCGATAAAATCCTTGAGCACCCTGCCCAGCGCGTGCCCGATATGAGGCTTCCCGTTAGCGGTCGGCGGCCCCTCGTAAAACACAAAATGCGGCCGATCCCTACGCTC
Source organism: Paenibacillus cremeus (assembly GCF_007786445.1). GTDB lineage: Bacteria > Bacillota > Bacilli > Paenibacillales > NBRC-103111 > Paenibacillus_G > Paenibacillus_G cremeus. The sequence continues at coordinate 16,942 of NZ_VNJI01000001.1, read as the reverse complement.
CACCGATTGCCGGAACGTATCTTCCTGCTTCCACTGTTCCAGCACGCGCAGCTCTCGGGCCCGCGCCGGCTGTTTGACATCCACTTTTTTCATACGATCTCAACCTTTCTTCAGCAAATCAAATTTAGGAAAAACAAAAAAATCCCGCCCCAGAAGGGACGAGATTGAACTCGCGATACCACCCTTGTTTCATAACGATCCACAAAAAAATGATCATCATGACACCTCACTACGTACCATCATACGCGTCCCTTGTAACGGCGGGATCCCGGGTCGGCTTACTAACTGGCTTCAGCCTTCCTTCTCGGAGAGGATTTTCGGTTAGGTCTTGAACGTTGGCTTTCAGCGCGGGGCCAACTCTCTGGGGATCAAGGGCGTAACGTACTCTTTCTCGTCAACGAATTTGAGTGTGAATATTCAATTATTTCTGACTACTTTAAAACAGTTCGGGTCATTTGTCAACCCCGCCCATAGCCCAAATTGGTTAAGGCGCTGCAGTATAGGGATCGTAGCCGGCGGCTTGATAGATCATCTCCGTCAGCTTAACCACCTTCAGCGCAAAGCTGCCGGGCACCAGCACTTCATGGCGGCCTTGGATGGCATCGATAAAGCTGCGATCCTGGTTCGTCGTCCTCTCGGGCAGCTGCGGCGTTTCGGGCGGCTGCTTCCAGCGCCTGAGCGTAATTTTTCCATTGTCGTAAAAAATGCCCCCCGTCTCCCCGCAAAAGACATATGTCTCATGCCAGCATGGCGAAAAGCCGACGATGTTGAGCGATCCGATCGCTCCCTCGGCAAACCGAATCGAGGTAAACGAGTCGATCTCCACCGGCGTCCCCTGAAGATGCAGCTGCGGCTGAACCTCCACCGGCGTCAGCCCGGTCGTCCACAGCAGCACGTCGATAATATGACTGCCCGAATCCATCAGCATACCGCCACCCGACAGCTCCGGCACCTGCCGCCACAAGCCTGCCGTGCCCTGCTTCCACTCTTGGTACAGCGAGGCCGTCACCGAAGTCAGCTTGCCAATGACACCGCTCTCAATCGCGGACTTCATATACATAAATTCCGGCTGACAATGCCGCTGGTACGACACCTGCAGCACCTTGCCCGCTTGCTTGGCCGTCTCAAGCAGCTGCTCGGCCTCCTGTGAGGAGCAGGTCATCGGCTTTTCAATCAGCACGTGGCAGCCCGCATTCAGCGCATCCGTCACCTGCCGATAATGCAGCGTATGCGGAGAGCAGATCACCACCGCATCTAACTTCGCCGCCTGAAGCAGCTGCTGGTAGTCCTCAAACTGCGGCACCGCCTGCAGCCCAAACTTCTCGGCAAAGGCCGCGCGATTGTGCGGCGACGGATCGGCGATCGCGCAAATCTCGACCTCCTCCAGCTCCTGCAGCTGTCTGGCATGCCAATGTGAAATACCGCCCGTGCCTATCATGCCAATCCGGATGTGTCCCTGTCCCATGGTGTTACCTCCGTTTTATTGGGGTTCATCGCATCGGTTCATATATATGGACACGCCGCTTTTTTATGCTGGAAAAATGGGGTGAGGGGACCGATCATCGGTAACCTCATCGACCCATGCCAGCTTCTCTCGTGCATTCACGACCTCTCCAACCAAAATAATGGCCGGGTTCGGCATCTCCTTCTCCCTCGCGATCCGGGCGATCGTATCCAGCGTTCCCGTGACTGTCAGCTGGTCCTCCGTCGTCCCCCAGGAAATAACCGCCACCGGGGTATGGGCCGCTTTGCCGTGGCGGATTAGCTGCTCGCAAATATGCTCAATGTTGCTCATCCCCATATAGAAAGCAATGGTGTCGATCCCTTCGGCAAACGCCTTCCATTTGGCGTCGGAGATGGAGTTACCATGGCACACTTGGCCGGTAACCATCGCAAAAGAGGTCGCTGTCCTCCGCTGTGTGACGGGAATCCCCGCATACGCCGGCGCCGCAATCCCCGATGTAATGCCGGGCACGATTTCAAAAGGAATCCCGTGGTTCGCCAGTGGCTCGGCCTCTTCCATCACACGCCCGAAAATACAGGGATCGCCTCCTTTTAGCCGGGTCACTCGCTTGCCCTCCAGCGCCTTCCGGAGAATCATCCCGTTAAGCTCCTCTTGCTGAATGTAATGATGATTCGGATGCTTGCCGCAGTAAATCAGCTCCGTTCCGGGCCGAGCATAGTCCAGAAGGGCCGGATTCGCGAGCCTGTCGTAGATGATCACGTCAGAGGTTTGCAAGCACTCCATTCCTTTGATCGTGATTAGCTTCGGATCCCCGGGTCCCGCACCGACAAAAAACACTTGCCCCACTCGATTCATACTGATCCCTCCCACTATAAATGTCATATAATATAACATTAGTTCAACTTAGATACACATCAATCTAAACTATAGATGAAAATAATTCAAGTGATTTTTTCATTGTGTGAAATAATAAGAACCCAAATAAACCGAATATTAACTAGATAATCCAAGGTGATTGTTCGTATTTATTTTTAAATTTAATAAATTATCAAAACATTTTTATCAAAATATGGGTTGATTAATCGAAACCGGCAATGTATAGTTATGACTACAGGTTATGTTATAAAACATAACATTCAATGAACTGAAACAGATTTTCATCCAAACAACATGTACTAATACCTAACATTAAGGAGTGGCTAACATGAAAAAGAAGCTGGTGCTTATCGGAAACGGCATGGCGGGCGTCAATGCCATCGAGCAGCTGCTCAAGCTCGCCCCAGGCAAGTATGAAATTACGGTGTTCGGCAGCGAGCCGCACCCGAACTACAACCGGATTCTGCTGTCCTCCGTCCTCGCGGGCGACGCCAACATTAAAGACATCGTCATCAACGACTGGAGCTGGTACCGGGAGAACGGCATTACGCTGCACACCGGCCAAACCGTCACCACGATTGATACGACCAAGCAGGTCGTCATCTCTGACAAAGGCACCACCGTCGCTTATGACGAGCTGATCATCGCTACCGGCTCGCTTCCCTTCATGCTTCCACTCCCTGGAGCCGACAAGGAGGGTGTAATCGCCTTCCGGGATATCAAAGACTGCGAAACGATGCTCGAAACTGCCAAGCACTATAAGCGGGCTGTCGTCATCGGCGGCGGGCTGCTCGGCCTCGAGGCCGCACGGGGCTTACGGAATCTGAATATGGAAGTATCCGTGGTCCATATCTTCAAGCACTTGATGGAGCGCCAGCTCGACGAGACGGCCGCCAGAATGCTCCAGGAGGAGCTCGAATCGCAAGGCATGCAGTTCCTGCTCGAGAAGCATACCGATTCAATCCTCGGCGGCAAACGGGTGACCGGGGTCCGGTTCAAGGACGGCAGCGAAGTAAAGGCCGATCTCGTGGTCATGGCGGTCGGCATTCGCCCCAATATCGCACTGGCCAAGGAGAGCGGCGTCGAAATCAACCGCGGCATCGTCGTGGGCGATTATATGGAAACGAACGTGCCGCACGTGTATGCGGTGGGCGAATGCGCGGAGCACCGCGGCGTCGCTTATGGCCTCGTCGCTCCGCTGTACGAGCAAGGCTCGGAGCTGGCGAAGCGCCTTGCCGGCGTACCGTCGGCAGGTTATCAGGGCTCGGTCGTATCGACCAAGCTGAAGGTTTCCGGCGTGAACGTGTTCTCGGCCGGCCAATTCGCAGGTGAGCCGGGCACGAAGTCGGTGCGGGTGCAGGATGATTTTGACGGAATATATAAGAAGATTGTGATCCGTGACGGCAAGGTCGTCGGAGCGGTGCTGTTCGGTGACACGACGGAAGGCTCGAAGCTGTTTGCAATGATTCGCAATGGAGAGGATGTGCGCGGCCGGGAGAAGGAGATTTTACTCGGCAGCCAAGGCGGAGCCAAAGCGTCCGGCGTAGAGTACGCCGCTTCGATGGCGAACGAAGAGATCGTATGCGGCTGCAACGGCGTGTCCAAGGGCACGATCATGAACGCCATCGCCGAGAAGGGCTGCACCAGTGTGAATGACGTCAAATATTGCACGAAGGCATCCGGCAGCTGCGGCGGCTGTAAACCACTGGTGGCCGACCTGCTTACGGTGGCGCTCGGCGCCGACGGGGTCACCTCCGTGAAGGAAGGCATCTGCAGCTGTACACTGTATAGCCGTGACGAAGTCGTCGATGCGATCAAGCGGATGAAGCTCACCACCTCCAAAGAAGTGATGAACGTGCTCGAGTGGAAAAATCCCGAGGGCTGCTCCAAGTGCAGACCGGCGCTTAACTACTACCTCGGCATGATTTGGCCGGAGGAGCATGAGGACGAGGTCGAATCGCGCGCCGTGAACGAACGCAACCACGGCAACATTCAGAAGGACAGCACGTATTCCGTCATTCCGCGGATTCACGGCGGCGTAACGACAGCTGAGGATCTGAAAAAAATCGCCGATGTAGCCGTGAAATACAACGTACAGACGGTCAAAATCACAGGTGCTCAGCGGATCGGCCTATATGGTATCAAGAAGGAGGATCTGCCCAGCGTATGGCAGGATCTTGATATGACCTCCGGCTTCGCCTATGGCAAATCGCTGCGCGCGGTCAAGACCTGCGTCGGCTCCACCTGGTGCCGGTTCGGCACTCAGGATGCCATGAGCATGGGCATCGAGCTCGAGAAGCGGCTGGAGCGCCTCAGCACACCGGCCAAAACGAAGGTGGCCGTCTCCGGCTGCCCGCGCAACTGCGCAGAGGCGACGATCAAGGACCTCGGTGTCGTGGCGATCGACGGAGGCTGGGAGCTGTATGTCGGCGGCAACGGCGGGACCGATGTGCGTCCGGCTGAGCTGCTCGTGAAGGTAAAGTCCGAGGAGGAGGTCATCGAGTGGACGCTCGCCTACTTCCAATACTATCGGGAGAATGCGAATTATAACGAGCGGACATCGAAGTGGATCGAACGAGTCGGATTGGAATCCGTAAAGCAGGCACTGGAGTCCGAAGAGGAGCGCCTCGCACTCAAGGAGCGTTTTGAGAAGAGTGCCGGTTTGACGAAGGATCCTTGGAAGGAAATCATCGAGAAGCAGCATTTGAGCCAAACCTACGAATCGCTTGTCCCGCAGGATGCCGCCAATATCGTATAAATCATAAGGCTGGAGGAGGAAGCAACCATGAGTCGGTATATCATCGGTCACTACAGTGAAATTGAGGAACGCAGAGCCCGCGTCGTTCAGATCGGAACGAAAGAAATTGCCATTTTCAAAATGACGGGCGGCGAGCTGCGGGCCATTGAAAATCTATGCCCGCACAAGAACGGCAAGCTGTCGGAAGGGATCGTCTGCGATCATCACGTGTTCTGTCCGCTGCACGATTGGAAGATCAACCTCGACAACGGGCTAGTGGAAGCACCCGATGAGGGCTGCGTGAATGCTTATGAGGTGAGCATTGACGAGGCGACCGGCAATATCGTCCTGATCGTAGAAGGCTCCGAGTCAACGAAAGCTTCTTAAAAATCTGCCTAAAGAAGGTGTTCCTCTTGAACTACGTCAAACCTCAGGAAGTATTGGAACAGATGGTGCAGGCCGGTGCGGCCAAAGCCAAGCTGCCAGCCAAAGATATGCTGATCCGGGGCTTTCTCGGCGGCGCAATCCTGTCCTTTGCTACGACGCTTGCGTACACGGCTACGGCCCAGACCGGACTCGGAATTGTCGGCTCCGTGATTTTTCCAGTCGGCTTCGTTATCATCATCCTGCTCGGCCTGGAGCTCGTGACCGGCACCTTTGCCCTCGCCCCTCTGGCCGTTCTGGAGAAGCGCGCAACCGTGACGGAAATGCTAAAAAATTTCAGCCTCGTCATCCTCGGCCATTTGATCGGCGCGATCGTCTATGCAGCTCTCTTCTACACTGCGGCGACCAATCTCGGGCATGTAAACAATAACGCCGTCATTCAAACGATCATCAAAACGGCGGAAGCGAAAACGAACGGCTACTCCGCCCTGGGCATGGACGGGATGATCTCCGTATTCGTCAAAGCGATGCTGTGCAACTGGATGGTGACACTCGGCGCGGTGATGGCGATGACCTCCAGCTCCACCACCGGTAAGATCGTGGCTATGTGGCTACCGATTCTCATGTTCTTCGCCCAAGGCTTCGAGCATGCCGTCGTCAATATGTTTGTGATTCCGGCCGGCATGATGTACGGCGCCAAAGTGACGCTCGGCGGCTGGTGGCTGTGGAACCAGATCCCCGTCTTGCTGGGCAACTTCGCGGGCGGCGTATTGTTCACCGGCATGATGCTCTACTGGACGCATGCCAAGCGGGAGGCTGCCTCGAGCAGACCGCATCCGCAAGCGGCAGAAAAGCCCGTCAGCACCAAGGTGGCTGAGCTTCCAACCGTCCGATAAGGAGTGTGTCTATCGATGAAACGTTTACTGGACTTTATCTATGTCTTTGTGATGGTTGTCTTTAATATCGATCTCCCGCGAGCTTCGAATGCGAACAAGGAGCTATGGTGCGCCTGGTAGCCAAAAAATAAAGGGTCTGCCCGACGGCAGACCCTTTGGCCAGCTATAATCGACTCTCTAGTAAGAGCCTCGAATGTGCTGCTTGACTTCATCTTGATAAAACGCTTGTAGACGGCCCAGCTCTTCCGCGGAGAAGGACGGCACTTCCTGCGCAGACAGGTTATCCTCGACTTGGGCGGTGTTCTTAAAGCCCGGGATCACGCAGGTGATATTCGGATTATCCAAAATCCAGCGAAGCGCAGCATGCGTCATATTGCCTCGTCCATCCGCGATCCAAGCGAGCTTGCGGCTAAGCTCAACGCCCTTTTCAAACGGCAAGCCGGCGAACGTCTCGCCGACGTTGAAGCTTTCCCCGTTCCGGTTGTAGCTCCGGTGGTCTCCGGCTTCAAAGACGGATTGCTCGCTGAATTTGCCTGTCAGCAGTCCACTGGCCAGCGGCAGGCGAACCAGAATGCCTACGCCCTTCTCCTTGGCGAGCGGAAACAGCTGCTCGTCCGGCTTTTGACGGAAGATGTTATAGATCACCTGCAACGCTTTCACGTTCGGATAGTTTAAGCAGAGCAAGCCTTCTTCCACGCTTTCGACGCTGACGCCGTAATGGCGGATTTTGCCTTCGGCTTGCAGCTTATCAAGCACTTCAAACACCGCTCCGTCACGCAGAATATCGATCGGCGGGCAATGGATCTGCAAGAGGTCAATGCGCTCCCGCTTCAGCCGCTTCAAGCTCGCTTCGCAGTAAGCACGCACCGAGTCCATGCTGTAGGTAGCCGGATCATGGATGTCACCCGCGCGGCAAAACTTGGTCGCAATATGGATGCGGTCCTCCTGGCCTTTAGTGGCCTGGGCAAGCAGCTCCTCGCTGTGCCCGCTGCCGTAAACATCGGCGGTATCGAAGAAGTTCACACCGGCCTCCATGGCGCGAGCCAAACCGCGGAGCGACTCGGCATCGTTCACCTGGCCCCAAGAGCCTCCGATCGCCCATGTCCCAAAACTGATTTCACTTACGGATAGCTCTGTCGAACCTAGCTGTCTGTAATTCATAGTATGCAACTCTCCTTTCTGTCCTTTCCCCCCCATTATAGCCTATAAATCTAGAGCTTGCGAAGCCGATACGATTTATTCATATACTCGTCGCGATACATGCCGGGCGTCATACCCGCCAGCTTCCGGAAGGAGCGGATAAAGTTCTGCGAGTTGTTGTAGCGCAGCTTCTCGGCGATCTCGGTAATTTTCATATCCGTATTCTCCAGCATCTCCATCGCTTTTTTCAACCGGAAATGCAGCAAATAGTCGCTAAAGCTGATGCCCAGCTCCTGCCGCAGCACCTTGCTGATGTAGCTGGGGTGGTAATTGAGCAGACTGGAGCACGACTCGAGGGTAATGTCGGTATCGTAGCGGTCGTGAATCAGCTGCACCACCTCCTGCGAGATGGTCTGGTACTTCGTTTTCCGCTGCTCGTCGTACACCCGCACCATCGGCTCAATGAGCTGCGTCTTGAACCAGTTCCGCACATCCTCCACAGAGGTCAGCGTATGCAGCTGCTCCAGCAATGGCGGATCATCTCCAAGCAGCTCCAAATGCGAAATGCCGCTTTCCTGCAGCAGCCGGATCAGATTGACGAAAAATCGCGTCACCGCGATCTGATAGTCGTTATAGTTATGATATTGCCCGGAAATGTCCTCGAAAAACGCATCCACCAGCTCAGGGACCTTGTCCCTGTCCGCCATTTTGACCGCGTCGCAAATTAGCCGCTCCAGCTCCTTCGGATATTCCGCCGTGACGACATGCGCCGGCTGAACGTCATCGATATGCAGGATCGTCCGCTGCCCGAACAAGACCCGGTACTTCAGCGCGTCCATCGCTTCCTTGTAGGCGCGGCTCACGTCCTTCAGCCCGCCGTACGACCGGCTCACCCCGATGCTGATGCGCAGCGACAAATAATGCTCCACCTCATTTTGAATCTTGGTCGCTATGGAAAACAGATACGTTCGGAAGTCGTCCGTCACCTGAGGGTTGTCGAACAGGATCGTCACCAAGGACGATTTGGCCACGACCGGCACGAGCCGATCCTGGGCTGGAATCAAATCACAGGCCATATTGCTGAGCGCAAACAGCAGCAGCTCGCTGTCCCGCTCACTGTACCGGGTGCCCTTCAGCGTGTCGATCTGGACCGTCAAAACGGCCATTTGCTTCCACTTGCTCAAGTTCACATCCAGCATCCCGAGCTTCTCATGGATCTGGGAAGGCTTGAGCTCCCCTCCGACCAGCTTCAGCACGTAATATTCTTCCAGCTGCCGGGTGTGATTGCGGATCTGATCAGCCATCTGCACCTGACGATTGCGCATGCGCATGAAGCCCTCATTGATCATATGGAATTCGTCGACTCGCTTGCGCTCCTTATCCTGCTGCGAGAATAGCGACTGATACAGCCGCCAAATCGGGGCGTACATGCGCTGCGAGCCGGCTAGCGAAATGACCACCGCGAGCAGCAGCATGACGATACAGGTAGCCAGAATGATGCCGCCCGTACGACGCGATTCGAAGCGGATTAATTCAATCGGGATGACGGAAATATATACCCAGCCGTTAAACGAGGAGCGCTGGTAAGCGACGCCCACCTGCCCTTGCCCCAGGCTGGTTTCAATTAAGCCCGAGAGCTCGTTCAATCCTCGCAGCTTGGAGATTAGCATATCCATCATTTGCGGCTCGAGCTGCATATCTTCGTTCTGCGTGGCCAAAACGCGATACGATTCGTCTAGAATAATCACTTGGCCCAGCGTATTGTTTTTGGATAAATAGCTGCGGAGCTGTTTGCCGGGAATTTCAACAATCAGCATCTCGTCGGGATTTTCGGAGAAGGCCGGAATTTTTTTGACCAAATTAATCGTGAGGGAATGGTCCCCATTCCGGCTGCGGAGCTTGCTCTCATTCTCTGCGATCCAAAATTTGCTGCGGTCGATGCCGAGATATTTTTTGACGATCACCGAATCGGCGTCTGTAAGCGGATTCAATCCACCGCTGTCCAAAATCGTTCCGCGCTTTAAATCCAGCAGATGAATGTCCTTCACGCCTACATCGGGGGTCTGCACCCGCGACATGGAGCTGAGCAAGCTTTGCACCAGCAAAAATTGGGATGGGCCGAGCCCCTTATCCATCGCCTCGGAGACAAAGGGGCTATCGGCCAGCCGTTCAATCTGCAAATCGAAGGCCACCAGCACCTGCTCGATGCGCTGGCGCGTCTGCTCCAGAATGAGCACGTTGCCGTCATTCACTTTTTTCTGGATCGTTCCTGAGGTTTTCAGGTAAAAAAATAGGCCGAGCAAAATGATGGGGAGCGTGCTGACTCCGATTGTGAATACAATCATTTTCGTCAAGTATCGGTTGAACCTGAACATGATCTGCCACCACCTGTTTGTCCTGCTACAAGCCTACCTCCAGCAAAAAGGAAATTAGGTAAGTAACCTGTGCTCTTCCATTATACACCTTATTTTGAGGGATTATGGCATTACTTTGTGACTTGCAGAAGCTTTTCCATTTTTTCTACATCGATCTCGACGCCAAGTCCTGGGCCTTCCGGCACCTGGATATATCCGTCGCTCACCTTGAGCGAATCTTGAATAAACTGCTCTCGAATATTCTCTTTCTCGATGGAATACTCGTAGTAGCCATTGCATTCCGGCGTGCTCGCCGCCAGATGCAGCGCCGCCGCAAAGCCGATGCCCCGCGTCGTATTATGCGGAATATAGTGAATGCCGAACGCCCGGCATAGCGCCGCCGCCCGCTTGGCATTGGACAAGCCGCCGCACTTGATCGGATCCGCCGCATACATGTGGCAAGCGCCCCGAGCGATAAAATCGCGGAACGTGTACAGATTCCAGTCCTGCTCACCGATATGGATCGGAACCGGAAGGTTGCTGGCCAGCTTCACATAGGCTTCGATATCGTAGTACGGGCACGGCTCCTCGTAATGATAGAGGTCGTACTGCTTGATGCGGTCGTACAGCTGCACGGCTTGAATGTAAGTGTACGAGCTGTTGCCGTCGATCATCAGCTTCACATCGGGGCCGATCGCTTCCCGGACGGTTCGCACCTTCTCCACATCGTTCTGCAGATTCACCGGAAGGCCCGTCCCCATCCTTGGTCCTACCTTGATTTTGACCGCCTTGAATTGAAACTTGTCGATACCCTCCCGCAGCTTCTGAGCCTCCTGCTCATAGGTCAAATCCCTGCTCATGCTGGAGCCGTACAGCGGAACCTCTTGCCGGTATTTGCCACCAAGCAGATTGTACAACGGCTGGTTCGCCGCCTTCGCGCGAATGTCCCAGCAGGCGATTTCGACGCCGCTGTAGGCCATCGCGAGCAGCTGGCCGGATATCTTGTAATGCTTCGCCATGACCCGCTCCTCGATCAGCTCGCCGTCAAACGGGCTCATGCCGATCACCTGCGGCTTCACGACATTTCGGATGATTTGCAGCGTCGTTTCAATCTGCATGGGACTGCATTCCCCGAAGCCTGAAATTCCCTCATCCGTATCGAGCTTAATGTAAAGCAGGCCTTTGGCAGAGTAACAGGTAAGCTGCGTAATTTTCATTGGAATTCCTCCTGATATGTAAGATACCGGACCGGTCAGACCGGTCCGGCTCATGGGATGATATTATAATTTCTGTTACACCGACTGTCCGTCTCTGCCCTTCTTGCCCACATCGAGCCAATCCTTGAGCGTGTCCTGATCGATCTTCTCCTCGAAGTAAGCGCTGGCGCTCCGCAAATACCCGTAACCCATCTTCACGGCTTGCGCATACTGGCTCGAAGGCTCTTCCGCGAACGCGGCTTCCACTTCCTCCGGCGACGGCTTCGCTCCCTTGCGCAGCGCTTGCGTCAGCTGGATGATCCGGTCCTCTTCACTGTAGAAGTTCGTGTCTTCGATGAATCGCTTCACCTTCACCGGATCGGGCGTCAGCGCCGCCTCCGCGTAGCGATCCAAGTGAATGACCTGCTCCTGATGCTTCGCATGCAGCTTATCGAACCAGGTGTCCACATTCGTCGTATCCTGCACGAACGTCTGCAACTCGAGCAAGAACCGCTGCCACATGTAGCGGTACGTATTGGCCACGGCATTCGCCTTCACCTCGGCGGCTGCCGGCAGGCTCTCCATCCGTTTTTCAAAATGGGCTGTGCGATATGGAAACGGCGTGCTGCGGTTATCCGCATACAGCTTATGGAAAATAAATGCATCGTGATAAATGCTGCAATCGGTCGGGAACTCCCTGGATTCCGGCTCCGCCTCGCGGAAGACGACCTTCATCTGGCGATCCGCCGCCCGGTGGCACAGCCAGCCCAGCACGAAGGCCAGCTTGTAGCCTAATTGCTCCTCGTCCTTGCGGGCGTCGTAATTCGTTCTGTACTTCTCCAGCAGCGGGATCGTGAATTTGTCTCCGGAACGGGTGACGCTGCCGAATTGGGAGAACTGAATATGATGGCGTCCGGCATCTTTAAACGCATCGCATATGGCATCGGAAGTAGCAAACATCATATTAAAGCAGTCTTCGACGACCGCTGTGTGAGTAACATTTTCTGACACGCGCTCACGCTCCGCTCTATCGATTATTTAGCTTTATTCGGGTCGGCTTGGTACTCTTTGTTCAGCTCTTCCAGCACTTTGTCGCCGCCGGATTTTTGCCAGCTGTCCAGCGCCGCCTTCCAGCCCTTCTCATCAATTTCGCCCATGATGTATTTCACGCGGGCATCGCTGATGATTTTGTCCAGCTGGGTGCGCTTCTGGTCAAACGTTGGGGAGCTGTAGGCTGCAGCCGGATTTTCCACGAATACGTTCGGAATAGCAGCGACTTCCTTCTTGGCCGCCTTATACTTCGCCGTATATTTGTCCAGCGTACCGTCCATGGACAGCGAGCCGTCGGCCACCTGCATCGCCTGCTCCATCTGAATGACCTCGGAAGCGTATTTCGTCGCTTGCTCCGGTGTGCGGTCCGCTTTGCCATTTTTAACGGTGTAGTGAACGCCTTCGATACCCCATTCAAAAATATTTTGACCTTCCGGTGTGGAGAGCTTATCGAAGTATTGCAAAATGCGCTTGAGGTCGGCCTCCGTCTTCACGGTTTGCTTCGGAATGACGAAGCTGCCCGACATCCCGGTATCCATCAGCAGCTTGGTGCCGTTCACGCCCTTGAGGATACTGGAGGTATCCAGCTCCGCCGACGGATTCAGCTTGAACAGCTCGGTGTGGCGCGTAATAAAGTCGTTGTCGCCCATCCGGAAGCCGAACAGCCCTTTGTTGCCGTTATCAATATTTTGCACCCGCTCGGTAATGGCAAAATCTTGATTGATCAGCTTTTCCTGATACAAGCGCTTATACCAGTTCATCGCATCCAGATAAGCTTTGCTTTCGTGGGCCGGGACGATCTTACCGTCCTTGACCTCCCAAACGTTACCGCCGCCTGTAGCTGCCAGAATCAGCTTGAAGCCGCGGATGCTCTTCTCTTCGGCGAGGCCGATCGTATCATTTTTCCCGTTGCCGTCCGGGTCCTTCTGTGCAAAGGCCTTAATGACTTCGTACATTTCGTCCAGCGTCGTCGGCGGCTTGAGGCCCAGCTTGTTCAGCCAGTCTGTGCGGTAAATCATGCCGTCTCCCACCAGTGAACGGGCGCGGGGGATCGTATAATATTTCCCGCCGACCGCCGTACTTTTGAGCACCTGCGGATTGATCGCCTTCTGCAGATTCGGGTAATCCTTCAGGTAAGGGCCGATTTCCCAGAACTGCCCGGCTTTCATGGCATTTTTAATGTTGGAGGGAGCCGGTGTGCTGACCAGCAGCACCATCGGCAGCTGCCCCGACGCTACGGTCGCGTTGACCTTCTCGTCGTAGGTTCCGTTAGGTATCCATTGAATTTGCAGGTCGGTGTTGGTCAGCTTCTCGACCGCAGTAATGACCGGATCGTTCTCCTTCGGAGGCTCCGACAGAACAGACAAGTTCATCATGGTGATCACAAACGGCTTCTCTTCTTTGGCCGGCGCGCTAGCAGGTGCGCTGTCGGGTGAAGCGGCCGGTGCATTGCCCTGCGGCTTCGAATCCGATGCCGCCGGAGGCGGGCTGCTGGTGCAAGCGGCCAGCGCCGTCGTGACTAAGAGACTTCCAGCCAGTCCTAGCATGTACTTGGATTTCCTTGGCGTGTTCATGTAAGAGCCCCCTTATTATTTTGAATCGGATTAAACCGCGAGCTGTTCGCTCAATCGGCCTTGATCAATGCTTCCGGTGAAAAATGCGTTCGCACTCAGCAGGTTGCGATAGCCTTGCTTCAAAGCCTGGGCATATCGGCTCTTCGGCTCCGCTGCGTACGCCGCTTCGATCTCCGCTTGGGATGGCTGCGCCCCCTGGCGAATCGACAGCGTCAATCGAATAATCGCATCCTCGTCGCTGTAGAAATTCGTGCCGTCCACGTGCTGCTGCACCTTTTCCGGCTCCGGGTTCATCAGCGCTTCCGCGAAGCGGTCCATGTACGCCGAGCGCTCCTTAAGCTGGACGTGCAGCTTGTCGAACCAGCCCTCGATATTGTCCACGTCCGGTACGTACGTGTGCATCTCGATAAAAAAGCGCTGCTGCAGCTCGCGAAACAGTTCGGCCAGCTCCTTGCTGCCGATGGTGGCGGCCTGTTCGAGCGGTGCGCCTGGGCTGCGGTAAGCCTGCGGCGTCTGGCCTTCGTTCACGTACAATCGGTGAAACAACAGCGCATCCTGGTACAGGCCCGCTTCGGCCGAGCCCGGCTTCAGCTTGCTGTCCGCCGCCCGATGACACAGCCAGCCCAGTACGTACGCCAGGACGGATTCCGCTTTGGTTTTCGGTACCAACGGAGCCGACCGGAAGCCGATCTCCTCCTTCACCGACTTATGGGACTCCCAGTTTTCCCTGTATTTGGCCAGCTGCTGGAGCGCAATTTGGTCTCCCGGAGACGCGAAGCTGCCGAACTGTGCGAAATTCGCATGCTCTCGCCCCGCCTCCTTAAAGGCTTCACAGATGTGCTCCGAAGCCAGCATGAGATTGAGGCAATCTTCCACTACCGCCGTACGAGCCAGGTTGTCTGACATTTCTCATCCTCCAATGCAAGAGTGTAATTGTAAGATGTAAAGGCTGCATGCTTACTGGTGCGAGCTCTGGCCTCATCCAACGGGAGGCGAACGCTCCAAACGATCCGTACTCCGCATAGCTCCTCCTTTTTCGAGCAGCAGCTCTTATCCTTTTACGGAGCCCATCAAAGCTCCCTTGGCAAAATGCTTCTGCAAAAACGGATACACGCACAAAATCGGCACGGTGGAGATGACGATGACCGCCATTTTAATAATCTGTACGGGCGGCACGACGTAATTGGCGTCAAAGCCCCCCGAATCGCCCAATCCCCCGGAGGACAGGATGACGATCTGTCGCAGCCAAACCTGAATCGGCCATTTGTAGTTGTCATTGATGTACATGATGGCATGGAAGAAGGCGTTCCAATGTCCAACCGCGTAAAAGAGCGAGAACGTCGCAATCGCCGGCAGCGACAGCGGAAGTACGATCTGCCACAGGATGCGAAGGTCGTTGCAGCCGTCGATTTTGGCCGCCTCCTCCAGCCCCTCGGGCAGCTCCTGGAAAAAATTTTTCAGCACGATCAGGTTAAACGCGCTAATCGCTCCGGGCAGCAGCAGCGACCAGAAGGAATTCATCAGTCCCAGCGCTTTCACCACCAGAAAGAGCGGAATCATTCCCCCGCTGAACAGCATCGAGAACACCACGCCCAGCATGATGATTCGGCGGCCATCCAGATCTTTTCGCGACAACGGGTACGCCATCAGGCATGTAAACAGCAGATTGATCGCGGTTCCCGCCACCGTAATGAAGATCGAGACCCCGAGACTGGTGAGCAGCACGTTCGTGGAAAAAATATACTTATAGCCCTCCAGCGACAGATGATGCGGAAATATGACCACCTTGCGGCTGATAAACTCCTGCGGCGAGGTGAACGACCCTCCTACGACATAAATGAACGGCAGCACCGTGACCAAGCCGCAAAATCCCAAAAAGACGTAGTTAAACACATCAAACAGCCTGCTGCCAAGCGATTCCTTCATATTGGCTCTCCTTTCCGGCCTACCTGTGGGCTTCTTCGCTTAGTAGATGCCCTCTTCTCCCACTTTCTTGGCAAAGAAATTGGCGCACACCACCAAGGTGATGCCGATGATCGATTTGAACAAATTGACCGCTGTGGAATAACTGAAGTCCCCCTGCTGAATCCCTCGTTCGTACACATACGTCTCGAATACCTCGCCGACCTCACGGTTCATCGGATTGAGCATGAGGAAGATTTGCTCGAACCCGACATCGAGGAAGTGGCCCAGGCGCAGGATGAGCAGCACCACAATCGTGCCCCGGATCGCGGGGAGCGTGACATGAATCAGCTGCTTCCACCGTCCGGCACCGTCGATGCGGGCGGCTTCGTACAGCTGCGTATCCACCCCAGCCAGTGCGGCCAGAAACAAAATCGTGCCCCAGCCGGTTTCCTTCCACATCATTTCGCCCATGATCATCGTCCGGAACCAGTCTTTGTTGAGCAGCAGATTGATTTTTTCCCCGCCGTAGGAGGTAATGATCTCGTTGACAATGCCGCCCTCCGTCGTGAACAAAATGTACGCCAGCCCCACCACGACCACCCAGGAGATGAAATGCGGGATGTAGATCAAGCTTTGAACCGTTCGTTTGAACACTTCCTTGCGCACCTCGTTCAGGAGAAGCGCGATGATGATCGGAAGCGGAAAGAAAAAGACGATGTTATAGACCGCGAGAATTAGCGTATTAGCAAACAGCTGCCCAAACTGCGGCTCGTTAAAAAAGGTTGTGAAGTGCTCGAAGCCGATCCACGGGCTGCCCCAAAAGCCGGTAAACGGCGAATAGTCTTGAAAGGCAATCAGTATTCCCCACATCGGTGCGTATTTAAAAAGTATAAAATACAGCACACCGGGTGCCAGCATGTAGTACAGCCAGCGATTTTTTACCAGCCGTTTTCGCAGCACTTGGCCGGCGAGCGTTACCGCCGTTTTCGGCCTGTCGGTCGCAGTGGATACACTCAAGGGATCCCATCCTTTCTGTATGGTAAGCGTTGGATTGGTTTGGTGATGAGTCGATCATAGCATCCTATTTTGTAACCGGATACAATCATGATAAAGCCTGATTGATGGCACCTAGCAAAACAAGCATGGCGTCCCCCTATAATCATGAGAGGGTCAGGGGATAATCATTAGATTGAGTGGCTCGGGAGCGCGTGGAATCGGGATTATTGCTCGGGAAATGTTTGTGGGACGGGACGGGACGGGACGGGACGGGACGGGACGGGACGGGACGGGACGGGACGGGACGGGACGGGACGGGACGGGACGGGACGGGACGGGACGGGACGGGACGGGACGGGACGGGACGGG